>DATGIT010000009.1:0-528077 GCA_035295545.1 Binataceae bacterium (SeqCode)
ACGCATCACCCGGTCCAGCCCGCCCGGGGTATAGATCCCCGATTCCAAATACTCGCCGGGAGCGTCCTTGTCCATCTTCAGGTCGTAGCCGATGTCGGGCGAAGCGTGATTGCCCTGCCAGTCCCGCGCCGAGGAGAAGGCAAAGGCGTTGCGCAGCACGGCGGTCTCACCCTTATAGTTGATGGGGCCGTGGATGCTCCAGCTGGTATGGTACAGCTTGCCGTTGCGATCGTAGTTTTCCAGCAGCGAAGTGCCGTCCCAGGTCTGGGCGTCGATGTAGAAAATCCGCTGCGAGTAGCAATAACCCGCGCCCAGCACCGGCAGCGGCTTCATGTTGATCAGATACATCTTGCGCACTTCCCAGTGATTGTAGCCGGGTTTCGGCCAGCCCGGAAAAGCGGCGCCGGACTTGTAATCGCCGCCCGCGTAGCCCAACCGGGAGGGTTCGGTATAGGCCGTTTTAGGATCGGCCACCGCAACTAGCAGCTTCTTTTCGCCGTAATACTCCGGAGCGAAGAAGGCCGGCTTCCAGTCGGTATCGTCCGCCAGATAATCCTCGCCCAGGATCGGGGTGCAGCGCGACGCGCTCGACAGCCGCAGCGAACGGCGCAGACTGGGCAGGAATACGTACTCTTCGGTCAGCCGCGCCGGATCCTTCGAGATCAGTTCCAGCGACGTAGTGTAGCGGGCCTGCTCGGGCGCCAGTTCCATGAACCGGTTGGCGAAGATATTGCCGTCGTTGTCGGGCAGGTCCTGCGGATAGGGCGGATCGCTCAGCCCCATCAGATGATAAAAGCTGTCGTCGGTTTCCAGCGGCGTGACGTTGCCGAAGCTGTCGGTCTCCCAGTTCTTGCTGAACTCATGCAGCAGAAAAGGCGTATAGGAACCGGCCCAGATGTTGTACATGATCTTGACCGCCTTGTTGGGCTCCTCCGGATTGGGAAAAGGAATCCCGGCCTTGTAGCCCTCCCAGCTGTAGCCGCCGGTATTCGGGATCTTAACCAGCCGGGTCTGGCCGGCGTACTTTTCGGTGTCGCGCAGAGCGTCGCGCGGAATCGCGTAGTTGCCCGTGGGCTGCACCTCGACCGTGTAGTCGGGCGTGTCGGCGATATGGAAATGCATCTTGCCGCTGAACGCCAACTGCATCCAGACCATCATGAAACGCCGGTACTGGGTCCAGTTATGAACCGTAATTCTGGTCCCCGGCGGGATGGTGTCGGGTGAATTGGCGTCAACCAGTTCGTCGTAATTCTTGCGATCGAACTGCTGTGCGAAAACCGCGGAACCCGACGCCAGCAAAATTGCCAGCGCGATTAGACCGATCCGTTTGCTCATTTCTCTTCTCTCCCTTTTGGCTCAGTCGAAGTAAACTCCGGCAGCGGCGCCGCCCATCTCGGCTGATGTGGATGGCCGCACGCATCAGAAACTGAATCAGCCAACCGTGTCGAATCTGCTACCTGAAGCAGTGGCAGGTATATCAGGCGTCTTTCCCGGCGATGTCTCTTCCGGGCGGATCTGATACAGACCAAATTCGAACGCGGCGTACCTAACACGATCGGGCGCCGCCCGTCAACCGCAACCAACCCGGGCAAGAGCGTCGCGATCCAAGACCTTTCGCCGCCGCTCCCTTAAAACGTGCGAGAGCTGGTACAATGGCCCGCAATTACGACCCCGGGCCCGATTTCGGGAACGCCGAGCAGCCCTGAAGGAATTGTGCGCGAGCCCACGAACACAAGAGGCAGCGGACGCGTTTTCAGACGCGGCTCAGTTTACTGGATCGCTTACTGCTATCGCGGGAAGGAGCACCGGGAAAGTTCGCGGTCAACGAGCGAGGCCCAGGCGCTGAAGCTCCTCAAGCAGCGCGTCGGCGAAGCAGCGAACGGAAAATTGATCGGTCCGGTCGAGGAGCGTGTCACGTTCGAGGACCTTGCAGACGCGCTTCTGACCGACTACGAGGTCAACCGGTTGCGATCGATTCGCTCCGTCCGGCTCTCGATCCAACATCTGAAAGCGCGGTTCGCGCTGGACCGCGCCGTGGACATCACGACCGAGCGGATCAAGAAATACGCGGCAGATCGGCAGCGCCAGGGCGCCGCCAATGCCAGCATCAACCGCGAGCTCGCCGCTCTGAAGCGAATGTTCAAGCTGGCCGTTGAATCGGGACGGCTTCGCTTCGCCCCGCATATTCCCCTGCTCGAGGAGAACAACGCACGCGAGGGATTTGTCGATCACGGCGTCTTTGTCGCGCTCCGCGAGCATCTGCCGCAGTATCTGAAAGACCCGATCACGTTCCTCTACCTGTCGGGCTGGCGGGTCGGCGAGATGAAGGCGCTTGAATGGCGCGACGTGGATCTTGCCGGCCGCGTCGCGCGCTTGCGGCCGTCGGTCAGCAAGAACAAGGACGGCCGGGTGTTACCGCTGTCGGGCGAGCTGCTCGAGATCATAGAGCGCGCGAATGCGAATCGCCGTCTGGACTGCCCGTACGTGTTCCATCTCGATGGTCAGCCGGTTGGCGACTTCAAGCGGGCATGGGCGACCGCCTGCAAGCGCGCCGGCGTGGGCAAGGTGTTGGTGCATGACCTGCGCCGCACCGCAGTTCGTAACATGGTGAGGGCGGGTATCCCGGACCGCGTGGCCATGGCATTGTCAGGTCACAAGACGCGGAGCGTTTTTGACCGGTATAACATCGTGAGCGAAGCGGACCTCGCGCAGGCTGCGGAGCGTCTGCAGGCGCACCTCGGTGCCCAGCCGGTTCAGCCGAAGGTGACGCCGATCGAGGATCGTCGGAAAGGCTGACGACCGAAGGCCCAGGGCCTCTTTTTCGACGCCGTAGATCCGCCGGCTTATTGACCGGAACAATAACAAGCCGCTAGACATTATCGGAAACCGGCCGTTTCCGATAATAACCTGCTGCGGCCACGGTTTTAATTTTCGGTGGCGAAAATTACGACACCGGCCGCGAAAGCGGCCAGGGAGGCTCAGCGGCAGTCCAGCGCCCGCGCCGGACGCTACATCAAGCAGCCGACCGGTTATCGGGCGTTCATCCCGAACCCCTTGCCGCCAGAGCCCCCAATCGCGCTGGACGAGGAGATGTGGAATCTGCTCTCCAAGGCGGATCTGGCGGTGGGCAGATTGGACGGCTCGACAGAAACGCTGCCCAATCCTGACCTATTTGTCTTCATGTACGTTCGCCGGGAGGCGGTGCTTTCAAGCCAGATCGAGGGAACCCAAGCCTCTCTGATCGATGTGCTTGAATTCGAGGCGCAGGCGGCAGAGCCGGGCCACCCGGAAGACGTGGCCGAGGTCGTCAACTACGTGGCTGCGATGAACCACGGCCTCGAACGCTTGGAGAAACTGCCCATATCGCTCCGGCTGATCCGCGAGATACATGAGAAGCTGATGCAGGGCGTCCGAGGTGCCGAGCGTAATCCGGGCGAGTTTCGAAATTCGCAGAACTGGGTCGGCCCACCAGGTTCGACGCTGGCAAATGCGCGTTATGTGCCGCCGCCGCCACACGAGATGCGGCAGGCCCTGGACAACTTTGAGAAGTTCTTGCACCAGGAACATCCCATGCCGTCGCTCATCAAGGTCGGGATCGCCCATTCGCAGTTCGAGACCATTCATCCTTTCCTCGACGGAAACGGAAGAGTCGGGCGCCTGCTGATCACCTTTCTGCTGTGCGAGAAGGAGATCTTGAAACGGCCGCTGCTCTATCTTTCGCACTTCTTCAAGCTCAACCGGGCGGAGTACTACGATCGGCTTCAGGCAGTCCGCGATCGTGGCGACTGGGAAGGCTGGCTCAAATTCTTCCTCCAAGGGGTGGCCCAAGTGGCCGAAGAGGCTACTGTGAATGCCCGCCGGATCGTGAAGATGCGCGAGGAACATCGCGAGGTGATCCTGAACCGTTTGGGCCGCGCGTCGGGGAAAGCGTTACAGCTCTTGGAGCGCCTTTATTTCCGGCCGATCGTTTCCGTGCCGACCATCATGGAGGTCACTGGTCTCTCCTTCGCGAACGCCAATGGTCTCGCGCGCCAACTCGAGATTATCGATCTGTTGCGCGAAACAACGGGACGAAAGCGCAATCGCCGCTTTTCCTACGGACCCTATTTGGATCTATTCACGGAGCAGTCTTGAGCTACGCCGAGGTTCTGAGCGTGTCGATGTAAACCCTGCCGACCTGCGCGAGCGTTATCAGAGTGATTAGGAATTGAAAGACCGCATATACTGTCACGAACGTCGCTGCGAACACAATCAGCCGTCGATCTGGCCACAAGCACTCACGATGTATGAGCCCGAACAATTCCTTCGCAGAGGCGTGATCGCAAGCGGGGAAAATTCGCTCATCCGAGCCACAGAGAATAAACAGTGCGATCGCACCGGCCACATCGAGCCAATGAATAATCGCGGTCCACGAAAACACAAAAACGAGTTCGGAGTAGTGGCTAGCCTTTGAACCAGGCGGCCTCGACTTCGCAAGCCTTGTTGCAAATTCCCGGTCCGGCAGAGCCAAGACGAGGCTTAATCCAGATAGGCAGAAGCCGAAAGCTATCGCCGCATACGTGAGAACGGCCGATGTGATGTCGCCGACCTTCGCGTGAGCGAGTGCGAGACGGTTACCCCAAAGTCCGCAGGCGAGCGCGATCGCGACCGCGAGCCACAGCTCAGAGCCGAAGACCACCTCTCGCCAGCGTGGCAGTACCTCGTCTCGAATGTATAGCCTGATTGCCTGGATCACGATGTGCTCCGGTGGGTCCGCTGGTCGAGGTATCCTCGGATCTTCTCTTGGATGTCTTGACCGTCAACGTGGCCATCGGAGGTGAGCCTAACTCGTACGCGCTGGTGCTGATGATATCGAGCCAATGAGACAACTGTCTCGTCGTCTTCGCCTTCGCGAGTTCCCACTATTGTGGCGTTTTTCAACGGGGGCAGCCTTTCGCTTACCAATTCTCGGATCCAGCGGATGATGCCGCCGCGAGTTGAAAGTGACTGCCCTCGCCCGGCGGTTACGGCAAGATCGATAGTTTGGCCACTTGATTCCTCTGCGACGTCCTTGAGTATTTCGTAACTTCTGTTCCAAGCGGGGTTCGGGCGTGCAACGCGGATACTTGCCAAGCGTACGCGCCTAAACTTTTGGATTTCGGCAAGAAATTCCGCAGTCGGCAACGGATTGAGCTCCAACGCGAGTGCTTTCCAGTTCGGATTGCGCCTACCTAGCTCTTCGAAAACCGAAGCGACCTCGTGTGCTTTGGCCCCTCGGTGATTGAACTCGACTACGGCTTCTCGCTGTCTCAGGTCAATGACGCCGTGGGTCCTGGTTGCCAGTACCTCTCCGGAGGAGAGCCGCTCAATGCGTGCTCTCGCTTCGGAGCTATCGAATATCAGCGGATTCGTGCCTAGAGGACCTTCGTATGCAACGAAGGAAACTCGACTGCTGGATACAGTGAGTTCGGGTATAGCGACGAGCTTTTCTCCGCGCTCAATCGACCGCTCGCGCGCGGGAATACTCGCGATGAAATCGAACAGTTCTCGGTAATTTACAGCACGGTTATCATTAACCGCGTGAAGGACGAAAACTTCCAGTTTACGACTCGTGGTTCCGCCGGGCACGCGCACCCCCGTTTACGCATGGGTTGACGGGCCAACAACGTAGCGACAACAGACCGTCCATGCAATTGACGCCGATCTCGTCGCCCTGGATCAACCACCAAATCCCCCAACCTCTCTCGTGATAGAAGACAGCTGAAGAGTTCGGCAACAAGAACCGCTGAGGCCCTTGACAAATTCGGACAGTTTTCGGACAATGGGCGGCAGTTCGACGGAGTGGCCATCGAGATGTCCGAAAAACTCGTTGATTTTATTGGTTTTTGTGGAGCCACCCGTCGGATTCGAACCGACGACCTGCTGATTACGAATCAGCTGCTCTACCAACTGAGCTAGGGTGGCCCCCTCAAGAACGCGACGACGTCGAGAGTAACCCACCTGCCGCCCGCATTAAAGAGTCCGCACCTTTAGATAGCTCTCAGCCGAGCCTTACGGCAACGCCGAAGACCGTCGGTTCATCCAATCATTCGCCTCGGACGCTTCCGTCTCTCTTCGCTCGGCGTCTTTCGCCGCGCGGACGCATATGTAAGTGTTGCGGGTTCAGGAGCGTTCTTTTGAAGACCGGGATAATCGGCGCGCGCGGCGTCGGCAAATCGACCGTGTTTCACGCCCTCACCGGGATTGCCCCGCTTCCCGGCCAGGCCGAAGGCCGCAATCGCGCGCGTCCGGGCCAAATCAAGGTTGCCGACGAGCGGCTGGACTTCCTCGAGCGCACCTACGGCTCTAAAAAACGGGTCGAGGTCGAGCTTACCGTACTCGATTTTGCGCCCAATCCGAAGGAGCAGAAGGAGGGCGCCGCGCTCGACCCGAGCCTGCTGCCGCTGATCCGCGACCTTGACGCGCTCCTGATCGTCATTCCCGATTTCGCCGGCAACCACGCGGCTCTTGCAGGCGCGCTCGCCGGAATCGAGACCGAGCTGGTGTTTGCCGACCTGGAGCAGGCCGAACGTCGCCTCGAGCGCCTGGTCAAGGAGCGCAATCCCGCCTCCGAGTTCGAACGCGCAACGCTCCAGCGCTGTATCAAGTGGCTTGAAGACGGCAAGCCGCTGCGCTCGTTCGAGATGACTGCCCAGGAGCTGGCCGCCTTTGCGAGTTTCGGACTGCTCTCGCGCAAGCCCGCGCTGGTCGCGGTCAACTGCGACGCCGAGCGCGCGGGCGCGCCGCCCTCGCCCGAGGCGCTCGCCGCGGCAGGGGAACACGGGATGGAGTTGTTCATGCTGGGGGCCGGGTTCGAGTCCGAGCTTTGGGAACTGGATGCCGCCGGGCAGCGCGAGCTGCTGACTGCGGCGGGCCTCGACGCGCCGGCGCGCGATCGCCTGGTGAGCGCGCTTTACCGGGCGCTCGGGCTCATCACCTTCTATACCGCGGGCGAGCCCGAGGCGCATGCCTGGCCGCTCGCGCGCGGCGCCTCGGCGCTGGAGGCGGCCGCGCGTATTCACAGTGATATCGCGCGCGGTTTCATTCGGGCCGAGGTGGTGAGCTACGAAGACTTCGCCGCGCTGCGCTCGGACGCCAAGGTGCGCGAAGCGGGAAAGCTGCGGCTCGAGGGCCGGGACTACATCATCCGCGACGGCGACATTATCCACATCCGGTTCAAAGTCTGAGCCCATGGCGTTCGTAATTTCTTCGACCCGGCTTGCCTCCTGCGGAGGGCGTTGAAAGAATGGCTGATGAAAGCCCGCACCGCCTCCGGCCAGCGGTTAAGTCCTGATTAAATGCGACGCATCGAAACCCTGATAGTCCTGCTCGCGCTGGGCTTTTACGCCTGGTTCCTGCGACACTTCGGCTGGTCCGATGTCCTGCACTACGCCCGGCTGGCCGGATGGGGCCTGTTGCTGACCATCGCCCTGGAGGGAGTGGCGCGCGCCGCCAACACGCTGGGATGGTGGGTCACGATCGAGAACCGCCCGCGTTCGCTCGGCTTCGGGCAACTCTTCGCGGCGCGGATCGCCGGCGAAGCGGTCGATTACGTCACGCCCTCGGCCCAGCTCGGCGGCCAGTTCGTGATGGCGATGATGGTGCGTCACAAGCTCGCGATGGCGGCGGGACTGGTCTCGGTGGTGGTTGCGGCGCTGGCCGAAATGCTGGGTCAGGTCGGTTTCATCACCGGGGGTATGCTGACCGTGCTGCCGTTCGAGGCCCGTTTCCATCATCTGCTGTGGCCGGCGCTGGGCGGATTGACCCTGGCGATCGCGTTCGCGGCGGGCTTCTTTTATGTGCAAATCCGGCGGCCATTTACCCATCTCTGGCGCGCGGCCGCGCGGCTTGACCTTTCTCGCCTGGCCAACGATGAGCTGCGCGAGGCGGCGGGAGATGCCGACGCACTGCTGCTCGAGTTTTATTCGCACCATCGCTGGCGCCTGTTCGCTTCGTGCCTGTTTTACCTGGTTGCATGGAGTCTCGGGCCGGTCGAGATCTATATCCTGCTGATGCTGCTGCACGAGCCGGCGAGCTGGCAGATCGCGGTTCTGGTGGAAGTCCTGGGCCAGTTGATCGAGCGCGCCACCTTTATGATTCCGGCCAAGCTGGTCAGCCAGGAGGGGGGCAAGGCGCTGGTGATGGCTATGCTAGGCTATCCGGCGGATGTCGGCTTCGCCATCGGATTGCTACGCCGATGCAAAGAGATGGTCTGGGTGTTCTTCGGACTTACGAGCCTAACGGTCCATCGTCTGGTCGTCGAGCGCGCCGACCGCGAGCGGGGTGTCGTGCCCCAGGTCCTGAAAATCAGCCGCGCGCCGGGGGAACAGTCGCTATGAAGACGATGAGCGCAATTTTGGCCGTTACGATATTGATAGGTTCCGGCGCGATGGCGCGCGCGGGGGTGGTGATCGACGAGCAGGTGACGACAACGCGCGGCAGCGAACCTCCGATGGTTCAGACGCGGCAGCTGTTCGTGCAGGGCCATCAGGAAAAAATGGTCAGCGAGCATAACTCGTTCGTCATCGACCTCGACAGGGGCACGATGATGCTGATCGATCCCAAACAGAAGGCGTACGCGGAGATGCCGTTTCCGCCGCAATCGCAGCCGTCCAATCCGCAGCAGCTCGGATTGAATTTTCAAAAGACCGGCAAATCCTCGACCGTGCTCAATTACGGCTGCGAGGAATATGCCGGGGGCAGCCAGAGCGCGATGGCGGCGGTGAAGACCACGGGATGCTTCTCGACCAGCGCGCCCGGGGCCGCCGAGTTTACGGAGTTCACCAAGGCGATGGGTGCCAAGCTGAATGAGGTCCATTCGGTTTCGGGCAAGGTGCCGAGCGGGATTCCGCTCACGATGGACTCCACGCGGACGGTGAACACCGGTTTTACCATGCCGGGATTGAGCCCCGAGCAGACCGCTCGGCTCAAGCAGATGCTCGCCAAGCAGGGGCCGCAAATGACTAGAACCGTGGTGACGAAGATCGCCACGCGCAGTTTACCCGCGGACACATTTACCGCGCCTGCAGGCTACGAGCGCCGCGACATGGCCCAGCCTTCCGGCGGGGCGCCCGCAAGCGCAACCGTGCCGCCTTCCGGGGCCAAATCGCCCGAATAGGTGCAACGAATCGAACACGGGGGGAGACGCGACCAATGACGCGTCTTCTCCTGCTCGTTGCGACTCTTCCTATACCGCGCCCGTCCCTGCGATACGGACGATCATCGGGATGATCATGCCGGCTTGGCGCTCGCGCCGCTCGACTTCCCGCGGCCGGCGGGCGCGGCCGCGCGCTGAGCGGCATTCATTGCCGCGCATGCGTCCCGCATCCATTTAAGCGTCGAATATTCGTCTTCGCAGAAGAGCCGCAGCGCCTCCTTGGTTTCGAGGTCTTCCTGCAGCAGGGCCGCGAAGTCGTCGATCGGTTTGACCACCGCCTCCGGCTCGCCTGTCCCGCGCATGAATTCCATCAGCTTCTCAGCGTCGCTGCGCTTCGCATCGATGAGGCATGCCTTCAGCCTGCGACCTTCCTCGCTTGCGCCGGCGCGGCGTTCGGCGCCCAACTCGCGCATCCGCCTCTCGAATATGCGCGCATGATAGGCCTCGCGCTCGGCCACCATACGCAAGCCGGTGCGCAGGCAATCGGTGGTGCACACGTCGGCCCATCCGTTGAACGCCTCGGCGGCGTTGGCCTCGCCCGCGCACACCTTGTCGATGAAGCTGACGACTGCGGCGCGCTCGGACTTGTAGGTCTTGCCGAAGGCGCGAAAGCCGCCGGCGTTGGCGCCGTTGGAGACCGAGGCTCCGTCCGCTTCGAGCCGCCCCATTTCCTGCTCGAAAGCGGCTTCGCCGATTATTCCGGCGCGCAGCGCGCGCAACAACTGCTTGAATTCGAATTCGCGATTCATGGCTTTGGCCTCATCTTGATCCAATCGTTTTACTGCTTGGCCGCAGTTTCCTTGGCAAAGCGCAGGGCGGCCTGGCTGCTCCAATCCAGCGGCTCCTCGCGCACGTCCAGCGCCACGCGTTTCCACGTGACCTCGATCCTATCCGGCGCTCCATCGACCATCAGTTCGAACAGGCCCTTGTCCAACTCCTCCTTCGGGCGCGCGAGCAATTGCAGGAACGCCTTGGCCGCTTCGTTAGGCTCGAGCATCCGCGGCTGCCATCGCCCGAACACCCGCGGATTGTCGGCGTACTGGTCGGTCATGCTGGTGCGGATGAAGGGCAGGAGGATGCAGGCCGAACCGACGAATTTCGCGTTCTGACCGAGGTTGACCGCCAGCACCCTCGGCAACTGCAGCACGCCCCAGTTGCTGATCACGTAGCCGGGCACGCTCGTGCCGGGATCGATCGCCTGGCGCGACGAGACATAGATGAGCTGCAGAAACTCCTGGTGATAGACGGCTTCGCCGGCCCACAGATGGGTCATCGCCAAAAAGCCGTCGATTTTCGTGTTCAATACCAGCCGCGATTCGTGCAGGCTGTCGAGAAAATGCTGGCGCACACGCGCGCGCCGCATCGCGAGCGACTCGCCGGGGATTTCCTTGAGCGCGCGGCCGAGCGCATAGCCCTTCTCGGTCAGCCCCGAGTTGCAGATGAGCAGGTTCGGCGGCTTGCCGCCCATCTGCTCGATGACGTAGCTGCGCGTCGCCCACAGGTCGCCCATGCTGGTGACGTCGGCCTGCACCGGGAACGCATTCACGTCCAGCTTGCGCAGCGCGTTTACCAGGTCGAAGCCGTCGGAATAGCTGCTGTGAAAGTGCACTCCGACCGCGGCCGCTCCGTTGATTCCGGCTGCCAGTCCAAAGGCCTGGCCGAGGCCGCCGTCCTTGCCCGCGCCGGTTATCAGCACGCGTTTGCCGGCGACGCCGGCGCTCAATGCACTATCGAAGCGGAAACTCTCCGGTTGCACCGTAAAGGCCATCGGCGTCACCCCCCTCGTCGGCGATTCTCACGCTCGTGCGAGACTCGACCCGAGACCCTAGCATCGTCCATCAGCGTGCGCGCCTAAGTCAAAGCCTCGCGATGCCGCCGTGCGCTCCGCGTGCTAGCCTGATGCCGGCGCCGGATCGATGCGGGCGCAGGGGTGCATCATGAGCGAGTTCAGCCATCGCTTTGTCGACAGCAACGGTCTGCGGATGCATGTGGCGGAGGCGGGAAGCGGCTACCCGGTGGTGATGTGTCATGGGTTTCCGGAGCTGTGGTACTCGTGGCGTCATCAAATGCGGGCGCTGGCCGCGGCAGGCTTTCACGCCATCGCGCCCGACCAGCGGGGCTACGGCGAAACCGGCGGCCCCGACGCGATCGAGGCATACACGCAGCGCGAGATCGTTGCCGACCTGGTCGGGATGCTCGACGCGCTGGGTATCGAAAAATGCGTCATCGTGGGGCACGACTGGGGCGGCTTCACCGCGTGGAACGCGGCATTGATGGCGCCGGCCCGCATCGAGCGCGTGATCGCGCTCAATACCCCGTTTTTTCCGCGCACGCCGGTAAAGCCGATGGATTTCATTCGCGCCATGGCGGCCGGCCGCTTCAATTACATCGTCTATTTCCAGCAACCGGGCGTGGCCGAGGCCGAACTCGAGCGCGACGTGCGCCGCAGCCTGCGCTCCTTTTACCAGGGCGGCGAACTGTTCCGCAGCGCCGATCTCGCGGAGCTGCGCAGCCTGCCCTCGGGCGTGCTGGGCGCGGCCGGCGGCGGCCTGCTCGACCATCTGCCGGACCTGCCGCACGGCAGTTTTCTCACCGACGATGATTTCCAGGTCTTCGTTCGCGGTTTCGAAAAGAGCGGCTTTGCGCGTCCGCTCAACTGGTATCGCAATATCGATCGCAACTGGGAGGATGCCGCGGCGCTTCCGACGCAGACAAGTCAGCCGGCGCTGATGATAACCGCGGAACTGGACATCGTGCTTCGCCCGGAGATGGCCGATGGGATGCAGGCGTGGGTGCCGAATCTGCGCAAGACCGTGTTGATCAAAGGCTCGGGTCACTGGACGCAGCAGGAAAAGCCGGACGAGGTCAATCGCGCGATGCTCGAGTTTCTCGACGACCTGCGAAAATGAATTCGGAGGCCGGCGGCACAGCGCCCGCCCCTGAGCAACTGCCGTCCTCATCTGCCGTGGATGAAACCGCCGCGGGCGCGCAGAGCGCGCAGGTTGCGCGATGGTGTTTCGTCGCGGCCACCCTGATCGCGCTCGCTGATTACCTGGTCGGGTTTGTGCTCAGGCACGCGACGCCTAATGCGACGGTCGGCGCGGCGCTGGTGCTCGGGATCGGCGGAATCGCCGCGGAGTTCGCCGCCGGATGGCCGAATGCCGCGGCGCGTCGGGGCAGCGGATTCGAGGACTTCCTTGCCGGCGAAGGATGGTGCGCATTCGCGGTCGCGGTCGTGTTTCTCGCCTTCTATGGCGCGACCATCTCGCCGCCCACGCCTTACATCGAGCCGGTCGAGCAGGCGTATGCATTCCTGCACGGCCGGACCTGGGTGGACGCGCCAAGCTACATGGAGCATATCGTCTGGCACGGCCGCAGCTATCTGCTGCATCCGCCGCTCGCGGCGCTGGTTGCGCTTCCCGCGGTGGCGGTTTGGGGACTGGCGACGAATCAGACCGCGGTTTCGGTCGTGGTCGGCGCGATCTCGTTGGGTCTCGTGTGGCGGCTGCTCGGCCAGCTCGGCCTCGCGACCGCCGCGCGCGTCTGGCTGACGCTCTTCTTCGGCATCGGCACGACGTTCTGGTACGAGGCGACACTCGGCAGTTCGTGGGATTTTTCATTGCTGGTCACGGTGCCGTTCACGCTCGCCGCGCTGACGGAAGCGTTCGGTGAGGCGCGGCCGTGGATGGTGGGTATACTGGCGGCGATACCGGTGATGGCGCGCTACGACATGCTGTTCGCGCTGCCGTCGTACGCGGGCCTGCTATGGATTCGCGGGCGCAGGTTGCGCGATTTGCTTTGGATAGTGCCTCCGGTTCTCGCCGCGCTTGCCATGCTCGTGGCGTTCAACGAAGCGCGCTTCGGCACGCCGTACGATATCGCGCGCTTTCTCTGGTACAACCAGGATCGATATCGGCTCCAGCGGCCCGGCGGTCCGATCGCGCTCGCGCATCTGCCGTTCAATCTGTACACGCTGTTCTTCATGGCCCCGGGTTACAGCGACAAGTTCCCGTATATCCATCCGGAGTTTCTCGGCCAGGCGCTGCTGCTGACGAGCCCGGGCTTCGTGCTCGCGCTGCGTCCGAGCTTCCTTAAAGCCGGGCCGCTGCTGGTCGCGCTTGCGGCGGCGCTGTGCGCGGGTCCGATCATGCTCTGGTACGCCAACGGCTTCGCGCAGCTCGGCACGCGCTATTACATCGAGATTTATCCGTTCCTGCTGACGCTGGTCGCGCTGGGCGCGCCGCGCCGGCTCGACCAGTTGACGAAAATCCTGGTGGTCGTGTCGATCGTCCTCGTCACCTTCTTCACCTGGCAGGTGCGATGGTACGGCTGGGGCGGCTGAGGAATGCGCCCGCGGCGTGGCTGACGCGGCAACGCGCACGGGACGCGCGGTTTCCGCGCGAGAGGGCTCCCGTCAGGATTGCGCGTTGCGGTTGCCGGTCGCCGCATCGACGATTTCCATCACGTCGAGCGTCTGCACCTTTTCCTCGAGCTGCTTGGCTTTGACGCCGTCGCCCAGCATCGTCATGCAGTAAGGGCAGGAGACCGCGATGACCTCGGGGTCGGTCTGCAGCGCCTGCTCGGTGCGGAGCAGATTCACCCGCTTGTCCGGGTCTTCCTCGAGCCACATGCGCCCGCCGCCGGCGCCGCAGCACATTCCGAACTTGCGATGCCGCTCCATCTCGTGAACCTCGGCGCCGGCGCGGCTCAGCACGGTGCGCGGCTCGTCGAACACGTCGTTGTAACGGCCGTAGTAACAGGAGTCGTGATAAACCGTGCGCTTCGAGAATGCCGCGGAGATCTTGAGGCGTCCCGCGGCCAGCAGCTGCTGGACGAGGTCGGAGGCATGGATGACCTCGAACGAACCGCCGAATTGCGGATACTCGTTTTTGAGCGTGTTGAAGCAATGCGGACAGTTCACGATGATCTTGCGGACTTTGTGATTGTTGAGGGTTTCGACCAGCATCTGCGCCATCGTCTGGTAGAGGTACTCGTTGCCGAGCCGACGGGCGGTTTCGCCGTTGCAGAGTTCCTCGCGCGCAAGGCACGCGAAATCCACCCCCGCCTTCTGCAGCACGCGGACGAAGGCCTGCGTCGTCTTCTTGTTGCGATCGTCGAAGGAGCCGGCGCATCCGACATAATAGAGGAACTCGGCGTCGGGCTTGTCGGCGAGCGTCGGGACGTTCATCTTTTCCGCCCACTCGAAGCGCGTCCCCGAATCGAGGCCCCATGGATTTGACTGCGTCTCCATGTTCTTGAAGGTGCGGGTCAGCTCCTTGGGAAAGCGCGCCACCTCCTGCACCAGGTGGCGGCGCATATCGACGATCTTGTCGACGTACTCGATCATCGGCGGGCAGGCCTCCTCGCAGGCGCGGCAGGTCACGCACGACCACAGCGTCTCGTCGCGGATCACGGAACCGACGATGTTCTCTCCGACCTCGGACGCTTCCGCGCCGTCGCCGTTGGCCGGCCGGCTGTGCTTCTCGATCATCTCGTTCTGATGCGCGTACAGGTAGTCCCGCAGATCGAGCAGCAACTGGCGCGGCGCCAGCGGCTTCTTTGTCGCGGTGGCGGGGCAATTCGACGAGCAGCGGCCGCATTCCGTGCAGCTGAACATGTCGAGCACCTGCTTCCACGTGAATTGGTCGATGCGCGAGGTGCCAAAGCGGGAATCATTTTCGAGGTCCTGCTTGGAGAGCCGCCCCTTGGGCTCGAGCTTGGCGAAGAAAATGTTGGGGATCGCGGTGATGATGTGGAAGTGTTTCGAGGGTGGCAGCAGGTCCAGGAAGACGAGCACCACGAGATTGTGCACCCACCAGGCGACGTTGCTCGCCGCCAGGGCGAAACCAGTGCCCGCCACCATCGCCAGACCGAGGCCGACCAGGGCCGAGATCGGTTCCCATCGCGCCTCGGGCAGGTCGGGCTGCGCGGCGATTCGTCCGCCGTCGTATACCAGGCCCGCCAGCATGATTAAGCCGATAAACGTGAGGATTACATAGGCCTCCCAGTGCGACTTGTTGCGCTGGCGCTGCTCGGGCGGCAGAAATCCGTAAAGCCGCGGCGCGTGCGTGATGCCCCATCGCACCAGCCCCACGCCGACCGCTATCAGGACGGCCAGCTCGGTGAAATCGCGGAGCAGCATGTACGGCGCGCCCAGCAGATTCAGGCTGAAGCCGGGGAAGACGAACGCGGCGGAGTAGGCCCGGCCGAACATCGTGACGATCTGGATCGCGAGGATGAAAAAGCCCCAGAAGATGAAAAAATGCATCCAGCCGGCGGAATGCTCGGCCCCCGGATTGCTGCGCACGAATTTTTTCTGGCCAAAGGCGTAAACCAGCACGGCGCGAATGCGATCCGCAATGCGATCGAAGCGCGCTGCGGGGGCCGCGCTGCGCAGCAGCGCGAACCTGCGCCAGAGTTGGTAGAAGAAAACGCCCAGTGCGGCCAGAATGCAGAGACTGAAGATAATCTCCGTTGTCATTGAGCCTCCAATCAAGCCTGCCGGCGGCGGACGGTGAGACGATCGATGACGCGGTGCGTCCGCCAGAATCTTAAATCACCCCGGCTGCGGACATTTCAATCCGCCGCGCCTTGGACGCGGATTGCGGACACGCGCGGCGCGCGCCGGCACCGTGCCCGGATGAGCGGTGAGCAATCTCGTACGGCGGCGTCAGCGGCCGCTGCGGCCTTTCGGCTTACGCGTGTTTGACCTTCTTCAGCGCCTCGACCATCTCGGGCACCGCCTTGAACAGGTCGGCGACCAGGCCGTAGTCGGCGACATTGAAGATCGGCGCCTCTTCGTCCTTGTTGATGGCGACGATGGTCTTGGAGTCCTTCATGCCGGCCAGATGCTGGATCGCGCCTGAGATGCCGACTGCTACGTAAAGTTCGGGTGCGACCACCTTGCCGGTCTGTCCGACCTGCAGGTCATTGGGCACGAAGCCCGCGTCGACTGCGGCGCGGCTGGCACCCATCGCCGCGCCCATCTCGTCCACCAGCGGCTCGAGCACGCTCTTGAAATTCTCACCGGACTTGAGTCCGCGCCCGCCCGAGACGACGATCCGCGCCTCGGTCAACTGCGGCCGATCACTCTTGATCTCGTTGAAAGTGACGAACTGCATTTTGAGTCCGCCCGCATCAAGCTCGGGCGCGGCCTTCTCGACCGGCGCCGCCGAATCGCCGGGTTTGGCCGAATCGAACGCGGTCGCGCGCACGCTGACCACCTTGAGCGGACCGTCCATCTCGACCGTGGCCAGCGCATTGCCGGCGTACATCGGGCGCACCAGCGTGCCATCCTCGCCGATCGATACGATTTCCGAAGCCATCGGGGCATTGAGGCGCGCCGCGATTCGCGGCAGCAGGTCTTTGCCCATCGCGGTCGCCGTGGCGAGGATGTATTCGGCGCCGAGGCTCCTGGCGAGCGCGCTCAGCGCCTGCGCATAAGCGTCGGCGAGATAATGCGCCAGCCGACCGTCGTCGAGCGCGACGACCTTGCTCACGCCGTATTTCGCCAACTCGGCGGCCGGAGCGTCGAGTTTCTCGCCCGCGACCACGGCGATACATTTGCCGCCGCCGCGCTTTTGCGCGAGTTCGAGCCCGGCGTTAACCGCAACCAGTGTCGTCTTGGGAAAATGTCCCGCCTTGTGTTCGGCAAAGACCAGTACGTCAGCCATCGCGCATTTCTCCGGCGCGTCCGCCAGGCCCCGGCGGCGCGGCCTATGAATGACTTCAAGCGCGCTGTTTGTGGGCGCGCGTCAGATAACCTTGGCCTCGCTGTGCAGCACGTTGACCAGCTCTTCGACCGAGCCTACCTTGCGGCCGGCCTGCCGTTTGGGCGGCGCGGCGAGCGTTTTTAGCTTGAGCTTGGGCGCGAGGTCGACGCCGAGGCTGTCAACCGGCACTTCCTTCAGCTCCTTCTTGCGCGCCTTCATGATACCCGGTAGCGAGGCGTAACGCGGCTCGTTGAGCCGCAGATCAGTGGTGATCACCGCAGGCAGATCGAAAGCGACCGTCTCGAGGCCGCCATCGACCTCGCGCACGACCGTGCACTTGGGCGCCGCGATTTCGACTTTCGAGGCGAAAGTCGCCTGCGGCCATCCGAGCATCTCGGCCAGCATCTGGCCCGCCTGGTTGGAGTCGTCGTCGATCGCCTGCTTGCCGATGATCACCAGGTCGGGCTTCTCGTCGCCGACGACCTTGGCGATCACGCGCGCGATCGCCAGACTATCGAGCGGCTGGTCGGCGCGCACCAGGATCGCGCGATCGGCGCCCATCGCGAGCCCTGTGCGCAGCTGCTCCTGCCAGGTCTGCTGGCCGATCGCCAGCAGCACCACTTCGCCGCCCAACTTCTCCTTGATTCGCAGACCCTCTTCGATGGCAATCTCGTCGAAGGGGTTGATTACCCATTTGACGTTATCGGTGGCGATACCGGACCCGTCGGGCAGGATGCGAATCGTGGTCGCGGGGTCGGGGACACGCTTTACGGTAGCCAGGATTTTCACGGCCTTCTCTCTCCGGGTACTTTATGCCGAGACATTCAGACATGGCGCGTCAAGCACGCCGCCGAGGTCTTGATCGCGGGAGTGCCGCGGCGCAACGAAACTAACAACGGCCTCCCAGCCAGTCAAACCGGACGCTGATTTAAGGCTAATACCTGAAAAGCCGGCAGAGAAGAGTAATTTCTGCCCGCCGGGGCGCGCTACTCGTTATAGCCCAGCCGATGAGACAGCTCGCGGCCCGCTTCCATTACGAGCGGCGCAATTTCCGTATTGATGCGCTCGATACCGATACGGTAGGCCGGGCCGGCGACGGCAAGCGACCCGACGACGCTGCGGGTATAGTCGCGAATCGGCACGGCGACGGACGAGACGTCTTCGTAAAACTCGCAGTTTTCCATGCCGAAGCCATCGCGCGCCACCGAATCGAGCTGCTCGAACAGCATCGCGCGGTCCACGATCGTGCGATCGGTGAAGCGGGGCAACTGCTCCGGCAAGTCGGCGCGCAACTGCTGCTCGGGATCGAAGGCGAGGTGAACCTTGCCGACGGCGGTACAATGGAGCGGCAGCGGCTGGCCGAGCGGCGGAGTGATCCGCACGACGCGTTCGTTGGGCTCGGCCGCTTCCAGCGGCACCACGCCCTCGCGCCGCAAGATCGCGACGAACGTGCTCTCGCGGCATCGATGGGCGACGTCGGTCAGAATCGGTCGCGCCTGGCGCACGAGACCCATATGATCGATGTAGCGGCGGCCGAGATGGAGACATTTGATGCCAAGGCGGTAGTTTTCGGTGGCGCGATTCTGTTCGATATAGCCACGGGCCTCGAGCGTGGCGAGCAGGCGGAAGACATTGTTCTTGTGCAGCTTGAGGCGCTTGGATAGTTCGGTGACACCGAGTTCATCGGCGTCGTTGAAGAACTGCTCGAGCACGTCGAGGGCGTGGGCGACGGACTGGATGACGTAGTTGGTTTTGTTGCGCCTGACCATGGCGACCGATTTGGAAAATCGTTTTACTGTAGGCGTCGGCCTTCGTTTGTGTCAACGCAATCGCTCAATTTCCGTGTATATTGACGTTAACCGCCTGATTTTGTTCGCAAAAACTCGAAAACGCGGGGAAATTGCCGCGCCGTTTTGAAGCGAAATGCAGCCCGATAACTTAGCGCCCCACTTCTTCCGCCGGCTGGATGAGTCCGACGATGAACTGTTCTATCTCGCGCCGCGGCGCGTGGTGCATATCGATGAAGCCGCGATCGAAACCGTGAAGCAAATCTATTGCGATCGCCTCCCGCGCGGAGGCGCAATCCTCGACCTGATGAGCAGTTGGCGGTCGCATCTGCCCGCCGAATTGAAGCCGGCGCGCGTCGTTGGCTTGGGACTGAACCGCGCTGAGATGGACGACAATCCCTCGCTCAGCGAAATCGTCACCCACAATCTCAATCGCGCGCCCCAACTGCCGTTTGACTCGGGATCGTTCGACGGCGCAGTGCTCACCGTATCGGTCCAGTATCTGATTCATCCGATCGAGGTCTTTTCCGAGGTCGGACGAACGCTCCGGCCAGGCGCGCCATTCATCGTGACGTTCTCGAACCGGATGTTTCCGACCAAGGCGGTGGCGATTTGGACGCAGGCCGGCGATCGGCAGCGCGTGGACCTGGTCGAGTGCTACTTTACCGCCAGCGCGGCGTTCGAGAA
The DNA here is from genome assembly GCA_035295545.1 of Binataceae bacterium (SeqCode). GTDB lineage: Bacteria > Desulfobacterota > Binatia > Binatales > Binataceae > JAKAVN01. The sequence goes on from DATGIT010000009.1 coordinate 19,362, forward strand.
GATAGAAGCGATCGATCGCAGCTCGGGCGAGGGCGATCCAATCTGGGCTGTGCTCGGCTATCGCAAGCAGAGCCCGGGAAAGCCGGGCGGGTAAGCCCGCAGGTAGTTGCGCGCGGGAGTTCCGCAGGAAAACCGAATGATCGTTAACCGCGGTTTGCGCCATCTGGCCCTGCGTGTGCGCGATGTCAGCCGCGCGGTCGAATTCTATACGCGGGTTTTCGGCATGCGGTTGGTGTGGCAACCCGACCAGGATAACGCCTACCTGAGTTCCGGATGCGACAATCTTGCGCTGCATCGCGGCTTGCGGCTGCAGGGCGGCGATTCTGAAGCTCATCCGCTCGACCATCTGGGCTTCATCGTGCCCACGCCGGCCGACCTGGAAGCAGGATGGCAATGGGCGCAGGCCGAGCGCCTGGATATCGTGCGCCCGCTCAGGAGCCATCGCGACGGTTCGCTGTCATTCTACATCCGCGACCCGGACGGCAACGTGATTCAATTGCTGTTCGAACCCGCGATCAGCCCGCTCGAAACGAATTCGCGCAAGGCCTGAACCGCCTGCAGCGCCCGAGGAGACTGGCATGCTGAAGCACCGCGCAACCGCCGAGGGCACGCTCGCTTACGCGAACCGCCACGCGGATCTCCCGGGAAATTTCCGCCCGATGCTCGGCGGACTCAGCGTCTCCTCGATCGGCATCGGCACCTACCTCGGCGAGGCCGACGATGAGACCGATCGCGCGTATGCCGAATCCATCCGTCGTGCGCTCCGCGGCGGAATCAACGTAATCGACACCGCGGTGAACTATCGCTTCCAGCGCGCCGAGCGCACCATCGGCCGGGTGCTGAGCGAACTGGTCGCGGCCGGCGAATTGCGCCGCGAGGAAGTCGTGGTCGCGAGCAAAGGCGGTTACATCACGTTCGACGGCGCGATGCCGTCAAATCCGCGGGCGTGGTTCGAAGAAAAATTTGTCAGCAGCGGAATCGTCGGTCCGGGCGACCTGGTCGAAGGATCGCACTGCATGACGCCGCGCTACCTGGGCGCGATGCTCGAGATGAGCCGCGCCAACCTGGGCCTCGAAACCATCGACATCTATTACCTGCACAACCCCGAAACCCAGCTCGGCAGTCTCGCGCGGCCGGAATTTCTCGAGCGTATCGGCCGCGCGTTCGAGTTTCTCGAGCGCCAGGTCGCCGACGGCAAGATCGGCGTGTACGGCACCGCCACCTGGCACGGGTACCGGCTGGGGGCGGACGAGCGGCAGTATTTACAGCTCGAGGAACTGGTGCAGATCGCGACGCGTATCGCCGGCGAAGGTCATCACTTCCGCGCGATCCAGCTTCCGTTCAACCTGGCGATGCCCGAGGCGTTGACGCTGGCCAATCAGCAGCTTCCGGACCGCCGCGGCTCGGCCCTGCGCGCGGCGAACAGCTTCGGCATCGCGGTCTGCGCCAGCGCGACGCTATTGCAGGGCCGGCTGGCGCATGGATTGCCCGCGATCATGGCGCAGGCTTTCGAGGGCCTGACCAGCGACGCGCAACGCGCGCTGCAGTTCGTGCGCTCGGCCCCCGGCGTGAATGTGGCGCTGGTCGGGATGAAGTCGCCGGCTCACGTGGACGAGACTCTGCACGCGTTGCGCCGGTCGCCCGCGTCGATGGAGGCTTTTTCGAAACTGTTCACGCCGAACAAACGGGCGTGACGGCCTCCTCGCCGAGCGCACGCGTCGCTTGCCGGGGTGCTATCGCCGGACGGGCGGATGAGATACATCAGTTTGAGCATTCCATGACGCGGCCCGTGGCACTGCTCGTCGCGATTGTAGCGGTACTGACCGCGCTGGCCGCGCCGCTCGAAGCCAATGCGGCCGCCGCTGCCTCCGCTGCCGCTCCGCTCGATCAGGACGCGGATCTCCTGATATACGACCCCAGCGGCGCCCGGCTCCTCGGCCGCGCGCACTATACCGTTACCCAGCACGACGAGTCGGTGGCGATCGAAGGCCGCAACACCTATATCGACGGTCAGTACGACGTCGAGCACGACTCCTTGCGCGCCATCAACGGCGGCCTGCCGCGCATGGTCACTTACGAGCACAGCTTCTTCGATGCGCGCGGCGCGCCGCAGATCGTCGCGCGCGCCGACATGGTGAGCGGCCGCTGCAGCTGCGCCATTTACGAGCAGGGCAAGGGTGAGATCAAGACCGCGGAGCTTGAATTTCCGCCCGACACCTACGCGGGAGCGGGCGTGCTGGTGCCCATCGCCAACCAGCTGCGTCGCGGTCTGACCAACGACGTCGACATCCACGTCTTCGATTGCGCCGCGGGGCCGCGTGTGTTGAGGCTGCACGCGGACCTGACGCGCGCGCCGTGGCGCGCGCTTCCGCAGGACGGCGAGTTGGCGAAAGCCGACGCGCGGCCGGTCTTCGGATGGTTCAACGTGTTTCTTGAGCCGTTCGTGCCAAAGACGCGGCTGTGGTTCGATCCGTTGCGGAATTTCGCCTTTGTCGGCGGCACGCTCTCGCGCTATTACCGCGGGCCGGAAGTCCTGCTGGTCGGCGTTCCGCCGCCGGCCGTCGAACCCGGCTTCGAGCGGCCTCGCCCGCCCGAAATCAGCGCACCGGCAACCCTGTCGCCCCAGGGCTCGACCGCGCCGGCCGCGGTCCCCTCCGCCGCCGCATCCGCGGGCGGCGCCGTAGATTCATCGCTGGCGGGTGCGATTTCAACTGAGTCCGAAGTATCGCGCGCTGCCCCAAGCGTCGCGGCCGCAGCGGCGCCGTTGCCCCGTTGATGTGGCGGCGCGTTCGTCAGCCGCGTGACTTGAAACTTGAATTTTCGCGGTTCCGGTTCGGGCCAGGCAGGGTTTAGAAGTGACTGGCGCCCTCGCTGTCGTAGTGCCGCACGCGAGAACGTTGCGGCTTCTCGTACTGAAAGGTGACCTGGCACTGCGTGCAGACGCCCTGCGGTTTGGGAGTACCGGGTCGGCGCACGAGCTTGACGTAGTGCACCGCGCCATCGCTGCAGAGATGGCCGGCGACGGGGAAGTCATACACGGTACGGATGTCGGTTGCTTCCATTTCCAGCACTAGCGCTCCCTCATTCAGAATTTTCTCCTTCGGCGCGAATGACCAGCCCGAACGCATCGCGCACGCTGGACTATCCAAGATAGTGAAAACCGGGTGTCGATCAATCTATTTGGGCAGGCCGACAAGAAATTTTCTTGAAAAATTTTTCCTGGCGCGAAACGTATCCGCTCGTGCGCAGCGCGCTGCTGTGATGCGGCTTGTGCCCAGCGGCTTGGCGCATGTGCTACGCTCGCAATCGGAATGAGCGATCGCTCGATAACCAAGCTGCTCGTCGCCAATCGTGGCGAAATAGCGCTCAGGATAATACGCACGGCGCGGCGGCTCGGAATCGCTACCGTCGCGGTCTATTCCGAGGCCGATGCCGGTGCGTTGCACGTCGGCGTCGCCGATCAGGCCGTGTTTATCGGCCCGCCCGAAGCCGCGCGCAGCTACTTGAATGCGGATGCGATAATCGGAGCCGCCCGCGCCAGCAGCGCCGACGCGATTCATCCGGGTTACGGCTTTCTTTCTGAGCGTCCTGATTTCGCCCGCGCGGTGGAGCAGGCCGGAATCACCTTCGTCGGCCCCCCGGCCTCGGTCATGTCAGCGCTGGGCGACAAGGTTGCGGCGCGAAAGCTCGCGACCTCGCTGGATGTTCCGGTCGTGCCCGGATTGGAGACCTTCGACGAGCGAACGGCCGCGGCATTTGCAGCTCGCGCCGGCTATCCGCTGATGGTCAAGGCGGCTGCGGGCGGCGGCGGACGGGGGATGCGCCTGGTCGAGGGAGCAGCGGCCCTGCCCGAGGCGCTCGCGGCGGCTTCGCGCGAAGCCCAGGCCGCTTTCGGCGACGGCCGCGTGTTCCTTGAAAAGTATTTGGCGCATCCTCGCCACGTCGAGGTCCAGGTGCTCGGCGACGGTCACGGCGGCGCGGTCGCGCTCGGCGAGCGCGATTGCTCGATCCAGCGGCGCAACCAGAAAATTATCGAAGAGTCGCCCGCTCCCGGCCTCGGCGACGCGCTGCGCGCGCGGATGATCGAAGCCGCGCTCAGGATTGCGCGCGCAACCGGCTATAGCAGCGCGGGCACGATGGAGTTCCTGGTCGCCGGCGACGAATTCTATTTTCTCGAGGCCAATACGCGGCTGCAGGTCGAGCATCCGGTGACCGAAATGCGCTTCGGATGCGATCTGGTTGCCGAGCAGTTGCGGATTGCGATGGGCGAGCGCGTCATCGAGCCTGAGCCGGCGCGCGGCGCCGCCATCGAATGCCGAATTTACGCCGAGGATGCCGAGCACGGGTTTCGTCCCGCCACCGGCGAGGCGCTTTACCTGAGCCTTCCGGGCGGCCCCGGTGTCCGTATTGACACGTTCCTGACTCCCGGCGCGCGGGTGGGCACCCACTATGACGGTCTGCTCGCGAAACTGATTTGCTGGGGGACGGATCGCGAGCAGGCGCGCCTGCGGATGAGAAGCGCGCTGGAAGAATTCTGTCTTCTGGGCATCGCCAACACGGCGGCCTTTCTTCGCGACGTCGTGGCGAGCGAGAGCTTCCGCGACGCGCGGCTGTCGACGCGCTTTCTCGAGCACTTCTTCCCGCGATGGCGGCCGGGCCGTGAAGCACTCGACGAGCTGGTCGCGGCAGCCGCGATAGCGGCAAGCGGCATGTTCGCGGGCGTCGGCCCGGCCGACCGCACGGCTGCATATTCGTCGGGCGGCGCCGCCGGCGACGGCGCTCGGATGCAAGGGCGGCGCTCGCCCTGGGCCGAGCTCGGAGCCTTCGAACCGTGGGGGCGGCGGTCGCGGTGAAAGTGAAATTGAAGCGCCAGGACGACGCTCAGGTATTTGAGGTCGAGCTGCTCGCGCAAAATGGCCAGAGCGATTCCTCGGGCGCGCGCTCCATCCGCCTGACCATCGACGGTCGCGAACTGGAGGCGAGCATCGTACCGATGCGCGACGGCTGCGCCGTGATCGAACTGGGAGACCGACATGTTCGGATGGCGGCAGCGCATCGGCGGGCGGCGATTCTTGTTGCTGCCGGACCTTTCACCGCCGAGTTCTCCATCGTCGAGGAGCGCGCGGCGCGGCGCGCGGGCGGGCTCGCGGCGCACGAGCTTGCAGCGCCGATGCCGGGCAAGGTGCACAAGGTGCTGGTCGCCGAGGGTCAGAGGGTCGAGCACGGCGAGGCGCTGATCGTGCTGGAGGCGATGAAGATGGAGACAACGTTATACGCGGAGAGCGCCGCCGTCGTGGCCAGGATTTGCGTCGCGCCGGGCCAGATGGTCGACCACGGAACGCGGTTGATCGAGCTCAGTCCGCCGGGCTCGGCGGCCACACCCCCCGAATCTCCGCCTCAAGACGATTGAGCCAGCTATCGAAGTCCGCGTCGCGCTCGACGACGATTTCGAGCTTGCCGCCGGCGACGCGGCGCACGCCGCCCGGATGGGCAGTGCGAAGCGGAATCATTAGTGCTTCGCGCGAAATGCCCAGGGCATCCGTGATCGCGAAGATGCGCTCGATTTCTGCCAGTCCCACCGCCTTGAGCACGATACGTCCTCCGCTTGCCGTGACCCCTTTACATACGGCGCCACCGGCCTAAGCTCAAACGGAGGAGGGGCGGGGCGCTCCTCCGCGGAGGAGCAAGGCAGTGTTCGGCACGATTAAGAAGGTGATCAAGGACAAGGGATTCGGCTTCATCACGCCCGATGACGGCGGCGACGAGGTCTTCTTTCATCGCTCGCGGCTGTCGCCCAAGGTTTATTTCGAGGATCTGCGCGAGGGCGACGAAGTGCAGTTCGAGGTGCGCCCGGGCGAGAAGGGCCCGCAGGCGTTCAACCTGCGCCTGCGCTGAGGGTCATCGGACGGGACTCGTGACGGCGCGGCGCGATGATATAAGCTGATTGCGTGTCGGTCGAACAGCATCATCGGCATGGCCACAGAAGCCTGCGCGCGGGCGTGTTGACCGCGAGCGATTCGCGCAGCGCCGAAACCGACGAGAGCGGCCGGCTGATCCGCGAGCTGCTCACTGCCGGTGGCCATCGCGTGGAATACTACGAAGTGCTGCCGGACGACCCAGTGCTGATTCGCAGTGCCGTCCTGGAGCATCTGCGGAACCTGGACGCGTTAATCGTCAACGGCGGAACGGGCATATCGGCGCGCGACTCGACCATCGAAGCGATCCGCGTGCTGCTCGACAAAGAGCTGGAGGGTTTCGGCGAGCTCTTTCGTTATCTTTCCTACGAACAGATCGGTTCGGCGGCCTTTCTAAGCCGCGCGGTGGCGGGAATCGCGGCCGGAAAAATCGTGGTCGCGCTGCCGGGATCGCCCGATGCCTGCCGGCTCGCGATGGAGAAGCTGCTGCTGCCCGAGCTCGGCCACATGGCGCATCTGCTCAAACTTTGACCTGGCCAGCCCAATGCAAACGGATGTGGCAGGCGTAAAATGCCGCGGATGACGATCAAATTGTTCGCTACGCTGCGCGAGCGCGCCGGCGCTTCCGAACTGAGCCGTGATTTTCCCGACGGCGCGACCGTCGCCGAGATCTGGCGGCGCCTGGGCGAAGAATTTCCCGGCCTTAAGAACCATCGCGACTCGGTCGGCTTCGCCGTCAATCGCGAATACGTCGCCCACGACTATCGCCCGCGCGCGGGCGACGAAGTCGCGTTCATTCCGCCGGTCAGCGGAGGCGCCGACGTGTCATCGCGCGCTCCGCAATGGCTAGGCCCGATAACCATCGGCCGGGCGCCGATCGATGTTGCCGCGCTTGAACGCGCGGTCGCCGATCCGCACGCCGGCGCAATCGTCACCTTCGCCGGCACCACGCGCGCCGAGAACGCCGGCCGCATCGTCACCCGGCTCGAGTACGAGGCCTATGAACCGATGGCGCTCAGCGAGATGCGGCGGCTGGCACGCGAGGCCGGCGAACGATGGCGCATCGTGCGGATCGCGATAAGCCATCGTATCGGTCTCGTCGATATCGGCGAAACCTCGGTCGCCATCGCGGTTGCCGCTGCGCATCGCGGCGAAGCCTTCGAAGCCTGCCGCTTTGCGATCGATCGTCTGAAGGAAGTGGTGCCGATCTGGAAAAAGGAACACTTCGAGGGCGGCGAAGTATGGATCGGCTGTCAGACCTCGCATCCGCCGGTTCCGGGGCAGGCCCATTAAGCCGCGTGCGGCCCTGAGCTGCAGTCGGTATAATACTTCAATCGCAACATGCGAGGCTGGCCGGGAAACGCAGTTGACCGATCGGCCAGTATCGGTTAATCAGGAGCCCGGATGCCTCTCCGAGAACATCAGGTCGAAAAAATCGTCCTTGCCGAGCCGCGTGGCTTTTGCGCCGGTGTGGATCGCGCGGTCGAGGCCGTGCGCAGCGCGCTGCGCACCTACGGCCGTCCGCTCTACGTGCGCCATCAGATCGTGCACAATCGCTTCGTGCTCGAGGCGCTCGAGGAAGAGGGTGCGATTTTCGTCGAGGACCTTGGCGAAGTGCCCGAAGGCCAGCGTGTGATCTTCAGCGCGCACGGGGTCGCGCCCAGCGAATGGGGCCGCGCGCGCGACCGCGGGCTGCGCGTTATCGATGCGACCTGTCCGCTCGTCACCAAGGTTCATCTCGAGGTCGAGCGCTACGCGCGCGAGGATCGCAGCGTGATCCTTGTCGGACACGCCGGCCACGAGGAGGTCAAGGGCACGCTCGGCGTGGCTCCCGGCCGCGTGCTCCTGGTCGGCAGCGTCGAGGAGGCCGAGGTCGCCGAGGTACCGGATCCGGAGCGGGTCGCCGCGGTCACGCAGACCACGCTCAGCGTGGACGACACGCGCGAAATCATGGAGACGCTCAAGCGGCGTTTCCCGGCGATGGTCGCGCCCAAAACCGACGACATCTGCTACGCCACCCAGAATCGCCAGAACGCGGTCAAGGAGCTGGTCGAGCAGAGCGACGCGATCCTGGTGGTCGGCTCGAAGCAGAGTTCCAACGCCAACCGCCTGGTTGAGGTGGCGCGCATGCGCGGCGCGCGCGCGTTCCTGGTCGATTCGCTGGCCGATGTGCGCCCTGAAATGCTTGAGGGCGTGCGCGCGCTGGGGGTGACGGCGAGCGCGTCGTCGCCGGAATGGCTGGTCGAGCAGATAATCGGGGCATTTGCCGACAAGGGCGCTTCGGTGGAGTTGCTGAGCGTTGCCAAGGAGCGCGTTCATTTTCCGCTGCCGATGCCGGCTGACTAACCCGCGCCGCATCGTCCCTGCCGCTGCGCAATGACGCGCGCGGCAAAACATCGTGCGCGGCCCAAGCAGCGGTCGCGCGACAGAAAGGCGCGGCGAACACGGCGGCCGGATGAGGCGGGGCGGCGGCTATATCGCGATTGAAGGGCCGATCGGCGTCGGCAAGACCAGCCTCGCTCAGGCCCTGGGGCTGCGGCTCGGCGCGCGTATCGTCCTCGAAGATACCGACAGCAACCCGTTCATCGCGCGCTTCTACCAGGACCCGGAAAAATACGCGTTCCCGGTCCAGCTCTACTTCCTGCTCACCCGCTACAACCAGCAGCGCCAGCTCGCGCAGCAGGACCTGTTCGCGCAGGCGACGGTCAGCGACTATCTGCTGGCCAAGGATCGCATCTTCGCCCGGCTCAACCTCGATCCCGACGAACTCGTGCTTTACGAGGGCGTGTATCGGCTGCTCGACGGGCATCTGGCGCGGCCCGACCTCGTAGTCTACCTGCGCGCCGGCGTCGAGGTGTTGGCCGAGCGGCTGCGCAAGCGCAACCGCACCTTCGAGCGCCATATCAGCCTCGAGTATCTCGAGCGGGTGTCCTCCGCGTACCGCGACTTCTTTTTCTATTACGACGAGACGCCGCTGCTGGTTGTGGACAGCTCGGAGATTGACTTCGTCGACGACCCGGGCGATCTCGAGGACCTGCTGCGCGAGATCGACCGCACCCAGAGCGGCTCGCACTACTACGTTCCGCGCAAGGGCTGAGCGGGCGACCTCGACCGCCGCCTGCGCCGGACGAGGCTACTCCGCGCGCGCCTTGAATGCGTCCTCGATCTGCGCGGCGAGCTTGAAATCCTTCTCGGTCACGCCGCCCTGGTCGTGCGTGGCGCAGGAAAACGTGACGCGCGTATAATTGATCCTGACGTCGGGATGATGGTCGGCGGCCTCGGCCAGCGCCGCGACCTTGTTCAAAAATTCGATCCCGTCCATGAATTCCCCGAATCGATAGAGCTTGGCGATCGCATTGTCCCGGTACTCCCATCCGGGCAGTTGGTGCAGGCGCCGCTCGATTTCCGGCTTCTCCAGCTTGGCCATCGGAATGTCCTCCGCGAATCAGCGTGTATGAAACGACTGGCGGCTGTTCGTCTTGCGCGACGGGTTCACGTCATATTAGACAACAGCGTGCGGCATGCCGCAAAACGCGCGCGCCCTGCCGGGTGCCGCGCGGGAGACCGATGAATCAGCGCAATGCGATCAAGTTCGCGCCCGAAGAGGCGATGGCCTATGTCGCCTCGCGTCACAGTTGCGCGCTGGCGACCAACGGAAAGGACGGTTATCCGCACGTCGTAGCGATGTGGTATACGGTCAGAGACGGCGCGATCATGATGACCAGCTACGCGCGCGCGCAGAAAATCGTGAATCTGCGGCGCGACCCGCGCGCCACCGTGCTCGTCGAAAGCGGCGCGAAATACAAGGAACTCAGGGGTGTGATGATGCGCGGGCGGGTCGAGCTGAGCGAAGGTCCGCAGGCATTGCGCGAAATTCTGCGGCTGACCGGTGCGGACCCGGCCAATCCCGCAGCCGTGCGCCGCGTGCAAAAACGCGTCCTGATGCGGTTTAAACCGGAGCGCTGGGCGAGCTGGGATCATTCGAAGATCGCGGGCGATTACTGAGCGGCATCCGGGGAAATCCGACCATGGCCAACAAGTACGTGACTGACGAGGTGCGCAAGCAGATCGGCATGCAGAGCGAGGCGCGCGTGGTCGAGGTCGAGCGCGGCGCGATCCGGCGCTTTGCCGAGGCGATCGGCGATCCCAATCCGCTCTTCAATGACGAGGGCGCCGCGCGCATGACCCGCTTCGGCGGCATGATTGCGCCGCCGACCTTCTGCCGCTCGCTCGGGGCGGCGATTCCGGACGTCAAGCTCGGGATGGGAGAGTTTCGCGGACTCGACGGCGGATCGGAATGGGAATACTTCGAACCGATCCGCCCCGGCGACCGGATCAGCGTGGTCTCGAAAATAGCCGATATTCGCGAAAGCTCGGGGCGGCTCGGCCCGATGGTCTTCATCACGGTCGAGACCAGTTACACCAACCAGTTCAATCGCCGATGCGCCGTGCAGCGCTCGACGGTGATTCGCTACTGAGCCCACGGGCGCGGCGCAAGGAGCCCAAGATGGTCAAGCAGACTTACTGGGAAGAGGTCGAGCCGGGTTCTGAAATACCGCCGCTGGAAAAAAATCCGACCACCCAGCAATTGGTCAAGTACGCCGGCGCCTCGGGCGATTTCTATCAGATCCATTACGACAAGGATTTCGCGCTCAACAACAACCTGCCCGGGGTGATCCTGCACGGCGCGCTCAAGAACGGCTTTCTCGGCCAGATGATGACCGACTTCGCCGGCGAGGAGGGATGGCTGCGCAGGCTCGCCGTGCAGTATCGCGGAATGGATCAGCCCGGGTCGAAGGTGACGTGCAGGGGCAAGGTGCTGAAAAAGTACGTCGAGGACGGCGACCATCTGGTTGACTGCGAAATCTGGCTCGAGAACGCCAAGGGCGAGAAGACGACGATAGGCAGCGCCACGGTGATGCTGCCCTCGCGCGGATAAGCCTGTGCGTGCGCGGCGCCGACCCGTCTGGAGCCGCCGGTCGTCCGACCGCTATGATTACGGGCGCGATGAGCTTCGAGACCGGGGCGCAACGATCAAGAATGGAGGTCGTTCGCGATGGCGCTGCGGCGCGAATATCCCGCGCGCACGGTTGAGCCGGAGGACATACGACTAGGCCGTATCGATCCCTATTACACGCGAACCCTCGTCCGGTTGCTCGCGGCGCACGCGCTCGCGGAGAAACTGACTGCGCTTGGCTATCATCGCGCGCTCGAAACGATTACCGACGAAACGCTGCGCCCGATCATCGAGAAAAATCTCGCCGAGGAACGCCGCCATGCTGCGCTCGTCTATCGGGCGCTGCGCGAACTCGGCGTGTCGCAGTATGACGCCGACCGTTCGCTGATCGCCGTGCTCAAGCATCCCTCGTTCGAGGCGCCGCTGCGCTTCGCGCGCAGTGCGCCCGGCGAGCTGGACCTGCTGATGGCGTCGCTCAGCCTCGACATGACCGGGCTTTTGATGATCGGTATCAACTATCGCGATTCGAGCTACGCGCCGCATGCGCGCGCCGCCGAGCGCATTCTCGACGACGAGGCCGAGCACGAGCTGTTCGCGGCGGGCGAGCTTGCGCGCGCGGTCGATCGCCACGGCGCCGAGGCGGTAGCGGCGGCGCTCCGTCAATGGCTGCCCGCGGCGGCGAACTTTTTCGGTCCGCCGGGCAGCGGCTTCACCTACGATTGCATCCGTTTCGGACTGAAGGCGCGCGACAACGGCGATCTGATGGAGATGTATCTCTCGCTGCTCGAGCGCCGGCTCCTGGGCGTCGGGCTCGCGATGCCGCAATTGACCCCGCATTATCCGCACGCGCTTGCCTGACATTCGCTCGCGAGCGCTTGTCAGCGCGGCGCGGACCGTAGTAGACGGTGGCGAGATCAGCGATTTGGCGCGGCGTTCCGACGATGACGCCGGCAGGAGCGTTAGAGGATGAAAATCGGACTTTTCGCGGTCGTATCGGGCCGGGTGAGCGGGATGGGCGTGATGAAGGCGCTCGCCGAGAGCGCGGAGCGCGCCGGCTTCTCGACGCTATGGGCGCCGGAGCACGTCGTCCTGCTCGATTCCTACGCCTCGCGCTATCCCTATCGCGAAGACGGCACGCTGCCCGCTCCGGCCGACGCGCCAATCCCTGACCCGTTTCTCGCGCTCTGCGCGATGGGCTCGGTGACCAAAAAAATCCGCCTCGCCACCGGCATCTGTCTTGTCCCCGAGCACAATCCGCTCGTGCTGGCCAAGGTCGTGGCCACGCTGGACCAGTTGAGCGAGGGCCGCGTGGTCCTCGGCGTGGGCATCGGATGGCTGGAAGAGGAGTTTCGCGCGCTCGGCATCCCGTGGGAGCGCCGGGCGCAGCGCACGCGCGAGTATATCGAGGCGATGCGCCGGCTGTGGGGCGATTCGCTGAGTTCCTACCAGGGAGAATTCGTCAATTTCGAAAACGTGCGCAGCTTCCCCAAGCCGGTGCGCGGCGCCGGCCTGCCCGTGTTCTTCGGCGGCGAAAGCGCACCGGCGCTGCGGCGCGTGGCCGAGTACGGCAACGGATGGTGCGGCTTCAATCTCGACCCGAACGAGGCGGCGGACAAAATCCGGCGCATCGAGACCCTGCTCCGCTCCAACGGCCGCAAGCGCTCCGACGTGGAGCTGGCGGTTTCGCCCTACACCAAGAGGGTCGGGCCCGACGACCTCGCGCGCTATCGCGACGCTGGAGTGGACGAGGTCGTTGTCGTCAACCTGCGCGCGCCGCGCACGCCCGAGGAGGCGGCAAAGAGCGTTGAAGAGTCGGCGCGCAGGTGGCTCGATGCGGCGGCCAAGCTCTAGCCGCCTGATGCGAGCGGCCGCGACGCGTCGTCGCAAACATGGCTGTTGATCGTCCGCCGACGATCCTTAACTCTGAAGCCGGTGCCGATGTCGCACCAATCAGAGCGAAGGGCGGAGAGGCAGATGGCGTTTGTGAAGCTGAACAAGGGCGGACAGGCGATTTGGATCAACAGCGATCGTATCGCGTATTTCGAGGCGGTCGAATCCGAAGCCAAGGACGGAAGCAAGCGCGCGGAAACCAGGGTGTGCTTCGACAGTGAACTGAGCCTCGTCGTGGACGAACCGATCGACCAGCTCAGGTACCGATTTCAATAGCGACGCACCCGGCTGCGCGGGCCGACGGAGCGCGATGCCTCGGCCTTGGCGCGCATGCTCCGGCTACGCGCGGTCTTTGGTGTCGATTCGCGGAAACAGCGCGACCGGCGGTTTGACGCGATCGCCCGCTTTCAGCCCGGCGCCGAAGGGCGCGTACGTCTGTGCCCCGTTCACACCGAGCAGATCGAGCAGCTTGGCCGACTGACGCGGCATGTACGGTTCGAGCGCGCCCGCGATCACGCGCAATCCTTCGAGCAGGTTGGCAAGGATCTGAGCGACCCGCGGCAGTTTTGTCCGATCCTTGACCAGCGTGAAAGGCTCGGTGGCGACGATGTACTTGTTGGCTGCGTCCAGCGCCTGCCAGATGGCGTCGAGTCCGCGGCTGAAGGCGAGCTCGTCGGCGAAGACGGCCGCGCGCTCGGGCGCCGCGCGAAACGCCTCGCACAGCGCGCGGTCGATCTGCTCGCCCTCAGCGCCCGGCGTCGCTGCGATCTCGCCCTGGAAGTACCGCGCCGCCATCGCCAGCACCCGGCTTGCCAGGTTGCCGAGGTCGTTGGCCAGCTCGGCATTGTAGCGCTCGATCATCCGCTCTTCGGAAAAATCGCCGTCAAGTCCGTAGATGACTTCGCGCATGACGAAGTAGCGCAGCACGTCCGCGCCGAAAGCCCGCTCGTATGAGACGGGGTCGCGCACGTTGCCCGAACTCTTCGACATTCGCGCGCCGCCGAAATTGAGCCATCCGTGGACGTTGAGATGCTTGAACAGGGGCAGGCCGGCCGCCAGCAAGATCGGCGGCCAGTATACCGCATGGGTCTTGAGGATGTCTTTGCCGATGAAGTGCTCGGTGTTCGGCCACACCTTCTCCACGAACTCGGGATCGTTCGTCGCCGGATGGCTGACGTAGGCCCAGAACGCGTCGTACCAGACGTAAGTGACATACCTGGCGTCGAAGGGCAGCTCGATTCCCCAGTCCATGCGCGCCTTGGGACGCGAAATGCACAGATCATTCAGCGGCTCGGCGAGCATGTTGAGCGCTTCATTGCGGTAGCGCGCGGGCCGGATGAAATCGGGATTGTTGCGGATGTGCTCGAGCACCTGCGCGCGGTACTTCTCGATGCGCAGGAAGTAATTGCCCTCGCTGATCAGCTCGATCGGGCGATTGTGCGTCGGGCACACGTTGCCGGGCAGCAGCTCCTTCTCGGTATAGAAGCGCTCGCAATCGACGCAATACATCCCTTCGTAGTCGCGGAAATAGATATCCCCGCGCGCATGCGTCCGCCGCAGCATCTCCTGCACCCAACGCTGATGCACTTCGTCGGTGGTGCGCACCCAGTAGTCGTAGCTGACGCCCAGCCCGCGAAACGCCTCGTCGAAAATCGCGCTCATCCTGTCGGTGTAGACTTTCGGCGCCAGGCCCTGCGCGAGCGCCGCCCGGCGAATCTTGTCGCCGTGCTCGTCGGTGCCGCTCAGGAACGAGACCCGGTCGTCGCCGAGCCTGCGCCGCTGCTGGCGCGCAAAGACGTCGGCGGCCAGCGCCTCGTAGGCGCTGCCGACGTGCGGCGCCCCGTTACAGTAGAAGATCGCGGTGGTGATATGAATTCGCTCGGCCATCGGATGTTGCGACGCTTCCCCGCGGCGCCGCGCGTCCCGAGGAACGCAGCGGCGCCGCGGTTTCGATGCTACTCGGCAAAGACGGCGCGGCTCAAGCCTGCGGACGCGCGTCGACCAGGTCCTGCAGTTCGGCCTCGACCACGCCGCCGTCCTCGTCGCGCTGGATCAGCACGGTCTGCTTGAGGATGTTCTGGCGCAGCACTTTGCCGTCGCCCTTGACCGATTGCACGCGCTTGCCGACGTTGGGCAGGCCGCGGCGCAGCTCCAGATAGGTCGCGTACTCGTAGCGCAGGCAGCACTTGAGCCGCCCGCACATCCCGGCCAGGCGCGACGGATTGAGCGCCAAACCCTGCTCGCGCGCCATTTTGACCGTGATCGCCTCGAAGTCGCGCAGCCACGACGAACAGCACAGCTCGCGGCCGCACGGCCCGACCGCGCCGGTCACCTTGGTCTCGTCGCGCGCGCCGATCTGTTTCATCTCGACGCGCACGCGCAGCGAGTTGGCCAGGTCGCGCACCAGATCGCGAAAGTCGATACGGTTCTCGGCCGTGAAGTAAAAGACCGCCTTGCGCCCCTCGAGCATGTAATCGACGTTGATCAGCTTCATCGGCAGGCTGCGCTCGCGGATGCGATGCAGGCACAGGCGGCGGGCGGCGACCTCGCGGTCGATATTCTCCGTTTCCTGGTCGACATCGCCCGGCTCGGCCAGACGGAGCACCGGTCGCAGCGCACGCAGGTCAAGCGTGCGCGCCGGCTCGTGCGGCTCGATCTCGATCGTGCCGATACGCACGCCGGCCTCGGCCTCGACCACGACGCGGTCGCCGCGCCGGAGCGCAATCCCGCCGGCGAGAAAATTGTGGAGATGGCCGATCGGCAGAAAACTCACCGCAACGATGCGCGGGAGGTCGGGCGCGCCGTCGAACGGATCGACTTGATCGGGCACTATTCGCTCCTCGCCGCGCTGCCGGCGGCCATCCACCAGCGTTCGGCCTGCATGCGCGGATTTGCCATCTCGCTTATCGCGCCGGCCGCCGCGACCGCGCCCTCGAGGCTCACGAGCAACGCTTCGAGGCTCAGGGATTCGGCCATTCTGGTCATCATCGCGGTGACTTCCGGCGCGGCCGCGGAGGGCGGCGTGCGCATCAGCTTGAGACACAGTATTTCCTCAAGCACCCGCGCGATCAACTCGAAGTTCTCGGCCGCCTGCTCGCGCCCGCCGAAGAATTCCTGGGCGAGCGCCTGGGCGCGTGCGAAATCGATCTGGCGCGCGTCGCCGAGCGCGCCGAGCAGCTCGCGAATCGGCGGATCGGCTCCGCCGGCGAGACTGAGCGCGCGCGCCGCGCTGCCGCGCGCGACTCGCGCGATCGCCGCCGCGCGCTCGGCTTCAATGCCGGCGCGCGCCGCGACGATCGCCTCGATATCGGGCACCTCGAGCGGGGCGAAGCGCACCAGCCTGAGCCGCGAGCGCACGGTCTCGAGCAGCGCGCGCTCGCTTTGCGCGATCATGAAGATAATCGCATGGCCGGGCGGTTCCTCGAGCGTCTTGAGCAGCGCATTCTGCGCGGGCGCGCCGAGCGTCTCGGCGTCGTCGATTAGCGCGACGCGCCGCAGCGCGCGCGCGGGCCGCGTTCCCATGCGCGCGATAAGCTCGCGCACCTGCTCGATCAACACCTCGCTGCGGCCCTCGGCGCGCCCGATCGCGATGAAATCGGGATGCACCGCGGCGGCCACCTGTACGCAGGCATCGCAGCAGTCGCAGCGCGGCGGCTGCGCGCCCGCCGCGCTCGCGCGATCGGCGCTGCGGCCCCGGCGTGCCGGCCGCGCGGCCTCGCGCACCCTACAATTCCCGATGCGGCAGCAGAAGGCGGCGCCCGGCGATCGTTCGCACAGCAGCGCATGGGCGAAGCCGCGCGCGATGAGCGACTTGCCGATGCCGCGCGGCCCGGCGAACAGGTAGGCGTGGGCCGGACGGGTGGACAGCTCTTCGCTCAGCTGCGCGAGCGTCTCGCGGTTGCCGCGCACTGCGTCGAGCGCCATCAGCCGCCCAGCAGCCGTCCAACCACGGCCATGATGTCCGAAGTGACCGCGGCCTTCTCGCGCGTCGAATCGATCACGATGACGCGCCCGGGCTCGGCGCTCGCGATGGCGAGGAAACCCTCGCGCACGCGGCGATGGAACTCAAGTTCCTCGCCCTCGAAGCGATCGTAGCCGCGCACGTTGCCGCGCGCGCGCGCCCGCGTGCGCATCAGGCCGACTTCCGGCGGGCAATCGAGCACCACGGTGAGCGCCGGCCGGATGTCGTCGGTGGCAAGCCGATTCAGCTCCGCGACCAGCTTGAGATCGAGCCCGCGGCCGTAGCCCTGGTAGGCGACGGTCGAATCGGAATAGCGGTCCGAGATGACGATTTCTTCCGCTTCCAGAGCGGGCCGCAACCTTTCGCGCACGTGCTGCGCGCGATCGGCGAGCACCAGCAGCAGCTCGGAGGCGGGATCGAGTGCGACCGCGGGATCGAGGAAAATCGCGCGAATCGATTCGCCCGCGCGCGTCCCGCCCGGCTCGCGCGTGAGCGTCACGCGCCGTCCGCGCCGGCGCAGCTCGTCGGCCACCGTCGCGGCCTGCGTGGTCTTGCCCGAGCCCTCGACGCCCTCGAGCGTGATGAAGACGCCGGCCGCCATCAGCGCGACAGGTACCAGCTCTGCAGCTGCGGTTGAAAGAGCGCGTAGAAGGCGGCCGCCAGCGACAGGAACGGTCCGAACGGAACCGTGGTCGCGAGCAGCGTGTGCTCCTCATTTTCGGCCGCCACGCTGTCGGGTTCCTGCGAGGCCATCGGCTCGATCATCGCCGCCTCGGCGGCGACGCCCGCGGCATGCGCCGGCGGCGCGGCAGCCTCGGCGCGCTCGCGCATAAACGCCGGCGGCTCAGGCGCTTCGCGCGGAGTTCCGAAAAGCCCGACCGCCAGGCCGCCGAACGATCCAATCAGCGCGCCGAAAAACAGCGTGAACATCACGCCCTGCCATCCGATGAACGCGCCCACCATCGCCAGCAGGAACACGTCGCCCAGCCCCACTCCTTCGCGCCCGCGCAGCAGTTGATAGCCGAGGCCGGTCGCGAGCAGCACGCCGCCGCCCGCGGCGATGCCGATCAGGGAATCCTTCCATCCCACCTCGGGCATCAGCAGCGCGGCCATCGCGAAGCCCACCGGCACGCCGGGAAAAGTGATCAGGTTGGGAATCAGGCGCCAGTCATAATCGACCAGCGAGGAAATCAGCAGCGCGGTGAGAAAGACAAAGCGCGCGAGCGCGTCACCGAGCGGAAAATTTGCGTAGAGATAAAGCGCGGCCAGCGCCAGCGCCAGCTCGCCGCCCAGATGGCGCGCGCTGATCGCCGCGCCGCACATCAGGCACCGCCCGCGCGCCGCCAGGTAAGCGAGGATCGGCACGTTGGCCCACCACGGGATCGGGCGCTCGCAGCTTTCGCAGAACGACCGCGGCGTGGCGATCGAGATGTCACGCGGCAGGCGGTAGGCCACGGTCACGGCGAAACTGCCCGCGCACGCGCCCACCGCGATCGCGATCGCGTCGGCGATTATTTGCGGCGCCTCTTCCATCGCTCCCCCCAGCCCCGCCTATGGGCCGATCGGCGCCACGCTCGCGACCACCGTGCGCTCGCGCGGTCCGTCGAACTCGGCCAGCATCACGCCCTGCCATCGCCCGAGCGCGAGCCTGCCCTCGCGCACCGGGATGTTGATCGATGTGCCCAGCATCACCGACAGAATATGCGCCTGCGAGTTGCCCTCGCCGTGCCGGTAGTCGGCCTTGAGCGGGACCAGGCGCTCGAGGCGGCGCAGCAAATCGGAAGTCACATCAGGATCCCAGTTCTCGGAGACGATTACCGCTGCCGTGGTGTGGGCGACGAAGAGATTGCACACTCCGGCGCTCACGTCGCTTTGCGATACGGCCGCCTGCGCTTGCGCGGTAATATCGAGCAACTGCACGCGGGCGGTGCTATGTACCCTGATGTCCGCCATCACCTCGCTATTCTATGACCGGTGGCAATTCGCCGCCAGCCGTTTGCGCCCGCGTCGATCGCGCGCATCGGACGGAAGCTGGGCGGCGCGTGTTTCGCCGGCGCCCGCGATTAGCTATCGTCGGCGAGGGCAGCATGGAACACGAAGGTCTCGATTTCTGGTTCGAGTTTGCGAGCACCTACTCGTATCTCGCCGCGTCGCGCATCGAGCGGCTCGCGGTGGCGGCGGGCGTCGCCTTGCGATGGCGCCCCTTCCTGCTCGGTCCGATCTTCGTGGCGCAGGGATGGGGCGATTCGCCGTTCAACATTTATCCGCTCAAGGGCCGTTACATGTGGCGCGACATGGAGCGGCTGTGCGAGAAATACGGGATTCCCTTCCGCCGCCCGAGCAGATTCCCGCGCAGCGGGCTGCTCGCGGCCCGCGTCGCAATCATGGCGGCCGACGAGCCCTGGTGTCCTGACTTCGTGCGTGCGGTCTTTCGCGCCAATTTTGCCGAGGACCGCGAAATTTCGCAGCCGGAGACGATCGCCGAGATCCTCGCACGGCTCGGGCAGCCGCCGCGCGAGACAATCGCGCGCGCCGAGGCGGAGGAAAACAAGACGCGGCTGCGCGAGCAGAACCAGATAGCCGTAGTCGAGGGCATTTTCGGCGCGCCCACCATGAGCGCGGCGGGCGAGCTTTTCTGGGGCAACGATCGGCTCGAGGACGCGATCGCGTTCGCCCTCCGCGCCCAGGCCGCACGCGCCGGTTAGGCGCGCTCGCCCGGTCGGCCGAAGCCATCAAAGCTGACAGCGCGGACAGAAGAAGCTCGAGCGCTGGCCTACGGTCACCGCGCGGATTACGCTGTGACACACGCGGCACGGCTCGCCCGCCCGTCCGTAGACCATCAGGCGCCGGGCGAAACGGCCGGGCTGTCCTTCCGAGTCGCGGTAGCTGCGAAAGGTCGTGCCGCGGCTGCCGATCGCGGCGCGCAGGATCGGCGCGGTCGCGGCGACGATTCTTTCGATCTCGTCGCGCCTGACCCGGGCGGCACGCCGCGTCGGGCGCACGCCCGCGCGGAACAGGATTTCAGAAGCATAGATGTTGCCGATGCCCGCGACCACGCGCTGATCCATCAGCAGGTTCTTGATCGCGGCGCGCCGTCCGCGCGCGACCCGCGAGAGGTAATCGGCATTGAACGCGGCGCTCAGCGGCTCGGGCCCGAGCGCCGCCAGCTCGGGCGCGGCGTCCAACTGTCCGCCCATAACCAGTCTGATCATCCCGAAGCGGCGCGGATCGTTGTAGACCAGGCGGGTGGCGTCTTCCAGAGCGAACTCGATGTGATCGTGGCGCGGATCGAACTCGGTGTCGTCGAAGTCGCGGCCGCGATGGGTCAGGCTGCCGCTCATCCCCAGGTGCACGATGATCGCGGCGTCGCCGCTCAGCTCGATAATCAGGTACTTGGCGCGGCGTTCAAGCCGCACGATTGTGCGTCCGGCGACTGCGGCGGCGAAATCGCGCGCCACCTTGCGCCGCAAGCGCGGTTCGGACACGCGCGCGCGCTCGATCGTGCGGCCGACGGCGGAGCGGGCGAGAATGCGCCGCAGCGACTCGACCTCCGGCAGCTCAGGCATCGCGCGGCTCCCGCGCCGCGCTAGCCGCGGACGCGTGCATGCGCGCGGGCATCCCGACCCGCTCGAGCGCAGCCGCGAGGCGCACGAAATCCGCAACCGCCAGCGTCGCCGGGCGCGCCGACGGATCCAATCCGGCGTGTCCGAGCGCCGCCGAGATCGCTTCGGGCGCGGCCGCGAGCGCGCCGGCGAGCGCGTTGCGGATGGTCTTGCGCGGAGCGGAAAATGCGGCGCGAACCGCGCCCAGGACCGCCGGCTCGTCGGCAGCCGCGAACGGCGGCGAAGCCAACGGCGCGAAGGCGATCACCTCGGCGTCAACGCGCGGCGCGGGGCGGAAGTTGCCGGCGGCGACGCGGAAGTGCTCGAGCGTTTGCCAGTAGAGCGCGGTGTAAACGCTCAGCGCCGAGTACGCGCGCTCGCCGGCGCGTGCGCGGATGCGCTCGGCGACCTCGCGCTGGAACATCAGGACCATCCGGGAAATCGATGCGCGCGCCTCGTCCAGGCGCCGCAGAATAGCGCCGGCGGCATTGAACGGCAGATTGCCGACCACCCTGACCGGCGGCCGTTCGGCGATCGCCGCGAGCTCAACTTCGAGAAAATCGCGGCATAGCACGCGTACCGCCGGATGGCCCGCGAAGGCGCTTTCCAGCCGGCGTGCGAGCCGCGCATCGAGCTCGATGAGCCATAGCCGGCGCGCTCCGGCGCGCAGAATCCGATTGCTCAGGATGCCCAGACCGGGGCCGATTTCGACCACCTCGTCGCCGGCCTCTATCGCGGCAGCCGCGGCGATCCGATCGGCGATCGCGGGCTGGATAAGAAAATTCTGGCCGCGCGATTTGCGCGGCCGCACGCCCGCCGACGCCAGTTCATCGGCCACCGCCTCGGGCGGCGCCGCGCGCCCGCCCGCGATTTGGCGCGTCCGAGCGCGATGTCCGCGGATCGCGCGCGCCATGCCCTTCACGCCAGGGAGAGCGCGGCCTCGGCATCGATCGTCAACGCGTCGGATTCGCCGCGCAGCAGCCGGTAGCTCCCCGCCATCGCGATCATGGCCGCATTGTCGGTGCAGAACTTGAACGAAGGCGCGATCAGCGTGCGGCCCTCCTCCGCTGCCGCCTCGGCCAGACGCTCGCGCAGGCGCGAGTTGGCGGCGACGCCACCCGTTAGCGCGATCGTGTCGGCGCCGGTCTCGCGCGCGGCGCGCAGCGACGGCGCGACCAGCATATCGACCACGGCCTCCTGGAAGCTCGCGGCCAGGTCTTCGGGCTTGATCGCCGCCGCAGCCTCGGAACGCAGCAGCGTCGCGACCGCGGTCTTCACGCCGCTGAAGCTGAAATCGAGCGGAGCGCCGCGCACGTGCGCGCGCGGAATCGGCACACGCCGGCGATCGCCGCGCCGCGACAGCTCGTCGATCACGCGCCCGCCCGGATAGCCCAGCCCCATCAGCTTGGCCACCTTGTCGAACGCCTCGCCCGCGGCATCGTCGCGCGTGCGGCCGAGCCTGCGATAACGGCCGAGCGCTTCGATCGTGAACAGTTCCGTATGCCCGCCGGAGACGACCAGCGCCAGAAACGGCATCGCCGGACGATGCTCGAGCAGCGGGGCCAGCAGATGGCCTTCGATATGATTGACGCCGACGACCGGCTTGCCCAGGCTCTGCGCCAGCCCCTTCGCGCACATCAGCCCGACCAGCAGCGAGCCGACCAGGCCCGGACCGCGCGTGACCGCGATGCCGCCGATATCCCCGAGCGTGCATCCGGCGGCCTCGAGCGCCTGCTCGATTACCGGCAGGATCGTAACCACGTGATTGCGCGATGCGAGTTCGGGCACGATGCCGCCGTAGCGGCGATGGATTTCATCCTGGTTGGCAATCACGCTCGAGCGAATGGCCGCGATTCCGGGCCGGTCGGTCTCGATGATCGCGGCCGCCGCGTCGTCGCAGGACGATTCGATACCCAGGATCAGCATCGGCAGAGCCTCGCCGCTTTCCGTGCGATCCGCAAGCGCGGCAATCCTGCCGTCACAGGTTCGACGCGGCGGTTCATTGCGCGTCCCGCATTCCCGAACTGCGCGCTCCGCTCACAGGAGCGCCGCGTCCGGGCTTCGGTTCGGCGCTCCAGTCGGCCCCCGGACCGGCGTCGGTGTTCGGGTCGGACTCGGCCGCGGGAGGTCCGGCTTCGGACGGCGGCGGCGGAGCCAGATTGACGTTCGGCGCGGGCAACGCCGCATTGTCAGTCGAAGGCGATGCAGCCGGCGGCGTGGCAATCGCATCGGCCGCGGAAAGGCCCTCGCTCATCCGACCGTAACCCGCCCGCGCCATGATGTTGCCCGGATCGATGTCGAGCGCCTCCTTGTAGGCGGCTGCAGCGGCTGGAAATTTACCCTGCTCCTCGAGGCAGGCGCCCTCGAATCCCTTGGCTTCGCCCAGCCATGCGGGTGTCGTTCGCAATCCAACCTCGGAACGGCCGAAGAACGCCAGAGCCTGGCCATAATCCTTTTTCATCATGTAGGCGCGGCCCAGGTAGAAATACGCGTAGGGATCGGTCGGATCGATCGATACCGCGCGGCCAAGATCGCGGATCGCATCGTCGAGCCTGGAGGCGCCGAGCGCCTGCCTGCCCTGCTCGACAAAACGCAATGAGGCATTGAGCGCGGGTTGATCCCTGGTGCTGTCGATCAGCGGATTGAGCGGCTGTTCGCTGACCGGAGCCGTGGGTTGAATCGAGCCGACATCGTAGGGCGGCGGCGCCTCGCCGGGGCTCGCCTGCGGCGCCGGCCCGCCCGTGGCCGGCGCATCCGGAACAGGAGCCCCCGGCGCCGACTCCGAAGCCTGCGCCGCTCCGGCGGTTGCCGCCGCGGGCGACGCCGCGGACGCACCGGAGGCGGCGGTTGCGCCCGGAGGAGTCGCGCCGCCGGGAGATTCGCCCGCGCCCGGAACACGGGTCCATCCGCCGCCGCCGTCTTCGCTCGAGGCGCCAGCGGACGGAGGCTGTCCTGCATTACCGGCCGCAGGCAGGCCGGTCGTGGTGCCCGGCGTGACTGCGGGCGCGGCGCCCGCCTCAGCGGGTGCGAGCGCCCGTGAACCGGCCTGCGGCGACGGCGTCGCCGATGGCGAGGCCATCTCCGCGGGCGGCAGCGCCTGTTCCTCGAAGGCCCGCGCCGGTCGCGGCTGCCCGAGCATGCCGATTCCCAGCGCGCATCCCATGGCAATCGAGCGCAGCGCGCGGCTCCTTGTCACGCCCACCATCAATCGCCCAGTATATCAGTCGCTGGTATCGGACGGCGCCCGTTCCCAGTTGTTTTCGGACGGAGCGGAAGTGCCGGGTATCGCCCCGCTGGCGGCTGCCGGCGTGGCTCCGCCATGCGCGTGGATCGGGCATACCTGGGTCGGCGCGAGATCGGTCGGAAATGCGCCTTCGATAGTGACCGGGCAATTCGGACCCGCGAGGTACCCGGTCAGCGGGTCGACGCGCTCGACGACAATGCCCGGAGGCGGCGTAAAATCGAGCGGCGGCCGCGAAGCCGTCGCCGCTTTCATGAACTCAGTCCACGCGGGCAGCGAGGCCTGCGCGCCGGTGAGCCCGAGCTCCTCCTTCTGATCGAAGCCGGTCCATACCACGGTCAGCAGATTGGGCGTGAAGCCGGCGAACCATGCGTCCTTCGAGTCATTGGTGGTTCCGGTCTTGCCAGCGGCGGGGCGGGTGAAGCCGCGTTTGCGCGCGTCCTCGCCGGTGCCATGGTTGATCACCTGCTCGAGCATGAAGTCGATCATGTAAGCGAGCTGGGGCGACAGCACCGGGCGCGCCTGCAGCTCGTT
This sequence comes from Binataceae bacterium (SeqCode), assembly GCA_035295545.1. Classification (GTDB taxonomy): domain Bacteria; phylum Desulfobacterota; class Binatia; order Binatales; family Binataceae; genus JAKAVN01. The sequence goes on from DATGIT010000009.1 coordinate 43,462, forward strand.
GCCTTCGATCACCTTGCCGTTCTGATCCACGACCGCGGTTACCGCCGAGCACTGCACCTCGAGTCCGTAGTCGGCCATGATCGAGTAGGCCTGTGCGATCTGCATCGGGGTGACTTCGATTCCGCCCAGCACGATCGACGGATACGCCGGCAGGTCGCCAAAACCCATCCGCTCGGCCATCGCGCGCACCCGGTCGAGGCCGACCTGGTTGGCCAGGCGCGAGGTCGCGGAATTGAGCGATTCCTCGAGCGCGAACTCGAGTGTGACGCGGCCGAAGTAGCGGTCCTTGTAGTTCTTGGGGCTCCAGCTCATGTCGCCGTAGGTCCAGGTGAACGGGGTGTCGTCAATATAGCTGGTGGGTAGAAAGCGCTCAGGACCGCCGCTTAGGGTCTCCTCGAGCGCAGCCAGGTAGGTGATCGGTTTAAAGGCCGAGCCGGGCTGGCGCTTGGCCTGCGTGACGCGGTCGAACTGGCTCTCGCGGTAGTCGCGGCCGCCGACGATCGCGCGGATTTTGCCGCTTTGCGGCTCGACCGCTATCAGCGCCTCCTCGAGCTGGTCCTTCTTTTCCTTGCGCCGCAGCGATTTGTAGCGCGCCTCGAGGTAATTGAGATTGTCGCTCACCGCTTTTTCGGCCAGCTTCTGCGCATGCACGTCGAGCGAGGTGAAGATTCTGAGCCCCTCGCCGGTCAGCACCTGGGGCGGATAGCGCTCGGCCAGCTCGTGCTTGACGAAATCGACGAAGTAGGGCGCGTCGTTGTTCTCGACGAAGGTCTCGCGCGGTCGCAGCGGCTCGGTCGCCGCGGTGTCGTAGGCGGCCTTGCTGATGTAGCCGTCGGCGAGCATCAGCCCGAGCACTTCGTTGCGCCGCTGTTCGGCGAGCCTGGGATGATGCAGCGGATTGAGACGGTTGGGTGAACTGATCATGCCGGCGATGGTCGCCATCTCGCCGATCGTCAGGTCGCGCGGCTCCTTGGAGAAGTAGAATTCCGAAGCCTCCCAGATTCCGTAAATTCCCTCCTGTCCGCGCTGACCGAGATAAATATCGTTGATGTAGTTTTCGAGGATCTGATCCTTCGAGTATTGGCGCTCGGCGATGTACGCCATCAGCGCCTCCTTGGCCTTGCGCCGCCAGTCGCGCTTGCTGGTGAGAAAGAAGTTCTTCATCAACTGCTGGGTCAGGGTCGAGCCGCCCTGGCGCACGCGATGCGCGGTGAAGTCCACCCACGCCGCCTTGACGATGCGTACCAGGTCGATGCCGTGATGCTCGTAAAAGCGATGGTCTTCGGCGGCGAGGATCGCATCGATAAACGCCGGCGGAATTTGCTCGAGCGGCACCAGGCGGCGCTGCTCCCAGGTGCCTTCAAAGATTCCGCTGATCAGCTCGGGCTCGAGCTCCATCGAGTAGAGCTGTTTGCCGCCGAGCGGATCGCGCATCGCCAGCACCGTGTCGCGCGGCCCAAGCGCAAGCTCGACCGCCTCGCCGGCGAAGTTGGCGTAGGGATAGGCGAACCCGTGCAGGAAGATGGTCAGGCGGCGGCGTTTTTCGTCGAGCGAATATTCGCCGCGCGCATTGACCTGTCCGGGCGCGACGCGATGGTAGTTCAGGCGCGCGAGGCGCTGGAAAAATCCCAGGTCGTCCAGGCTCTGGCCGGGATAGACGAAGCAGGAGTCGGAATAAATGCGCGAGGGAATATTCCAGCGCTTGCCGGAAAAGCGCGTGACCACCTCGTTCTGCAGCGCGTGGTAGTAACCGAGGAATTCATACAGCGCCGGCGGCAGGGCGAACAGCAGCAGCGCCGCCAGGGCGAATCCCACGATTTTAAGCGCGCGTTTCATCGCTGCCGCACCCACCCTGCCGTCCGCGCGCCTGCGCCATGCGCCTGCCCACGGACGCCCATCGTCTAGCCCTCCGGTTCGAGCGGCACAAAGACCGTCTTGTTATGGCGCTTGATCAGCAGGAGCATCGCCTTGTCGCCGCCCGACTTGATCGCCCGCCGGTACGCCTCGACGCTGGCCACCGCCTGGCGGTTGACCTCGATGATGATGTCGCGCGCGCGCAGCCCGGCGATATCCGCCGAGCTTCCCGGCTGCACCGAGTACACCACCACGCCACGGCTCTGGCCCAGGCCCATATCGTGCGCGAGCGCGGGGTCGAGGTCCCGGACCGAGAGGCCGAAAGGGGTCGCGCCGCTTTTGCCGGGCTGCTTCGAGACCGGCATCAGATGCGCCTCGCGCGAGGCCGTGATCGTGACCGGCAGCTCGATCGCCCTGCGGTTGCGAATGATCTTGAGCGTTGCGCGCTGGCCGAGCGGCGTGCGCGCGACCATCAGCGGCAGCTCGCGCGAATCCTCGATCGGCGTGCCGTTGTAGGCCGCGATAACGTCGCCCCGCTTGACCCCGGCGCTCTTGGCCGGTCCGTCGTTGAGCACCTCGGCGACCAGCGCGCCGCGCGGCTCCTCGAGCCCCATCGATTCGGCAATCGCCGGCGTCACGCGCTGGACGTAGATCCCGAGCCAGCCGCGGACCACCTTGCCATGGTCGCGCAACTGCTCCAGTTCTTCCTTGATCAGGTTGACCGGGATGGCGAAACCGATGCCGGTGTTCGAGCCGGTGCGGGTGAAAATCGCCGAGTTCACGCCCACCACTTCGCCGCGGGTGTTGATCAACGGCCCGCCCGAATTGCCGGGATTGATCGCGGCGTCGGTCTGGATGAACTCGTCATAGTTGCCGGGGATGAACCGGCCCTTGGCGCTGACGATCCCCGCGGTCACGGTATGGTCAAAACCGAACGGGTCGCCGATAGTCATCACCCACTGCCCGACCTTCACGTCGTCCGAGTCGCCCAATGGCGCGGCCGGCAAGTCATGCTTGGCGTTTATCCTGAGCAGCGCGATGTCGGTTTTCGCATCGCGCCCGACCACCGTCGCCTTGTACTGGTTGCCGTCGCGTGTAGTGACGATTATTTCGCGGCCGTTTTCGATCACGTGGTCGTTGGTCAGGACGTATCCGGCGGCATTGATGATGAAACCGGAGCCGAGGCTGCGGCCGTGCGGCTCGAACGGCTCGCCGAATTCGTTGAACGGTTCGTTGCCTTCGCCTTCGCCGCCGCCGCTCTCGCCTTCGTTCTCGGAAGCGGTCGGCCCGGTCTGCTCGGTCGAAATATTGACCACCGTAGGGCCGAGCTTTTCCGCCAGCGCGACGAAATCCGGAAGGGTTTCAGCTTTGGGAGCCCGGGTTCCGGAAAGCTCGCGCCACAGTTGATCGGCAGCCAGGAGCGGCGAACAACAGAGCGCGATGGTCGCCGCGAACCAGAGGGCGGCGACATTGGCGGGTCGTACCGACATGTGCGATGAAAGCGGACGCGCGCGCATCAGCCGCTGCGCCGGGCAAGCTCGACGTATTTCATTCGCAGATCGAAGAGAATCGCGTCCAGCAGCGACTGCTCGTCCTGATCCAGGTTGCCGCGTGTTTTGTCCCGCAACATGCCCAGAATGTCGATGAGCTGCTGGGCCATTGGCAGATCGCGATGCGCCTGGCCGCTAGCAGGATCGGCCATCTCGCCCAGATGCACCAGCGCCTCGGTCGAAAGGCTCATCAGAAAGGCGGCGAAATTGATCTCGCCCGCCTCCCGATCATGCGTCGACGCGCCCTGTGAGCCTGCGCCCGCGCGCGCCGCCGCGTAGCCCGCAGCCGCCGCAGCGTGCTGCGGCTCAGAAGCCGCCGCCTGGCGCTGGGCGTCTGCCGACGGCGTGGCTCCCGCGGCCGGGCGCTGCGCTGCGGCCGGCTCCTCGGCGCCGCTGAATTCTGGCTTCAGCTCGCCTTCAGCGGAGAAGCGCCGCCGGTCCTGAACCTTGAAGCCTTTGGAGGAACGCTCTTCTTCCTCGGATGCCATCGCTCTATACCGTCTCGCTGGTGGCCATGCGTTCGAGACGCCTTATACGCTCCTCAAGCGGAGGATGAGTCGAAAAGAGCCGGCTCAGCATGCTCGGCGCGCCGCTCAGCGGATTGACGATGAACAGGTGCGCGGTCGCGGGTCCGGCGTCCATCGGGATGCGCTCGTTGGCAGCCTCGAGTTTGCGTAACGCGCCCGCCAGGTAAAGCGGATGATGCGTCAGGCGCGCTCCGCTCGCGTCGGCCTGATATTCGCGCGTGCGCGAAACCGCAAGCTGGATGAGCGAGGCGGCGAGCGGCGCCAGGAAGGCCAGCACCAGCAATTCCAATATGCCGCCGCGGCGGTCGTCGTCGCTGCCGCCGCCCAAGCCGCCGAAGAACGCGCCCCATCTCGCGATCGACGCCAGGATCATGATCGCGCCGGCGAGCGTCGCCGCGATCGAGCTGGTCAGGATGTCGCGGTTGATCACGTGCGAAAGCTCGTGGCCAAGCACGCCCTTGAGTTCGTCGCGGCTGCAAATCCGCAGGATACCGCGCGTCACCGCGACCGCGGCGTGATTCGGATTGCGCCCGGTGGCGAACGCGTTGGGCGTGTCGGTATCGATGAGGTACATCCGCGGCACCGGGATATGCGCCTCGTGCGCCAACTCCTGGACGATCGAATACAGCTCGGGCGCCGAGCCCGCATCGAGCGGCTGCGCGCTGTATGCTCTCAGCACCATCTTGTCCGAGAACCAGTAGCTGAAGAAGTTGGTCGCCAGCGCGATAATGAACGCCAGCTCCATACCCCCGCGTCCGCCGAGCGCGCCACCGATAACCACGAGCAGCGCCGTCAATGCGGTGAGCAGCAGCGTCGTCTTGATAGCACTATGCATACGTTTGGGTTAGACAAAAAACCTTTCGTAAACAGGGGATGTTGGGCAGGCGCGAACTGAATGACCTCGCCTGAATGAGGCTACGCCGGGCAATTTTTACAGTCAACGCACCCTGCTCCGAGCTCCTGCGGCAGAACATAATCACGCTGCGGGTCTTTTGCTTTGTCCGATCACAGCCGGGACGATTTCTGATGGCGAAAGGCTTGCCAGACTCGATGCGCGGATGATCCTTATCTCGCCCAGCGGACGCCATCGGTCGGGGTCGGTAGGTCCGAACAGCACCACACCCGGGGCTCCCACGGCGGCGGCCAGATGCGACATGCCCGAATCATTACCGACGAAGGCGGCCGCAAACCGCGCCAGGCCGGCGAGCGTGCCAAGCGGCGGCGTGCTGAGCCAGGCGACCCCTCGGGATACAAGCTGCGGCGCGATCAGCGCCTCCATGGCATGCTCGGCGGGGCCGAACACGACGAGCGGCCGCAGGTGCGGGGCAAGCATCGCGGTGAGCGCGACGAAATTTTCCGCCGGCCAGTTCTTATGCGTTGAGCCGCTGCCCGGAAAGACCAGCACTATGCGGGAGCCGTCGAGCCCAAGCCGTGCAAGCGCGCCTCGCGCCGCCTCGATATCCTCGGCCAGCAGGTCGATACGACTTTCGAGCGGCGCGCCGCCTGCTCCAATTTCGGCAAGATAATTCCGTGTGATATGTCCATCGCCGGCCGGCCGAAAGCGATGGAAGCTGACCGTAGCGGGCGCGGCGGCCGATACGAGATTATCGCGAAACCGCGAATCCTCCGCGGCGAAAAACGAATAGATGCGGCCGAAAGCGCGGAAGAAATCGGCCGTGCCTGTAATCTCGCCGCCTGCGGCGAAAAGCGCGGCCATCTCGCGCCGGTCGATCGAATGGGCGTGCGCGACGCCCATCCGGCCCACGGCAAAACGCGCCAGTTCCGGCCGCGCCATCAATTCGATCGTCGTTTCAGGCGCCATCTCGCGCCCGCGCCGCGACAGCTCGCGCAGCGCCGGGCCGAAACATACGAGGTCGCCAAGCGCGCCGGGGAAGATAGCCAGAACGCGATTGCTGCTCCTATTGCGCGAGACCGACGCCATCCTTTGATCGAATCTAGCATCCATCGGCTTTGGCATTCCGTCCACCCCCGCCCGGTCCGCCGCGCGAAAGCATCGCCCGAAAAACTGTCGCCAAACGGCTGCGAATGCGGTTAGAATCCCGTCCATGCCGAACAGTGTCGCGCGCACGCCGCTGGAGCTTATCGGCCACACGCCTGTGGTACGGCTGAACCGCTTGCCGGCGAAGGAAGACGCCGAAGTCTGGGCGAAGCTCGAAAGCTTCAATCCCGGCGGCAGCGTCAAGGACCGCATCTGCCTCGCGATGATCGAAGCGGCCGAGCGCGAGGGCCGGCTCAAGCCCGGCTCGACCATCGTCGAGCCGACCTCGGGCAACACCGGCATCGGACTCGCGCTCGCCGCGGCCGTCAAAGGCTATCAGCTTATTCTGACTATGCCCGACACGATGAGCGAAGAGCGCCGCTCGCTGCTGGCCGCGTATGGCGCACGGCTGGTGCTGACGCCGGACACGCGCGGGATGCACGGCGCGATCGCCAAGGCGCAGGAGCTGGTGCGCGACAATCCCGGCTATTTCATGCCGCAGCAGTTCAGCAATCACGCCAATCCCGAAATGCACTACACGACCACCGGCCCCGAGCTGGTGGAGCAGCTCGAGCGTATCGACGCGTTCGTCGCCGGCGTCGGCACCGGCGGCACGATAACCGGCGTCGGCCGCTACCTGCGCGAGCGTCTCGGCGGACGGACGCTGATCATCGCGGTCGAGCCAAAGAGCTCGCCGGTGCTGTCGGGCGGCGAAGCGGGCTTTCACAAAATTCAGGGCATCGGGGCGGGCTTCGTGCCGGAAAATCTCGACACCGGCGTGTATGACGAAGTTATTGCAGTGAGCGACGAGGAAGCGACGCTCAACTCGCGCCGGCTCGCGCGCGAGGAGGGCCTGCTCGTAGGCATCTCCTCCGGCGCGGCCTGCTGCGTGGCGCTCAAAATTGCCAAGCGCCTGGGTCGCGGCAAGGTCGTGGCGACCGTTTTTTGCGACACGGGCGAGCGCTACCTCACCACGGACCTCTTCCAGGCCGAGGGCATATGAGTGCGCTGAACGCGGAACTGGCGGCCAGGCTCGACCGGCTGCGCGCGATTTTTGTTCCGATGCGCTCGGCGATAGTCGCGTTCTCGGGCGGGGTGGACTCGACGTTCGTTCTGCGCGTGGCGCACGACGTTATGGGCGATCGCGTGCTCGCGCTCACGACCACTTCGCCCACGATGCCCGACGATGACCGCCGCTCGGCGCTCGAGCTGGCGCGCGCAATCGGCGCGCGGCACCTGGTCATCGAATCCAACGAGCTCGAAGTTCCCGGCTACGCCGAAAATCCGCTCAACCGATGCTACCTGTGCAAGCACAACCTGTTCACCGTGTGCGAAGCGAAAGCGGCGGAACTCGGCGTGGACGAAATCGTCGACGGTCTCAATCTCGATGATCTGCGCGACTATCGCCCTGGCATCAAGGCGGCCGGCGAAAAACGCGTGCGCCATCCGCTGGTCGAAGCCGAGCTGACTAAGGCCGAGATTCGCGAACTTTCGCGCGCACTTCAATTGCCGACCTGGGACCGTCCGGCTTCACCGTGTCTCTCGTCGCGCTTTCCCTACGGCACGCGCATTACGCTCGAGGGCCTCGAGCGGGTCGAGGGCGCCGAGCGGGTGCTGCACGCGATGGGCTTTCGGGTGGCGCGCGTGCGCTACCACGGCGAGGTCGCGCGGCTTGAGGTCGAGCAATCAGAGATCGCGCGGCTGCTCGAACCGGCAACGCGCGAGATCGTCGATCGGGAGCTGCGTAAGCTCGGCTTCCGCTTCGTCACCGTCGATCTGAAGGGCTTTCGCTCGGGCTCGCTCAACGAAGGTCTCGCCGCAGCGGACGCGGGCCCGTCCGGCCCTCGTTGGCGCTCCACCTGAGGCGGCGTAGCCGCACTATCAGCCCCCGGCGCTACGGTCGCCCTCGGCTGCCGCATCGAGCGCCCGTTCGGACAGCTCGAGGACGCGCGCGGGCGTGAGCAGCGCGGTTAGCGCGCCCAGACGCGGCCCACGGTCCTGACTTAGAATGGTGCGATAGAGCACGGGAAAAATTTTGCCCGGCTTGTCGTAGTGCTGACGGCCGATTTCGTAGATCGCCTTTTCGATACTCTCGGCGTCGGCTTCGCGGTTGGCTTTGAGCCATTGCGCGAACTGGCGTATCTGCCCGATCTCGTCTTGGTTCGGGATATAGCGTTGCTTGTTCGGCTCGATGAAGTCCCGATAGAAATTCAATGCGCAGTCGACGAGCGTGCGCATCATGCTTTCCGTATCCGGGTCGCTTACGATTCCGGCGTCATAATTGATGACGTATTTCCAGATGAGGTCGCGATCCTGGCTGCCCAGCGCGGCGACCAGGTTCATCACCAGGCCGAAGCTGAGCGTGGATTTGAAGCCGCGCGCGCTTCGGCTCTGCAGCACGAACTCGAGCGGCGAGTTGCGCCGCGCGCGCTCGCCCATCGCGCTCCATTCGCGCAGCGCCTCGAGATACTCGTCGGTGTACTGCGGAATTGATTCGAGGAACAGCTTGCGCGCGCGCCGCGGGTTGAGAATCAGGAAGAACTTGAGCACCTCGATCGGCGCATAGCGGCGCCACTGCTCGACGCCGACGCCGCGCCCGATCGATTTCGAGACCTTGTGCCCCTCCTCGTCGAGATACATCTCGAACGGAAAGCCGAGCGGCGGACGTCCGCCAAGGAGCCGCAGGATCTGGCCCGAAAGCCGCGCCGAATCGATCAGGTCCTTGCCGTAGAGCTCGTAATCGACGCCCAGCACGAACCATCTGAGCGCCCAGTCCACCTTCCATTGCACCTTGGCCTGGCCGCCGAGCACGCTCTGCTCGCCGCGAAAGCCGCATCCGTGCGCGCCGCCAAAGCTGCGCTCGCACGAGAACTCGACGCTTGCACGATCCGGATGATACGCGGTCACCAGGGTCGAGTTGACCTGCCCGCAAGACGGGCAGAGCGGCATGAACGGCGACCATCCCGCGCGATTTTCCTCGCGCAGCGTCGGCGTCACGATCCTGATGATTTCCGCATGCTTCGCCAGCACCAGGCGCAATGCGTCGTCGAAGCGCCCGCTCGCGTACATCTCGCTCGAGCGCATCAGCTCGTAGCCGACCTCGACCGGCGCCAGGAATTCCTCCAGCAACCCGATCATGTGTGCCGCGAAGCTCGGATGGCATCCGCCGAACGGATCCGGTATCCGCGAGACCGGCTGCCCCAGGTACGGAACGGTCGCCTCGCGGTCGGGGATGCTCTCGGGAACCTTGCGCAGCCCGTCCATGTCGTCGATGAAGACGATGAGGCGGCTCGGCCGTCGATACGCGGCGTGGTCGTCCTCGGTCTCGGCCAGCACTTTGAAGGCGTGCTGCACGTAGGCCGGGCGCAGCACCTCGCCCATCGTGCCCAGGTGCGGCAGGCCCGACGGGCCGAACCCGCTTTCGATAACGACCGCGCGGCCGGCGGGATAGCCGGCGACGCGCTCGGCGAGTCGGCGCGCCTCTTCGTAGGGCCACAGGTTGAGTTCGGTTCGCAAAGTTTGGGTCATCGGCGGATTTCGCACAGACGGCGGAGGTGGCGTGCGGTCAACCCCGGCCCCTGAGAATACGGCCGAGCGCCTCGTGGAGCCACGGATCGATCTGCAGGTCGCGATGCTTTTCGGAGGCGAGTCGTAGCTTTACGCCACAATTGGCGCAAATAAACGCGTCTTCGCTATAACCAGCGCGGTCCTCCACGGATAAGTGCAGGAACCATTCGTTTATCGGACGCCGGCAGATTTCGCAACTTTGCTCATTCATGGCAGGCGACGCGGGCACACGATGGTTATATCATTGATGAGGACCGCAGACGCATGTTAGAGCTTTGACCCTCAAGCCAGCGGCGGCCCTGTAAATCCACGGTACCGACATTAATCTAACAAAGCGTAGCGATGGCCGCGGCACAGCGCAGGCTATTTTCAATTCGGGCCGGCATGCCGGCGGCCCGCCGAAGATTCTGAGTCGTCAATTTTTGTTTGCATGGACGAAAACTTAACAAGGCATAAAATCAAGGAGCTGCGCGCCCTGGTGGCTGAAGGCGACCGCGTGGCGATCCTGCTGCAGGACGATCCGGACCCCGATGCGATGTCCAGCGCGATAGCGTTGCGCGCGCTGCTGGGCCGAAACAAGCTCACCACGCCGATCTTCAGCTTTACTCCAGTCACCCGGCCGGAGAACAAGACGATGATGCATCTGCTGGAGATCGAGGTCGCGCCCGCCGATACCGAGGAGCTGGCCGCGTTCGACCGGGTCGCGATGGTGGACGTGCAGCCGCCCTACTTCAACGGACGCCTGCGCCGCGCCGACATCGTGATCGACCATCATCCCGGCTACCCGGCGAGCAGCGCCGCTTTCCAGGATATCCGTCCCGGCTACGGCGCCACGGCCACCATCATGACCGAGTACCTGGTCGCCGCCGACGAGCATATCAGCGAGCGGCTGGCGACGGCGCTGCTCTACGGGATTCGCAGCGACACGCTGATGCTCAAGCGGCGCGTCACGGACAACGATATCCAGGCCTTCACCCATCTCTACCCGCACGCCAACTACAGTTTGCTGCGCCAGATCGACCGGCCCGAATTGCCGGCCCGCTTCGCCCGCGTGCTGGCGCGCGTGATGCGGCGGTTCGAGGTGCATAACGGCGTCGCGCTGCTTCATCTCGGGCGCGTCGAGCGCGATGACATGATCGTGCAGATGGCGGATTTCTGTCTGCAGTTCGAGGGCGTGGAATGGGCCATCGTCTCGGGCAAGCTCGACGGCAACCTGGTCATCGCCGTGCGCAATCACGGCATCGGGCGCAACAACGCCGGCGAGGTGGTGCGCGAGCTATTCGGCGAGATGGGCAGCGCGGGCGGTCATCGCAACATGTCGAAGGCGGTAATCTCGCTCAAGCACTGGCGCGCGCGCGAGCATACGCTGCGTGACTCGGCAATCGAGAAGCGCCTGCGCGAGCTGTTCGAGACGCAAGTCAGACGCTCGAGCAGAGCCGACGATTAATCCTTGCGGGCGCGCCGCGCGCCGCTTTCGGCCGCGCGCGGTTTACCGCGCCTGCGTCAGCGTCTATCGTGGAAGCGATGAGCGTGCTGGAGGGGACAGTGGAGGTCAGAAATCGCCTGGGTCTCCATCTGCGCGCCGCCACCAAGCTCGCTGAAACCGCGCGCCGCTTCCGATCCAAGGTGACCATCGTGGCCAAGGAAGGTCAGGCGGACGCGCGCAGCGTGATCAACCTGATGATGCTCGGCGCGGCGCTCGGCGCGCGGCTCAAGGTGCGCGCCGAAGGCGACGACGCGCGCGCCGCGCTCGACGCGGTACAGGAATTGTTCAAGGATCGTTTCGACGAGGAATGAATCCGGTCGCGCAAAGCCGCGCCGCGGCGTCGTCCGGCCGGGGGCGCCTGACCGTCGAACGTGCGGCGGTCAGGCGCCATCGCCTTGATCGCGCCACAGCGGTTGGTTATATCAAGGCATCGCTTTTTCGCCTTTCACTCCGGATGGAAAGTCGTTCTTTATCGGGCGCAGCGCGGCGCGCGCTCATCTTCGATCAAATCAAAGTTCCACGTTGCCGCCGTGACCGGCTCGAGCGCACCGAACGCCGCTCGCGTGCCTGAGCGGGCCGGAACCCCAGGGAGAGTTCGCGAATGCCGCTCAAGGATTTTCTGTTCACCTCGGAATCCGTTTCCGAAGGTCATCCGGACAAGATGTGCGACCAGATCTCGGACGCGGTGCTAGATGCGCTCATCGCCGAGGACCCGAACTCGCGCGTCGCGCTGGAATCGCTGGTCAAGACCGGTCTCATCGTGCTCGCCGGCGAGATCACCAGCCGCGCGCATCCCGACTTCGTCAAGATCGCGCGCGATGTCGCGCTCGAGATCGGCTACAACCACATCGAGACCGGCTTCGACGGCAACAGTTGCGCCGTCCTGACCGCGATCGAGCCGCAGTCGCCCGACATCTCACAGGGCGTCACCGAAGGCCAGGGGCTGCACAAGGAGCAGGGCGCCGGCGACCAGGGCCTGATGTTCGGGTTCGCGTGCGACGAGACGCCGGAACTGATGCCGTTGCCGATCGCGCTCGCCCATCGCCTGATGGAAAACCTTTCGAAGCTGCGCCACCAGGGCAAGGCCGATTTCCTGCTCCCCGACGGCAAGAGCCAGGTGACGGTGCGCTACGTCGGCGGGCGGCCCGCGGAAGTGACCACGGTGGTCGTCTCCGCGCAGCATCGGCGCGATGTCGGCCACGCCACCGTGCGCGAGGCCGTAATCGAGGAACTGATCAAGCCGACCATTCCCAGGCAGTTCCTGACCAAGGACACGGTGATCCACGTCAACCCGACCGGCAGCTTTGTCATCGGCGGCCCGCACGGCGACTGCGGGCTGACCGGGCGCAAGATCATCGTCGACACCTACGGCGGCTACGGACGTCACGGCGGTGGGGCGTTTTCCGGCAAGGATCCGAGCAAGGTCGATCGCTCAGCCTGCTACATGGCGCGTTACGTGGCGAAGAACGTGGTCGCCGCGGGGCTCGCCGAGCGTTGCGAAATACAGGTGGCCTACGCGATCGGCGTGGCCGAGCCGGTTTCGATCCTGATCGACACTTTCGACACCGGCAAGGTGCCGGACCAGAAGCTGTCGTCGGCGCTGCGCGAGCTGTTCGACTTCCGGCCCGCCGGCATCATCAAGTCACTTGGACTGAAGCGTCCGATCTACAGGGCTACCGCCGCCTACGGACATTTCGGCCGTCAACCGCACGCCGGCCTCTTTCCGTGGGAGCAGACCGACATGGTCGATGCGCTGCGCAGCGCGTTTGGACGGGACGGCAGCCGCTGATGCGCAAGTGAACAACCCGCGAGCGCTGCTCAGGCCCGGACCCGCGGACACCCTCGGATAGTCGCCGTCACGGTCGCCGCGCTGCTTTGTGAGCGCGCGCCCTCTTAACTCCGGAGAACACAGCTATGGAGGCGAAAGCCAGCAAACGTAAACGGTCGGTCGCGGCGCGCAGCGCGCGATCGCTGCCCCACGATGTCCGCGACCTTGGCCTCGCCGCGGCCGGCCGGCGCAGGATTGAATGGGCGGACGAGCAGATGCCGGTGCTGCGGACCATCCGCGAGCGTTTTGGCAAAGAAAAACCGCTCGCCGGCCAGCGCCTGAGCGCCTGCCTCCATATCACTACCGAGACCGCCAATCTGCTGCGCACGCTCAAGGCGGGCGGCGCCGAAGTGTTGTGCTGCGCCTCCAACCCGCTCTCGACCCAGGACGACGTCGCCGCCGCGCTGGTCAAGGAATACGGCATCCCGAGCTACGCGGTCCACGCCGAGGACCGCGACACCTACTACAGCCACCTGCGCGCCGTGCTCGAGGCCCATCCGACCATCACCATGGACGACGGCGCCGACTTGGTAAGCCTGCTGCACACCGACTATCACGACCAGGCGTCCGAAGTGCGCGCCTCGATGGAGGAGACGACCACGGGCGTCATTCGGCTGCGCGCGATGGAGCAGGACCGCGCCCTGCGCATCCCGGTGGTCGCGGTCAACGACGCGCAGACCAAGTACCTGTTCGACAATCGTTACGGCACCGGCCAGTCCACGGTCGATGCGATCGTGCGCGCGACCGGCGTGCTCGTGGCCGGCTCGGTCTTTGTGGTGGCGGGGTATGGTTGGTGCGGGCGCGGCGTGGCCTCGCGCGCGCGCGGGCTGGGCGCCAACGTGATCGTGACCGAGGTCAATCCGATTCGCGCGCTCGAGGCCGCGCTCGAAGGCTACCAGGTGATGCGCATGGCGGAGGCGGCGCGCATCGGCGACATCTTTGTCACCGTGACCGGCGATCGCGAGATCATCGGTCCCGCGCACATGAGCGTGATGAAGGACGGCGCGATCATCAGCAACTCGGGCCATTTCGACGTCGAAATCGATCTGCCCGCGCTGCGCAAGCTGGCGCGCCGCGTCGACCGCCATGCCGAGCGCGAAGTCGAGATCTTCCATCTGCGCAACGGGCGCAAGATTTACCTGCTCGGCCAGGGCCGCCTGGTCAATCTGGCCTGCGCCGGCGGGCATCCCGCGCAGGTGATGGACATGAGCTTCGCCACGCAGGCGATGGCCGCGGCGTGGGCCTCGTCCGCGCAGCTCGAGGTCAAGGTCCACAACGTCCCGCTCAAAATCGAAGACGACGTCGCGAGCATGAAGCTCGCCGCCATGGGCATCCGCATCGACCGCCTGACCGCTGAACAAAAGCAGTACCTGGCGAGCTGGCAGAGCGGAACCTGAAGGGCGGACTTCCGCCCCAGGTTGCATTCCGAAGCCCGACTAAGTGCTGCTCGGCAGCCAGCCGCGCCGGCGCGCCAGCTCGCCCGCGGCGAAGCATACCGCGATGAGCCCAAGGGCGAGGAAAAACCGCGGTGAGGTCGGATGCCACAGCGCGTCGCCCAGGAACGCGAACAGGATCGTCCCCGGCACCATCCCAATCATGCTGGCCCAGAAGTAATCGCGAAAGGTGATGGGCGAAGCGCCGGCCAGCAGGTTGAGCGCGTTATACGGGATGAGCGGAACCAGCCGCAGGTAGAAGACGATCTGAAAGCCGTGGCGGCCGATTTGCGCGAGCAGCTTCTCGAAACGCGCGCCAATCAGGTGCTCCACGAAAGATCGTCCGAGGAATCTGCCCGCTGCGAACGCGATCAGCGCCCCCGCATCCGCGCCGACAAGCGAATAGACCGATCCCCATAGCGTGCCGAAGGCGAGGCCGCCGGCGATGGTCATCACGGCGCCCGGCACCAGGAACGACGGTCCCACCGCGTACAGCAGGATGTAGATCGCCGGACCCCAGATGCCCCACGACAGCACCTCGACCTTGACCAGGGCGGGGTTCTCGAACCATTCGCTGTGCGCCCACAGCAGCCATCCGGAGGCGGCGACAAAGATCAGCACGATCGCGATCTTGAGGATCGCCATCGGCGTCAGCAGGCGGGTCCGTTCGTTGACTGCAGGTATCGGGCTGGGGGCTGCCATGGCTGTCCGCCGCTGGGCGGTATGACCGTCCATGATACGGTCCGAAGCGCCATCCGAACAAGGCGGCGCCGGCGCCCCGCGTTCTCCAATTTGCGGAACTTTGCGCCTTGTGCTTCCGTTGCACTCGTAGATGCTCCGTTAGCGCCCGGTCCAGAGGTGTCCGCCATGAAGATTGCACCTCGACGCCCGCATCATCCTGCTCGCGCCTCCGCGATGACCTTCGCCCGGCTGCTGATAAGCGGCGCACTCGTGCTCGCCTTGCAGCCGCGGACCGCAGCCGCATTTCTCAGCTGCGATGCGACGACGCTGCAGGGCGTCGCGCCGGCCGGCACCACCATCGCCTCGGCCACGATGCATGCGTCGCCGTCCTACTGCGACGTCCTGGGCAAGATCGCAACCGCGTCCGAGGGCCAGAACAACACGGTGATCTTCGAGCTGGGCCTGCCCAGCGCTTGGCTCGGAGATTTCGTGATGATCGGCAACGGCGGATTTGCCGGGAGCCTTCAGGCCGTAACCGGCGGCGAATTCATCGGCGCCGTCGACTTCGGTCTGGCCGCGGCGGCAACCGACACCGGGCATGAATCGGCGCTCGGGCCGCTGGGCTCGCTCGACGGCAGTTTCGGGCTGGTCGGCAACGAACCCGCGTTCGCGGCGCGCGAGGATTTTTCCTATCGCGCCGTGCATCTCACCGCGCTCGCCGGCAAGGCGATCACGATGGCCTATTACGGCGTGCCCGGGATGTTCTCGTACTTTGACGGTTGCTCGACCGGTGGACGGCAGGCGCTGGTCGAGGCGCAGAAATTCCCCACCGACTTCAACGGAATCGTCGCTGGCGACCCGGCGATCGGCGATCCAATCGCGGGATTCAACTGGAATGATCAGGCGTTGCTCAAGAGCAGCGCCGGCTATCTGACGCCCGAGAATATCGAGCTGGTCGATCGGGCCGTGCTCGAAGAATGCGACGGGCTGGACGGCATGGTCGACGGCCTCATCCAGGATCCGCGCAAGTGCCATTTCGATCCGCGAAGCCTGATGTGCGCGGGCGGGAATCAAACCGATTGCCTGAACAATCAGCAGGTGAAGACGCTGCAGGCGATTTACTCGGGCGCGGTGACCAACGGCAAGCGCAGGCTCTATCCGGGTTACATGGCGAGCGATCCCGGCGGACCGGATGGTTGGGCGCAATGGATAACCGGTTTCGTCCCGCCGCAGTTCGCGGTGGCCAATCCGTGGGGCGCACCGCCCGCCTCGCTCGCAGTGGCGCCGCTTCAATGGTCGTTCCAGGATCAGTTTCTGAAGTATTTCGTGTTTGACGATCCCGCCTACGATTCGCTCGGCTTCAACTTCCGTCACAAGTCGGATGTAAGCGCGCTCAATTCGATCGTCACCGAGTTCCGTGGCAACGGAGAGAACATCGACCTCGCGCCCTTCTTTAACGCGGGCGGCAAGCTGGTCATGTATCACGGCTGGAGCGATCCGGCGCTGACCCCGCGTATCAGCGTCGATTACTACACCGCGGTGGCGCGGCTGTTGTACGGCGGGGATTTTTCGCGGCTGCAGGCGAACGCGCGGCTGTTCATGGTGCCCGGGATGCACCATTGCGCCGGCGGTCCAGGCCCGAACGTGTTCGATCCGCTCACGCCGCTCATCGAATGGGTTCAATTCGGGGTGCCGCCGGTCTCGATCGTTGCCGCGCATTTCGTCGACAACGATCCGACCAAGCCCGTCGATCGCACGATGCCGCTGTGCCCGTATCCGCAAAGGGCAAAGTACATCGGCGGCGTCGTGACCCAGGCCTCGAGCTGGGTATGCGCGAATCCGCAGTGAACGACGGCACCGCGTCCGCTCAGTGCGCGATGTCGTGGTGGCGGACCTGCACCGCGATGCCGTCGCGCTCGAGCCGCTGCGCCAGTTCGTCGGCCAGCGTGGGCGAGCGATGGCGTCCGCCGGTGCATCCCAGCCCGATGGTCAGGTAGCTCTTGCTTTCGCGCCGATAGAGCGGCACCAGGAAGCCGAGCAGCCGCGTAATCTCATCGATGAAGCGGCGCGCCTCCGCATGCTTCATCACGTAGTCGCGCACGCGCGCGTCGGTGCCGTCGAGCGGCCGCAGCTCGGGCACGAAAAAAGGATTGGGCAGAAAACGCACGTCCAGCACCAGGTCCATGCCGAGCGGGATGCCGTACTTGTAGCCGAACGAAACGATCGCAATCGTCATCGCCGTGCCGGTGGCCGCGCCCAGCACCGCCGCGGTGATGACCTCGCGCAGCTCGTGCACGCTGAGCGCGCTGGTGTCGATCACGCGGTCGGCGCGCTCGCGCATCTCGGCCAGCGCCAGGCGCTCCTTGCGGATGCCGTCGACCAGCGACACCGCGCCATCGACCATCGGATGCGGCCGGCGGCTTTCCGAATAGCGCCGCACCAGGACCTCGTCGCCGGCGTCGAGGAACAGGACCTCGGGATGGAAGCCCGCGCGCTCGAGGTCCCTGAACACGCGCGGCCACTGCGGAAAAAACAGCCGCTCGCGCGCGTCGATTCCCAACGCGACGCCGGTCAGCTTCGGATCGTTCTCGGTCGCCAGCCGTAGCGCCGATTCGGCCAGCGCGACCGGCATGTTATCCACGCAGTAAAAGCCCAGGTCCTCGAGCACACGCATCGCCGAGGCGCGGCCCGACCCGGAGACGCCGGTGACGATGATCAGGCGCGGCGTTTTTGCGGAGGCTGCGCGCCCGCGCGCGGCCGCGGCGGCTCTCACGGCGCCGCTTGGCGCCGGGCCGGAGGCCGAGAGCGGCGCTGAGTCAACGCGGCCTGCGCGCGCCCGCCGCTGCGAAGTCATGGTGGGAATCACCAGCGTCCGGCAATTTCGTGCTTCAGTGCCGGGCGTCCTCCTCCTTAATCAGGCGGAAAATCTCGGCCGCGTCGGGCGCACCGGTGAGCCGCTCGCGAAATCCCGGGTCCTTCATCAGGCGCGACACGCGCGCGAGCGCCTTCAGATGAAGGCTGGCCGAATCCTCGGGCGCCACCAGCAGGAAAAACAGAAATGTCGGGCCGCCGTCGAGCGAATCGAAATCGACGCCGCGGCGATGGCGGCCGAAGACGCCGATGATGTTATTGACGCCGGCGAGTTTGCCGTGCGGGATCGCGATGCCGTCGCCGATCGCGGTCGAGCCGAGCCGCTCGCGTTCGGCCAGCACGCCGGCCAGCGTGCTGGCTTCGATCTCGCGATGTCTGCCGGCCAGAAAATTCGCCAGCTCGTGCAGCACATCGGCTTTGGTGTTGCCCTTGAGCTCGGGCAGAACCATCTCGGGGCTCAGGATGTCGGTTATCTTCATTGCCTGCTCAGCGCACCCGGATTATGGCTTGGAAAGCCGGCGCTGGCGAGTGCGCGAGATCGGGACGCGCCGGCGCGCCGCGGCGGTCGCCGCTACGATCGCGATTCGCTTTCCGCGTCTTCGGCGGCGCTGAGGACCTCGCCGGCCGAAGGGGCGCGCCATTTCTTAGCCTCTTTCTTTTCCAGGTGCTTCTTGAGTTGCCGCTGAACCTTGTCCGCGAGCAGGTCGATGACCGAGTAGAGGTCCTTGGTTTCTTCCTGGGCCGCGACCACGGCGAGCCGCCCCGATTTGACCGTGACCTCGCCGCATTGACGGTACTTGTCAACCGACAGAATCAGGTGCACGGCGCACGGCCGCTTGAGCGCCATCGCCACGTGCGCCAGTTTGCGTTCGGCGTACAGGCGAATCGCATCGGTCGGTTCGACGTGACGGAAGGTTACCGCCACCGCGGCCGACGGACGCGCCTTGAGCTGCGCGCGGCGGCGCAGCTTGCGTTCGGCCACACGGTTGCGCCTGCTCGCCGGCTCCTTCGCTGCCATTTACCCTACCCCTTTGACCGTCTGCGTTGCGCGGCCCTTCTCCGCCACCCGGCCCCGATCGGTTCAATTAACCCGCTTGCGTCTTGCCGACGGCAGGATGCCGAGCGCCTGGCGGTACTTGGCGACTGTGCGGCGCGCAATGTTGATCTGATCGCGGCGCAGAACCTCGGCGATCGCCTGGTCGGAGAGCGGATCGTGACGCTGCTCGACCGCGACCATCGCGCGAATCTTCTCCTTGACCGTCTCGGCGCTCACGTCTTCGCCGGTCGCGGCCTTGACGCCCGAAGTAAAAAAGAATTTGAGCTCGAAGATACCTTGCTGGGTGTGCGCGTACTTGTTGGCCGTGGCGCGGCTGATGGTGGATTCGTGCATTCCGATATCCTCGGCCACGTCCTTGAGCACCAGCGGTCGCAGGTGGGTGATGCCGTGGTCAAAGAAGCCGCGCTGGAACTTCACGATCGAGCTGGCCACTTTGAAGATGGTCTGCTGGCGCTGATAGATCGACTTCACCAGCCAGCGCGCCGAGCGCAGCCGCTCCTGCAGGTATTCCTTGGTATCGTCGGTCACGCCGGCGTCGCTCAGTACGCGCTGGTAGTAGCCGGCAAGGCGCAACCGCGGCACCGCGCCCTCGTTGAGCAGCACCACGTAATCCTCGCCCATCTTGTGAATGAACACGTCGGGCACGATATAGGCCGGCTCCTGGCCGCCGTAGTCGCGCCCGGGCTTGGGCTCGAGCAGCGAGATCACCTTGGCCGCCTGACCGACGGCCTCGACCGGCACGCCCAGCGCACGGGCGATCTCGGCAAAGCGATGCTTCTCGAGCAGGTCGAGATGGTTGAGCACGATACGCGCGGCCAGCGACTCTTCCATCCCGATGTTTCTGAGCTGCTGATAAAGGCACTCGCGCAGATCGCGCGCCGCGACCCCGGGCGGATCGAAGCGCTGCACGCGCTCGATCACGCGCTCGACTCTGGCCGGCTCGGTCTCGAGTTGCGCGGCGAGATCGGCGATCGGCGTTTCCAGGTAACCGTCGTCGTCGAGATTGTAGATGATGGCGGCGCCGATAATCTGATCGTTGTGGTCGAGCGACGACATCCTGAGCTGCCACATCAGGTGCTCTTCGAGCGAAGTGCGGCGCGTGAGCGTATTCTCGAGCGTCTGGCGGCGCTCGTCGTCCTGCTCGGATTCGTGGTTGTCCTGCCAGTTGTTCGAATAGTTTTCCAGGTATTCGCGCCAGTCCAGCTTGTCGAGGCTGGCGCCGTCCTCCTTGATCTCGAGCGTGGCGTCGCGCGCCTCGGTCGTCATCGCCTCGACCGACGGCTGCTCGTCGCCGTTGCCGTTCCATTCGGGCTCAGGCGCCGACGCGCCCGGCTCCGGCTCGGGCGGCAGCAGGTCAGGTTCGGCGCCCGGCGTCGCATCGGGCGCAGCCGCCATCCCGTCGTCGGCCGCGGTCGCGGTCGGGCTGCGCTCCTCGACCATCTCGAGCAGCGGATTGGACTCGAGTTCGGTCTGGACCACGGCCTCGAGTTCGGGCAGCGAGAGCTGCAGAATCTTGATCGCCTGCTGGAGCTGCGGCGTCATCACCAGCTGCTGCCGCAGCCGGAGGTCCTGTCCTAATTTTAGTTCGGGAGGCATTTCCGGTTACTGATCAGGGCGACTTGGCCACCGTGGTCGACTTGTCATTATCGCGGGTTTTCTGCTGGCTTGGGAAGAACACCGCGCGCGCGCCCTCGACCTCGCTCTTGCCTGTGTCAAGATGGACGATGATCTTGGAGCCCGCGACCTGATCCTCTCCGTCATGCACCACCGGGCTGCCGGTCAGGACTACGGTATGCCTGGCCTGGTCGAGCACGGCGCGATCTCCGGTCGCCCATCGCGTGCCTTGGCTCATGCGCACATTGTCGTTGGCGACCAGCTCCTTGACCTCGTGAAAGTCCTTGCCGTAGGTCACGGTGAGACTGTCGCTGGTCAGCAGCGCGTCGGCCTGACTCGCATGGACGTGGCCGCGAAAAGTCACCACGTTGGCTTTGTAATCGAGATCGAGAGCGTCCGCCTTGATATCGATCGGCCCCTTGTTGCCCGAAAACTGAAGCGACGAAAACGGGCCGGTTGCGCCGCCTCCGGCGTCTGAGCCACTTGCGCCCGAGCCCTGCGTGCCTTTGTCGGAGCCTGGTTTTGCCGGGGCCGAATCTTTCGCCGCCACTTGAGCAGCGCCTCTCGTGGAGCTTCTCGCAGCCTTCGCGGGATGTTTTACTGAATGCTTCGAGTGTCCGCTGTGCTCGCTCCGCGCAGCCGCGCCCGGCGCTGCCGTCGGCGACACTGCCGACGCTTCCGGCGGCGCAATCGACGCGGTGGCCGGCGCCGGCGACGCCGAAGATGCGGGCGCGCCGGGCGCAACGCCGGGCATCGACGCTCCCGCCGGAACCGCCGTTGCCGCCGCTGGCGCATCCGTTGCCGCCGCTGGCGCATCCGCGACGGCGGCTGCGCCACCGCCAGGGGCGGCAGTGTCGACCGGTTTGCGGATGCTCGCACCGGGCAGCGCAGCGGGCGTGGGTGTCTGCGCGAACGCGGCGCCGGGCGCGCCGGCTAGCAGCGTCAAGGCTGCCGCCGCGGCAAAGTTCTTCAGGGCGGACACTGAACCCGAAGACGCGAGCCGCCGGCGGCCCTGTCCTTGTCCATGCGCCGCGCGCCTATGATTTACCTGCGTTGGAATCACCGCTCTTCTTTGGCACCACCACAGTGTTGGTCTGGCTTATCAGGGTGAAGCTCCGTTCGTTGGGATGGCCGGTCAGGCCGACGCCGGTGACGGTCAGGCCCTGACCCCGGACCTCGACGGCGCCGGGCGCATTGATCATGTCCTTGTCCGGCGCAAAGGTCGCTTCGGGTGTCGTGAGCACGAAGTCGCCATAGTTTATTTTGAGCCCGCCGCTCAGGTGGGCCTGGTTGATATGATTGCCGGTCACGGAGATTTCCGCGAGCGGCGCTATGACCTGGACGTTCTTGCCGTCCTTGGAAATCATCGAGAGCCGCGCGTCGGTCAGCAGGAGCGATTTCTTGTCCTGGGCGTAGCTGGCGTCGCGGGCGCTGAGATGCCACTGGCTCAGGCCGCCGCTCATCTGCGTCCATTGCAGATTATGCGCGTGCAGCAACGCGCCGGGTACGATGTTTGCCATCTGCTGCAGGGTAGTGGCCGGACTGCGGTGGCGCACGACGTACACGGCGACGGCGAGCACCACGGCCAGTGCCGCGGCGCCGAACAACCCCATCGCCTTGGCTACCCGCCTCGGACTCATCGCATCACTCCCGTATGAGGCTATCAGCGGCGGACTGGGGTGTAAATCAATTGTTCCCGCCGCAGCGCGCCGCCTCGCGCCGCGCCCGCCAGCGCGCGGTCAACGCGGTCAGCACGGCGGCCCAAATCGCGCTGTTTGGAATTGAAAGCAGCAGAAAATAATCGTCGCCGCGCGCGCCGGCCAGATGCACCAGCGGCAGGCCGAGCACGCCGAAAAGGACATGCCAGGCGATGCCGCGCGAGTCGTTGGCCCACGCGATCGCCTGGGCCAGCCAATGCGCCGCAAACAAGCTCAGGAAAACCATCAGCGCCGCGATATTGTCGGCGAAGGCATGCCATGCGGCGCGCGGACTGTCCGGCGCGGGATGCGATTTGCGGGCTCGCAAATTTCAGTCGCGCGCGGCCGCGGCGCGCGCGGCGGCGTCTATGCGAACGACATCCTCGAGCAGTGCGGGGAGCAGATCGAGCGGATAGGAATTGGGCCCGTCGCTCAGCGCGCGATCCGGATCCTCGTGCACTTCCATGAACAGCGCGTCGATCCCGACCGCGGCCGCCGCGCGCGCGAGCGGCGCCACGAATTCGCGCTGCCCGCCCGAACGCTCGCCGCCGGCCCCCGGCAATTGCGCCGAATGCGTGGCATCGAACACCACCGGGTAGCCGAAAGCACGCATGATGACCAGCGAACGGAAGTCGCTTACCAGGTTGTTGTAGCCGAACGAGAAGCCACGTTCGGTCACGAGCAGGCGGCGATTGCCATAGCTCTCGGCCTTGGTCACCGCCGCCCGCATGTCCCACGGCGCGAGGAACTGCCCCTTCTTGAGATTGACCGCCGCGCCGGTGCGCGCCGCGGCCGCGATCAGGTCGGTCTGGCGCGAAAGCAGGGCCGGAATCTGCAGCACGTCCGCGACCTCGGCCACCGGCGCCGCCTGCGCGGGCTCATGGATGTCGGTCAGCACCGCGAGCCCGGTTTCGCGCTTGACGCGCTCGAGCACGCGCAGCCCATCCTCCATCCCCGGGCCGCGGAACGATTTCTCGCTGGTGCGATTCGCCTTGTCGAAGGACGACTTGAAGACGATCGGCGTGCCGCTCGCCCGTGAAAGCGCCGCCAGCCGCTCGGCGTGGCGCAGGCAGTGCTCGGCGCTCTCGATCACGCAGGGGCCCGCGATCAGCACGATCCGCGGCCCGCCCAGCACGACCGCGCCCACCGTGACCTGGTGGCGGCTCACGACACCGCTTTGAGCGGCCGCACCTTGGCCGAGCGCTCCGGCGCGGTCTCAGCGCGCCGCGCGATGGCGGCGCGGATAAGCCCGCGGAACAGCGGATGGCAATCCCACGGGCGCGATCGCAGTTCGGGATGGAACTGGCAGCCGAGAAACCACGGATGACCCGACAGCTCCATGATCTCGACCAGGCGATCGTCTGGCGAGGTGCCGGTCGCCTTGAAGCCCGCCTCCTCCAGCGCCTTGCGATAGGCGTTGTTGACCTCGTAGCGATGGCGGTGACGCTCGGCGATGCGGCTGCGGCGATAGAGCGACAGCGCGAGCGACCCCGAACGGATCGCGCAGGGGTACGATCCCAGGCGCATCGTGCCGCCCTTGCGATCGACTGCCTTCTGGTCCTCCATGATGTCGATCACCGGATCGGGCGTCGCCTCATCGACTTCGCGCGAGTTGGCCTTTTTGAGCCCGACCAGGTCGCGCGCGATCTCGATCACCATCATCTGCAGGCCGAGGCAGATGCCGAGGATCGGCACGCCGCTCTCGCGCGCGTAACGCACCGCGCGGATCTTGCCCTCGATCCCACGCTCGCCGAATCCGCCCGGTATGATGATCGCGTCGGCGCTCGCCAGGCGCGCCGCCGGATTTCCCTTTTCCAGCTCCTCGGCGTCGACGTAGTCGATATTGACGCGCGCCTCATTGGCGATGGCGCCGTGGGCGATCGCCTCATGCAGGCTCTTGTACGAATCGACCAGGTTGACGTACTTGCCGACCACGGCGACGTTGACGTGGGCCTTGGGATTCTGCACCGTTTTGACGATCCGCTTCCACTTGGCCAGGTTGGGCGCGCCGGTCCAGATGTTGAGTTTTTCGACCACGCGCTGATCGAAGCCCTCCTCGTGAAAGCGCAGCGGGACTTCGTAGATCGATTCGACGTCGCGCGCCGAGATCACGCAGTTCTCTTCGACGTTGCAGAAGTGCGCGATCTTGGCCTTGACCTTCTGCTCCAGCGGACGATCGCTGCGGCACAGCAGCAGATCGGGCTGGATACCCAGTCCGGTCAGCTCCTTGACGCTGTGCTGCGTGGGCTTGGTCTTGAGTTCGCCCGCCGCCGGGATGAACGGCACCAGGGTCAAGTGCACGTAGAGTACGTTGTCGCGGCCGTAGTCCCAGCGGAATTCGCGGATGGCCTCGAAGAACGGCAGGCTTTCGATATCGCCCACGGTGCCGCCGACTTCGACGATGGCGAGATCGAAGCCCTCCGCCGCCTCGCGGATGCGCCGTTTGATCTCGTCTGTGATGTGCGGAATCACCTGGACCGTCGCGCCCAGGTAGTCGCCGCGCCGCTCCTTCTGGATGACCGTGTCGTAGATCTGGCCGGTAGTGCAGTTGTTGCGCCGGCTCATCCGGGTTGCGAGGAAACGTTCGTAATGGCCGAGGTCGAGATCGGTCTCAGCGCCGTCGTCGGTGACGAACACCTCGCCGTGCTGCAGCGGGCTCATCGTGCCAGGATCGACGTTGATATAGGGATCCATCTTGAGCAGGGTCACGCGCAAGCCGCGCGCCTCGAGCAGCGCGCCGAGCGACGCCGCGGCGAGCCCCTTGCCGAGCGACGAAACCACGCCGCCACTCACGAAAATGAACTTGGTCTTGTTCTCGCGATCCACCGACGGTCCCTCCCGGCATTCAGCCACCGCGTTGCTGCGCGTGCGCGCGGGCGCGCGCGAGGTCTTCGGGCGTATCGACCTCGAGCGACGGCGCCACGGAAGCAACCACTCTGATCCTCAGCCCGCGCTCCAGCGCGCGCAACTGCTCGAGCTTTTCCAGCCTTTCCAGCACTCCCTGTTCGAGCCGGGCGAAGTGCAGCAGGAAATCGCGGCGATAGGCGTACACCCCGATATGCCTGCGCGCCTGGGCTGGCGGCTCGCCACCGTCGCGCGGCCACGGAATCGGCGCACGCGAGAAATACAGCGCATCGCCGCGCCCGTCGCACACCACTTTGACCACGTTGGGATTGCGCCATTCGCCCACGTCGATGATCGGCGTCGCCAGCGTGGCCATCGCGATTCCCGACTCCGCGCGCATTGGCGCAACCAACGCATCGAGATCGGCCGGTTCGATAAACGGCAGATCGCCCTGCACATTGACGTAGATCGCGGCGGGCATTTTGTCTGCCACTTCGGCAATCCGGTCGGTGCCGCTCGCATGCGCCGGAGACGTCATGATCGCCTCGCCCCCGGCCGCGGCAACTGCGCGTGCGATACGGTCGTCGTCGGTGGCGACCACCACCCGGTCAAGCGTCCGCGCGCGCGTGGCCTCGCGCCACACCCGCACCACCATCGGCGCGCCCGCAATGTCGGCCAGCGCCTTGCCGGGCAACCGGGTTGAGGAGTAACGCGCCGGGATGACGCCGATGATCTCAGCGCCCATCATCGGTGGAACCCCCGCCCGGCGATGTATCGGAGTGTGAAGGCCTTGAACCCTGCGGCACAATCAACATTAACTGTCGCCGCGCCGCGAAGTCAATTTAGGGCCGCGCTTCGTTCAACAACCGCCGTTCTGGGTCGGAAGGCAACGGGAATCCGCTGCTCCGCGCGGCAGACTGCTCTCGGGCACCGCGAAAAGAGGGGCGCCGCGCTGAGGTTTGACGCCGCGGATTGGCGAAAAAGTTGCCGCGGCCTAGACGGCCCTGCGCGCGCGCGTGCGTCGCATCCGGCGCTTGCGCCGGCGTACCTGCAGCGCGTCGGTGCGACGCTTGCGCCCGAGTTTGCGGTTGCGACGATTGCGCTGACGGGAAGCTGGATTCATCGACTTACCTTATTGGCACCGCTGCCTGACCCGGCGGCGATACTGGAGTTGTATTGAGCGGCGCGGCGACGGCGCTCGACGCTACCGATGCCGAACTGGCGGGTGCCGCTATCGCCGGCGCCGGCGCTTGAACCGACGGCGATGCGACGCGGATGGTTGCGCCGGGCGCGCCGGTCATCTCCGCGGCTTGCGCGGCCGATCCTTCGCCGGCAGGCTGTCCCACCGGCAGCGGACATACAGCATCGAAGGTCGCGAGCACTTCGCTGCGGTCGCGCACGATCACCTGCCCCACGGTCTCGTCCGAGATCAGACGGCCGTAGAGCACCGCGGGCACGGCGAAGTCCATCTTGAGGTCGCCGGCATCCTTTTTCGGCACCACCACGGTGACCGTGCGGCCCGCGACCGGCTGCATCACTTCGTTTGCGCCGACCCGCACCTGGGTGGGCAACAGGTCGCCCTGCTTGACCACCTGGACCTTCTCGAAATTGTCAAAGCCCCAGTCGAGCAGCTTGGCCGCCTGGATGAAGCGCTGCGCGTTGGACGGCGCGCCGAGCACGATCGCGATCAGGCGCATGTTTCCGCGCTGGGCGGTCGCGGTCAGATTGAATCCGGCCTTGAGCGTGAAACCGGTCTTGAGCCCGTCCGCGCCTTCAAAATGCCCGATCAGATGATTGGTGTTGTGCAGCATCGCCGCCCCATCGTCGAACGACGCGGTCTCCATGCACGACCACTGCAGCAGCCCGGTCTGATGGATGATCGCTCGCGCGAGGGTGGCGAGATCGTAGGCGTTGGTGACGTCGGCGTCATGCAGCGGCGTGGGCGGCAGGCCCTCGACCGTGCCATACACCGTGTGCGTCATACCCAGGCTGCGCGCGCGCGCGTTCATCATCTCGACACAGCGTTCGGTCGAACCGCAAACCTCCTCAGCCACCGCCACCGCGGCGTCGTTTGCCGAGCGTATCAGCGCCGCTTTCATGAGTTCGCCGAGCGGGATGACCTCGCCCGCGCGCAGCCCCAGGCGCGAACCGCCGGTATAGGCGGCATTGGCGCTGATGCGGACCGGCGAGTTGAGGGTGAAGCGTCCGGCCTTGATCTGGTCCTCGGCGACGAGCAGCAGCATCATCTTGGCCATGGAGGCGGGAGGCCATTCGAGGCCGCCGTTGTAGTCGTAGATGATGCGGCCGGTATCGGCGTCCTCGAGCAGCAGTGCGTGATAGGCCACGCTCCCGACGCGGATTTCGCGATGGTGTCGGGCGCGAGCGTGCTTATGATGTCGAGGTCGATAGCTCGCGTTCGCCGGCGCTGCCGCAATGGCCAGCGCGGACAGAATCGCCAGCGCTGCCAACGCGAGGGATCTTGAACGAATCGGCGACTCTGCCGTCAGGTCTTCGCGCATCATCGTCCCCACCTCACCTCTTTACAGACGTTCCCCGCCCGTGCCCAGCGCGCAAGAGCAACCGGCCGCCGCGATTTTCAGCGGCCGTGACCGAAATCGGCGATATTGTTCGAGGCGCCCTTCATGCCGGCGCGTTCCGCGCGCGCCAGTATAGCCAGATTCTCGCGCGCCGGTGCAAAGGCCGGATCGGCGCTCAAAAGATCGGACCATTCCTCGCGCGCCTGCGCGTAGCGGCCTTCCTCGGCATAGATGAGCGCAAGAGTGTTGCGCGCATCGATCTCTTTCGGGTTGAGCCTCAGCGAGAGCAGTATTTCCTGCTCGGCATCGCTCAGCCGGCCACGCTTTTCATAGATCAATCCGAGGTTGAAATGGGTTTCCGGCTGATAGGGGCCCAGCAGGGTGGCGAGCCGGAGCACCTCGGTCGCGTTCTCGAACTGATTGTCCTCGAGGTAGGCGAGCCCGAGGTTCAAAAACAGCTGCCAGTCGTCCAGCCCAAGCGCCACTGCGCGACGATACTCCTGGAGTTCGCGGTGGTGCTGGCCGACGATGCCGTAGGCGAAGCCAAGATGGTAATGGGCGAGTGCGTTATCGGGATGCTCGGTGATGACAAGCGCATGCTGTCGGATCGCGGCGGGATAGTCCTCCATCCCGAGATAATAGTCCGCCAGCGGATCGCAAACCTGCTCTTCGGAGTTATCGGAGCTGTGAGCTACAGCGGGGCACAGCGTCACCGAAGCAATCAGCAACACGAAAACCAGCCGAAACGCGCGATGACTTCTCAAGGTCATAAACCCGCGAGCGCAGCGCTGCGCGAGCATCTCCAGAATTTAGCAGGAAAATGAAATGAAGAAAAAGCGCGCGTCGCCCCTTGGGCAACGCGCGCCGGAGAAAATGCCGCTTCGGCGACTGCCGCCGGTCCCTGCTGGGCGTCGACAGCCGCTCAAAGCGGCATCGTTACGTGCGGGCTTGCAGGACTACTGGTTCGCCGGGGGGGCCGAAGGAGCAGCCGCACCACCCGCATCGCTGCTGCTGGTGCCCGAGCCGGTCGATTCACCCATGGTGGACGACTTCTTGTGATGATGATGCCGGGCCATGTGATGCTTCTTTTTGCTCGGCGTCGCCTCAGCCGCCGGTGCCTCAGCCGCAGGCGCCGCCGGAGCAGCCGCCGCCGAGGGCGCCGCCGCCGGAGCTTGCGCGTGCACCGCCGGAGCCGCCAATGCGCCGGCGAAGAGCGCTGCAGTTAAGATGGTGAGAGTCCGCTTCATACCAGTTTTTCTCCTTTGTCCTTTGGCGGGCGCCGTTGCGGGGACCGCAGATCAAAGGTCTTTGCCAATGCCGTGCCACGCAAAAACCCAAGGCATTTCGACGAGTTGAGCAAATTTACACAATTGGGGCTGACGCAGTTCGTCTAGTGTTCACACGTTTTGCGTCTGCTCTCTGCCGCTGCGACGCGCATGACGCAGGCGACCGTAGAGCAAAAACAGCTCGCGGAATGCACGCGCGATCACCCTGAGACTGGCGCCGGACTGCTCGCCGCTCACGCGCGGCAGGTGACGCACGTCGACTTCGCAGATGCGCGCGCCACGCCCGGCCAGGATGGCCATCAGCTCGGCCGAGATCATCGCGCCACGCGCCTGAAGTTCGATGCCGCTTAACAGATCGCGCCGGAACAGCTTTAGCCCGCAGTCGATATCACGGATTCGGATGCCGAGCAGGAGCCGCATCAGGAGCGTCCACGCTTTGCCATTGACCTTGCGCATCAGAGGATCGGCGCGATGCGATCGGTAGCCGGCCACCACGTCACATTGCGCCGCTCGCGCAGCCAGGCGGGCAATGTCGGATGCTTCGAACTGCCCGTCGCCGTCACACAGCACTACCCACGGTTGAGTGCAGGCGCGGATGCCCGAGGTCACCGCGCCGCCGTACCCGCGATTTACCGGATGATGAACGACTTTCAGGTGTGGATTCGCCGCCGCCAGACGATCGGCTATTTCGCCCGTGCGGTCGCGGCTGCCGTCATTGACGACGATTATTTCGTATCGATCGCTGATTTTGGGCAGTTCACGATCCAGCGCGCCGACCACGCGCTCGACGTTGCCTTCCTCGTTATGACAGGGCAGGAAGACGCTGATGCCGGGCAGGCGCGCCCGCTCAGTCACCGATCGCGCGGTAGCCGCCACGGAAGAAGAGCAAGGGCTTGCCCTCGACGGTACCGGCCTCCTGAACCTCGCCCAGATAGATGGTATGGTCGCCGCCGGGATAAGTAGCCGCCAGCTTGCATTCGATGTACGCGAGCGTGCCCTCCAGGATCGCCGCACCGTTGGCGCCCGCCCGATAGGCTACGCCTTCGAATTTCGGGCCACCGCTGACCGCAAAACGCCGGGACAGCGCCTCCTGATCGTCGGCGAGGATATTCACCGTGAAGACCTTGCTCTCCTCGAAATAGGGATAGCTCTCGGCCTTCTTGTCCACGGAGATGAGCAGCAGCGGGGGATCCAGCGAAACCGAGGTAAAGGCGTTCGCCGTCAGTCCATAAGGCTTGCCGTCTCTGGAGCGGGTCGTGATCACGGTTACGCCGGTGGCGAAATGGCCCATCACTCGGCGCAGTTCATTTTTCTCAATCGGCATCGGCGACACCCCGCGGTGGCGGATGCTAGCAAAGGGTTTCGTCGGCGGTCAAATTTGAATCCCTGCTGCCGCGGCTACCAGGCTGACCGATCACGCGGCAGCACGTCGCGTCCGCCCAGGTACACGTAATCGAGATCGAGCGAAGTCAACGGCCGTTCGTTGCTCCGGACGCGCACGCCGAGCGACTGGGCAACGAATATCGTATGGTCTCCGGCAACCAGGCTATCGGTGATGCGCGCCTCGATCGACACCATAGCCTCTGTTAGCCAAGGGACGCCCAAGTTGGGTGAAAGCTCGTAACCGACGTCCGTCAGATTGTCAGGCCGGCGCGCGCGCGACGAATAGAAATAGTCCTCGAGCGCCTTGCCGCGCGCGCCGACGATGTTCAATCCGAGCACTCCGGTACGCATCAGTGCGGCACGCGAGAAATGATTGTTGTCGACCGCGGCGCTGAACAGCGGCGGCTCGCCCGACACCTGGCTGACCCACGACGAGGACATCCCATGATGATGGCCGTCATCGACCACGGTCAGCACATAAATGCCGGTGGTCAGAGAGGCAAAGGCGCGCGCGAGTTCTTTGTCCATCGGAATACCCGTTGTGCGAGGTGCGCTGTCGCGCAGATACGGTCGGTGCTCCGCCCGGACGCGTTCCGCCTAACAGGCCCGGCTGAGGCACGTCGTGATTAAGGCTATTTGATAATTGACCCGGCGGCCAAGCTCTTCCACAATCTATTCGGGACTTTTGCGGGGGGGGAACGTGATAATGCGTGTGTTGCGGGCTGTCGGCCTCGATGTGTCCCTGAGCAAACCAACGGTTACGCTTATCTCCGCGCTGGCGTTGGCATTTGTCACTTGCGTGTCCGTCCGCGCGCAGGCCGGCCCGGGGGGCGGACAAGTCTCTCCTGCAAGCGTCGTCACCGTCGGGTCCACGCCGGCTCCGACAAGCGCTGCGCCTTCCGCACTGGCCGCGAGCGCAGGCGCGAGCGGCCAGTCCGCGGCTTCGCCCGCGCTTGGATCCACCGAGGCGCCGGCGCAGACTTCCGCCTCGCCCCTTGCTATGCCTGCGCCATCGTTGCCGTCGACGCCCGGCGCAGGCACAAATTCGAGCGCGATGGCGCCGGCGGCGCCGGTCGTCGTGAAGACAGCCGCGCCCGCAATGCCAGCGGCCGCGGCAACTGCGGCGGCGATTGCAATGCCCGCGACAAGCCTGTCGATGCCTCAGCCGGAAGCCGCGATTCCGGACGCCGCCGCGGTATCGGCGAGCGGCGCGGCGACCAGCGCGGCAGCGCCGCCCGTTTCGGCTTCAACCACCGCGGAACCGCAGCCGCCAGCGGCACAAACGCCTGCGGCGGCCCCGAATCAGACGCAACCGAGCCTCGCCGCGTTGAGCCCGCCCCGGCCGCCAAGCGAGTTGGCGCAGCCGGCCGGAGGCCCGTCACCGGCATCCGCGGCATGGTCTGCCACTCCCAGCCCGGCGGCGTCCGCCACACCCGCGGCCAGGGATCGCCTGACCGAAGGCATGATCGCTCTGCGCCACACCACCGATCCCTCGGTCCTCAACAATCCGTACAACTGGTCGGTGATGGTCTACAAATCGCAGCATCGCCTGGTCGTCTATTTCCGCGGGCACCTCTATAAGGAATACAGCGCGGTATTCGGGCGCAATCTCGATCCCGGGACCAAGCTGTGGTCCGGCGACCGGCGCACGCCGGAAGGCGCGTACACGATCATTGCCAAGCGGCTGAACCGGCGCTGGCGCTATTTCCTGAAGCTCGACTATCCGAACAACGTTGACCGCGCGCGCTACGAGGAACTGGTGATGAAGGGCGAGGTGCCGCATTTTCGCGGCCGCGCGATTTCCGAGGGCGACGGCATCGGGATCCACGGCACCGACGAGCCGATTCTCAACGCGGGCAAGGTCAATTGGACCACCGGATGCATCTCGGTCGATAACGGCGCCATCGACGAGCTCGAAGCTCTTCTGCCGGTCGGCACGCTCGTGGTAATCAAACCCTGAATGGGCGCGCGCTCGCGGAGTCATCCTCCGCGTTCTCGCCGGCCAGAACTTCAAGGAGCGATGCGATGGACCCGGCTACGGGAGAGTTCAACTTTACGCGGCTGGAGAAGGTGATCTTCGGTCCGGGCAAGGCTGCGAGCCTGGGACGGGAGCTCGAGCGCCGCGGACTGGCGCGCGCGCTGATCGTGACCGGCAGGACGCTCGGCAAATCCAGGCTGCTCGACAAGGTCACAGCCGCAGCCGGGTCGCGCGTGGCGGGAATTTTCAAGGGCGCGAGCCAGCACGTGCCCTCGCGCACCGTCTCCGCGCTGGTCGAGGAGTATCACCGTACCAATGCCGATTGCATGGTGAGCTTCGGCGGCGGCAGTCCCATTGACACAGTGAAAGTCGCCGCCAAGCGCATCCTCGACGGCCCGGGAAAAGGAGCGGGCGCCGCCACGATCGACTTCGAGGCCGCCGACGTCGCCGGCGGGCCCGACCTGGTGCATATCGCGATGCCGACCACGCTCTCGGCCGGCGAGTTCACGCCAATCGGCGGCGTCACCGATGAGACCAGCAGCGTAAAGGGCGGCGTTACCGATCCGCGGCTGGTGCCGCGCACGGTCATCATGGATCCGGAGCTGACGGTGGAGACGCCCGATTGGCTATGGACCGCGACCGGGATGCGCGCGATGGACCATGCGGTCGAGGTCATCTATTCGAAGCGCCATCAGTTGATGGTGGACACGCTCGCCGCGCGCGCGATTTCCCTGCTGCTCGAACATCTCCCGGCCTCGCTCAAGACCACCGGCGCCGAGTCGCTCGCCCATCGCGGGCGCTGCCAGCTCGCGGCGTGGTTTTCGATCTTCGGCATCATGAGCACGCGCGTCGGCATCTCGCACGCGCTGGGCCATCAAATCGGCCCGATGTGGAACGTGCCGCACGGCGTGACCTCCTGCATCACGCTGCCGCACGTGATGCGGTTCATGGCCGACGTAGCGCCGGAGCGTTTCGGCCCGATCGCGCAGGGAATGGGCGTGAAGTTCGATGAGCGCACACCGCAGGTGGCGGCGCTGGAATGCGCGGAGCGGATGGCGAAGTTCATCTCCCAGTTTGACGTTGCGCACCGGCTGCGCGACGCCGGGGTCCCGCGCGAGCAGATCGGCAGCATCGCCGCGACCGTACTCGACGAAGTCGAGCACGCCGATACGGTCGGCCGCCAGGTGACGCGCGAACATCTGGTCCGGCTGCTGGAAGCGGCGTACTAGGAAAGAGCTGCCGCCGGAGCAGGCTGCGCGAGAGCGGCCCCGATCATTCCGCGGTGCGCGGGCTCGCCCGCTCCTGCGCCCCGGAGCGAAGCGCGCGGCGATGCAGGTATGCATACACCGGGATGCCGCTTACCACGATCAGCAGGCCTCCCCACGTGTAGCGTGGCTTGACCACGAGCAGATCCGCCATCAGCGCCAGCGCGGCGGCAATATACGCGGCCGGCAGCCACGGGTATCCCCATGCGCGATACGGGCGCGGCGCCACGGGCCGGCGCACGCGCATCACGAACACGGCGCCGACCGTGATCACGTAAAAAATGAGTTGCGCAAAAATGACGTAATCCAGCAGCTCCGAATACGTGCCGGACAGGGTAAGCAGCGCGGCCCACACGGCCTGCAGCTTCAGCGCCGCCGCTGGCACGCGCGCCCGGTTGAGGCGTCCCGCGGCGGCGAAGAAGACGCCGTCATGCGCCATCGCGTAAAGCACGCGCGCGCCGGTCAGAATCAATCCGTTGGCGCACCCGAAGCCCGAGACCATCACCAGCACCGCCGTGATTACGCCACCGGCACCGCCCCACACGATCTGCATCGCCGCGGCCGCGACGCGATCGTGCTCCGCGCCGGCAATCCCCAGCTCGAACACGTGGCGGCGCAGTGCGTCGGCGCCCATCGCTGCGACGGCGCCGGGCGTGACGAGCGCCGGAAGCTGACACAGATAGGCCACGTTGGTGAGCACGTAGAGCAGGATCACGAGGCCGGTGCCGAACAGCAGCGCACGCGGCAGATCGCGCCTGGGGTCGCGAATCTCGGCAGCGGTAAAGGTCACCGTCGCCCACGCGTCGGCGGCGAACAGCGATCCGACCATCGCGGCGCCGAAGGCGGCGAGGAAGCCGCCCGACCATGCGCCAGCGCCGAAGAATCCATGGATGAAGTTAATCTCGACCGCGCGATGGTTCGGGGCCAGGATGCAGCCGAGCAGGATGATCATCGCGAGTGAAAGCACCTTGGCGCTGGTGAAGAAGTTCTGCACCGCGCGACCCATATTCAGGCCGCGCAGATTGACGAGGGTCAGCAGCGCGATAACCGCGATCGCCCCGGCGCGCTCCGGGTCGAGCCCCACGCCCTGCCACCCGATCCACATCGGGCCGCCCAGCGCGGGCCACAGCACGGCGCCGAAGCGCGCGAACGCGACCGCGACCGCGGCGATGGTTCCGGTCTGGATCACCAGCAGCAGGGTCCATCCGAACAGGAACGCGACCATTCCGCCGTACGCCTCGCGCAGATAGACGTACTGCCCTCCCGCCTGCGGCATCATCGCCGCCAGTTCCCCGTACGCGAGCGCGCCGGCGATGGTCATCAGTCCGGCGGCGATCCAGACCGCCAGCAGAGCGGCGGGCGAGCCGACATGCCGCGCGATATCCGCCGAGACGATGAAGATGGCGGAGCCGATCATCGAACCGGCGACGATCGTAATCGAATCGAAGAGCGAAAGTTCCGCCTTCAGCCCAACGCCAACGGCGGCGGCCGCCTCTCGCCCGGCCGCATCCGCCATCGACTCGGCCATAAGCTATTCCCTCCCTGATCGAGCGCAGGTTCGCGTCGCGCGGCCCGACCGCTTTGGCGGCCGCCGTCGACGTCCGGTCGGCGCGTTGATTTAAGCCCGCAATCGGGCTTAGCTCAGTGGCGGAACGGCAATCCCGCGGTCAGGGGGAGGGTCACACGATGGCGATGAAAAAGCGAGTATCGCGCACTTCCCGACGGACGACCTCCAAAGTCAGAATGATGGGCCGCAAGTTCGCCCGCGCGGCCAAATCCGCAGGCTCGAGCCGCATCGCGCGCCTGGAGGCGACCGTGAACAAGCTGCGCGCGAGTCTGGTCGCCGAGAGCAAGCGGCGCAAGCTCGATCGGCGCCTGATCGCCGAGGCGAAGAAGGCGCGCGACGCGATCGCGCGCGAGATGAGCGCGTTGCGTGCCCAGGGCGCGAAGCTCGCCGGCCAGCTCTCGCGCGTGACGCATGAGAATCGCACGCTCGAGCAGGCGCGCAAAGCGGCGCTTGCCAAGGCCGAGGAACTGCGCGCCAGTCTGCACGAGAAGGGCGATGAGTTGCGCCGCACTTCCGCCGAACTGGCCCGGCTCGCGCGCGATTCAGCCTGCCGCGCCCGCGATATTGTGCATACGCACGGCGTCGTCGCCGCCGAACCCGCGCACGGATCATCCACCGCGCCACCGCCGCAGCCGACGGTCGGCCCTGTCACGGAAGAAAAGCCGCAAGCCTAGGTTCGCCTGCCCGGTCATCGACCACCGGCTATTCGGGACAGGGCCAGCCCTCCACGGTTCGCCACCGTCTTCGTGTGCCGGCCGTCCGGCATACGCGGCGGCAGCGAACCTGGAGTGTTCAGAACTTGCTTTTCAGCTGGTGGCCTACGGAGAGGCAGCGGCCGCTGGAGAGCCTTCGGCCGCCGGTGACGCCATCATTCCGGCGCTCGGCGCGGCTTCGCCACCCGCGGCGGGACTGGCCTCGGCAGAAGCGGCGGGAGCGGAACTCTCGGGCGCGGTCTCCTCGCTCTTCTGACAGGCCGTGACGGCGAAGAACA
The DNA here is from genome assembly GCA_035295545.1 of Binataceae bacterium (SeqCode). Lineage (GTDB taxonomy): Bacteria > Desulfobacterota > Binatia > Binatales > Binataceae > JAKAVN01. The sequence goes on from DATGIT010000009.1 coordinate 79,477, forward strand.
TCGGGATCACAAGCAGGATCAGAAATTTGCGCATCGCTGCCTCCTTGTTAGCAGGATTCCCGGTCAAACTTACTGCGCCTGCCGCGCGAACTTCAAGCCGCTTGACGATTGGCGATGTCGCGCTTCGAGGAATTTTATCATCCCGCGTTCGACCGCCAGGTATTCAGGCGAGCCGTCTCGCTGCGGCGGGCTGCTTTTCAAAGGCAGACTGCCAGATTAGTTTTCGAGTATCGCAGTATGAATATAGGACTTGCGACAGACCGCGGGGTATTCCCGAGCCGCCTTGCCCCTCGCTCGACAGCTCTGCAGCGGACTGTCTCAGAACCAATCTTGGCAGCATGCTTGAGCGCGTACGCTTTGGAGCGTGATCGAGCGCGCCCGTGTGGCGAACGCATCCTATGGGCGCGCTGCTCAGTCAGCCGATGGCTCCCACTGCTCTCGGGAACGGCGTGAAGAGCCTGTTTGAAACTCGCCCCTTTAAGTCTCGAAAACTGTTCCATGGCGCGAGCCGCGGAGGAGCAAAGACCGATCCTCGCGCGCCATGAATATGGTCGGGCTCAGCTTCTCGAGAAGCCTCGTTCGCGTCTGCGGCTCTCGCGTCGAGGAGCATGAAAATTTAACCAAATTGGAAAATCTGCAGCGCTGAATCACTAGCGCTCAGAGTCTGGCATCCCTATTGCTGTTTCTCCGAATACCGAGCACAGACCGTCGTTTGGGAGAATAAACTGACGCGACACTCGCAGTGATCGCGATAGCTTGAAGTGAAAAAATCCGAATTCCGTTACACGCTTTTGGAATTTTAACTGGAGCACATGATGCAAAAAAGTCGCAGCCGTACGTCTTCAAATAATCGCAGACATAAGGGTACGGGACGAGCGGAGCGCTCACGTTCCCATGGCGGGCGGGTCACCTCTGAATGGCTCAAGAATTTCTTGTCCGAGATGCTGGCGGTGGAACGCGGCGGGATTCAGCTTTATCAGCGCGCGCTCGACGAACTGACTCATGAGAGCCTTCGCCCGAAGCTCGAGGAGTTCCATCGCGAGACCGGACGGCACGTCGAATTGTGCGAGCAGCTGCTCGACGCTGCGGGGGGCGATGAAGATGCGCCGAGCCCCGGCGCCGAGGCTGCGCAACACAAAGCCGAAGGCCTCCTTACAGCGGAGGTTCCCGACGAAATGGCGGATACCAACAATATCGAGAACCTTGTGCTGGCCGAGACCAAGGACCACTGGAACTGGGAGACACTGGGGGCGCTGCTGGGCAAGCTCGAAAATCGCGAACTTAAAACGCTCGCCGGCCGGGCGGTGCGCGAGGTGCGCAGGCAGGAAACGAATCATCTCGCGTGGGCTCAAAAAGCCCTGACTCAACTCGCGTTCGAGGCCGCCCAGCAAGGCGGACGAGCGGACGAGGAGAAAGGCGCAGACCAAGAGGCGCAAGACCGGGAAGCGGAAAAGTTCGACTGACTCACATGAACCATGATGGAAGCTCGAATATAGATGAACCACGTTCGTTGCGGATTGCTCAGGTCGCCCCCTTGTACGAATCGGTGCCGCCGAAACTGTATGGCGTTACCGAACGCGTGGTTTCGTATATCACTGAAGAGTTGGTCAGGCGCGGGCACAGGGTGACCCTGTTCGCATCGGGAGACTCTCAGACCAATGCTGAGCTGGTGTCAGGATGCGAACAAGCGCTGCGGATGTGCGGTCATTCCGAGCTCGGCACGGCGATGCAGATGGCGATGACGGCTGAGGCATACAGGCAGGCTCCCGGACGCTTTGACATCATACATTCGCATGTGGGTTATTGGGGTTTTCCATTCGCGCAAATTGGTGGAATGCCTACTGTGGCGACCATGCATGGACGCCTCGACGACGCAGAGTTGCGCCCATTGTTCGCACGGTTCTCCGAGATCCCGCTCGTTTCCATCAGTGACGCGCAACGACGTCCCTTGCCCGAGATGAATTGGTGCGCGACCGTGAGCCACGGTTTGCCGCCGGATCTTCTGTCGTTCCGTCCGGAAACCGGCGAATATCTCGCGTTTATCGGCCGCATCGCACCGGAAAAACGACCGGATCTCGCTATTCAGATAGCCTTGAAGTCGGGTATGCCCCTGAAGATTGCGGCGAAGGTGGACGCTGTGGATCGCGACTACTTCGAATACCGCGTCAAGCCACTTATCCGGCCGCCGCACATAGAATACCTCGGTGAGATCGACGACGGCGATAAAAATGAATTCCTCGGCAGAGCGCGCGCTTTGCTCTTTCCAATCGATTGGCCCGAGCCCTTTGGACTCGCGATGATCGAAGCACTGGCATGCGGCACTCCCGTAATCGCTCGGTCGTGCGGTTCAGTTCCGGAAATAATTCGTCACGGGGTCACGGGATTTCATGGCGACGACATCGATGACCTGGTCGGCGCGGTGCGCAAAATCGGCACCATCAGCCGCAAAAGGTGCCGAGATGAGTTCGAGCAAAGATTCACCAGCCGGAAAATGGCTGAGAATTATGAACGGGTCTATCAGCAGGTGATTCAAGCGCACCGGCCGAAACGCTCCGCCGCAATGGAACGTAAGATGCTTGCGCAAACCTCGCTCTAAACTGTTCGATACAGAAGCGTACTCACGAGGGTCTGGACATAAGACCATCGCGTAAGCGGACGCTGTGACGCCATTACGGCTTCACGGCTGCGTAACGCTTTTCCAGAACGGGTGGTCCGACGCTTTGGGCAGATGCGCCGGGTCGAACAATTCCGCAGGCGGTTGCTTATCCCTGAACACCTTGGTCACGTCGATTTCGGAACTGCCGCCCGAGTTTGCGTTGTCCATCACCATCTTCGTGATCGTCGGCACACCGTCAACGGTCTCGACAGTGCAGCGCTCGGTTTTGAATAGCCGGCCGGCGCGATCGTAAAAATCGCGTTCGACGGGCAGCATCGAGTCGGTGAGGACGTAGCTTATGACCTTTGAATAATACGGGCTGTTGATCGGGTGGTCTTCCAGTTTATAGACCTGCTTGCCCGCGCGAGTCTCGGTGCCGACCAGTTTTTCACCACCGCCGCCGAGAGCGACGAAACCGAGATCCTGATACGTGAAATCAGTGGCAAAGAAAGAATCGTACCCCTGCACCGGGTTGTATTGCATCACCCGCTTTGTTGCAGGCAGATAAATGTATTTCAGAGTGGAAGTCTGATGCGCCTTTTGCCGGTCCAGAAAGGCCATTCCTTTCGCGCCCTGCGGAGCTATTACCACGGTCAACATCCAGTGCGCGCCATTTGCAGTGCCATTCGCCTGTGCCATGTGCCACTCGACCGTGGTGGCGCCGTTGCTGCTGTTGACCTTCATGGTCAGCAGTCGCACGGCATTATCAGGCCCCTGGAGGCCCTGCTTCATGTTCTTGACTATGGTCGCAACGTCCGGTTGCGCGGCGATGGTCGAGCCTACGAATAGCAGTATTGTGATCAGGGTCAGGATTGCTCGTCGCATGTTTGCTCTCTCCCGCTTCAAGGGCAGTTTTTCATGAGGAATATGATTGAGACGAAACGCGATGTCCAGAGCCGACCGCAAGGTGAACAGCGGGCGTTGAGGGTCTCGCGTTAGAGGTCGTGTGTGTGACGATATGTATGAGCAGTAAGGAAGGGAGGTCGATAGCAGTAGAGAGCATGCCGTCGATATCCTCATGCCACGCACTACGAAAGCCAACGTGGTCGAACCGTGCGCGCGCCGTAGCGACCGGCGTCTGTCTATACCAGGTGATATCCGCCGTCCACCAGCAGCGCTATTCCGGTGACGTATTCGTTCTTCATTAGAAACAGCACGGCATCCGCCGCCTCTTCCACTCTACCGATACGCTTGGCCGGCAACCGCGCCGCCGCTGCGGCGAGAATCGCGTCTTTGCGCTCGCCGAGAATGTCGTCGAGGAATGGCGTTTCGATGTAACCGGGGGTGATCGCGTTCACCCGAATCGGAGCCAGATCAACGGCAAGCGCCCGCGCGAACGCTTCGACCGCTGCGCACGACGCCGTGACCACCGGCTCGCCTGGCAACGGAACGGTGCTGGTCGAGCCGGACATGAAAACAATCGAGCCATTTGCGCGCATTTTCGGCACGCCATACTTGACTGCGAAGAGCGCGCCCATGAAGCGCGTATCCATCGCGCGCCGGAGCACCGAAGTCTCCAGTTCCAGGCGCGGCGCGCGCGCCGGATTCCCGGCGGTAATGAAGATGTGGTCGATGCGCTCGCGCGCGGCGAAGAAGCCGCGCACGGCATCTTCATGATTGACGTCCAGCACCGCCGTTTCCACGACACCCTTGAGTGCCGCGTGTGCGACCTTCAGCTTTTCCGGCGAGCGCCCGGCGATCGTAACCTTCGCTCCCTCCGCGACTGCCGCGGCGGCGGTCGCAAAGCCAATTCCAGTACTGCCGCCCAGGATTACGACATTGCTATCAGTCATTTGCATGGGGCGCCCTCCTTTTCCTACCGGCAACAAGGGCTAATCACCATTAATTGCCGAGTGTCAAGTCAGGTTTGCGCTGCGCGGTTTCTTGGCGCTGCGAATCGGCCCCTGTTAGACTCGCTCGACGCAGAAACCGTCCGCGCCCATGGGAGGAACTCCGATGGAAAAGAGCATCGAAGAGAAAGTCGAGGAATTGTGGAATCGCGAGCAGATCAGATCGCTCACCTACGCGTACGGAGAGTGTTTGCTTCGTCGTGACGCGGAAGGCATGGCGCGCCTGTTTACCGAGGACGGCTCAGTGGACTTTACCGCGCTCGGCTGGGGCATCCAGAGAGGAGCGGAGGAGATCATAAGATTCTATTCGGGCACCTGGCCGCTACGGGTGAAGCCGTTCTTCACCAATCATCATATCGAGTTCATTGATCGAACTCGTGCGCGCGGCTGGTGCTGGCTGGACAATCGGGCGACGCGCAACGGCGAGAGTCTGATCGGTTGCGGCAAGATCTACGATGAGTACCGTCTGGTTAATGGAAGCTGGCGTTTCAGCTCGCGCCGAATAGTGCAGTTCTTCCTGGTGCCGCTGAGCAAGGGATGGGCTGACGAACTCGAGCGATTCACCGATGTCGAGCCCCGCTGGCGATAACTGAAGTGTGAAACGGGCGCCGGCGATTGCGCTTTGGCAGGAGCGGTCCGGCAGGAACGGATTGGATTGAAAGATCAGGTTCGATGTGGTCTTATCCCGCAAAATAGCCAGCCCAACGGCAGTGCGGGAGGATCGACATGGGCGCTCCAAAAGTGATCGTCCAGCTGTATCCGGTGTTGCCTGCCAGAGATCGCGCGGAGCGCGAGCGCCGGTGTCCGCTCGGCCGCGACAGCGAACTATATCATCGCGTGCTGCACGATTCGCTGAGCCTGGTAAAAGCGATCGACCAGATGGGCGTATGGGGCATCAGCACCATCGAACATCATCTGCACTCAGAGGGCTATGAACTCGGTCCGAATCCCGGCGTGCTGAACGCGTGGTGGGCCGGCCAGGTGAAGCGAGCATATCTTGGCGCGCTGGGTTACGTTATGGCGACGCGCGATCCGATCCGGGTCGCCGAAGAAACCGCCATCCTCGATCACATGACGAACGGGCGCTTCTTTGTCGGCCTCACGCGCGGCTACCAGGCGCGTTGGACGAACATCCTCGGCCAGCACATAAACGCGGTCGCTACGCTCTCGGATGGTAGCGCGGATGACGCGAAAAACCGCGCATTGTTCGAGGAGCGTACGCTGATGCTGTTGAAATGCTGGGCCGACGACGCGGTTGAAGCGCGGCAAGCGAGCTATGAAATTCCTTATCCATATGAGACCGGCGTGCGCGGTTATCCGGCCTGGCGCAGTGCGGCGACCGCCGGTGCCCCCGGCGAAGTGGGTTCGAGCGGCGAGATTCGGCGCGTGAGCGTGGTCCCGCGTCCTTACACGCGGCCGCATCCACCGGTTTTCGTCGCGATGAGCGGCAGCGCGAGTTCCATTCCGTTCCTCGCCCGCCACGGGTTTCGGCCGACCTATTTCACCGGGCTTGATAACGTGCTGCAGTTCGCGCGCTCTTATGTTGACGAGGCGCGCGCCGCAGGTCTGCCGTTCGCGCTGGGCGAGCGGCAGAACATTGTGCGCTGGATCCATGTCGGCCGCACCGAACAGGAATTTCGCGACAAGCTTTTCAAGTACGACTACGAGATGTACGCGAACTTCTATACAGCGTTCTTCCCCAAGCTGCCGCATTTCGAGGATGCCGACGCGACGATGCAGAGCATGAGAGAGAGCGGCATTTTCATGGGCGGGACCGTGGAGCAGTTAAAGAGCCAGTGGCGCCAGATCTACGCGACGCTCCCCGCCGAATACATCACGCTCATCTGGCATTACGCGCAATGCCCCGCGGAGGTCGTGCTGGACGAGCTGGAGGCGTTCATGAGCAAAGTGCTGCCGGAGCTGGACGCGCCGGCATCGAGTGAACGCTCATTCGAGGCGCACGCGCCGTGAAGGGGCTTTGACATCTGCGATCGCGCGCGCGATTCACGATTTCAGGAATTGCACTATCGCGCGAGCGGTCTGCGCCGGGTTCTCGAGCACCGGCACATGGCCTGACTTTTCGATCGTCGCGAGTTGTGAGTTCGCGATGCCCTCCTGGTAGGCCTTTGCGTGCTCGATCGGCACCAGCCGGTCATCTTCGCCCCAGACGATCAGGGTGGGCGCGGCGATGCGAAACAGACGGTCGCGCAGTTTTGGATCGTACATGAACGGATTCCATCCGATGCGTGCCGCGGTCTGACGCGCGCGCAGGATTGCATCCAACTGCTCGGCCGAGGGCGTGTCGGGAATCGCAGTCGTCGCGAGCTCGGACTGCGCATCATGAAATACCAGGCGGCGCAACTCCGGCGGCGACGGCGCGAAGAAATCGGCGATCGGGCTGCCTTCGACCTTGAGTCCGCACGCGCCGATCAGCACCAGCTTCGAGACGCGCTCGCGATGATGCACGGTCAACTCCGCGGCCAGCCATCCGCCGAGCGAGGAGCCGACGACAGCCGGCGAATCGAGCCCGAGTGTGTCCAGCAGATTGATATAATGAAAGACCAGGTCGTGGATGTTGTCGATCTCGTCGTAGCCGTCCGAGCCGGCAAAGCCGGGATGCACGGGCGCGAGCACCGTGAAATCCCTGGCCAGCAAGTCGAAGAAGGGCAGCCAGACGCCGGCGCCGCCGGCGCCGTGGAGGTAGAGCAGCGGAGCGCCGGAACCGCCGCGCAGGAGTTTGATCTTGATGCCGCGTACGTCGACGAATTCTTCGTGATGGCCCATGTTTGCGCCTCGCCGCTACGCGGCCTTCAGCCATTTCTGTTGCATGGTTCGAAATTCGTCGCGCAGCTTCGGCATGACCTGGCTCGCGAACAGTTCCATGTTTTTGACCACGCGGTAATGCGGAAGATCGCCGAACTGGAGCAGCCCCAGCAGAAGTCCGAATCCCAGTTCTTTGACGTACGCGCTCAGGCGCTGACGCACGGTCTCCGGACTGCCGACGATGCAGTATCCCTTGTCGTTGAGATAGTTGAAGTCCATCTTCGCCCAGTCGAGCGCCGCGGCGTTCGCCGTCGTCCGTTTCATCGAATCAACGCTCACGTACCCCGGCGGAAATACATATTCCCATTTCAAGCGCAGGCCCCGATGATACAGCCACAGGATCCCGCTTTTCGCCTCTTCCTGGGCGATCTTGTCGGTTTCGCCGACATAGATCGGGATGAGATGGCCCATCTGATAGGGCGAGGCTTCGTAGCCGTGCTTGCTGGCTGATTCCCGATAGAGATCGAAGAAGAATTTGATCATCTCTTCCGGCATGTAGGTAGCCATATAGGCGTACTTGCGCGAGGGGTGGGCGCACCACTCGACGGTCTCGCGACTGCCGAAGCCGGGAATCCAGATGGGCGGATGGGGCTTTTGCAGTGGACGGGGCCACAGGTTCACGTAGCGCACGCGATAGTGTTTGCCTTCGAATTGAAAAGGGCCGTCTTCGGTCCACGCGCGGATTATCAGATCATGCGCCTCGGCAAACCGTTCCTGCGAATAGGTAGGATTGATGCCCATCGAGAAGTACTCGTTACCGATGCCGCGCACGAAGCCTGAGATGATGCGCCCGCCGCTCACCACGTCCAACATGGCGATTTCCTCGGCCACGCGCAGCGGATGATCGCGCAGCGGAAGCCCGTTGCCCACGATCGCGATCTTCATCCGACGTGTGCGTCGCGTGAGCATGGCCGCGATAATGTCCGGCGCGGGCATCGTGCCGTAGGTGTTCTGATGATGTTCGTTGACGCAGGCGCCGTCAAAGCCCAGTTGCTCTGCGTATTCGAGCTGATCGAGATACGTGTTGTAGAGCTGATGGCCTTTGACCGGGTCGTAGTATCGATTGGAAAAGGTCACCCACGCCGACGGATATTTGGAGAGGTCGTCGAAATCTTCGGGAACGTCGGGCCACGGCATCAAGTGGAACATGAAGAACTGCATGTGGGCTCTCCTTGCGCCTCCATATGGCGCGACGCGATTTGTGCTGACGTCAGGCCGCCGCCGCATCGAACGGCGCCTTCTCCATTCGAACCCGATTATCCTCGACGCCAGGGTTCGTCAAGCGCGACCGATCAGGTGAATCCGATGCGTACGACCGATGCCCGGGCGAGCCTTCTCAGCCCCCGCGCACCGCTATGCCCGCGCTTCTTGAAATTGCGCGACTCTCCATGCAACGGTTAGCGCGAGTCTGCCGTAATCGCCGCGTCCGGCGGCGTTCCTGTCCGGGCGAGGGAGAAGCTCGATGGCACGGACCGAAGAATTCATGGTGAGTTGCGGCACCTCCAGGGTGCCGGTCCGCTTACCTCGCGAACGCACCCGTATCGCCCCCGCCCCGCCGCCCTCCGCCGTCCCGCTGGCGGACGCGCCGGCCAGATTTCGCCAGGCGCTTGCCGAACCGATCGGAATGCCGCCGCTGGAAAAGCTCGTCGGCCGCGGCGCCAAGGTTACTATCGGCATTCAGGACGGTCGCGCCGGGAACTATCATCCGGAAGATCAGGATCTGCGCATTCTCGGCTTGCCCATACTGATGGAACTGCTTCAGCAGTACGGTGTGCGGCCTGAAGATATTCACATCAAGGTCGCCAACGCTTTGCATCGGATGTGGACGCGCAAGGAGATGACCCACATCCTGGGCCCCCGGCTGCCCTATACTTTGGGCGGGCGCCTGTCCTGCATAGACGCGACCGATACCAACCAATTCATCAATTTGGGCATCACGCGGCGCGGGATGGAAGTGATGGTGCATCGCGCCGTCGTGGAGTCCGATCTTTTCATATTCATGTCAACACCGCAGGGGTTCTTCCAGGGCGGCTGGAAGTCGATCCTGGTAGGCATGAGCAACTGGGAATCGATCCGCTATCATCATCGCCCCTGGCCGTTCGCTTCGGGTCATTCGGTGCAGGATCCGAAGAACAGTTCCTTTCACAAGCTGCTGAATGAAATGGGGGAACTGGTGGATGCCGAGCTTGCCCGGCGAGGCCGTCCGCCGATTATGAAGATCGAGGGCATCCTGACCACGAGCAAGCCGCAGAAATTCGCCGCCATCGATGCCGGCCTGATCACGCCGGTGCGCGAGATGCATCTCGACATGCTGATCTCGCAAATGGTCACGGACGTGAAGGGACAAACCGACGTCCTGCTGATTGGAATGGCCGACGGGGACAGCTATTCGCGGCTGTCGGTATTCAATCCGATTCATTGCCGCAATAAGGCCCTCTCCGGGCTGTTCAACGCCTATCACGATAACCCGCTTGTCCGAAAAGGCGGAATTTTCATCGTGGCGAATCCGTTCGAGCCGAAATTCAGCCTGCTCAATCATCCGTCCTATCACACGCTGTACGACGAGGTGCTGCCAACCACAAAAGATCCGGTCGAGGTATGGGATACCTATTCCGAGGAATACGCTCATCGTCCGGAGTTCATGCACAAGTACCGCAATGGCTTCGCCTATCATGGCGCGCATCCTTGCATTTTGTATGGACAGGGCTTGTATGCGCTGAACCATTTGAGTGCGGTGTTTGCGGCCGGCGTGCCGGAAGAACATCAGCAGGTCGCTCGCCGGATGGGATTTGAGCCGTTTCCGACCGTGGAAGCGGCGCTCCATGAAGCCGAGGGCCGTCTCGGCAAAGACTGTTCGATAACCTATCACCCGCATCTGGAGACGCAGACTTACTTCACCCGGGTAAGTACTGATGGGAATTAGCGCTCGCGGGTTTGTCAGGTTCGCGCTGCTTAGTTGTCTTGTGACGTTCGCGGGCGCTGCGGGTGCCACGGAGGTATCCGGCGATGCGCAATCAACGGCCGCCGAACAGCTCACTTTCCCTCCTGGCATCGGATGGGGCGCCTGGCAGCGGGTGCGCGAGCAGCGCAGCGGACGCAGTATGGTCGAGGTTTTCGTGCCGAACGGCCAGGCCCCGGCGACTGCGAAGGTGCGTCTCGTGCTTGTGCAGAAACCCAAACCCGGCTTGGACTCTCCGCAGACGATCTTCGATGGAATTGTGCAAACCGCCAGGCAGCAATGCCGGCGGGTCGAAGCGAAGAAACTCAGCGACCGTACGAACGAGGCGATCTTCGAGCTGCGCGGATTCGGATGCGCCGGCCAGATCGGCGAACGCTATCTCCTTCAGCGCATCGCGTTCGCGGGGCAATGGGAAATCGCGGGCACCTACGCGCCGATGACGTCCATGGACGATTTGCCTCCGCGGGAAAAGCGGCACGCGCTCGAGCTGTTATCCTCGGTCACGGTTGCTCGCGGGACGCGCGCTGCGGCGAATGGCGGATGGTTTTTGATCAGCCCGCCGCGAACGCCTGATGGCCATTTCGACCCTTCGGCGCCGCTCTCGAAGTGGATGATCGAAGAGGGCGCCGGCTCGCGCGACAAGTGCGAGCGGCTGCGCGCCGTGCTGGATTCGATGGCGCTTAAGCAGGGCCGGCCTTCAGATGTCGAGCAGGTGAAGGCTGCGCGCTGCGTGGCAGTGGACGACCCGCGGCTTGAAAATAACTGATCCCGATCCCCGTGCTCGCGGTGTCGGCGGAAGGAAGCGCAGTGACTCGAATACACTCCGATGGCGGCCGTTCCGTCGAATTGACGGCGCTCACGCGGCGCCAGGTTATCGCCTGGGGAGCGGTCGCGCTCAGCGGCCTCACCCTGGCTTCAGGCGGTGCGCCGGTGACGGCCTCGGCTGAATCAGGATCGGGCGAGCCGCGCTTGCCGGCACCCGTCTCGCAGCGCGATCTCGATGCCCTCTCGACCGCCGGCGTGCTGTACATCGCTACCGTGCGGAAGGATGGCAATCAGAGCGCGGCCGCGCCGGTGTGGTTCACGGTCACGTCCGACCACTTCGTGCTGATCCAGACACAACCCAATACCTGGAAGGCGAAACGAATTCGCCGTGGCAGCCCGGTAATCGTATGGATCGGGCATAAACGCGGGCCGGCATTCATCGGCACGGCCGAGATCAGCGGCGATGCTAAGTATCAGCGTCAGGTGATCGAGGACTATCCTAAAAAATACCTGATGGCGCGTTTCGGGTTTCACAAACCGACGCAGGAGATGTTCGACAAGGGCGCGATTCTCTCGATCGTCATTACTCCGATGCGCGATTTGCCCGACGGGTTTAAATCCGCACCGGGAATGCCCGCGCCGACCGTCGAAAGCGCACATTAGTACATGCGCGGAGTGCGGGTTGTTGATCAGACGCGGCGCGCGTGACGGAAACACTTGAATGGCGAGCACGCCAGTCGTTGGATCTCGAGCGCTTCATCGCCGGACCGCCGGCGTTCGTACGACCGCGAATCTGCTGAGCGCCTCGCGCATCGCACTCGGTGCAATGTGGCTGTGCGCGTTCATCCGAGGTGAGCGACAGTGCATCGTGCTCGGCGCCATTGCGCTGTGCGCCGCATCGACAGACCTGGCTGACGGTCCGCTCGCCCGCCGCGCGGGCTCCGCAAGCGCGCTTGGACGCTGGCTGGATAGTTTCGCCGATGTTGCCTTTGTGCTGACGGTCCTGATCTGCGAAGCGGCGGTCGGCGCCATTCCAGTGTATGTTCCGATTCTGATCGGGATATCGTTCACTCAGTACGTGCTCGATTCGATTTTGATCCGCGGCGCCGACGCTCCGGTCAGAAGCCGGCTGGGACACTGGGGCGGCGTAGTGAACTACTTTCTCGTGATCCTGCTGGCGTTCGCCCCGGCGTTCACCCCGTTCGCATGGCTGGTTCGTGCCTGCGCCCCGGCACTTGCGGTCTTCTTCGCGGGCGCGATCATCGAGCGAGTCTGCGGCTACGGCGCTATTCGGCTCCGGGCACGTCGACCGTCACCAGTTCGCGACTCGCGCGCGGAAGATACGCCAATCCGATCAGTCCGTTGCAGAACATGAACGTAAAGTGCGCGGCCAGGCTGTAAGCGAGAATTTTCGACTCCGACGCGCTGCCCGAAAAGAACAGGAGCCAGGCGGCTTGTGAAGTACCCAGGTGCGCGACCGAAACCGGCAACGCGGCCGCGAGGAAGACGAGCGGAAGAAACAAGATCAGCCTAGTCAGCGGGATCGCGATACCGAACAGGCTGAGCGCGTAGTATTGCGTAAGCACCGAGAGCAGGAAGCCGGGCGCCTTTATGGCCAGGACAATCGCATAGTCCAGAGGCCGCGCCTTCATGAAAGTTGCGGCAACGACGGCGAACCTGCTCCCGGTCACAAGCTCGCGAATTCGCGGATCGCGCCGCGCTTGCGTGAAGAATCCGGCAATGGCAACGAGCAACATCCACGCCGCGATATATACGATTCGAAGAATGCCGACTATTCGGACCTGCGCGGGTGACGTGGGATGGTAAAATGCGACTCCGAGGGTTGAAAAGAAAAACAACTGATAGATTTCCATCAGCGCGATGAACAGGATCGAGCCCAACATCTCAACAAATGGGACTCCGGTCTTGCGGTGCAGGTACCAGGCGACACCGCCCTGTCCGAGATTGCTGTTAAGCAGCGCCAGCAAATACATGCTGGCACGAACCGGCATGACCTCGCGCAGATGAATCGGCGAGTTGAAACGCCGCACCACCCATGTGAGACAGATGGAGTCGATCGTCCAGTAGACGATGCAAAAAGGGAGAAAGATCGCCGCGAAACTCAGGATTGGCACCTGGGTGAGCGCCGCGGCTACGTTTCCAATCGGGATGCGCCAGAAGAGCAGTGCGAAAATCAGCAGCGTTCCGACGTAGGGAAGCGCTCTTTTCAGAACAGGGATGGATTTGCTCACGTAAAGAATGTCGCCTCGGATTGCAGTGAACCAGCCGTCGAATTCGGGCGTCCAGCTGGCGCTGCAGGACCCGGGTCAGTCTTTTAGACGCTCGAACTGCCGCTCTGCCGCGCGAAAACGCGCCATCGCTTGCGCCGGAATACGATGTTTGAGCTCCGGGTTCAGCACGACCTTGACCATCCCGTCCGCCATGCCGAATTCGAGCATGCCGGGATGGAACTGACCATTTTTGACTTCACTCGCTATTTTCAGAAATGCCTGCGCGGTGGAGCTCACTGCACTGGCCAGCACCACGCCGGGGATGACGTCATTCTGGTTGCGGATGGCTCCGAAGGCGAGCACGCGCGCCTGTGCTGCGGCCTGGAAGACGCCCAGGCCGGCCGAGTCGGCGTCGTGCATGATCAGGTCCGCGCCCTGGCTGATTTGCGCCAGGGCAGCCTCTTTCGCTGCGCCGACATCTTCGAACGAGCCGATATAGCTCATCAGTACCCGTCCGCCGGGTCGAACTGAAAGAAATCCCCTTTTGAATCCGTCGAAGCTCAGCTTGATCGACGGCAGCTCCAACCCGCCTATCGCGCCCACAACGCCGGTCCTGGTAACGCCGCCCGCAAGAACTCCTTCGACGTATGCGGCCTCGTCGAATTTGAACGTGAGCGAAGCCACGTTGCGCGAGGCGCGGCTGCCGGAGCTGACCACGAAATAGACATTCGGAAAATCCCTCGCCACGCGGATCGCGGAATCCGTATATTCATAGCCGTGGGCGAATATGAGATTGAAATTGCGAGCGGCGAAATCGCGGAATCCGTCGTCGAAATCGGCGGGCGAGCGAGTCTGCACCAGGGCAATCTGCGCCCCCAGCTTCTTCTTGATTAGCTGCAGGCCGTCGAACGCCGCGGCATTCCATCCGGCATCGCTGACCGGTCCCGGCGTGAGCAACGCGACCCGAAAGACGGAGGCTTCGCCGCTATGCCGCGGACGGCTGCAGCCGGGAGCAAGTAATGCAGCGAGGATGACGAGGGATGTCGCGATCCGAAGCAGCTTACTAAAATTGACGTGCGGCTTCGCGAGCATTACTGCGAATCGGAGCAGCGGATTCCATTTCGCGCGCAGCGTATCATTCGACAGCATGCGATCCAAGGTCGACGACGACGGTTGAGGTGAGCGTGGCAAAGGAGCGCATTGCCAAGTTCCTGGCACGCAGCGGAGTCGCCTCGCGTCGAGAGGCCGAGCGTCTGATCGCGGCCGGGCATGTCACGGTAAACGGGCTTGTAGTCACTAACCCGGCAACCAGGATCGATGAAAACGACGTATTGGCGGTTGGCGGCTGGCCGATCGCCCGGCGGGAAAAGACGCGGCTGTGGCGCTATCACAAGCCGCCGGGTCTCGTTACCACGGCGCGGGATCCGCAGGAGCGCCCGACGGTTTTCGCCGCCTTGCCGAAGTCGTTGCCCCGCGTCATTTCCGTCGGGCGGCTCGATCTCAATACCGAAGGACTCCTGTTGTTGACTAACGATGGCGGAGTGGCGCGCTATCTCGAGCATCCGGCACAGAGCATCGCGCGTCGCTACCGTGTTCGTACGCATGGAGACCCGGCGGAATCCAAAATGATGGAGCTCGAGCGCGGCGCGACGGTTGACGGAGTTCGCTATCGACCGGTGCTCATCAGCATCGACAGTCGCAAGGGCAGCAACTGGTGGATTACCGTGACAGTCAGCGAGGGCAAAAACCGCGAGATCAGGAAACTGATGCAATATGCGGGGCTGCACGTGACGCGGCTCATCCGGACCGGCTACGGCCCGTTTGAACTGGGCGAACTGGCGCGCGGCGCCGTGGAAGAGGTTCCGCAGCGGCTCCTTCGGCGCGCGCTGTCCGGCTATTTCGCCCGCCGGGACGCGCGCGAACAAGGTTTGTAGGCGACGCTTCGCGCTTGATAGAGTTTCGCCAATAAACGACAGTTCGGCCTTTGCGAAGCATCGTGAACCGCGGAACGATTGGCCATGGATGCGCAGCGCAATGACCTGATGACCCGCACCGGCCCCGAGACTCCCGCCGGAAAGCTGATGCGCATGTACTGGCAGCCGGCGGCGCTGGCAGAGGAACTTTCCGGACCGCGGCCAGTCAAGTCGGTCCAGCTTCTGGGCGAGCGCCTGGTGCTGTTTCGCGACGAACACGGGCGCTATGGGATGATTGGGCGATCATGCCCGCATCGAGGAGCTGACCTGACCTTCGGCCGGCTCGAGGACGGAGGCTTGCGCTGTTCGTTTCATGGATGGCTCTTTGACGTCAGCGGCAGATGTCTCGAGACGCCGGCCGAGCCCGAGGGCAGCACGCTTCACACGAGCATTCGGCACCGCGCGTATCCGGTCCGCGAGCGCAACGGGATCCTGTTCGCATACATGGGTCAGGGCGAACCGCCGGAGTTCGCGCACTTCGATTGCTTCGTCGCGCCGCTGGCTTACACGTTTGCCTTCAAGGGCCACGTCTCGTGCAACTGGTTGCAGGCGCTGGAAGTGGGTATTGATCCCGCGCACGCCTCGTTCCTGCATCGTTTCTTTGCAGATCATGAATCTTCTGACGACTACGGGATACAGTTTCGCGCGAGGTCGGCTGACTCGGATCTGTCGATGACCGCAATCATGCGCAACCATCCGCGGCCGCGAATCGATACCGAGCATACTGATTACGGCTTTCGCATTCTGACGACGCGCGCGATCGATCACGCGCGGATTCATCTGCGCGTCACAAACCTGCTGTTTCCGAACGCGTTCGTCGTTCCACTGAGCCCCGAGATGACGGTTACGCAGTGGCAGGTGCCGATCGATGACGTCAGTTGCTACTGGTACGCGATTTTCACGAGCTTTGCGGGAGTGGTCGACAGGGAAGCGATGCGACGGCATCGGTTGCAATTGTACACGCTGCCGGATTACAAGCCGCGGCTGAACGCCGCCAACGATTACGGCTTCAATGCGGACGAGCAACGGCAGCGCACCTACACCGGAATGGGCGACGATATCAACGTGCACGATCAATGGGCGGTCGAGTCGCAGGGGCCGATCCAGGATCGCACGCAGGAGCACCTGGGCGCCTCGGACAAGGCGATCGCCGTCTACCGGCGGATGCTGATCGCCGCGATCGAGCAGGCGCGGTCGGGCGGGCGGCCGTTGATGGTGCTGGATGAAGCTGCGGCGGCGCGCGTGCGCGGTCCGATTACGCTCGATGCGATCACGACCCGCGAGGCGCTGGATTCGTATTGGCGGGAATTCGACGCCCGTCGCCGCAACGGATCGGTCTGGGCGGCGGCGCATCCGATGGATTAATGCGCGAATCGGCAATCACAATCCGGACCTGGCGCCGCGCGGATGCCTATCGAGCGCCGGAGCGGAAGCGACGCGATGACTTTCGTTGAACGCCACGGACTTTGGACCGAGGAGCGCTCGCGCGCGGCCAACGAGGTCGAAAAACTGGTCGAGTCGCACAAGCTGGAGGTGGTGCGGCTATCGTTTGCCGATCAGCATGGAGTACTGCGCGGCAAGAGCGTGGTAGCGGACGAGCTGCCGCACATGATGCGCGAGGGCAGTGCGTTTCCAATGACGTTGCTGGCCAAGGATACCGCGCATCGCACGGTGGCCGCAGTGCTTTCGCTGAACGGCGCCGGCTTCACCAAGCGCGACATGGAGGCCGCGGCGGACGTCGTGATCGTTCCCGACCCGGCCACCTTCCATATCCTGCCGTGGGCGAGCGGCACCGGATGGCTTTTGTGCGATCTGTTCTTTACCAGCGGCCGGCCGGTCGAAATTTCGACCCGCTATCTGTATCGGCGTTGCCTCGAGCGCCTGGCCGAGGCCGGTTTCGACCATGTCGTGGGACTCGAGGTCGAGTTTCACATTTTCAAACTTGACAACCCGCGGCTCGCGCTCGAGGATGCCGGCCAGCCGGGCCCGGCACCCGAGGTGAGCCTGCTCACCCAGGGTTACCAGCATCTGACCGAGCTCAGATACGACCAGCTCGATCCGGTCCTGGAGATGCTGCGCCGCAACCTGACGGCTATGGGTTTGCCGCTGCGCACGCTGGAGGTCGAATACGGACCGAGCCAGTGCGAGTTCACCTTCCAGCCGCGCGTCGGGCTTGAGTCGGCGGACATGATGACGCTCGCGCGCAGCGCGATAAAGCAGGTCTGCCGTCGTCACGGTTACCTGGCGAGCTTCATGTGCCGTCCGCGAATTCCCAACGTTTTCTCGAGCGGCTGGCATTTGCATCAATCCTTGCGCGAGCGGCGCAGCGGGACGAACGTGTTCGTTCCGCCGCATGGCGAAATATTGTCGTCGACGGGTAAATGCTTCCTGGCCGGCCTGCTGACCCATGCGACCGGCGCGACCGCGCTTTCGACTCCAACCATCAATGGCTATCGCCGCTACGGCCGGCATGCGCTCGCGCCCGATCGGGCGGTGTGGGCGCACGATCATCGCAACGTGATGGTGCGCGTGCTCGGCGCGCCGGGCGACGCGGCAACGCGGCTGGAGAATCGCATCGGCGAGCCCGCCGCGAACCCCTACCTGTACATGGCGTCGCAGGTGATTTCAGGGCTCGACGGAATCGCGCGCAAACTCGACCCGGGGCCGCCGGCCGATGCGCCTTACGAATCCGCGGCGACCATGCTGCCGCGCTCGCTGACCGAAGCGGTCGCGGCGCTGCGTAGGGACGAATGTCTGCGGGCGGGATTCGGCAGCGCCTTCATCGATTACTATTCGCTGATCAAGGAGGCCGAGGTTGCTCGGTTCGAACGCGAGATCACAGAGTGGGAACAGCGCGAGTATCTTGAGATCTTCTAGACCTCGGACCTTCGGGACATTCGCGGATTCTCGGCGGCGGCGTTCCCGCTAAGGCCCTGGTTCGGCGCGCCGCGCGAAGGCGGGCCATGCCGGAGGCGGCAACCCGGTTTCGCGCTCGCAGTTGCGTTTGATTTCATCGAGCGGCGGTCCGTAGTCGAAGATGCGAGCCGCGCCGCGTTCGGATGCCATTGCCTCGCGCAGCGTGCGGGTCGCCGCCGCGTCCACCGCCAGGTCCGCGTCGACGACGACGCCGTAGCGCCGCGCGCCGGCAGGGGTCACCAGTCCGCGACGCACTTCAGCCGCGACCAGTTCCGCGCTCCGCGCCAGCGGATCGCCCCATCCCCCGCCGCCCCAGGTCATGTAGTGCAGCAGATCGCCGGGATGCACTTTGACGCGGTCGCATTTCGCGGCCAGCGTCTCGGTTGAGCCGTTCGCACGTACGAGGAACTTGCGGCCGCGCGCTCCGGGCATTCCGCCGTTCACGCCCCATGGATAAGTGAGCCAGCGATCATCGTGAATCGAGATTTCGCCCGGCTCGAGGAAGCGATAGACGATTTCGATGCCGTTTCCGCCGCGATGCAGTCCGGGACCGCCGCTGTCGGCGACGGTCTGATAGCGCTCAATTCTCAGCGGAAAGTAAGCCTCGAGAAATTCGTTCGGCACGTTGGTGAACGACGGCCACATCGAATGGCCATCCGGGCCGTCGCCGACCGGGCGGCCGGGGATGCCGCCGAAGCCGATTTGATACAGCTGATACCATTCGCCGCGCGCATCGAAGCCCGAGTACATCAGGTGAGGCGACGAGGAGAAGCCGGCGGCGCAGAGAAACTCCGGTTGGCGCTGGCCCAGCAGGCCGCCCAGCACGTCAAACACGCGCCCGAGCGCATGCGTGCGGCAGGAGAGCGCGGCGGGGAAGCGCGGCTTTAAGAGCGAGCCCTCGGGGATGTGCACGTCAACCAGGTCATAGAAGCCGTCGTTGTAGAGAACCTGCGGATCGAAGACCATGATCATGTAAATGCCGAAGAACATGCGCAGCATGTTTTCGTTCAAGTAGAAGTTGATCGGACCTTCCGATTGCGGGTCCGTGCCGCTCCAGTCCAGCCGCACGCGCTCGCCCATCCGCTTCATCGAGCAGCGCAGCTTGTAAGGTCCATGGCCGCGGCCGTCGTCGCACACGTAATCCTCGAAGAAGGTTTCCTGTTCCGGAATCGAGCGTTTGATCAATTCGGCCATTGCGCGCCGATTGCGCGCCAGCGACGCTTCCATTGCCGACACGAAAAAATCAACTCCGAAGCGCTCGCACAGTTCGATCACTCGGCGCTCGGCGGTGCGGCAGGCGGCGACGATGGCGTTGAGGTCGCTGCGGTTCCAGTGCGGCATGCGCACGTGGTTGAGCACCAGCGCGAGCGGATCTTCCTGCAGCACTCCCCCGCGATAGAGCTTGAATGGCGGCGCCAGCATGCCCTCCTCGAAAATGCTGGTGGCGTCGGTGGGCAGGCTGCCGGGGACTTTGCCGCCGACGTCGGACATATGCCCGAGCATCGCCGCCCAGCCGACCAGCCGCCCGTCGCGAAAATAGATCGGCAGCAGCACCAGCCAGTCCGCGGAGTGGCTGATGGCGCCGTCGCACTTGTACGGGTCCGAGGTGAGAAAGATGTCGCCTTCCTCCACCGTGCCCTCGTAGGTATCGAGAAAGCCGCCGATGAACGAGCCGAACTGGCCGACGACCATGCGGCCCCCGCGCTCGGCGATCATCGGGAATTCGTCGTGCTGCTCGCGGATTCCCGGGGACATCGCGGTGCGGAACAGTACGGCATCCATCTCATAGCGCGCGTTGCGCAGCGCGCTTTCGATGATGTCGAGCGCGACTGAGTCGACCTCGAGCGGCCTGAATGGATCATGCTTGCGCTCGATGATTTGCGCTTTTGACATGCTCGCTCTTCTCCTCGCGCCGGTGCCTGCGTCGATCGCTATTGCGCGGCGGCGGGCCGCGGCCGGATCAGGATATTGCCGCAAGCGTCGATTTCGCCCTCATGGCCGGGCAGGATCAGCGTCGTGCTGTCCATCTCCGTCACGATCGCCGGGCCCGCAATGACATTGCGCGCCAGCAGCTTCGCGCGCTCGTAGAGTTTTGCGCCGATGGAGTGTCCGCGCACGCGCACCGGCGTTTCGCCACGCAGCGCCGCGCGCGCGGACCGATCGCCCTCGGCGAGGCGCGCGGGCGCCAGGTCGCGGCCAATCTCCTGCACGATTGCGCGCAGGTTGACCAGTTCGTGCTCCACGCTGAGATTGAACGTGAAGAGCCGGCGATGGATTTCGTCGAACGCCTTGCTCACCGACTCGAGTCCGCCCGGCTGACCCAGGGCTCCGATATCAACGCTGACCGGCACCTCGAACCCCTGACCGTGATAACGGACATCGGCCTGGTAGACGACCGCGCGGGAAAAGCGCGTGAGCCCGTCCGCGTCGAGCGCCGCACTCGCGCTTTCGGCGAGTCGGCCAAGCGTTTCAGCCAGCTCGCTCCCGCGGGCTTCCGAGAAACGCCGGATGTAAGTGCACGCGGACTCGCTGCGCAGGCGCGTGGTTGCGTCGCCGTAGGCGCAGAGCACTCCGGGGCTGGGCGGAATGATAACCGGCCAGCATCCGAGCAGAGCGCCGAGCGCGTTGGCATGCAGCGGGCCCGCGCCGCCGAACGCCACCAGCGCGAAGCCGCGGGGGTCGTAGCCCTGCTCGACCGAGACCAGGCGCAGGGCGCCGAACATGTGCTCGTTGACCACGTCAACGATACCCGCCGCCGCTTCGATCGTGCCGACTCCGAGCGCGGCTGCCACCTTCTCGATCGCACCTTGCGCTGCGGCGCGATCGAGCTTCATTTCCCCGCCGAGCAAATCCACCGGCAGATAACCGAGCACGACGTTGGCATCGGTCACGGTTGGCTGCTCGCCGCCATGGCCATATGCCGCGGGGCCGGGATCGGCGCCCGCGCTTTCCGGTCCGACGCGCAGCGCTCGCGTAAGGGCGGGAACTCTCGCGATCGAGCCGCCGCCGGCGCCCACCGAACGCACGTCCAGCGACGAAACGCGCACGGCCAGGTTTCCCACCATGGTCTCGCGCCGCACCCGCGGCTCGCCGCGTTCGATCAGGCAGACATCGGTGGAGGTGCCGCCCATGTCCAGCGTGAGCACGTTGTCGAAACCGGCCTGCCGGGCCACCCAGCGGGCGCCGGCGACGCCGCCCGCCGGTCCGCTGAGCAGCATGTTGACGGGCGCGTCCTCCGCCGCCTCGAACGACATCAGGCCGCCGTCGGAGCGAAGCAGCTTCAGCCGGGCGCCCGCCCGGCGTGAGCTGAGCTCGCTCCTCAGGCTCGAGAGATAGCGCGCGACGACGGGCCGCACATATGAATTCACCACCGTGGTGACGGTGCGCTCATACTCGCGCATTTCGGGAAGGATGTCGCTGGAGAGCGACAGCGAAAGCGCCGGCGTTTCCTGGCGCGCGAGCTCGCGGATGCGCTGTTCGTGAGCCGGGTTCGCGTAGGCGTTGATCAGCGAAACCGTTATTGCTTCCACCCCGCGCCGCTCGAGCGCGCGCAGCGCGGCGCGTGCGCCGGCTTCGTCGAGCTCGCGCACGATCTCGCCGCGTGCCCCGGTCCGCTCGCGCACCTCGAGCGTGTCTTCGAGCGACGCCAGCGGCTGCGGCTTGGGCCATACGATCCATCCCGCGAGCCCGCCGGGCACGTAGGAACGCGCGATCTGGAGAATCTGCCGGTAACCTTCGGTGGTGATGAGCCCGACGCGCGCGCCCTTGCCCTCGAGCAGCGCATTGGTCGCGACGGTGGTGCCGTGCATGACTTCGCTCAGCGCCGAAAGCGCGATTCCCGCGGCCGCGCACACCCGCTCGATCCCGTCGAGCACGGCTGCCGCCTGATTGGTCGGAGTGGTTGGCACCTTCGAGCGAAAGGTTGCGCCCGTGTCTTCGTCAATCAGCAGGAGATCGGTGAAAGTTCCGCCGACATCGACCCCGAGTCTGTAAGGCATTCACACCTCCGGGCGAAGTGCTCGGCATCCGGCGCCTGGGGGTGCACGATAAACCGACCGGCGCGCCTGGCCGGGTGTCATCCTGACCCAGACGCGGCGCAAAATCCATGATTTTTCAGGCGCGCGCGAGCGCGCCGGCATATCCGCTGGAGGGATGCCGGCGCCGGAATTCTCAGGCGCTGAACGGATGTCGCCGGCGAAATTCCTCGGCCATCTCTTCCATCGTGCACCAGCGCGCACCGGGATGTCCGTTGATGTATTCGATCAGCCGCTCCAGCATCAGCAGCACCTGTGGGCGGCCCGATACGTCGGGATGAATAGTCAATGGAAAGATCGCCCAGTCGAACTCGCGATACACCCAGTCGAACTGGTCGCGCCATAGCTGTTCGATTTCGCGCGGGCTCACAAAGCCATGGCTGTTGGGCGACGCCTTGATAAACATCATCGGCGGCAGATCGTCGAGATACCAATTGGCCGCGATTTCCACGAGATCGACGGCCTTGCCGCGCTTGAGCGGCGTCATCCATTGCGCCGCGGGCTTGGAGTAGTCGATGCGGGTCCACGTCTCACCCACGCGCGCGTAGTACGGCTGAAAATCATTGTGGCCCTGGCTGTGGTCATATCGGAACCCATACCTGAGCAGCAACTCCGCCGTGACCGCGGACATCTCCCACCATGGCGCGACAAAACCGCGCGGATTGCGTCCGGCAAGCTCGTGCACGAGTTCAACCGACCGCGCGAGCACGTCCTCTTCCTGCCGCGGCGACATCGCGACCGGGTTCTCGTGCGAATAGCCGTGCGCGCCGATCTCGTGGCCGGCCGCCGCGACCTCGCGCATCTCCGCCGGGAAGGTTTCGATCGAATGGCCGGGAATGAACCACGAGGTCCGGATCCGGTAACGATCGAACAGCTTGAGCAGGCGCGGCGTGCCGACTTCGCCGGCAAAGAGGCCGCGCGATATGTCGAACGGCGAGTCCTGTCCGCCGTAAGAGCCGAGCCATCCCGCGACCGCGTCAACATCGATTCCGAATCCGCAGAGAATCCGCTTGTCAGCAGTACTCATGACGATGCTTCCTCTTTGTCCGCTTGAGAGCCTGATGCACGGCGTTCGATTGCCGCGGCATTGCATGCAACCGATCGACCGGTGGTAACATTGCGGCCAAATATCTCCCCGAGGAGACCGGCATCCATGTCCGAGACTCGATCGCGTCTGCGCCAGATGCTGAACGGGCCCGAAATGATCGTGGCACCGTTCGTCTACGACTGTCTACAGGCGAAGCTCGCGCGGCGCGAAGGCTTCAAGGCCGTCTACATGACCGGCTTCGGCACCGCGGCCGCGCGAGGGTTTCCCGACCTGGGTCTGCTCACAATGCACGAGATGATCGACAACGTGCGCGCGCTGGCACGCGCGGTGGACATCCCGCTCATTTGCGACGCCGACACCGGCTATGGCGAGGTCATCAACGTGCAGCGCACGGTCCGCGAGTACGAAGACGCCGGCGCCGCCGCATTGCATATCGAAGACCAGGCATGGCCAAAGCGCTGCGGGTTCCTTGAAGGCAAACAGGTGATCGCCTCGGAGCAGATGCAGGCCAAGGTGCGCGCGGCGGTCGACGCGCGGCGCGATCCCGAGCTGGTGATAATCGCGCGTACTGATGCGCTCGCCCCGCTGGGCTGGGAGGAAGTCACGCGCCGCGCGCGCGCCTATCGCGACGCCGGCGCCGACCTGATTTTCGTTGACGGCATCAAGACCCTGGACGATCTGAGGAACTGCGCGCGCCTGCTCGCCGGGCTGCCGTTGCTCTACAACGGACAGTTGCTCCATCCGCGCGAGATCGCGGGATACGGATTCAAGCTTATGATTCACATCGCGTCGCTGTTCTCGATCTATCAGCGCACGCGCGACGCGATCGTCGAGCTTGCGCACACCGGCATGATCGCCGGCGCGCCGGGTTTCGAGCTGCTGCCCGAAATAACCGAGCTGCTCGGCGCTCCGGATATCATCGCTGCGGGCAGAAAATACGAAACCTAGCGTGCGCGCCCGGATCAGCTGATGAGCGCCTTCACCATCCGCTTGGTCGAATCGAGATCGAACTCGCGATACATCTGCACGCGCTCGGCGGCGGGCGAGCCCGAGCCATGGATGATCTCGTTGTACCACCATCCGGCGTACTCCGACGAACACATGTCGCCGATGAAATGAAAGAGCTTGATGCGGTCGGCGACCGCGACCCCGGGCGCGGCCTTGAAATACTTTTCGACATAAGGTGCGACCGCGGGATGCCGCAGATCCTTCACCGACGGCATTGTGACCGCCGCGCCGCCGGCGACCTCGCTGAGCAGGCGCGCGCAGGTGTAATGCGCCTCCATC
The DNA here is from genome assembly GCA_035295545.1 of Binataceae bacterium (SeqCode). Lineage (GTDB taxonomy): Bacteria > Desulfobacterota > Binatia > Binatales > Binataceae > JAKAVN01. The sequence continues at coordinate 104,019 of DATGIT010000009.1, forward strand.
GTGAGATGCTTGCCCGCGTTGGTCATCACCGTGTCGGGAAACGCCACGCCGTTGATGGTGGTGTTCTTGATCGCGGCGGCGACGCCGAGCGCATAGATGGCGCTCGCGAGCTTGATCATTTCCGCGATCTTGTCGCGGATGTGCGGCTTGTCCGCGACCCCGTTGTATTCGGCGATCAGCGCCGCCGCGCCGATGAACAGCTCGAGCTTGCCGTAGTCGGTGCCCAGGTAGCCGTGCCGGTTGATGGTCGCGAAGTTGTTGGCGATCGCGCCGCAGAACTCCGACTCGCCGCACAGGAACACGCGCTCGAGCGGCACGAACACGTCATCGAAGATGGTCAGCGACTCGATCACCGCGCCCGCGTGGCTGAGCGGCGCCTGCTCGGGGTCGGGCGGCAGATTGATGCCGCGCGCGACCAGCGTGATGCCCGGGGTGTCGACCGGAATCGCGAACGCGACCGCGTAGTCGCGATCGTCCTCGCGCATCGCGCGCTGCGCGATTACCACCAGCTCCTCGCAAATCACGCCGCCGCTGGTGTGGGCCTTGGCCCCGCGCACGACGATGCCGTCCTTGCGGCGCTCGACCACGCGCAGGTACATGTCGCGATCGGATTGCTCGGCCGGCCGCAGATTGCGGTCGCCCTTGACGTCGGTGATCGCGGCCGAGCCGATGAGCTGGCGCTGCTGAAAGACGCGCAGGTACCGCTTGAGACGCGCGGTGTAGTCGGTTTCGTATTTGCGATCGACCTCGGGCAACACCGACAGCAGGCCCGCGAGTTCGTCGCGCGCGATGCTGGTATAGCCGGTGATCGGCACCCGTTCCGAGAGTTTGATCGCGGCGTCGAAGTTCTGCAGCAGGCCGGCGGTGTCGGCGGGCATGTGCCAGAAGATATGCACGTCACCGCCGGTCAGTTCCGACTTCGCGGTCATCAGCCCGCGCAGTTCGGGCTCGAAGGCGGCGTCGCATAGCCACTTGCCCCAGGCATTGATGGTTGACTGGAAGAGCGGATGCGCGGCCGGATTTTCGACCGCTTCGCCCGCGACGAAGACGCGGCTCTTCAGCCGCGCCAGGTTGTCGACGTAGTCCTGCCCCGTGCGCATAGCCTTAACCTCTGCGGCGCGGCTTTGCCCGCCGCTCGAAACCAAGCGAATTGAGAATCCATGTGGCGAATATTTCGGCCACTTCCGCGCGTTTCAGCCGGCCCGCGGGATTGAACCAGCGCTCGACGTGGACCAGTGCGCCGTCGATGCCGAGAAAGGCGAGCCTGGCATCCTTGATGTTGAAGACGCCGCGCCGCTGGCCGTCGTGCAGAACGCCGAGCCACAGCGCGCGATACTCCTTTTGTTTGCGCACGATCGCGTCGCGGTCCGGCGCGCGCAGGTTTCTCAATTCGGACTGCAGCAGGGCGGTCTCGAACGGTCCTGGCTGACAGATGTTCGATACGACCAGACGCCGCACCAGTTCCTGCGGTTCGCCGCCCGCGCGCACCGCCGCGTGCGCGCGTTCCAGCACCTCGTCCATCAGCCGCTCCATCACGCGGAAAAGCAGATGCTGCTTGCTTTTGACGTGGCCGTAAATGCTGGAGGGGCGCAGTCCGAGATTGCGCGCCAAGTCGCGCATCGAGGTGCCGTCGTAGCCGTTGCGCACGAAGAGCAGGGCGGCGCCGCGATCGATGCGATGCTTCGTGCGCGTCACGGGGTGCGAAGAGCGCCGCCCGCGCGCGATCTCTGTGCGATTTTCCGCCACAGCCGATCGTCCGAACGTTCGTTCGGACAAATGACACAGGGCGGGCGCGACTGTCAATCGCGCGGCCGATGATTTGAACGGAGATAACGGGCCGGCTGACGCGCCGGCCGGGTCGCAATCAGGCGTCCTTACCTTCACCCCGCCATTGTTTCGCCTGGTCGCGAAAACGCGCCGGTTCCTGCGCCTGGGTCGGCTTGGGCGGCTTGACGAAGTCGGGCTTCACCACCTTTATCGGATCGCGAACGTCGTCCACGTAGCCCAGCGCGTAGCCGCCGTACGAATAGCCCATCAGGCGCAGCAACTCGATCGGCAGGGTGGCCGCGATCTCGCGCGGCGTGGACAGGTATTGATTCTCTTCCTGCCGCAACCACGACAAGCTGTAGGTAAGATTGATGCCGCAGCGCGTCGTATGCGAGTGGTTGGCGCCGCCGCCATGGTAGATGCTGCCGGTGTAGAAGAGCGCGGATCCCTTCGGCATCGCCGCGGGCTCAGTGTCCTGCTCCTCGAACTTGAGCCCGTCGTCGAACAGATGGCTTTTCGCAATCACTCGCGTGGCGCCGTTGTCCGCCGTGAAATCAGTCATCGCCCAGATGGTGTTGAGCTGAACCTCGAAGCCCTTGGGAAATTTAAAAAAATCGAACACCCATTGATCGCGATGAATCGGTTGAGCGGGCGAGCCGGGTTCGATCGCGATTACCTGGGTCAGATGGACCTGGAACGCCGCGGCGTGCGCGAGGGTCTTCTTCGCCGTCGCCAGCACGAGCGGATTCATCACCAGCTCGCGACAGGTTGGCGAGCGCGCGATCAATCCGCCGGTTCTGCGCGTGGTGCGTCCGGCGAAGTCGTCGCGGCCGCCCGGCGTCGCCTGTATGTAGGGACGCATTTCCTCGGCCACCAGGTCCATCATTGACGCGGGGGCGAGACGGTCGACGATCGCGGCGCCGTCCTCGCTGAGCACGGCCGCGATCTCGTCGGCGCTGGCGGATGCGGGCAGATGTCTGACGCTCATCGGCTGCTCTCCTGCTCGATTACGCGGCCCTGGCGCGCCTCGCGCGCGGCCGCTGCAACTCAACCGAATCATAGGCACCTGGTTACGCCGCAAACAACCGCGGCCGCGGGCGCGATTTCGGGTTCGGCCTGGTGCAGATTGCGTTTGCCTTCGTCGCGATGCGGAAGTATCGAAGAAGCACATTGCGCCCAGCGCGCCAATGGCGACCGTAAGCGACGGAGCATCGCTCCAGGGAGGGATGCGCGATGCAATTCGGGGTCAGCTATCCAACCTATATCCGCGCCTGGCACGACGTGCGGATGGCCGAGGACTACGGCTTCAGCCACGCGTGGTTCGACGATTCGCACATGTGCTACAGCGATATCTTCGCCACCATGGCGCTGGCAGCCGAGCATTCGCGAACCTCGATGCTCGGCACGTTCGTGCTCTGCGCCGGCAACCGCGCCGCGCCGGTCAGCGCGACCGCGCTGGCGACGATCAACGAACTTGCTCCCGGACGCGTGATCGCAGGCATCGGCACCGGCTTCAGCGCGCGCAACGTGATGGGCATGCCGGCCGCGCCGCTCAAGGTTCTGGCCGAAGAGGTTCGCGTGCTGCGCGAGCTGCTGGCCGGTCGGGAAGCGCTGTATTGCGAAGGCGAGCGCAAACGGGCGGTGCGCCTGCTGCATCCCGAAAGGGGATTCGTCAACGTCAAGGACGCGGTGCCGATCTACGTCGGCGCCAATCTGCCGCGGGCGATCCGCGTCGTCGGCGAAGTCGGCGACGGCTGGATCACCGTGGGCGCCGATCCGGCGACGATCCGCAGCGGTCTGGACGAAATTCGCAGTGCCGCCAAGGCCGCGGGCCGAACCCTCGCGCACATTCCGACCGTGATCGTCACCGCCGGCTGCGTCCTGCGCGACGGCGAAGATATCATGTCGCCGCGCGTTTTCGGCCGCCTCGGTTCATGGGGCGCGCTCACGCTGCATACCATCTGGCATCCGGAGAACACGCCCATCGGTCCGTTCGCGCCGCCCGAGTTTCAATCGCTGGCGAAACGCTACTTCGACGAATACATCATGAACATGAAGACGCCCTGGGAGAAACGCTACCAGGAAATCCATCTGGGCCACCTGATCTTCACCAAGCCGGGAGAGGAACGCTACATCACGCGTCCGCTGCTCGAGGCGACCACCATCACCGGCCCCGCGTCGGCGGTGGTCGAGCGCATCAAGGAACTCGAAGAGGCCGGCGTCACCTGCATCGCGCTGCGCCTGACCGGCACGGACGGCCGCGAGATGATTCGCGAGTTCGGCAATGAAGTGATCGCGCGTTACTGAGAACGGAGCGCGATTCTCGTTCACGCGCGCTGCATGCGCCGACGCGGTCGCCCGCGATCCGACACGCCACAAACGCGAGCGCGTCCGCCCCGAGTACCGCGCGCGAGCTCGCGCGCAACTCCGGGGCTAGACGCGAGCCGCTCCCGGTCGCGGCGCCGGACGCTGCCGGATGCGCCCGCGCAGGCGCTCGAATCCGAGCCGCAGCCGCTCCATATACAGGTAAATCACCGGCGTGGTGAACAGCGTCAGCATCTGGCTCACGATCAGGCCGCCGACGATCGCGATGCCGAGCGGGCGGCGCAGCTCGGAGCCGTAGCCGGTACCGAGCGCGAGCGGCAGGCCGCCGAGCAGCGCCGCCATCGTGGTCATCATGATCGGGCGAAAGCGCAGCAGACACGCCTGATAGATCGCGTCCTCGGGCGATTTGCCCTGGGTCCGCTCCGCCTCCAGCGCGAAATCGATCATCAGGATCGCGTTTTTCTTGACGATGCCGATCAGCAGGATGATTCCGACCAGCGCGATCACGCTCAGGTCGATGCCGCAGATCAGGAGCGCGAGCAGCGCGCCGATGCCCGCCGAAGGCAGGGTCGAGAGGATGGTGATGGGATGTACGTAGCTTTCGTAGAGAATGCCGAGCACGATGTACACGCTGAGCAAGGCCGCCAGAATCAGCATCGGTTCATTGGCAAGCGAGGTCTGAAAACTCTCGGCGGTTCCGGCGAACGCGCCGCGAATCTCCGCGGGCATGTGGATGTCCTGCTCGGCGCGGTCGATTAATGCCACCGCCTGTCCCAGCGAAATCCCGGGCGAGAGATTGAAGGAGATGGTTACGGCGGGGAACTGGCCCTGGTGATTTACCGCGAGCGGCGTGGTCGAATCGCTCAGCCGCGCGATCGTGTCCAGCGGAATCATTGGCGCGGCGAATGTCGCGACGCTCGCCGGCGCCGGCGCGCCGATTATCGGGGTGCTCCCATTTGCCGGAGCGGTTGCGCCCTCGATAATCGCGGGAGCGGAGGCGCGAGCGCTGAGCGGCGAAGCCGGCGCGGAGGATGACGGCGCGCCCGCCGCGGCCGCGCTCAGGCCCGCGCCGCTCGAGTTCGTCGCCGCACCCGCATCCGTGCTCGCAATACCGCCGAGCGGCGCCGGCGCGGCGCCGGGCGCGCCGGCGTCTGCGGCGGTGGTGGAACCGAGACCGCCGGTCAGCGAAGCGGTTGTGGAAGTGGTTGCGCTGAGCGGGCTCACGCTGGAGCCCGCGGCGCTTTGCACTCCGCCGATCTCGTTCGCGTTGAGGGGCGCGACATAGGTGCTTGCGCCGGCCGCCGAGCCGTCCGCGCTCGGTGCTGCCGGCACTGACAATTCGCCGCTCGCGTTGACGACGGGTGTTGCGGCCGCGACAGGCATGGCCGGCGCTCCGATATGAATCGCATGCAGCGTCTGCGGGTCCTGCCAGAACTGCGGTGCCGCTTCCATCACCACGAAATATTGATTGAGCGGCGTGTACATGGTCGAGACTTCGCGCTGGCCGAACGCGTCGTACAAGGTGTCGTCGAGCGTCTGGGTCGATAGCCCCAGGCGCGAGGCGGTGTCGCGATCGATCCGCACGTCGGCCGCCAGCCCAGCGTTTTGCTGGTCGCTGTTGACGTCGCTCAACTCCGGGATCGCGTGCAGCCGCGCGAGCAAGCGCGGCGCCCACAGCGTCAGCAGGTGCAGGTCGTCGCTCACCAGCGTGTACTGGTACTCCGCGTTCGCATGGCGGCCGCCGATTCGCAGATCCTGCTGCGCCTGCAGATACAGGCTAAGGCCCGAGTCGCGGGCGAGCTTTTTTCGGATCCGTCCGATTACCTGCTGCGCGCTCGCGCTGCGCTGGTTGAGCGGCTTCAGGCCGACGTACATGTTGGCGGTATTGGTGGCGCCGCTGGTGCCGGTGAAGGCGAGCACGTTGAACACGGCCGCATCGCTGCGCACGGCGTCGATCAGACGCAGCAGCCTGCGGTTCATCGCCTGGTACGACGTGTCCTGGTCCGCCACGATCGAACCCATCAGCCGTCCGTTGTCCTGTTCGGGAAAAAAGCCCTTGGGAATGACGTAGAAGAGATAAATATTGATCGCGACCGTCAGCAGCGCGACCAGACCGACCAGCGCCGAATGGCGCAGCACCCAGCCCAGGCTTCGCTCGTAGCGTTCGAGCATGCCGTTGAAGACGCGCTCGCCGAACCGGTAGGCGCGGCCGTGGCGGCGATCGCGCTCGCGCCGCAGCAGTTTCGCGCACATCATCGGCGTGGTGGTCAGCGACACCACCATCGAGACCGCGACCGCCGCCGCCAGCGTGATCGCGAATTCGCGGAACAACCGGCCGACGATTCCGCCCATCAGCAGGATCGGTATGAAAACCGCGATCAGCGACAGGCTGATCGAAATGACGGTGAAGCCGATCTCGCGCACGCCCAGCACTGCGGCCTGAAACGGCTTGCATCCCTGCTCGAGGTAGCGCGAGATGTTTTCGACCACGACGATCGCGTCGTCGACCACGAACCCGGTCGAGATCGTCAGTGCCATCAGCGACAGGTTGTCCACACTGAACCCGAACAGGTACATCACGCCGAAGGTCGCGATTAGCGAGACCGGCACGACCACGCCGGGGATGGCGGTCGCGGTCAGGTCGCGCAGGAACAGGAACACCACCATCACCACCAGGCACACCGAAATCAGCAGGGTCGCCTCGACGTTGTTGACCGATTCCCGAATGCTGACGCTGCGATCCAGCACCACCTTGAGGCTGATCGAGGCGGGAATCGAAGCGCGCAGCGCCGGCATAGCCGCCTCGACCCGATCGACCGTGTCGATCACGTTGGCGCCGGGCTGACGCCACACCAGCACCAGGATCGCGCGCTGGGCATCCGAGTATCCCGAGGCGCGCACGTTCTGCACCGAGTCCCTGACCTCGGCCACGTCCGCAAGCCGCACCACGTTGCCGTTGTGATAGCCGACGATGAGCGGTTTGTACTGATCGGCCTTGAGCAGCTGATCGGTCGTGCTGATGCTCCATGCGTGCCGATCGTCGGCGAATTCACCCTTGGGCATGTTCGAGTTGGCCGACGCCAGCACGCCGCGCACCTGCTCGAGACTGATGCCCATGCTGTTGAGCTGCGTCGGGTTGAGCTCGACCCGCACCGAGGGCAGCGCGCCGCCGCCGACCGTCACCTGTCCGACGCCTTCGATCTGCGACAGTTTCTGCTGCAGGATCGAGTCCGCGGCGTCATACAGCTCGCCCGGCTTTTTGATGTCCGAGGTGAGCGCCAGGATCATGATCGGCGGGTCGGCGGGATTGACCTTGCGATACGTGGGTTTCGCCGGCAAGTTGGCCGGCAGGTTGCTGTTGGCGGCGTTGATCGCGGCCTGCACGTCGCGCACCGCGGCGTCGATGTTCCGGCTGAGATCGAACTGCAGCACGATGGTGGTTTCGCCGAGCGTGCTGGTCGAGGTCATCTCGCTCAGCGACGCGATGTGGCCGAACTGGCGCTCGAGCGGCGTCGCGACCGAGCTGGCCATCGTCTCCGGGCTCGCGCCCGGCAGTTGCGCCTGCACCTGGACGGTGGGAAAGTCCACCGCCGGCAGCGGCGCAACCGGAAGCGCGCGGAAGGCAACGATTCCGGCGAGCGTAATCGCGATCGTCAGCAGCGTGGTGCCGACGGAATTCCTGATGAAAACTTCGGATGGTTTCATGAACTCGCGGCGGCCAGCCCGGCGTCCTCGCTCTCGCGCTGCCTGCCGGGTCCGGGCGCGAGGCGCTCGAAGTAGAGAAAAATCACGGGCGTCGTGTACAGCGTGAGCAGCTGGCTGACCAGCAGGCCGCCGACGATCGCTACGCCCAGCGGCTGGCGCAGCTCCGAGCCGGCGCCGGAGCCCAGCGCAAGCGGCAGTGCGCCGAGCAATGCCGCCATCGTGGTCATCATGATCGGCCGAAAGCGCAGCAGGCACGCCTGAAAGATCGCATCGTCCGCGCTTTTGCCCTCTGCGCGCTGCGCGTCGAGCGCAAAGTCGATCATCATGATGGCGTTTTTCTTCACGATTCCGATCAAAAGAATGATGCCGATGAGCGCGACCACGTTGAGGTCCATCCCGCACACCATCAGCGCCACGATCGCGCCCACTCCCGCCGACGGCAGCGTCGAGAGAATGGTCACCGGATGGATGTAGCTTTCGTAGAGCACGCCGAGCACGATGTACACCGTGATCACGGCCGCCAGGATCAGCAGTGGCTCGTTGGTCAGCGAAGCGCGGAACGCCGCGGCGGTGCCTTGAAACGCTCCCTGGACGCTCAGCGGCATTCCGATTTTCTGCTGCGCCCGATTGATCGCGTCGACCGCTTCGCCCAGCGAGTGGCCGGGCGCGAGATTAAAGGACAGGGTCACCACCGGAAACTGACCCTGATGATTGACGATCAGCGGCGTGGTGGTTGGCTCGAAGTGAGTGAACGCGCTGATCGGGACCTGGCCGCCGGTGGCCGAGCTGACGTAGATGTTCTGCAGCGCCTTGGGATCGCGCTGGAACTCGGGCGCGACCTCCATCACCACGTGGTACTGGTTGAGCTGCGTGAACATGGTCGAGATCTGACGCTGGCCGAAAGCGTCGTAGAGCGTGTTGTCGAGCGCGTTGGCGGTAATTCCCAGGCGCGAGGCGGTATCGCGATCGATCACCAGATGGGCGCCGAGTCCATCGTTCTGCTGGTCGGTCGCGATGTCGCGCAGGGCCGGAATCTTCTCGAGCTGCGCGACCAGTTTGTTCGTCCACGCGGTCAGCTCGCGCGGGTCGGGATCCTCGAGCGTGTACTGATACTGCGTGCGGCTGACGCGATCGTCGACGGTCAGGTCCTGCACCGGCTGCAGATAGAGCGTGACGCCGTTGACCTTGGCCAGTTCCGGCTCGAGCCGCGCCATTATCTGCTCGACTCCCGCCTTGCGTTGGGCCAGCGGCTTCAGGTTGATCAGGATGCGCCCGCTGTTCACCGTCGTGTTGGTGCCGTCGATCCCGATGAACGAAGACAGGCTCTCGACCGACGGATCGCGCAGGATCACCTGCACCAGCTCCTGCTGCCTGCGCACCATCGCCGCGAATGAAATGTTCTGCGAAGCCTGCGAAACGCCCTCGATTACGCCCGTATCCTCGATTGGGAAGAAGCCCTTGGGCACGTACCAGTAGAGCACGACAGTCAGCACGAGCGTTCCGATCGCAACCAGCAGCGTGGCCGGCTGATGGCGCAGGACCCAACTCAGGCTGCGGCGGTAGAGATCGATGCCGCGATCGAATGCCCGCTCCGAGACCCGGTAGAAACGGCTCTTTTCCTCCTCGCGCACGTGATGCAGCAGCTTGGCCGACATCATCGGCGTGAGCGTCAGCGACACGATGGCGGAGACCAGGATGGTGACGGCGAGGGTGACCGCGAACTCGCGGAACAGGCGGCCCACGATATCGCCCATGAACAGCAGCGGGATCAGCACGGCGATGAGCGAGATCGTGAGCGACAGGATGGTGAAGCCGATCTGCTCGGCGCCCTTCAGTGCGCCTTCCAGCGGCGATGCGCCTTCCTCGATGAAGCGGCCGATGTTCTCGATCATCACGATCGCGTCGTCGACCACGAAGCCGGTCGAGATGGTCAGGCCCATCAGGGTCAGGTTGTTGAGGCTGTAGCCGAGCAGGTACATCACGCCGAACGTCCCGACCAGCGAGAGCGGCACGGCGACGCTCGGAATGATCGTCGCCGCCAGGCTGCGCAGGAACAGGAAGATGACCATGACCACCAGCGCCACGGTCAGCATCAGTTCGAATTCAACGTCGCGCACCGAGGCGCGGATGGTCACCGTGCGATCGGTCAGGACCGCGACCTTGACCGACGCGGGCAGCGTGCTCTGCAACGTGGGGAGCAGCGCCTTGATGCGATCGACGACCGTGATGATATTCGCGCCCGGTTGGCGCTGAACATTCAGGATGACGGCGGGCTCGTTGTTCATCCACGCCGCCTGCTTCACGTTTTCCGGTTCGGTCACCACTCGGGCGACGTCCGACAACCGCACCGGCGCGCCATTGCGGTAGGCGATTATCTGCGGCAGGTAGCTCTCGGCCGAGAGCAGTTGATCGTTGTCCTCTATGGTGTAATCGAGGTTCGGACCGTCGAAATTTCCCTTGGCCGCATCGATGTTCGCGGCCGCAACCGCCGTGCGCACCTGCTCCAGGGTGAGTCCGTAAGAGGCGAGCTGCAGCGGATTGACCTGGATGCGCACCGCGGGTTTCTGCCCGCCGCCGATCGAGACCAATCCCACGCCCGGCACCTGCGAAATCTTTTCCGACAAGCGCGTATCCGCGAGGTCTTCCACCTGGTCCAGCGGAAGTTCGCTCGACGTCAGCCCCAGCGTCAGGATCGGCGCATCGGCCGGGTTGATCTTGCTGTACACCGGCGGGTTCGGAAGATTGGCCGGCAAGTAGGTTGCCGCCGCGTTGATCGCCTCCTGCACCTCCTGCTCGGCCACGTCGATGTCCAGGTTCAAATCGAACTGCAGCGTGATCACCGAACTGCCGAACGAGCTGTTCGACGTCATCTGGTTGAGCCCCGGCACCTCGCCGAACTGGCGTTCGAGCGGAGCCGTGACCGACGACGCCATCACGTCCGGACTTGCGCCCGGGTAGAACGTCATCACCTGGATCGTCGGGTAATCGACCTCGGGCAGCGCCGACACCGGCAACTGCTTGTAAGCGAATCCGCCGGCCAGCAGGATTGCCGCCATCAGCAGCGAAGTTGCGATCGGCCGCAGAATGAATGGCCGCGACAGATTCATTGACCGGCAAAACTTTGCCCGGGATTGACCGCGGACGGAGCCGCCGACGCGGGCTGCGCTTCCATCCGCACCGTGACCTTGCTCCCCGGCTGCAGCTTGTCCAGCCCGTCGGTCACCACCACGGCTCCGGATTGCAGCCCCGAGCTGATTGCGGTGAGTTCGCCCTGGCTGGCGGCGACCTTGACCGCGCGGCGGGTGACCGTCTTATCGGGCTCGACCACGTAAACATAATCGCTCTGCCGCGTGCGCTGGACGGCCGCCGTCGGCACCAGCACCGACTGATGGATGGTGCGCACCAGAAGCCGCGCGTTGACGAACTCATTCGGGAAGAGGGCGTAGTCCGTGTTGGCAAACTGCGCCCGCAGCTTGACCGTGCCCGTGGTCTGATCGATTTCGTTGTCCAGCGTGAGCAGGAAGCCGGTCGCAAGCTGTTTGCTGAAGTCGCGATTCCAGGCCTGCACCGTAACCTGTCCCTCGCGCATGTCGGCGGTGACGGTCGCGATGTCGTCTTCGGGCATGCTGAAGATGACCGAAATCGGCTGCAATTGCGCGATCACCACCAGCGTGTTCGAGGCCTGCACGTAATTGCCGACATCGACCTGGCGCAGACCGATCCGCCCCCTTATAGGAGAAACCACGCGGCAGTATCCGAGGTTGACCTTGACCGCTTCGATCAGGCCCTTGTCATTTTCGATCGTGCCGCGCGCCTGATCGTAAAGCGCCTGCTGGTTGTCGAGCTCCTGACGCGCGATCACGCCCTGCTGCAGCAGCACGCGATACCGCTCCAGCGTGATCCGCGCATTGGCCAGTGTCGCGGTGTCGCGCGCGAGTTGACCCTGGTACTGCGCCAGCTGCGCCTGGTACGGCCGCGGATCGATTTGGAACAGCAGCTGTCCGGGTTCGACCAGCTCGCCCTCCTTGAAGGCGATGCTCATGATTTGACCCGCGACGCGGCTTACCACATTGTCGGTTGCGAACGGCGTCACCGTGCCGATCTGGTTGAGGTAGATGTCCAGGTCGCTCTGCCGCGCGGCTGTCGCCGACACCGGCACCGGGGGGATGACCGGCGGCAACCTCGGCGGCCGATGCGCGTTCCAAGCATACAGACCGACGGCGACCGCCACCGCGGTCGCGATCCACGGCCACCAGCGGATGTTGCGGGCGAGCGTTCGGGGCTGCGCCGCATTCTTCGCCGTGAAGGACGAGGCCAATCGCGATTTGGCTGCCGATTCCTTCTCCATGCCGATGTTCAGCGCGTCGCGATTAAGGTCGGACAGAATTATTCGAATCGATCAGACAATCGCCCGCACGCCCGTTGTTGGAACCGAAGTTGCGCCGTGTGCGGGGCGGCTGTCGCGCGGCGCGTCCGTGGCCGCAATCGCGCCGACTGAACGTGCCGCTCAAAATGCTTCGCGCAGGAGTTCTGACGCCGAGCGGCGATCAGGCCCCGCGCCGGCGGCCGCCGCGCGCGCACGCCTCTTAGCCTCAGGCGCGGGTTCCGCGCGTCCTCTTCTCGATGACAGAGCGTTCACGTCGATTCTGTCCCCGCCTGTCCCCCTGTTTTCGCCACCCGCTGGAGCTTTGCCGTGCTTGCGGGCCTGCTCGCCGCACCAATTTATGCCTTATTAGACGTTAACGCACGGGCCCGGTTACGCCCGAAGTTCGGCCGAGCCGCGCGCTATCCGGCGGGCGCTTTGCTTTGCGCCCCGATGAGTGGAAAATGGCTTCCCGCGCGCCGTACCGAGCATGCTGCGCGCGAGCGGCCGAGGCCCCGCTCAAAAAAATCCGCTTCCGGAGGAGACCGTGATGGCCGTAACTATCATTTACGAGGACAAGCCGGTAAGCGTCGCTGGCGCCCAGGCGCGCGGCGACCATCTCTGGATGGCGAAGGCGGAGCTGCAATCCGCGACCGGCTGGGAACTCAAACCGCAGGGAATCTGTCGCGGCGAGCGCTGCGTTCCGATCCCGCCCGGCCGCCGCGAACAGTTCCTGCGCGACGAGCTGGTCAACTTGGCCGCGCTGGCGCGCCAACTCGGCCTGCCTATCGTGCATGACGACAAGCACGCGGTCTGGTTCTTCGGCGAGTCCGACGACGCGCGGCGCGCCACGCTGGCTTCGCTTCAGGCGCCCGATTTCACCCTGCCCGATCTCGACGGCAGGATGCATTCGCTTTCCGACTACCGCGGCCGCAAGGTGCTGCTCCTGTCATGGGCAAGCTGGTGAGGATGCCGTTTTGACCTGCCCGTGTGGCAGGCGCTCTACGAAGAACTGAAAGACCGCAATTTCATAATCCTGTCGGTGGCGCTGGACAGCGGCGGCACCGCCGCGGTGCGCGATTTCATCCGGCCGGCGGAGCCCGTGCGCATCGAACCGCTGTTCCAGGAGATCATGGGATGGGACTCGGTGCTGTGCGATCGCGCGGCGCGGCCGACCTATCCCAACCTGATCGATGAGCGCCATATCGTGGCCGAGCTCTACAACATGACCAACGTTCCAATGGCCGTGTGGATCGACGAGCGCGGCAACATCGTCCGCCCGACCGAGGTCGCCGGCGCCAGCGACGGCTTTCGTACAATGGATCGTTCGACCTTCAAGATGAAAAAAGAAGGGATCGAAAAAGCCCGCGCCGCGCGCATGTCATACGTCGAGGCGGTTCGCGACTGGATCGCTAAAGGCGAGGCGAGCGAATATGTGCTTGCGCCGGCCGAGGTGCGGCGCCGGATCAATGCGCCGATGGATGTCGACCCGATGGCGACCGCCAATTTCCGCCTCGGCGAGTATCTCCATCGCCAGGGTCACACCGAGGACGCCAAACGCTACTTCGGCGAGGCCAGGCGGCTCTCGCCCGAGCGATGGAACTATCTGCGCCAGACGATGCAGCTCGAGGAGGACGGCAGCGCGTCGGGACCTGGATTTTTCTGCGCCGTCGATGCGCTTGGCGAGCGGCCCTACTATCCGCCGGCCGAGCTGAAAGGTGGTCGCGGCTGAGCCCCGCGAAGCCGACGTCGGTTCGTTTCCGCTCCGCTTCAGGGCGGCGCCGGCGCGTCCCACCGCGTGGTCGCGATGTAGAGCGGGTGGCTGAAATCGGTCGGCGTGGCCTCGGTAAACAGCGAAGCCGCGGGAACGAGCGTCGCTCCCTTGCTTTCGGCGACGGCGAACTGCACCACTGTCGCCGTATTGCGATTGACCACGTAGAGGTTGTGTCCCTCCGGGTCCATCGTCATCCCGGTCGGGTAACCGAGTCCCGTGGGGCACTCGCCCACCAGGTCCAGCAGATCCGATTTGACGGCGAAAGTGGAAACCGTGTCGCTGCCGCGATTGCCGGTATAAACGAAGACGGCTGAATCGACGGTCGCGGCCGCGACACCGAACGGCGCGGCGGTCGAAATTCCGGCCCGATAAGTATGAGTCACGTTCAGTTTGCCGTCGGCGGACGCTCGGGCCACGACCACGCTGCCGATCCGGCGGTCCACCGTGTAGACGAAATTGCCCGAGGGATTCACTGCGATCAGCCCTGGATTTCCCGGCCGGTCGCCCAGACTGGGTATGCTTGCCACGAGCTTGAGTTCGCCCGAGCCATCGATCACGAAACTGACCAGGGTTCCGGCGCCGATATCGGAGACATAGGCGAACTGTCGATTGGGCGCGAGCGCCAGGCCCAGCGGCTCACGCAAGCCTTCGCCACGAATTACTCCCAACGTCTGCAACGCGCCGGTCGCCGGGTCGATCCTGTATTCGGAAATCGATCCCGTGCCCGCGGTGCCGGGCGCGATGGCTCCGTCGCGCACCTCGCTGGCGCTGGTGACGTAGAGAAAGCGACCGCCGATCGCAATCTGCTGCGGGCGGTCCGGCGTGTCCACGACTGCAGCGCCGGCCGGAACCAGATCCCCGGTCTTACGGCGGATGCGAAAAACGTGAATCCGGCGATCGCCCTCGTTGGCCACGTACGCGAAACGGCCTGACGGATCGACCGCGATGCCGGTCGGACCGTTCTGCGCGCCGGCTTTCGCCAGCCGCAGAAAAATCAAGCTGCCGTCGCGCTCGCGCGCAAACTCGGAAACCGTGCCTTCGCCGTTGTTGGTGATATAGACGTAGCCCGCAGGGGAGCGCAGTTTCTGCGGGACCGGGGAATTGGGGCCGGTCGAGTTGCCGGGATGCCTGCAGCCGAGCGCAATCGCCGCGAGCGCCGCGGCGGCCGCCGACAAGTATATTTCAGTAATGACTCGCACCAGGCCTTCAGGCGGCATTATGCACTAGCAATGCGCTTCGGGTAAAAGCGTTGGGTAATCCGGATCCGGATCGGCAATATCTCAGCACCTGCTGTCATGCGAAACGTGCCTTCGATGCCGCGGCGCGGGAGTTTGACGCGCCCGCGAAGGCGCCGATATACTCCGCCGCGCGCGGTGAACCTCGACCATAGCCCGCTCAGAGGCGATTACATGAGAGCAAACGGCGGTTCATGTCTGTCGGTTGTCGCAGGATTCGCTATCGGGCTGACGCTGGGGTTGACGCTCGGAATGCGCGGCCAGGCGCGCGCGGCGGGCGCGCCCGATTCGGGTGCGGCGCAGATCCCGCCGGGAAGCATCATCTCGCAGGCCAACTGGCAGAACTACCGGCAGTTCATGCCGCCCGCCATGCAGGCGCTTTTTGCCGGCCGGAGCTTCTGGAAGATGCCGGCCGATGTGCAGATGGAAATCGGACCTACCCAAGCGATGCCGCTGCCGCCGGCTTACATGGCCGACACCGAGAAGAACGCGGGTCACACCACGCTCAAAAAGCTTCCCGACGCCGGCTACATTCCCGAGGGCTACGTTGCCGGCATTCCCTTTCCCAATCCACTGAACCAGCAGGCGCTCGCCGCCTACGCGATCTTCTACAACCTCTACTATCACTATAATCCGCGGCTTCAGCACTCCGTCTTTTGTAACTATTCGGGCGATTCCTACGGAAATTTCACTGCGACCGGACAGGCTGACGTAGTATATTCCCAGCTCACTCATCTGAGCGATCCGACGATGCCGGCCACGGTACCGACCGAAGGAAATTACTTTTTTGCCAAGTACATACAGCAAATCGCGCCGGAGCAGGGCAAATATACCACTTCGCTCGACCTTACCTACGAGGATATCACCCGCCTCGATGATATATACACTTATCTGCCGAGCGCGCGCCGGCCGATACGCTCATCCGACGCCGCGCGCTGCGCGCCGCTGCAGAACAGCGATTTCACCTGGGAGGACGCCGCCCTCGGACCGCCCGGGTTTCCGCAGCGATTCGCGATCAAATACGACGGCGAACGCCGGATCCTGGCGCTGGTGCATGCGTCGCCGGCCGGGCTGAAGCAGTGCGGTAGCTCCACCCAGCTGCCCGCCGACTACTATTATCCGGCCGGCAAGGGCATCCTGCCCTGGAGCAGGCCGAGCCTGGGCAAATGGGAGCTGCGCACCGCATACGTAATCGAAATGTCGCGCCTGCCGGCGTTCAGCCGCGGCTATTGCTACAGCCGCCGGGTCCTGTACATCGACAAGGAAACCTTTTTTCCGCTGGCGATCGAGCTGTACGATCCGCAGGGCGAGTTGTTCAAATACATCACTCAGTTCTGGACGCCGCTCGCGGTTCCCAGCGGCGGCGCGGTGCTGGGCACCAACGGTCCCCAGGCGGGATTGTCGATCAATTTTGCCGACCAGCACCTCTCGATCAGTGTGACCCAGAGTTCGTGTTACAACACCGATTGCCAGCCGCAATATCTCGACGCCAAGCAATACGCGAGCCCGGAAGGGCTGATGAAGATAGTACAATGATCCGATAAGCCGCGGCGCCCGATCACGCGATGCGGCGCATCGCTGCTTTTTGTGTCGCGCGCCGCCAATGCATAGGATTGTCGCGTGGCGCCCAAGCCCGATGTCGTGATCGCCGGCGCCGGTCCCGCCGGCAGTACCGCCGGCTACCTGCTGGCCGAACTGGGCTTTCGCGTCCTGCTCCTGGAAAAAAGCGATTTTCCCCGCTATCGCATCGGCGAATCGCTGACGCCCAGCATCCTTCCGCTGCTCGACTTCCTTCGGGTCCGCGAGGCGATCGAGCAGGCGGGCTTTTTACGGATGGCCGGTCACACCGTTTGCTGGGGCAGCCCGCGAGCGCGCACGGGCTACTACAGCGCCGATCGATCCAGGCTTGGGTTCCAGGTCTGGCGCGAGACGTTCGACGCGCTGCTGCTCGAGCACGCCGGACAGCAACCGCGGCTCGAAATCCGGTTTGGCGTCGGCGTAAAGCGAGTCACGCTCGGCCGCCGCGCGGTCGCGGTCGAAGCCGCCGGTCATGCGCCGGTCCGCGCCCGATTCTTCGTGGACGCGACCGGCCGCTCCGGCATCGTCGCCCGCAGGAACCTGCGCCGGCGCGATCCGAATTTCAGAACGCTCGCGGTGACCGGCTACTGGCGCGATGCCGCTTCGCCCGCGGGCGCCGATTTCGGCAACACGCTGCTCGAGGCGTATGAAAACGGTGTCGTCTGGTCGGTGCCGCTCGGCAACGGGCTGCGCAACGTGACGTTGCTGGTCGATTGGGCCGAGGGCCGGCGCATCCGCGCCGCAAGCGCTCGCGCTTTTTATCTGGCCGAGGTCGAGCGCCTGCGGCATGTCTCGAAATTTCTTTCGCGGGCGAGCCTGGCGGGCGCGCCCCGGATATGGGATGCGACGCTGTATACGTCGCGCGCATTTGCCGGCGGCCGGTTTCTGCTCGCGGGCGACGCGGGGCTGTTCATCGATCCGCTCTCGTCCGAGGGCGTGCAAACCGCGATGGCGTCGGCGGTAAGCGGCGCCGCCGTTATCAATACTATTCTCCGGCGTCCCGCCGCCGCTGACGACGCGATTGCTTTTTACCGCGACGCGCAGAGCAATGCCTACCTGACGCACTATCGCCAATCGGCCGAGTACTACGACCAGGAGCGCAGGTGGCCGCATTCGCCGTTCTGGCAAAAGCGCAGCGGATTGCTCGCCCCGGCGCATGCGAACGGGGCTCTCTCTCGCGCGCCGCTGAGGCCTCCTGCGGAAGTGTCGCATGTGGCGCCGGCGCAGGACGTGAGGCTGGAACGCCGGCCCGTGCTCGAATGGCCATGGATCGCGACGCGTGAAGTGCTGGTCACCGGGCGGCACCCGCGCGGCGTCCGATTTCTGCACAAGGTATGCATACCGGCATTGATAAAGGAGGCGCGCAAGCATCCCGCCGTCGTGGACATTCTCAACGGCTATTTGAACCGGCGCGAAGGCCGGGATGCGGAGGCGGGGATGGTGCGCGCGGCCCTGGTCGCGCTCTATCGCGAAGGCGTGCTTATCGCGATCGAGCCGTGCGAAAGCCGATCAGGCTCGCTCTGAAGTTCGGACTGTTGCGAAACCTGTACGAGGCGCGGCAGTAGCGCGCGAACAGCATCCAGCATCCACCCCGCAGCACGCGCGACGAACCCTGCTCCGGCCCGCGCGGATCGCGCGGCGGCGAGTGCGAGTAGTATTTGGCGTCATAGTAATCCGCGACCCATTCCCACGCGTTGCCCGCCATGTCGTGCAGCCCGTACGCGTTGGCCGGATACGCGCCGACCGCGGTGGTGCCGTCCTGGTTGTCGTAATTGGCGAGCTCGTGCGAGATCTCGTCGCCCCACGGAAAGAGCTTGCCCTCCAGACCGCCGCGCGCCGCCTTTTCCCACTCCGCCTCGGTCGCCAGCCGGAGGCCCGCCCACTCGCAGTAGGCGAGCGCATCGACCCAAGCCGTCAGCACCACCGGATGATTCGCGCGGCCGCGCGGAAAAGTCCGACGTTCGCGATCCCAGTTGGCCCATTCGGCGCGCGGGTCGTCGAGCCATGGAATCGGATATCCGGTCTCGAGCACGAAGCGCCGGTACTGCGCGTTGGTGACGAGATTTTTCGCGATGTAGAAATCGCTCACGAACACGCGATGGGCCGGGCGTTCGCTCGGATAGCCCTCGTCGCTGCCCATCAGGAATTCGCCCGCGGGAATCAGCGTCATCTCCGAACCGTCCTTGTGATTGACGAGTTGTCGCGGCTGGTCCATTGCACGACGGTCCGATGGGGTTGCTTGCGCCGGCGTCGAGCGCGCCACTATCATTGCATCGCCGGCGCAAAAGTCGATGTCTTACGCGATCGGACGAGAACGACCGCGCGCGCCGACGCGCCGAATCGGATGAGGCCGCTGAGCAAAGTCAGCCTGTCGCGAGTCCGGCGTCTGTTGCCCTTCATCTCGGGATTTCGTTACAAGCTCGCCGTCATCTTCCTGCTCTCGATCGCCAACACCGTGCTCGGATTGCTGTGGCCGGTGTTCACCAAGATCCTGATCGATGACGTGCTGCAGGCGCGCAATCTGCGCCTGCTCTGGATTCTGACCGGCGCGATGATCGCGGCGACGCTTCTAAGCTACGTGCTCGGCGCCGTCAACCGCTACTACTACGTCAGCGTGACCGCGCGCGTGCTGTTCGACCTGCGCCAGCATCTGTTCGAGCATCTTCAGGCGCTGCCGATGCGCTTTCACGTGCGGGCCAAGGTCGGCGATCTGCTGTCGCGGCTCAACACCGATATCGCCGAGGTGCAGGCGATGCTCACCGACGCGGGGTTCAGCTTCATCGCCAACCTGTTCACGCTGTTTGCGGCGGTGGGCTTCCTGGTCTGGCTCAACTGGAAGCTGTTCCTGCTGAGTCTCGCGCTGGTGCCGCTGCAGCTCTACGGCGTGATGCGGTTCCGTCCGCTGATCGTCGGCCAGACGCGCGCGGTGCGCGAGATCAACGCGTCGATCTCGTCTTTCCTGGTCGAGTCGCTCTCCGCAATCAGGTTCGTCAAACTGTTCGTGGCCGAGCGGCTTCAGAACGCGCGGCTGTCCGCGCTGGGCATCGAGTTCGTGCGCGCCGTAACCCGGCTCGAAATGCTTTCGTACCTGGGCGGCAGCGCGGCCAACGCCAGCACGTTTCTCGGTTCGGCCCTGGTCACGCTCTACGGCGGCTACATGGTGATCGAACGCGAGATGACGCTCGGCAGCCTGATCGCGTTCTCGGCCTACCAGCTGCGCGCGTTCAATCCGCTGCAGGCGCTGATCGATCTGTACCTGAGGGTGCAGCGCGCCGGCGTGTCCGTGGATCGAATCTTCGAATTTCTCGACCTGCCGGCCGAGAGCGAGCGCGCGCCGGGAAATCTTCGCCTGCCCGAGGTCCGCGGCGAGCTCGAGTTCCGCCAGGTGTCGTTCAGCCACGATCCCGGGGTGCCGGTGCTCGACGATGTGAGCTTCAGGATTCCCGCGGGCGGAAAGCTGACCATCGTCGGCCCCAGCGGCGCCGGCAAGACCTCGATTGTGGACTTGATGACGCGACTGATCGAGCCCGCCGCAGGCTCGATCCTGCTCGACGGCCACGATTTGCGCACGCTCGATGTACAGTGGCTGCGCGGCCGGCTGGTCGCAACCGGCCATCAGGCTTTCGTTTTCCACGCCTCGATGATCGAGAACCTGCGCTATGCCTCGCCCGAGGCGTCGCTCGAGCAGGTGAGCGCGGCCGCGCGCGCGGCCGGCCTCGGCGAATTGATCGAGTCGCTGCCGGGCGGTTACGACAATCCCGTCGGCGAGCACGGCGCCACGCTTTCCGACGGCCAGCGCCAGCGGATCTCGATCGCGCGCGCGCTGCTCAGGCGTCCCGCGATTCTCGTGCTCGACGAGGCGCTTTCGGCGCTCGACGTGGTGAGCGAAGCGGAGATTCGCGCGGCGGTCGCGCGCGCATTGCCCGGCCGCACCATCGTCACCATCACCCATCGGCTCTCTTCGATCGATCCTGACGAACAGGTGATGGTGCTCGAGCGTGGCCGCGTGCTGTGGAGCGGCCGCTTCGCGGATCATCCGGACGGCCTCGCCCGCAGGATTGCGCCGGGCGAGGAGCGGGTGGCGTGATTGGTTTCGCCGCGCGCGCCTAGGCGCGCGCGCGGATGCGGTAGCGGATCGGCATGTGCTTGATCCCGCCGACGAAACTCGAGCGCATCCGCTCTACCGGCCCCGCCAGCTCGACGAATTCCATCCGCTCGGCCAACTGCCGGAACATCACCTGCAGTTCGAGCCGCGCGAGATTCGCCCCGAGGCAGAAATGCTCGCCGATGCCGAAGGAGATGTGCGGGTTGGGATAGCGATCGATCTCGAAGCTGGCGGGCCGCTCGAAAACCGCCTCGTCGCGCGCGGCCGAAGGATAGAACAGCGCGAGCACGTCGTTCTCGCGAATCTGCCGGCCCGCGAGCACCGTGTCGGCGTTGGCGATGCGCGTGAACTGGATCACCGGCGAAGTCCAGCGCACGATTTCCTCGGCCGCTTTGGGCGCCAGCGCGGGATCGTCGCGCAGGCGCCGCCATTGCGCCGGATGCGTGATCAGCGCGTGCAGGCCGCCGGTGGTGGCGTTGCGCGTGGTCTCGTTGCCCGCGATGATCAGCAGGGCGAAGTAGGACAGCAGCTCGAACGGCGGCAGCGGCTGGCCGAACACTTTGCCGTTGGCGAGCGCGCTCGCCAGGTCGTCGCGCGGATGCCTGCGCCGGTCCTCGCACAGCCCGGTGAAGTACTGGAAGAACTCCATCCGCGCGCGCTCGAGATTTTCCTTGATCGTATCGCTCCCGCCGTACTCCGGATCCGCCGGACCGATCATCGCGTTGCTGAGCCGAAACATCATCGCCCAGTCCTCGCGCGGGATGCCGAACATCTCGGCGATCACCGCGAGCGGCAGGCGCGCCGAAACTTCGGTCACGAAGTCGCATTCCTCGCGTCCGACCAGGGCGTCCAGCGTTTCCGAAGTAATCCGCTCGATCTGATCCCTGAGCTGCTGCACCATGCGCGGCGTGAACCGTTGATTGACCACGCGGCGCATCTCGCCGTGCTCGGGTGGATTCATGTTGAGCAACTGGCGCAGCACCGGTTCTTCCGGCAGCGGCGAGCCCGGTTCGTCCTTGGTCACGAACAGGATCTGCGTGCTGCGGAACAGGTTGGGCTGGCGCGAGACGTTGACGATATCCGCGTGACGGGTGATCGCCCAGAAAGGCTCGACCCCCGGGCGCTCGTAGCGATAGACCGGCGCCTCGCGGCGCAGCAGCGCCCATTCCTCGTGCGGATAGCCGCGCTGAACGTAGAGGTCGGGATCGATGATGTCGATGGTGTCGAGGGTTGGCGCGCCCACGGCTAGTCCTCGACCAGGCGAATCGCCTGGCGCGGACACAGGGTGACCGCGAGCTCCAACTTCGAGCGCATATCCTGCGGCGGATGCTCCAGCATCACGTAGCTGCGATCGTCGTCGCGCAGCTCGAAGACCTGGGGCGCCACCTCGACGCAGCGGCCGTTCCCTTCGCAAAGATCGTGGTCGACAACGACTTTCATCTCGCAGCTCCCGCGCTTTTCGGAGGATTACTCAGGTTATCACGATAGGCACGGCGCTCGCGATGCTGCAAACGTCACGCTTGAACCATTGCCCCGCAGTGCTCGACAGACGTAGAGTCTTGAGCCGTCCGGCATCACCACCGGACGTTTCAGGGAAGCCGCAAAGTGCGGCGCGCGCGCGGCGTGATGCGGTAGGATGTGCGTCACGTCCGAGATCAAGGAGAGCACGCAATGGTCGGGAAACGCGCCATGGTTGTCTGTGCAATCGCGATGCTGTCGTTCATGGCTGCGGCGTGTCTCGTGTCCTGCGCCCCTGAATCGGCATCCACCGCCACCGCCGCGGCTCCGCAAGCGGCGTACGGCACGACGAAGGCCGACAGCGTCTATCGCGCCAAGGGGGATGCTCCGATCTGCGAGACGCACGATGAGCTCGTGGCGGCCGCCTACGAGTATGACGGCGGTCACACGCCCGAGGTGTCCGGCTGCATCGCGCTGGTCAAGGGAGCGGAGGTGAAAGTCCTGGCGGCGAAGGACCCCGACGATGTGAACGCGGTCCAGGTCACCACGCAGGGCCATACCGGCTGGACCAAGTCCTATTACCTCGGGCAGTGAGTCTCTCACTGACTATTCAACGACGGCTGAATTGGGGGGCCGGCGGACGAGAGAGGAATGGAAGGTGACGAGGCCGCCGGCCTGATACCTGCCGGCTCCGAGCCGGCGCGTGCGCTGCGCAGCGAGATTCGACAGGCCTATCCGCGCGGCTGCGTCGAGGGCGATGACGGCTGCTGTTACGAAATTTATCCCGACAGCGTTACGCCCGATCGCGCCGCGTTCCAGCCTGCCGTCGAGCAGCAGGCGAGGACCGCCATAATGCAATCACCAAAGCATCGGACCAGGGCAGATTATGGGCGATGCTGTAAGAGGTCGTCGCGCCGGCAGACCATGGAATCCAGAGCATCTGAAGGACCCCGATCAATATCGCAGCGGCTCCCAGGATCTCGCCCGGCCCGAACCTGTCCCGCGACCAAAGCTGTCTTCGCACTCGAATTTCGATTTCAGAAATCCTGCTCGCGTCCGTTGCAAACCGTATCGCGCTTCATAGCACAAATGTGCTATTGACGGCCCTATTGCGCACAGCTTAGCTCTCGCTGATTCAAGCTGAGGTCCAAGTGTCGCGAAGACCAAGAGTCCGAGCACCGCCTGATCAGGCATCGAGATCCTTGGGGGAATTTCAAGGTAATCACGCTTGAACACCTGCCGAACTCGAGCGGCACAGGGCAGGAATCCGATGAGGTAAAGCGGTGAAAAGGAAAATTCAGGCGGTCTTGATGGCGATCTTTTTGCTGGCTGTGATCCATGATTTTAATCGTTCCTGTGCATCGGCCGGGGGGATCCCACTGTCAGCGTATGCCGGCAAATTTGTCGTTTCGGCCCAAGGGTCCGTGACATATTGTTTCACGGCCGACTTTTCGGCCCAGGAGAGTTGCTCCACTGTCGGTGCTGTCGCTTCCGAAGCAAACGTCGTGATAGTCTCCGAAGAAACCGTTGATGCCAGTGGAAATTCCTGCGCAACCGTGACCTCCACTGTCAGCTTCCCTTTCTCGACCTTCGCTCCGACTGTCACATCGTTCAACAGTGTTACAAAGCTCACCGACTACCTGCCGGGCAAGGCGATTGGCGATAACAGCTTCACCGACTACCTGGGCGGGAGCTGCGTCGGAGCTACGTTCAACAACACGGGTGCCACCGCCTTCGAAACCGGGACGACGCACTTCGTAGGTTCCAAAGGCAGTAACCAGGTGAATGCAGTATTGACGGCGCTTACAAATCCTCTCGGGAGCATTGGACCCTTCAACATCGCTTATTCCGCACAGCGACAGTAAACGTTTTGCGGCCGTATGAGCGATAGCTTCGCCGGGAGCGGCATTCATCGTCGTAGCGAGGATTGCGACGCGCCCATGAAATGCGAATGATTGCCTCAAGTGGGGAAGGGGTCGGCCGATAGACCGACTCCATCCCCACACCCTCAAGGCATTGCGGCGGTTCGGGACAATTCAGCTACGCGATCAGGCACGCAACATCGGATACAGGCGGTCGGCAATGATGCGTTCCGCTTGTGCGACCATTCGCTGGATCACCTCAGCGGCCGGTATCACCGAGTCGATTAGGCCGGCATCCTGGCCGATGAAAAGGGCGGCATGGTCCGCATCGCCGGTCTCTCGCGCGGCCACAAGCGCCTGCCAGGCAGCGCGCGCCTGCTGACGCAGCGCCCACTCTCTGCCGACCCACTGTTCCACGAAGCCGTTGCGCAACGTGCGCGCCATCGCTCCGGGCCAGACTGTCCCTGAGGCGATGTCCGGAATCTCCGTCATCGCCGTGTCGTGCCCATCGCTGCGCACGATCGCCTGCTTGAAATTAGGATGAAGTGGCGACTCGTCCGTAGCCAGGAATCGCGTGCCAATCAGAACACCGTCCGCGCCGAGCGCGAGGGCGGCAGCTAGTCCGCTCCCATCAGCAATGCCGCCCGCGGCGAGCACCGGGACAGGAGCAACCGCCTGCACGACCATCGGCACCAGCGCCATCGTGGCCATCCAGCCGACATGCCCGCCGCCCTCGGTCCCCTGGGCCACGATTACGTCCGCGCCGGCCCTGGCCGCGCGCACGGCTTCGCCCACTTCGCCGGCCATGTGCATCGCAAGCGATCCCGAGTCGTGCACACGCTGCACATACGGTCGCAAATCCTGGTCCGGCCGGGCCCACGCGAAGGCCACGACCGGCGGGCGGCTCTCGAGGGCCGCCGTGAATGCCGCCTCCTGGATCAGGAAAAGAAGAAAGTTTACTCCGAAAGGTTTGCTGGTAGCGGCGCGAATCGCCCCAATCCGCTCCTGCACGGCGGCGGCGCTGAAGCCGGTGATTCCGAGAGTGCCGAAGCCTCCGGCGTTTGAGACTGCCGCGACCAGCGGCGCCGCGGTGTGGCCGCCGCCCATCCCGCCGAGGACGATCGGATGCGTAATGCCCAGGAGGTCACAGATACGCGTGTGCAGCACGATTTACTCTCCGGCACTCACAGACGGATGAGGCGAACGCACGACTGAACCAGCCATAGATCTTTGTGCCCGCATTCTTTGCGGAGCCTGATCATCTTGTCTCCCACCTTCTCTGACCCTTGGTGTTTCCGATAGAAGCGAATCGCGCCAGTCGTTGGCGACGGGAAAAGAATCCGGCTCAGCCTCCGTTTTCCAGCCGTCGAGTCGCAGGCCGCGCATGTTCTGATTCACTCGCGCTGACTTGCGAAGCCGCTTTTTTTGTTCTCTGGTAACCTTACATCGCCAGAGTTCCGCTATTAAATGTCGATGACTCGTATTGTCCTATGACATCATCAAATTAAATTTATATTATGCGGAAGCGGTCTAATATCTCCTCACGAGACCCAAATCGCACTGGCTCCGGCACTTGCGTGCTTTGCGGCAAAGAAGGGACTCGAATGACGAAGTGGCCTTTGGCATGCGCGATGGCAATTGTTGCCGCGACACTTGCGGTCACCGCTTCACAACGAGTCAACGCAGCGACCAGCTCGGTCAACGTCCTCACTTACCATAACAACATCCGCCGCACAGGCCTGAACGCGAACGAACAGGTTCTGACGCCATCCAACGTCGCTCCGGGCACCTTCGGAAAACTATTTTCGGTCGCGGTCGATGGCTACATCTATGCAGAGCCGCTCTACGTCTCAAACGTGAGTATTCCGGGGAAAGGTGTCCACAACGTAGTCTTCGTTGCGACCGAACACGACAGCATCTACGCCCTCGCCGCCGGAACCGGGAAGCGCTTATGGAAGAGAAGTCTTATTGATCCGGCTCGCGGTATAACTACCGTATCGGCCGCTGCGCTGAACTGCACCGATCTGGTGCCGGAGGTCGGCATTACCGGCACGCCGGTTATCGACCCGAATACTCAGACGCTTTACGTAGTCTCGGCAGAATTCAACTCCAACACTTCGAAATACATTCAATCGCTGCACGCGCTGGATTTACACACCGGTGCCGAGAAGTTTGGTGGGCCGGTGAAAATCAGTGCTGCCGTGCCCGGAACCGGATACGGCGATGGGAGTGATACGGACGGCAAAGGCCATGTGATTTTCGATGCGAAAATGGAAAATCAACGGGCCGCGCTCCTGCTCACCGGCGGCGTTGTGTATATCGCTTTTGGGTCTCACTGCGATATTGACGAATACCACGGCTGGGTGCTTGCGTACGATGCCACGACCCTGACGCAGCTCGCGGCCTTCAACTCCACGCCTAACGGACAGAAAGGCGGGATATGGCAAAGCGGCAATGGGCCAGCCGCCACCGGTAGCGCCATCTTCGTTGGTATTGGAAACGGCAGTTACGATGTGAGTAAGAAGAACTATACCAATAGTTTTGTGAAGCTGTCCCAGAAGACGCTCCAGGTGGTCGATTACTTCACTCCGACCGACCAGCAGTATCTCTCGAATAACGACCTCGACTTTGGTATCGCCGGTCCGTTACTTCTTCCGCTGCAGTCAGGTCCTGTACCCTACGAGCTAATCGGCGGTGGCAAGGATGCAATTTTGTACGTGCTCAACCGCGCGAACATGGGAAAATACTGCGACGGCTGCAACCCGCCCGACCCACAGGTTGTCGAAAAGGTCAATCCCGGATGGCTCCTTGCGATGTTCTCTTCGCCCGCGTATTGGAACGGTTTCGTCTATCAGTCTTCAGACAACGGACCACTAATCGTTTTCACCGTGACCGACGGCATGTTGTCCGCCTTTCCGATTGCGCGCACTAACGCCACTTTTACTTATCACGGTGCCACTCCCGTCGTTTCATCGAATGGGTCCGAGAACGGAATCGTCTGGATACTTCTCAACGGGAACGGTCAAGGACCTCCGACTGTGCTCTATGCCTTTCGCGCCACTGACCTGACTGAACTTTACAACAGTAGCCGGATAGCTCGCGATACAGCCGGGCCGGGAGTGAAGTTCGCTGTCCCCACCGTAGCAAACGGTCGAGTCTATGTCGGCACGCAAACGGAGTTGGACGTCTATGGCATCCTGCCCTGACTCAAGCAAGTACTTACGAAAAGGCGAAGATTCAGAGAGTTCAACT
This sequence comes from Binataceae bacterium (SeqCode), assembly GCA_035295545.1. Classification (GTDB taxonomy): domain Bacteria; phylum Desulfobacterota; class Binatia; order Binatales; family Binataceae; genus JAKAVN01. The sequence goes on from DATGIT010000009.1 coordinate 131,443, forward strand.
TTAGGAAAAAGGAACCGAGGAGGGTATTCGTGAAAAATCAGAAGTTGATGGTTGTTTCTCTGGCCTTAGGTCTCGCGATGGCAGCTCCTTTCACCGCGCGCGCGTCAGAGGCCGGCGGGCTCCCGGCGCTGGCAAAAAAAGTCAAAGCCTTACAAGGCCAGAATAACTGGGCCGTCGTTGCCGGCGATACCGGCGATATTGTACGCCAATTCAGCAGCGCGGGCCCGGTCACGAGTGCTCATACTGCTGGCACTGGGTTATACACGGTCACCTTCAGCAAGGACGTCTCCGGTTGTGCGTTTGTGGCAACCCTCGGCTCGGTTAGCACCAATGCCCCGACTATCGGCATGATTGGCGTCACAGGGGATTCGGGTGATCCCAATTCTGTTGTTGTTCAAACGGCGGACAACACTGGCACGGCTGTCGACGCGTCGTTCCACCTCTACGTGTCCTGTTCGAAATAGCGTTGCAAAGAGTTTGGGCGATCGAGTGAGAGGCCGGGCATCACGCTCGGCCTCTCGTCTCAGCGGCCCTGCTCTTTAATTGAGCGCGCATCCCGGATTTACCGGATTCGGCACAGAAGCAGCACAATAGGCGACTCGCTCGGCCGCCTATAATCAAAAAAATGTCTTGAACTGGGCGGGAAAATTTGGTGGACGCACCTGGACTCGAACCAGGGACCTCTTGCATGTGAGGCAAGCGCTCTAACCGGGCTGAGCTATGCGTCCACCGCGAGGCACGGATTATCGCGCCCGCGCCCGCATCCCGCAAGAGTATCGAGCGCCCATCCGAAGATCGCGCGCCGCTTAGGGTCTAGCCCTCGTATTTGCTGATTGCGGAGAGGAGGTCGCGTGCATCGCCTATTCCACGACACCCATCAGGCGGATCAATTCGGCGCGGCCCCATTCGATTTCGTGGCGATGCCGATTCGCCATCTTCTGCAGACACTCGCGGATCGGGCCGCTCGCGGGCGCCAGCGCGAGCGTCTCCTCGATCTTGCGCGCCACCCATTCCTGGCCGCGGATGAGAAGCGCGAGGCGGCCGCGCGTGTTGGCGACCGCCGCCACCTTGGCCGCGAACGGTCCGGTCGCCGCCGAGGGCGCGCCACCGCCCTCGCGGATCAGGCGCTCGAGCGCGAGGGCGTTGCGATGCTCTTCGGCGCGCGCGTCGAGCAGCAGTTCCCTGAGCTCCTCGGGTTTGACCTCGGCGGCGAGCGCGTCGAGCACGGCCACGCCCGCGCGCTCGGACTCAAGCAGCAGATTGAGCATCCGTTCGAGGGCGGCGTCCACGCCGCGACTGTAATACGCCGGTCAAAACCAGGGCAATGTCCATTAGTGGCGGTTCCGGAACCTGGCGGCGGAAAAAGAACACCGCGCGAGTTACGCCGGTTGCGCACTTAAGGCTAGAATCGCGGGAGGCGGCGTCGGGCCGATGATTTCGCGCGCGTAGCCGCGCCCGACCGACCCTGCGCCGACGGAGTGCCGATGGCCTCGCAACTGCTCAGCGGATTTCGCATGCTCGACCTTGCCGACGACAAGGGCGCGCTGTGCGGCAAAATCTTCGCCGACATGGGCGCCGACGTGATCAAGGTCGAGCCGCGCGACGGATGCCCGACGCGGCGCATCCCGCCCTTTCTCGACGATCGCCCCGACTCCGACCGCAGCCTGTATGCGATCGCCTACCACGCGGGCAAGCGCTCGGTGACGCTCGATCTCGCGCTGGCCGACGGCCGCGCGCTGCTCGAGGACCTGGTACGCAAGTCGGATTTCCTGGTCGAATCCTTTCCCGTCGGCTACCTGGATGCGGCCGGCCTCGGCTACGCGCGCCTGGCCGCGCTCAACCCGCGCATCGTCCATACTTCGATCACGCCCTTCGGCGACCAGGGCCCCGGCCGCAACTACAAGGCCGCCGATATCGTGACCTGGGCCGCGGGCGGCGCGATGTTCCTGATGGGCGATGAGGGCCGCCCGCCGCTCGAAATGAGCCTGCCGCAGGCCGGGCTGCATGCCGGCGCAGAGGCGGCGGTGGCCTCGCTGCTCGCGCATTACCCGCGCGAGATCGAGGGCGTCGGCCAGCACGTGGTCATCGACATGCAGGCGTGCATCGTGTGGACGCTGATGAACGAGCAGGCGATGCCGATCCTGCATGGCGATTACATCCGGCGCACCGGCGTGCACTACACCGCGACCGGCACGCGGCGCAAGCTCGTCTACTCGTGCAAGGACGGTTACATCTCGACCGTGCTCGCGGGCGGCTCGGGGGTCGGCGCGACCTCGATGAAGGGGCTGGTCGAGTGGATGGCGGCCAAGGGCTTCGCGGCGCAATGGATGGTCGAGAAAGACTGGCGGACCTGGGTGCCGGGTATCCTGATGCAGGCGACCGAACGCGACAACGAGGAGATTGCCGACCTCGAGGAACGCGTGCAGCGCTTCTTCGACACCATGACCAAGCGCGAGATTTACGCCGAGGCGATCGCGCGCCGCATCCTGCTCGCGCCGGTCGCGACCGCCGCCGACATCGCGGATGACGAGCAGTTGAAGGCGCGCAACTACTTCGTGCGCGTCGACCACGACACGCTCGGGCGCACGCTGACGCTGCCCGGCGCCTTCGCCAAATTCAGCGCAACGCCGGTTGGCCCGGCGCGCCGCGCGCCGCGCCTGGGCGAGCACAACGAAGAGGTCTACGGCGAGCTGCTCGGTATCGACGGCGCGCGGCTCGCCCGCCTGCGCGCGATCGGGGCGATCTGAGCGCAGCGCTCATGGGAGCGAATTTGCGATGACACGACGCTATGCGCTCGAGGGTGTCCATGTGCTCGACTTCTCGTGGGTCGGCGTGGGACCGATCACGACCAAGTACCTGGCCGACAATGGCGCCGATCTGATCCGGGTCGAATCGCTGGCGCGCCCCGATATCCTTCGCCTGGCGCCGCCGTGGAAGGACGCCAAGCCGGGCATCGACACGAGCCAGTTCTTCGCCAGCTACAACACCTCCAAGCGGAGCATCACGCTCGATTTGGGCAAGCCCCGGGCGCGCGAGCTGGTGCTGCGGCTGCTGCCATGGGCCGATATCGTGGCCGAGAGCTTCACGCCCAAGGCGCTGCGCAAATGGGAGCTCGACTACGAGCATCTGCGCGCGCACAAGCCCGACCTGATCATGCTGTCGACCTGCATGCAGGGCCAGACCGGCCCCAACGCGCTCTATCCCGGGTTCGGGCAGTTGATGGCGGCGCTCAGCGGCTTCTATCACATCGCCGGCTACGCGTCCGACGAGCCGCCGTGCCCGCCGTACGGGGCCTATACCGATTTTATCGCGCCGCGCTTTGCCGCCTGCGCGCTGCTCGCGGCGCTCGATTATCGCCGGCGCACCGGCCGCGGTCAGTATATCGACATGTCGCAGTACGAGGCGGCGCTGCACAATCTGGCGCCGGCGCTGGTGGATTACTTCGCCAGCGGCCGCGTGGCCGGGCCCGCGGGTAATCGCTCCGAGCGCTACGCGCCGCACGGCGCCTATCGCTGCGCCGACGTTGACGACCAGGAGCGATGGATCGCGCTCGCGGTCGCGAGCGACGGCGAATGGCGCGCGCTGCTCGAGGTGCTGCGCGACCCGTCGGCGGATCCGCGGTTCGCGACGATGGCCGCGCGGCTGGAAAATCGCGCACTGCTCGACCGCTTTGTCGCCGCGTTGGTGCGCGAGCGCGACGCCGATGCGCTTGCCGCCGCGCTCCAGGCGGCCGGCGTGGCCGCCTACCCGGTGCAGAATTGCGTCGACATACATCGCGACGACAATCTCGAGGCCTTCGGCTTCTGGCACTGGCTCGATCACAAGGCGATGGGGCCGTCGCCTTACGAAGGGCTGAGTTATCGGCTCGAGCGTACTCCGGGCGAGCTGCGCTCGCCCGCGCCGGCGCTCGGTCAGCACAACGACGAGGTGTTCGGCGGCCTGCTCGGGCTCGACGCGGCCGAGATCGCGCGGCTCAAGGAAGAGCAGATCATCTTTTGAAGTCGCGCGCTGCAGCCATTGCGCGCCACCGCCGCGGCCGGAACGGAGAGAGAGACATTTGCGTTTCGAATTGACGATCGCGCTGCGCTACCTGCGCGCGCGCCGCAAGGACGCGTTCATCTCGATCACCACGATCTTCACCGGCGTGGGCGTGACCATCGGCGTCGCCGCGCTGGTGGTCATGCTCGCGGTGATGAGCGGCTTCGAGACCAATCTGCGCGAGCGCATGCTGAGCATGAGTCCGCAGGTCCAGGTGCAGAGTCTGGAGGGCGCAATCGCAGACTACGGATCGATTCAAAAGCGTATCGGCCAGGTGGCCGGCGTCACGGGCTCCGACCCGTTCATCGTCGGCCAGGGGCTGGTCAGCTCGGCGCATGGATTGGCGGGCGTGGTCGTGCGCGGCATCGAGCCGGAAAATTCCGTGATAAGCGCGCAGATCGCGCACTACGTGACCGCCGGATCGTTGCGGATGCTGGCGGCGGGCGTGCCCGGCGGCGCGGGTGCGAATCGCGTGAGCGGCCTGCTGCTCGGCGGCGCGCTCGCCGATAAGCTCAAGGTTCATCCGGGCGACGCCGTGCGCATCGTGGCGCCGATCATCGGCGCCAACGCGCAGCTCAGCACGCGCAGCGCCGACTTCCGCGTCGCCGGCATCTTCAACTCGGGCGTCCAGTTCGTCGACAGCAACGTGATTTTCATGGCGCTGGGCGCGGCCCAGAGCTTTTTCGGGCGTCCGGGCAAGGCCGACGGAATCGAGATCAGGCTCGCCGATCTCGACCGCACCACGGCCGTGACCAGCGACTTGCGCCGCGCGCTCGGCGGCACGTTTCGCGTGGGCAACTGGATGGAATACGACCAGGCGGCGTCGGCGGGCTTCGCGATGCTCAAAAAGCTGTATGCGATCGTCCTGTTGCTGCTGATCGCGGTCGCCGCGTTCAACCTGGTGGCGACGCTGATCATGGTGGTGATGGAAAAGCGCAAGGACATCGCGGTGCTGCTGGCGATGGGCGCGACGCCGGCCGAGGTCCGGCGCATCTTTCAGTTAAAGGGCGTGGTGGTCGGCGCCGCCGGCACCGCGCTCGGATTGCTGATTGGCGCGCTGACCTGCTTTGCGCTCGCGCGCTACCAGTTCATCCACATCCCGAGCAAGATTTACGGGATATCGACACTGCCCATCGACGCGCAGCCGCTCAGCTTTCTGCTGGTCGCGATTGCCTCGATGGCCTTGTGCTACGTCGCAACGATTTACCCCGCGGGCCAGGCCTCGCGCGAGACGCCGGTCGAGGTCTTCCGCTCGTAGGGGTGCCGCGCAACTCGCGGGTCGGCTCGCGCGCCGCCGACTGCATGCGAGCGCGCGCGCACCGGGATGCGACAGCCGGACCTAACCCGACGCGGATTTCGCAGCCGGGCCGCGACTATGACGGCGAGTTGCTACGCTCTACTGATTGGATCGATCGTTGGTGGCATTAGCGGGCTTGGCCGCCAGCTTGGGTTTGCGAATCACGAGGGTCTCGTGACCGCGCACACGGATCGTGCGGGCGGAGTCGGTCTGCGAAGCGCTGGAGCCCGCGTGATCGGGTTCAGATTGCCGGGGCCGTGCCGCGGTGCGCCGCCGCCGCCAGTTGTTCAGCTCCTGCGAGAGCTTGTCGGCGAGCGAGTCGTTGTTGCGCTCCGCATCCGCATCCGCGGCCGCTTCGTGCTCTCGTTCAATATCGTCCGGTGTGTCCTGCGAACTCATGGCTGGTTTGTCCTTTGTTCCTCCCCCGTCGGGTCAGCCCCGACGAAAAAATGCGTGCAATGCGCCTGAAGCCCATCAAAACGTCAGCCGATCCGGATGGACGTTGCGCTGCCTTCTGGCCTGAAGTTGGTGTTCATTGTGCAGCCGGGCCGGCGGCGATTCGCCGCACGCTCCAGCTCCGCGATTTTTGAGATTTTTTTCGGATCAGTTGGCGGATTCTATCTCTGGCTCCCGGTCCTCCCTCGGACCGCGGATAATGCGATCGTATCCCGGCTCAGCCAAACAGGCTCTGCAGCCGGAGCGCCAGTCCCATATCTCCTGCGATCTTGAGCTTGCCCGTCATGAAGGCCATCTGGCCGTTGAGCTTGCCATTGACCATGTCGAGATAGTCCTTGGCAGTCATCGAGATCGTGATATTGGGAGACGCAGCCTTTCCTTCCTTCACTTCGCACTGTTCGTTGGCGATTGTTGCGTACCACTGTCCGCCGCCTTCGCCGGAGAGGTCGAATTGGTAGGTGGCGGTCAGCCCCTTGGCGGCGTCCTTTTTGAACCGCGAGGGCATGTTGTCGAAGACCTCTTTGCACGAAGACGCAGTCTCAGCCATTTTGCGAACGAGGCCTCCTGGAGGGGCGACAGTGGGGAAAAGCTCCTACGGCAATCTAAGCGTCGCCCCTTAAAGATGTCAATAGCGGCCGCTAGATCCGCACGATGCGCGGCCCAATCCCTGCGCTTGACTCGCATATCGTTTCGGCAATTCCAAGGCACAGACTACGGCGGCGCACGTTGCCCTCACCTAATGCCGGCCGGCGGGTGCGACCGCTAAAAGCCGAATACCCGGCCCACCGAGACGCGAATCAGGTTGGTGCGCACGGTGACCGGCGCCGCCGCCTGCGCTATGGTCACGGCGCGCTGGCGATCGAGGTCGCTGGCGACCTCGCCGTCGAGGTAGGCGTCGCGCCCGATCACCTTGACCGTGACCCCGGTCAGCCCGGCGCTCGCCAGCGCCTGCGCGATCTGCTGCTGGCGCTGCGCCCATACCGAGGTATCGGTCACGGTCTGGTCAATCACGTCGGTCACTCCGGGCACGCCGCGCGCCGTGCGCACGGCCAGGCGCTTGTCGTTGTCATCGAACACTTTGCCGTAGAGCGTGACCACGCCGCCGTTGGTGTAGGCGTTGACGCGATTGAGTTTGCGATTTGACCGCAGCGCCGATTGCACCTGTTCGAGCAGGCGCGGTCGCGGCGGCCGCGCGGAGGCCACGCGCCGGCGATGCTTCGGCGCGGCGGCGGCAGCCGGCGCGGCGGGAGGCGCGATCGCCGGCGGCACCGCCGCTTCCATCCCCGGCGTCGCGGTCGGCGCGGCGGCCGGCGCGAAGGCGTACTCGGGAGCGGCAGTCGGGCCGAGCGAGGCCAGCTTCGCGGCGAGTCCGGAATCGATTGCATTCGCCTGCGCCGAGTCGCGCGCGAAAATCAACGGATAGTCGATGTTGACCTCGCCGCCGTTGAACGGCGTGAACGACCAGCCCATCATCGATTTTACCGCCGCCGCGTCGAGCTCGGGGTTGGGCGCGGTCGAGGTGCGCACCGAGGCACCGGTCACAGCGCCGCTCGGCGCGACGGTCAGCCGCACCATCATGCCGTCGTCGACGGGCGCGCCGCCCGCGAGCAGGCCGCGGTAGGTATCGAGCAGGCCGCTCTTGCCCGAGTCGAAGACCGCGCGCGCCGCATCGACGTTGCGCTCCGGCGCGCCTGCCGAATCGCCGATCGTCTGCAGCGGTACGCTGTGCGCGAGATCGACGAACGGCCCGGCGGCTGCGGCCGGCGAGGGGCTGGCCGCAGGAGTGGCCTGAGCCACCTTGGCCGGCTCGCCCGGGTGCGAACTCAGATGAATCGCCAGCAGCGCGCCGCCCGCAAGCGCGATCAGGGCTGCGACCGAATACCCGATCAGGGTCGCGAGCGAACGGCCGCCGTCCGCATCCTCGTCCGGCGGTGGCGGCGGGGTGAAGCGGGTGCTGGTGAATTTGTCCTGCGAGGGCACGAAATTCTCGGGCCGCCGCGCGGTGCCGGATGCGCCCGCGCCGCTCGAGACGCCGGGGCGCGGCGGCGGTGCCTGCGTTTCGCTTACGGGCAGACGCGCGCCGCAGAAATTGCACATCAGTTCGCCCGGTTCGGCCTTGCCCCCGCACACCGGGCATTCGATCGGCACCTCCGCCGCCCCGGTCATCCGCGTCGTACCGCCGGCGCTCGCGGCGGCGGGCACCAGGGCAGTGCCGTCGGCTTCGCAGAAGGATTCGGCGTCCGGGTAAGTTCTCGCGCACTGTGGACACGTTTTCATGATTTACGAAGTACAGCCCCCCCGTTTAGCTCCCACGCTCTCAGATAATCATTCCTTAAGCGCATTCATCATGTCGATACACGATGACGCCGCGCGCGAAGCGCCGGTTACGGCGGGCCGGGCCGCCAAAGGCAGGAAGATCGCCGAGCCTTCGCTCGCGGCGTGATGCGGCAAGCGCATGCGAACCGCCGCAGGTCGTCGGTGCGAATCGTCGCTGATAACGACCGACGAGCCGCGCTAGACCGGATCGCCCTCGAGTCGAAAACCGATCTTGAGCGTGACCTGGAATTCGGGGTCGCCCTTGGCGTTGATTGCACCGCGGATGTTCTGGACCTCGAACCAGTCGAGATGGCGCAATGTCTGGCTGGCCTTTTTGAGCGCGTTGCGCACGGCCTGATGGATGCTTTGGTCGGAGACCCCGACCACGTCGACGATCTTGTAGGTCTTATCGGGCATGGGATTCTCTCCTGGCGTCGGCGCGCCTCGCCGGCCGCGCTCGAGAGCGCGGTCGAACCCTTTCGTGCAAGACCTTGTACGGGCGCCGCGCGAAACCGCTAGCTCCGCGACCGCGCCGGCGGGAACAATACCGCGAACGCGGACGCATCGTCCACCGCCCTTACATCGAGCAGGAACGCATCGTCGCGGATGCGCCCGATGACCGGCGGGCGCGCGGCGCGGAACATCGCGGCGATTGCCTCGGGCGAAAGCGCGCCGTGCGTTACGCGAATCGCGCGCGAGGGGATCTCCTCGGTTGGCTGCGCGCCCGATCCGATCTCGGCGGTTGTCGCAACCACCTCGAGATTGAAGGCGTCGCCGAGGCGTTGGGAGAGAATATCGCGGGCGCGCTCGGCGATGAGCTCGAGTTCGCCCACGCCGCGGCTGAGCAGGCGCAGGGTCGGAATCGCCGCCGCGAGGTCGCCGGCGCGCAGATAGATGCGCAGCGTCGCCTCGAGCGCGGCCAGGGTGAGTTTGTCGCAGCGCAGCGCTCGGCGCAGCGCGTTGGCGCGCATCTTTTCCACCAGCCGGCGCGTACCCACGGCGACGCCGGCCTGCGGACCACCCATCAGCTTGTCGCCGGAAAAGGTGACCAGCGCGGCGCCGGCGGCGATGCGCTCGGCGACGAGCGGCTCGCGCGGCAGCTTCATCCTGGCGAAGTCAATCAACGCGCCCGAGCCCAGGTCCTCGACCACGTCGATAGCGTGGCGGCGTCCGATTTCCACCAGCTCGGCGATGCCCACCGCGCTGGTGAAGCCGACCACGCGATAGTTGGAGGGATGCACCTTGAGCAGCAGCGCGGTCTCGGGGCCGATCGCGCGCTCGTAGTCCGCGGGATGCGTGCGGTTGGTGGTGCCGACCTCGCGCAGCTGCGCGCCGCTGTGCTGCATCAGGTCGGGCAGGCGAAACGAGCCGCCGATCTCGATCAGCTCGCCGCGCGACACCACGACCTCGCGGCCGGCGGCGAGCGAATTGAGCGCGAGCAGCACGGCGGCGGCGTTGTTGTTGACCACGGTCGCGGCCTCGGCGCCGGTCAGCGCGCACAGCGCCTCCTCGACCAGCGAATCGCGCTCGCCGCGCCCGCCGGCGTCGAGGTCGTATTCGAGATTGACCGGCGCGCGCGCCGCCGCGGCCATCGCTTCGATCGCCGGCTCGGCCAGCGGCGCACGCCCCAGATTGGTATGCAGCACCACGCCGGTCGCATTGACCACCGCGCGCAGCGCCGGCTCGTCGGCCGCGATGGCGGCGCGCGCGCGGCGCACGATTTCATCCACCAGCCGCGCGCGCGCGGGCGCCGGGCTATGCGCCGCCTGCGCGATCAGCCCGGAGCGCACTTCGGCCTGCGCCCGCCGCAGCATCAGCCTGACATACGCATGTCCGAGCCGATCGCACTCGGCATCGCCGGCGAAGGCGCGCAGGCATTCGTCGATCGACGGCATCGCGCGCAGCGCTTCGGTGCGCAGCTGCGTCGTCGCGTGCGCGCCCGCCGCGCGGCCGCGCGGCGTTTTTTTCGACTGTCCCGAGTCCATTTTCGTCCGGCTCGATCCGTTCGCTCCGATTATCCGCGCGCGCGCGCCCTCAGGCCAGGCGCTCACGCCGCGCGCTCGCGCGACTCCTGGGCATCGGCGATTACGCCAAGCCGCGCCATCAGGATTAACCCGCACACCAGCGCCGCCGCGGCCGAGAGCGCAACCGCGGTCTGCGGATTTGCGCGCTCGCCGACAAAGCCGACCTCGAGGCTGCCGAGCGGGGCGAGGCCGATGAATGACAGCGTGTACATGCTCATCACGCGGCCGCGCAATTCGTCCGAGACGAACAACTGCAGCATCGTGTTGCTGGTCGCGGTGTGATTGAGCAGCCCCGCGCCGATCAGCATCTGCGCGAGCAGCGAGAGCCACATCGCCGAGGACAGGCCGAAGACGAAAATGCCGACCGCCGAGCCGAACAGGCCGAAGATGAGATTGAGCCGCAGGCCGCGCGGGGTGCGGCTCGAGGCGAGTACCAGCGCGCCGGCCAGCGCGCCCACGCCCTGCACCGCGAGCAGGAAGCCATAGGCGCGCGGGCCGCCGTGCAGCACGTCGCGCGCGAACACCGGGATCAGCACCGAGTACTGCATGCCGAAGCCGGCGTTGATCGCGATCAGCAGCAGCAGGTAGAAGGTCGCGCGATGGCGCCGGACGTAGGCCAGGCCTTCGCCCAGGCGCGTGAACATCGCTCCGCCCATCGGCGGCACCGCGCGCGCCACGATGTGCATCGCGAGCAGGCTCCAGATGACCGCGACGTAGCTGAGCGCGTTCAGAAAAAAGCAGCCGGCAAGCCCGATCGCGCTGATCAGCACGCCGGCCACGGCCGGGCCAACCACGCGCGCGCCGTTGAAGATCATCGAGTTGAGCGCGATCGCGTTGGGCAGGTCCTCGCGCCCGACCATCTCGACCACGAACGCCTGGCGCGCCGGCATGTCGAACGCGGTCACCAGCCCGTTGAGCGCGGCCAGCGCGATCACGTGCTCGACCTTCACGATGCCGGTCCAGGTCAGCGCCGCGAGGATGAACGCGCTCACCATCAGCAGCGCCTGGGTGGCGACGATCAGTTTGCGGCGATCGGCATGATCGACGATCACGCCCGCGAACAGCGTCACCAGCAGCACCGGAAGATAGCCGGCGAAGCTCACGATGCCGAGCATCAGGGCCGAATTGGTCAGCCGCAGCACCAGCCATCCCTGCGCCACCGACTGCATCCAGGTGCCGATGAGCGAGGTGAACTGGCCGCCGAAGAACAGGCGGAAATTGCGATGGCGCAGGGCGCGAAACGCGCCCAGCCGCCGCCCGAGCGGCGCCGCCGCCGCGGCCGCGCCCTCGGCGCCGGCGCCCCGGTCATCGATGGCGGGCGTATCGGCGGATGTCTCGATGGAAGCGCTCACGTGGGAATGCGGCCAGTCTGGCAAACTCCGGGCCGGCAAGCGAGCGTGCGCGGCTGAAATCCACCGGCGATTTTCCTGTCGCCAGCGGGATTAACGCGAGCGGCGGGGTTGGTGTAAGATGGCTCGTATGTTCGGCGAACTGATCCCGCGCGAGAAGACCAAGGCCCCGTTCATCGCGATCGAAGAGGCGCTCGAGGAAATCCGGCGCGGCCGCATGCTCATCCTGATGGATGACGAGCAGCGCGAGAACGAAGGCGACCTGTGCATGGCGGCCGAACTCGCCACCACCGAGGCGATCAATTTCATGGCCAAGCACGGGCGCGGCCTGATCTGCCTGCCGATGGCGCCGGAGCGAATCGATCAGCTCGGCCTGAGCATGATGGTGGGCGACAACCAGGCCCCGCTGGGCACCGCCTTCACCGTGCCCATCACGGCGCGGCGCGCCACCGGCTCCGGCATCTCGGCGCGCGATCGCGCGACCACCATCCTGCAGGCCGTGCGCGAGGACGCGACCGGCGCCGAATTCGTCAGTCCCGGCTACGTCTATCCGCTGCGCGCGCGCGAGGGCGGCGTGCTGGTGCGCACCGGCCAGACCGAGGGCGGCGTCGACCTGGCGCGGCTGGCCGGGCTCAAGCCGGCGAGCGTGATCTGCGAGATCCTCAAGGAAGACGGCACCATGGCGCGGCGCGACGACCTGATCGTCTTCGCGCGCGCGCACGGACTCAAGATCGTCACCGTCGCCGACATCATCGAGTACCGGCTGCGCAACGAGACCATGGTGCAGCGGGTCGCCGAGGCGCGCCTGCCGACGCAGTATGGCGAGTTCCGCGCCTTCGTCTATCGCAACCGGGTCGATTCGACCGAGCACCTGGTGCTGGTGATGGGCACGATCGATCCGGAACGGCCGGTGCGCGTCCGCGCGCATCGCGAATATCTGCCGGGCGACGTGTTCGGCTACACTCCGCGCAACACGCGAAGCCTCCTGCAGGCGGCGATGGCGCGTATTGCCGCGCTGGGCGAAGGCGTCGTGCTCTACCTCAAGCGCGAGTCCGACGCGATCGCGAGCGACATCGACACCAACGGCCGCGGCATCGTCGCGCGCCGCAACTGGAACCTGCGCGCGAGCACTCACCTGAGCCCGCCCGAGGCCGACTTCCGCGACTACGGGATCGGCGCGCAGATTCTGCGCGACGTCGGCGTGCGCAAGATGATCCTGCTCTCGGACCAGGCGCCGCGCCTGGCCAACCTGCCCGGCTATGGGCTCGAGATTATCGGCAACGAGCCGCTCTCCGAGGGCGAGGCGGTGCCCGGAAGTTAAGCGCCTGGCGATGATTACCCAGTCGCGGAACCGGGAACGGACCCGCGGAATTTTTCTGCAATAGATGAATCGATATTGCCGGCCGAGTTCGCCAACCGAGCATGTTACGCGAGTGACCGCGGCAGCCGCCGTCGGGCGGCGCCTGGAGGCTGCGGCGGCGGCCGTCGTCGCCGCGATCGCGCTTGCGGCCGTGGCGGCGTGGGCGGGCGCCGCGCGTGCGCAGGGCTCGCCGCAGCTGCCGGATCCGTCTGAAGTCGTAAAAATCAATTCGCTCAAGCTCGATGTTCCGCTCAAAGCGGGAGCGACCAGCACGCTCGAGGTCGGGGCCAGGGTGATTTCCGGGTGGCATATCAACTCGGACCATCCGAATTCCGCCGACTTCATCCGCACCCGGCTGCTGGTCACGCCGCCGCCTGCGGTCAGTGCGGGCGCAGTGAAATATCCGCCCGCCGAGGAGATCGCACCGGCGTTTTCGGGTGGCGAGAAGCTCTCGGTGTTCAGCGGCGCGATGCACTTTTCCGTGCCGCTGAGCGCGGCGGCGGCTTTTCGCCCCATTGCGGCCGAGAAGGTCGCTGTCACGCTCGAATATCAGCCGTGCAACGACAATATCTGCATGCCGCCCGCCAAGGTGAGCGCGAGCGCAAGCCTGGGCGCGATTGAGCCCGCCAGGGCGGGGCCGCGCACCTCGGCCGAGCGCGCAAGCGTAATCCTCGCGGCATTCGGCGGCGGCGGGGGTTCTTCCGCCAGCGCGCCGGGCGCTTCGGACGATCCGTCGAGCGATTCAGGCGCCGGCACGTCCGGCCAGGGCCAGGGGGCCGGGGCGCCAGGTTCGCAGCTGGCGGACGTATTTCTTGCCCATGGGATGCTGCTCGGCTTTCTTGCGGTCCTGCTCGGAGGGTTCGCGCTCAATCTCACGCCCTGCGTTTACCCGCTAATCGGTGTAACCGTTGCTTACTTCGGCCATCAGGGCGGCGGGCCGCGCAATATCGCCGTGCTCGCCTCGGTCTACGTGCTCGGTATCGCGCTCACGTTTTCGCTGGCCGGCGTGGCGGTGGCGCTGTCGGGCGGCCTGTTCGGCGCGGCGCTGCAGAATCCGATCGTGCTGATCGCGATCGCTGCGATGCTGCTTGCGCTCGCGGCTTCGAGCTTCGGCCTCTTCTCGCTGCAGCCGCCGCAATGGCTGATGAGCCGTGCGGGCGTGGCCCGCCCGGGCTACGTCGGTGCACTGGTGATGGGGCTCGGGATGGGCATTGTCGCGGCGCCGTGCATCGGGCCAATCGTGCTCGGGCTGTTGCTGATGGTCGAGCGCAGCGCAAGCCCGCTGTTCGGCTTTGCGCTGTTCTTCACGCTTGCGATCGGGCTCGGCCTGCCCTATATCGCGCTGGCGCTGGCGGCCGGGCATATCCGGGCGTTGCCGCGCTCGGGCGAATGGCTCGCATGGATCGAGCAGCTCTTCGGGTTCGTGCTGATCGGGCTGGCGTTGTATTTTCTCGATCCGGTGGTGGAGGGTTGGGCGATGCGCTTGATGCCGTACTACGCAGCCGCGGCCGGCATCTTCCTCGGATTCGTGACGCCGGCGGGGCGCGGCTGGCGTCCGTTCCTGGTCTTCCGTTCCGCGCTCGGGGCGCTCGCGACCGGCGCGTTTGCCTGGATGCTGTTCATGGCGCCGGCGAAGTCGCCGGCGCAGCTCACCTTCGATCCCTACGACGCGGCGCTGCTCAAAGCGGCGCGCGCGGCGCAAAAGCCGGTGCTGATCGATTTCAGTGCGAGCTGGTGCGTGCCGTGTCGCGAGATGGCGCGCACGACCTTTCGCGATCCGGCGGTGATCGAGGCGGCGGCGCATTTTGTGCGCCTGCAGGCCGACATCACCGAGCACAGCACGCGCAACGCGCAGCTCGCGATGCTTTACGAGGTCAGAGGCGTGCCGACCACCGTTTTCATCGACAAGCACGGGCGCATCTTCAAGCGCGAGGTCGGCTACCTGAACTCGCGCCGTTTCCTGAGCGATTTGCGCGAAGTGGACGAGATCGACGGCCTGCCCGAGGTGCGCAGGCCGGTGGCGGGCTCCGCCTACGCGAGCTTCGACCGGCGTCGGCCACGCGGCTGAGCGCTTCGGCACGCGATCGCGCTGTCACGAGAGTGGTCGAGAACGGAATTTCGAGCGCGCGATCCTCGCGCTCGAGCGGCGCGCGCGCGAACTGAAGATGAGCGCGCCGGGATGCCCGGAGATGCGCTCGGCGGCTGCGCGAACATTATTTTATTGTAGCGCTATTGCGTTTTGATGAAGCGGGCATCGGAATGGGTCATCCGAGTCGACAATAATTCCTTAATAAGTTTGAATTTTCTGCCTTAATACACCCTATTCAAACCATCGTTTGATTTCGATCATGCAGATACGGAAAACGGTCGTCCGATTTCTTTACTTGGAGGCCGCTTCGGACTAAACTGTTTATGTCGAAGTTTCTTATCGTAGTTCGATGAAATTTCCACCGGATTGGTCGCGGAGCGCGCAATGGCACGGCGCTCGCGCGCAAACCGAATCGCGATAATCGCGGGGTGGTCTCGACTTTTCTCCATGGCAAACAAGCAATCGCAGGACAGCTACAGCGCACAATCTATTCGCGTGCTCGAGGGCCTCGAGGCCGTTCGCAAGCGCCCCGGCATGTATATCGGCGACACCGCCGAGCGCGGACTGCATCACCTGGTCAACGAGATCGTTGACAATTCGGTCGACGAGGCGCTGGCCGGCTACTGCGACGAGATCAACGTCAGCATCCTGAGTGACAACCAGATTTCCGTCGAGGACAACGGCCGCGGCATCCCGGTCGATATGCATCCGACCGAGAAGCGCTCCGCGCTCGAAGTCGTGCATACGGTGCTGCACGCGGGCGGCAAGTTCGATCGCGGCGTATACAAGGTTTCCGGCGGCCTGCACGGCGTCGGCGCCTCGGTGGTGAATGCGCTCAGCGAGGAGTTCGAGGTCGAAGTCCGGCGCGACGGCAAACTCTACTACCAGCGTTACGAGCGCGGGATTCCCAAGACCAAGGTCGAAGAGCGCGGCTCAACCAAGCAGAGCGGCACCAAGACCACCTTTTCGCCCGACCCCAAAATTTTCCCCGAGGTCAAATTCAAGTACGAAACCATCGCGCGCTACTTGCGCGACATGGCCTATCTCAACGCGGGCCTCAAGATTCGCATCAAGGACGAGCGCAGCGGCAAGGCCGAGGAGTTTCATTACAAGGGCGGAATTGTGGAATTCGTCGAATCGCTGACCAGCGGAACCGAGACGCTGCACAAGGTTATCCCCGTTCACGTTCAGCGCGAAGGGGTCGACATAGATATCGCGCTGCAATGGACTGACGCATTTCACGAAAGCAATTTCGCTTACGCCAACAACATCCACACGGTCGAGGGCGGGACGCATCTGTCGGGACTGCGCTCTGCGCTGACGCGCACGATCAACACCTACGCGCAGAAGAACAATCTCTTTAAGAACAAAGACATGCGCCTGGAAGGCGAGGACGTTCGCGAAGGCCTGGTCTCAGTCATCAGCGTGAAATTGCCGGAGCCGCAGTTCGAGGGTCAGACCAAGACCAAGCTCGGCAATTCCGAAGTCGAGGGTTTGGTCTCGGGAGTGGCCAACGAAAAGCTTGGCGAGCATCTCGAGAAGAATCCCGCCGACGCGAAGCGCATCGTCAACCGCGCGATCGAGGCCGCGACCGCGCGCGAGGCGGCGCGCAAGGCCAAGGACCTGGTGCGGCGCAAAGGAGCGCTGGATTCGGGTTCGCTGCCCGGCAAGCTCGCGGATTGCCAGGAGCGCGACCCGGCGCGCAGCGAGCTGTTCATCGTCGAGGGCGATTCGGCCGGCGGCTCGGCCAAGCAGGGCCGCGACCGGCGCATCCAGGCGATCCTGCCGCTGCGCGGCAAAATCCTTAACGTCGAGCGCGTGCGGATCGACAAGATGCTCTCGTCGGCCGAGCTGCGCACCTTGATCACGGCGCTCGGGATGGGCGTGGCGGACGAGAAAGATATCGGCAAGCTGCGCTACCACACCGTGGTCATCATGACCGACGCCGACGTCGACGGCTCGCACATCCGCACGCTGCTGCTCACGCTGTTCTTCCGCCAGTTCCTCGAGCTGGTCGAGGCGGGTCATCTGTATATCGCGCAGCCGCCGCTCTTCCGCGCCAAGAAGGGCAAGCAGGAGCGCTATCTCAAGGACGAAGCCGCGCTCGAGGAGTACCTGACCGACCTTGGCGCCGAGGCTCTGACTGTGCTCGCGGGCAAGGGCAAGGACGCGCGCGAACTGCACGGCGCGCCGCTCAAGACGATCGTGCGCCGCACGCTCCATCGCGAACGCATGTACGAGGGTCTCGCGCGGCGCTCCAAGGAGCGGCCGATCGTCGAGGCGCTGGTGCGGCTGTGCTCGGACAAGCGTGCGAGCGACGACAGCTTCCGATCCGAGAAGGCGCTCAAGGAACTGGCCGAAGCGATCGTCAAGGAGCTGAAGTCCGCGGTGGTTTACCGCATCGAGCCGGAGAGCGACGGCACCTTCCGCGCCATCTTCAGCCATGCGCAAAACGGCGCGACCGCGCCGACGGTGGTCGATCTGACGCTCATGCGCACGGGCGAGCTGCGCGAGATCCGCCGGCTCGACGCCGACCTCGAAGCGCTCAGGGCGCCGTACAAGGTCAAGAGCGGCGACGAGGAGCGCACGCTGGAATCGCTCAAGGCGATCGCCGACGCGGTGCTCGCCGCCGGGCAGAAGGGCGTCGAGGTGCAGCGCTACAAGGGCCTGGGCGAGATGAATCCCGAGCAGTTGTGGGAGACCACGATGAATCCCGAGACGCGCACGATGCTGCGCGTGCAGATCGGATCGCAGGAAGACGCCGAAGAGATGTTCCAGAAGCTGATGGGCGACCAGGTCGAGCCGCGCCGCCAGTTTATCGAAGAGAACGCGCTCAACGTGCGCAACCTGGATATCTGACGCTCCCAAGGGGCGAAGACATAATCAATGGCTGAAACTCCCAACGGCAACGAACCCCATCGCAACGAACCGGCGCGGCTGAATATCGAAGACGACATGCGGCAGTCCTACCTGGACTACGCGATGTCGGTGAATATCGGACGCGCGCTGCCCGACTTGCGCGACGGACTCAAGCCGGTCCATCGCCGTATCCTGTACGCGATGTTTCGCGAGGGGCTGCTGAGCTCGCGGCGCTACTCCAAATGCGCCGGCGTCGTGGGCGAGGTGCTCAAGCGGTACCATCCGCACGGCGACATGGCGGTCTACGACGCGCTGGTGCGGATGGCGCAGTCGTTCAGCATGCGCTACCCGCTGATCGACGGCCAGGGCAACTTCGGCTCGATCGACGGCGATCCCCCCGCGGCCTACCGCTACACCGAATGCCGGCTGACGCGGATGGCCGAGCGGATGCTGGCCGACATCGACAAGGAGACGGTTGATTTCGTCGACAATTTCGACGGCTCGCAGCAGGAGCCGGAGGTGCTGCCGGCGCAGTTGCCCAATCTGCTGATCAACGGCGCCGACGGCATCGCGGTCGGGATGGCGACCAACATTCCGCCGCACAACCTGAGCGAGGTGTGCGAAGCGCTGCTCAAGCTGATCGCGAATCCGGCGATGACGCTCGAGCAGGTGCTCGACATCATTCCCGGTCCGGATTTCCCGACCGGCGGCCTGCTGCTCGGCCGCCAGGCGATACGCCAGGCGTATCTGAGCGGGCGCGGTTCATTGGTCATGCGCGCGCTGGCGGTGATCGAGACCGACAAGCGCAGCGGACGCGGCTCGATCATCGTGCGCGAGATTCCCTACCAGGTGAACAAGACGCGGCTCATCGAGCGCATCGCCGAGCTGGTCAACGAAAAGCGCATCGACGGGATCAGCGACCTGCGCGACGAGTCCGACCGCGACGGCATGCGTATCGTGATCGAGCTCAAGCGCGACGCCGAGCCCAAGATCGTGCTGAACCAGCTCTACAAGATGACGCAGATGCAGCAGAGCTACGGGCTCATCCTGCTCTCGATACACGAGGGCCGCCCGCGCGAGCTCAACCTGCTCGAGATGCTGCACGCGTTCCTGCTCTATCGGCGCCAGGTGCTGACGCGGCGCACGCAGTACGAAAAGCGCCAGGCCGAGGCGCGGTTGCACATCCTCGAGGGCCTGCTGGTCGCGCTCAAGAATCTCGATGCGGTGATCAGGCTGATTCGCTCTTCCAAGGACGCCGAGTCGGCGCGCACCGCCCTGATGAGCCAGTTCTCGCTCACGCAGATCCAGGCGCAGGCAATCCTCGATCTCACGCTGCGCCGCCTGACCTCGCTCGAACGCGACAAAATCCTCGCTGAACACAAGGAGACCGAAGAGACGATCGCGCGGCTCACCAAACTGCTCAGCGACGAGCGCGAGATGAGCAAGCTCATCGCCTCCGAGATCGAGGAGATCAAGAAGGAATTCGGCGATGCCCGCCGCACGCAAATCGTCGAGGCCGAGGGCGACTTCTCGGTCGAGGATTTGATCGTTGACGAGGACGTGCTGGTGACCGTCACCCACGGCGGTTACATCAAGCGCACGCCGCTCTCGCTCTATCGCACGCAGCGGCGCGGCGGACGCGGCAAAATCGGCGCGACCACGGGCGAGGCCGATTTCGTCGAGCACCTGGTGCCGGTCGGCACGCACGATCGCCTGATGTTCTTCACCAGCAGGGGCAAGGTCTACGAGCTCAAGGCCTACGAAGTTCCCGAGGGCGGACGCGCCGCCAAGGGGCGCTCGATCGCCAATCTGCTGAGTCTCGGCGCGGACGAGCAGATGCAGGCCTTCATCCCGGCGCCCAAGGACACGGCGAACAAGTACCTGTTCTTCGCGACGCGGCGCGGAATGGTGAAGAAAACCTCGCTCGATGAATACTCCAACGTCCGCTCCAACGGGCTCATCGCGATCAATCTCGAGGACGGCGACGAGCTGATTGGCGTGCGCATCACCGACGGCAATCAGCAGATCGTGCTCTCGACGCGCGAAGGCCAGGCGATCCGCTTCAAGGAAGAAGAAGTTCGCGCGATGGGCCGCGCGACCTACGGCGTGACCGGGATGGAGCTCGAGTCGTACAGCGTCAAGGAAGGCAAGAACGTCACCCTGGTCAACGACGAGGTGGTGTCGATCGCGACCTCGCGCGAGGACGAGACGCTGCTCACGGTCTCGGAGCTGGGTTTCGGCAAGCGCACCGCCGCCGCCGAGTACCGGCTGACCCATCGCGGCGGCAAGGGCGTCATCACGATGAACGTGACCGAGAAGACCGGCAAGGTCATCAGCGTGCGCCAGGTTGGCTCGGACGACCAGGTGGTGCTGATAACCGACGGCGGCAAGGTGATCCGGCTCGACGTGAGCACCGTGCGCATCACCGGGCGCAATGCGCAGGGCGTGAGGCTGGTGAGGCTGGATGAGGGCGAGCGCGTGCGCGCGGTGGCCGGCCTGGCCGAGCCCGAAGAGGAAGAGAACGGCGCCGGACCCAACGGCGCGAACGGCGCCGGTTCGGACGGCGCGTCCGACGAGTAGCGCCGAGGCGTTCGGGTCGGGCCGTTGGGCCGCGCGCAAAGAATGACGCGGTCGAGGAAACGGGCGGCTTCCGGGACTTGGTAATCTCTCCCGGTCCCCGTGACTGCAGGACCGATTCAACGGAAGCCGCCCGATCTCATCTCCAGCACGAGGGATGCCAAAGAAAAATCGAGGTTGCGCTTCGCTCCGCGCAAGTCCTTGTAAGCAGGAAATTATAAAAAGCTCCGGCGGAGAGAATTTCACTCCTCTCGCTGGCAAGCGAAATTCCGGTGCGATCGCTGCCTCGCGCGTGATCTTGCGCGACCCTCTCGATCGGCTCGAACCGGCCGTACGGCCGAATCGTGTCCGCTATATCGACTGAGAAAGGCGGTGGACGCCGCGTCCGGGCGCACGGACACGGATGCCGCGATAGTGCGCGGCTGCGCGGCGATGGACACAGGGCGTTCGCCGGGCGTAAGAAACTTCCATGCCCCTCGATTCATCCCTGGTCGGCACCGCATCGGAGCTGATCGAGTCCGAGGTCGACGTCGCCTGGACCATGGCGTACGCGGCCGGGGTGGGCGACGCCCTTGCGTGTTATCTCGACACCACCCGCGCCGACGGCATCATCGCGCATCCGATGTTCACGGTGGGAATCGAATGGCGCGCGATGACGCAGATAATCCGCGTGCTGAGCGAGGCAGGTTTTCCGCGCGCCGAGATGCTGCGGCGCGTGCATGCGACCGACGACGTGACCGTGCATCGCCCGATCCGGCCGCCCGAGCGCCTGTTCACGCGCGCGACACTTGCCGGAATCGAGCGGCGCAAGGCCGGCGCATACCAGCTAACCCGCTTCGATACGACGGACGAAAAAGGCGCGCCGGTCTGCACCACCTGGTACGGCAATCTCTACCGCGGGGTGGAAGTCGCGGGACCCGACCGGCCGCCTCCGAATGCGCCGGCGACGCGCGGCGCGCCGGCCGATGCGACCGCGGCGCACGCGAGCTTCGCGATTCCGATCTCGCCGGTGGCGGCGCATATCTACGGTGCGTGCGCGCGCCTTGGCAATCCGGTCAATATCCATACGGATCTCGCGACCGCGAAGAAGGCGGGCCTGCCCGGAACGATCCTGCACGGCACTGCGACGCTGGCGATGGCGGTTTCGCGCGTGATTGCGGCCGAGGCCGGCGGCGATCCGGCCCAGGTCGCGCGAATTCATGGACGGTTCGGCGCGATGGTGCTCATGCCGTCCGAGATCGAGGTGCGGATCGCCGCTGCGGAGCGCGGCGCCCGTACCGGCATCGAGGGCGGAAGTCAGGGCAGGACCGTGTTCTTCGAGGTGTTGAGCGCCGACGGAGGGCATGCAATCCGCGACGGATTTGTCGCCCTGCGCGGATAATGCGCTGAGGGGCGCAGCGCGCCGTGCCGCGCGCCGGCCGCGTCGCGCGATGGACATCCGGCGCCCGCGCTTTGTAGAAATATCCCATGCCACTTGAATCATCGCTGGTTGGAACGAAGATTGGCCCCGTGACGGCCGAAGTCGATGCGCGTTGGACGATGGCGTACGCGGCGGGGCTGGAAGACTACCTGCCGTGTTATCTGGACACGCGGCGCAGCGACGGAATCGTCGCGCATCCGGTCTTCCCGGTATGTATCGAATGGCCGCTGGCGATCGCGCTGCATGAAAAGATGCGCGCCTCGAGGCTGGCGCAGCCGGAAGCGGCGCGCGGCGTTCATGCGACCTATGACGTCACGATCCATCGGCTGGTGCGTCCGCCGGAGCGTCTTACCACGACGCTGGTGCTGGCCGGCGTGCAGCGGCTCAAGCCCGGCGCATACGAACTGATGCGTTTCGATACCGTGGACGCGCAGGGCCGGCCGGTATGCACGACCTGGTACGGCACGATCTATCGCGCTGTCGAGGTCAGCGGCGAGGATCGTCCCGCCGCCGATGCGCCGGCGATGCTGCGCGGCCAGGAAAACGGCGCGCGCGCGGAGGTTCCGCTTGCGATTTCAACCGGCGCCGCTCACGTGTACACCGAATGCGCGCGCATCTGGAATCCTGTGCACACGGACAGCGCCGTGGCCGCGGCCGCGGGGCTGCCCGCAATCATCCTGCACGGCACGGCGACGCTGGCGATGGCGGTGTCGAAAATCGTCGGCGCCGTGGCCGGGTGCAATCCCGAACGCGTGCGGCGGATTCATGGGCGCTTCGCCGCGATGGTGCTGATGCCGTCGATGGTGAATGTGCGGATCGCCTCGCGCGCGGCGGCGCATGGCGGAGGCGAAGCGGTACCGTTCGAGGTGCTGAACGCCGACGGCGGTCGTGCGATTCGCGACGGGATGGTGCTGCTGGCGAACTAGCCGCGCAGGGGGGCTGCGATTGAAATCGTCAGCGAAAAACAACCGGGAGCATTGGCATGAAGGTCAAAGCGGCTGTCGCGCATCGGGCCGACGCGCCGCTCGAGATTGAAACCGTCGATCTCGAGGGGCCGCGCCAGGGCGAAGTGCTGGTCGAGATCAAGGCGACGGGCGTGTGCCATACGGACGCCTACACCCTTTCCGGCAAAGACCCGGAAGGGCTGTTTCCGGCAATCCTGGGCCATGAGGGCGCAGGCGTGGTGGCCGAGACCGGCGCCGGTGTGACCACGCTGCGTGCGGGCGATCACGTGATCCCGCTCTACATTCCGGAATGCCGCCAATGCCCCGCGTGTCTCTCCGGCAGAACCAATCTGTGCGTCGCGATCCGCGAGACCCAGGGGCGCGGCGTGATGCCTGACGGCAGCAGCCGCTTCTCGATCGGCGGCAAGCCGATCCATCACTATATGGGCACCTCGACCTTCGCCAACTTCACCGTGGTGCCGGAGATCGCGCTGGCCAAAGTGCGGGTGGATGCCCCTTTCGATCGCATCTGTTACATCGGCTGCGGCGTTACGACCGGCGTGGGCGCGGTGATCAACACGGCCAAAGTGCAGGTCGGCGACACGGTGGTGGTTTTCGGCCTCGGCGGCATCGGCCTCAACGTCGTGCAGGGAGCGCGGCTGGCGGGCGCGCGCATGATCGTGGGGATCGATCTCAATCCCGGGCGGCGCGCGATGGCCGAGAAATTCGGCATGACGCATTTCGTCAACCCGGCCGAAGTGCGCGGCGAAATGGTGCCGTACCTGGTGGACCTGACCGGCGGCGGCGCCGATTTCGCCTTCGAATGCGTCGGCAACGTCAAGCTCATGCGCCAGGCGCTCGAATGCTGCCATCGCGGATGGGGTACGTGCGTGATTATCGGCGTTGCCGGCGCGGGCGAGGAGATCGCGACGCGTCCGTTTCAGCTCGTCACGGGCCGGACCTGGAAAGGCACCGCGTTCGGCGGCGCCAGGGGCCGGCGTGACGTGCCGAAAATCGTCGATTGGTACATGGAAGGCAAAATCAACATCGACGACTTGATCACGCACACGATGCCGCTCGCGCGGATCAACGAGGCCTTCGACCTGATGCATCGCGGCGAATCGATCCGCACCGTGGTCACATTCTGAAGCGGAGCGCTCGCGCTCCCGCGGCGCCTCAGGCCCGCGCCGGGACGACGTGGCCGGCGATCATGCTTGCCAGCGATGCGACTGCCCATCCCGCCGCCGGCGCCGCTATCGCGCCGACCGTGGTGCCGAGAAACACCAGCCAGTCCATGCTCATTGGATGACGCACGATCGAGAGCGTGAGGCCGGCCGCACCGGCAAGCGCCGGAATGCCCCACCATGCGATCTCGGCGATAACGACCGCGCCTATCACCCGGCGCAATCCCGGCCGCAGCATCGTCCCGCCGACCGCCGCGAGCATCACGGCCAGTGAAAAATCCGCGGCGAAGGTGCCGAGCCACAGGCGCGGCGGAGGCCACAGAAGCATCGGCAGGCCCTTGGAAGTCGTGAACTGCAGCAGCGCGCCGATGCCGAGCGCGCCGAGGGCCGCCATCACTGCGGCCGCCGCGTCCGGATTGCCGTAGATCAGGGCGATGACGATAGCGATCACCAGAATGCCCGCGGCAATGAGAAAACCCGCGGCATACTGCTGGCGCCGGCGCTCGATGACTTGAGGCGAGGGAGCGATGGTTTCGGCAAGGGCGTCGGCCGCCTCAGCATCATCCGCAACGTAAATGACGCGGGCCCTGGCCGAGCGCCAGGATTCGTCCGGCGAGGTCGTGGGCTTTGTCGGGTACGCCGGCGCGCCTCGTGCCATGCCCATCAGCACCGCCATCGTCAGCACCGCCATAGCCGCTTTAAGCGCGTCACGCGACATAGCGGCAACTATCCGCCAGCTTCGAGGCCGAGGCAATGACCCCTGCAACGACCCGCATGGACTTGCACGCTGGGCGGGGTGTAGCTTTTGAGGGCGTGGCGCGAGCGTCATGCGGGAGCCGGGGCGATGGCGTGGATTCGGACGATCTCGGAGCAGGCGGCGGACGGGCCGCTGGCCGAACTTTTCGCGAAACTCCGGCGCAATCCGCACTTTGCCGGGGTGCCCAATATAATCAAGGCCTTCAGTCTGCGGCCGGAAATCGCAGCAGCGGTGACCCGGCTCTCGACCGCGGCAACCTTCGGCGGCTCGCATCTCACCCGCGTGCAGGAGGAGATGATTGCCACGGCAGTGTCGGCGGCGAATCGATGCCATTATTGAACGAATGCGCACGCGGAGGTGCTCCGCGTCGAATCGGGCGGAGAACACGCGCTGGTGCAGGCGATTAAGGAGAACTGGCGCGGTGCGGCACTGGGCGAGGCCGATCGCGCGATGCTGGCGTATGCCGAGAAGCTCACGCGCACGCCCTGGGCGATGACCCGCGCCGACCTGGACGAACTGCGCCGCCATTTCACCGAGGAGCAGGCCTACGACATCGTCGTGATCGCATGCCTGTTCAATTTCATGGACCGCGCGGCGGACGCATTCGGCGTCGAGCTTGATGCGACGCTGCGCGCGCGCGCACGTTCGGCCCCCGAGGGCGAGGCGCTGGGCGAGGCCGCAGCCGGGAAGCGGAGTTGACGATGAAGATCGCTCGTCGCAAGCGCGTCATCGTGCTGTCGGCCGCATTCGGACTGGTGGCGGGCGGATGCTCGCTCTTTCACAGGACGCCGCCGCAGCAGCAGTACCTCGATGCGCTCAAGATGGGCAATGCGGCGCAGGCGAGTCAGGTCTGGCTGCAGATGTCGCCGGAGCAGCGCGTCCAGTTTCAACGCGGCGAAGGTATGCGTCCGACGGTCTCGCACAACGCGGTGCAGCAGGCGATCGACGACCATTACTCCGATCGGGGCGAAGACGGCGCGACGCCCAGCCAGGTCCAGGTGAATCCGGATCTCGGCGGCAGCTTGCAGGACCTGCCTTCGTACCTCGACTCCCAGGACATCGGCGGGACTCCGCAGATTGCGCCGTCCAGCCAGTAAACGCGCGCCGCGACTCGCGACGCCATCGCGTCGATAAAAGTTCACCGGAAAGGATACCGACCCACGATGGAGTTTGCCTTCAATCCTGACCAGGAGATGCTGCGCCGCACGCTGGCCGATTTCGCCGCGCGCGAACTCGCTCCCGCCTACGCCGGGCGCGACAAGGATGAAGACCTGCCGCGCACCGTGGTGGACAAGCTCGGCGGGATGGGATTGCTCGCGCCGATGGTCGAGCAGCGATACGGCGGGCAGGCGCTGGACTACGTATCGCTCGGCATCGCACATGAAGAGGTCGGCCGTGCCGATTTCAACGCCGCCTACGTGCTGCTGCTCTCGGCGCTGGTCGGCGCGATCATCGGCTCGCGCGGCGACGATCGTCAGCGCGCCGCGTATCTGCCGCCGATCTGCAGCGGCGAAGCGGTCACCGCGCTCGCCGTCACCGAGCCCGCGGGCGGTTCGGATGCGGCGCACGTTCGGCTGCAGGCGCGGCGCGACGGCGATACCTACGTGCTCAACGGGGAGAAAACCTCGATCTCGCTCGGCTCGTGGGCCGACACGGCGCTGGTGATGGCGCGCACGGGCACGCTCGAGCAGGGCGCGCGTGGGGTGAGCGCGTTTTACGTCGATCTCCACGCGCCGGGAGTGAGCCGCGCGCGCTTTCGCGACCTGGGGACGCGAGCGATCGGACGCGGCCAGCTCTTTTTCGACGAGGTGCGCGTTCCCGCCGCCGCCCGGGTCGGCGAGGAGGGCGCCGGTTTCGTGCAGGTGATGCAGGGCTTTGACTTCAGCCGCTCGTTAATCGGGCTCATGTGTATCGGCGCGGCGCAGCAGAGCGTGGATGAGACCGTCAAGTACGTGGCTGAGCGCCAGGCGTTCGGCGGCGCGCTCGCCCGCTTCGAGGGCGTCTCGTTCCCGCTGGCCGAGGCTGCGGTCAAGCTGCGCGCGGCGCGGCTGCTCTGCTACGAGGCGCTATGGCTGCGCGATCGGCAGCAGCCGCACGGATGGCTCGCGGCCGGATGCAAATGGTGGGCGCCCGAGCTTGCGGTGCAGGTCATCCATCAATGCCTGCTCCTGCACGGCCACCTCGGCTTCAGCATGGACCTGCCGCATCAGCAGCGGCTGCGCGACGTGATCGGGCTCGAGATCGGCGATGGCACAGCGCAGATCATGAAGACGCTGGTCGCGCGCGAGATTATCGGCAAGACGGCGCGGCCCTACTGAGTAAGCCGCGCGAGAAAGCGCAGACGCATGTAGTCCGCGGTCCATCGCCCGGCCTCGTCGCACAGCACCGGCCGCAGCATCGCGATCGCCTCGTCGCGCGCCGCGGCGCGCTCGCCCGCGGGCAATCGGCCCAGCATCGGCGCCGCGAACGTATCGAGCCATCCGGCCATGTCGGTCGGCAGCGGCGTCGGCCGCGGAATAAGCTCGATGTACTCAAGGTTGAAGCCGCCGCGCTCCAGGCGCGCGCGGTAGTCGGCGACCGTCGGGAAATACCATGGGCTTTCGAGGCTGCCGCTTGCGCCGCGGCGCACGAGCACCGCGAAGAGCGCGACCGTAATCGCCGCGACGCAGCCGTGGCCGCCCATCTCGCCCGCGAAACGGCCGCCGGGTTTGAGTGCGCGCGCGACGCCGGCGATGACCGCGTCGGGGTCGCGCTTCATCCAGTGCAGCGCAGCGTTGGAGAAGACCGCGTCGAATTCGCGCGCGAACTCGAGCTGCGCGCCATCGCCGAGGCGCGCGTCGAGTCCGCGCCGGCGCGCGGCGTCGATCATCTCGGCCGAAGCATCCACGCCGACCACCGCTGCGCCTGCGGCGACGATCTTTTCCGTGAGCACGCCGTCGCCGCATCCGAGGTCGAGGATACGCTCGCCCGGTTGCGGATTGAGCAGCTCGAGCACCGGCTGTCCGAGGGCTGGCACGAAATGAGCATGCTGTGCATAGCGATCCGCCTGCCATTTCTGGGCCGGCGGCGCCGTGGTCGAGGCTCGTGAATTTGCCATCGCCCGGAGGATATACTGGAAGCGTAGGAAAGTGGACACGCCCGAAGGCATTCAACTGGCGAACGCGCCGCGGCCGGGAATATCGCCGGCATGGCGTGGCGTCGCTTTTCTGGCTATCGCCGCGGCGGTGGTGCTGGCGCTGCTGGCGAGCAAGTATGCGGCGGCGCTGAGATACGAACAGATCGCGCAATCCGCCGCGCGCGCCGCGCTCAGCGATCGAATCACGAGCCTCGAACACGACGTTCTGGATGCTCGTAAACAGGAGACCGCACTACGCCAGCAGCTTGAAGTGAGAGGTCAGAGCGTCAGCGCGGCGCTGGCGCCGGACTCCCGCATCATCCACCTGGCGCCGCTCGGCGCGCTGCCCAACGCCAGTGCCGTGCTCACCGAAAGCCCGATCAAGAGCCGTGCCGTGCTGCTGATCAGCGGGCTTCCGCCCCCACCGGCAGGACAGATTTACCAGCTATGGTGGATCGGTCCGCACGGCGAAGCAAAGAAGGCGGCACTGGTTCAGGTGGACGCGCAGGGCGACGCGATCGAAGCGCTGACCACGCCGCCGGCCGAAGCGCACGTCGTGGCCGGCGAGGTCACACTTCAGCCGAGCAACGATGACAATGCGCCGGGCGGCACCATCTATTTTCGCGGCGCGACCGACGAGCGCTGACCGGCCGGCGGCGGCTCGGCGGCGATTGCGATGAGCGCGCTCTCAAGGCCACGGCTGATGATTGCGGCGACCGGCAGCGGCGTGGGCAAGACCACGGTCACGATCGCATTGATCGGCGCGCTGCGCGCGCGCGGCATGCGCGTCGCGGCCTTCAAATGCGGGCCCGACTACCTCGACCCGAGTTATCATCGGCGCGCGGCGGGCGCTCCCTCGCACAACCTGGATAGCTGGATGATGGACCGCGCGTCGGTGCTCGCGACTTTCGCGCGCGCAGCCGCCGATGCCGACGTGGCGGTGATCGAGGGCATGATGGGGCTGTTTGACGGCGCGAGCGCGACCGCCGACGAGGGTTCGTCGGCGCAAATCGCGAGGTGGCTGGGCGCGCCGGTCGTGCTCGTGGTCGATGCGTCGGGGATGGCGCGCACGGTAGCCGCAGTCGCGCACGGCTTTGCGCATTTCGATCCTTCGCTGCACCTGGCCGGCCTCATCTGCAATCGCGTCGGCAGCCGCGGACATCTCGAGCTGCTGCGCAGCGCGTCGGTCGAGGTGCCGGTCCTCGGCGGATTTCCCGGCGATGCGGCTTTGTCGTTTCCCGAGCGTCATCTCGGGCTCATCAGCGCCGACGACGAGCGCGTGGCGCAGCCGCTGTTCGAGGAGTGGACGGCGATGGCAGCCCAATGGCTCGACCTCGACGCGATTGTCGCGATCGCCCGTGGCGCTCCGGCGCTCGAGGGCGTCGCGGCGGCTGAGTTGTGGCCGCGCAACTCGCACAGCGCACCGCGATGCCGCATCGGGGTGGCGCATGACGACGCCTTTCACTTCTATTACGAGGACAACCTGCGGCGGCTCGAACAGGCCGGTGCGCAGATCGTGCGATTTTCGCCGATGCGCGACGCGCAGCTGCCCGCGGTGGACGGACTCTACCTTGGCGGCGGCTACCCGGAGGCCGCGGCCGCGGTGCTTTCGAACAATCGCGCGATGATCGACGCGATCCGCCGTTTCGCGCGCGAGGGCGGTCCGATCTACGGCGAGTGCGGCGGCCTGATGTACCTGAGCGAACGAATTCGCACGCTCGACGGCAGGAGCTGGCCGATGGCCGCGCTGGTCGCCGGCGAGGCCGTCATGGCGCCGCGGCTGCAGGCGCTCGGCTATGTCGAGGTCGAAACGCGCGTCGACTCGATCCTGGGAGCGGCCGGGATGCTGATGCGCGGCCATCAATTCCGTTACTCGACGCTGACGCAGGCGGCGGAGCGGAACGAGAAAATCTACGATGTTCGTCCGCGCTGGGGCGATCCCTTCATCGAGGGCTATCGATCCGGCAACGTGCTCGCGTCCTATGTGCATGTGCATTGGGCGTCGAATCCGCGCGTCGCGGAAGGGTTCGTCGATTCGTGTGCGAATTGGCGCGCGCGGCGTGGTGAATCGTAATTAGGGCCGCGGCGGCAGGAGCGGCGTTGAGCACACGGCGCAAATCCGCGCGGACGCTGATGATACAGGGTACGGCGTCCTCCGTCGGCAAGAGCCTGATCGTCGCGGCACTCTGCCGCATTTTTCACCGGGCGGGATTGAATGCGGCGCCGTTCAAGGCGCAGAACATGGCGCTCAATTCTTTCGTCACTCCCCAGGGCGGCGAAATCGGACGCGCCCAGGCGGTGCAGGCGGAAGCGGCCGGCATTGCGCCGCATGTGGATATGAATCCGATCCTGATAAAGCCCGAGGGCGGGATGCGCTCGCAGGTGGTCGTGCTGGGCAAGCCGGCCGGCAGCATGACCTGGAGTGCATACCAGGACCGCCGCGCCGAGTTCGCCGGCGTCGTCGCCGAGTCCCTCGCGCGCCTGCGTGCGCGCCATGACCTGGTGGTAATCGAGGGCGCGGGATCGCCGGCCGAGGTCAATCTTGCCGCCCACGACATCGTGAACATGCACGTTGCCGCCATCGCGGACGCACCCGTGTTGCTGGTGGGCGACATCGACCGCGGCGGCGTGTTCGCACATCTGACCGGCACGATGGAATTGCTTGCCCCGCCGGATCGCGCGCGTGTCGCGGGATTTCTGATCAACAAATTTCGCGGCGACCCCGCGCTCCTCGCGCCGGGACTGGATTTTTTGCGCGCGCGTTTCGACCTGCCCGTGCTCGGCGTGATCCCTTACGTCCCGCACCTGCGGATCGCCGACGAGGATTCGGTGGGCCTGGAGGATCGCGCCCGCCGGCGCGCGCCCGCTGCCGACCAGGTCGACATCGCGGTGATCAGATTGCCGCACATCTCGAACTATGACGACTTCCTGGCGCTCGAGCACGAAGACGGCGTGAGCGTGCGCTTCGTCGAAGAGCCCGATGAAATCGCCGGCGCCGACCTGGCGATCATCCCCGGTTCGAAGAGCACGGTCGCCGATCTGCGATGGCTGCGCGAGCGGGGAGCGGCGCGCGCGATCGCGGCGCGTGCGCGAGAGGGCGGGCTGATCGTCGGAATCTGCGGCGGATGCCAGATGCTGGGCGAGCGCATCGCGGATCCTCATAGGGTCGAATCCGAGGAAACTGCGACCAGCGGGCTTGGTCTGCTGCCGATCGCGACGCGCTTCGCGCGGACCAAGCTCACCACCCAGGTGCGCGCGAGGATCGATGCTCCCTCGATTTTCAGCGGAGGCGAGCGCGAGCCGTACGAACTTAGCGGCTACGAAATTCACATGGGCCGTAGCGAACGCGGAGCCGGGGTCGCGGCGCCGTTTCGGATTATCGCGCGCAACGGGGTTGCCCTCGAGGCGCTCGACGGCGCGATCAACCGCGAGGGCAACGTTGCGGGAACGATGCTGCACGGGATCTTCGAAAATCACGCGCTGCGCGCCGCATTTATCCGCGCGCTGCGCAGGCGCAAGGGGCTCGAGGCAAGCGGCAGCGCGCGCCCGATCGCCTCGCGCGAACAGGAGTACGATCGCTTCGCCGCCGCGGTCGCGGAGACTCTCGATCTGCCGGCGCTCAGGCGCATCATCGGGCTCGATTGAACGACCGAGGCCGCCCGGCCCCTCAAGACATCGCGCGCGCCACGTTCTAGAATTGCGCCCATGAGCGAGCATCCGGAAAACCGCGGCCGACCGCCCGCGCCCGGCGCCGACGCGCTGAGTCACGAAGCGCCCAATACGCTTGAAGGCTGGTGCGTCCTGCACCAGATGTTCCGCGTGCAGCGCGGAAAATTCGGCGCAGTGGATGAGGCGCGGCGCGACCGAATCTTACGCCAGGCGGTTGAAGCGATTTCGAGCATGGAACGGCGCGAGGACGGCGCGAGCGCGCTATTTTCAACCATCGGGCACAAGGGCGATCTGCTGGCGCTGCACTTCCGCCGCAGCCTCGACGATCTCGAGCGGGCGCAGGCGAACGTCGCCGCGCTCGAGTTGAGCGCCTTTCTCGAACCGGCCGCATCCTACGTCTCGATGGTGGAAATCGGGCTCTACGAGGCCACCGTCGCGCTCAACTCCCGTCTGGCCGCGGCGGGGGTGCGTCCGCATTCGCCGGAGTGGAAGCGCGCGGTCGAAGCGGAGCTTGCGTCCCAGCGCGAAAAGCTCGCGTCGCGGCTCTGGCCCGAAATTCCCAGGCGCCGCTATCTCAGCTTTTATCCGATGAACAAGCGGCGCGCCGGCGCCGACAACTGGTACCAGCTCCCGATCGACGAGCGCCGCCGCCTCATGCACGAGCACGGGATGATCGGCCGGCGCTACGCCGGTCAGGTCACGCAGATAATCTCGGGATCGATCGGCTTCGACGACTGGGAATGGGGCGTCGATTTGTTCGCGGACGATCCGCTGGTGTTCAAGAAGCTGGTGTACGAGATGCGCTTCGACGAATCGAGCGCCCGCTATGCCGAGTTCGGTCCGTTCATTGTCGCGCTCAGAATCGACGCCGCCGACCTGGGCAGGGTCGTTTTCGGCCACGCCGCGGCCGGCTGAATCGATCGAATCTCACGCTGGTTCTCCAGCGGGGTTCTAGTCGCCACTGAGGCGAGGTGGCTACATGACTCCGCACGAATTCGCGCGCAGCCTTAACGGTCTGTCTGCCGGAACCCTGATCGAGAATATGGAGATGCTGGAGGCAGGCGAGGGCCGCGCGCGGTGCCGCATGGAGTTAAAGCCGCATCTGCGCCAGCTCACCGGTTTGTTTCATGCCGGCGCGGTCGTGGGGCTCGCGGACACGGCCGCCACCGCGGCTGCGATGTGGGAATTGAATCCGACCGGCGAATTTCGCCCGGAGCTGTTTCCGCTTTCGATCCAGGTCTCGGCCAACCTCATTCGTAATACGAATCGTGGCGCACTGACCGCCGCTGCCCAACTGATTCATCGCGGCAAAAGCACGATGGTTGCCGAGGTGCGGGTGATCGACGATCAAGGGCGGCTGATCGCCAAGGTTACGGTGACCCTGATGGTGCCGAAAGCATCGGCGCAAAAGGGCCGCGCGCAAGTTTAGTTGCGAAACCGGTCGCTCAGGCGCCGCAGCATCCCGGCGCTCGCGTTGCGCTTCCGTCCCTCGTCCGACTCGTGCGCTGAAGCCGTGCCGCCGGGGGCGACGCCTGATGTTTTGAGGTTGGCGATCAGGTCTTCGACCTCGCCCTCGGCCGGAAAGCGGCCGGCCTCGGCCTTGGAGAAGATCAATTTTCCATCGACCAGAATATCGAACTGGCCGGTTTTGCCGACCTTTATGTCGGCCTGCTCGCCGAACCGTTTATGTATCGACGCGGCCAGACTGGCCGCGCGCGGCTTGTAGCCTCAAGCGGAACAGTAGAGGATTTCCGTAGCCATTGTCTTCTCCAGATTGCGTCGACCGCCTACCGGGTTTCCGGCAGATCGACGAACACCGCCGCGGCGACGACCGAGGTCCACAGCCCGTCGCGGTCGCCGATCGCGGATTGCGTGATGTTGCGCGTGGTGACGATTTTGTCCGACACGCGCCAGACGTCCTTGCGCACGTCGTAGCTGGCGTTGGGATCGAAGTCGACGCCGAGGATCGTGGCCAGCATCATCGCGGCCAAATCCTCAGCATAGTCGCCGGCCTTCTGGTCGGTCTCGCCGAAGCTGTGATGCTCGGAGAGATAGCCGTAATAGCTCGAGTTGGCCGGGATCGCCAGGCCGACCGACGCGGCGATCAGGCGATGGGGCTCGTCGGTTGCGTTGTCGCTGACGACCGCATACACGATCTGGCCCGGGGCGAGGCGCTTCAGCCCCTCCTGCGGCGTAATCAGCTTGCAGTAGGGCGGGAAAATCGATTGCACGCGCACCAGGTTGTACTCGGCGATATTGGCCGAACGCAGCGCCAGCTCAAAGGCAGTGAGTTTCTCGCGGTGCTTGCCGACTCCCTTGGTCAGGAACACGCCCTTTGGCAGCGGCCCCATTCAATGCTCTCCCTGTAGCGGCCGATCCCGGCAAGCTGCTCGGGACCGCTCGGCCAGCCTACGCCGTTCAGGGTAGCAGCAAGCGGGCGCGCGATACATCACGGCGCGGCCGAAGGCGCTAGACGACGTTTAGCGGCTGATACTCGCCGAACACGCGGCGCATCGCGTCCGAGATTTCACCCAGCGTCGCCCAGTTGCGCACGGCGTCGATTATCGGCGGCATCAGGTTGCTGCCGTCGCGCGCGGCCGACTCGACGCGGGCCAGCGCGGTCTGCGCCGCCTCGCAGTTGCGCTCGGCGCGCAGGCGGCCGAGCCGCTCGCGCTGCTGCTGTTCGATCTCTGGCTTGACGCGCAGCAGATCCATCGGCGGCTGCTCGGCGCCGGTGAATTGATTGAGGCCGACGATGATCCGCTCCCTGGCTTCGATCTCGCGCTGATAAAGATAGGCTGCGGACTGAATCTCGCGCTGCATGTAGCCGCGCTCGATGGCCGCCACCGCGCCGCCGATATCGTCGATCTTTCCCAGGTATTCGAGCGCCTTCTGCTCCAGTTCGCGCGTCAGGCTTTCCACGTAGTACGAGCCGCCGAGCGGATCGACCGTATCGGCGACGTCGGATTCGTTGGCGATTATCTGCTGAGTGCGCAGCGCGAGCAGCGCGGATTGCTCGGTCGGCAGGGCAAGCGCCTCGTCGCGGGAGTTGGTATGCAGCGATTGCGCGCCGCCCAGCACCGCGGCCAGGGCCTGCAGCGTCACCCGCACTACGTTGTTGTCCACCTGCTGCGCGGTGAGCGTCGAGCCCGCCGTCTGCGCGTGAAAGCGCAGCATCATCGAGCGCTCGTCGGCGGCGCCGAAGCGTTGTTTCATGATCCGCGCCCACAGGCGGCGCGCGGCGCGAAACTTGGCGATCTCCTCGAAAAAGTTGTTGTGCACGTTGAAGAAGAAAGACAGGCGGCTTGCGAAAGCGTCGACCTTGAGTCCCGCCTTGAGCGCCGCCTCGACATACGCGATGCCGTCGGCGAGCGTGAACGCGAGCTCCTGCGCCGCGGTCGAGCCGGCCTCGCGGATGTGATAGCCGGAGATGGAGATCGTGTTCCAGTTGGGAACCTCGGCGGTCGCGAAGGCGAAAATGTCGGTGATGATGCGCATCGAGCCGCGCGGCGGATAGATATAGGTTCCGCGCGCGACGTATTCCTTGAGCACGTCGTTCTGGATAGTGCCGTTGAGCTGATTCCAGGCGACGCCGCGCCGCTCGGCCGCGACGAGGTAGAGCGCGAGCAGGATCGAAGCGGTCGCGTTGATGGTCATCGAGGTCGAAATTTTGTCCAGCGGGAGCTGATCGAGCAGCGTCTCCATGTCGTGGAGCGCGCAGATCGACACGCCGACGCGGCCCACCTCGCCGCGCGCGAGCTGATGGTCGGCGTCGCGGCCCATCTGCGTCGGCAGGTCGAACGCGACCGAAAGCCCGGTCTGCCCGTGCTCGAACAGGTAGCGGTAGCGGCGGTTGGATTCCTCGGCCGTGCCGAACCCGGCATACTGCCGCATCGTCCACAGGCGCCCGCGGTACATCGTGGGCTGCACTCCGCGGGTGAAGGGGTACTCGCCGGCAAAGCCGAGGTCGCGCAGGTAGTCGAACCCGTCAAGGTCGGTCGGGTCGTACTCGCGCTCGATCTCGACACCGGAGCTGGTGGTGAAGCGTTCGCGGCGTTCGCGCCCGCGCTTCAGCGCGGGCGCGACCTTGCGCTGTTCCCAGTTCTTGCGTGCGTCTGCGATGCCATTGGACATGATAATGGCCTCCGGCCCCCGGTTTATTCGATGATCGCCAGGATCTCGCCCTTCTCGACCGTCTGTCCCGGCGTGACCCGCACTTCGACCACCTTGCCGGCCTTGGGCGCTCTGATCTCGTTTTCCATCTTCATCGCTTCGACCGTGAGCACGCCGTGCTCGGCCTCGATCTGATCGCCCGGGTTGACCAGCACGCTTACGACTCGTCCGGGCATCATGGCCTTCAGCTCGACCCGGCCGCTCAGTTGGCGACCGAGGCTCGCGCGCGCGGCGCGCCGCTTTTCATCGACCAGGTTGAGCCGCCATGTCCCTGAGCGCGAACTCAGGATCAAATCCTCGCCCTCAGGCGTGACGTCGAAATCGAAGACGCGATCGCCGATCAGCACCGAGAAGGAATGCGTACCGACGCGGCGCACGTCGAGCTGGAAGCTCTGCTCGCCCAGCCGTACCACGCAGCCGTTGGCTTTCAGATCCTCGAATTCGAATTCGTGCTCGTGGTCGAGCACGGTCGCCAGATAGCGCATGGTTCGCTTCAGCGCCTCAGCACGTCGAGTCGGCCGAGCGTTTTCCAGGCGGAGCCCGCGCGGCCCGCGGCGCGGCCCTGGTCCGTACTGGAGGCGAGGCCGTTACCCGGGTTTTGAGCCGCGGCGGCTACGGCGAGCATCGCCGCGGTGAATTCCCGGTCGTGGCTCCGAGAGTCGCCGTCCTGCTCCGCCTTGACCTTGCGCGGATGAAACTGCTGTCCGATGAAATTGGTGTCGTAGTCGCCGCTGAGGAACACCGGATGGTCCATCAGCCAGCGATGGAAATCGAGATTGGTCGTCAACTCGCCCGCGATCACCACTTCGCTGAGCGCACGGCGCATCCGCGCGATCGCTTCGGCGCGATCGCGGCCCCAGACCGCGAGCTTCGAGATCATCGGATCGTAAAAAATCGGGACCTCGGCGCCCGCGTACACGCCCGCGTCGTTGCGCACGCCGGGCCCGCTCGGCCATTTCAGTGCGTCGATGCGGCCGGGCGCGGGCACGAAACCGGCGGCGGGGTCTTCGGCATAGATGCGGCATTCAACCGCCCATCCGCGCTGGCTCAAGTCCTTCTGCTTGAACGGCAGTGGTGCGCCGGCGGCAACCTCGATTTGCGTCTTGACCAGGTCCACGCCGGTAACGAGTTCGGTTATCGGGTGTTCGACCTGGATGCGCGTGTTCATTTCGAGAAAGTAGAAATTGCGGTCGGCGTCGGCGAGGAACTCGATCGTGCCCGCGCCGCAGTACTTAACCGCCTGCGCCGCCTTGACCGCGACTTCGCCCATCGCCCGGCGCATCTCGGGCGTGATGAACGGCGAAGGCGATTCCTCGACCACCTTCTGATGCCGCCGCTGGATGGAGCATTCGCGTTCGAAAACGTGCACCGTACGGCCCTGCTGATCCGCAAAAACCTGGAACTCGATATGGCGCGGACGGCTCAGGTACTTTTCCACGTACAGCCGCGCGTCGCCGAACGACGACTTCGCTTCGCCGCCCACTGCGCGGATGGCCGAGGCCAATTCCGATTCCTTTTCGACGAAGCGCAAGCCCTTGCCGCCGCCGCCGGCCGCGGCCTTGAGCATCACCGGATAGCCTATACGCGCCGCGGTTTCGCGCACCTCGGCTTCACCCGAAAGCGTCCCCGGCGAGCCGGGGACCACGGGCACGCCGGCCTGGGACATCGCCTTGCGCGCCTCGACCTTGTCCCCCATGGCCTTGATGGCTTCAGGGGACGGGCCGATGAAGACCAGACCCGCGCTGTTCACGGCACGGGCAAAGCCGGCGTTTTCGGAGAAGAAGCCGTAACCGGGATGGATCGCTTCGGCGCCGGTGCTGCGGGCAGCTTCGAGGATGCGTTCGGTGTTGAGGTAGCTTTCAGCGGCGGGCGGCGGACCGACCGCGACGGCATAATCGGCCTCGCGCACATGCAGCGCGGCGCGATCGGCATCCGAGTAGATCGCGACCGACTGGATGCCCAGATCGCGGCAGGCGCGGATCACGCGTACGGCGATCTCGCCGCGGTTGGCTATCAGGATACGTTTGAACATCTCGTGCGCCGCCGGCCGTCGGGGCGACCGATATGCAGCCCTCTTTTACCCATAAATTTTATCGCGTACGCCGCCGCGCAGGCGAGAGCGAATTTTTCAGGTCTCCGCACCCGCTCGATCGGAGAACGCGTCAGGCTCACAACGGGATATTGCCGTGCTTGCGCGGCGGATTGCGGTCGCGTTTGTTCTCGAGCGCTTTAAGCGACGCGATCAGCCGCGGCCGCGTGTCGCGCGGCATCAGCACTTCATCGATATATCCCAGTTCCGCGGCTTTGAACGGATTGGCAAACGTCTTGCGGTACTCTTCGACCAACCGGGTCTTTTCCGCGTCCGGGTCGTTCGCCTTTTCAATCTGATTGCGGAACACGATGTTGACTGCGCCGTCGGGCCCCATCACCGCGATCTCGGCGGTCGGATACGCGAAATTGAAATCGCCGCGTATGTGCTTGGAGGACATCACGTCGTAGGCGCCCCCGTAAGCCTTGCGTGTGATCACGGTGACCTTGGGCACCGTGGCCTCACAGTAGGCATAGAGCAGCTTGGCGCCGTGACGGATGATGCCGCCGAATTCCTGCGCGGTGCCGGGAAGAAAACCCGGCACGTCGACAAACGTGACGAGCGGAATGTTGAACGCGTCGCAGAAGCGCACGAAGCGCGCGGCTTTGACCGACGCATCGATATCGAGGCATCCGGCCAGATATGCCGGCTGATTTGCGACCACGCCGACCGACGCGCCGCCCAGCCGCGCGAAGCCGATCACGATGTTCTGCGCGAAATCCTTCTGCAACTCCATCAGAAGGCCGCCATCGACTACCCGATGGATGATGTCGCGGATATCGTACGGCTTGTTCGGATTCTCGGGGACGATCGTGTCGAGCGTCTCGTCGCGCCGGTCCGCCGGATCGGGCGTCGCCGCGAAGGGCGGATCCTCGGCGTTGTTGAGCGGCACGTACGCCAGCAGGTCGCGCACGGCGAGCAGGGCGCTCTGATCGTCCGCGGCCTCCAGATGGCACACGCCCGAACGCATCGAATGCGTATCGGCGCCGCCCAGGTCCTGCATCGAGACTTCCTCGTGCGTGGTCGCCTTGATGACATCCGGGCCGGTGATGAACATGTACGAAGTGTCGCGCACCATGACTACGAAATCGGTCATCGCGGGCGAGTACACGGCACCCCCGGCGCACGGCCCCATGATGCAGGAAATCTGCGGGATAACTCCGGACGCCATCACGTTGCGCAGGAAGATATCCGCATAGCCGGCCAATGAGACCACGCCCTCCTGGATTCGTGCGCCGCCGGAATCGTTGAGCCCGATAACCGGGCATCCGGTCTTCATCGCCAGGTCCATCACCTTGCACACCTTTTCGGCGAAGGCTCCCGAAAGGCTGCCGCCAAAGACCGTGAAGTCCTGCGAGAAGACGCAGACCTGCCGCCCGTCGATCGTCCCGTATCCGGTGACCACGCCATCGCCCGGGATGCGCCGCTGGTCCATCCCGAAGTCATCGCAGCGATGGGTCTTGAATTTGTCGAGTTCGACGAAGGAGCCGCGGTCCAGCAGAAATTCGACGCGTTCACGAGCCGTGAGCCGGCCCGACTCGCGCTGGCGGCGCAGCCGATCCTCGCCGCCGCCGAGTTCCGCCTGGCGCGACAGCTCGCGCATCCGTTCGATGTTTTCCTTCACGCTCATCGCTAAATCCCGCGCAAGCGAGCATGATATGGTGGGTCGGCTGGGCCGCGCAAGCGATTCGCAAGCGCGGTTTCGTGCCGGCTTGAAAGCGCCTCGCGCCTTACACAGCGGGCGCGCGGGGCGGCTGCGAGGCAAGGCCAAGTGGCATCATGATCGACGACACGATGGCGCAACGGATGGTGGTCTGCGGGTGGATTGCCGCGGCCGGCGCAGGCGTCGTAATGCTGGCGCTCGGGGCGACAGTGGGGTTCGGCGGCATGCCGTATTTTGTCGCCGCCGCCGCGCTGTTTGCGCTCGCCTATGGCGTCTACCGGCGAAGCCGGGTCTGCGCGGTGCTCGTGCTGCTCAACCATTTGCTCGGAGCCGCGGCAATCCTGCTGCACGCCGGCACCGTGCAGCCGGTCGAGGTCGCGGCCACGCTGGTCCTCGCGGTGCTCTACCTCATGGGCGTGATCGGCACATTCGCGCACCACGCGCGCCGCGATGTCGCGCCGGCTTAGGCGGCCGCCGGCGGCGAGTCCTACTGGCGCGTATGCGGCTCGAACCCGGCGAAACTCATGCGATCGCCCTTGCGCACGCCATGGCGGGCGCAGAATCCTCCGTTGACCTCGAGCACATAGAGCGCGGGCGTGTCCGGACCGACCGGCTGCTCCGAGTAGGGAGTCGCGTCGGCGACGATGCCCACGATCCGGCCGTTGGCGTCGGCGAAAATCATGTCGAGCGGGATTTCCGTGTGCTTCATCCAGAACTTGAGCGGCTCAGCGGCGGGAAAAATGAACAGCATTCCCGCGTCCTCGTCGAGATGCGCGCGATACATCAGGCCGAACTCGCGCTGTCCGGGAGTAAGTGCAAGCTCCACCTTCACTGCGGCACGCCGCGCGCCATCGGCGGCGCTCAGCATGACCTGCGGCTGTCGCGCCGCGCCCAGTGCGAGCGCGGCCAGCGCGAGCATGACGAAATATCGGGCGGAAACGAGACGGCGGGGACACATCGGAGGCGCCGCCGCCATCATCCGGCTTCCAGGGATTCCCGGCGGGACCATCGCCTAGCTGACGGTGAGCGGCAGCGCTGCCAGGCCGCGCAGAAAAAACGATCCTTTGTATTTGAGCGGCGCCTCGGGCGCGGCGGCCCGGATATTTCGATACCGCCCGAGCAGCGCGCTCATCGCAATCGCTCCTTCCATGCGCGCCAGCGGCGCGCCTATGCAGAAATGGATGCCCTCGCCGAACGCCAGATGATCGTTCGGCGCGCGCGCAATGTCGAACGTCTCGGGTTCGACAAAGGCCGCCGGATCGCGATTGGCGGCCGCCAGCAGGACGAAAATGAGCGTGCCGGCGGGAATCCGCGCCCCGGCG
Organism: Binataceae bacterium (SeqCode); assembly: GCA_035295545.1. Lineage (GTDB taxonomy): Bacteria > Desulfobacterota > Binatia > Binatales > Binataceae > JAKAVN01. The sequence goes on from DATGIT010000009.1 coordinate 172,144, forward strand.
ATTTCGGCGTCCTGGCGGATGTAGCGCATGGTTGCCTGTACCGGTCCGTCGTAACGCAGCATCTCCTCGATCGCCGAGCGTATCAGCTCGGGCTCGCGCCGCAGCCGTTCCAGCTGCTCCGGATTGCGCATCAGCGCGAGCGTGCCATTGCCGATCAGGTTGGTTGTGGTCTCGTTGCCGGCGAGCAGCAGGAGCACGACGAACGCGACCAGCTCACTTTCGCTTAGCACCTCCTCGGAGCCCTCGTGCGCGGCGACCAGCACGCTCACCAGGTCGTCGCCCGGGTCGCGCCTGCGCCGTTCGATCTCCGCCACGAAGTACTCGCGCAAGGCCGTGAACGCGTCGCGCACCTTCTGCGGCAGAGGCATGCCGGGCGGCGTGTTGTCCGACTCGATCACGATATCGGACCATTGCTTGAACATCGCGTAGTGCTCGGTCGGTACGCCCAGCATGTGCGCGATAACCATCACCGGGAGCGGATTGGCCAAATCGGCCATCACGTCGATCCGGTCGCGATGGGCCGCGCGGTCGAGCAGCAGCTCGGTGAATTCGCGGATTTTGCCTTCGAGCTCGCGGATCCGGCGCGGCGTGAAAGCGCGGCTCACCAGCCGGCGCAGCCGCGTGTGCACCGGCGGATCGGAGAAAACCACCCGCGGCGCGTCACCGAACACGCTGATGCGTTCTTCGAGAAAGGGCGAACGCGGCGGTACGCTCGAGAAATGCTCATGGTCGCGCAGCACGGCGGCGCAATCGGCATAGCGGGCCACCAGCGCCATCGGCAGGAAAACCTTGAGCAGCCGCGGCGGGCCGCTCATCAGCGGCTTGTAATACGGATAGGGATTGGCGCGGAACGCGTCGTCCCACGGGTTGAAATAGATTTGCTCGGCCTCGCTCATCCGGCGGCTTCATCCTCGTGCCCGGCGGCGGGCGCCTCGCAGAGTGTAGCGCGACCGCGGCCGCGTGCGACAGTCGGGCGCACTATCGACCGGCAAAGCGCGGCGGGCGCTTCTCCATGAATGCGCGCACGCCTTCGCGATAATCCTCGCTGTCGAAGCAGCGCGCGACCATCTCCGCGATGGTCTTGAGATCGCGATCGGCGCCGTCCTTGAGCCCTTCGCGAATCGCGGCCTTGGCGGCGGCCATCGTGAGCGGCGCGTTGGTAGCCATCCGCATCGCGTACTCGCGGACGTATTCCTCGAGCTGCGCGGGTTCGACGAGCTGGTTCACCAGGCCCATGGCGTATGCCTCGTCGGCGTCGAAAATGCGCGCCGACATGAGGATATCGCGCGCGTTTGCGGCGCCGCAGACGCTTACCAGCGACATCACGCCGTCGAGCGGGTAAGCCAGTCCGAGACGCGCCGCCGGGATACCCATACGCGTACCGCGCGCCGCGATGCGCACGTCGCAGGCGAGCGCGACCTGCACGCCCCCGCCGATACAGATGCCTGCGATCATCGCGATGACCGGCTTGGGACAGTTGACGATCGCGTTCGTCGTATTGCCGGGCGCCTCGCGATAAATGCGCGCCTGTTCGGCATTGGCGCGCAGGCTGGGGAATTCGGAGATGTCGGCGCCGGAGATAAAGGCCTCGGGTGTCGCGCCGCGCATCACGATCACGCGCACTTCGGGATCGGCGGCGAGTTCGCCGACGCCGCTCGCGATCATCTGCCACGTGCGCAGATTGAGCGCGTTGCGCAGCTGCGGACGGTTGAGGATAAGCCATCCCAGCGGCGCCTCGCGGCGCACCAAAAGCGGTTCGGACTCCGCAGCCGGCCTGGTTGTCTGCTCGTTCATGTATGCCCACCTTCTCGGGCCTTCTCGGGCGCAGTTCGCGCTGCATGCTTCGCGTCCGATTCCGCGCTCGCGCGGGGACCGACCATGAACCCGCGGCGCGCCCGCGACGTCGTGCGACGATTCACTTGTAACCCAGCGGGCGCGATGCCGTAAACCGCGCGCGCCGCGGCCTCGGCCGTGAGCGCCGCGCTTGTCCGCGGCACGCGAGCAGATTAGTAATTGGTCATGGACATCACCAAATACGGCGTCTGGTTCTTCTATGATGGGATGACGGCGCGGCAGAGCGCGGACTTTGCGCGCCTGGTCGAAAGGCTGGGTTATGGCGCGTTGTGGATTCCCGAAGCGGTCGGACGCGAACCCTTTGCGCACGCCGCGTTCATGGCGGCGCGGACCGAGCGGCTGGTCTTCGCCACCGGCATCGCCAACATTTACGCCCGTGACGCGCTGACCATGGCGGCGGCGGCCAAGACCGTGGGTGAACTTTCCGACGGCCGTTTTCTGCTCGGTATCGGCGTCAGCCACAAGCCACTGGTCGCGAATCTCCGCGGCCACAGCTACGACAAGCCGTACAGCTACATGCGCGAATATCTGCCCAAAATGAAAAGCGCGCTCTATCGCGCCCCGGAGCCCAAAGAGCGGGTGCCGGTGGTGCTCGCCGCCCTGCATCCGAAGATGCTGGCGCTGTGCGCGGCCGAGGCCGACGGCACGCATACCTATTTCGTACCGCCCGAGCATACCGCGAAGGTGCGCGCCGCCATCGGACCGAAGCCGCTCATCTGCGTCGAGCAGGCGATCGTTCTGGATACGGACGCGGCCCGGGCGCGCAAGACCGCCCGCGAGTACATGAAGACTTACGTTCCGCGGCTGCCCAACTACACCAACGCGCTCAAGTCTTTGGGATGGGAAGACAAGGATTTTGAGAACGGATGCAGCGACCGGCTCGTGGATACCATCGTCGCGTGGGGGACCGAGTCGCAGATACGCGATCGAGTCGAGGCGCATCTCAAGGCCGGCGCCAGCCATGTCTGTATTCAACCGCTGAGCACGGCGAATCCGCTTATGCCCGATGAGCGGGCCCTGCAGGCGCTGGCTCCGCGCTAGGCGCGACCATGCGCGCGCGCGCGCCGGGTTTGGCCTGGGCGGCGGCTGTAATTGCGGCCGCCGCGCTGATGGCGAGCGGATGCGGCCCGTCGGCGGAACAAAGCGCGGAGCAGGCGCAGGCCGCGGCGGCGCAGGCCCGCGCCGCGTCCGAGCGCGCGCAGGCCGCAGCCGCGCTCGCGCAGCAGGAAGCGGCTGACGCGCAACGTCGCGCCGATCACGCGGCTCAGCTGTTTGAAGCTGCTGCGGCCGAGTTCAACGATGCCGCCAATCGCATCGAGCGGGCGCAGCGCAGGCGCCGGGAGAAAGATTCGGAAAACGACGCGAGCGACGCTCAGTGAGCGGCGAGGTGACCCGGGACAACGCGCGCGCAGGCCCCTCTCGCGGCTTGGCTGCGTAACGGTGCTTCTCGGATAAGGACGACGCGAAAGAGGGACAACGATGAAACTTTACAACATGAACCTTTCGAATTTCGCCACCAAGTCGCGAATCGCCATCTATGACAAGGGGCTGAATATCGAGATCGTTCCGATTCCCGGCAACAACCTGAAGTCACCGGAATTTCTCAAGATCAATCCGCTCGGCAAAACTCCCGCGCTCGAGGCCGACGGCGCGATTATCGCGGAATCCGAGATCATAAACGAATACCTCGAAGACAGATTTCCCACTCCGCCGCTGCTGCCGGCCTCGCCCGAAGGTCGGGCGCGCGTGCGGTCCTTCACCCGTTTCCATGATCTGTATCTCGAGCCGCCGTTGCGGGCGCTGTTCGGCCAGCTCAATCCAAAAAATCGGGACGAGAAGCTGGTCAACGAGCGGCTGACCGAATTCAACCAGCGTTTGGACCAGCTCGAAGCGATGCTTGCGCCGTCCGGTTTCGCGGCGGGATCGGAGTTCACGCTTGCCGACTGCGCGCTCGCTCCGACGATGTTCTTTGCGACCAACATGCTGCCCGGGTTCGGCGCCAAACCCGCGCTCGAGGGGCGCCCCAAACTGGGAGCGTGGTGGAAGCAGGTGCAGACGCGGCCGTCGGTGAAGAAGGCTCTGGCCGAGATGAGCGAGGCGCTGGCGGCGATGACGAAGCGCTAGCGCCATTTCGCGGCGCGCGCGCACGAGTCATCCGCCCGCTCACGCGAGCGTGGATTGCGAAGCGAAGCTGGCCGGACCTGCGGAACCATCGGCGTTGAAGCTGTCGATTATCGATCAATCTCCGGTGCCCGCCGGCGCTACGCCGGCGCAGGCGCTGCAAAACTCCATCGAACTTGCGCGCCTGGCCGACCGGCTCGGGTACGAGCGCTACTGGATCGCCGAGCATCATGCGATTTCGGCCCTGGCCAGTCCGGCGCCGGAGATTCTGATGACCCGGATAGCGGCGGAAACCTCCGCCATCCGGGTTGGCTCCGGCGGCGTGATGCTGCCGCACTACAGTTCGCTCAAGGTCGCGGAAGTCTTCCGCATGCTGCACGCGCTCTATCCGGGGCGTATCGACCTCGGCGTCGGACGAGCGCCCGGCGGCACTCCGCTCGACAGTTTCGCGTTGCAGCGCTATCGGGGCGCGCGGCTGTCCAGCGATGATTTTCCCGACCAGCTGCTCGAGCTGATCGCGTTTTTGAGGCGCGATTTTCCCTCGCAGCATCCGTTCAGCCGGCTCACGGTCTCTCCCGACATGCCCGGAGCTCCCGAAATCTGGCTGCTCGGCTCGAGCCTGTGGAGCGCTGCCGCGGCGGCCCGCTTGGGCTTGCCTTACGCATTTGCCCATTTCATCGATCCGAATCCCACACGCGCCGCGCTCGAGCACTACCTCGCGCATTTCACTCCGTCCGCGGCCTTGGCGGCTCCGCGAGTGATGATCGCGCCCGGCGCTGTGTGCGCCGATACGCAGGAGGAAGCCGAACGCCTGCTGAGCAGCGCGCGCCTGTTCCGTCGCCGCATCCGTCAGGGCGACGTGCGGCCGATTCCCTCGCCCGAAGAGGCACTGGCCGAATTGGGCGGCAGCGGAGGTGGTCCGGCCATCGACGAGCGCTTGGGCGATTGGCCGCGCTATTTCGTGGGAACGGCCGAGCGGGTGCGCGATCAACTGATCGACATGGCAGGCGTGCTGCACGCGGACGAGCTGATGATCGTGACCGTCGTGCACGATCATCGGGCGCGGATGCGTTCCTACGAGCTGCTGGCGCAGGCTTTCAATCTCGCGCGCCGCGCTTTATAGCGGTGTGCGAGCGTCGGCGTCCGGACCAGCGCGCGGGTTTCGCCGGTCATGACCATGGAGGAAATCGACATGGCGCAGGCAGCCAGAGTGGCAATCGTAACCGGCGCGGGAACCGGGATCGGCAAGCATAGCGCGCTAGCGTTGCTGCGCGAAGGCTACTCGGTGGTTCTGGCCGGGCGCCGCAGGGAGCCGTTGGAAGCGGCCGCCGCCGAGGGGGCGCCATCGGGCTCGCGGGCGTTGGTTGTTGCGACCGATGTCGGCAATCCGGAGTCGGTGAAGGCTCTTTTCGCGCGCACCAGGGAGACCTTCGGCCGGCTCGACCTGCTGTTCAACAATGCCGGTGTGGGCGCGCCCGGCATTCCGCTTGAAGATCTGAGCTACGAGCAATGGAAGGCGGTGGTCGATATCAACCTGACCGGCGCGTTCCTGTGCACACAGGAAGCCTTTCGCATGATGAAGAGTCAGGACCCGCGAGGCGGGCGCATCATCAATAACGGCTCCATTTCCGCGCACGCGCCGCGGCCGAACTCCGCTCCCTACACGGCGACGAAGCATGGGATGACCGGACTGACCAGGGCGACCGCGCTCGACGGCCGCAAATACGACATCGCCTGCGGTCAGATTGATATCGGCAACGCGGCGACCGAGATGACGGCGCGAATGTCGCGCGGCGTGCCGCAAGCCAACGGTGCGCTCGCAGTCGAGCCGACCTTTGATGCGCAGCAGGTCGCGCGCGCGGTCGTTTACATGGCGAGCCTGCCGCTGGAGGCCAACGTCCTGTTCATGACGGTGATGGCTACCAAGATGCCATTTGTCGGTCGCGGATGATTTCGGTCTTCGCCCCGGCGTTTGTCTGAGGCGGCTCAGAAATAGACATTCTGCATCGTGCGCACGCCTGCGCGCCGCTCTCTGATTCGAGGATGGTCGAACAGGTGCAGGAGAAAAATCTGATCTATCCAGCGCGCGTCTTTGAAGAGCCGCCGCGAGCGCAGAAAACGGTACTGCTCGATTTTGCGCATTTCATGTTCGGCGTTGAATTCGTTGATTGCGAGCAGTTCGCCGGCCCAGTTGCTGTAGGTCGGCAGCACGATGTCGTCAAAATACAGAATCGGCAGGAACAAATACTTGGCCGCGTTGGGATCGGCCAGCAGACCCAGGGCCGGTTTGGTTGATGAATAGTAATCCAGATCGAAGGCGGCGAACCCCAGTGGTGCGTCGGTGCTGAGCGAGTTGCCGACGAACGCCGGCACGGTCTGGTGAACCGGCCCGAGCACCAACTCGCAATTGGACGGCAGACTCGTTCGCAAGCGCTCGTGCTCCATCGGAAAATCGCCTGCCTGAAATTCCTCCGGATGGTCGCGGTAGTCGGACGGCGGCGGCATTCCCGCTCCGCTGTCGAAGCCGACGATTCTGACGCCGACCCCGGTCGTGCGGCTTACGCGGCTCGCGATCGCGCACAGGTTGAGCAGGCCTTCGCCGGCGGCGACGCCGAATTCCACCGCCGTGAAGCACTTTACGCCCGCCTCGCGCGCCTGGTCCGCCGCAGCCAGAAGCCCATACGCGTAGTGCGGTCGGCTGATGAGATCGCACGCGACCTTCGCGCGGAAAGTTCCCAGCAACGCGACCGCTGCCGAGGCTGCATTCAGATGCAATGGCTCGGTGAGCCGCTCGCGCAGAATGCGGTAACGAGCGCTGCGCTGCCGGCGTAGCTTGCGGAGCAACATCGCTTCGGTCCTCCTCAGACGCGGATGCGGCGCGCGAATTGTCTGGCCAGCGCCAGCATGCGCTCGTTGCCGGCGAGATGATTGTCGCGAAATTCCGACAGCCAGCGGCGCAATGCGACACGGGCCTCGTGGGCCACACGGCTGCGCGCATCGAGCGGCGCGCGCTCATTCGTCCGGCTCACTTCGACCGTCGCCTGCTCGCCGGGATCGAGTTCGAGTTCGGCTGCGAGCCGCCCGTGCGCTCTTCGATGCTCCAGAGGCGAACCGTTGAGCAACAGCCCCGCGTCCGGATCTTCGTCAGCGACAGGTCGCGAGATCGTGAAGACGGTTCGCGAGCCGTATGGATTACGCATCCGGAAGCGTCGGGTATAGAATTTCGCTTCGGCCGCGGCCGGCCCGGTTTTCCTGTACAGCGCCGTTTCCGTCAGACTGGTCTCGAGCGGCGCCCACGAGATGCGCGGCTCCATTTCATTGATCGAACGCACAAATTCACAGGCGGCTGTATAGCCATTTTTGAAATAGTCGTGATGCTCGACGATCAGAGCCGGCTTGCCCATGAACAGATCGAAGGCAAACGGAAACGACGCAATCGGATATCTTCGGCCGAACAAGGGCAATCCGCCGTCGCCGACCACGGCCACGTCCAGCAGGTCGCGAATGGTCAGTTGCCGGCGGAAGGAGCCGGACGCCAGGACCGATGTATTCACCGCGGCGAGGTAGCCTTCGGCCGCCAGCGCCCGCAACGCGGCGCCTGAGAAGCCGCCTTGCGGGAAAATCATGATTGGCTCGCATGGAAGCCCGCTGCTTGCCGCATGCGCCCGCATCCGGCTGATTGCGGTGCGCGCCTTGTCGCGAAGCATCGCTTCGTCTTCGTCGGCAAATTCGGCGGCCGTATGATCGCAACCGTGGATGCATAGCGAGAAGCGGTTGCCGTGCGTGCGCAGCAGATCGGCAACCTGGGGATCGGTCCGGCGATAATTCCACGGAATGAATGCCAGCGTGGTCGCGAATCGATGAGCTTCCATCTCGGCGACGAGCCGATCGAAGCGCAGAAATCCGTAACGCGGGCGCAGCAGCGGGTCATCGATGGTGAGCGTCGCGTGCGGCGCCGGGTTGCTCCAGCAGTATTCGCTGAACGCGCTGCGCAGAAACAGCAGCGGCGGCAGCAGGCTCGCGTAGTGCCGCGCGTCCAGGCCGCCGGCCTCGGCTTTCTCATCGAGATCCGCCATCTCGCCTTCGGCGCAGAGGAAAATCCGGCACCCGCGGAGTTTCGCCAGCGCCAGGCATGGGCGTTGCTCGAGCGTTACAATCTGACTGACTGCGCCGCCGCGCAAATCCGCCTGTCCGACGGCAAAGCCGCGCGCGTCCGCGCTTGGTGGGAACTTCAGCCCGGCCAGCGGTCCCGCGATCTCGCGCGCCGCCGGCGAGATCGCGTAAGCTCCGGAGTTACCGTGGCTGTCAGCGGAGCGGAACAGCGCGCGATCGGTGAGCCATGCGGCCACATCGTCGCCCTCGTTCGGCCGGAACCCATAGATGAAAGCATGATCGAAACCGGCCAGCAGCGCGTCCGGCGAAGCGGGTGGGATGCGGGCCTGATCTTTGAGCCGCGCCAACGCGTTGCTGCTGGCCGCGATAGCACTGCATCCTCGCATCTTCGCCGAATCCAACAGGTCCTCGCCGGCGCCATCTCCGCATACCTTCAGCGTCAGCGCCTCGACGCCCATCATTTCGACGAGCTTCGCGAGTCTCAGGTCCGAAGCGCGGCTGGCCGCGCATGAGAGCAAGGCGAGTCGTGAAGCGGCCACGGGTCAAGGCGCCGGATTCGCCAGCAGGTTGCGCAGCGCGTCGATCAGGCTACCCAGGGTTTTAAGGTCGTCGCTGTTCAACGGACTTTCCCCTTCTTCGGCGGCGAGAACGATTTCACGTCCCAGGGAGTCGCGAATTCCGTCCTCGATGAACACCAGCAGATTGATCACGGCCAGCGAGTCGAACGCGCTTCCGTCATCGAGCAGCGGGACCGCGCGGCTCTTAGGCAGCCGCTGAGCGCCGGACAAGAGCTCGTTTACGCTATCGATCGCGCGAAAGACGATCGCTTCAACCGCTGCTCCGGCATTGCCATTCGACTCCGGCATCGACTTCCCTCACTTCACGGATTTTGCGGGCGGATGCGCCGACCGCGCACTACGTAACGGTCCGCGACGCGGACCCGTTTCCGGTTTCGCGGGGCGGACGCGCGGGCCGCAGCCCGCGAAGGAACGATACGTACGAAGGCGCCGTCGCCAGCGGGACCGCCACCGTGGCCACGACCTGGGGAGCCGCAGGCTTGACGAAGGTGAAAGGGGCCACGTCACTCGTGATAATCGAGCCAGCGCCCACCACCGCACCTTCGCCAATAGTAAGAATGCGCCCCTTGGCGCTGCTGATCAGGCAGCAGGCGCCGATCCAAGCGCCTTTTTTTATGACCACCTTACCGGGGCCGCGCAGGTGGGCGATAATCACGGATCGGAGTCCGATCTCGACGTCGTCTTCGATCTCGATACAGGTCGGATACTCATTCTCCAGATAGACATCGTCGCCGATGAAGACATTGCGTCCCAGGCGCACGCCTCTCAGGCGATGGAGAAAGGGCCGCAGGCTTCGGCTGCCGGGCAAAGCGCGCGCCATCAAATGGAGCACGCGGTTCACCGCCCCGCGAGGAAGAGAATTGCGCTCGACCTGGTTTGCCATCCAGTCAGTCAACCGCTTGCGTGGCCGGTCGGATATGCCGGTGCGCACGCGGCGGGCGTGCCGCTTGATCGATCGCCGGCCAATCCGCCGCATCATTCGCCAACGATACGCACCCGGGAAGCGGGTAATCCCGATCCAGGCTCCAATCGAAGACCCGCGACTCGGTTGAGTTGCCGGAGGTTTCGGTCATGCCGCTGCCGCAAAAAAAGCGCAGGCAGGGCTGGTTTCTTGCCGTGGGCAGATACCCGGCGCGGAGCGACGACGAGCCGGCGCGCCGTGCCTGCGCGGCGAGCGTGTGGAGCATCGCTTCTTCAATTCTTCGCCCCATCACTCGGCAGCTGAGGACGAAATCTTCTATATTTGCCGTTGCCGCCGGGCGGTCCAGGCTGAGCGAGCCGATGCCGACCAATCCGTAGTCGCCGAACCTGTCGGCCACGCGAAAGACCAGCACGCGACGATCGGGCGCGGACGCCCACGCCAGCATTTCCGACGCCGGCAGCCTCCGCGTGCGCAGATTCATCTGGTTGGTCTTGTTCAGGAGCTGCGCGGCGCGTTCCAGGTTGGCGGCGCTCAATTCCTCGACCTGGACGCGCAGCTCGAGCGTGGCGAGCCAGGCATCCAGCGACGGCACGGTTTGCTGCAGCTGTTTGCGCCGGCGCTCGGACAGGTACATCGCGCCGCGCGCGCGATCCTCCGCGCTCACCGCGGGCGCGTCAAAGCAGTCGAGCGCGCGCAACGCCGAGGCGAACTCGAGCGGGTTTTGCGGCCACTGCGGCACCAGCAGCGCGGGCAGCGCTTCGGCGACCCGCGCCCGCTCCACCGGATGGTCGTCGATCAACACGGCCGCGTCGAGTCCGAGATTCAGCTCGGCGACCAGCTCCGCGATGTTGCGCGCCTTGTCGTTCCAGTCGATGCGCCAGCCGGCGAAATCGTCCAGCTTCAACACCATCTCCGGATGGTTGGCGATGGCCTCGAGCGCGGTGCGCTCTTCGTTCTTGCTCGCGATTGCGAGCAGGACGCCGCGCCGCGCGAGCGCTTTGAGCGCGAGCTGAAAATCCCGAAAGGCTTCGCCGACCGCGTCATGTCCGCCCAAGCGCAGCGCGCGCCAGCCGACGTCGCCGACCACCCCGCCCCACAGCGTGTCGTCGAGGTCGAGAATCACGAGCTTGCGCGCGCCGCCCGCGATTCCTGTGAGCGCAGCGCTCAGGTCGCGCGCCGCCGATTTGAACACGTCGAGCGAGAAGGGAATCTTCGCCAGGTACCACATCCGGGCGTCGCAGGCGCGCGTGCCGGCCTGTGCGATCCAGCGCGCGGCATCGAACAGATGGATCCGCGGGTCGCCGCTCACGGCCTCGGCCAACGCCAGGTTCATGCGCATCAGCGTCGCGCTCGGGCCGATGGTCGGATGCATGTCGAGCAGTCCGCGGCGGCCTTCGAACGCGTGCATCGGCGCCCAGGTCGGCACCAGGATCGACTTGACGTGCGGCGGTATCGCGGCGAGCGCGCGCGCGTACGCGCGCACTTCCTCCATCATCTGTTCCAGCACCAGTGGCTCGTATGCCAGCACGCCGGCGTATGCCTTCGAGATCGCCTGCGGCGACGTCCATACGACGGCCGCGTCGAGGTCCGCCTGCCACACGGCGGAATGCGCGGCGAGCAGCAGCTGCATCACCTGTCCGAACGGAGCAGCGGTCGCGCGAAGTCGCGCTCCGTTTGCGCTCCAGTTGGAAAGCAACGAGGCCAGGTTCTGCGCGTTGAAATCCGAGACTATGAGGATATTCCTCGTGTGCAGAGCGGCGCCGTCCGCCCGAATGACCGTGTCCACCTTGTCCATCCCCGCCTAGCGCGAAGAGCTCCGCGCCATCTTCAAAGAAGTCCCGATCTGCCTGCGCGCGTCGGAGCCCGGAGCTGCACGCGTGACCGTCGCCCGCGCCTGCGGCGCGCGCCGCACGCGCAGCGCCAGGAAAATGCGCCGTTTGAGTTCCGCTGCCCACGGCACCCAGTCATACGCGCCGACCAGCTTGAGATGAAACTCGATCATCCAATCATCGGGATCGACGCGCACTCTGCCAATCAGGAATTCGCACGGGTCCTCAAGCGCCCGCGCCGGCATGCCGTCGAACGCCCGCTGGTAGCCCGCCATCCGGCACAGCGCGAGCGTCTGCGGGGTGTGGACTCCGAACGGGAAACAGAACAACACCACTTCCTGTCCGAGCACCTGTTTGAGCCGTTCGCGCGAGTCGATGAGTTCGCGCAAAGCCTCGCGCCGGCCGGTCGCGACCAGGCGCCGGTGCGAGCAGGTATGCGACCCGATCATGACCAGTCCGGCCGCAATGTCCGGCTGCAACGCGCGCAATTCCGTCTCGGAAACGATCCGATCGCGTTGCCCGCCCAGATGCTCACCCATGCAATCGGAGATGACGAAGATCGCGACCGGAATGCGTCGCTGCTTGAGCTCCGGCAGAGCATTTTCGACAAAGCTGGTCCATCCGTCGTCCGCGGTGACCATGGCGTAACGTCGCCCAGGAGGAAGGGGTGCTCTGTGATCTGCGCTAATCGGCACGGCCCAACGCAGCAGATGATCCATTTGCCTGGCGAATCGGTCGCGCTGTTCGGGCAAAACCTGATGATAGTAGATGCCCGTCGCGTGCCCGGGACGCCTGGAGCCGAGCACCCGCGTCAATCCATCGACCAGCGACCGCAGCAGCCAGAAGCTCATCGACAGCAGAAACTTCACCAAGCGAAGGAGCGGATTGGGTGCGAAGGGGGGCATCGCAGCATCGTGTGCTTTGAGTCTGGACATACCGACACGTCAGGCTGGCGGAGCGCTCTTGAGGCAGGGAGCAACTTTTATGCCCTGCGTTTCGTGCTCTTTGGACTAAAAAAGTGCGAAATCGTTACTTGGATTCACCAGGCGCGTCTGCAAAATCGAATCAGCCTCTTGCAATTCTTGCCGACTCGATTTCTATAAAAGCAATCTACCGCCGAGGACCTGAGCAGGCGATGTCTGGCGCGAATCGGCTTGCAAGCGCACCGTACGGTGCTGCGCAAGGTGCCGCGTACCAGCCAGCACCGGGTTTATGTTGAGACTCAAGGACCACGTCGCACGCCCAAGTCGATGCGTGCGCGTAACCAAAATGACGCCGCCAGCTCCGGAGAGATTTGTAGCGCCCGATAAATGAAGACTAATATGCGGGTATCTGTCGCAGGAAAACCGCGATGGCTGACGACAGTCGGGACCAGCAGGCAAAGCAGCGGCGCGTTCCCGTCTGCGGGATAGGAGCCTCTGCCGGAGGCCTCGAAGCACTGCAGAAGCTGTTCGGCGCTTTGCCGAACGATCTGGGTCTGGCCTACGTGGTCATTGTCCACCTTGCTCCGGATCGCAAGAGCGATCTGCCGGCCATCATCGGCCGCTGGACGCAGATGCCGGTGACGCAGGTGGGCGACCACGACAGGGCCGCGCTGGCGGGCAATCACGTCTACGTGATTGCGCCGGACCGCCGGCTCGAAATCACGGATACCTCGGTCGCTGCGGCAAATTTCGAGCAGGTGCGCGGTCAGCGGGCGGCGATCGATCTGTTTTTCCGCTCGCTCGCTTCGGCGCGCGGTGACGGGTTCGCGATCATTCTTTCAGGCAGCGGTTCAGACGGCGCGCTGGGCGCGCGCGCGGTCAAAGAGAGTGGCGGGGTGGTCCTGGTGCAGGATCCGCAGGAAGCGGCTCACAGCGATATGCCGCAGGCGGTCATTGCCACGGGGGTTGCGGATGTTGTGTTGCCGGTGAAGGAACTGGTCGCGCGACTGGCCGATTTAGCGCGCACCAAGGACAGCGTTAACTCGCTCGCCAACGCGGAGGAATCCCAGCGCTTCGATGAACGCGAGGAGCGCGCGCTGCGCGGTATCTTCGACCTGCTACGACGCCGCACCGGCCATGATTTCTCCAAGTACAAGCGCAACACGGTGTTGCGGCGGCTCGCCAGGCGCATGCAGCTTTCCCACCAGCTGACGATCGAGGATTACCTGCACTTTCTCCGCCGCGATGCCGGGGAGGTGGGTTCGCTTTTCGACGATCTGCTGATCTCGGTCACCTCGTTTTTTCGCGATGCGGACGCCTGGGACGCGCTGCAGGCGCAGGTCATTGTTCCGCTGCTCGATCGCACGGCGGTTGAAGAGCAGCTGAGGGTATGGGTCCCGGCGTGCGCCACCGGAGAGGAGGCATACACGCTCGCGATCCTGTTCCATGAGGTGTTCGAACGTCTCGGCGTTCAGCGCGATCTGGTTATTTTCGCCTCGGACGTGGACGAGCCCGCGCTGGCGGTCGCTCGGGAGGGATTGTATCCGCGGGCAATCGCCGCCGATGTGACGGAGCTGCGACTGGACCGGTATTTCCGGCTCGAAGGCGACCATTACCGGGTGGCAAGTACCATCCGCGACCATGTGGTTTTCGCCGCGCACAATCTGCTGCGCGATCCGCCGTTCTCACGGCTCCACCTCGTCTCGTGCCGCAATTTGCTGATCTATCTCGATCGCGAGCTGCAGGAGCAGGCGATGGCGGTGTTCCGGTACGCGTGCCGCGACGAGGCTTTTCTGTTCCTGGGAGCTTCGGAAGTGGCCGACGCGGAAATGTTCCAGGACGTTGACAAGAAGCACCGCATCTTTGTGATCCGCCCGCGAACCGACGGCAACCGCACTCCCTTGCCGGATGTTCTGGCGACGCAGACCGGACCGATGGTTCGGCGCGAAGCCCAGGCGCCCATGCGTACCAACCTGGCGGAGATCCACCTCGCGGCGCTCGAGGAGGCGGCGCCGCCGACGGTGGTCATCGATGAGCGCTGGAACGTGCTCCACCTGTCGCCGAGCGCATCGCGCTTTTTCCAGCAGAGCGGGGGACCGCTGGCGCAACGCATCACAGACCTGATCAGGCCGGAACTACGCGACGATTTGCACGCCCTGCTGCACCGCGCCGCGGAGGCGCGCGGGCCGCAACTCTCGGCCTTCATCTCGGTGACTTTCAACGGCGCGCTCCATCGCGTCGCCATGTTGATCCAGCAGCCGCGCAACGCGGACGGAATCGCGGCCCACGCCCTGATCACTTTTCTCGACGCCGGCGAGGCCAGCGAGCAGCCGGCACCCGACCAGGAGCCGACCAGTGAAATGGTGCGCGCGTTGCGCGAAAAGCTGCGCCAGGCCGAGCAGCGCATCGAAAACATGCGCGACGACTACTATCTCACTAACGAAGATCTGCGCGCCGCCAACGAGGAGTTGCAAAGCCTCAACGAGGAGTATCGCTCGACCACCGGGGAACTTCAGACCAGCAAGGAAGAGCTGCAGAGCATCAACGAGGAGCTGCAGACCGTCAACCAGGAACTCAAGCAGAAACTCGAGGAGGTTTCGCGCGCGAACAGCGACCTGGAAAACCTGATGGCCGCTGTTGACGTGGCGACGCTGTTTCTCGATCGCCAGTGCCGCATCAGCCGCTTCACTCCGCGTCTGGGCGAGATCTTCAACGTCAAGGCCCGGGATCGCGAACGCCCCATCAGCGATATCACGCACGTGCTCGATTACGCCGCGCTGGAGAGCGATGCGCGGCGGATGATTGCCGGCTCCAGGCCGTTCCAGCACGAAGTCAGGAGCCGCGATGGACGGGTCTTCGTCGCGCGCCTCAATCCCTACCGCCAGATCGGCAAGGATGAGATTGACGGCGTGGTTATCACGTTCATCGACGTGACCGAGATCAAGGCGGCCGAGGCGGCCTTGCGCGACAGCGAACGCAGGCTCGAGGCGGAACTCGACGTGATGCGGAAGCTCCATCGGATGACGATGGCGATGGCCACGGCGCCGACGCTGGTGCAGGCTCTGAACGAGAGTCTGAACTCGGCGATTAGCCTGCTCGGGGCGCAATTCGGCAGCGTCCAAGTGCTCGATGCGGATTCGCACAAGCTGAAAGTCATAGCGCAGCGCGGTTTTCAGCCGGAATTCCTGAAAACCTTCGACTCGATCGGAACCGAGGACAATTCCTCTTGCGGTCGCGCCCTGCGCTCGCATGCCTCGGTGCTGATCGAGGACGTGGCCTCAGAGCCCGACTATACGCCGTATCGCGCGACCGCTGCTGCCGCCGGCTACCGCGCGGTCCAATCCGAGCCGATGCTGGGAAAGGACGGCAAGCTGGTCGGCGTGCTCTCGGTCCATTTTCGCGAGCCGCACCGCTTCACCGATCGCGAACGGCAGATTGGCGCGCTCATCGCCCGGCAGGCGGCTGACCTGGTAATGGCTCATCGCACGGCCGCCCTCGAGGCGAGCGAGAAGGAACTCTCCACAAGGGCGGCCCAGCTGGTCGAATACGATCGCAACAAGGACCGTTTTCTCGCCGGGCTCGGGCATGAACTGCGCAACCCGATGGCCGCCATCCAGTACAGTCTCGAACGGCTGTTGCCCAGCGGCGAACCGTCCAAAACCGCCATCGCTCTTATCCGGCGCCAGGCGGAGCACATGGTGCGCCTCATCGACGACCTGCTCGACCACACGCGAATCAATCGCGGGACGTTGCGCGTCGTGCGCAGCGCGGTCAATCTCAACCAGACCGTGCTTGCCGCCGTCGAAGCGGTGCGCGCGCGCGCGCGGTCCAAGGGACTCACGGCCGAGGCGAAATTGCCCGATAACCCGATCTTTGTTCACGCCGACCAGGAACGTCTCACGCAGATCCTCGACAATCTGCTGAACAATGCCCTGGCGTTCACCGAACACGGAAGCATCACCGTCAGCGTCGAGCGTAGCGAAGCGCTGGCTCGAATCACGGTCCGC
The DNA here is from genome assembly GCA_035295545.1 of Binataceae bacterium (SeqCode). Classification (GTDB taxonomy): domain Bacteria; phylum Desulfobacterota; class Binatia; order Binatales; family Binataceae; genus JAKAVN01. The sequence goes on from DATGIT010000009.1 coordinate 188,491, forward strand.
GATACCGGCGTGGGCGTCGACCCGGCTCGGGCCCAGACGCTCTTCGAGCCGTTCAGGGTCGCTGACTTGCCTGCTCGTGGCGATGACTTGGGGATGGGTCTGGGGCTGTCGCTGGTCAAGCGTCTGGTGGAGATGCATGAGGGGACCGTGGCATTGCATAGCGAGGGGCGCGGGAGCGGGAGTGAAATCACCTTCACGATTCCGCTCGCCCGCGGCGAAATTCCTCCCGCCCCCGCACCTCCCGACCTGCCGCCCCCGCGCCGGGTGCTTGTGGTCGACGATCAGCGCGACGTCGCGGAGATGTTCGGTCGCCTGCTCGAGGGCATGGGACAAGACGTGCGCGTGGCATATAGCGGTGAAGCCGCGCTCGCGGTCGCACGCGCTTATCGACCGCACGTCGCTTTCGTGGACTTGGCCATGCCCGGCATGGATGGTGAAGAGTTGGCGCGGCGGCTGCGCGAGGAATTTGCGCCCGAACAGCTTGCGCTGGTTGCGACCAGCGGCTATCCGCGCAACGAAGAATTGGACAGCGCCACACTCTTCGAGCATCACCTGCTAAAGCCCATTGCAGCCGAGCAACTGATCGCGCTGCTGAACTCCCTGGCTCCTGGCATGTCTTCGAAATAGCGGCGAGACCTCATGTCGGCCTCGCCAGAGGGGCGAGGCCCGGTCTCCAGTCGGTCGCCGTTTCGCTTCAAATCCCTTCGTTCAGCATTCTTGAGCGAACAGCGACGATCTAAAGCGAGCGCTCTAGAAAAGGCAGGGGAGCTATTCCGCGTTCCACCCGCTTCTCAACCTGAGCACTCTCGCCATCGTCATCCTTGGCCAGGACAGCCAATGCTTGTCGCTCGTGCGGCAAATCGGTAGTCGAGTAACGTGATGGCACACCTGGTCTGGCCAGGGGCTCTTTGACCGTGCCCTCGGAGGCCGTATGGAACGCAAGTACTTCTCAGTGTCGTGCGATCCCGGCCGGTCGCTTCTTGGCGGAAAAGTCGTCTGCGGATATGGCAGGCGGCTGCGCAAGGCCGCCATCGCTGGTTTTCTGGTCGTCGGGGTCGCGCTCCGTACCGGCGCCGCAGCAGCGGGTGCCGACGCAGGCGCTTCGGGGCCAGCCCTTGGATCGGCCCGCGACTACGTACAGACCGAACCCGGCTATTACGCTCCCAACTCGGTGGATTCCTACGAGAGCGCCGCGTTGGGCATTGCGGTCCAGGCGGAGACGGTGTGGTCCGGGCGGGGGCGATGGGTTGATGGACTGAGGATCGTGCGGATACTCCCCGGCAGTCGGGCGGGCGCGGCAGGTCTGCAGGGGAGCAGTCCGGGAAGCCTGAGTACCAGTCTGCTTTTCTTCGGCATGATTGCAAGCGCGGCGATATGCCCGCCGATGATGTTCGGGATGATTGCGCTCAGCAAGGCTGTCCAGCCGCATGAAACCATCATCGCCGTGGATGGCGAGCGGACGCGCAACATTTTCGATTTCGAGAACGCCATCGAGGAAGGGCAGGCGGGGGAAATCGCCTACCTGACTGTCCTTAGCCATGGCCGCCGCGAACAGATTCCAGTGCTTCTGGCGCCGGGAGGTTGATGGAATCACGGCGCGCGCGCCGCCGCCGCGAGCGCATGCACCGAGCCGTACCGGCATCGGCAGTCAGGCAGGGCGTCGCCATGAACGGATTGCACAGTCGCGTGTGGCACGGTGCGACTAGGTGCCGCGCAATTTCGGCACGTTGTAGGCATCGAAGGCAATCAGCGTTTTGGTTTCACGCAGGTGGGGCACGCGCTGGATTCGATCCACCACCAGGCGCGCCAGCTGATCGAAGTCCGCCACCCTGATCTTCACGATGAGGTCGTAGTCGCCCGCGAGCGAATGCATCTCCTCGACGATCTCCATTTCGACCAGCGCCTTGACTACATCGTCGAGATGCGCAGGTTCGGTTTTCATCAGCACGAACGCTACGAGCATCGGTCTATCCTCCGGATTGAAACGATTCGCGCGCGATACAAATCCAGCCGAACCATGTTGCAGAACTCAGCCGCTTCGCGAAACGGCCGATCGCGCGGTCTGCTCAGCCCCGGCCTCCGCACTGCAAGGATAATTGACCGCCGAATTCAGGTAACACCCAAGACGTCACGCCGCCCGCAAGGCACAGAAAATAGACGTTCGTCTTGAATCGATGTCAGCCTCTTATTATGTCTCTTTATTCTCAAAAGATGGAAATGCACGTCTTGAAGTAAAACCGGTCAGAGCGTTCTCGACATTGTCCCGCATTAGCGTTCCTTGAATCGAGGACGGTTTTTTGTAGAAATTGTGGCAAACAGATAAGACGAAGCTGGAGCATGCGAAAATACATTACTCCAGGATCGGTTCGGATTTACGGCCTTCCCGGCACGGACGAGAATTTCGGCCTGCGTGACAATGGCGCCGGGCAGATGTGGTCGATGACCAGGAGGGTCGGCACGATCAACTACTGGACGGGCGAGGTCGTTCTGGACAAGAAGTACGTCCCGAAGTTTGGCTTCTGGTACGAGCTGAAATCCATGTTCAAGCTGAGGCGGGGTGATTCTGCCGATATCAGCTGTGAGTATGAGGTCTCGGTGCTTGATATTGAAGGCAAGCAGGAGCCCGCTTTCACCGGACTCAAGTACCCGTTCGTGACAGGACGCTAGAGCGGCGAGCGGCTGCCCTAGCCAGCATTACTCGCCGGTTCGCGCTGAGGATTTCGAGCGCTTCCGCGCAGCGCCGGCAGCCCGGTCAGTGCGCCGCCGGTCCGGCCGCGCGCGTCGGGCGAAGCAACAGAAAGGCCGGCACGAATACCGCCGCCATCATCGCGAGCATGCGGTAGATATCATTGTAGGCCAGCAACGATGCCTGCTGCTGCACGCCTCTGTAGAGCACTCCGAATCCTTGCGCATGATTCGTGATCAGTCCGTGCATCAGGTTGAAGTGCGGCGCGCCCGGCAGCTGCGTTGGCGCCCGGTCGATGCGCCAGATGTCGAACGCGGTGACATGCTGCGTGAGGTAGGCCTGATGTGTCTGTTCGCGGCTGTTCAGTAGATTGGTCACCAGCGATATTCCAATCGCCGAGCCGGTGTTGCGCATCATGTTGTAGAGACTGGCGGCGTAGCCCATACGCTCCTTCTCAACGCAGGCCAGCGTCGCAGCCGACATCGCCGGGAAAATAAGGCCCGATCCCAGACCCGAGAGAATCATCGCGAAGCGCACGCTGCTCATGCTGATGCCGAGCGTCCACCGGCTCATCGACCACAGCGCGATCGCCAACAGGGCGAACCCCAGACCGACAAACCCTCGCGTGTCGATGCCGCGGCGCGAAATCTGTCCAATCAGGAACATTCCGAACAAGGTTCCGAAGCCGCGCGGCAGCACGGCCAACCCGGATTTCCACGGCGAGTAGTCCAGCAGCTCCTGGAAGAAGAGCGGATTGAGCAGATTGAGGCCGAACACGACCAGGATCATCACCAGCACGATCGTTACCGAGACGTCGAACAGCGGGATTTCCAGGATGCGCAGGTCCAGAATGGGTTCGGGAAAGCGCAATTCCCGGAACACGAGCAGGATCAGAGAAATCACCGCTGCGGCGGTGAACGCGCATACCCACCACGAGTCGAACCAGTCGGCGCGCTGGCCGCGGTCCAGGACGATCTGCAGCAGCCCCAGACCGAGCGCCAGGTAAGCGATGCCCAGGTAGTCGACCCGTCGCGCGCTCGCCTGCGATTTGCGTATGTGCTCGGGATCGTGAACGAAGACGATCACCATCAGCGTTGCCACGATTCCGATCGGCAGGTTGATATAAAAATTCCAGCGCCAGCTCCAGTTATAGGTGATCCAGCCGCCGAGCGTCGGTCCCAGCATTGGCGAAGTCAGCAGCCCCATGCCCCAGACCGACATCGCGAGGCCCTGCTCCTCGGGCGGGAAAGTCTCCATCAGGATGGCCTGCGAAGATGGAATCATGGCCGCGCCCGCTCCGCCCTGAATCACCCGGAACACGACCATCTGCGCGAGCGATTGCGCGGCCCCGCAGAGCCCGGACGAGATCATGAAAACCACCACGGACAGCAGAAAATAGCGTTTGCGCCCGAACCGGGCGGAGATCCATCCGGTCAGCGGAATCATTATTCCGTTGGCGACGATATAGCTGGTCAGAATCCAGGTGACTTCGTCCCGGCTCGCCGAGAAACTTCCCTGCATGTGCGGCAGTGAGACGTTGACGATTGAAGTGTCGAGAACCTCGAGCGTCGCGCCGAGCATGACCGCGACCGCCACCAGCCACTTGTGACTCGCGGACGGGCTCGCGGCCCGAGAGGCTCTCGCGTGAGCGTCGTCAGCTATTCCTGCGGCCAATGACTGTCTCTCCAGGTGCGGCGAGTCGAGCGGCTGTCGTGCAGCAACATGCAGGCCCGCCTAACTTGTGCGGCGCGGATGCGGCGCCGCCGCGCGTCCGCGTTCGTATGCGTCTGCGGCGTCGCAGATTCCCTGGTAGAAAAGTTTGACCGCGTTAAGCGCGGAGACCAGGCCGGTCAGTATCTCCTCCCGGTCGGCGTGGTTTCTGACGTGCCTGAGGATAGGTTCCCAGACTTCCTGGCCGGCGTGTTCCTCGTCGGCTTTCAGATGATAACTGAAGAAAAAGACCTGCTCGTCGTCGAGACCGAAGGTCCTCTTCCAGACCTCCGGATGAAAGTTGTTCTCGGGCAGCGTACTGAGGATGAATTCGTCGGTCGAGGTGGTCAGCCATCCCACGATCCAGCTGCGCGCCCGGCAGAGATTCTCCCAGACGTGGAAGGCGGCATCGACCAGCGGCAGCGGCGCGACGGAATTCATTTCGTCGTCGGTCAGCCCGATGTTTCGTCCCATCTGCCATAAAATCGCGGTATGGCCGGTGCCGATTTGATCGTCCATCACCAGTTCCTGCCGGATCTGGCCGATGGTCTTTCTCACCACCTCCAGGTCAGGACATCGGCTCATCCACGCGGGCCGGAGCACGGAACTCAACAGGCGGTTTCGCAGGATATGTTGCAGCAGGTACATCCGTCCGCGTGCCGGCGTGAGCGGATCGCGAAACCAGCTGATTTCCCTGCCCGCCTCGAGCGTAGATTGGGCGATGTCGTCGATCAGCGTTCGCGCCTGCCGGTCATCTGCTTTCATATGCTTTCCTGGCTGCCTTTCGCAGAGCATCGATCTGCGGCGAGGTTTGCGCAAGCGCGCCGTGCGCTTTGCCGCCCGTTCAGCGATGTCGCGCTCGCGCGCATTTGACGCACAGGCGGCGCCGGCGCTAGCTTTCCGCTTATCCTTTGCGGCATGCGTGCCGCGTGCGGAGCGGAGGCGCGCTTCATGAGAACGATCAACACCGTTACCGGTACGGTTACTCCCGAGAAGCTTGGCACCACGCTGATGCACGAGCATCTGATGGTCGGATGGGGCGGCTGGGAACTCGACTGCACGGCGCCGCGGTTCGAGCGCAGACAGGCGCTCAAGTTCGCGACCGATCGGCTCAAGGAGTTGCGCGATCTCGGGCTTGGAACCTTCCTCGACCCGTGCCCGATGGACATCGGACGCGACGTGAACTTCATGGCCGAGGCGGCGAGTTCGGCCAATGTCCAGTTGATTTGCGCCACCGGACTGTACAAGGAGGACCTCGGCAATACCGCTTACTTCAAACAGCGGCCGGTGGATGAAATCGCCGGGGTCTATGTGGCCGAATTGACGGAAGGCATTGCACGCACCGGCGTCAAGGCCGGTGTGATCAAGTGCGCGACGTCCAAGGGCAAGATTACCGAGTACGAAGAAAAGTGCCTGCGGGCCGCCGCGCGCGCCCACCTGAAAACCGGTGCGCCCATTACGACGCACACCGATGACGGCACCATGGGTCGCGAGCAACTCGACATTTTCGCCTCCGAAGGGGTGGATCTTAAGCACGTGATCGTGGGCCACAGCTGCGGCGCTTCGGACCTCCGCTATCACACCGACATGCTCGACCGCGGTTGCTATCTCGGGTTCGACCGCTTCGGATTGGACTTTCTGCATCCCGACCGTCTGCGACTGGCCGCTTTGATCGGCCTGCTGGGCATCGGTTTCGAGAAACAGCTCGTGCTGTCGCACGACTCCGTCGCATGCTGGCTGGGACGCGGCCTCGATCTCACGCCGGAGATCGAAAAAGGCATCCGCAACTGGGAGCCGACGCACATCTTCAGGAATATTCTGCCGGCGTTGCGCAAGGCCGGCGTCGGCGAAGAGAAGATCCAGACGTTGATGGTCGAAAATCCGCGACGTTACTTCGAGCAGTAAGTCGACATCGTTCCAGTAAACGAACGGGCCGGGAAGCGTCTTCCCGGCCCGTTCACTTTGCGGCTCACCGACTTGGATTATTTGGCGAGCACCTGCGCGCCGGCCTCCATCCGCGAGCGCCAGAGATCGATCGCCTCGACGTTGAAGCGCCAGTCGCTACCGACGCGAAATGCGGGCAACTCGTTACGTTTGAGCAGCCGATAGACCGTCGATGGATGCACCCGCAGATAATTGGATACGTCCTGTACGGTCATGACGCGCTGCGCGACCGTATCGAAGCCCGACGCCGCCTCTCGACTAACCTCATAATTGTTCATCTCCAACCCCCTGTTAGGCTTCGTGGTGCCGACGCCTCAAGCGAAAGTCGGGATGTCGCCGAAAAGACCAGACAGATACCCTCATCCACCCCAGCGTCATCAACCTCTAGCTGACGCCCGATATTTTAGGCATTATTTCGCCAATGTGAACGCACGCGGCGATTGCCTATCAACAGCGGACAAATCCTGTTGATAACTTTGCCGATCCCGACGCTGACAGAGTCAGCATCACAGAAAGACGCCGCGACCCTGTTCTCGCCCTTGCGCAACCGCTTGGTTAGGAGAACCGCATGAACTCTCATCGCTCCGACCCCAGCCCCTCACTGATGCAGGCGCTGAATGACATGATGTACGCTAGTTGGAGAGGGCTCGCCCTGGCCGCGGCGCTCGAGCTCGATTTCTTCGGCCATATCGCTGACGGAAAACACGGCGCGGAGCAGATCGCCGCCGCCGCGTCCGCATCCGAGCATGGCGTCCGGCGGCTGCTCGATGCTCTTTGCGGCATGGGCTATCTGAAGAAAACCGGGCGCGAATACCGGTTGCGGCCCATCGCGGCGGAACATCTCGTCCGCGGCAAGCCGCTTTACATGGGTGAAGCCGCCGGCATCGGTAAGATGATGCTCGGCCCATGGTCGAGGTTGGCTGAGGCGGTGCAAACCGGGCGTCAGCTCAACACCGGGATTTCGCTCGCGGAGCGAGAGGCGTTTTTCTCCAAGCTGGTGCCCGCAATATTCCCGGCGAGCTTCGTGGCCGCAAGCGCCGCGGTCAAAAAAATTCCCGCCCGGCAGTTGAAGACGATGCGTCGTATTCTCGATATCGGCGCCGGCGCCGCGGCGTGGTCTATACCCTTTGCCAAAGCGCTCAGGCAGGCCCGGGTCACAGTGGTCGATTACCCAGCCGTCACACAGGTCACCCGCGAGTATGCCGAAAAATTCGGCGTGGCGAGCCGCTACGATTACAAACAAGGAGATTTTCACGAGATCGATTTCGGATCCGGATTCGACCTGGCGCTACTCGGTCACATCGTACACGGTGCCGGAGCGGCTCTGGGCAGGAAGCTGCTCAGGAAAACCTGTCAGGCGCTGAGAAAAGGCGGCATGCTGCTGATCGGCGAGTTCGTTCCCAACAACGATCGCAACGGTCCCGCGCTGCCATTGCTTTTTGGATTGAACATGCTGCTGGCCACTCCATCGGGGGACGTATTCACCATGGCCGAGTATCGCGCATGGCTCAAGGAGGCTGGTTTCAGCAAAGCTGCCACGCTGGCGGTGCCGCACGTATCACCGTTGATCCTCGCCACCAAATGAACTTGCCCGGCGAACAAGATCGCGGCGCGCGAGTCTCCGTTCCGTCGAACGGACAGTAATCACCGAAGACTCGCTCGCTGCGAATGCTTCAACGCCAGTCGTCCAGAAGATAGACGCCCGGACGGTTGTAACCCTCGTTGTTCGCGCGCTGCATCGCGATGCCGTGCATCTCGGTCCTGAACCCTCGACCAAGCAGATGCTTATAGCTTTCGATTCGACCGAGGTTGACACCTGCTCGGATTGTTCGAAGCTCGCGCGCGTCCGCGAATGATTCGCAAGCGTCGAGCAAATTTCCGAAGTGGTGCGAAGTTTGTACGCCTGGCCGCGCCGCGCCGAACTTGACATAACAATTGCCGCTCCCGGCTTCGGTGCCGGCGCCGACGTGACAAACGGCGAATGCCGTCACTTCCAAATCCTGCACGACCAGCAACGTATCGCCCAAATTCTGCGCCTCAACTGCCCGGACTTCCCGACCCACATCGAGCCCCGGATAAATCGCGTTCGTCAGGCTTGCGCATTGAGAAATCAACTTCTGCTGTTCGTCCCCGCTCGCTTCCGAATACAGCAAGAACTCCGTGCCGGCGGATTGGACTGGCGCTTTGGACATAATCGCGGTGACGAAGCGTGGCCAAAAATCGAAATGCTGATACAGCGCCGCGTGCCCGGGACTGTTTGCGAACGTGAAAAGCCCGGTATGGCGGCTTCGCCATTGCGCGAACTGTGTCATCGCGGATTCCAGCAGCCGCTGCCCGATGCCTCGATTCCAGAATTTCGGATCCACCGAAAGCGGGCCAAAATAAGATACGCTGCCCCAACGGGTCGTGAAATTCGATCCGACGAGTCGGCCGTCCAGTTCAGCCCCAAAGGCGCCCTTCGGGTCTGTTCGCCACCTGGTCCGAACCAAATCGCGGTCGCCGAAATTCGAGTGAGGCTCCTTTAGTCCGAGATATGTGTCAAATGCGAGCCGCAGGATCCTGTCGGCCTCATCCAAATCCTTTTCCTCGAGCGGGCGGATTCGAAGCGTCACGCCAAGCCTCGTTACAGCGGCGCCGAATAAAATGATCGCGCGGGGACCCGATGAGCCCGATCCCGGCCATACAAGTCCTCAAGCGCGGACAATATCGGTCGTGGGGGCCGGAAGCCAACCGAAATCGACCTGCGCGAACCCAAAACTGCGATCCGGGCAGGGCTGAGTGCGTTGTGCCGGGTCTTGAGCGGATTTCCCGGCGGTGGTTGGCCGGGTCTATCCGGTAAAACGAGCCCCGCGATAAGCGCCGAGGGCTCTTATCGCGCGGCTTGAGAATTATTCCGCATTTCCCGACGGCTTGTAATATGCAACCAGGTCCGCCTTTTTGGACTTTCTCGAGGTCTTGTCGCCGTCGAGATGAACGCAGACGTGGATCGCAGGTTTGCCTCGCATCACCGGCGACGCTTTCTGGCGCGGGATTTCGATTCCCAGCTTGTCGGTTTCTCCGACGTACAGAGGCTGGTGCTGGCCCTTGTCGTTTTCCGCGGCAAACACGTATACCGCGGCTACCTCGTCCTTGAAGACGCTGTTCGGGCTAAACACGCCGAAATTGTAAATCGTTCGGCTATCGCCGAAAAAAGTAGTATCTCCGATCTTGGCCATGATGCTACAACTCTCACGTGGGCATTGCTCACACATCTCGGACGAAAAACTTTGACGAGCCCACCGCGTGAACTATTCACAGCAGACGTTTCGCCTTGCTTAGAACTCGCTGCCCGTCCTTCAACATCTCGAGCTCGATCTGTTTCAAAAAGCACGGCCTCGTTCACCAACGGAGTTCGACAGGCTTGCCCATCGACGCTGTGGGTGATTCGCGAGCAGTCCAGAACGTCGGATACGGAAATCAGCGGCCGCATTCGGTTCAGGCGTGGACACTTGCCTTGTCGGTCACGTGATTCGTGGGATGAATGCGCCGGATCCGCTCCATCTCGTCGTGCTCCGCTCTGTCGCGGACGGCAGCAGACTCGCCGAGCGGCATATCCTCGTAGAGACTGGTGGCGTTATAGATAGCGGCGAAAGACGCGTAGGCCGCAATGAGTCCGGATATTATCGCCCCGATACCTGCGATGATGGTCAGGACGTCGACGCCGGTGAACATCGCAATGCCCCTTAACCCGAAAGCGATCCACAAGAACAAGAGGGCCAAATTGAAGGCGATGAATTCATAGAACGAGGCGATCCAGAGATAAAGCGTGACAACGCCAGTAACGATGAATATAAGCGCTATGCCATCCGCGGTGGCCGCCGTCGCTGCAGTCAGGCCGAGCAACCGCATATGCGCCAATCCCCACCATCCGAAGAACACGCCGAGAAACGAAAACGCCGTGGCAGCCAACGCGTCGCCGTACGCGAACGCCCACATACCAGCGAGCAGCTCAGCCAGGCCTCCAAACAGCAATGCTTGCAGGAGATATGGCGACCACGATGAAAGGGGCTGAAAAATAAAAGCCACGCCCATGAGAAAAGTAGTAGTTGCCAGGGCGGCTAATCCGAGAGGAATTGGGCTCGCAAGTCCTTTATCTTTCCCGGGTCTCAGCATTTTAATACTCCTAAGCTAGGTTGCACTTGTCCGCTTGCGTTCGCGCACCAATACCTTCCCTTGCCCACCTGCTGCCAAACACGGTCTCTAGCGGGCGCGGTCTGCAGCTCGCCGGTCATCATCACTATTCTGCAAAAATCCTGCCGCTTCGAAGTGTCCAGCCAAACGGACGGTTTGAATCGATACCGCATCTGAATTCCGGTGCGGCTGTGGCGCTTTCTCCACAGTTGGCGCCGTCACTCGTCAGGCCAAATCTCCACAGTCCCTCGCGATCGTTTGCCGCATACACTGTCTCAAGCTTCGCGTTCGACTGGCAGCGTACTTGCTCCGGGCTCAATTTTTCTCGGTGAGCGCGACGAAGATCGTTCAGTCAACCTGCGGTTTGGAAGTTAGTCAGTATGAATTCAGAAGATCGTCTGGCGATTATTCTGGCGAGCAGCGATCGGAAGAAACGGCGATTATCAGCAGCCCGCATTGGCGCTGCCTATGCGCCTGACCAGTTCCGCCGTTCGGTCGGCGGGTCTACGGTCTTTGAGCAGACTCGCCGGCGAGTCGCGCTCGCGTTCTCTGCCGAACAAACCATGATTGTGGTCACCCGCTCTCATACGCACCTGTACGAGGATCTGCTTTCGGATGTGCCGCCGAGCAGACTGGTAGTGCAGCCGCGAAACCGTGGAACGGCCGCGGCAACGCTGTACGCGCTGTTGCACGCGGAGAAAATGGTTCCGAATCCGACGGTTGCGGTGTTTCCATCGCATCACTACGTGGGCGACGACGCGGCCTTCATGCGGCATGTGGATCTCGCGTTTGAAGGAGTCAGGGTGCGTCCTGATCTTTCGATTCTGCTGGGTGCGAGCCCTGGCGCTCCCGGAGATGATTATTGCTGGATTGAGATGGGAGAACGAGTCTACGAGTATTTACAGCTATTTCAAATTCGCAACTTTTGGCAAAAGCCTTCTCATGCGCTGGCGATGCGATTGTGGCAGGCAGGATGCCTGTGGAACAGTTCAATAGTAGTGGCTCGCCTGCCGGTGCTGTTAGCATTGATGAGGAAGTTGCTGCCGCAACTGGCGGCGTCATTCGATGAACTGCTCCCGACTATCGGTACGGAAAAGGAAACCGGCGCAGTCGAGGCGGTATATGACACAATCATCGATCGCGATTTTTCGCATGAGGTCTCGGCGAAACATCCTCAGAACCTGGCGGTGCTTCCCGTCTCTGGAATTGAATGGAAGGATCTCGAAAAATCCCACCCTGCGATCGTGGCTTCGCTTCCCGCCGGAACTCGCGCCCGTCGGCAGGGCAGCGCGTGGTCTCGCCGCCGTCGCAAGTGAAGCAGGATACTCGCGAGGGCGCGCTTCGATCCGTCGCCGCTTAATGAACGACTCGACTACCTAGCCGATTGCGCCTTAGTGCCTCGTGCGGAGGCTCCGCGACTCGCCGCGTCAGAAACGACGATGGCATCAGACATTCTGGTTCTCGATCCCGATCAAGTCGCGCTCGAAGCTTTGGCGAGAGACCTGAGATCTCTGGGGCACCGAATCTTCGCCACGCCGGATTCCGAGCAAGCTCGCGCGATTGCGGAATCCAGGCATCCTGAATTGCTCCTGTGTGACGCTCGCGCGCTGTCTGGCCGCGGCTCGAAGTTGATATTGGTTTTTCGCGACGTCGATGCGGACCTGCCGATCGTCGTGCTGACCACCCTCGACACGGTAGAAGCAGCCGCACAGGCCGTGCGAGATGGCGCGTTGTTTTATCTGCTCAGGCCATTCACGCCTGACAATCTCAGGGTGGCCGTGGAGAGGAGCTTCAGACGGCGGCAGCGCGATTGCGAGGCGCCCGCCTTCGACCGCTCGCCAGGGCAGGTAAACTCGGCCGAAGTCATCGTGGGCGCGAGCCACGCGTTGCAGCGGGTGCTGGAGTTGGCCGGTACGGTAGCAAGGTCCGATGCGAATATTCTGATTTTCGGAGAGTCGGGGACGGGCAAAGAGTTGTTCGCGAGAGTGATCCACACGTGCAGCCTGCGATCGGCGGGCGTTTTCATTCCTGTGGACTGCGCGTCTCTGCCCGAGAATCTACTCGAGGCGGAATTGTTCGGTTACGAAAAAGGGGCGTTCACCGGCGCCGCGCATACCAAACCAGGTTTGATGGAACTGGCTAATCGAGGCACCTTGTTCTTCGACGAGATAGCGGAACTTCCGATGAACTTGCAGCCCAAATTGCTGCGCGCGCTTCAGGAGCGTCGGCATCGCAGGCTCGGAGGTACGAGAATCGTCGAGTTCGACGTGCGCGTGGTCTCGGCGACGAACCGCGATTTGCGCGCGCAGGTGGCGCAGCGGCTCTTTCGCCAGGACCTCTTTTATCGCTTGAACGTCGTTCCGTTGCATCTGCCGCCGCTGCGCATGCGCGACAAGGACGTCGTTCTGCTGGCGAATCACTTTCTACAGCAATGCAGCCGTAAAAACCTTTCGGCTCCGAAACGCTTTGCTCCCGAGGTGCTCGGATTGTTCGAGCACTGCCCGTGGCCGGGCAATGTCCGCGAACTGCAGAATGTCGTCGAATACAGTTGTGCCGTGGCTCGCACGGAAACCATCACCCTGCAGGATCTTCCCGCCGAGCTGCAGATGTACGATCCGCAAACGATCGACGAGCCGCCAAGTCTGCCGGCTCCGACCTTCAAGCTGGCCAAGGCGCGCTTCGAAGCGGGCTATGTCGCTGAGTTGTTGAAGCGGCACGACAACAATGTCAGCCAGGCTGCCAAAGCCGCCGGCGTCGACCGGAAAACGTTTTACGCCCTTCTTCAAAAGCATCATATTTCCCCTCGCCAGTAATCGTTATGGCGCGTGCATTCACGACTGGTCCGAGCTACGATGCAGGTTTATTCGGCGCGGAGACGCGGCAGCTATGATCGAACACGTATCGGTTCCGGTAAGCGATTACAAAAAATCCAAGCGATTCTACCTGGCGGCGCTCAAGCCTCTGGACTACGTCCTGCAGCGCGACTACCCGGCTGAAGCTGCGGGTTTTTGCGAAGGCGATTCGACCAGCTTCTGGATCGTCGTCAAGCAGAGAAAAGTACAGCCCATTCACGTCGCCCTGCGAGGGCCCAGCAAAAGGTCTGTGCAACGATTTTATGCGCAAGCCCTGAAAGCCGGCGGCAAGGACAACGGCGGCCCCGGTTTTCGCCGACAGTACGGCGATGACTACTACGCCGCTTTCGTGCTCGATCCCGACGGCAATAATATAGAAGCGTGCTTTTTCGGCGAGACGGCGCCGCCCGAGTAAAAGGATGGCGCCAATATGGGTGTCAACGCGATAGATTGTGTGCGCGCCAGTTGAATCACGTCGATCGCCGGCCCGAATTCCGGTCTGCGGCGGCCAGTCTCGCAAACGTTGTCGACCATATGCCCAATGATATGCGATACCAGCATCGCCGTGCTCAATGCCGGGTAAACCGCCATAACGCGGGTGGTAAAGGCATAATGTCCGAAAACGCCGACCGCAGCCGCCTGCATCGGACCGAAACCGACCGGCTTAATAGGCACTCCGCCCGAGGCAATGATCGCCGGAGTGGTCGCACAGACGATCGACAGCGGAACGAAAAGGCGCGCATGCTCACATAGTAAATCAAGGCTGTGGCGCGAAAATGCATCAGTTCGAAATAGTCAGTCGGAGCATGAAAATAGGAGAGCATCCTGCTGAACAGCAGGTTTCGCCGAAGAACCAGGTCGCAAACGAAGCCAGTGTGGCTGGAAAAAGCCAGGCGAGATTGGCCCAGGCCAGCACGCTTATCAGCCTATAAAACGGAATCCCGCCCAGCTCGTACCAGACGATTGCACTGGCCAGGCAACAGGGCAGACCGCGCTTAGCGACTCCTCGTGCCGTTTCCGCCAGGGGATTAGTTGATCGCGCCGATTACGTGATGAGTCGGCATTGTTCCCAATGGCGACCGGGCTTCCACTTCGCTGCCTGGCTCGCCCGTCGGGTACCGCGCGATGCCTGCGAATTTGGCCCATCGTATGAAACGGCTATCGATTGCGGTCGTAATCTGGCGGAAGTATGCGGGGAGACCGGCGCCCGCAGCAGGCAAGAAGTGCGTGGCTAAGGTCCATTCGCTCGGAGTAGCGATGACCTTCAACCGGCCGCTGGGCACACGTGCGGCCGAAGCCGAACCCTGTTTATAACCGCGGAGTTTTGGCTGTAAAATTCAAAGGACTCCTTGCAATTGCAGCGATTTTTCTACTATCGTCCTGCATCTGTGTTGCCGGCATACGAGACCAACAATCGGCATTGGCGTCGACGCGACTGATGGGGTCAAGGTTGTCAGCATATTCATCGATAGACGGCGTGCGGGTGAGCAGGACACGGCTCGGCGGCGACGCGGAGAACCCTACGAGGCCGAGTTACGCTTGATTCGATGCTTCGAGACGCCTGTGTCGATCGCGGCTGGGCGCGAGGTGCGCCCTTATGCGAGCGGCGGCTGCCTTAATGGGCGCCGGGCCGCGGGAAAATGGTGGGCATCGTTTCGATGCCAGTGGAACACGCGCTACCGGTCTCTTCACGATGCCTAGCGCCGGCAGGCATAATCGGCTGCGCAGAACTGAAGTCTTCGGCTATGCGGAGGTCGCTTGCGATGCGACCTCATTATACGACTGCTGAATGATTGCTGCCCTTCGAGCGGGCCATGCAGCCGCCGCTCCAGGCGTGGACAAATCTGGAGCCGCGTCAGCGGGGATGTGGAGAGAGCCAACGCCTGGTGTGACTCGATGCGTCAGATGACCTCATTTTTTGCGCGACGTACGCGGCTCCTGATCGGCCTTGCGGGAATGCTCGGGTTGCTCCTCCATGGCGCGGACGTTCAGGCGGGTCCAAAAGCGCAGCAGCCGAAGATGCCAACGGAGCAACAGTTTTTGCAGAACCAGTTGCGCACGCTGCGTCCTCAGCGCAAAACGACCTCTCTTCCGGTGAACATCGAGGGGCAGAGCCTGGTTCATGACGCGAAAACCGACACTTATATCGTTACCGGAGCAGCCAGGCTGGAACAGGGACCGACGACCATCACCGCAGACCAGATCACGCTGCAGCATCGTTATCTCGGCACGGCGACCGGCAACGTTCACGTGGTCGATCCGAGTTCCGACATACATTCGAGCAAAGCCTGGTTCAACTTGCGGGAGGAAACGGCGAGACTGGCCGACGCGCGAATACTCGCGCTCGGCAACAACTACTACTTGACGGCCAAGGATCTGCACAAATCGACCGGTCAGCGCTATCACGCGAGCGATGCATCGATCACAACGTGCACCGGCGACACGGCACGGCCCGATTGGAGCATTTCCGCGCGGCAGATAGACGTCCATCTGAACGGCATGGCCAAGGCGCGTGACGCCTACTTCGACGTGCTCGGACGTCCTGTGGTCCCCGTCCCGTTCGTTGAGATTAACACCAATAACGAGCGGCACAGCGGGTTTTTGACGCCGCGCTACGGCTATTCGAGCCTGAACGGCGGAGTCTACGAGCAGCCGTACTTTCTCGACATCAATCGAAGCCAGGACATGACCGCGCAACTCGACGTCGAGACTTCGACGCGCGTCGGCGGACAGCTCGAGTACCGCCTGGTCAACGGCGAAGAGGACCATATCTTCGTCACCGGCAGCTACTTCAACGAAGCTATCCGATCGGAGGCGAACCGGCAGAGCGACCTGGTTGATCCGCAAATTGCCAATCCGAACATTCCCATCAATCGCTGGGGCTTCGTCGGCCTCGCGCAGCAGTATCTGACGCCGAGCCTCTTCGCCTATGCGAATCTGTTCTACGGCAGCGACAGCTTATTCTTCAGGGAGATTCCGAATCCTGCGTTGTCGCACGAGTACGGCTGGAATGCCGGACTATGGCAGACCGCGCGCAACGCGATTTCAAATTTCGGGCTGTTCCAGGAGTTCGACAACAGCTATCTGCAGATGGAAGGCGTGTGGAATCAGGATCTGATTCAGCCTCAGAGTTTCGCCCTGCAGACTCTGCCGAAACTCCTGTGGAGCGGCTTTCAGAGCATCGACGGCCTCGCGTATGTGGACTACGACGCCTCCGCCGTAAACTACTGGCGCGAGCAGGGTATCGACGGGTTGAGGTTCGACGCAAATCCGCGAGTGACGGTTCCCTGGATGTGGAGCCGCTATCTTGACGGGTGGGCGACGGTGGGCGTGGACGCGGCCGCCTATGACGTCTCGGGCCATCAGGTGAACGTTATCCCGGTAGGGACTCAGGGCCTGACGTACAATAACGGGCTCAGCCTGGGCGGCCTGGCGCAGGGCGGTCTGATGGGTCGAGCGATCCCCTATACCGATGTCGGCGTGCGCACCGCGCTTATCGACAGCTACGAAATGAACAGGTTCGGCCTGCACAAAATCGAAGCTCTGATACAGCCTTACACGCAGTACAGCTACGTGCCTTCGATCGCGCAAAATGAATTTCCGATTTTCGACAATATCGACCGCCTGGAGCGGCGCAGCCTCATTGACTATGGCGTGAGCCTGCGAATTTTCGGACAGGCGGAGACCCCGGCCAACTCCGGCAAGTCCGGCCTGGGCAACCAGATACTGAGTCTGCTGGGCCCGAGTTTCACCACCGCCAACGGCGGCGCCACGTCCGAGCTTTTGCGGCTCAGCCTCGAACAGGCATACGACACCACTCACGCCGTCGCCAACGACGGCTCGCACCTGTCTGACGTGACTCTGCAGGGATGGCTTTATCCGACGAGTCTCGTCTCCGCCGGGACGACGCTGGACTGGAGTCCGCGCCCGGGGCAGGGCCTCGATGCGTTCAGCTTCTCGCTTGCTCTGCAACCGCCGTTCCAGCAGGCTCCGAGCATCTATACGGGACGCGCATTACAAGGGACATTTGTGCAATTGTCTTACATGTACGCAGCGCCCAACGCCGTACTGCTGAACACCAGTTCCTCGGTGAACTCGCTGAGCACGGTCTCGCTGGCCAGCTATGTAGGCCTGTTCAATCATGCGGGCGTATTCGTGGCGCCAATTTACGACTTCGGCGCATCGCGCATGCTGTCGACGGTGTTCGGGTTCCGCTTGAAGTCCGCCTGCGACTGCTGGTATGCGGATTTCGCGCTCGACGACACCTACTATCCGAACAACACAAGCTACATCTTCCAGCTGACGCTGAGCGGTCTGGGTTCGCTCGGCACCGGTTCTCCCTTCGGCAGCAATCCGTTCCAGCTGATGGGCCTGCTGCCGATTCGCCGCGCGGTGAGGGAAGGCCCGGGTGCGGCAGGACCATTCGAACCTTAGTCGCGGCATGGCTGAGCCGCAGTGGTCAACTCTCCGAGAGCGTAGCCGAATGAGTACCGCGATGAGAGCCCTCTCAAGAGGCCAGTGCGCAGACCGGTGGCGGTCGCAGATGGCAGGTTTGACGGCGGTTGCGCTGGCCGTTTTTGTCGCCGGCGGATGCGCGTTGCATTTCGCCGACAACGGCAGCGCGCTGCCGGATTCGGCAAAGACAATTTATGTCGAGCGCTTCGAAAACGTCACCTATGTACCAGGCATCAACGATCAATTCTCGCGTTATCTGAAGGATGCCATCGCATCGCGTGGCCGGCTGACAGTCGTGGACAATCCGCAGGAGGCCGACCTCGTGCTCTCGGGAAAAATCATTTACGCCGGCACGGCGCCCGGGAGCCTGAACGGCGTATCCGAGCCGCTGAGCTATGGAAACACGTTCATGGTCGCGGCGACGCTTACCGATCGCAAGACCAACGCAGTGGTCTGGCGCACCAATGCGGTCAGCGCGTCCAGCCAGGCATCGGTCGTGGCGCAGGCAATCGTTCCCACCACTCCGCAGTTTTTGCGCCAGAACCTTCGCGGTCCGGACATCTTGCAGATGAGCGACATGCAGGTGGCCGCTTCGCAGCAGGACGCCTCGAAGGACCAGATGATGCGCCAGATGGCGTCCGAGCTGTATGCCGATATGGCGTGGGGCCTGTAACCCGCGCGCGCATCGCCGAGCGCGCTCCAGCATAGTCGCCGACTCGCCGGCGCGGGTCGCGGTGAATCCAAGCACGCATATCGACCCGGCGACCTGAACCGATCCCATAGTTGGTTTCGGCGCATGTTCGTGTACGGGTGAGCGTCGAAAGCTTCTTCCAGTCCATCCGGCGCATAGCGAATTCGATTAAATCGCCCGGCTCCGTGCTTTCAGCCGATGGGTTCACAGGTAAATCGGTCACACAGCTGAAGCGCCGCTCGCGCGCGCGGTGGAGGCAGACCGGCACGCGCGAGCGCGGCTGTCACCGAGCCGGGCGCAGGGGAACTTTCCTCAACGCTTGATCTGTCCGCGCCATCCGCCGGTCTCGTCGCCGCGCGCTTCGATGAATTGTTTGAAACGTTCGAGGTCCTTTTCCACGCGCCGGCTCATTACCCCGACCGCGTCACCGACCTTCTCGGTCACTCCTTCGGGCTCGTACACCATCTGCAGCATGATCCGCGTTTGTGCATCGTTGAGCGGATGGAACGTAACGACGCCGCCGTGCGAGGGCCCGGAGCGGCTGCGCCAAGCGATCCGCTTGTCCGGAATCTGCTCGGTTATTTCAGCGTCAAACTCCTTTCTCCTTCCGCCGACGTTGGCGACCCAATGGAGGTTGCGATCGTCGAGCTGCTGGACCAGCTCGACGCCCTCCATGAAACGCGGGAACTGTTCAAACTGGGTCCACTGATTGTACGCGGTACGCGCCGGCACATTGACCTGGATCGATTTCTCGGTAGTTGCCATGGTTGAACTCCTTTCGACAGGCGGCAGCATCGTTTGCAAGCGCAATTTCGGGCTCAGGCGCGCTTCGCCGAACGAGCCATCCACATCTGGAAAAAAACACCCGCGGCGATTACGGCCAAGGCGGTGATCAGCAACGAGAGCCACCAGTCCAGCCACAGATGAATGAACAACACGATCGCGCCCACCAGAAGCAGGAATCCATAGCCGAACGCGACCAGCGCAACGAGCAGGCCGGCCAGTTTCTCGCTCTGGGCCTCGATGACCTGCTTAACAGTCGCTTCGAGCAACCGGATCTCGCCGCTCACGACGCGCGCCAGATCGTCAGCTACCTTTGAAAGCAGCTCCGGCCAGTTCGGAGTCTCTTTCGAGGAGACCGAAGCGTTGGCGTTGAGGTCATTCGATCGGATGTCCATAAATTCACCTGAGCTACGTCTTTACCGGCGCATCAACTCCGTCTGCTCGGTCTCGCGGCGGCCCGCTTTACGGCGGCGGATACCATGGTCCGCGCCGCCGGCGCGGCAATCTCCGGGACAGGCACATTGTTGTAGCCGATCCAAAAGCCGAAGACCGCCGCTCCGCCCAGGAAAAGAGGCAGCCGCTTCTGGATCATGCCGGTCGGACTCAATTGAGCACGCGTCTGGTCGACCTTTTCTTTGATTTGAGAAACGTCCTCGCGTAATCGTTGCTGGCTGAGCGCGATCTCGGATTGGATTCGATCAATTTCGTCATTGGCATCCATTCGGTTAAATCCTCAGGGTGACACCCTCGATCGTAGCTTCACGCAAAGTACGTTCCACTTCTGCGCAATGCGAATACATTTAAATTCGCAGGAATTTAGAAGGATTAGATCCGGACGTGCGCGTGATTTTTCGGCGCAGCGCAAATGGCAGGGTGGAAGAATATTCAAAGTGCAAGGTCAATGTATCGGATCAGACCTTTCCGGATACGGGGAACCGCGAGCCCGGTTGGGCCACAGAGGGTTTCTCGGCCGGACCTCCAGACCCAGGGTCGTTTGACGTGGCGCGACGAGTCCGCGGCTGGTCATCAAAGGCCGTGCAGTGCGCGACTCGCGGCGTAGATTGCCAGCATTCCCGCGCAGGTGGCGACCGCGACCATGGGTGAGTCGTGTTCTTTGGCCTCCGGCAACAGGTCGGAGGCGCCGATATAGAGAAAGGATCCGGCAAAGAAAGCCAGCAGCCAGGGCAGCGCCGCGCTCAAATTCAACAGTATCGTCGCCGCAGCGCCGATAAGCGGCGCAATCATATCGAGCGCGAGCCAGAATCCGGCGCGCCGGCGTGGATTGCCGTGGGCCAGCACCACCGTGACCGTATTCATGCCATCGCTCAGATCATGGGCAATGACGCCGAGCGCGATGAGGAAACCCATATGGCGGCTGGTCTGAAAGCCGACCCCGATCGCGACGCCGTCGAGAAAGCTATGGAAGGTCAGGCCCGCCGCCGAGAGCGCGCCTAGTTCCTGCTCGTGGGCCTGCGCGGCATGCTCGTGTTCGCGCGAGCCGTGGAGCGCGGTGTAACGTTCGAGCCCGAAGAACACCAGGAAGCCGATAGCCGCAAGCGGCATGTATGCGCCCCCGCGGTCGAGGCCGAAAATCTCGGGCAGAATGTCGAAGAGCGCGACCGCGATCACAGCGCCGGAGCTGAAGCCGAGCAGCAGATGCAGCCGGTCGTGAAATCTGAGTGCCGCGGCGCCGCCCATTCCGGTGGAGATGAGCGTCACTGCAGCCAGCATAAGCGCCATCGCGTGCATCGCGGCCGTTAAATCGCCTCGGCTGCAAATCCAAGGCTGCGTCATACTAGTGATCCGAAGACGAAAGCGGTAGCGGGGGCGGTCGGGCCCGGATGGTCCGCGCCTCTGCGATTTACGTTCGCATCGGCCTGCCGAGGGGCGTTCGTCCGGGCGCGAAGCTGCACCGCAATCGGGTCGGATGAGGTCTTACTGGCCGAGCATCGCGTCGAGCTTAGCCTGCTTCATGCGGAGTTCGGCCTCGAGACGTGCCAGACCGCGTGTGCGAATTACGCGGTCGAACTGCGCTCGATAGTTTTCGATGATTCCGATATCGTCCACCACCACGTCGAACATCAGCCAGCCACGCGGTCCGCGCTCGAGCATGAAATCGATCTTTATCGGATCCTCGCCCGGCTGCAGCACCGTCGCGGCCACGCGCGCATGGTCCGCGCCTTCGAGCGTTTGATCTCCTATTTCTATTTTGAGCCTTGCGTATTCCTGAATTTCGTCGAGATAGGCGGATTCGATAAACGCCTCGAACAGCGGCACGAACTGCTGCTGCTGCGCCGGCGTCATCTCGGTCCAGTGGGTGCCGAGAACGGTCGCGGCCATTTTCGCGAGGTCGAGATTGTGCTCCGCGAGCGCGCGTAACGCGCGCCGGCGCTGTTCGACCGGCATTGCGGTGTCGTGCAGGACCGCGATCGCCTGATCGATTGCGCTGACTACGGCGGCGCGGGGCGTGTCGACGGGAATCGCGGCGCCGCTGAGGCTCGCCGCGGCCAGAAGGAATGCGCACAGCGATACCGCGAGCAGGCGCAAGCAGCCGCTACTGATGCGAGATCCGCGTCGCATACCGGGCGCGAGCCTTCGCGCGCGGACTCCCGATGCCGTGGCGCCGTCCGGAAGAATATTACTGCGGATGCTTTGCCTTTTCCCCGAGCCTGCGCGCCACGTTGATGTCGTTGGAGGTTGGAGTATCGAGACCGAGCGCTTTAATGGATAGCTCGAATCGCTCCTGCATCGTGGCATCGTCCTGGGTGAAATTCCTTACCAGGCAGCAGTACTCGAGCGAAAGACCGTTGGGATCCTTGAAGTAAATCGATCTGGCCCATCCGTGATCGACGACTTCGGTGACGTCCACGCCCTTGCCGATCAGTTCGCGGCGCTTGTCCTCGAGCGCCGACTGCGACCCTGCCTCGAAGGCAAAGTGATAAAAGGCCGCGGGCACGCCCAGGCCGCGGTTGATGCCCGCGTCGTATTCGACCGGCACGCCCGGAATCCCGCGCGGCTCCATGAAGGCGAGGAGCTGGTCGCGGCCGGTGTCGAAGAATATGTGGCGGATCGCGCCGCCTTCCTTGATCTTGATCGTATCGGCAACCACAACTTTGAAGCCCAGCACCTCTTCGTAGAACTGGCGTGTTCGATCGAGATCGAGCGTCGAAAGCCCGACGTGCGAAAAACCCTTGTTGGTCATCGTGGTAGCCTCCTGCGCAAGCATCTGTCCGAAGTGAGCGCGAGTCAAGCGTTCGCTCGCGATTCGCCCGCGCCGCACGCAGGCTTTGCGGCAAGTTCCGTCTACCTGAACGAGGCCGCGATAAGGGCGCCGTGCGCGCCACCTCGGCGTCGCAGCGCGCCCGATGTGCCGTCGTGGGCATCAGTCGCGGTCGGCATCAGTCGGCTTCGACGGCGGAGAGCGGCGCGGCGATTTTCTCGAGGCTCACGCCTTCGGCCGCAACTCCCAGCGTCGCTTCGGTGGCTGCGGCAAGCAGCATCAGGCCGGCCGCGACGAGATAGCCGTACAGAAGGTCGGTGCGCGACCGGGAATCAATCAGGCGGCCGAAAAACCACGGCGCCACCACGCCGCCGATGCCGGTACCGATCGAGTAAAAGACCGCAATGGCGAGCGCACGCATCTCGAGCGGGAAGGTTTCGCTAACCGTCAGATAGGCTGAACTCGCGGCCGGCGACGCGAAGAAAAACATCGCCGACCACAGGATGGTTTGCGTAGTGGCGCTCAGATCGCCACGCACGAAGAGCCATCCGTTGACCAGCAGAATGATGGCGGCTATGGCATAGGTCGCAGAGATCATGCGCCGGCGACCCACGGTGTCGAAAAAATGCCCCAGGCTCACCGGGCCCAGGAAATTGCACAGCGCGAACGGCAGCAGAAACATCCCGGCGCTGTCGGGCGCTACGGCGTAATAGCGCGCCAGCACCAGCGCATAAGTGAAAAAGATCGCGTTGTACACGAAAGCTTGCGCGATCATCAGCGAAAGCCCCAGCACCGTGCGCGAGCGATAGCGCGTAACCATCGGCGCCAGGATTGCGCCGAGGCCGAAACGATGGCGGATCCTGAGCCGGATGGCTTCTTCGCGCGGCGGAGCCGAGAGCTGGGCGCCGGTCTCGCGCGCCACCGTCGCTTCCATCTCGGCGACCGTCTTGTCGGCCTCCTCGCGCTGGCCGTGCGTGACCAGCCAGCGCGGACTTTCAGGAATGAAGCGGCGCATGTAGAGGATGATCATTCCGATGATCGCGCCGGCGCCGAACCCCAGCCGCCATCCGACATTCACGGCCAGGTAACGCGTGTCGAGCAGAATCAGGGTCGAAGCCGAACCGACGGCAGCGCCGAGCCAAAAACTGCCGTTGACGATCAAATCGACCCGGCCGCGAAAGCGCGCCGGGATAAGCTCGTCGATGGCGGAGTTGACAGCCGAGTATTCGCCGCCGATACCGGCACCGGTAATGCAGCGGAAGAGCGCGAAGCTCGCCAGGTTCCATGACACGGCGGTACATCCAACGCCCGCCAGGTAGATGGCGAGGCTGATGAAGAAGAATTTGCGCCGGCCGTAGCGGTCCGTCAGGTGACCGAACACCAGCGAGCCCAGCACCGCACCGACGAGATAGCAGGAGCTGATGGCGCCGATCTCGGTGGCGCTGAAACGCAGAACGTCGGGACGCTGCAGGACCGCGCTTATCGCGCCCATCAGCGTGACTTCGAGGCCGTCGAGCACCCAGGTGATGCCGAGGCCGATGACCAGCAGCCAGTGAAATTCGCTCCAGGGCAGCCGATCGAGCCGCGCCGGAATCAGCGTCTCGAAGGTTTCAGGCATGGGGAATGTCGGCGATCAGGCAGTCTCGTGATGGCGCGCGAAGCGGATGGTAAAGCTCGAGCCGCGGTTCTTTTCGCTCGCCACCGTAATTTCGGCTCCGTGGAGGTCGATGTATTTGCGCACCAGCGAAAGTCCCAGGCCGACGCCCTGAAAGCGCCTTGTCAGGCCCGGATTCTCCTGCGTGAAGGCGTCAAAAATGTGCGGAAGATAGGCGGGATCGATACCGACGCCTGTATCGCGCACCTCGAGCATCGGAGTGCCGTGCTCATCGATCCACAGCCGCAACGCGATTTCCCCGTGCTCGGTGAACTTGATCGCGTTCTGCAGCAGGTTGGTGAGCAGGTTGGAGAGGCACGCTTCATCGAATCGGACCACCACGTCGGGCGCGTCGATCCGGACGCTCACCGCGAGCCCCTTCCGAGCGGCGAGAATCCTGAATTCGGCGACCAGGCGCTCAACGAATTCGCCCAGCACGATGGGCCGGGGATCGATGCGAAAAGTGCCCGCTTCGATCTTCGACAGTTCCAGAATCGAACCCACCGTATCGAGCAGCCGCTTGCCCGCGCGACGCACGGGCGCTACATACTCGCCCGCGCGCGGGTCGCCCGATTCCTCCAGCCGTTCGGCCATCAGGTCCGCATACCCGAGCAGGATGTTGAGCGGTGTGTGAATCTCGTGGGTGACGTTCGCGATGAAGGCCGACTTGAGACGCGAGGCTTCGAGCGCGGCGTCGCGCGCGACGGTCAGTTCCTGTTCGCGGCGTCGCTCCTCACTGATGTCGCGGCATATGGTCGAGAAGCCGAGCAGGCGCCCGTGCTCGTCGTGCAGCGCGGCAGCCACCAACTGCGCCCAGAACCTCGAGCCGTCCTTGCGCAAGCACCATGCTTCGTTAGTCGTCCGGCCGTTGCTGCGCGCGCCTTCGAGCAGGCGCGAGGCGGTCCCCGCCGTGCGCTCTTCGGGCGGAAACAGACGTTCGAGATGCTGTCCGACGATATCGTCCGCCGTATAGCCGACCAGTTGTTCGCCGCCTCGGTTCCAGCTCACGATGCACCCCGAGTCATTCATCGTCCAGATGGCAAAGCCTTTGCTCTCCTCGACCAGCAGGCGAAAGCGCTCCTCGCTCTCGCGTAGCTGTTCAGCGGTCCGCCGCGCGGCGTCGTACAAGCTGCTGAGATGGCCTTCGCGCAGGCGCGCGTAAATAACGCCGGTCGATTCGACCACTTGGCTCCACAGGCGCGCGAACGGCAGCATGGCTGCGAGGCGGCTTTCGTCGCCGGCGACGACGCGTTCGGTTTCGAAGGCGAGCATGCCGCGCATGATGCGCGCGGAGGAGAACAGGCCCTCGATGTTCGTGCGCTGGCGCTCCGGCTCGTCGAGCCGCTCGCGAATCACGCCCTCGATGAAACTCTGGTAATGCGCGAGCGCGCGCTCGGGGTCGCCTTCGGCCAGATGAGTGAAGAAGCCGCTCAGCAGCGGCCGCGACATCGAGCGCAGCGTCTGGCGCATGCCTGCAATTTTGTCCGCCGGAGCGTTGAGCTGGATCGCCTCGGCCCAGCGTTCCGCTATGTGTTCCAGGTTCGGCAGCACACGACGCGCAACCTCGGCCATCAGGTCGCGCTCGCGTCGGCTGAACGAGAACTGGTCAAAATGGTCCACGATATGTGCCGCCCAGCGTCAAAGGTGACTCAAATTATAAGTTCATTGCCGCTCGAATACCGTACGTGGAATCAAATGCTTAAGGAAAGAAGAAAATAGTCCTATAGCGCCTGGAAGGACAACTTGGGCGATTTGGCCGCGGAACTGGCGATTGACCGGCAAGCGGTACATCTGCAACTTCTCATCATCACTGAATCACGCGCCGCATTCCATCAGGAGGACAGCATATGCCGGTTTTCGAGCGCGAGGGCGTATCGCTCTATTACGAAGAATACGGTTCGGGATATCCGCTGCTCCTGCTCGCGCCGGGTGGGATGCGTTCGAGCATCGAGTTCTGGCGGCGCAGCCCGTTCGATCCCACCGCCGACCTTGCGGGCGACTTTCGCGTGATCGCGATGGATCAGCGCAACGCCGGGCGCTCGCGCGCGCCGATCGGCGCGCGCGACGGGTGGGAGACCTACGCGGGCGATCATCTCGCCTTGCTCGACCATCTTGGTGTCCGGCGCGCGCACGTGATGGGCGGCTGCATCGGCTCGTCCTACTGCCTGGGACTGATCAAGCTTGCGCCCGAGCGCGTAAGCGCCGCGGTGCTGCAGAACCCGATCGGACTCAGCGCGGAGAATCGGCCGGCATTCCGCGAAATGTTCGACGGCTGGGCCGCCGAGCTGCGCCGGACGCGCTCCGAGGTGAGCGCCGCGGCGCTGGACGCGTTGCGCGCGCGCATGTACGACGGCGATTTCGTATTTTCCGTGTCGCGCGATTTCGTGCGCGGCTGCGGCACCCCGATGCTGATTCTGGCCGGCGACGATTTGTATCATCCGACCGCCACCGCCGAAGAAATCGCGCGGCTCGCGCCCAACGCCGAGCTGATCATGAAATGGAAAACGCCCGACGCGACGGGCGCGGCCGTCTCCAAGGTGCGCGCGTTTCTGAAGATGCACGCCGGCTGAGTGCCGATACCCAGTGATGCACGGAGCGGCGGCGGTCCGTCACTCGATCGCGAGGCTCGCGAAAGACACCAGCGAGTCGGTCTGCGGCTCGAGCGCGATATCGTAGTGCAGCAGCCGCGCGCGCCGGCCGCGCAGCAGCTCGAGCTGCGTGTACATCGGGGCAAGTCCGCAGATCTTGCGCCGGTCGCAGTCGCGAGCAATCGCATCGAAAAATCCCGCGGCGTCCCCTGCCTTGATGTTTTCGATGAGTGCGAGGTCCTCGCGCCGCACGCGCTCGGCCAGCCCTTGGTCGAGGCCAAAGGAATCGCCGAATTTGCGTCCGACATGCGCAAAATCCACCGCCGACAGAATCAAGACGCGGCGTCGCTCGGCGGCGAGCGTCTCGCGCAAAGCCTCGAGGAAGCTTCCCACGCGCGGGTCGCCCGCCGGTTTCATCCGCGCGCGGACCATCTCATGAAACGAGCTCACCAGGATCGGCGCAATCCGATAGCCCTCGAGCCCGAGCGCCCAGGCGAGGAACAGCGCCTGAAACTCGATCGAGTGCTCGTTGCGGTGGAGCAGCTCGTCGGCGAACAAGTCGCCGCCGCCAGGCGATCGCGCGTAGCGCGCCGCCAGGCCTTCGACAAAATCGCGGTCGGTGCGGACGGCGCCGAGCGGCGTCAGGTAATCCTTGCGCGTAGCGCTGAACAGCTCGGGCCCCGCTCCGTAGTGGGAAGTGCCCAGGATCAGGATCAGCTCCGGCCGCTCGTGCCGGCGCACCGCGTCGTACGCCCACGCGTAGGCGGCGGCGCCGCGCCGCGGGTCTATGTGCGGCGCGATAAGGCCGGCGAGCGTGCGGCGCGGCGCGGGTGCCCGGGTGATGGCAAGTGCGCCACGCCCCGGCGCGCCCGGGCGTTCGAAGAATGATTCGATCTCGGCGCGCAATCGCGCCGGTTCACTTTCATAGCAGAGGCCCGCCAGCGCGGCCGCACGCGAGGGGCTGAGGCGGAAGTTCTCGCGCACCGCATGGACGCGCTTCGCGAACCGCGGCGAGTCGAGAAAAAAGGCGCGGTCGAGCGCGTCCACCAGCTCGCGTATTTTCGCGGCCGGAATGATCTCGCCGAAGCGGCGGTTGAACGCGGCCTGCAAATCGGCCGCGGAGTTTGTGCCGTCAAACATCGTCACCAGGAAGTATGCGCCCATCCCGAGTACGATGGGCTCCGGCGCCAAGCCCGATGGATCGCGCAGGCAGATCAGAGTCTGATCCTGCTGCTCCAGCGGAAATGCCTCGACGGCCCGGATAATCGGCTTGTCCATCGCAAATGCGGCCGCGCAACGCGCCATCGGCCTGACGGGAGCCGACACGAGTCGCCGCACAACCCTGCTCTCGTATTATAATCAGCCTCGGATCCGAGGATGAACCGGCCGAATGCGACGAAAATCAGCCCGCAGGTGCGAGCCCGGAAGTATCAGCCCTGCTTCGCCCGCGGTTCCCGCGATGCCCCGAGCCGGCAGGGGAGGATTCATGGCGCGCGGTGACAGGCGCGATCGCGCGCTCACGAACAGGCCCGGCCTGGCGGCCCGGCGCGTTGTCGCAACTCGCGCGACGCGCTATCGCGTGGCGAAAACGGCGGCGCTGGCGCCCGGCGAATCGCTCAAATTCATGCTGCCGATTCGCGGCGTGGACGAGGAATGCTTTGTAGTCAACTTCCACGGCGCCTACCACGCCTACGTCAACCGGTGCCGACACGTGCCCATGGCGATGGACTGGGTGGATAATCAGTTCTTTACCGAGCACGCACGCTATTTGATGTGCCAGACGCACAACGCTTATTACGATCCGGCGAGCGGCGAATGCATTGCCGGTCCGCCCAGCGCGTGCGGCAAGTTTCTCTATCGCGTGCCGATCGAGGTCGAGCAAGGCGTCATCTACGCGCGCCCGCCGGAACAGGAGTTCGAGGACTAGGCGCCGAAGGTGCGGCAGCGCCCCTGTGATGCGGTCCGTTGGGGAATTCATCTATGTTGCTTGGGATCGCACCTTTTAATAGATTCTAGCGCGTTCGCCAAATCGAGCCGGGAGGATCCCATGGCCATGAAACCCTGGAAGCTTGCGATGTTGGGCGCGGTCGCCGGGGCCTGCATCGTGGGCATCAATGCGGCTCCCGCGTTTGCGCAGGCGGGTGCCGCCCCGCCGACTGCGCCTCCGCCGGCGACGCATCAGTTTCGCCGCGAAGACGTGTTCAACACGATGACCCGGGTGTCGCGCGAAGTGTGGCGGGCGAAGTACGCCGGTGCCAGCGCGCAGCACATGCAGGAGCTTTTCCTCGACGGTCAGCGCGCATACTTCAAGGGCGACTACGACGCCGCGATGGGCGACTTCATGGCTGCCGAGAAGATCTACAAGAAATACCCGAACGCGATAACTCCGGATTAGAGCATCGGTCGCGGATGCGTGGTCGCGCTCGCGCTGGTTGCTGCTCGAGGTTGGGTTCGCAGTCTGGAGCAGGCGCGCAGACAGCGCGCTCGCCGTTCGTTCACTCGTATTCGTCGCCGAAATGCGCGCGCACGATGCGCGCCTTCAGGTATTCGAGCGTGCCCAGGTCCTCCACGATATCGCCTCCGGTATCGTAGAAGAACAACTCGCCGTTCTTGGTGCGGCCGACCGCGATAATCCATTCGAGTTCATCGCGATCCTCGAGCAGATAGTTGATGGTTTGAGCGACGCCGCGTCCCGGAATGATCGTAATTTTCGGGCGCGGCGGCTTTTCCTTTTCCTGCTTGGGCATCGCTTTGCTGACCCTCTGCCGGGCGGGGAAATAGCCGGGTCGACTATCCAGATTAGGAACGGGCAGCCGTCGAAGTCAATACCGCGATCATCTCGACGTGGTGCGTGTTGGGGAAAAAATCAAACGCGCGAAGCTCCGCCACGCGATAGCCGCCGCCACTGAACTCGCGCAGATCGCGCGCGAACGTCGCCAGGTCGCATGAAACGTAGATCACGCGCGCCGGGCGCATGCGCAGGAGCGGCGCGACCAACTCGCGCGCGCCGCCGCGCGGAGGGTCCATGATCACGACCTCGGGGCGATAGTGCGCGCGCAGGAGAAAGCGCACGTGTTCGCCCGCCGCCATCGCCGCGAATTCGGCGCGCTCAAAGCCGAGCCGCGCGGCGTTGCGCGCCGCCGCCGCGACCGCGCGCGCGTCGGTATCCACGCCGGTCACCGCTGCACCCCGGCGCGCGGCGGGCAGACCGAAATTGCCCGCGCCGCAGAACAGATCGAGCACGCGCGCTCCGCTCAGCGGCGACGCCATCTCCATCGCCGTGGCGACGAGTTTCAGGTTTTGCGCGCGGTTGATCTGGCTGAACAAGTCGGCGTCGGCCTGCAGTTCGAGCCCGGGCTCGAGCTCGAGCGCGATTGCTACGTCGCCGATAACCTCGCGGGCGCGCCCCGCGCGCAACACCGCCCCCGCAATTTGCGGATCGTCCTCTACAATCCGTCGAGCGCGCGCACGCGATGCGGAATTGAACGGCCGCTTAAGGTACGCGACCAGCACTTCGCGTCCGCGATCGGCGACGACTTCAATTTCTTCGCACTCGACCGCGGCGGCAAACTCCCGCGGCACGCGGATCTCGGACGCCGCGACCATGCAGCGCTCGACCTCGACCAGGCGACGGCTTCCCGCTTCGTGGAAGCCGAGCCGCCCGCTCGGGCCGGCGTGGAATCTCACGCGCGCGCGGTACCCGAACTCCGCCGGCGCCCGCTCGACCAGGGCCGCCGGTTCGAGTTGCAGCCCGAGAGCGCGATTCAAGGTGCCCGCGATAAGCTCGGCCTTGAGCCGCGCCTGTTCAGGGTACGCGATCTGCTGCCAGTCGCATCCGCCGCATTGCGGCAGATACGGGCAGGGCGGCTGGCGGCGCGTTGGCCCCGCCCTGAGCACGCGTTCGGCGCGGGCGACGCGGTAGTCACCACGCTCTTCGACCACGCTCACCTCGAGCAGGTCCCCGGGCGCCGCGTCGCGAACCATCACCTTGCTGCCGTCGGCAAGATGCCCGAGGCCGAAGGCGCCGAACGTCATCGCGGTTATCTCGACCGGCTCCATTGCTGAAGACGCCCGCGCGTCGGCCGGGCGGGCGCGGCATCCTCATTCTCATTGTAGAGAATCGGCGCCGGCTGTCCGATAGCGAGACCGGTAGCGGCATATGCCGGTCGGGATTTATAATTTTCATCGGGGGCCGTCTGAACTCCGCAACTTCGATCTTCACGGGTGACCATCTTGGCCAGCGAAGCACAGCCGCAGATCAAGGTTTCCGACCTCGCGCAGGAGAACCGGCACTGGGCTGAAGTCTTCAGCGCGCGGCTATTCGAGGGGCTCACGCGCCAGGCGGCCGCGCAACTGCCGGAGGAGCGGCGCGCACGGCTGGCCGCCGAGGCGCTGGAGTTTTTCTCGGTTCGGGCGGAGCCGATCAAGGTGCGGGTGGCCCTCGATCCGGCCGGCAGCGGGTTTGTCGAGACCGCGATGGAGGATTGTCCGTTCATCATCGACAGCCTGCTCGAGTATTTCCATCACATCGGCATCGCGGGCGGCCTGCTGTTGCATCCGGTGCTGCTTGCGAGCCGCGATAGCGCAGGCCGGCTGGTCTCGCTCGAGGGCCAGCGCGCCGCCGAGCGCCCTGAATCGCTGGTCCATTTCGAACTGCGCCTCGAAGGCGCCGCGTACAATGCGGAGCGGATCGAGACGGAACTGCGGGGCGTGCTCGAACAGGTGCGGGCGGTGACCGGCGATTTCGAAGCGATGACCGCGCGGGCGCTGGAAATCTGCGAAGAGACCGCGGCGCAGCGCGAGCTGGTCGAGATGCGCGATCTATTGCGATGGCTGGTCGGCGGCGGATTCGTCTTTCTCGGCTATCGGCATTATCGAGTGATTGATGACGGCGGGCAGCGCTCGCTGGTGGCCGAGGCGCAATCGGCGCTCGGCCTGCTGCGCGACAGCGGCCGCTCGCGCTACGCGCGGCCGGTCGCGCTCAGCGCGCTCGAGCCCGATCATCGCCGTATCCTGTTCGAGACGGGCGCGCTGATCACGGGCAAAACACACACGATGTCGCAGGTTCATCGCCGCGGACTGATGGACGATATCACCATCCGCCGCTGCGATGCGGCCGGGCGTGTGATCGGTTTTGACCGGTTTGTCGGCCTCTTCACCTCCAAGGCCTATTCGGAGGAGGCGCAGCATATTCCGGTGCTGCGCGCCAAGCTGCGCGAGGTGCTCGCGGCCGAGCACGCGGCACCCGGCTCGCACAACTACAAAGAGCTGGTCAGCGCCTTCAACAGCTTTCCCAAAGAGGAGCTGTTCCGCGCGTCGGTGAGCGAGCTGCGCGAGCAGCTTCATCTCATCCTCGATCACAAGGATGAGGCCGCGGTCCGCCTGAGCGCTCATTATGATCCGGTGCGGCACAACGTGGTGGTGCTGGTGGTGCTGCCGCGCGAAACTTTCTCGGCCGAAATTCGCAAGCGTATCCAGCACTCACTGGGCCGGATCCTGGGCGGCGAACTGCTCTACTACTATCTCGCGATGGGCGAGGGCTACCGGGCGCGCATGCACTTCTGCTATGACGCCGCACCGCCGAGCGCACCGCAACTGCGCGCGATGGAGACCGAAGCCTCGCAGCTCGCGCGCACCTGGGAGGATCGGCTGCACGAAGAGCTGGTCGAACGCGTGGGCGAGCAGCGCGCCCAGGCGCTGGCCAAACGCTGGCTCGCCGCCTTCAGCCCGCACTATCTCGCCAGCACCGCGGTGGCCCGCGCGGCCGGCGACATCGATGCGGTCGAGCGCCTGCTTGAAAGCGGCCGCAGCTTCGGCGTCGAGCTCGCGTCCCGCGCCGGCGGCGATGGCGCGCGCCCGGCCGCCAACGAGCTGCGGATGTTCGAGCTCGGCGAGCCGCCCCGGCTGAGCGATCTGATGCCGATGCTGTCGCACTTCGGTATCACGGTGATATCGGAAGAGGCCGATGAATTACGCCCTGACGTGAACGGCTCGCCGGTGCGCGCCTTCATGCAATCGTTCCTGGTGCAGGACGCGCACGGGGCGCCGCTCGAGAGCCAGGGTGGCGCGGCCATGCTCGCTGAGGCGATGACCGCCGTGCGCAGCGGACGGGCCGAGGACGGCCCGCTCAACGCGCTGGTGCTCGAGGCCGGCCTGCACTGGCGCGAGGTCTCGCTGCTGCGCGCCTACGTCGCGGCGGCATTTCAAATGCGGCTCGCGCCGGCCCTGCCCGCGCTGCGGCGCGTATTGCTGGTCAACCCGCGGCTGGCGCGGACGCTGGTCGAGCTTTTCCGGCTGCGGCTGGATACGGCGGGCGCCGGCAGCGACAGTGCGGAATATGCGGCGCTGCGCGCCGGCTATCTCGAAGCGCTGGGCGCGATCGATAACATCGCCGACGATCGCCTGGCGCGCGCTCTGCTCGGCATGGTCGAGGCGACCGTGCGCACCAATTATTTTCGCGACCCGGCTGAACCGTATATCACGCTCAAGTTCGAAAGCGCGCTCGTGCCGAACCTCCCGGACACGCCCCCGCGGTACGAGATCCACGTCGACAGCCCCACGATGCAGGGATGTCATCTGCGCGCCGGCCGCATCGCACGCGGCGGCATCCGTTACAGCGATCGGCCCGAGGATTTCCGCACCGAGATACTCGACCTGATGAAAACGCAGACGGTCAAAAACGCGATCATTGTGCCGACCGGCGCGAAGGGCGGCTTCGTCGTCAAGCCGCGCGCCGGCCGGCCGATCACGCACGACGACGTGGTGGACGCTTACAAGACGCTGATTCGCGCGATGCTCGAGGTGACCGACAACGTGGTCGGCGGGCAGCTCGTGCATCCCGCGGGCGTGCGCGTGCTGGACAAGGACGGTCCTTACCTGGTGGTTGCGGCCGACAAGGGAACGGCGGCTTTTTCCGACCTCGCCAATGCCATCGCCGCCGAGCATAAATTCTGGCTGGGCGACGCCTTCGCCTCGGGCGGCGAGCACGGCTACGATCACAAGGCGCTCGGTATCACCGCGCGGGGCGCGTGGGAATCGGCGAAATGGCATCTGCGCGAGATGCATATCGAACCCGCGCGCGGCGCCCCGGTGACGATGGTCGGAATCGGCGACATGTCTGGGGATGTTTTCGGCAACGGGCTGCTCCAGTCGGACAACGTCAAGCTGATTGCCGCGTTCGACCATCGTCATATTTTCATCGATCCCGATCCCGATCCGAAAAAGAGCTACGCCGAACGCCGGCGCCTGTTCGAGCTGCCGTCCTCGCAATGGGCGGATTACAATCCGGCGCTTATCAGCGAGGGCGGCGGCGTATATCGCCGCGGCAGCAAGACCATCGCGCTCAGCCCGCAGGCCCGCCGTGCGCTTTCCTGCAGCGCCGAAGTGCTGGACGGCGACAGCCTCATTCAAGCCATCCTGCGCGCCGACGTGACGCTGCTCTATAACGGCGGTGTCGGCACCTACGTCCGCGCCAGTCATGAAACCGACGGCGAAGTCGGCGATCACGCCAACGACGCCTGCCGCGTGGCGGCCAACGAGCTGCGCGTCAAGGCGGTGATCGAAGGCGGCAACCTGGGCTTCACCCAACGCGCGCGCATCGAATATGCGATGGCCGGCGGACGCATCAATACGGATGCGATCGACAACTCGGCGGGCGTGGACACCTCGGACCACGAGGTCAACCTCAAGATTCTGCTGCAGCCGGCGCTTACGCGCGGGCGAATCGACTTCGCGCGCCGCAATCGCATGCTGGCCGAGGCCGACGGCGAGGTCGCGGCGCTCGTGTTGCGCGACAATCGCGATCAGGTCGTGCTGCTGAGCCTCGAGCAGATGCGCAGCCGGACCGGGGCCAGCGCGTTCCGCGATCACCTGAGCGCGATCGAGCAACGCGGTGCGCTGCACGGCTACGAGTCGGCTCTGCCAAGTCACGAGGAATTGCGCGATCGGCGGGCGCGCTTTGCCGGCCTCACCCGCCCCGAGCTGGCGGTGCTCAGCGCCTACACCAAGATCGACCTGTTTCAGCGGCTCGAAGCGGGCACCTTTGCGGACGATGCCTACCTGGTCGAACGTTTTCTCAAAGCTTATTTTCCGGCCTCGATCGCGCGCGAATTCGCCGCCGACATCCCGAGCCACGGACTGCGTCGGGAGCTTATCGTGACCCGCCTGGTGAACGAGCTGGTCGATCTGATGGGTTCGACGTTCATTTTTCGCCTATCGCGCAGCCATGGCGCGCTCGCGGAGGATGCGGTGCGGTCGTGGATTTTCGCCGAAGGCGTGCTCGACCTGGTCGATGAGGCCGAGGGGTTGCGCGCGGGCGCGGGCAGTCAGGGCGCGGAGGCCGAGCTGGCGGCGTTGCTGGCGCTGGAGAACGCGGCGCAACGCGCCTGCGCCTGGGCGCTGGCCACGTTCGATCGGTCGCTGTCGCTCGGCGAAGCGATCGCACGATTCAAGCCCGGCTTTCAAACTCTGTGCGCGCAATTCGAGACCATGCTCGCAGCCGGCGAGCGGGAACGCTTCGAACGCAGTTATCGCGAATTACGTTCGGCCGTGCACACCGAGGAGGTTGCGCACCGGCTGGCGCGGCTCGGTTTCGCCGATCATCTACTCAACGTGCTGAGCCTGAGCTTTGCGCGCGGCGTGCCGCCGGCGGATTGCGCGCGAACTTACTTTGCACTCGGCGAAATAGTCGAATTCGCAACGCTGGACCAGGCGCTCAGCGGTATCGGCCTTGACGACCGCTGGGAGCGGCAGGCGGCTGAAGACCTCGGCGCGGACCTGCGCAACGCGCGCCTGGCGCTGTGCCGCGCGGCGCTGCTCAATGGCATCGGCGCGCCGTCCGACGCGGTCCGCGTTCTGCGCAGCGGCCGCGAACGGCTGTTCGATGCCATGGCCGAAGTGATGAACGATTTGCGGACGATGCCGACGGTCGGTTTGCCGGTGCTTCAGGTCGCGATCCGCGCCCTGGCGCGCGTGGCCGACGCGACCGCGGCTGCGGGCGTCGCCTAAGCGCTGACCGACGGGAGCGGAGCGGTCGGTGGCAGAATCGCCGCGGCGGCCATCGCCGCGTTCTCGGCCGCGACCGCGCACATATCCTGGTACAGGCGCAGCCCGGCTACCAGCAGAAAGGCAATTGTTGTGTAGAGCACCGCCACCGCGAGTAAATCGACAGTGAAGATCGCAGCCCACAGCGCGCCCGTGAACAGTCCCACCCATCCGGCGAGCAGGCTGACGGCGAAGAAGGTGCCGCCTGCCCACGAGTTGAACCCCGACCACACGGCCAGAAAAACGACAATCCTGAGCGCCACGCGAAAGAAGCTGTTGCGCATCAGGTCGCGGCTGTACAGCAGCGCCGACCAGCTATGTCGGCCGTCGAAAATCAGCGCGTATTGCGCGAAGTACAGCCACACGTACGCCAGCAGTCCTGGAATTATCAGCAGCATCGCTCCGACCGCGATTGCCGCCACCTGCAGCAAGCTCACCCACACGAATGCTCCGAGCATGCGACCCGCGTCCCGATACACCTGGATTCCTTCGTCCAGCGGACGCGACATTCGCTGGCCGGCCTGCATCCGCTTGAGCGCGCACAATACGACCAGGTTGACGCCGACCACGGTGATCAGGCCGTCGAGCAGATGCAGGATGGCGGTCATCCAACGCGGGTATGGCGGCTGGCGGGCATTGCGCGTCACCGGCGCATATGGCGTCTGCGCCGGCTGCTCGAAGGCGACGCTGGTGACGCCGGGCTCGAAGGTCTGCACCAGCGAGTCCTGCAGATTGAGCGCGTCGGGCAGGACGCACAGCGAGGACGCGAGCACCAGCGGCGCCAGTACGATCGCGATGATGGTCCAGTTGCCGCGGAGGTCGTTGACCGCGTTGGCCAGGTAGATGAAGCTCGATCGAAGCCGCGCGTGCGCCATCGCGCACATGAGGTTGGCATCCCGCGTGCGCCAAGACAAGCGACCGCGCCGGTTTGCCGACCGCCTCGGCCGGCGCCGATCGCGACACGCCGGGTAAATCCGCTCTTCATCAGCGGCCGCATACGATATAATTTGTGCGGGCTGAGTTCTGTGGTGGAATATTCGCGGATATCCGGCCATGCCTGAAGACGATCGCGCCGCGCTTATCGCTCACGAGCACAGGATGATCCGCAGGCTGCGCTTTCTGGTGGACCTGACTTTCGCGACCATCGCGCAGGATCAATCGCTCACGCTTGAGGAGGCCTGGGAGCACGTGCGCGCGCTCAAGGGTGCCGCGGTCGCGATGTTTCCCGGCAAGGAAGCGACCTTCGACCTGATTTACCTGCCGCGTTTCTCGCGCCTGTTGAAGGAGCGCTTCAACGCCAACTGATTCGCCACGGCCGGCGCGATGAAAGAACTGCGCGGCCTGGTCGCGTGCGCGGACGCGCAAGTCCGGCCCGCGCTCGTCCGCTTCGGCGCGGTAATCGACTCGATCGAGCATCAAGGCGGCTCGCGTGCGGGCGATTACATCGTACCGGGCTTTATCGATCTGCAGATCAACGGCCGCGGCTCGATCGATGTGATGACGGCCGGCGCACCGGAGCTGTGCGCGCTTTCCCGCGATCTCGCGCGCGAGGGCACAACCGCATGGCTGCCGACCGCGATCACCTCTCCGCTGGATCGGATCGAAAAAGTCGCGGCGGCGGTCGCCGAGGCGATCGGCGAAGCTGCGCCGGTGCAAGACGCCGCATCGCCGGCCCGCAGCCCGATGTCCGCAACGATCCTCGGGATGCATCTCGAGGGGCCGTTCATTTCCGCGAAACGCCGCGGCGCGCATCCGACGCACAACCTCGAGCCGCGCGGCGACGCCCTCGCTCGCGTCATGGCTTTGTCGGCGCTGCGCATGATCACGCTGGCGCCGGAGCTTCCGGGCTCGTTCGAGGCCATCGCGGCATTCGCGGCGCGCGGAGTTGCAGTAGCGCTGGGCCATACCGATGCCACGCTGGAACAGGCCGAGGCGGGAGTCGCGGCGGGAGCGCGGATGTTCACGCATACGTTCAACGCGATGGCGCCGCTGGATCACCGCCGGCCCACGGCGGCGACCGCCGCGATGCTCCCGTCGCCGGCGTTGGCCGCCGTCATCGCCGACGGCGTTCACGTGCATCCGGCGATGCTGCGCTTGCTCTTGCGCGCCCGGGGGGCGGGCGGAATATGCCTGACCAGCGACCGGGTGGCCTCGGACCCCGCCGGCGTTGCTCAACGGACCGTCGACGGGCGCCTGATGGGCAGCGCGATCTCGATGCGCGAGGCGATGAAGCTGATGGTCGAGCGAGCGGGAGCGAGCGTGGGAGAGGCGGCGCTGATGGCCGCGACCAATCCGGCGCGCGTGCTCGGTCTGGGCGACCGGGGCTGCATTGAATCGGGAGGCGTTGCCGATTTGCTCGTGCTCGGCCGCCAGCTAGAGTTGAAGGCGGTGTTCGTCGGCGGCCGCGAACTCACCTGAGCGAGGCGTGCGATCCGCCGTTGCCAAATTCCGACTGCGCGGGGGGCGGGCAGGCTTGTAGATGCCGCTTAATCGAGACTTCATCGGCCGCGAATATCCGCCGACCGCGGCCACGGTAACGCTGGAAGCGCTGCAGAATTACGCGCGCGCCTGCAACGATGACAACCGGCGCTACTTCGACCCGGCGGCACCCGGCGGCATCGTCGCGCCGCCGATGTTCGGGGTCGTGGTCAGTTGGATGTCGGTGATCAACGCCGTTGGCGATCCGGAGCTGGGCGCCGATCTCCTCCGCTTGCTGCATGCCGAGCAGGATATGGAATTTCTCGCGCCGCTTCGTCCCGGCGACGATATTACGACCGTCGCGAGGGTGGCGTCGATCGAGGCGCTGCCCGGGGGCGAGTCGATGACGCTCGAGATGAATTCGCGCGATCGCGCCGGCGCGCCGGTTCTGCGCACCCTTTTCGGAATTTTCATCCGCTCCGGGCGTCGCGACCGCGGCGCGACAACCCGAGCCGAGCGCCCCGGCGTGCCGGCGGGCGATGCGGTCCTGAGCATCACCCAGACCATCGATCGCGATCAGACTTTCCGCTATGCCGAGGCCTCGGGCGACCGCAATCCGATTCACGTGGACGAGAACGTGGCGAAGATGGCCGGGCTGCCGGGAATCATCGTGCACGGGCTGTGCACGATGGCGTTTGCGTCGCGGGCGATAATTGAGGGACTTTGCGGCGGCGATACCGTGCGGCTCAAGCGGCTGCGCGTCCAATTCAGCCGCCCGGTTTTTCCCGGCCAATCGATCACGACCAAAGTATGGAGCAGCGGCGAGCGCGCCGGCCGCTCCGTTTTTGTCTTTGAAACCTACAACCCCGACGGGCTTGCGGTGATCCGGGGCGGAATCGCCGAAGTCTCACCCTAGCAAAGCGGTCGCCAGTGCCGAGGCTCCTTGTCGTCGGTCTTTCCCTGTCGTTGAGCGGCGTTTACGCCGCAATGGGCCGGCAGGCGGAGGCGGCGCTCAAACTGCTGATCGATGACATCAACGCCAGCGGCGGCGTCAGAGTAGCCGATGAGAGGCGCGAACTCGCGCTGCGATGCCTGGACGATCAGAGCGACGCGGCGCGCTGCGCCGAGATCTACCGCGCACTCTGCGGGCCCGAGCGCGCCGATCTGCTGCTCGGCCCCTATTCGAGCCGCCTCGCGCGCGTTGCCGCACCGATCGCCGAAGAGCAGGCGATGGTGATGCTCAATCACGGCGGCGCCGACGACGGCCTGTACACGAAAGGCTGGCGCTTTCTGGTCGGCGTGCTGAGTCCGGCGAGCGATTATTTTGTCGCCTTCGCGCAACTGCTCACCGAACTGAAATTCTGGCGCAAGCGCCTCGCGATCGTCGCCGCGGCCTCGCCGTTCGCCACCGACGTGAGCGGCGGCCTCGAACAGGCCTGCTATCAGCGGCGCTCGCGCCGGCGCGGCGTGCGCGTGCGGCTCAAGTACCGCGGCGATTTCGCCCGCGAAGAGGCGCTGGCGCGGCTGATGCCCGCGCTGCGGCGCAATAGCGTCAACGCGCTGGCGGCCGCCGGCGGCTTCGCCCAGGACGTCGCACTGATGCGCGCGGTGGTCGCTTCCGACCTCAACATCCCGGTGCTCGCATGCGTTGCCGCCGGCGTCCATCGGTTTGCCGAGGTGCTGGGTGAGGCCGCCGAAGGAATCGTCGGGCCAAGTCAATGGGAAGAGCAGGTGCAAATCGCGCCCGAGCTCGGACCGCGACCTGACGAGTTCATGCGCCGGATGCGCGCCGTCGGACATCGCGAATGCGACTATCCCGCGGCCCAGGCCTACGCCGCCGGGCTCATCGGATGCGCCGCGATAAGCGCGAGCGGGGGACTCGACCAGGCGCGTATCCGCGAGGTTCTGGCCGATCTTCGCACCGGCACACTGTTCGGCGATTTCGCGATCGATCGCGTCACCGGCCGCCAGCTCGCCCATCAGATGCTGCTCGTGCAGTGGCACATGGGCCACAAGGTTATAATCGAGCCGCGTTCGCACGCCGAGACCGGCGCGATCGAATTTCCCTCGGGCTGGCGGCTGATCCTGGCCTCGATGCGCGGCCTGAAACTCACCCTCGGCGGCGCGCGTTCCGGGAAAGAAGCCGACGGCGCAGAAACCGGGCCCGACCGCGGGGAGACCGATCCCGACGGCGACTGAGCGACCATCGCGCGAGGAGCTCGCCATGCCGGTGGAGCAACTACGGCCGACTGGACTATAATCCTAACCGGGTTCGAGTCGTCACGACAGGACACCCGGGAAGGAAGCAATGGAACTGGTCGATCTTTCCAACAGTCGCTCATTCGCGGGCGGATTCCCCCACGATTTCTTCACCCATCTGCGCCGCGAGGCGCCGGTGTGGTGGCACGAGCCTACCGAGTTTACGCCCAACGGCATTGGCTTTTGGGTGGTGAGCCGTTACCACGACGTGGTCGCGGTGTTCAAGGATGCGGAGACGTTTTCCTCCGAGCTGGGCGGCACGCAGATCTACGACGGCAAGGGCATGGGCTACCAGCTCAACCAGACCGACGACCCCAAGCATCGGCGGCTGCGCGCGCTGGTCAACAAGGGCTTTACGCCGCGCATGATCGGCCAGTTGGAAGGGAACCTGCGCGAGCGCGCGCGGCGCATCCTCGATGCCGTCCCGCTCGGCGAAAGCTTCGATTTCGTCCCCGCGGTCGCGCGCGAACTGCCGCTGCAGGCGATTTGCAGCATCCTCGGTGTGCCGCATGAGGACCGTGCGGAACTCATCGAAATCGTCGATCTGGCGGTAAGCGCCGGCGACGGCACGGTGATGTCGCCGCACTATCTCAAGCGCCTGAGCGCCTATGCTGACACCCTGATCGAGCGCAAGCGTACAGAACCGGCCGACGACATCCTCTCGGTGATCGTGCACGCGCAGCTCGACGACGGTTCGCCGCAGTTGAGCAACCTCGAGTTGCGCGCCTTCTTTAATCTGCTGTTTCCCGCCGGTGCCGAGACCACGCGCGGAGCGATCGCGGGCGGACTCCTGGCATTGATCGAGAACCCGCCGGAGATGGAACGGCTGCGCGCCCGGCCCGAACTGATGAAGACCGCGATCGAGGAGATGGTGCGCTGGACTTCGCCCTCGGTGTACAAGCGGCGTACGGCGACGCGCGACACCGAGCTGCGCGGCCGTGCCATCCGCAAGGGGCAGAAGGTCACGGTGTGGGAGATGTCGGCCAATCGCGACGAGGACGCCTTTTACGAGCCGTTCCGTTTCGACGTCGGGCGTGATCCCAACAACCACGTCGGCTTCGGCCTGGGCGCGCACTTTTGCCTGGGCGCGAACCTCGCGCGGCTGGAGATTCGGGTGATGTTCGAAGAGCTTTTCGCGCGCTTCGAACGCTTTGAACTCGCGGGTCCGCTGGCGTGGACCAACAACAACCGCCTGGTTAGTCTGACCCGGATGCCGCTGCGCGTCTTTGCCGCGCGCGCGGCCTGACGACGGCGGCCCTCACAGCGAGCGCGAGTCGTCGGGCGGCGCAACCCCGGCCCTGGCCGCCGATTCCAGCGCGGCGGCGCGAAAAATCCCGTGCGCCATGGTCGAGGTCGCGGCGCTCGCGCGCGCCGCGTAGATGCGCATGCGCGCCTCGTGCGCCGCGCGGTCCGCCGGCGCGGCCGCGACCGCCCAATCGATAAGATGAGCCGCCAGCGCGAGGTCGCCCTCCGCCATTCGCTTGAGTGCGCGGCCCATCAGAACGTCCGCTCCGCCCGCCAGTGCGGCGACCTCTTCAGCCTGCGCCTGGTGTGGTGCGGGCTTCAGGTGCGAGGCGATGCCGTCGTACCATCCTCCGTCGAGCCGCCACAGGTTGCGCACGATGAACTCCGGTTCGTCGTAGATCGGCTGCAGGTAGGGCTTTTCGGCAAGCGCGGCCGGCGGTTTCACCTCGTGCACGACCGCCTCCAGCGTTGCGCCTTCATTCATCAGTCGCAGCGTCTGATCGCAAAGGCTCTGGAGGTATTCGGCGGTATCGTTGAGCACCTGGCGGATGCGAATCGATCCGAACACCGGAAGCCCGTGCCCCGGCAGCATCACCTCAGCTCCCGTTTTCGCCATCGCGCGCAGCGCCTCGGCCCATTCGCGCGCGTAGCGCTGGGCCTTTTGCGGATTGCCCGCGTTGGGTGCGGCCCAGATGATGAGATCGCCCGTGAGCAGCACCTTGCGCGAGGGGATGTAAATCCAGCAGTGATCGTCGGTTTCGCCGCGCGCGTGATGGCACTCGAAGCGCCAAGTGCCCGCCACTACGTTGAACTGATGATCGAAGTAAGTATCGGGATAAACGTATTCGTCGGGCCACTGCGCCGGCGTGCTGAACTGCCGCGAGTTGACGAGCGCATTGTAACCGGCGGTCCGGCGGTAGCGATCGAAACGCGCCGCCACCGCGCGATGTCCGACCACGCGCGGACGGGCTCGCCGGTTTTGCTGCGCCTCCGCGGCGAACGCCGTCATCCCGGCCGCATGATCGATATGGCCGTGAGTATAAATCGCCGTATTGATGCGGTCCGGAGACCATCGCCGCACTATCGCCACAGTCGCTTCGCGATTGTGGTGCGAGCCGGTGTCGATCAGCACCAGCCCGTCTTCGGTCCGTACTGCGGCCATGTTCCCGAACCAACGCCAGAACATCACGCCCCCGGCAAGTTCCTCGCCCTCGCCGGTCGCCAGCAGCGGATGATGCTCGCGGATTGAAAGCTCGCCGCTGAGCAGCTTTTCCGACTGTTCCTTGAAACCCATCGTCCGACACTCCGCGCGAATTATCGGCTGCAACCCCCGGCGCCGCAACCCTTGAGCGCCGTTTCGAACCAGAGCTGCTGCGCCGACTGCAGCTGAGCAGTCGGGTTGCGGAAGGCGCGCACAAAAAGTAAGATTTTTCTGGATTTTTCCTTCGCCTGCGCGGCGGCGCACAAGATACCGACGTGTTCACCGGCATCATCGAGGACCTCGGCACGGTCGAGGAGGTCAAGCGCACTGACAGGGGCGCGCTGCTGAGCTTCGTGACCGCGCTGCCGCTCAACCGAATCGCTATCGGTGAGTCGATCGCGGTCAACGGCGCATGCCTGACCGTGATCAGGAAGCGGCGCAGCGCACGCAGTGCGGCGATCGCGATGGAAGTTTCGGCGGAGACGTTGCGCCGCACCACGCTGGGAACGCTCGAGGCCGGCGACCGCGTCAACCTCGAGCGCTGCCTCAGCCTGGATAAGCTGATTGGTGGTCACCTGGTTTCGGGTCACGTGGATGGAGTTGGTCGAATCGTCGCGATTGCGCGCGAAGGCGCCTCGATGCTCTACACTTTCGAGGTCGCTCCGGCGCAGGCGCGCTACCTGGTCGAGAAGGGCTCGGTGGCGATCGACGGCGTCAGCTTGACCGTATTCGGCATTCGCGGCCGCCGCTTTGCCGTTGCGTTGATACCGCATACGCTCAAGATGACCACGCTCGGGCGCAAGCGGATCGGCGACGCGGTCAATATCGAGAGCGACATGCTGGTCAAATATGTCGAGCGTATCCTGGCCGGGCGGCGCTCCGAGGGCGCGAGTCGGATGGCGTGGGCGCCGGCAAGTGCCGCGCCGGCGGCGATCGCGCCTGCGCTCAAGACCGCCGGCCCGGC
The DNA here is from genome assembly GCA_035295545.1 of Binataceae bacterium (SeqCode). Taxonomy (GTDB): domain Bacteria; phylum Desulfobacterota; class Binatia; order Binatales; family Binataceae; genus JAKAVN01. Next base: position 232,373 of record DATGIT010000009.1, read on the forward strand.
GCGCCGCGCACGGGGTCGGAGAGCATAGCCATGAGCCTGATGCAGATACCGCGCAAGATCGAGTACGCGTTGCGGGCCATGATACATCTCGCCGATCATCCCGAAGGCGTGGCGCGCGGCACCGAGATCGCTCGCGATGAGCAGATTCCCAAGTATTACCTGGAGAAGGTCATTCGCGACCTGATGCATCGCGGGCTCGTGCGCGCGCGGCGCGGGCCGGGCGGCGGTTATCAACTGGCGCGCCCCGCGAATTCGATAACTTTCAAGGACGTGATCGAAGCGGTGGAGGGGCCGATTACGCTCAACGTGTGCGTCGACGGCTCGAGTTCGTGCGCCCTGCAGCCGGCCTGCCGGATGTTTCGCGTATGGGAGGAGGGCCAACGCGCGTTGTTAGAGATATTTTCGCAGACCACGCTCGAAGAGATCGCCAGCGCGCGTCCCGCGCCGATACGGTTTGCGCGCGTGCCGCTCGCTGCCGCGCATCGGGAAATCGCGGCCGCCAAGAGCTAGGGCGCGCCACGCTCTGTCCGGTCGCCATTCTCCGCGCCCACCCCTGACGTCATCGCATTGACCGCCGGCAAAGAGTCAATGAACGAGCCAGTGGAGCGGCCGTACGGCGGTGAAATCCACTTTGACGAGAAGTCGTTTTACCTCGAGGAATTTTACGGCAAGAGCCTGCTCTTCGCGCTGATTCCGCCGAGCGGCGAGCGGCTGGGCGAACTCGACGCGCTGGTCCGCACCCTGCGTGAGCTGCGCCGCAACCAGTCGCGATGCATCGTCATCGCCTCGCCCGGTGCGCTGGGGCGCGTGATGCGCCGGCTCGGGCGGCTCGCGCCCAGCGCGGCGCCGCCGGTCTTCAACCCGGGCGCCGGACTGCGTTCCCGTCCGTATCCGCCCGACTCGGCCGTCGCGCGCATCTGGCAGGCCCTGACCGCCGGCTCGATCGTCGTCGCGGTCGCTGACACCCACAAGCCGGCCGACTTTACCGTCTTCGCGCAGGAGCTCGCGAGCCGGCTGCGTGTGTTCAAGCTGATTCTGCTCGACCGCCAGGGAGGGCTGACAGCCAGCGGCGGCGAACGAATGTCGTTCGTCGAGCAGCGGCGAATCGCCAGCGCCGTGCGCAAGCAGCGCAGCGCGCGCCGGCGCGTCGAGCTGCGCGCGGTGGCGCGCGCGCTCGCCGACGGTGTCGGCTCCGTCAGCCTGGTCGGCCCGCGCGAGGTTTACGACGAGCTGTTCAGCTTCGCCGGCACCGGCACGCTTTTCACCGAGCGTCAGTACGGCTTCGTGCGCCCGGTATCAATCGACGATTTTGAGGAGGTCGAGGCGCTGATTCTGCGCGGCCAGCGCGAAGGCTCCCTGCTCGAGCGCTCGCGCGAGGAAATCGCGCATTTGCTGCCGTCATGTTTCGGCTATCGCATCGGTGACGAGCACCTGGCGGGCATCTGCTCACTGCTGACCGAGCGCTATCACCGCGAGCGCGCTGGTGAGCTGACCGCCCTCTACACCCTGACGCGCTTCGCCGGCGAGGGCGTGGCGGTCGAGTTGGTCAAGCAGATCCTCAACGAGGCGCGCGAGCGCCCGCTGCGGTATGTCTTTGCCTGCACGGCGAACGAGCGAGCGGCGAACTTCTTCACGCGCATCGGCTTCCGACGCGTCGGTCCGCGCGATATTCCTCCGGTCAAATGGCGCGGCTATGATCGTGCGCGCATGTCGCGGCTGGAGATCTTCCGCTACGACCTCGGCTGAGAGATCGCCGCATCGATGAGTACCCCCTTCTTCGCCGGCGCTGCGTCCGCGCCCGATACCCGCAAAGTCACGCTGATGTGGCGCGTCGCGGCTGGCGCGCTCGTTGTGGCTGCGGCAGCCGTGATGCTTCATCGCCTGGGCGCGGCTGAAGTATGCGGTGCCAACGAGGCGATCGAAGGGACCTTCGTTCAGCAGATGGTTGAGCACGGCGCCCTGCTGTTCCCCCTCGAGAACGGCAGCGCCCCGATGTACAAGCCGCCGCTGTTCCATTGGACCGCCGCTGCGCTCGACCGCATCGGACACAGCGATAGAGTCACCGCGTTTAATCTGCGTCTGCCGTCGGCGCTTTATGCGATCGCGGGCATCGTGCTGACGATGGGGTTCGCATGGAGATCGCTCGGCGCGGGCGGCGGCTTGCTGGCCGGGATGATTCTCGCCGCCTCTTTTCAATACGTGAGCGAAGGGCGCGTCGGACGGGTCGATATGACGCTCTGCTTCTTCGAGACGCTCACCCTGATGAGCGCCCTGTGGGTGCTCGAGCCCGGCGAGCGGGTTGTCGAACAGCCCCGGGCGTCGGCGCGCGCGGTCGCGCTGCGCTACGTTTTCGCGCTTGCGCTGGGTCTGGGGGTGCTGGCCAAGGGGCCGGTGGCCGTGGTGTTGCCGGTGGGCGCGATCGTCGTGTTCCTCGCGCGCGAGCGGCGGCTCGGCGAATCGACCGACCTGTTCACGCCGGGCAGTTTGTTCGTCGCGATCGTCACGGGCCTGGGATGGTATGTCGCGTGCGCGGTGGGCCGTCGTTACGGATTCCTCGGCCGCCAGCTCGAGAGCGAAAACTTCGGCCGCTTCTTCGGAGCGTTGGGCTTCATGCCGCCGTGGTATTACCTCAAACCAATCCTGCTCAATTCGCTGCCGCTCAGTCTGTTCGTTCCTTTCGCCGTCGCCGCCGCGCTTCGGGGCGAACCCGAGGCGATGGCGGAAGACTCGGTCGCAAGCAGCGCGGCTCGCCGCGCGCGCCTCGAGGCCCGGATGCTCGCGACGTTCTGGTTGCTCACGGTCCTCTTCTTCACCGTGGCGGCGTACAAGCGGCGTGCTTATCTGTTGCCGCTGTGGCCCGCGTCAGCCTTTCTGCTGGCCTGGGGAGCGGGCGCGCTCGCCCGGCGCGGCACAATCGGCCGCGCGGTTCAGGGCGCTCTCGCGGTGTCGTGTGCGGGGCTGATGGTCTTCAATTTCATCTATCTGCCGCGCCACGAGGCCGCCGCATGCGACGGCGGTTCGTTTCGTTCGGCCGCAAGCGAGATCGATCGCGCGGTGGGCGCCGACGAACCGCTCTATCTGTACGGCTTCGCTGACGATCCGGCGCCCTTGCTGTTCTATCTCGACCGCGACGCGCCGCGAATCGGAGGCAAGCTCGGCGACGCGCCGCCCGGCTACGTCATCCTGCGCGAGAGCGCGTGGAACGAGCATCAAGCCGAGGCGCTGGACCTCAAGCCGGTGCTGAGCGTGCGGGCCGGCGGCGACCGCTTGCTCCTGCTGCGCCGCGGCGGCGCTGTTGGAGAGGCCCGACCGCCGGCTCTCGTCGGCGCTTGCCTCACTGCGCCAACGCTGCAAGAGTAGTTGTTCTTTGTGGCAAGATTCTTTTGTCAGGAGATTCCAGGCACCACGAGGGCCGTTCGCCGATGTCCAAAAACAAGCTCTTTCCCGTAACGGTAGTCGGTTCATGGACCCGGCCGGCATGGCTGGTCAGCGCGTTGCGCCAGCGCCAGGCGGGTGAAATCACCGGCGCCGAGTTCGACGCGATTGCCGACGACGCGGTGCTCGCCGCCATCAAATACCAGGAGGATGCCGGGGTCGACATCGTCGCCGACGGCGAAATGCGCCGCGACAACTTCTATTCCTTCGTCGTCGACAAGCTCAACGGCATGCGCCTGATGAAGCTCTCGCAGCTCATGGACTACGTCAAGGACCGCGCGGGCTTCGAGGAAATCCTCCGTGCGCTCGACGTCCCGGCCTTCGCGATCAAGAGCCCGATCGCCGTCGAGAAGGTCAGCGAACGCGAGGGACTTTGCACAGACGAGGCGAAATTCCTCAAGCAGCATACCCATCGCGCCACCAAGATTCCGATTCCCGGTCCCTACCTGCTCACACGCTCGAGCTGGTTCGAGGGACTTTCCGACCAGGCCTATCCGACGCGCGAGGAGCTGGCGCGCGACGTGGTCAAAATCCTGCGCCGCGAAATCCTGCGCCTGAAGGAACTCGGGATCGATTTCATTCAGCTCGACGAGCCTTCGCTCTCGCAGGTGGTCTACGGCGACGAGGCCGAGCAGACCTTCATGTGCGCCGCGCTCGGCTCGCGCACCGATCCGACCCACGAGCTGGAATTCGCCGTGCGCCTGATGAACGAAACGGTGGACGGCATCGACGGCGTGCACTTCGGCGTGCATGTCTGCCGCGGCAACTGGAGCCGCAAGGAAAACGTGCTGTTGCAGGGCAACTACGGACCGCTGCTGCCGTGGCTGATGCGCATGAACGTCCATCAGCTCGTGCTCGAGATGGCTACGCCGCGCGCCGGCGAAATCGAAGTATTCAAGGAATACCGCAACGAGAAGGAATTGGGGCTGGGCGTCAGCAACCCGCGCACCGACGAGATCGAAAAGCCCTCGGATATCGTCAAGCGCGTCAAGGAGGTGCTGCGTTACTTCGATCCCGAAAAGATCTATCTCAATCCCGACTGCGGCTTCGGCACCTTCGCCGAGCGTTGCGTCAATTCCTCGCCGGCCGCCTTTCACAAGCTGCAGGCGATCGCGGAAGCGGCCGAGATGCTGCGCAAGGAGTGTGGCTGAGCGCGCGCGCGGAAATTCCGGTCCTGCGCGCTCGCCATCAAGAACTATCCCAGGAGCTGGCCCATATGGCTGAAGAAAAGACGCTCAATGGATTGCGCCCCGACAAAATCAAAGCGATCACCGATTCCATGCGCGACGATCCCGAGGTGCTCAAAGGCGTAAGCGGGCCTTGGAAATCGCGCGTCGTGTGGCAGGGCGGTTTTCGCGCCAAGGCCTACATGCGCAAGCACGTGGTCGAAATGGACGAGCCCGAGGGGCTCGATGCGACCGATGCGGCGGCGAGCGCGCATGAGCAACTGCTGTCGGCCATGGGCAGCTGCCTCACGGTGGGGTTCGTACTCAACGCGACCAAGCGCGGGGTGCGGATTCATGATCTCGAAGTGGCGCTGGAGGGGAACTTCGCCAACATTCTCAAGTGGGCGGGCCATAGCCCCGACGGCAATCCGGGCTACTCCGCGGTCAAGGCCAAGCTGTTCGTGCGCGCCGACGCGGATGAAAAGACGCTGCGCGAGTTGTGGCGGCTTGCGGTCGAGGGCTCGCCGGTGACGCAGACCATCGCGCGCCCGACCGAGATCATCACCGAGTTCGAGAAGATCTAGCCGCGCGGCGGCGCCGGCTCCGGATAGCGTCTTCGATGATGCAGTCATGATACGCATGGCCGGCCCGCAGGCCGTCGCCGAATGGATCGGCAAGCCTGAATTCGCGATCGTCGACCCGCGCCGTCCGATGAAGTACCTGTCGGGTCATCTGAGCGGCGCGATCAACCTGCCCGTATATCGCGCCTTCGGCGAGGACGGCGCGCTGCTCGCCCCGGAGGCGCTCGCCCGGTGGCTCGGCGAGGGCGGCGTCGGCGAAGGCGCCACCCCGGTGCTCTACGATTCGCCCCAGGGCCAGAACGCGGCGATGCTGGCGTGGATTATGGAGTATCTCGGCGTGCCGGAAGTGCTGCTGCTCGACATTTTCTACGAACGATGGAAGAGCGACGGGCGCGAGGTTGCCTATCGTCCGGTGCATGCGCCCAGGCGGCATCTGACGCCTCATCCGAACGAACGCCTGCGTGCAACTCTCGACGAGTTGCGCGCCGGCACGGCCGAGCGCCTCATCGATTTCCGCTCGCATGAGGAGTTCGTCGGCGAGCGCGATATGGACGGGCGGCCCGGTCATATCCCGAACGCGGTGAACGTGGTGTGGCGCGATCTGAACGGCGACGAAGATCAATTACTGGCGCCGCGCGAACAGCTCGAGCGGCATTTCGCCGCGGCTGGGATTACGCGCGGTACTAAAGTTGTTGCTTACTGCCGCAGCGGGCCGCGCGCCGCTCTCGGTTATCTCGCACTCAAGCAGGCAGGTTACGATGCGCGGCTGTTTGACGGCTCGTTCGCGGCATGGGCGCAGGCCGCTCTTCCGGTCGAAAAATAATCTCGATTTCCGCGCATCATCGCGCTCACGGCGTTTGGCTCGAGACCGGCTAGAGAAGACGAACGACCCAGATCCCGACCAGCACCGAGACCAGGCCGATCAGGCTGTTGCGCACCAGACGCCCCATCTTCTCCTGTTTTTCTTCCGCGCTGGAGATTCGGTAACCGCATTGAGGACATCGGTCGATGTTAATCCATCCGACCTTGCACCTCGGGCACAATGGCTTCACGGTTGCCTCCTGAATAGCCAAGGCAAACTGTTGTGACTTCAGACCAATATTTGAGGCCTTGAATGGTACAAGATTCTCTCTTCGTATGGCAATCGAAATCAGCGTGATTTACCTCTTGTCAATGGCACAATGACGAAGCGAATGGCACGTTGACAAAGCGGCGTAGGAACCGGAAGATCGGATAGATGGCAAGAATAACGGTAGAAGACTGCCTCGAGCGGACACCCAATCGTTTCGAGTTGGTGCTTGGTGCCGCCAAGCGCGCCAAACAGCTGCTCAAGGGGGCGCGTCCCCTGGTGGAAACCGACAACAAGGAAGTTGTTACGGCGCTGCGCGAGATCGCCGCAGCAAAGGTTTCCATCGAGCGGCCCAGCGGAGCCTGACGCGCGCAAGTTTCCTTGACCTGCGCAAAGGGCCGTCGGACAATCGGATTCACGTTCCACGAATTTTACGTTTCAGCTTCTGATACGGATTCGGCCGCTTTAGCCGATCCGCGGCGCGGAGCATCAGGTGGCGCGCAAATCATTACCCCGCAAACCGCCGGCCGACCACGCTGACGAAACGCAGGCCGATCAGCCGCACGCCGCCGCGCGCGCGACCCGCCGCCGGCGCCGAAACGCGCGCGAGGAGTCCCGCGGGCAGCAAGCTTCGCAATCGGGAATCGTTCCGGAAATCGTCGATGACGAGAGCCCCGAGCCGACGCTCGATCTGGGCGAGGCTGGCGATCTGCCGGAGGGCTTCGCGCGCCCGCGCGCGCTTGATGAGACCGTCGCGGAAGGGATTGAGCCGTCCGCGCCGGCGGGAGAGCCGGGCGAAGACGGCGAGCGCGGCGGTGAAAGCGGCGCGCTGGTGCCGTTCGATCCGCTGGGACGCTACCTGGCCGAGATTCGACGTTTTCCGCTTCTAAGCCGCGAGGAAGAAAGCGAGATCGCCAAGCGCTACGCGAAGCATCACGATCCCGCCGACGCCTACCGGTTGGTTACCGCCAATTTGCGGCTGGTGGTAAAGATCGCGAGCGAATTCGCCCACGCCTCGCGTAACCTGCTCGATCTTATCCAGGAGGGCAATGTCGGCCTGATGGAGGCGGTGCGCAACTTCGATCCCTACCGCGGCATTCGCTTTCCCTCGTACGCGGTATGGTGGGTGCGCGCCTATATCTACCGCTTTCTCATCAACAACTGGCGCCTGGTCAAGATCGGCACCACCCAGGCCCAGCGCAAGCTGTTTTTCAACTTGCGCAAGGAAACCGAACGGCTGGAGGCCGAGGGTTTCGCGCCGCAACCGCTGCTGCTCGCGCAGCGCATGGGCGTCAAGGAGAGCGAAGTGCGCGAGATGCAGGAGCGCATGGCGCACAGCGAGGTCTCGCTCGATCAGCCCGTGCGCGAGGACGAGGACGTGCAGCTGCTCGACGTCATTCCCGATACCGGCGGGACGCCCGAGGAAGCTGCCGCCGAGGACGAATGGCGCAGCTTCGCGCATGAGAAAATCGATCAGTTCGCGCGCACGCTGCGCGACAAGGAACTCGAGATCTTCCAGAGCCGGCTGCTGTCGGAAGATCCGCCGACCCTGCAGGAGGTCGGGGCGCGCTTCGGCATCAGCCGCGAGCGCGTGCGCCAGATCGAATCGCGTCTCAAGAAACGGCTCAAGACGTTCCTGAAATCGCAGGCCTCCGACATCGACCAGGCCGGCCCATAGCCGAACCTGCTCTTGGCCGACTCGTCCCATCAGGCTCGGCCGCATCGGAGCTCCCGCCATACGCGCGATTGCCGGTGCGACCGGCCTCTTCAGTAACGCTTGCTCAGGTTTACAAATATCTGCCGCGAACCGTCGGACATGGTCGCCGTCGTGACGCTCAACCATCGCGCGAGAAAGTACTGGATCGAAGCGACCTGCGAAGGCGTGCTACTGGTGTTGGCGCCCAGACTGGGTGAGACCGAGACATACGTGTTTGGACCTACATAGTGGCTGATTCCGACCGATTGCCCGCTGACGCTCACTCCCATGGATTCGAGCCCCAGGCTCTGGAGCAGCGTCTGACCAACCGCGCCGGTTGCGATGGATTGGGCGCGCTGCCGCAGGGTTGTTGTCTGGCCCTGTCCCAAGCCGGTGCTGGTCGTACCGAACAGGATCAGGGACAGGATATCGCCTTGCGCGAGTTGCGGCTGACTCTCCAGCTTGATTTCGGGTTTCGACGCGCGTCCGCCGATAATCACATCGATAGTGTAATCTGAAACGAGGTATTGCCCGTCAATATGCAGCGTGGGGTCGATCTGCGATCCGCCGGTAAAGACGATCTGTCCGTTCACCAGGGTGAAGCGCTTGCCCATAAATACGATCCATCCCCGGATCGTGTCGATCTCGCCCACTATCGAAACGGCTCCGCCCAGGCGCTTTCCGACATTCAGGTTGCCGGCCAGTTCCACCTGAGTGTTCTCGTGCCGGATCCAATTGTTTCGATGGATGTCCACGCGCAATTGGAGAATCAGACTCTTGAATAGACCGAACCCCTGGGCCTCCATGGCCTGCTCTTTTGATCGTGCGCTGTGTAGGGAACGCCTCCTCTGACCCGGTTCGATTACAACGATGGTGGTGTCCGGCGGCGGCGCCGACGTTCCGCTCAGGAAGGCAAGGTCCGGATAGATCGTCGAGTCGATTACATCGATTTGACCTTCGATGCGCGGCGCCAGCGGGGTGCCGGCAGCTTGAATGTCTCCATCCAGGTTCACGTTGTATTGCCGAGTCGCCATCGCCGGCCAGCGTTGAAGCCGGATACGAACGTCGATCGCTCCGGGCGAATAGTCATTATGCAGCTCGATAATTCCGCTGCCCTGCAGAGAACCCTGGCCCGCCATCGCCTCGAGCCGCACGATCTCTATCTTTGCCGGCGCGGCCTTCAAGCGCATGTTGAAACTGCGAATAGTCACTCCGGTCTGAACCATCTCACCGGATCCGTCGACTTGAACATCGCCTGTCATTTCGGGACGAAAGGGCGATCCAGCCAGCGCGAGATCGGCCCGAAGCATCCCCTGCGCATTCCTGAGCGTGCCGGCAGCGAGGGCGGCAAAGGGCGCGAGGCGAATGCCCGCGGTTTGCAGCTTCAGATGCTCGTGGGCGCCGACGATGGCGGTAAACCCGCGAACCCAGCTCAGCGTCAATGGAACGTCTCCGTTCAACTCGAGGCGATGGTCCGCGTCCTGATGACATACCAGCCCGAGGCTGACGCTCGGCTCCTTGTATTCGAACCTCGCGTCGATGCTCCCCGCATTCTGCGAATTTAACCTGAGCGCATAGGCTTCAATGCTGCCGCGGATTAGCGGCGACGAGGCGGTGCCATTCACTGTGACGTCGCTTGTGAGCTTGCCACCGATGCGGCTGTTCCGCGGCATCAGAGGCTCGAACAACGACAAGTCTAGTGAGCGCGTATGAAGTGCGACGTCCTGTCTTCCATTCCGCTCGACCAGAGCATCCAGTCTCAACTGGCGCTCGCCATTAGCCAGCTCGAGACCCTGCAGCGAAATGCGACCGCTGCCTTCGACAAATGAGGCCGGATGCTGCAAACGCCAGACGCCGTCCGCGAGGTTCACCGCTGCATTATCAAGTGTGCCGGCGATGCGATTCGGGTGGATGACGATCTGGGCAGCGACGCTGTTCGTATGTTGGTGTCTATCTCGCGCATCGATCTCGGTCCTGATCCGGGGCAGCGGACCGCGAACGATCGCGAGGCGCGCAGCTATCGAGCTTAGCTCAATATTCCTGTGTGCAATTGAGTGTAGTCGTTCGAATTGAGCATTTACGCTTGCTGATGGCCATCCACGGCGCCGCAGCCCTGCAAAGCTGTAACGGGCCCTTGCGTCGGCGAGGTTCAGACCGTACGCGCGGACCGATTGAACATTGAGGACGCCGCGGCCGCCGAGCGACATATCTCCCATTTCACGCAGAGGCCCGGTGAGATCGCCCGCGATTCCTGCTCGTCCGTCCCCGTCGGTTCCGACCAGCTTGAGCCAGGGCGCCAGCCGCGCGAGGTGACCCGCATACTCAAGTCGCAGCTCGCGCGCGCGATTAAGCCGCAGCTCCCCCTTTAGATGAAGCACGCTGCCCTGGCTCGCGAGCGTCGCTCCGAGCAATTCGATTGACCTGTTGCTGATGCGCGCGCGGAAACTGCTTTCCAGCGGCAGGTGAGCGATCGTCGAATGGGCCATGCGGAAATCCAATGCCGCATTCAGGCGGCTCAGTTGGCGACCGGTGCCCGCGATCGCCAGGCGTGCATTGAGGTCAGTCGAGGGCGACGACGGCGACATTTGCGCGAGGTTCAGACGCTCGCTCGTAACGGCCAGCTTGTAGTGGCCCTGCTCGGCGAGCGACGCCTCGCCCTTGAAATCCGCGAGTCCGGAAGCCAGTGCGAGGTTCCCGCCGAACATAGCGCTCCCGTTTTGCACGTGACCCGTCAGCACAAGGTTGCCTGCCTGAACTCCGTCGATCTGCAGGTCTTGCGCATGCAAGCTGATGCTCGCGGCAATTTTGTCAATGGCGGCTTCGCCTTTGAAATCAAGCGTGGCATTCGCCGTTCCCGCAATCTTTTCCGGCAAGGCCACGGCGCTCAACTCCAGTCCGCTGAGGGAAAGGTGGCCATTCCAGGTCGGCATGCCGCGCGTCAAGTTGCCGAGGATCTCGGCATCGATTTGCGCATGGCCGGCGACGAGTTCCGTTCGCAGGCGAAGCGCATCGAGTGGACCATTAAAAGTCGCACGTCCTTTTATGTCTTTGCGCAACGGATAGCCGTGAACGATCTGCTCGAGATCGGCGGCAGCAAGCCGACCGATCGAAACCGTCGAGTCGATTGACAAATTCGGCGAGATGTTAACCACGCCCCTGAGCGTGAGTTGCGAGTTGTCGGCTTCGACACTGAGAGCTCCGATTTCGAGCAGTGCGCGGCGGTTGGTATCCCGGTAGGACAAAGCGCCCCGAATAACCGCCGGCGGCATCGCGTCGGCTCGCAGCTTCGCGTCCAATTCAGAAACAGCAGCCTCCAGACCGTCTGGATCGATGGTGAGCCAAGAGACGATGTTTACATTTTCAAGCCGGTAGCGCCGGCGGTCGTTCGGAGAAGGCGACAGCGCCAATGCGCCATCGCGAACCTCAAGCCTGGCGAGATGAATGGCGAATGCCGAGCCTGCGGAACCTGCAGTTTTCGGCGCCAGCGCTCGCGCGAGGTTCCACTCCCCGTTGCTGTCGCGCCGCAGATCGATTTGCGGTCGATCAAGAATGGCTTTGATCCGAACCTGATGCCAGAGAAGCGGAATGAGTGAATATTTGATGCGTAACGCGGGAATCCGGACGATTTCGCCGCCCGCTATACCGATTCTCAAATCGTAAACTGCCAGCGTGCCCGGGACGGAGGTGTCCACTCGTCCGAGCGTGAAGTCGCCGCGAAAAGTGCTCGCCAGCATGGGCTGGATGTGTAGCCTCAGTAAGGTGGCGAACGCCGGTGTGCGAATGTAAATCTCGGCAGCGAAAAGGACGCCAATGACGATGAAGGCGAGCACCATCACCGCACGCCGAATGTATACGGTCAGCCGCTTCACACGATCACGTCAAAAGTATTGACCGATACTGAAATAGAATTGCCACGCGCTGTCTCCTCTCGGCCGCTGGGTCGGAAACCCGACATAAACCGTGACCGGGCCGACCGGCGTATCCATTCCCAGAGCAGGGCCGTAACCGCACTGGAGCGCGTCAACACGCAGATCGTACGCCTTCGTTGATACCTGCCCGCAATCGAAGAAGATCACGCCGTTGAGTTTCCAGAACAGCGGACGGCGCAATTCGATTGAGCCCTCGATCAAGCTCAGGCCGCCGAGCGGGTCGTTACTGGCGCTCAGCGGGCCAATACGCCTCAGGCCGTATCCGCGAACGCTGCCCTCGCCGCCCGAGTAGAAGCGCTCCGAAAGCGGCACGTCAGCGATGCTGTCCAACTTGTCCGACAGGCCTACCTTCAATCTGGTGGCGAGAACGGTCCGCCAACCAAGCAATTGATACTTCCGGGCCTCGGCGAGAAGGTGCCAATAGCTATAGTCCGCTCCGAAGGTCCGGTCCGACACGTTGGCAAATAGCCAGAAGGCTTCGCCCCGCCTGGGATTGAAATGATTGTCGGTGTCGTCGAAGCTCAGACCGGCCATCGGGCCCGACAGGATGCCGGCGCGGCGAAAGCCGCCAATGGCCGCGATCGTGGAGGCGTTGACGTCGTTGAACTTCAGGTATTCCAGACGCCATCCGAGCGAGAGCGTCAAATTGCGGGCGGGTCTGTAGTCGAGATGCGGATCAAAGCCCGTGATGTTTCCGGTGTAGGTCTGATAAATCTGCTGCTGCTGGGAGGCCTCGAGCGTAAGACTGGAGCGGGAAGAAAGAAAATAAGGCTGCAACAGTTTCGCATCGAACACGTTGGCCACGTCCGAGTACGTTCCGGTGAGTGAAAACTGCCTTCCGCCGCCTGCAAAGTTATAGTCAGTCCATCCGATCGTCGCATTGAATTGCGTCTGCGTGTTGTAGCCGATGCCTCCGTTGAGCGCATGTTTGGGTCCTTCAATGACCGTGATTAAAATCGGCACCGCTTTGGATTCGCTCGAGCTCGCCTGCGGCTCGACGTTTACGGAACTGAAGAGGTTGAGGCCGACCAGCGCTTCGCGCGATTCCGCCAGTTTCTGCGAGTTGAACGGCTCTCCGCGCCTGTAGGTCAGCGCTCGTCTGATGAGACCCGGATCCACCCTTCGAGTTCCCACGATCCGGGAATGGCCGAAGACGAAGCGAGCGCCGGGATCGACTTCGTAGCGTACTCTGGCGGCAAGCGATTGAACGTCGACGGTCGCGTGCCGGCGCACCCGCGCTCGAGCGTATGCATGTGTGGTGTAGAGGCGGCTAAGGTTGCGCTCGCCGGCCTCGTACTCTTCCTGGTCGAAGCGATCTCCGGTTTTGAGGGGAAGCGCAAAAGACGGATCGAGATCCTGCGCGGAAGGCCGGCTCTCGTAAACGGTGCTTAGTTCAGCAACCCGGACCGGCTTACCTTCGTCGATCCTGAGGTGAACCGTTACCGCGTCTTTGTCGAGTTCAAGGTTGTAATCGATGCGAGCGCGGTAATAGCCACGCGCCTCATATAAGCGCTTGATATGATGCAGATCGTCAGTGAAGGTCCGCGGATCGAATTCAGGGCGCGGCTTCCAAAATTGATAGGCCGGCCGCTCCCTGGTATTCATCACCGAGAGTACATCGCTTTCCGGCACCGAATGTTCGCCAGCCACCTCGATTTGCCGGACGAAGTATCTCCGGGAAAGACTCAGATCGCCGATGGTCAGACCGAAGCACGGTAAAGCGATCAACATGAGCCCGAGGATCGCGGCCGCGGTTGGCGCAAACACTGCGCCCGTCTTACGGCGGCGCCGCCCGATTCGCGTCCCGTTGCCTCGCCTGCAGATCTCTTCGCCTTGCGAAGTGAACCCGAGACGGTGCAGAAACGAGTTCAAAGCAGATGCCTTGGCGGGGAATTGCAATGCTGCGGACTGATGGCTTGCATCAAGAGTGCCATCCGCTCCGGCGCGATGGGAACGATCCAAAGCGTCCGATTGGTCGTCTAAGTCCCGAAAACTTTGTCCTGGCCCGATGAATGAACTGCCCAAAGGAGAAAGGATGTCTGTCTCGGCAGGAAGATATTTTCATCTGTGTTACGGCAGGCAGAAACAGACAAATCTCATCGCCCGCTGATTCCGACATGCTGGCCCGTGGGTCTGGCCGACCGTACGCACTTTTCTTCCGACGTGTGTGCGAGCCCGCCTGTGCGCAGAGGGCATACCGCAGGCATCGCGCGAGCGAGCTTAAGTGCGTTCAGCGGGACCGGAAGCGCGATCGGGGAACATTAAATGCAGCTCGCGCGGCGGCCCCCTAGTTGCTCCGATACCCCTTGGACGTGATAATACGATGACCAAAGGGGAGCAGGTGGCGCCCGCAGGCAGCGCGATGAGTCAGCGAACGTGCGCCATGGTGGTGGTGGGGAATGAAGTCCTATCCGGAAAGACGCAGGACTCCAATTCTTACTTCGCAGCCCGCAAGCTGCGCGCAATTGGCGTCGCACTCGAGCGTGTCGCGGTGATACCCGACGACATCGCGCTGATCGCCGAGGAAGTCAGTCATTGCGCGCGCCGCTTCGATATCGTGCTTACCTCGGGTGGCGTCGGTCCGACGCACGACGATGTCACGCTCGACGGCGTGGCGCGTGCGTTCGGACGCGAGCTGGTCATGCATCCGGAACTCGAGCGTCTCATCCGCACACACTTTGCCGATCGCCTAACGCCGGCGGCGCTCAAGATGGCGGCGGTGCCCAAGGGCGCGGTATTGAATTCGGCTGGCGACCTGCGCTTTCCGACCGTCCAGGTCGAAAACGTCTATGTGCTCCCCGGCATTCCGCAGATCTTCGAAGCCAAACTGGATGCGCTTCTGGGCCGGTTCGCGACCGACCCTTACTACTTGCGCGTCATCTATACGTCGGCCGGCGAGGGCGCGATCGCGGAACATCTCAACCAATGTCTCGCCCGCTATCCGGAGCTTCTGCTCGGCTCCTATCCGAAGATCGGCGATTCAAACTATCGTGTGAAACTGACGCTGGAGTCCAAGGATCGCGATTACCTCGAACTCGCATTCGAACATTTAATGAGTCTTTTGCCTGCTGAGGTGGTGGTAAGGACCGAATAGTTTTTCTCGTTCAGTCTTGGTGGAGGAGGATGGCGATGGAGAAGATGACGTGTTTGTTGACGCTGGCGGCTTTGCTGATGATTGCTCCGCCGGCAACGGCGCAGAACGCGCAGACCAGTGGTCTTGTGATCGGCAATGCGCAGAACGGCCAGGCCCAGGTGCCACAGCCGCCCGACGGCGATGTGAACTGGAAAGGCGTCGGAATCGGTGCGGGAACCGTGGCCGGCAACGTGCTCTACGTCCCGGCCAAGCTGGTTTATGGCATTCTCGGCGGGATCACCGGCGGCGCGAGTTATCTACTCACCGGAGGTAACACGCAGACTGCCAACACGATCTGGCGCAGTTCGCTCGGCGGCGATTACGTGCTCACGCCGGACATGGTGTCCGGGCAGAAGCCGATTCATTTCAGCGGACCGACACTGACCGTGCCCGCCAACGCGACGGCCGCGCCGGCCAGTCCGAATGCGGCATCCTCAGTACCTGCCGCCACCATGCCGGCCAAGACCGCGTCCATCGAGGCGGGAAGCAGCAGGGTGAACAGCGCGCCGATAGCGAGTGATACGGCAATGAGCGGATCGTCGATCGCGCAACCGGCCGACCGAGGCACGGGGCCGGTCAGCCCGAGCAGCGCGATTTCCGGCAACACGACGGCCAAAGGCTCCGGCGGGGTGCCGGTAGCGCCGCTCCCCGGTACGAGTATCGAGTAGCGCGGCGCGCTCGAACATAACGGGTTGCGTGGCGCGCAGCGGTCTTGCGCTCGAGAGCACTGGCCGAAGCTCGGCACGCGACACACCCTCTGAGTCAATTTGCGCGGTTATAGCGAGAAATAGATTATGAAGAAGGCCCAGTTTCTCTGGAAATCGAGCTGAACGACATGTCGCAACGCAAGAGGTTTCTTGCGTGACGAACTCAAGGTCACACTCGACGAGCGCGACTACGCTCGGGCGCCGCTGAGCGTCGGCGAGCTGAAGTCCCTCTTTGCCGGCCGCGACCCGCGCGAGTTTCTCAATCCCAAGAGCTCCGCGTTCAAGGCTATGGGCCTTGCGGGGCAAAAGCTTACCGCGGGCGAGACGCTGTCACTGATGGCCAAGGAACCGAACCTGATAAAGCGCCCGCTCACGATCGCAAACGGCGAAATCGTGGTCGGCTTTGACCGCGAGCGCTTGCGCACGTTGCTGTCTCAGTGCGAGAAGGCGTTGTTGCGATGAAGCGATGCCGTTCCGCTTCAGCTGGAGATCAGGCTTCGAATCCGTGTCGAGGAAGTCGACGTACCGCGCAGCGTCAGTTGGGAGCCAATGCGCGTACCAGCGTAGCGTCGTGTTCGGACTGGCGTGACCGAGCTGCGAGGCGACGTAGGTGATCGGTGCTCCCTTGCTTCCGTCCAGGAATCATGAACTCTTGGCCCGTGATTTCGGATGAGATTTCATCGATGAACTGCGTGCGCGCAGTCGCGCTAAATTAGGACAGCAAGCAGTTGTGGTGTATCACGATCGCGCTTCGTGGCCGCGCCGGCTGAACTAACTGCTCACGCATCCGCAACGCTCTTTGCGATTCTTCATGACGAGCGGCACGGCCCTCGTCGGCGAGCATGCGGCTTGGAGCTCATTCATGCGAGTTCTTCTGGCCCGCAGCCGCTGCCGCGCTGTGGAGTTCCGGTCGGGGAAACGATGCCGCCGCGGCCGCTCTTGATGCTTCCTGTGTTACAGCCGGGTTTTTGCTAGAATCGTGCGCAGCGGGAGATTTCGGCTAATCATTGGAAAACTGCCGGTTTAAAGAGGTTAAACCCTGAGCTTTCCTGTCGCTTCCAAAATCGAGGACGCCGAACGCGCGGTGCTGGTCGGCATCGAGCTGGCCGGTCAAAACGGCGCGATCGCGAGCGAAGATTCCCTCGGCGAGCTCGACGCGCTCGCAGCCAGCGCCGGCGCGCGGGTCGCCGCCAGCGTCAGCCAAAAGCTCAAGCATCCCGACCCGCGCACCTTCGTTGGCCGCGGCAAGGTCCAGGAGGTGCGCACGATCGCGCATGAGCGCGGCGCGACGCTGGCGATCTTCGACGACGCGCTGAGTCCGGCCCAGGCGCGCAACCTGGAAAAGGAGCTCGAGCTGCGTGTCATCGACCGCAGCCAGCTTATCCTCGACATTTTCGCCCAACGAGCGCGAACGCTGGAGGGCAAACTGCAGGTCGAGATAGCGCAGCTCAGTTACCTGCAACCGCGGCTCACCCGTCAATGGGCCCATCTGTCGCGGCAGGCCGGCGGCGGCGGCTCCGCGGGCGGTCGAATCGGCATCCGCGGACCCGGTGAAACTCAGCTCGAGGTCGATCGCCGACGCGTGCGCGAGCGTCTCACGCGGCTGCGCCAGCGCCTGGGCGAGGTCGAGCGCACCCGCACGATTCAGCGCCGGCGCCGGCTGGAAGTCCCCTATCCGACGGTCGCCCTGGTCGGTTACACCAATTCCGGCAAATCCACGCTGATGAATGCGCTGACCGAGGCCGAGGTCGAGACTGCCGATCGCCCGTTCTCGACCCTCGATCCGACCATCCGACGCCTGCGGCTGCCGGGTAAGCTGACCGTGATGCTTGCGGACACGGTCGGATTCATCCATCGTCTGCCGCATCTCCTGGTGCAGGCGTTCAAGGCCACGCTCGAAGAGGTGCGCACGGCCGACCTGCTGTTACACGTGGTCGATGCGAGTGCGCCGCTCGCCGCTGAGCGGATGGAAATCGTGGACCGCGTGCTCGAAGAGATCGGCGCCGGCGCAACATCGCGAATCATCGTGATGAACAAGATCGATCTGGCGCCCGCCGGCGGCTTACGTCCGGCTGCAGCGTGCGATACGGTTGCGATCTCGGCCCTCCGCGGCCGCGGGCTCGACGAACTGCTCCGCGAGGTGGCGCGGCGGTTCAGCGCCTGGCGCGAGGAAGTCAGTGTGATGCTGCCGGCGGCGCGGGGCGATTTGGTGGCAATGGCGCGACGCGATGGAGAAGTGCTAGACGAGGAATATCGCAACGGCACCGTCGCGCTGCGCGCGCGCGTGAGTGCGCCGGTCGCCGGCCGCCTGCGCAAGGCAGCGATAGCCTGAACTTGAGCAAACCTGACCGATGGGTGCGCACATTACCAATCCTTCGCCCAGGCCCAGCAGCATCCTGCCGCCCGCGGTCGGGCGCGTGCGGCTCGGCCAGCTGCTCAAGATCCCGAACATCATCTCGCTTTGCCGCATCGGGATGGTGCCGATCTTTTTGGTCCTGCTGAGCAAGGATCGCTTCACCGAGGCGCTCTATGTATTCATCCTGGCCGCGCTAACCGACGCGCTGGACGGCACAGTCGCGCGCTGGTTCGACATCCGCACCGAGCTGGGCGCGATCCTCGATCCGTTCGCCGACAAGCTGATGCTGCTGAGCGCGCTGGTGGTGCTGACCTTCGAGCACGCGCTGCCGGTATGGCTGCTGATCGTCGCCGCGATCCGCGATATCGTGCTGGTGCTGGGATACCTGATGATCTCGTTCGCCGCGGGCGAGCGTTTCCCGGTACGTCCGAGCATCTTCGGCAAGCTGACCACAGTGCTGCTCATCGCCTGCGTGATAGGCACGCTGACCGGGCATTTCGGCCTCGAGCCGCGCGCATGGTACGCACTGCTCTACCTGACGGCGTCGCTGATGGTGGTCTCGGGAACGCACTACTTCTATCAGGCGCTGGTCTACCTCAGCCAGCACGTGCCCGAGCTGTTCTCCTAGCTTCTAGCTGTTGATCACCTTAGCCGCGCGCAGCTCCTCGATCGTGGAGCGTTCGACGCCAAGTTCGCGCAGTACCTCTTCGGTGTTTTCGCCCAGGCGCGGCGGAGTGCGCCACATGCGAGCCGGTGTTTCGGTGAAGCGCGCGCCGGGATTCACCGTGCGCACGGTGCCGGCGTCGGGATGCTCGTACAGAGTGAAACTTTCGTTGGCGACAATCTCCTCGTCGGTGAACAGGGTTTCGTAGTCATTGACGCGGCCCACCGGCACGTCGGCCTGTTCGAGCACCTCCAGCCACTCGGCGGTGGCGCGCTCGGGAAGGGTTTTGGCGAGCCCTCGCAGGATGCCGCGGATACGCTCCGTGCGGTCGGCGACCGCCGTCCACCATTCATGGTGGCCGACGCCGATGCACAGGCGTTCGAACTGCTCGTCGGTGAAGGGCGCGATCGATATCCATCCGTCTTTGGTCGGGAACGGATCGAGACTCTGGCTCTTCGGCGCCTGGTCCTTGTATTCGTCCTCGGGCACGAAGGTGTAACCGACCATCGTGTCGTTGCAGGTGAAGGCCATCATGGCCTCGACCATCGGCACGCGGATATTCTGGCCGACGCCGCGATTGCGCGCCGCGTGCAGCGCGCTCACGATGCTGAGCGCGGCGGTCATGCCGCTGATCTTGTCCGCCAGCGCCATCTTGACCACGGTCGGCTGTCCGCCGCGCCGGCCCTGGACCGCAGCCATGCTCGAGAAGCACTGGATGACCGGATCGTAGGCGGGCGCGTTGGCGTAGTGGCCCTTGGGCCCGAAGCCGCAAATCGAGCAATAGACGATCTTGGGATTGAGCCGGCGGATATCGGCGTAGCCGATACCGAGGCGGTCGGCGACGCCGGGGCGGTTGTTTTCGACCAGCGCGTCGGCGCGGACCGCGAGCATCCGCACCAGGTCGCGGCCCTGTTCCTTCTTGATATCGATCACGACGCTGCGCTTGTTGCGATTGAAGTTCAGGAACGAGGCGGTGACGCCGTTCTTGCGCGGCCGGCCGATCCGCCGCGTGGTGTCGCCCTCCGGCGGCTCGATCTTGATCACGTCGGCGCCAAGATCGCCGAGCAGCATCGAGCAAAACGGCCCCGAGACCACCTGGGTCAGGTCAAGGATACGAAAGCCAGCCAACGGTCCATCTGCCATGCGACGTTTTCCCCGGTGCAGCGCGCAATCGCGCAGGTAGTGCCTGATTTATGCGCGAGTCAGCCGCATCGTCAAGCGCGCCCGCGCGCTGTCGACTATCGCTAATCTCTCGCGCGGCCCGCTCAGCCGAGGCCCGCGCGCAGGCGCGCATGCTCCAGCGCCGGCAGCTCGCGCCGCACGCGGGCCAGATAGTCGAGATCGATCGGCGCTAGAACCACTCCTTCTTCGTCCGACGCGCGCCCGATTGCGCGTCCCCACGGATCGACGATCATCGTATTGCCGTAATCCGAGAAGCCGTGAACGTTGGCGCCGAACTGCGCCGGCGCGATCACGTATGCCTGGTTCTCGATCGCACGGGCGCGCAGCAGGGCTTCCCAGTGCGCCTCGCCAGTGGGGAAGGTGAAGCAGCTTGGAACGGTCAGGATCTGGGCTCCGGCGAATGTCAGACGCCGATACAGTTCGGGAAAGCGCAGATCGTAGCAGACGCTGAGCCCGATCGTCCCCAGCGGCGTGCGCGCCGCGACCGTCTCGCCACCGGCCAGCTTGACCTCGGATTCTTTGACCGTCACGCGACCGGGCAGGTCGATATCGAACAGGTGGATCTTGCGGTACACGGCGATTTGAGCGCCGTCCGCACCGATCAGCACGGAGGTGTTGTAGCGCTTGGCCTCGCCCGGCGCGTGCTCGGTTATCGACCCGGCAACGATGAGCACGCCGAGCTCACGCGCGAGCCGTGCCATCGCCGCGAGCGACTCGCCCTCGAGCGGCTCGGCGGCCTCCGCCTCGGCCGGGCGTTTGCCGCGCCAATTGAAGGTCTCGGGGAGGGCGACCAGGCTCGCACCGCGCGCGGCGGCGAGCCGGATCAGGCGTTCGGCGCGCGCGAGGTTGGCCGTCCTGTCGCTGCCCGCCGCCATCTGGATTGCCGCCGCAAGATAGCTCATACGCTTGCCTCCGGTTTTAACGCCGCACGACTCAGCGGGCTCAATCTAATAGCGCGGCACCGTTGGATCGACGGTTGCCGACCAGAGATCGATTCCGCCGCGCAGGTTTGCAACGCGCCCGAAACCAAGCCGCGCCAGGTACATCGCGACCTGCGCGCTACGGATACCATGATGGCACAGCACCACGGTCTCCGCGTCCGGCTCGAGCTCGGCGATACGCGAGGGGATCTCTCCCATCGGAATCGGCGTGGCGCCGGGAAACCGGGCGATCTCGATTTCCTCCGGTTCGCGCACGTCAAGGATCACCGGCCGCTCGCCGCGCCTCAGGCGCTCGGCCAGTTCCTGCGGTAGGATTTCGCGGATTTCCGTCGTTTCATCGTTCATTTTTTGTGTGCCGCTGGAAATCGAGTTGGGGCTCGTCCTCTCTCAATGTAGCATTGTCGGCAGGCTGCTTAAGCGGCCCTTGACCCATGATTGAGCGGGCGCGACAAACAGCGTTGATGGCCCGGGCGATCGCCCAAGCGCGGCGCGGCGCCGCCGCGGGCGAGGTCCCGGTGGGCGCGATCGTTGTCGCGCCCGGCGGCGATTCACTGATCGAGCCCGCAATTTTTGGCGCCGCGCACAACGAACCGATCGGGTTGAACGACCCGACGGCCCACGCGGAGATACTCGCGCTGCGCCGGGCGGCGACTGCGCTCGGCGCTTATAGGCTCGAGGGCGCGGCGATGTTCGTGACGCTGGAACCGTGCGTGATGTGCGTGGGTGCGATGATTCACGCGCGCATCGCCGAGCTTTATTTCGGCGCCCGCGACGAGAAGGCCGGCGCGCTCGGCTCAGTCTACGATATCGGGCGCGACGGCCGCCTCAACCATCGCATCGCCGTGTATGGCGGCGTGAGCGAGAGCGAGTGCGGCGAGTTGCTGCGTGCGTTCTTCCGCGCGCGCCGCTGACGGCCCACGCGAGGTCGCGCGTCACAGCATGCGCTGCAGGTAGCCGGCGAAGGTCTCGTCGATCCGTTCCGCCAATGAACGCTTTTCCCAATGCTGCAGATCGATGCGGTCGGAATCCTCCAGGTCATTGAAGAACATCAGGCTCATCCGGGCCGCGAACTCGGTGTTCAGGATCACGAGATTGACTTCGTTGTTGCGCGCGATGCTCCACCAGTCGAGGTTGGACGATCCGACGGTGGACCAGACGCCATCGATAGTGGCGGTCTTGGCGTGCAGCATTCTGCCGCGCCACTGGTAGATTTTGACTCCGGCCCTGAGCAGCTCGGAATAATGCGAGCGCGTGGCCGGACCGATGAAGGGCTCGTTGGTTTTTCCCGGGACCAGCAGACGCACGTCCACGCCGCGGCGCGCGGCGCCCTCGAGCGCCTCGAGCATCTGCGCGTCGGGCGCAAAGTAGGCGTCGGTTATATAGATGTTGCTCTCGGCGTTATTCACCGCCGAGACCAGAGTCAGGTAGATGACGGTGAACTGCTCCGGCACGCTTCCCAGAACGCGAACGATATCGTGTCCGCGGTCGAGCAGCACCGGGAAATAGTCGGCGGCATTGAGCGGCGCTCCGTGCTCGGTTCGCCAGGTGGTGAAGAAGAGCCGCTGGAACGCGGACACGGCAGGTCCTTCGACTTCGACATCGGTATCGCGCGAGGTGAACTTCGGATCGGAGCGCCGTTCTCGCAGCGAGCCCGATCCTCCGAGATAACTGCCTGAGATGTTCATACCCCCGGTGAAGACGATCTTTCCGTCCACGATCAGCAGCTTGCGATGGTCGCGATGGTCGGGAGCCCAGACGGTATGTCCTCGCCAGGGCGCGATCGGATTGAATTCGAGTACGCGGATGCCTGCCGCACGCATCGTGTCAAAAAAAACCTCGGGCGTGGCGTGCGAGCCGAAGCCGTCGTAGATGATGTTGACCCGCACGCCGGCGCGGCGGCGCGCGATCAACGCGCCGGCAAAGACGCGGCCCAGCGCGTCATCGGAGAAAATGTAGGTTTCCAGGTTGATGCTTTCGCGCGCCGCGCGAATCGCGCTGAGCATCGCCGGGTAAGTTTGCGCGCCGTTTTCAAGCAGCGTCACCCGATTGCCGAGAATCAGGGGCGCGCCGCTGATCGCCTGTTCAAACGCCAGATGACGGGCGAGAACGTCAGGACTGCCGCTCTGGCGACTGAGCTGCGCGACGATCGCCTCGCCCTGCGCCGTGGACAACGGCCCTTGCGCGCCCGTGACCCGCAGCGGCTCGCCGTAAAACCTGGGCGAGCGCACCAGCACCAGCGCATCGGGGATCGTGCCGCAGCCGGCGCAGCAGAGCAGCGGTAAAAGCAGCGGAAATAGCAGCCCCGGGATCACAAGCGAATCCATAAGGCTCCCCAGGCGGCCACGCCCGGGAGGCGTCGGGCGCCTTCGCCGCACATCTCCGCGATGCCGGCGCGGGCTTGCGCAAATCGGCACAGTCGCAGCGGGCGCGCGCACGGTTTTTTTATTTTTGCACTCGGATCTGATATGAGTCGGTTTATGGGCGTTCATGCCAATGAACGGCATCAGCGGCACGGCTCTTAAGACAAACATTGTAGCGAAGGCGCTGGGAGCCGCGCTTGTGATCGCGATTGCGGCAGCGGCCGCGGTCTCTTTGCGCTGCCAAGCTTTAAATCGAAGTCATGCGTCGCGCTATGACGTGAGGAGTTATGGCGCGCGCGGCGACGGCCTCAGCAAAGACACGGCCGCGCTCCAGGCGGCGATTGAAGCCGCCGCGAGCCGTTCGGGCGGAACGGTAATCTTTCCGCCCGGCCGCTACTTGACCGGTACGCTCCATCTCAGAAGCAACGTTTCGTTGCTGCTCGAGGCCGGAGCAACCCTGGTCGCGAGCCGCGACGACGTCGATTTCGACCCATACGAACGGCTGGCCGGCGGAAGCTACAGCACCGCGCGGCCAACCTGGATCGTGCTGCCGCAGATGCGCCGGCCGCTTGCCGCGCGCGCGGCGGCTTCGCGCCAGTCGCTTGCAACAACGATCGACGATCCCGACACCTCGTTTGGTCATTACGCGGTGATCGCCGGCGATCGCGTGAGCAACGTGAGTATCGAGGGCGCCGGCACGATCGACGGCAATCGAAACCGTCGCGGCGGGCCCAAGCTGATCTCGCTCAAGGACTGTCGGCATGTCACCATCCGCGGCATCACGCTGCGCAACGCCCCCAACTACAATATAAGCCTCATCGGTACCGAGGACGCCGACCTGGAGGACCTGACAATCCTCAACGGCTACGCCGACGGGATCGATCCGGACAACTCGCGCTTCGTGCGCATCGCCAACTGCTATATCGACACGCGGGACGACGCGATCTGCGCCAAAGCGAGCCTCGCGCTCGGGCGCCGTCTCGCCACCGAGGACCTGGTGGTCACCAACTGCATCCTGCGCACCTCGAACAGCGGGTTCAAGCTCGGCACCGAGAGCGAGGGCGATTTCCGCAGCATCGCCTTCAGCAACAGCGTCGTGGCGCGGCGCGCGTTGGGGCGCGCGCCGATCACCGGCGTCGCAATCGAGTCGGTTGACGGCGGAGAGATCAGCGGCATCGAGGTTTCCAATATCGTGATCCGCGGTGCACGGACCCCGATTTTCATGCGGCTCGGCAACCGCGGGCGCGGGATGCGGGTGCGCATTCCCGGATCGATCGGCGACATCAGCTTCAGCAATATCATCGCGTTGGATGCGGCGCGGCCATGCTCGTTCGACGGACTTCCCGGCTATCCGATTCGCCGCGTTACGGTCGCCGACGTTGACGTGGAGGAAATCGGCGGCGACCGCTTCGACGACCTCGCGGTCCCCGAATTGCCGCAGGCGTATCCGCAGGGCGAGATGTTCGGTCCGCTCCCGGCGTACGCGCTCTATGCCCGACACGTTGACGGCCTGACGGTAAGCAATTGGCGCAACCGCTGGGAACGCGCGGATATGCGGCCGGCCGCGCTGTTTGACGACGTGCGCGATCTGCGGGTCTTCGGCTTCGCCGCCCGCGGCTCCGCGGGCCGGGCGCCGCTCATCCTGATGCGCAACGTCAGCGACGCGCGCCTGCAGTCGCTCTCCGCGGGCAAACCGAGCGCGCCGCTGCTCGAAACGCGGGGAGCAGACACGCGCAATGTCGAGGTCGTCACGGACCACGGCGCGTGCAGCGGCGGGAGCGGCGTCGAAGCATTCGATCGAAGTCCTGGTGCTCCACTGGGCGGCTCCCGATTGGCGGGGCGCGATGCGACGCATGCCGGGCGCGCGCGCAAGTCGGCCGACGGCGTTCGCGCTCAGCCGCATCTCGGATCGTGATCTTCCGGCGATGGGTAACTTCCGTTTCTATCGGCGGCTGCGCATCTTCCCCGGCCTCTCGATCAATCTTTCCAAGTCAGGCCCGAGTCTTACGGTCGGCGTTCGCGGCGCGCACATGACGATGGGGCCGACCGGGATACGCCGCACCGTCGGCATCCCAGGCACCGGAATCTATTACACGTCGCACACCGGCTACCGGACCGGCATCCATTCGGCGCACGTCGAAAACCCGATCACGCCCGAGCAGCAGCAGCGCGCGCACAGCATCGGCGCGTTGCTTGCGCTGGCGCTGGTGGTCGGCGTCGCCCTGCTCATCGGGATCGCGATCGGCTCGGCGGGCCATTGACCTGGCTTGCCGGCGTGCATTGTTGCGCAGCGCCTGGCGAATTGAGTATGAAATTTGCGCGGCCGGATCCGGAGTGCGGCCGTTGACTCAAACCGAAATGCCCAGCGAGAAAGCCAAAGAGAACAAGGCCCTGGCGGCGACCTGCGTCGCGTGCGGCAAAACCGTCTCGACCGAGAGCATGGTCAGCCTGCTCGGCCGCGAGCAGGAGCAGTACAAGCAGTTCGACGTCTGCGTGCCGTGCGCGAACGCGGGATGGCGTCCGCCGGGATTCGAAGGAATCTACACGCCGCGTCCGGGCTGAACGGGCCGGCGCGGACTCAACCGTGCATCATCCGTACATCCGGCGCGCCTCCGCCGCGAGCTCGTTGCGGAAGTCCGGATGCGAGACGGCGACCAGTTCGCGCGCTCGCTCGCGCAGCGACTTACCCATCAGCCTGGCCACTCCATACTCGGTGACCACGTAGTGCACGAAGGCGCGCGGCAGCGTGAACACGCTCGCCGGCGGGAGACTCGGCGTGATGCGTGACACGCGTTGCCCGGCCGCCAGAGCGCTCGCGGGCAGCACGATGATCGATTTGCCGCCGGCGAGCGAGGCGCCGACACCGAACGCGATCTGCCCGCCGGTGCCGGTGTACATCTGATGCCCCACCGACTCGGAGCCGACCTGGCCCGTCAGATCGACGCACAGCGCGTTGTTGATCGAGATGAGGCCTTCCTCGCGCGCGATGGTGCGCACGTCGTCGGTGAAGTTGAAGTCATACAATTGAAAGACCGGATTGCCGTCGGCGTATTCGAGCTGCGCGCGCGGCGTGCCGGTGGCGAAACCGCTGCCCACCACCAGGCCGGGAAAAATCTTCTTGTGCTTGCCGGTCAGCACGCCCTCGCGCACCAGGTCGGTGGTGCCGACCGGGATAATCTCGGTCTGCATGCCAAGCTCGCGATGGCCGCGCAGATAAGCCATCATCGCGCCCGAAGTTGAGCCGACTCCGACCTGGAGCGTGGCGCGGTCGGGCACCAGTTCCTTTGCGACCAGCGAGCAGATGGTGTCGGTCGTGCGGCGTTCCTCTTCCGAAACCGGCGGCATCGCCATCTGCGGCATGCCGACCGTGCGTTCGACAAAGTAGTCGATTTCCGAAATATGCATCGAGTTGTCGCCGCCGATCCGGATCGAATGCGGATCGATCTCCGCGATCACCAGGCCCGCGTTGCGCGCGCACAGCTTTGACATGATCTGGAAATCGCCGAAATTGACCTCGCCGTTCGCATCCGGCGGCGACACCGTCATCAGGTAAACGTTGAAATCCTCGAGGCCCGGCGGCAGATGTCCGGCGCGGTAGTAGCTGACCGGGATGAATTCGCCCTTGCCGTCGTGGAAGAGGGCGCGATCGATCGGCGACAGATAGAACGATTCGAGCCGGAAGCGCTCGCCGATACCGGGCAGGTCGAAGGCGAACAGCGCCGCGCTGTAGTTGACTACCACCCGCTCGAGTTCCATCAGGCGCCCCGCCAAAGCATGCAACAGCGTGAAGGGCGTCATGTGCGCGATCGAAGCGGTGATGCGATCGCCTGACTTGATGTGTGCGACCGCCTCCTCGGGTGTGACCAGCTTGTCGCCGAGTTGCTCGCGCCAGTTGGGCGCCATCTTTATCGCGGTGGCCATCGCGCGTTCTCCTCGTTTGCGAGGTGGATCGTGAGACCGAAGCTAGCAAAGCGACGCGGCGCCGGCCACGCTCGCGTCGTACCGCTCAATTTCCTCGCGACGAACTCTCCGAAGCGCGCAGGGTCAAAGCTCAGACGCGGCCGCCTTCCCGGCTGGCCTGCGCGCGACCGCCGGGGTTCGCGGCGGAACCACGGAGAGGGCGATCGCGGCCAGGGCGGAGCCCGCCGCCATTGCCGGGAACCCCAGATACCAGGCCTGCGGATGGTTGAACCCGCCACCGAGGTCAAGCGCGCGGCCCACCAGCAACGGCCCCGCGGCGCCCCCGCCGAACCCGACCATCGAGTAAACCGCAAGACTGGCGCCTTGCTCGTGCGCGGGCGCTGCCGCGACCGTGGCCGCCGTGAGCGCCCCGGAATCGGCGGTGATCGCGACGTTGTAAGCGAACATCGCCAGCACCGCGCAGGCGAGCGACAGGTTGCCGCTCATCGCGCCGATCACGCTCAGCGCGATGCTCGAGGCCTCGAACGAGCGCAGCATTCGGTCGCGCGGCCAATGCCGCGCCAACTCCGCGCCGGCGATGCTGGAAGGCACGCCGATGAGCACGATCAGCATCGACCAGCGCGGCACGGCCAGGGCCGCGCCGGCGCCATTGGGATGCCCGCCGGCGAAGCGCAGGAAGGTCGGCAGCCAGGCCCGAAAGGCGAACAGTTCCCAGCAGTGACCGCCGTAGGCAACGATGTACGCGAGCACGCCGCGGTTGCGCAAAACGGGGCGGAAGTCGAGCGGATGTCGACCGGGCGGAGCAAGCTCCAGGTCGCGCTCGACCGGGACGGCCCAGGTCGCAATCGTCATGAGAATTGCCGCGCCGATCGAGCCGATCGCGCCGCCGACGAACGCGGCCTGCCAGCCGTACCGCGCTGCCGCCCATCCGCTGATAAGAAACGAGAGGCCGGTGCCGACGCCGAAGGCGCCGGTATAATACGGCACCGCGCGGATGCGGGTCCGGGCCGGAAGGCGCTGCGTGAGCACCCGCAAGCCGGGCATGTAGGCGCCCGCGAGCGACACGCCGGCCATCGCCTGGAACAGAAAGGCGCTCCAGGCGCCGTCGGCAAACAGGGCGAAACCGGCGAAGGCAACCGCGCCAATCGCGCATCCGGCAAGATAGACGGAGCGCGCGTCGACGCGGTCGGTCAGTCCGACCAGCAGCGGCACGGCAAGCGCGTAGCCGAGCAGGTAGGCGCTGCTGATCCAACCGGCACGCGTTGCGTCGAGATGCCAGACCCGCGACAGCTCGACCAGCGTCGAGGCAAACGCGGCCGAGCCGAACATGCAGCAGATCTTGGCCGCGATCATCCACGCGACGAGGCTGAGCGGCCGCGGTTTTCGCTCCCCGGCTTCCCGATCGTCGCGCGACAAAGAGCTCTCCATCAAAGCTTCGACATTCGCGGCACGCGTCATCCAAAGACCGCACGCACCCGGGACCGAAGCTACTGCAGATATGCGCCGGCCGGAAGCTCGCGCATCGGCTTCGGCTCACCTTGACCGCGGCGCAGCAAACATAAATGCTGCTAAAACGCGGAGAGGTTCGGGAGTCAGGTTTAACCGGCGTGACTCGAAATCACGTGAGCCCTTGTGGCTCCGGGGGTTCGAATCCCCCCCTCTCCGCCAACCAATCCTTGTCCGTCCGCTCTGGTCGCAAATGCTCCTTGCCTTCTTCTTCGCCCGTCTCGCTCCCGGTATCTCGGCTTGCCGGCGCCTTGTGAAGCCTTGAAAAAGAAGGGTCACGCGTTGATGTTTAAGCGGGCTGTAATCGAATCGCGATCGCCTCTCAGACTGGCACATCCATTCGCAGGGACCTGTGAAGAACATGGGTGACAATTCAGTCAAAGACCAGAGCTATCAAGTAGATTACACAGATGGCCGGCAATCAATTCTCCAGCCAGGCGATGGCCTGCCTCATTCCAGTGCCCAGTCCCCAATTTGGTATTGGCGAAACCATGAAGATACGCGTGATGCTCATCGGCATAATTCTGAAACGCCGGAGCCAGATTCAACACGTCGATTCCCGCACGCGTTCCGAATTCCTTAAGCCGTGAATCGGCATAAAAAAGGTCTTTCACACCCAGGCTCTTTGCGTACTGCGCGCGGCGGGCCGCATCGGGCGCAACCTGCGATCCGACCGTCGCCGTCACCAGAACAAACCGGGCGCCATGCGCTCTGACATCGGCATTTATCGCCAATATCAATTTCTCGGTTACCCTCCAGGCGTCCTCCCATACCTGATTCTGTGGAGGTTTATAAATCGCGTCCGCGAGTCCCGGCTCTGTTGCGGTCACGGCCTGCGACGGAGCCGTCGGTCTCGAGGCGGCTACAGCGTTTGATTCGACCTCTGCAAATAATGCTTTTTTCCCTCTGGCAGCTGCCCGAATTCGAATGATGCTGTCGCCCACAACGTTGAGTACCGCCGACCGCCGAGACTCGAACTTTACGGCGCATTCCGCTCTGAATATCGGAGATTTTATAAATGGTCCGTTCAGCACGAGCTCGTCGCCCTCAAGCAGGTAAAACGGCTGGCACATATGCCATTCCAGATCCAGCGAATTGTTGCGCAGATCGTTTCCGGCGAAGAACAGCAAGACGACTATGTCGGGCGAATACTTCCAGACCGAGCGTTGCAAAGTAATGAATTCCTGCGCTGTCCCATAACTATCACAACCAAAGTTGAGCGTTTCGACGCTCTTACCGCGCAGTCGTGGACAGGTCCTGATGCGATCCTCGACAACGGAAACGTAATCATCTTTGAGGGCGACTTGCTCTGCTTCAGTGAATGAATCACCGATGAATGCGATACGTATAGAGTCAGCGGGTTTACGGTAGGAGTGTTCTCGATCGCGCATTCCCTCACGGTTGATCTGCACGAAAGCATTTCCTTCCCTGCTTTGCCATTCCGAAGCCCCAGGACGCAATCCCCAGCCGCGATCGGCATCCCACTGATACAGTCCTTGCTCGCCTATCCCGAACAGGCGCAGACCAACCTCAGCCAGCAGAAGCCCGAGCAACATGCCACCGAAGACCACTACGAGAGCCTTGCCAATCCAGCGATCGCGGGGCTGAGGTATCCTCATCTTCTTCTCCAATTTCGATTTGCCTATTCATAAACCTTGTTATTCGTCTTTGTGACGTCGACGAGGTTTAGGTCATTCGGCGCTCTTGATCAATGGGAGTGCGTCAGGGAATTCCAGCCGGAAGGCCAGCTCGAATCGCCAAAGGGAGAGCGTTGAACATTCTTGGCGCGGGTCCGGCCTTTTGACCGTTTTGCATCGCCGGCCGGGTGTGCGGGCCGGGCACGATGCTCCATCATGGCGACCCGCATTACGAAGGCGAACTCACGACCGTAACCGGCGGCCTGATGGTGATCGTGCAGTAACGGGACCGACTGCGGGCGGCCGACCGCTCTATGGGGATCGCTTCAACCTGCGCGAGGAGGGCAAGCTCGCGGCCGAGCGGACCGACCTCTGAGCCGGTCCACCCGCCGCGCTGCTGGATCGCACGCGCTTGCGGACTTGTGCGCGCTAGCGATGAATCTGTTCGAGATTGCTGATGTCAAAAAGCCTCTCGGACTCCGCTCCCTTGACGTTGGGAAATCCGCCAGGAACGATCCAGACGGTTGCGCGGCCGTCCTGTACATTCATCACCTGCACCGACTGAAACTCGGTAGTATCGGTACCCTCGTTAATCGGATACTGCCAATTGTTCTTGGAAAAGGTCTCGCTCCATTTCTTCTGGAACTCCCAGACCTTGTACAGCCGGTTGCGGTGATCGAAAGCCTCCATTAACCACGCATCGTAGTTCTGCGAATCCCAGTCCTCGACCACGCTGCTGTAGGGATGGCGCACAAAGGTCGGCGTGCGCTCCATCACCGCGAAACGCCGCAGCGTCCAGGTGTCGTTGGGTATGAATCCGTTGGGCCCGTACAGATATGAGTAGTCATGGACGGAGTCCTGAACCGCTAGCTGATCCTTCCATCCGAGAAAGCGCCAGTGCCATTCGAGCTCGCGGCCGGAAAAGCTGTAGAAGTCTTCCAATGTATGTTCGGTGCCCAGAAGGGAATCCGATTTGACCTCGGCGGAGATGCGCCGTACGCGCCGCAGCGTGGGGATATACGCCCAGGCGTCATCCTCGCGATGCGGATCCGAATAGCGGTAGATGATGAACGCGGTGCCGCGAATGTCGAATGGCGAGTAAAAGCCGGTGAACTCCTTGAACTCGATCTGCCTGGCACCTGGCGCCGGCAGCGTATGGTCCGGCAGCAT
This sequence comes from Binataceae bacterium (SeqCode), assembly GCA_035295545.1. Classification (GTDB taxonomy): domain Bacteria; phylum Desulfobacterota; class Binatia; order Binatales; family Binataceae; genus JAKAVN01. Next base: position 263,826 of record DATGIT010000009.1, read on the forward strand.
CGCAAGATGCGTGTAGTAAAGACGCCGGTAAAACGCGCTGATGGTGCGTTCGAAAGTTCCGCCGCCGCCATAGATCATCTTCATCTCCTCCGGCGAGGGCGGAGCGTACTTGAGATTCTTGACCCCGGAATAGTCCAGCCAGTCGCTTGGCGGATCCTGCCATACCGGGATCTGATGCGTGCCGCCGAAGCTGTCCCAGGTCGCAGGCGCGATCGTCAGCAGACCATAGTTCTGCCAGCGATACTCGAAATTCCATGCCGCCTTCCATCCCGCGTTGGGATCCTTCACGGTTATCTGCGAATTCGGGAACGGCTGCCCGCAGACGTAATTGGCCATCGTATGGTCGGGCAGCATGCGCACCTGGCTCTGATACTTCTCAGTGCACGCCATGTAATCCTGGCGCGGAGTGTGATCGACCGGCGCGCCTATCTTCATTCGGAATTGGGGAAAGTTCAGAAAGTAGGCGTAGCCGGGAAAGACAAACGGCCGGATCTTGTCCATGTCCTTGGCCGTGAGCACATCGCCCACCTTGAACTCGGGCTTGGCGTTCTTGTATTTCGCCAGCCAGCTGTCGAACGTCGCCCGGGTATAGGTCTTGATATCCTGCGCTCGCGCAGCGCCCGCGCTGAAGCCGAGCGCGGCCACAATCGCCAGCGCCGCGAATATGCCGTGCCACGATCGCGAGCGAAGCGCTTCATCTGGCATTGAAAGGCGTACCATGATTGTGGCCTCCTTTTGTGCTGGTCTACATTTTTTTGCCTGCCATCATCTGAAGTTCGACTTTACCGACTGGATCAACTGCTGCTGAGCTGCTCGTTTGCTCAACAAGTGCCTGGCTGCGTAATCGAGCCCGTCAGCGGCGGTGTAACGAACCGTCGGACTGGTCTCCGTCACCATGGTCAGCAGCGTCGCGATGCCGTCGGGGCTCGCGATATGCCCTAAAGACCACGCGATGGCTGCGCGGGTAATCGGATCATTGGTAGTGCGCAGCAAGCGGCCCAATAACTCGACGTCGCGATCGCTTCCGTCCGTGCCGAATGCCTTGACCGCAGCCAGTTGTATTTCAGGGTCCGGCGAGGACAGCGCTTCGATCAGAATCGGCCGCGCCATCGCGAAATCCAGGTCCTTGAACAATTGCGCGGCGTGGCGGCGCGTGACCTGATCCTGGTCGTGAATGGCGCCACGCAGGTAGGCGACCGCGCCGGAGTCCTTATAGTGGGTCAGCGCCGCGGCCGCACCCAGCCGCACGTCGATGTTCTCGTCAGCAAGCGCACGACGCAGTATCGGGACCACCGACCGATCGCCTGCGTAGCCGAGCGCGACCGCGGCGCTGGCGCGCGCGTTGCCCTGGGAATGATCATCCAGCGTGTCGCGCAGCAAATCGATGCCCGAACTGTCGCCCATCAACAGCAGCGATCGGGCGGCGTTGACCTTGTCCGAGGTCTGGCCCTTGGCGAGAGCAAGCCGCAATAGCGGAATGGCATTGCGGTGGCCGAGGTGCCCTAAACCCTGCAGCGCCGCGGCTCGGAGAGTCGGATCGGACTGGCGCGCTGCGTCACTCAGCACCGCGGCCGCGCTCGGGTCGCTGCTCATCGAGAGGGCGTTTACGATGAACCGTCGATCGAGAACCTCGCCGTGGTAGTACAGGTGGGCAAGGATGGCAACTGCCTTGCGATCGCCGTCCGCGCCGAGACCGTCCGCAATCGCCATTTTGACGCTGAGGTCGGGGTTGCGCTGAAAAATGTTGACGAGCATCTGCAGGCCTTGATCGTTCCCGCCCCCGGCGAGCGCGCTCGCGGCGTAGCATCTTTCGAAAACATCCTTTTGCTGCAACCCGCGGGCGAGCACCAGCAGAGAAAACCGCTGCAGGGCGAGGAGGCCCACGGGCCGATCGAAGCGATAGATCGCGCTGATCCTGCTGGCGGCCTGCGCAACATCGCCCTTTGCCACCAGTGCGCTTATTGCCGCCATCGACGGATCGGCCGCGCCGTGCAACCAGCGATCGGCGTGCCGTCGATTTGCCAGAACTTCAAGGCCGGCGCCCAGCGCAACGATCGCCAGCAACGCAATCGCGGTAACGCCCCATCCTGACCGCAAAGCCTTTGCCGCTCGCTGCAATTTCCGCCCTCTCTCCCAGATAAAGATTCAGGGTCGGCAACGTCGGTTGGCGAGCCCCCTCGCGCACCGGCGCATCAATAACCTTTCGCGCTGGTAACTCCTGCTGACGTGTAACTCCCTGGAGTTGAAGGACCCGCGTCATAGTTTGACGCCGTTCTCCATCCCAACATTCAACTGCACCACGGAAAATCGACTCAGCGAATCACATCGCGGAGATTGGAAACGCGCGCACTGGCGCCTGCGATAGTCTTATGCCGGTTTAAGCGGAAACAAGGCTGTCCGCCGCAATCAAGTGCTCAAGTGTTGCTGTTCGACCGCTATGGAATGCGAACCGCTATGGCCTTCGCCAGCAAGACCGCTATTTGCTCATCTCGATCTCATCGCGACTGAACCTCTCCACCCGGGTGGGAGCGCGGTATTTCACCGTCGTCACACGATGGGGGTTGGAAAGCAACTGGAACGTATTGGGGCCCTTGGGCAGAGCGTGCTTTCGTTGATCGGACTGTCCGGGTTGCGTTCGATATCGATGACTTGCCCGGCGTTCGAGTAAACCAACTGGCTGCATCCGACGGCGCAATACGGACAGCTGCTGCAACTTACGACGGCGCGCTTCAGACGCGAGGACTTGGCGGCGATCTGCGGACTGAACGGCTGTTTGTCGAGATCCGCGGTGGGCCAGCGCGCAAAGCTTCCCGCCCGGTTTTCTGTTCCGAGCAGCTATTTTGAGTAATGTCGGCGGACATCGAAGTAAGACATCGCAGTCTCCGGAAGAAGATGAACGAGCGAGAGGAAAGCGGCAACTCCAGTCAACGATCTCTTCTATCAGCAGACAACGGCGGTCTGCGCGAGTCCATACTCGGCGTAAGATCGTCCGAGCGGGGGAGCTTTTCGGACTTCCGGAGGTTCCGGAGGTTCCTGTGCCGAGCAAGCTTGTATTTCTCTAGATACCGCTTCAGACGGCGTGAAGTGCTTTTACAGCAGGATGCGCGGTCCGCCTTCGCACGGCTGCGCCTGAAGCGGAAGCGAATTTTTGCGCATCACCCCCGGTCTATGTATGATTGCGGCGGAGGCTGCTTCGGCTGGAGATGGGGGAAGTTGTACAGGGGAGGATGGGTTGTGGTGGAGTGGCGGCGCTTTGGTGTTTCGGCGAGCACGTCCGGGTCGGCGGAACAGCGGCCGGATGAGCGGCAGGTGGTGGAACACGACATCGACATGATGCGTGGCCGTCCGCAGGAACTCACGTTCAGCTCGCGAGTGGTGCAACTGATACGATGGCTGGCCCCTGCATCGCAGCCGACCGTATCGCCGATGCGGTCGGTGGCGCGCGAAATCGAGGAGCAGTGGCCATCGCGCGACCGCTAGGTGCGGACGCCGAGTAGGCGAACACGCACGGGAACCGCGGCCGTTTGCGCGGATACCGAATCATGGTCGGGACCTCGGCCGTCCCTGCGGAGGGCCTTGTCGGAGGGCAGCTTCGATGGATGATATCGTCCGCATCTCGAGCGCGGCACCGTGGGAACCGGTTTTCGGCTATTCGCGCGCAGTGCGCGCGGGTGAGTGGGTCGCAGTATCGGGCAGCACCGGTCTCGACGAGCATGGCCGCCTGGTGGGGCGCGGACAGATGTACGTGCAGGCGCGCCAGGCGATCGGCAACATCGCAGCCGCGCTGGCGCGGCTGGGTATCGGGTTGGAACGCGTGGTGCGTACCCGCGTGTACGTGACCGAGCTCGAGCGGTTTGGCGACCTGGCGCGCGCTCACCAGGAAGTATTCGGAGCGGCGCCGCCCGCGTCCACGGTGGTCCAGGTCGCACGCCTGGTGCATCCCGACATGCTGGTCGAAATCGAGGCCGACGCGTACGCCGGCCCCGCAGCCACGACCGCGTCGCGGCCCGCGGCGGCGGTGCGGGCCGTTCCGGCGGCGAAGGGGCGCGCCTCGCGCAAGAGCGCGGGTGCTGCGGCCGCGCGGCCGCGGCGCAAGTCGGCGCGCCGGCGCTGAGGGCCGCATGGCGCCGCTCCGCTGACAGGCGAGCGGCTAGCGATCCAAGACTACGTGACGATGCGGATGGCTGCCGAGCGCCGAAGCGAAGGCGGAGTCCGCGCTGCTGGTATAGGCCTGCGGGAAGAGTCCGATCGCCACCGTGCCGATCGACGCGATCACCAGCGCCGCGACCAGTGCGGGACGCGTGCGCAGGGCGACGGGCTCAACTCCGCCTTCGCGCGCATAGATCGCGATCAGCACTGAAAGATAGTAGTAGGCGGAAATCACGCTGTTGATCACGGCGATGACCGTCAGCCACACCAGGTGGGCGTCGAGCGCCGCCGAGAAAATGTAGAACTTGCCGAAAAATCCGGCGAGCGGCGGCACGCCGGTCAGCGATAACATGAACAGCGCCATCGCAGCGGCCAGCCACGGATGGCGGGTCGCCAGGCCGCGGTAGTCGGCGATGTCGTCGCTGACGGCGCCGCGGCGCTCCAGCGCGATTACCACCGCGAATGCGCCCAGGTTGGTGAAGGCGTAGCCGAGCAGGTAATAGAGAATCGCCCCGCCCGAGCGCGCAGCGGCGACCGCCGTCATCCCGACCAGGATATAACCGGCGTGCGCGATGGCCGAGTAGGCCAGCATGCGTTTGATGTTCGTCTGCACCAACGCCGCCAGATTGCCCACGGTCATGGTCAACACCGCAACCGCCCACAGCAGCGTTGTCCATTGCGGCCCGAGCGGCCCGAAGTGCGCCATGAACACGCGGACGAAGCCGGCAAACGCCGCGGCCTTGACGCCGACCGCCATGAACGCGGTCACCGGCGTCGGCGCTCCCTCGTAGGCGTCGGGCGTCCACATATGAAACGGTACGGCGGCCACCTTGAAGCCGAAGCCGATCAGCATCAGGCCGATGCCGGCGAGCAGCAGCGCGTTGTCGTTGGCCGGACGCGAGAGCGCCGCTTCGATCGGCTCGAGCTTGATCGAGCCGGTCGCGCCGTAAACCAGCGCGATGCCGTAGAGCAGGAAGCCGGTCGAGAAGGCGCCGAGCAGGAAGTACTTGAGCGCGGCCTCATTCGAGCGCGAATCGCGGCGGAGAAAGCCGGCCAGCGCGTAAATCGCGATCGACATCGTTTCCAGGCCGAGGAAGATCACGATGAGGTCGTCCGCTGCCGCCATCAGCATCATGCCGAGCGCGGCAAACATCACCAGCGAGTAATATTCGGCGCCCGCGAGACCCTGGTCCGCGGCATATTCCACCGACATCAGGGCGGTCATCGCCGCCGAGAACAGGATCAGCAGTTCGAAGTAGCCGGTGTAGCCGCTTATCGATAGCGCGCCGGAAAAGCTCAGCGACGGCCGTCCGCCGAACAGCAGCAGCGAGAGCAGGGCGGCGACCACCATCAGGGCGATCGAAAGGATGCCCAAGCCCCCGCTGTCCTCGTCGTCGATCTCGACGCCGACGAGCAGCACGCCAATCGCGCCCGCCGCAACCACGATCAGCGGCAGAATCGGAAGCCAGGCAAAGTTGATCACGCTCCAGTTGAACTGGTTCATTTGGCGGCCATCGAGTCGACGTCGTGCGGAGAAATGTGTCCGGACAGCGCGGCCAACGCTTGTGCGCGATGGCGCTCGTTGTCGAGACGCGCCTGGGCGGCGTGGACGCGGCCGAGCAGCGCGCCGACCGAAGGCTGTATCCGCTCGAGCAGCGGCCGCGGGTAAAGACCCATGAACAGCATCAGCGCGATGAGCGGCGCCATGACCGCGATTTCGCGCGCGCCGAGGTCGGCGATGGTGGCGTTGACGGCCTTGGTTATCGGTCCGAACATCACCCGCTCGTAGGCGTAGAGCATGTAGAGTGCGCCGAGGATGAGACCGATGACGGCGATTTCGGCCGCCAGCGACTTGCTGAGATAGGTGCCGAGCAGGATCAGAAACTCGCCGACGAAGCCGTTGAGGCCAGGCAGGCCGATCGACGAAAGCATCACCACCATGAACACGGCGGCATAGATCGGCACGCTCTTCCACAAGCCGCCGAACTCGGCAATTTCGCGAGTGTGCCGGCGCAGGTAAATCATCCCGATTAGCAGGAAGAGGCCGCCGGTCGAGAGCCCGTGATTCAACATCTGGTAGATCGCGCCCTGCACGCCCTGCGGATCGAGCGCGAAGATGCCGAGCATCACGAAGCCCAGGTGGCTGACGGACGAATAGGCAACCAGGCGCTTGAGGTCCGGCTGGACCATCGCGACCAGCGCGCCGTAAACGATGCCGACCACGGCCAGCGCGAGAAAGAGCGGCGCGGCTTCGATCGCGATCTCGGGGAACAGCGGGATCGCAAAGCGCAGGAAGCCGTAGGTGCCCATCTTCAGCATCACGCCGGCCAGGATGACGGATCCGGCGGTGGGCGCCTCGGTATGCGCGTCGGGCAACCAGGTATGCACCGGCCAGACCGGCACCTTGACCGCGAAGGCGAGCGCGAAGGCGGCGAAAAGCCACACTGCCTCGCGATGGCTGAGCGGCACGCCGTAGAGCGCGGGCAAATCGAACGTCAGGTAGCCCAGATGCGCGCGCGCCGCGCGCACCAGGTAAATGATCGCCACCAGCATCAGGATCGACGCCAGCATCGTGTACAGGATGAACTTGAACGCGGCGTAGTATTTGCGCCCGTGGCCCCAGATGCCGATCAGGAAGTACATCGGCACCAGCATCACTTCCCAGAACACGTAGAACAGGAACAGGTCGACCGCGAGCAACGCGCCCAGCAGGCCGGTCTCGAGCACCAGCATGAAGAAGCAGAACTCGCGCGCCCGCGCCTCGATATCGCCGCCGCCCGAATAGAGCAGCGAGAGCGAGAAGAGCAGCGTGGTCAGCAGCACCAGGAACAGGCTGATGCCGTCGACTCCGAGATGGTACGAAATGCCGAACTGGGGAATCCACGCCGCCTGCTCGACGAATTGATAGCCGGCCTGCGCGGGCGCGAAGGCACCGAGCAGGTAAATCGAAGCCGCGAGCGGAATCAGCGAGAAGAGAAATGCGGCGCGCCAGGTCAGGCGCTCCTCGGGCACCGCGAGCACGAACAGTGCGCCCAACAGCGGCGTGAAGATAATCACGGTCAGCCAGGGGAGTCCCATCAGCGCACCAGCACCAGGAAGACGTAGTAGGCAACGATCGCGACCGCGCCCAACAGGTACACGAACGCATACACCTGGACGTTGCCGGTTTCCGAACGGCGCGCGGCATCGCCCGCCTCTTCGACCCCCAGGCCCGCGCCGTTGACGATGCCGTCGATCAAGCCGCTGTCCACGCCGCGGCGCAGAACATTCTCAGAACCCCAGAACAGCAGCCGTCCGAAAACGAAATTGTAAACTTCATCCACGTAGTATTTCCGCACCAGCAATCGATAGAGGGCGTCGGCGCCGGCGGCTATGCGCTCGCTAAGGCCGGGCGACTGGATATACAGCACGTAAGCAAGAACGATCCCGATGAGCGTCGCCAGCGTGGCTATCAGTCCGATGGTTCCGGTCGCGGCGCCGTGCGCGGCCTCGGTACGGAACGGCCCCACCACGGAAGACAGGAAGCGGGTGAAAGCTCCGCCCCACAGCCATCCCCGCGGCAGCTGAACCCATCCGCCGATCACCGCGAGCACCGCCAGCACGACGAGCGGAACCGTCATCGTCGCAGGCGGCTCATGCGGATGCTTGTCGGGCGCTATGCGCGAGCTGCCATGAAAGGTCAGGAACAGCAGGCGGAACATGTAGAACGCGGTCAGCGCGGCGGTGATGACACCGATGAGCCACAGACCCGGAAATCCCGCTTCGAAGGTGCGCTCGAGGATCAGGTCCTTGGAGAAGTAGCCCGAGAAGCCGGGCACTGCGCTGATCGCCAGGGTCGCCGCGAGCATGGTCGCGTAGGTGAGCGGCATCCTGATGCGCAGCGCGCCCATACGCATCATGTCCTGTTCGCCGTCGAGCGCATGGATGATCGACCCCGCGCAGAGAAAGAGCAGCGCCTTGAAAAATGCGTGCGTCATCACGTGGAAGATGCCGGCCGCGAACGCGCCGACGCCGACGCCCATGAACATGTAACCGAGCTGGCTGATGGTCGAGTAGGCCAGCACACGCTTGATATCGGTCTGGACCACCGCGATGGTGGCGGCAAAGAACGCGGTTACCGCGCCCACCGTGGCCACGACGTACATCGCTTCGGGCGTGAGCGTGTAGAGAAAATTGAGCCGCGCGACCATGTACACGCCGGCGGTGACCATGGTCGCCGCGTGGATCAGGGCGCTGACCGGCGTGGGGCCGACCATTGCGTCGGGCAGCCAGACATAAAGCGGAATCTGCGCGGATTTGCCGGTTGCGCCGAGCAACAGCAAAAGCCCCGCCATCGTGGCCACCGGAGCGAGCACCGCGCGATGCGCCTGCATCGCGGCGAAATCCAGGCTCCACACGCCGTGCGCGGCCAGCGCCGACACCAGCGTCAGGATCCCGAGCACGAAGCCGGCGTCGCCGACGCGGTTGACGACGAAGGCCTTGCGCCCGTTGTAGGCGAACTGCGGATTGTCGTACCAGAACGCGATCAGCAGATAGGAGCACAGCCCGACGCCCTCCCATCCGACGAACATCAGCAGCAGATTGTCCGCCAGCACCAGGATGAGCATCGACAGCGCGAACAGATTGAGGTAGGCGAAGTAGCGCGCGAAATCCCGGTCGTGCTCCATGTAGCCGACCGAGTACAGATGGATCAGTGCGCCCACCCCGGTCACTACCAGCGCCATCACGGCCGAAAGCGCGTCCAGGCGCAGGCCGATCGCGGTGTGGAACCGGCCCGCGACGATCCACGGCCAGAGCACGAATTCCAGCACTCCGCCCGCGGGCATCGCGAGCAGCCGCATGAAGCTCCAAAGCGCGATGGCGAAGGCGACAAAGATCACGCCCGGCCCAACCAGGTTGACTGCGCCGCGCCCGGCGCGATCGCCATAGAAGACGTTGAAGATGAAACCCAGCGCCGGGAAAAAGAGGATGAGCGCGAGCGGGGGAAATTGAAGCGTCATGATTTAGCCGTCGGGATTGGCCTGGATTACCCTGCTTGGTGCGCCGCCGCCCGCCTACCAGCGCATCAGGTTAAGCTCGTCGGCGTTCACGGTTTCGCGGTTGCGGAAGACCGAGATGATTATCGCGAGACCGACCGCGGCCTCCGCAGCCGCAACCGTCATGACGAAAAACACGATCGCCTGCCCGTCCATCGAGCCCAGCCGCCGACCGAGCGCGACGAAGGCCAGGTTGACCGCGTTCAGCATGATCTCGATCGACATGAAGATCACGATCACGTTGCGGCGCAGAAGCACGCCGGCCACGCCGATCGTGAACAGCACCGCGCTCAGGCCCACCACGTAGGTCATCGGAACCATGATCAGGCGCTCTCCGCGCGCGCCGTCGGATCGGTGGCCGACGGCGGCTCATCGCCGGTCCGCGAGCGGGCGGCCAGCGCGGCGGCTGCGCCGACCGGGCGCTGTTGCGGCTCGCGGCGGGCAAGCGCCACGGCGCCGACGATCGCGGCCAGCAGCAGGATCGAAGTAACCTCGAAGGAAATCAGGTAATCGGAAAAGAGAATCTTCGCCAGACTGTCGAGCGAGCCGTAACCGGGCGGCGTCACCTGCCGGGCGCCGCTCGCGCTCGGCGCGCGCCACAGCAGCAGGCACAGTTCGGCTATCAGCAGCGCGAACAGGACGCTTGCCGAAGCTTTGAGCGCCAGGTAGCCGGGCGCGCTGCGCAGCTCGCTCTGCAGGTTGAGCAGCCAGATCACGAACAGGAACAGCACCATGATCGCGCCCGCGTATACGATGGCTTGCAGGAAACCGACCGCCACCGCGTCGAGCGCCAGGAACATCACCGCGATCGTGAGCAGCGTGACCACCAGCGATAGCAGGCAATGCACCGGATTGCGCTGCGCCACCGTGCCGAGCGCGGAAATCACCGAGAGCACCGCGAGAAAGACGAATACGCCGAGCGTCATCTCAGCCGGCCCCCGACGCCAACACCACCACGACCGCGGTGACCACGAGATTGGCGAGCCCCAGCGGCACCAGCCCCTTCCATCCCAGCCGCATCAATTGGTCGTAACGCAGCCGCGGCAGCGTCCAGCGGATCAGAATCTGCAACCAGCAGAAGATCATGGTTTTGATCATGAACGAGACGATGCCGAGAATCGCGACCAGCGCCTGCGGCAGCACCAGATGGGCGCCGCCAGGAAAATGAAAGCCGTCGCGATAGAGCCACGGCACCTGCCATCCGCCGAAAAAGAAGACCGTGATGAGCACCGCGACCAGCACGATTTCGGCGAAATCGGTCATCATGAACACCGCCTGCTTGCCGCCCGAGTATTCGGTGAAGTACCCGGCGACCAGTTCGGATTCGCCCTCGGGCAAATCGAAGGGCACGCGCTTGGACTCGGCCATGCCGGCCGTGAGCAGGATCAGAAAAGCGAGCGGCTGCAGACAAATCCCCCATCGCGGCAGGAAGCCGAACCACACTCCGCCCTGCGCGCGGCACATCGCCTGCAAATCCACCGTGCCGTAGGTCATGACCACGGCAATGATCGCGAGTCCGAGCCCGATCTCGTACGAGATCATCTGCGCCGAAGCGCGGATGCCGCCGAGCAGCGCCCATCGATTGTTCGAAGCCCATCCGCCGAGCGCAACCCCATACACGCCGATGCCGATGGTCGCCAGGATGTAGAGCGCGGCCGCATTGATGTTGGCCGCCTGCAGTGTGATCGTGCGCGAGCCGATCCGGATGACGTCGCCGAACGGCACCACGGCAAACGTGATCAGCACCGGGAACAGCGCCAGGAACGGGGCCAGGCCGTGGAGGAACTTGTCGGCGCCGTCAGGCACAAAGTCTTCCTTGGTGAAGAGCTTCAGCGGGTCGGCAACGAGCGTGTTGACGATACCGAAGTTGGGCAGGCCCAGGCGCCGCCCGAGCCCGGTGATGGCCGCTCGATTGGCGCCGATCCGATCCTGGATGAGCGCGCTGCCCTTGCGCTCGAACCAGAGCAGCAGGCCCGCAAGGTTCAGCACCATCACGACGACGATGATCGCCTTGATTGCTTCGATGAGGAGATCAATCAGCACGGGCGGAAGACTCGCAGCTTAGGGACATGATGAACGGGCGAAGCGGCGACCCGCGAGCGCCTCACGTCGGGCGGGCGCAGGGCTGGAGGCGAAGCTGATCGCGCACGAGCGCACAAATGATCTTTCCTTAACCTTGCCTTCGGTCGAACTATTTTCGAGTTCAGAAGTTACTGGCCGATCGCCGACGTCCGGCGAAATCTTAAGATAGGTAACTCAAATTCCGAGGGCGCGCCAGAGGAGACGCGGACGCGCGATCGCGGATTCCGAACGTAGCGCCCGCCCGACCAGGGTCAAACTTGCGGCAATCCGGCGACTGGGCTATGGTCCGCCCCGTCGGCATGAGGGATGCCGGGTTTTTTGAGTGCGACATCGATTCGGCATACGCATCCCGGCGCGCCCGGGATCCGCGCTGCGCGTCAGATCCGGGAGGTGTGCGCGGTGAGGGTCATTGCGGGCGAAGCTCATGGCCGGCGGATGCGCGCGCCGCGTGGGCTGCGGACCCGCCCTGCGACTGCCAGGGTTCGCGCCTCGATTTTCTCGCGCGTATCCTCGCGCATCGAACTTTCGGGCGCGCGCGTGCTGGACCTGTTTGCCGGGAGCGGATCGCTCGGCCTGGAGGCGCTCTCGCGCGGGGCCGCCCGCGCGGTATTCGTCGATTCCTCGCGCGCGGCAGCCGCGGCCATCCGCGACAACTTGTCCTCCCTGGGCCTCGAAGCGCGCGCCGAGGTGGTCGTCGCCGAGGTCGAGCGCGCGCTCGCGGCGCTGGTCGCGCGCGGCGAACGCTTCGACCTCGTGTTCATCGACGCGCCCTACCGCAACGACGTCAGCGCCGCCGTGCTCGGCGCGCTCGCGGCGCGCGGACTGCTTGATGCGGGCGCGTGCGTGGTGGTGCGCCAGGCCCGCCGCGCGCCGGAAACCGACGCGGCGGGACTCGAGATGATCAACTGTGCAACCCTGGGCGACCATCGGATCGCCCTTTACCGCGCGGCTCGGCCGCGCTAGGCGGAAGCGACGGCGGGTATGAACAAAGGTAAGGATGCGGCGCCCAGGTGCGCGATCTATCCGGGGACCTTCGACCCGATCCACAACGGACACATCGATGTCATCCGGCGCAGCGTCGCGATCTTTGACGAAGTGATCGTGGCCGTGGCCTACAATCCGCACAAGGACCCGGCTCTGTTCACGCCCGACGAGCGAGTCGAGATGATCCGCGAGACCATCCGCGACCTCGAGCCGCGCGCGCGCGTGGACAAGTTCAGCGGACTGTCGGTCGATTATGCGCAGCGCATCGGCGCTCATATCATCATCCGCAGCCTGCGCGCGGTGACCGACTTCGACTACGAGCTGCAGATGGCGCATATGAACAGCCAGATGTGGCCGCAGGTCGAGACCGTTTTCCTGTTCGCCAATCCCAAGCTGTTCTTTTCAGCCTCGCGCCTGATCAAGGAGGTCGCGGGACACGGCAAGCGCCTGCCCGAGCTGGTGCCGGAAATGGTGATGAACCGGCTGCGGGCCAAGCTGAAAATCGACTGAGCCGCTCGGCTCTGATAATCTCAGCGCTCGCGCGCGCCGCTTCGGGCGACCGCGCGATTTCGTCCACCAGGAACCCGCAATGCTCAAGCTCAACCGCAGAGTAGCCGCAATCAAGCCTTCGGCCACGCTCGCCGCCGACGCGCGCGCGACCGAGCTGCGCGCAGCCGGCATCGACGTCATCCCGCTCGCCGCCGGCGAGCCCGACTTCGACACACCCGAACGCATCAAGGAGGCCGCGCGCCGCGCGATGGCCGCCGGCAAGACCAAGTACACGGCGGTGTCCGGCACGCGCGAGCTCAAAGAGGCGATTTGCCTCAAGCTCAAGCGCGACAACAGCCTTGATTACGAACCCGCCGAGATCATGGCTTCGGCCGGAAGCAAACCGGCCGAATACAACATCATCGCGAGCCTGTTCGACGAAGGCGACGAAGTAATCATCCCGACGCCGGCCTGGGTCAGCTTCGTCGCGATGGTGCAGCTGAGCGGCGCGACGCCCAAGCTGGTGCCGTGCCCCGAGAGCGACGGTTTCCTGCTCGATCCCGGGCGTCTGCGCGCCGCGATCGGCCCGCGCACGCGAGGCATCATGCTGAACTCGCCCTCCAACCCGACGGGCGCGGTGTACAGCGGCGAGCAACTGACCTCGATCGCGCGCGTGCTGGCGGAGCATCCCGATGTATGGGTGATGTCGGACGACGCATACGAGCACATCGCCTACGTCGGCCGGATCCCGCACATCTTCGAGCTCGAGCCGCGGCTGAAGTCGCACGGGATCGTGTTCAACACCTTGTCAAAAGCGTATGCGATGACCGGATGGCGCATCGGGTTCGCCGCCGGACCGCGCGAAGCCATCTCCGCAGCCACGCGCATGCAGAGCCAGAACAGCGGCAATCCCAACTCGATCGCGCAGGCCGCGGCGGTCGAGGCGCTCACGGGTCCGCAGGACGAAATCGCGACGATGGCGGCCGAGTTCCGCGCGCGCCGCGACCTGGTGGTCGAACGCGTCCGGCGCGTGCCCGGCTTCAGCCTGCCCAACGTGCCCAACGGCGCGTTCTACGCGTTTCCCAACGTCTCGGCGATGCTCAGGCGCGAGTACAAGGGCCGTCCCATCGGCGACGGCGACCGCCTCGCGTCAATCATCCTCGACGAGGCGCAGGTGGCGATCGTCGGCGGCAACGACTTCGACGCGCCCAATCACGTGCGGCTCTCGTACGCGACGTCGCGCGAGCAGATTAACCGGGCCTTCGATCGCATCGAACGCCTGGCAAAAGAGATCATGCGTTAGAGGAACGAGCGCCGCGTGCTCAGCCGCGCGCGGCACCCGCCAGATGCCTGCGCGTGAGCGCGGCCAGCTCGCGCGCGGCCGGATCGGAGCTCGCCTCGAGCTGCGCCACGGTGGCTAGCCGATCCTCGAGCGGGCGGTTCTGACCGAGCTTGAACTTGCCCTCGATGCGATCGATTTCGATCGAGAAGCCCACGATCGCCTTGAGCATCGATGCCTTGAACTCCGCCGGCAGAATCCCTGGCCATGGCTCCGTCATGCCCGCCTCGTACGCGGCCACCATCCGATCGACCAGTCGTGCGAGCTGTTCCGCGTCATGGATCGCTCGCGGAATACCGTACACGTGCACGGCGGCATAGTTCCAGGTCGGCACCGCGGGCGCATTCGCGTACCAGCTCGGCGAAACGTAAGCGTGCGGACCATCGAACATCGCCAGGCACTGCTGCTCGCCGTCGAAGGAGCGCCACTGCGGGTTGGCGCGAGCGACGTGTCCCAGCAGGGTTCCCTGGCGCCCGCGCGAGCGCTCGAGCAGCAGCGGCACGCGGGTCGCGATCGGCCGCTCGCCCGCGGCGGTGACCAGGGTGGCGAAGCTGTGCGTCTCGATAAACTCGTGCAGGGTCGCGAGGTCGGTGACCTCGAAGAGCTTGGGTATGTACATGTGAGCTTCTCCCGGGGCGAATCGCTCGGGTACCACTACATCCGGGAGCGCGTCAGTATTCAATGCCGCGGAACCGGATGCCGCGGAAAGTAACGCGGGCGGACGGTCTTCAGCGGCTTCTTCCTCTGCTCTTTATTGTAAAACGCGGAGAAGCCGTCGCGGCTTCGGCAGGAGCTTGGCGGCGGCTCAATCACGTCTGCGCGGCGGCGTGATTGGTCTGAACCGTGTGGCAGCGCGGCAGGACCGCCCAGAAGACGCTGCCCTTGCCGAACTCGCTGCGCACTCCGACCTTGCCGCCCTGTGCCTCGACGATGCGGCGGGTCAGCGCGAGCCCGAGTCCGCTGCCCTGGTGGTGTTTCGCGGACGATGAATCAAGCTGGCAAAATTCGGTGAACAGCTTCGCGATGTCGGCAACGCGGATGCCTGCGCCGCCGTCTTCGATCTCGAGATAAAACCATTCCTCGCCCTGCGGACGCATGCGGATCGTCACCTGCGCGCCGTCGTTGCTGAATTTCAGCGCGTTCGAAAGATAGTTGTACAGGACCTGACGCAGCTTGCCGGAGTCGAGCACGATGCGCCCCAGTTCGGGCGCAACCTCGACCTCGACCTGGATGTTCTTCTGCGAAGCCATGCCCCGCAGCACACCGCATATCTCCTGCACCAGCGACGCCGGTTCGACCACTTCGGGGATGAACTCCATTTTCCCCGATTCGATCTTCGCCAGGTCGAGCATATCGTTGACCAGCTTCAGCAGATGGCGTCCGCTCGCCAGGATGTCCGCGAGGCTGCGCTTGTACTCGGGCGTGGCAGGATCGATCAGACCGGCATGCAGCAGCTGGCTGAAGCCGATGATGCCGTTAAGCGGCGTGCGCAACTCGTGCGACATATTCGCAACGAAGGTTGACTTGAGCCGCGACGCTTCCATCGCCTCGTCGCGCGCCCGCGCCAGCTCCATCGCCACGCGCTTGCGGTCGGTGACGTCGCGCACCGCGGCCGAAACCAGCAAGCCCTCGTCGGTGCGCAGCGGGCTGAGACTTATCTCGACCGGAAACTCGCTGCCGTCTCTGCGCAGTCCGAACAGCTCGAGTCCGCTGCCCATTGCGCGCACGCGCGGCTCCTTCAGGTATCCTTCGCGCTGGGCCACGTGACTGCGGCGAAACCGCTCCGGCAGCAGAAGCTCGACCGGCTGGCCGATCAGCTCCTGGCGCGAGTAGCCGAACATCCGCTCGGTCTGATGGTTAACGAGGACGATAGTGCCGCTGCTGTCACTGATGACAATCGCGTCCGGAGCCGCCTCGAGCAGGCCGCGGAAACGCTTTTCCGCACGCCGCCGCTCCCTGACTTCGCGCTCGAGCTCGCGATTGGCGTCCTCGAGGCGCGACCAGGTGGGAAAGACCAGGATTTGAGGCACCGCGAAGATCAACGCGATCGCACATGCGACCGAAACTACCGCGGTGACTCCCTTGACGATGCCCGCGGCCCAATAAACCGGATACCAGATGGTAACCACGTCCATCGCGTGGGTCGTGCCGCAGGACAGAATGAACAGGCAAAAGAGCAGCGCAATCTTCTGAAAGGGCAGATCGCGGCGCTTGAACAGAAGATAAATCATCAACAGCGGTATCGAGTAGTAAGAAAGAGCGATCAGTGAGTCGGCTGTGACGTATAGCGATAGCAAGTGCACATTCCACAGAAGGCACTGGCCGTGCGGCACAAAATGTTGCGTAACAATCCTACCGGGAATTGAGATAGTCAATGCCGTGTCCGCGCCCAGGACTACGCATCATATTTATCCCAGCGCACGTGCTGAAACGAGCATCTTTTTGCCATCCGCATCTCGCAGACAATCGGAGATTGCCGCAAGCCCCTTACGCATGTCGGCGCTTTGAAAATATTAAGTAAGAGAAAAGCCGATAAACAATGCCCGTTCTTGAAGCCGATACGTCGGGTCGCGAACGGCCTGGCGATGCGCTGCCCGTCAATGCGCCGGCGGCGTATTGGCCAGCAGTGCCGCCAATCCCAGAACGCCAATGAGAAGGAGCGACTCGATGCCGACGTTGCGCAACAGGCTCTCCTGCGCCGCGGATTCGTTGACTCGAGGCATCAGCCAGTAGCGATTGTATCCTCCGATCAGCAGCACGAGCATCGCCGCGCATAGCTTGTCCACCAGGACGCGGCCGTACGCAGCGTAGATGAGCCGCCGCGGATCGGCGTCCAGCGAATAGTACGCGGTGTAAATGCCGCTTAGGATAAGTACGGCCACGGTCCATCCCGCCGCGCTTGATACCCGCGGAGCCGTCCGCGTTATCCAGCGCGCGCCGAGCCTGCCGACGATCGCTCCCATCCATAGCGTCAGGATCGCGCCGATCCATAGCGATGCGGCGATCTCGTGGACGAAGTAAATCGCGACGGCCGCCCCTCCCCGGTCGATCGCGTGACTCGCCAAGCTGACCAGCAGGAGCAGCGCGCCGGTCGCGAGCGCAATTCCTGCCGACCTCACGCGGGCGCTGCCGGGCGCCCAGGCGAGCAGGGGTGGTATCACCGTCAGTGGCAGGCTCAATCGCCAGATGTGGCCGAAATGCGTCTCGCGAATCACTTCAGGCAGGTAGGCAATCGCGGCGCGCAGCGACACATCGCCCATATTCGCAACGCTAATCAGCAGCGCCAACGGCGCGCAGAACAGCGCCAGCAGCGACAGCGCGCGCCACAACGGCGTCAGCGCATCGGCCAGAGCGTCGAACTCCTGCGCCGGCGCCAGCAACAGCGCGAACACGGCGGTACCGAGCATCGTGACCTCCGCCGTCAGCATGGGCCATGCGACAAGCGCGCGATCCGCCGCCGGGCTCATCATCCCCCACCCGCGACGGTGAACACGTACGAGCCTTCGGTGTGATGCGAATCAATGCATACTACGCCCCACTTGACCGTATATTCGCCCGGCCCCAGCGCGGCGACTTTGATCGAGAGCGTGCGCGCCTGCGGGTTGACCTCGGGCGCGCCCACGGTATGCGGCTTGCCGTCACTGTCGAGCACCTCGAGCTTCGCAAATATCTTCTCGATCGGAGCGTCGAACCTGATCGTGACCCGCGCCGGAGACACCGAGACCCGTTGACCCGCGGACGGACTTTCCTGTTCCGGAAAGGAATGCGCCCATCCCGAGGCCGCTGCACCGATTGCCAGCGTGAGCGCCACGCCGCCCGACAGCAGGAGGCTTGAAATGTTCATCGCGGAAGTCCTCGGTTGATGCTCCAGTTGCCGTACTTCGTAAGTATCGAATCATAGAAAATATCCAGCAGTCCGATCACCACTGCATGCGTATCGGGAACTGCCGCGCGGTTGAGCGCAAGCTGCGTTCCGAAGCTCAGCTCGAAGTAGTAGCCGACGTAGGCGATGCCGGGGGTCGCCACGATGCTCGGAAAGGTCTGCTGCGCGGGTCCCGCGATGAGCTGCGAGTAGTTAAATTCCGTGAACAGGAAGAGATTGCGCAATGGAAATCCAAGCCCGATATCCTGAACCGAGTTGCTGAGATAGGGCAGCGAATACTCGACCACCTGGTCGGCGAACATCTGATGACTGGTATGGCCGCCGAGTGCCGGCAGGTAGCCGAAATCGCCCTGAAATCCGAACGGCCGCAGGTACCGGATCAGCTTCCAATTCGGCAGATCGCCCATCCCTTTCTCCCACAGAAGCTCCGGCCCCAAACTGGTGTGGCTCTGTTCCTGCACGCCCGGCGTGCCGGCCGGCACCTGCAGCAGCGCAGCGGCCGAGAGCAGGAACTCGTGCTCCTGGGAAACCGCGAACGCCCATTTGACGAACATTTCCAGGTCGTCGAAGCCGTGCAGGTCGGGCGCATGACGCGGCCATTGGTAACTCCAGGCGTCCGTCACTCCGGCGCTCAGTCGCGGCATGAATTCGTCGTCGAGGTAGAGCACCTTTTCAATTCCATAGCCCAACGAGAAGTTGTGCCCGTCGCTCGTCTTGCTCCATGACGGTTGCACGACGTTGAACTCGTTCGCCGGCGTCGGATCTTCGGCCACCAGCGGTTCGAGAAATATATAGTCGCCGACCACCCCGTGCGCGAAAGCAATCCGGGGCAGCGCAGTAGTAACTACCAACGCGAGAGCGCTGAGCCATCTCATGCTCGACTCCTGTCGAAATACGCACACCGGCCGCGGAGGATACGCAGACGCGCGTCGCGCGAGGGGACGCCGCCGCGGCAATCGCTGAACGCTGGCGATGGGTCAGGCGAACGTTCTGGGAGGAGGCGGATCGGGCGCCTCAGCCGCGCGATCGCGCAGCACGATGGGGCGCGCGGCGTAGCACTCGCGCTCGGGCAGCGACGCGTCCATCTCCGGCGCGGCGGGAACAGGCGCCGCGAACGGCACCGGCGAATGGCCGAAGCTCTGCACCGGATGGCACACGTCGAGCGTGAACATCGCCTCAGAGCTGTGAATGACAATTCCGAGGGTCAGCGGCATGCCGCCGAGCAGCAGGGCGACCGCGGCGATCGCCGCGGTCAAGCGGTGCGGGCGCATGCTCACCGCGGCCATCTTCAAAAGAGCCCGGTGCCCGATTTCACGTCGGAGACCTTGATGGTTACGCGGCCCGCGTTTTCACGATGCGGCAAGGTGACCGGCACGCACGAGGCCTCGCCCCGATCCATGTGATCGACGGAATAGCGGTTGCCGCACAGCCTGCAGATCAGCATCCCATGCGCAACATCGTAGCCCTGATGGAACTTGTAACACTGGCGGCAGGCGTCGAAGACCGCATGGACCCGGCCGTCAGCGCCGCGCGCGAGTAGAAAGCGCAGCCGCTCGCCGGCGCTGTCGCGGTAGCAGAACCGCCTGACCGCGCCGGCGGCAAGACGCGCCAGCGGCACCGACAGCGTCTCGGTTCCGCGCAGGTTGACGCATCGCGGCCGCACCAGCGGGACGGCGGCGGCCAGTGCGATCGCCGCGACCAGCGACAGGCCGAGCATTTTTTTTCGTCCGCGCCTGCTCACGGGTCCAGCGCTTTCAAGGGTTAACCGCGGCGCGTGCAAATGCAAGCCCGGCGCCCGGCGCATTATCCTTCTCCGGTCGATTCGCACTATACTGCCGTGCGCGGACGCGACTGTCCGCCGGCGCGCGCGCGCGCGACCTGCACAGGGAGGGCCTGCTCACCATGCGTCTGGTCACGTTCGAGGATGACTCCAAACGTGAGCGCGTCGGCGACGCCGCCGCCCGTGACCTGATAATCGATCTGAACGCCGCCTGCCGCGCACTGCTCGAGCAGCGCGGCGAGCCGCGCGCGGGCGAACGCGCCGCGATGATGCTGCCGGCCGACATGCTTGCGTTTCTCGGCGCCGGCCAACCGGCGATGGAGGCGGCCAAGGACGCGCTCGAGTTTGTCGGGCGCCTGGGCGAAGCCGAGGCACGCGAGCGCGGACTGGCGCGGCGGCGCGAGGCGGTGCGGCTGCGCGCGCCCGTGCCGCGCCCGCCCAAGTTCATCCTGGTCGGCCTCAACTACCGCGATCACGCCGAAGAGGCCGGGATGAAAATTCCCGAGGTGCCGACCTTCTTCTCCAAATACGCGAACACAGTAATCGGACCGGGCGACGCTATAGTCATTCCCAAAGTGTCGCAGATGATCGATTACGAAGCCGAGTATGCATTCGTGATCGGATGCCGCGGACGCGATATCCCCCACGAGCGCGCGATGGACTATGTCGCCGGCTACACCATCGTCAACGATGTGAGCTGCCGCGACTACCAGATGCGTACCGGACAATGGATGATCGGCAAGACCTTTGATACGTTCGCGCCGATGGGACCGTACCTCGTGACCAAAGAGGATATTCCCGATCCGCACGCGCTCGAAATCGCGCTCGACCTCAATGGCCGGCGCATGCAGCATTCCAACACGCGCAACCTGATTTTCAAGACCGATTACCTGATCGCGTTTTTATCCCAGGTGCTCACGCTCGAGCCCGGCGACGTAGTTTCGACCGGCACACCCGCCGGCGTCGGCTTCGCCCGCAAGCCGCCGGTGTTCATGAAGCCAGGCGACCGCGTGCGCATCGAGGTCGAGGGTCTCGGTGCATTGGAGAACGTGGTGACAGCCGCATAGCGGCGCGCGCGCAATAAACCAGCGAGGCGGCGCGCCCAAAAGGGGGGGACGTGGCCACGATACGAGTTTCGATCATCAACGAGAGCGGTCTGGTTGCGCCTGCCGAGGCGCAAAAGTGTGTCGCCGCCCTTCAGCGCCAGGTTACCGAACATTTCGCGCCCGCCTGGGGCGTCGACGCAACGCTGAGCCTGGTTGCGCCCGGCGCCAGACCGCTTGCGGGAAGCTGGTGGCTGGTCATCCTCGACGATTCCGATCAGGCGGGCGTGCTCGGCTATCACGATCTCACCGACGAGGCGATGCCGCTCGGCAAGGTGTTCGTGCGTACGGCGCAGGCGGCGGGCGTCAAATGGACCATCACCGCAAGCCATGAACTGCTCGAGCTGCTCGCCGACCCGGCGATCAACCTCACCGTGTGCGCGAACGAGAACAACGACCTGGTGCTCTACGCTTACGAGATTTGCGATCCATGCCAGGCCGATGAATTCGGCTACGTGATCGACGGCGTGACCGTCTCGGATTTCGTCTTCCCGTCCTGGTTCGAGAACTTCCATCGCTCGGGCGCGGTGCCGCTGGATTACTGCGGGAAAATCACCGCACCTTTCGCCATCCTGCCGGGCGGATATGCCAATGTGCTCGACACCGGCCATCCCGCGGGCGCGTGGACGGAAAAGAAAGGTCCCGCGGCGACGATCGCCGGTGCGCGCTTTGCCGAACGTCCCGCGGTCAGAGGATCGCGCCGGGAAAGACGCAGGCGCGGCGCGGCTGCGTGGACGCCGAGCCGGCTCGCCGGCGCCCGCGCCTCCGCGGCTCCGGGGACACGGCCGGCCACGGCAGTGGCGGCGCCGCTGACGGCGACCGCATGGCCGCCGCCGCTCGCCGCTTCGCGGATGCTCCGCCTGATCGACGCGGCCGGAGGTTCGCTGCTGCATCTGCAGACTCCGGGCGGCGCGACCAAATCGGTCCCGGGCGAGATCCAGCGCGTACTCGACAAACTGCGCCATGCGGACAGCGCCGGCACTGCGCCGCCGCGAAGCCAGTCCGTGGTAGCCGCACTCGAGGCGGCGCTCGCCCAATCGGCGCCCGCCCGGCCCACGGATCAACTCAAGGGCGCGATGCCGCACGAGCTTCAGCTCTCGCTGCTCGCTTCGGCGATGAGTTCGGGCGAGGCTCTGCTGCATCCGGCGAGCGCGCTCGATGCGACCGATTTCTACCAGTACGGGAATTTCGATCCGGGATGGCTTGCGACGTTTTTCCATCTGCTGGATTCGCGACCGGCGCCGTTTCCGACCCACATCGCGCGCAACATCAGCCCGATCGTGCGCATCGCCAACGACGCAACCATCGCGATCGTCGGCGACTGGGGAACCGGCGATGCGTCTTCGCAGAACATCGCGCGGCGCATCGCCGATCTCAAGCCGGACCGCACGATCCATCTCGGGGACGTCTATTACGCGGGCGCGGAGAACGAGGTGCGGAGCAAATTTCTTGCCCTGTGGCCGCAGGGCCTCAACCCGGCCGCGCCGAGTTTCGCGCTCAACGGCAATCACGAGATGTATTCCGGCGGCATCGGGTACTTCCAGCTCGCGCTCACCGATCCGCGATTCAAGGCGCAGCAGGGACTTAGCTATTTCTCGCTGCAGAACGACTACTGGACCGTGATCGCGCTCGATACCGCCTACTTCGCGCGCAACTTCTATCTCGACGGCGCGATCGACCCCGACGTGCAGCTCCCGTGGACGGCGACGCTGGCGCGCGCCGCGCGCCAGGCCGGCCGCCGCGTACTCCTGCTCACGCATCATGCGGGCGTGGATGTCGAGCCTGCGGGCGCGGCGGTCAAGGTAACGGTCGCAAATCTCTGGAATCAGGTGCTGCAGGCGACGGACGGCGGTCCGGATTACTGGTACTGGGGCCACGTGCACGCGGGTTATGCGCTGGCGCCGATCGCGGTCGCAGGCGGCCGCAACCTGATGGCGCGCTGCGTCGGACATTGCGGGGTGCCATGGCTGCCATTCGCGGCGGAGAGCGGGATGCAGGCGAACGGCTTCACGATCGAATGGGGAGAGAATCGCAAGGCCAACGATGTCGATGAGCCGGCGCGCGCGCTCAACGGTTTCCTCGTCCTGCGAGTCAGCGGCGAGCGAATCGTCGAGGAATTCCGCGACGAGAATGGCGCGGTCCGCTGGCCGCGTTGATCTTCGACTCTTTTGCGATCACTCGCCCGAGTCGCACTTGAGGCAGTCGAGTTCGACGCCGAGGCGGCTTTTCCTGCCTTCGGGCGTGGTCACCCAGGGGCGCAGTTGCCAGGGTGGGCGATGGCGCACGTGCTGAGTATGTCCGCATTCGAGGTCGGCGACCCAATCATCGTGCTGGTCCGTATGAAAGCCGACAATTTTTCGCTTCACGGACCGATACCGGCTACTTGCCCGGCTTGTCCTCGGCGGCGGCGTCAAACATCGACTGCTGCTCAGGCGCTTCGGCGCCGCCGACCTCGGCCGGGCTGAACAGGCCGCGCCGCTCGGCATAGGGTCTGAACTTGGCGTACAGCTCGGCGAGCTTGGCCTGGTAGTACTCGACGTTTTCGTCGGGATTTGCCGGGTCGTAATCCGTCGCGAGACGCGCCGTCGTGCTCACCTTCACTCTCGCCCCGCGGCCCGCGACGTAATAGGACACCTGGTCGCCGCTCAGGTATGGCCGTCCAGCCTTGAGCGCGAGTTCGTAGGCGGCCGAGACGTTGCGTCGTTTGCCGCCGACCTTGTCGCGGTAGGTTTCGGGCGAATCCTGCAGCGTCTCGGTTTTCATCAGGTCGCGAATGCCGACGCCATGACGCGCGAGCCGCGCGCTCCAGCCCTCGTAAAGCGCCGGGATTTCGTCCGCGTGCTGCTCGAGCATCAGGCGGAACATCTCCTCCATGAAGCGGCGCTGGAAGCGCTCGAGGCCGCGCGAGCGCAGGCCCGAGCCGCGAATCGTCATCTCGCCCGAGTCCTCGAGCAGCACGTAGTTCTTCATCTTGTAGGAGAACATCGCTGGATAGCGGCCGTCGATCTCGAGCCGCACGCCCGCGGGCATCGCTTCGCCCACGCGCTCGAGCAGGGCCTGCGCATCGGCGTCGCCATCGGCTTCGGGCGGCGGCACGAAGTAGATGCCGTCGGTGTCCACCTCGATCACCTGCGCGCCGCACCGCTCGAGCGCGGCGACCGCCGCCTGGATCAGCTCGCGGCCGCGGCGCGTCACCGCGTTGGCCTGCGCGAAGTCGTTGAAATGGCCGAGGGCGAAGCCGAGATAACCGTAAAACGAGTTGATCAGAATCTTGAAAGTCTGCTGCAGCGCCTCCAGGTTGCGGCGCGCCGCGCCTTCGACTTCGCGGACCGCCGACTTGGCCTGAATGCGGAAGCTGCGAAGGTCTCCGAGTGTCTCGAGGAACACGCCCAGCCGATCGCCTGCCGGTGCGTGGCCGTAATGGAGCATCAGCGACGGGTACAGCGAGGTCACATCGCAATGCAGCACCGGGCGCGCGACGCCGCATCGGCGCACTTCGGTGTAACCGCCCATCACCTCGCTCGGCGGCTGCGGACACGGAATGGAATGGCGGGCGGCGAGATAGGCCCGCAGCAGGAGCGCGTCGATTCGCGTCGCGTTCCCGCGCAGCACAACGTTCTGGTACGAGTACGGAAAAATCTGCGCCTGCACGAAATAGCTCGGCGCGAGCAATCCGGCCAGGGCGGCGGTCTCGCGCGCGTCGGCGATGCTGTGGGCGAAGACGTCCTCGGGGCAGCGATCGAAGGTTTCGCCCATCCGCGCGGGATCGATGTGCATGCGGCCGGGCGCGGCGACGTGAAAATGCCGCGCCAGTTCCTTCAACCCGAAGCCCTCGAGCTCGCGGCTCGCGACGTCGTAGTGCTGGGCCAGGATCCAGGTGTCGATGATGCTGCGGCCGCGGACATCGTAGCGCCGATACGCGATCGCGCGGTCGGCGATCTGCAGGCGCGAGGCGCGCCCGACCAACTCGCTCCCGTCGCGTCCCAGCGCGAGCCGCACGCGATGACGCCGCGCGCGAGCGACGAGATAATCGAGCGCGTGACGAAACAGGTTATGGCCCTCGATCACGTCCGGATCGCGCTCGGCCACCGCGCGCACCAACTCCTCGATCATCGCACGCTCGTCCATCGCGTCGCCGCGCAGAACACGCTCGTAGCCCGTCGAATCCCGAAGCGCTATCGCGACGATGCGGTCGCCCTCGCGCGCCGCGCTCGGGAATTCGAACCCGCGACTGACGTAGGTCTCGATCGCGAGCTGCATCCGGCGAAGCTGGTCGAATTCCATGCCGATGAAAAAGGTCATCCCGCCGAGTATCAGATGCTGTTCGACCGCATCGCCGAGCACGAGGTACGGCGCGTCGGCGACGCCGGCTGCTTTGCCGGTCAGGGTGCGCAGATGACGCCGCGCGGCCTCGAGCGCGTCGATACGGTCGAAGGTCGCAAGCCAGCGCAGACGAAAGTCGCCGGCCAGCGGCGCGACCTTGTACGGCGCGCGCAGACCGTTGAGCATCCCGGGTTCGGCGAGCAAGGCAAAAAGCGCGAGCGGGCGGCGCTCGCGCTCGAGCGCGGAACCTATACGGCGGTAGATCTCGACCTCGCCCGGCGCGGCGACCTCGACGGCGACGATTCCGGGCTCGGCCGGATTACCGAAGAGGAGCCGATTGTCGTAAAACTGGCGGCAGATCTCCTGGTAGCGGCTCATCGCGATTCCACAGAGCAATTGTGACGCGCGCACGCGCCCCATCACAACCGCGTTCGCGAGTTCCCGCCCGGTACTCGCCCAGCCGACTCTCTAAAACGCGCCGAGCCATCCGAGCCCCGCGATAAAGGCGGCGTAAGCGGCGCCGCCAATCACCAGGGTCGGCGTCCCCAGCTTTCCGTCGCGCAGATTCAGATAGAGCAGCGCGGCCGAGATTGCCGCGATCGCGCCGCCCATCAGCTCGGGCGCACTCAGGCTCCACTGCGTAAAGAGGAGTCCCAGAACAACCGGAATGCAGCTCTGAAACACCATCGCGCCCGTGATATTCGCCAGCGCGAGGTTGTCCTTGCCCTGTCGAATCCAGACGACCGCGTTGTATTTTTCCGGCAACTCGGTCGCGAGCGGACTGATGATGAGCGACAGTACGCCGGGTTTCAGGCGAGCATGCTGTGCCAGCAGGACAATCTGATCGACGAACACGTATGCGCCAAGCAGGATGGTCGCCGTTCCGGCGACGACCTGCAACGCGGTTGCCCACGGACGCGGGGCATGCGGATTCCCGTGCACAATCAGCTCTGCATAAAGACCGTGTTCAATCTCGACGTCGGCGGCCCGCTTCTGTTTCAGGATGACGATGGCGTAGCTCACGTAGACGGCCAGCAGGACCGCTGCGGCCGCCTCGCGCATCATCGCGCTCGGCAGCGCGACTCCCAGCACCAGCACGGCGACGAATGCCGGTATGAAGAAGCCCAAGTCGCGCCGCGCGTCGAGCCGCGAGACCAGCATGAGCGTTCGACCGCGCCGGCTGCGAAAGCCCAGCGCGGCCATGCCCATAACGAAGAGCGCCAGCGTCGAGAGCATCAGCGGCGCCCCGACGATGGCGCCCACGCCGACCTCGCTGTGTGCGCCCGGCCGGCCGCCGCTCATAAACAGCGCGATGGCCGGAATCACGGTCTCGGGCAGGGCGGTGCCCACGGCAGCCAGCAGGCTGCCGACGGCAGCCTCGGAGAGGCTCAGGTGGTACCCCGCCCATTCCACGCCGTTGGTAAACAGCTCTGAGCCGGCCAGCACGATGGCGAAACTGAAGATTAGGAGAATCAGGTGAATAAACAAGCAGCTTTATCCAACGCGAATTGGCGAAATCCGACGGCCTGACAGCGGGCGGCTCCGATTACTTTGCAAAAAGTGGGCAGGGCAAACAACCGAAGAGCTGCTGGCGCATCAACTCTGCGGAGCATCCCGGAAGCCGACTTTCCACAGAATTCGGCAAACACAACCCTCGTTGCGCGCGAATTGTTCGCTGCCGTCCCATGCACAATCGCAAATTAGTTGCTAAATTAGTGACGCTGGGGCCGTTCGAAAAGGGGAAGTAATCGGAGAGCAATTGGCAGAAGACCGGAAAAGAGGACTAAAACAAAGCATTTTTCTTTGACTTGGTTGCTTTCGACCCATATAATGGGGTGCTTTGCCAGAGTTCGCCCCTCTTGGTCAATTTGGCCTTTCTGAATTTGGATGTCGCGGATTGTCCTGCACGGTCCGTGGTGCGCATGTCGCATGCCTGAGTTATAGGCTCGACTGCCGCGGCATTTGGCCTTAACAGGCGCTAAAAGCATGAAGCAGAAGTACGAAGGTAAGGATCTCCAGGGCCTGGTCGATCTTGGACGCGAGCAGGGATACTTGACGTTTGACCAGGTGAACGATTTCCTGCCCCAGGATGTCGCCTCGCCCACCGATTTGCGTGCCGCGCTCGAGAGCTTCGAGGACATGGATATCAAGGTTCTCGAAGAAGTCCCGGCCGACGGGGCGGAAAGCGAAATTGAGGCGGAACCGGAAAAAGAGGCCGACGAAGAAACGACCGACGCCGCCGGCGATTCATCCGACCCGGTTCGCCTTTACCTCAAGGAAATGGGCAACTTCCAGTTGCTGTCGCGCGAGCAGGAGGTCGAGATCGCCAAGCGCATCGAGGCCGGCGAACAGGAAGTCGAGGAGGAGGTGCTCAAGTCGCCGGTCACGCTGGACTTCCTGATCGACCTCGGCGACCGCATCGAGGCGGGCGAAGCCGACCTGCGCGACATCTTCGAGGAAAGCGAGGAACCGGCGGACCCGGACGAAGAGCGCGGGCCCGAAGCCAACGAAAAGCTGCTCAAGAAAGTCCACGACTTTACCAAGCGGCTCAAGGACCTGCGCGCACGGCTGGAAGAGGCGGAAGAGGAATTGCGCGAGCGGCCCGGTCCGCGGCGCAAGCCCAAGCTTGAACGCCACCACGCGCGGCTGCGCGAGCGGGTCAAGGCGGCGGTGCTCGCGCTGGGACTCTCGCGACACGTCCGCGAGGCCGTGATCGCCGAGATGCGCCATCAGCTCGAACAATATCGCCAGGCGCAGCACCTGGTGCAGCACTACGAGGACGCGACCGGCCGCTCCAAAAGTCAGTTGATCAAGGAAGCGGCCGAGGCTGAAGACCGCCGCCATCTCCTCAAGGTCAACGGCACGCGCGAAAACCTGCTCGACATCGCGGCCCGCATCCGCGAATCGCAGCGCACGATGAAGGCGGTCGAAAAGCGGGTCAAGGCGAGCGGCGAGGAATTCGGGCGCTCGCTGGAAATCATCGCCGCCGGCCAGCACAAGAGCCGGCGCGCCAAGAAAGAGCTGACCGAGGCCAACCTGCGGCTGGTCGTCAGCCTGGCCAAGCGCTACACCAACCGCGGACTGGGTTTTCTCGACCTGATCCAGGAGGGCAACATCGGCCTGATGCGGGCGGTGGACAAGTTCGAATACCAGCGCGGCTATAAGTTCTCAACGTACGCCACGTGGTGGATTCGCCAGTCGATGTCGCGCGCGATTGCCGATCAGGGCCGCACCATCCGCATCCCGGTGCACATGGTCGAGACCATCAACAAGCTGTTGCGGGTCACGCGCCTGCTGGTGCAGCGGCTGGGCCGCGAACCGAGCCCCGAGGAGATCGCCGAACAGATGGAGATGCCGCTCGACAAGGTGCAGAAAGTGCTCAAGATCGTCAAAGAGCCGATCTCGCTGGAGACGCCAATCGGCGACGAGGAGGAAAGCTCGCTCGGCGATTTCGTCGAGGACGAACTGGCGCCCTCGCCGGTCGAGGCCGCGATCCAGGGCAACCTGGGCGAGCAGACGCGCAAGGTATTGGCGACCCTGACGCCGCGCGAGGAGCAGATCCTGCGCATGCGCTTCGGCATCGGGCAGAAGACCGACTACACGCTCGAGGAAGTCGGCAAGCAGTTCGCTGTCACCCGCGAACGCATCCGGCAGATCGAGGCCAAGGCGCTGCGCAAGCTGCGTCAGACCGGGCGCTCGCGCAATCTCGAAGGCTTCATGGAGCGCGAGTAGGCGCCGTTGGCCGGCCGGTTTCGCCGGGCCCGTACACGGTGAAAGTGCCGTTCTCCCCTCGCGGGATGTTCAAAAGTGCAGGGCGGCGCTGCAACCCCTGCCGAAGCCGCGGAAAAAAGTCCAAGGCATAACCCAACGGTCCACTGGTCACCGCGAACACCATCGGCGCGTCGGCGACGACTCGCATCGCATGTTCGAGTTCCGGTTTGAGCGTCACGCCGGGCGCGAGATAGGCGCCGAAGGGCGGCTGGAACTGCGCAAACAGCACCGAGACTTCCCCGGTGCTGATCAAAGCCACCGCGCGCTGGCTCCCGATCGCGCCGAGCACCTGCTGCCAGGCCTTCTGTTCTTCTGCAGGCGCCCACAATCCGGCGGCCTCGGGGCTGCGCGAGGTCGTCTTCCACGCCTTGGCCGCCATCGCCAGATGCGAGCTTTGCCCGCTTAGCGCCAAGAGCGTAAGTCCGGCAAGAATGTTCGATGCGGTCGAGCTGTTGAGGCAGGCAGCGGCAACCCCCATTACTAAAATGTACGAATAGTATTCCCATGAGACCGGGCTCCCGAAAAACGAAGTGATGAACGCAACGTGCAGAATCGCACACGTGAGCACCATCTCTTCGCCGGCGGCAGGTTTGGTTTTCCTCCAGAACGCGAGCGCCAGCCTCGGGGCCGCCCAAAGCCCGGCAATAACGAGCCACATGGTCGCTGCTGTCCAGAATCCGGCCACGGTGAACAGATAAAAGGCGGGGAACTGCTTTGGTTGATACCACAGGTTGCGGCCGCCGCGGAAAATCGAACCCAGCCCCATGTGGTAGTATTCAACGGTCCCGGTCGCAGGAAACAGCGTCCTGACCACGGGCAGTGGTCCGTAGCAAATCGCCAGCAGAGCGATGAGCGATGCGCCGATCAAGGCTGCCGGTGCAAGTGTCCGAAGCAGCAAGCGCCATGCGATACGCGGCGTCATCGCCGCGTTGCGCCACATGTTGAACAAGATCAGCATCACGAGAACGAACCCGTATACGTAGCCCATCGCCGGCTTGATCAGGCAGGCCACGGTGGCGAGCGCGAGCGCAGCGGAGCGGTGCCCGGCTGCCTGTTCGGCAAGGGCGTTGCAGAGCACCGCCGCCTCCATCGCGTGCACGAACGATGGGTACGAAGGCACAATGGCGAAGGGGAAAGCGACGACGAGAAAGATCACGCCCACTGGCGGCAGGCGCATCGCGCGAGCGAAACGAGCCATCCCCCACGCCGCGACTATTGCGCAGATGCCCATCGCGCATTCGTGGGAGATCGGCGCCCATCGGAACAAATGAAAGACTCCCTGGGTCATCAGAATCGGCAACAGCCCATATGGGTAGCCGAAATCGATCGCCGGCCGGCGCCCGTGCGTTACGAGGTAGCAGACGGTCGGGAACATGCCACGGTCGGCGAACGCGTAGGAGTCAAAGCTCAGGACCAGAGGCAGTCTGATCAGCGCGAACACGATCAGTTCGGCGCTGAAGATAAGCCACAGTGTGCGCACCGCATGGCGCGCCGCCGTCCATTGCGGCTCGCGGCTCGGGGCATCCGGCGGCGAGAACCTCGCCCGAGGCTGTGCGGCGCTAGCCAATCGCGCCGGCCTCGCGCAGGCGCCTCATTTCCGCCTCGCTGAACCCGCGCGCCGCGAGTACTTCGCCGGTGTGCTCGCCGAGAAGCGGCGGCCGCGTCACGCAGCCCGCGGTATCAGACAGCTTCACTCCCAGTCCGGTCGTCTTGAACTCGCCATGCACCGGATGAGGCAGCCGCAGGAGCATCTCGCGCGCCAAAGTCTGCGGATGATTGAACATCTCCTCGACGGTGAGAATCGGGCCGGCCGGGATGCCCGCGCGATTGAGGCGCTCGATCCAATACGCCGCGGGATGCGCGGCGAGGGCGCGGTTGATTTCCGCGGTCAGGGCCGCGCGGTTTTTGATGCGATGGCCCAGCGAGTCGAAGCGCGGGTCATCCGTGAGTTCGGATCGCCCGATCTCGCCCGCCAGCGCCTGCCACATGGCTTCGTTGCCGCAGGCGATATTGAACGGCCGATCGGAAGCCTGATGCACGCCGTGCGGCGCCGACAGCGGATGATGGTTGCCGGCGGGAGCGGGGGTGCGGCCGGTATCGAAGTAGATCCCGGCCGACCAGGTCAGCACGCTGACGATCGCCTCGAGCAGCGAGGTTTCGACGCGCTGGCCGCGGCCGCTGCGCTGGCGCGCCTGCAACGCGAGCAGGATGCCTTGTGCGGCAAAGATTCCGCCCAGTAGATCGCAGATCGCGATCCCGACCCGCATCGGACCGCTCTCGGCGGTCCCGGTCACGCTCATCAGGCCGGAAAATCCCTGCGCGATCTGATCGAAGCCCGGCGTGTCGCGCATCGGACCGCTCGCGCCGAAACCCGACACGGAACATCCGATGATCCGCGGATTGCGCGCAGCCAGCGTCTCATAGCCGAGGCCCATCGCCTCCATCACACCCGGACGAAAGTTATCGATGACGATGTCGGCGCTGTCCGCCAGCCTGAGCAGCACCTCGCGGCCGGCAGGCTGCCTGAGATCGACCTGGACGCTCTTCTTCGAGCGATTGGTGCTCATGAAGAAGTAACTGTCTTTGCCGCTGTACCCTCCCATCTCGGCGCGCGCGCCCTTGACCGGCTCGACTTTGAGCACCTCCGCGCCGTAGTCGCCGAGAATCTGGGTGCAGAAAGGACCGGCCAGATAACGGGTGAGATCGATAATCGTGATTCCGGCGAGCGGGGGAGCTTCCGGCATCGTCCCTGGCACCTCCTCACATCCGGCGCGCGGCCGGCTGCCGCCCCGGCCTGCGCGTTCGAAGAGGATATATCGTATGCGCCGGGGGCGAAAAGAGGACTTCGGCAAGGCTGCCTGGACAGCGCGCGCCCGGCCGCGACCGGATGACATCCGGGCCGCGCCGATGTTAGCATCGCGCTATCTCGACCGAGGGAGGACGCTAACGTGGCGGTGATGCGTATCGGACACGTTTCGGTTCGCGTGACGGACATCGAAAAGGCCCGCGACCACTACGCCAACGTAATCGGCCTGATCGAAACCCATCGCGAGAGCGGCGGCACCACTTACTACAAAGCCTGGGATGAATGGGATCGCTACAGCGTGATTCTCACTCCCGGCGATCATCCCGGCGCGAACTATATCGCCTACAAGGTCGAGCGCGATTCCGACCTCGACCGGCTGGGCAACGCTATCGCCGCTGCCGGCGCCGAAGTCGAGGAACTGCGGCCCGGCGCAATCCCGTTCGTGGGCCGCGCGATCCGCTTCAACCTGCCGAGCAGTCATCGGATGGTTCTGTTCGCGGAAAAGGAGGCCGTCGGCAAGAGCGTCGGCACGGTCAATCCCGACCCGTGGCCGGATGACATCCGGGGCGCGGGCGCGATGCATCTGGATCATTGCCTGCTGGTGGGTGAAATCGAACCGTCCAGCGGAATCAACCGCGTCGCCGACACCTGCCGCTTCTTCACCGAGACGCTCGGTTTCCAACTGACCGAGCGCGTGATGGTGGGCCCGGGCAACAGCGTGCAGGCCGGGGCGTTCCTCTCCTGCTCGAGCAAGCCGCACGACATCGCGATCATCGGCGGGCCGCGGCCGGGCTTTCATCATTTCGCCTTCTACCTGGATAACTGGAACGACGTGCTGCGCGCGGCCGACGTGATGTCCAAACATCGGGTCAAGATCGACATCGGACCCACGCGCCACGGGATCACGCGCGGCGCGACCATCTACTTTTTCGACCCGTCGGGAAATCGCAACGAGACCTTCGCCGGACTGGGGTACTTCGTCACCCGCGACATGCCGACCATCACCTGGACCGAGGAGCACCTGGGCGCAGCGATCTTCTATCACGGTCGCGAGATAAATCCCGATTTCACCAACGTTTATACTGACGCGGTCTGAGCCTTCGCAGCCGCTCGGCAGGCCCGCCAGGCGCAAACACCGGCCGATCGCGCGGAACTCGCGTACGGCCCGCAAGGTTTGTAGAGGCGAGGCGTATGAGGAGAAAACCGGCGTTCTCGCATCTGCTCCCGATATTCGCCCTGGGCGCAATCGCGCTTGCGGCGGCCGCCGTCCCCTCGTTTTCGGCCTATCAAAGCTTTCCGCACACCGCGGCCGCCCCGGAGGACAGCCCGGTCGTGCTCGAGCTGTTCACGTCCGCGGGATGCTCGAGTTGCCCGCCGGCCGATGAATTGATCAGCCGGATCGGCGCGACCGCCACCGGCGTCATAGCGCTCGCGTATCATGTCGATTACTGGGACGGCGCCTCCTGGTCGGATCCGTTTTCATCCGGTCAATGGACGGCGCGACAGTCGGTTTACGAACGCGCGCTGCGGCTCAATGGCGCATTCACTCCGCAGATGGTGATCAACGGACGATGGCAATGCGTGGGGTCAGACGCTCGCGCGGTGGCCGGCGCAATCGCGGCGGCGCGCGCCACGCCGCCCGCGGGTGCGGTGACCGTGCGCATTATCAAGCCCGCCGCCGGCGCAAAAACCCTCACGGTCGAGGTCGGCGCGCGCATGGTGCACCGGGTGGGCGACGCGCCGCTGATCGTGCTGCTGGCGGTGTACGAAAACGGCCTGGTGGCCGATATCGACGGCGGCGAGAACCGCGGCCATCGCCTCACCTATGACTACACGGTGCGGAAGGTCGTACCGGCCTTCCAGTTGAACGGCGTCCCGGGTCCGGCGCTGGAGAACGCCGTCGAGGTCGAACTGGATTCGTCCTGGAAGCTCGCCCACGTGGGCGTTGCCGCGTTCATCCAGGATGAAGACACGCTCGCGATCTACGGCGCCGCCGCGCGGTATCCGATCGCGCCGAATTAGACGGCGACAGCCCTTCGCTCCCGCGGCGGCCTCAGATGAACTCCGCGAACACCGAATCGGCGAGCTCGAGGCCGCGATCGCTCAGATATATCCGGCCGTCCTCGCGCACCAGCAGCCCGCCCTCGAACAGCCGCGCCGCGCGCTCGCCGAACGCACTCTCGAAGCTCTCGCCGAATCGCCCGGCGAAATCGGCTAGTGACAGGCCCGCGCGCAGGCGCAGGTTAAGGAACACGAATTCGCCGCGCGCGCGGCGCGCGTCGATCGGCTCATCGCCGGCCTGCGCGCATCCGTCGGCGAGCGCGCGCAGGATATAGCGCGCCGGCATCCGCTCGTTCCACCAGCGGCGGCCGCCGCCGCCGCGCTCATCGCGCGCGAAGCTGTGCGCTCCCGCGCCCAGGCCCAGGTAACTGTCCATCCGCCAATAAGTCAGATTGTGCCGCGCCTCGTGACCGGGCGGCGCGTAATTGGAAATTTCGTACATCGCATAGCCGCGCCGCGGCAGTTCCGTGCGTACGGCGGCATAGAACTCGGCCTGGCGATCGCCGTCGAGCGGTCGGATTCGCCCACGCTTCATCTCGGTAAAAAACGCGGTGCCTTCCTCGAAGGTCAGGTTATAGGCCGAGATGTGGTCGGGACCGAGCGCGGCCGCTTCGCCGATATCGTCCAGCGTTTCCTCGACGGTCTGGCCCGGGACCGCAAAGATGAGATCGAGATTGAAGCGCGCGAAGCCCGCGCGCCGCGCCATCCGCGCGGCCTCCCGCGTCTCGGCGGCCGTATGAATACGGCCGAGGAAGCGCAGCCGTTCGTCGTTGAACGATTGCGCGCCGAAACTGACGCGATTGACGCCCGCGGCGCGGAAGCCGGCGAGCCGGGCCATGTCCACCGTGCCCGGATTTGCTTCCAGCGTGATTTCGGCTTCGTGCTCGAGGCCGAAGCGCCGCACCGCCGCGTCCAGGACGTGCGCTATCGATTCCGGTTGGAACAGCGACGGCGTGCCGCCGCCGAAAAAGATCGTCTTGAGGCGCCGGCCGGCCCATGGCGCTTCATCGGCGCGCCGCTCGAGCTCGCCGAGGAGGGCCGCCACGTATTCATCTTCGGGCCATTGCGCGGCGGCATGCGAGTTGAAGTCGCAATACGGGCACTTCGACTGGCAGTACGGAATATGCAGGTAGAGCGAAAACGCCGCGCTACGCTCCTGCGCGTTATCGCCCGGAGTCGGCATCAGGCGGGCCACGGCTAAAGTCTATGCGGGCCGCGGGCAACTTGCTATTGCACGCCGGTGCCGGGAAGCCGCAACAGCAGGCGCGCGATCCGCGCAAGGCGCGACGTCGGGGAGGGCAGCAGCCCGGCGCGCGCGACGACTCGACCGAACGCGGCTGCGCTTGTGTGCTCGAGCGGCGGCTTGCGGTTCCACAAGTACACGAACATCTCGTAACCGAAATACAGCAGCAGGCCGATCAGGACCACGTCGTCGATGACCACCACGATCTTGCGCACCAGGCCATGCGGCAAGAGCCAGATAGCGAGCCGCGCGACCAGCGCGAAAATCACGATCGCGGCAACGACTGAACTCGCATGATGGACCAGCAGTTGAATCGCCTGGAGATTGATCCAGTGCTCGATGCTGAAATCGACCGATGATCCTGAGTTGCTTAGCGCGAACGTGAGCGTGCCTCCCCTCGATACCCGGTTCGCAGCCGCGGAATTCACGAGCTTAGACACGCTCGCGATGCGGCACAAGCACGGCGCGCGTAGCGACATGCGACTTCCGCTATCGCGACGCGCGCGCCACCACCTATAAGCGCGCGCATCGCATCGCTATACTTTAGCGCGACGTTTCAAGGAGACCCTGTCGCATCGTCAGCTCTTCTTACAACTCGCAAGCCCGCGATCCGCAAGCCGCGCCCCAAGCGCATGGCGGCGCGACCTCGGATGCGGCTGCCGGCCGGGGGCTTGCCGCGCGCCTGGGTCCGAACCTCGCGTGGCTGGTCGCCTCGGGAATCCTGCTGAGCCGAATCGCCGGGCTGGTGCGCGAGAGCGTGTTCGCGCACTTTCTCGGCAACTCGGACGCTGCGGACGCCTTCAAGGCCGGCATCCGTATCCCGAACATCCTGCAGAACCTGTTCGGCGAGGGCGTGCTCTCGGCCTCCTTCATCCCGGTTTACAGCAAGCTGCTCAGCGAAGGCGACGAGGAGACGGCCGGAATGCTGGCGTGGGGCGTGGGCGCGATGCTCGCGCTCGGCGTCGCGATCCTGGTGGCGCTGGGCGTGTGGGCGACCCCGTGGCTGATCGCGATCATCGCGCCGGGGTTCGTCGGCGCCAAGCGCGAACTCACGGTGATGCTGGTGCGGATCCTGTTTCCCGGCGCTGGACTGCTGGTGCTCTCGGCCTGGTGCCTGGGCGTGCTCAACAGCCATCACCGCTTCTTCGCCTCGTACACCGCGCCGGTAGCCTGGAACCTGGCGATCATCGGCGCGCTCGTGTACTACGGTCCGCGCCGATCGCAGGACGGGCTGGTGATCGTGCTCGCATGGAGCGCGGTGGTCGGCGCGCTGCTGCAAATTGCGGTGCAGGCGCCGCAGACGCTGGCGCTGGTGGGCCGGATGCGGTTCGATTTCGGGCGCACGCGCGCCGCGCTGGGCACGGTGTTCCGCAATCTCACGCCGGTGGTCGCCGGGCGCGGCGCCAGTCAGATCTCGGGCTACGTCGATAACCTGCTGGCGAGCCTGCTGCCGACCGGGGCGGTTTCGGCGCTGAGCTACGCGAGCATCCTCTACCTGCTGCCGGTGAGCCTGTTCGGAATGTCGGTGGCGGCGGCCGAGCTGCCGAGCATGTCGCGCGCGGCGGGCACGGTCGAAGAGGTGGCGCAGCTTTTGCGCTTGCGGCTGGACGCGGGCCTGCGGCAGATCGCATTTTTGGTGGTGCCCTCCGCCGCCGCATTCCTGTTCCTCGGCGACGTCATCTCGGGTCTCATCTTTCAGTCGGGCAGCTTCACCCATCGCGACGCCGTCTACGTATGGGCGGTGCTGGCGGGATCGACGGTGGGGATGCTGGCGGCGACGATGGGCCGGCTGTACAACTCGGCCTTTTACGCGCTCGAGGATACGCGCACACCGCTCAAGTTCGCGCTCGTCCGTTTCACCCTGACGCTGGTGCTCGGATATCTATGCGCGCTCCCGCTGCCGCCGGCGCTCGGCATCGCGCAGCGCTGGGGCGCCGCCGGACTTACCGCCTCCGCCGGCCTGGCGGCGTGGGTCGAGTTCGCGCTGCTGCGCTGGAAGCTCAACGCGCGCATCGGGCGCACCGGACTGGCGCGCGGCCTGGTCGCGCGCTTGTGGGCAATCGCGCTTGCGGCCAGCGCCGGCGGCCTCGCGGTGAAATTCGCGATGGGTCACGCCGGGCCGCGCCTGATGGGCTTCACGGTGCTGCCCGCCTTCGGCGCGGTGTATTTCGGCATCGCGTGGTGGATGCGGCTGCCGGAGTTGGCGCGCGCGGTGGGCTACCTGTCCGCGCGGCTAGGCGCGCGTTCGCTTCCGCGCTGATTCGCCGTCGGCCGCGCGCGAGGCGCCGCCGCCGCGCAGGCGCTCCAGCGTGAGCGTGGTCCCGTGTCCCGCCAGCAGCGGCGCGAGCGCGACCCGCCCGCCGTAAGATTCGACAAAGCGCTGGCCGTCGACGGTTTTGCCCTGCCAGTCCGCGCCCTTGACCAGCACATCCGGACGCACGGCGCGGATGATGCGCTCGGCGCGCGGATCGTCGAACACCGCGACGTAATCGACCGCTTCGAGCGCGGCCAGAATAAGCGCGCGATCGGCTGCCGGGTAAACCGGCCGCCCCTCGCCCTTGATCATCCGCACGCTGCGGTCGCTGTTGAGCCCGACGACCAGCGTGTCGCCCTGCGCGCGCGCAAAGGCGAGCATCTCGATATGCCCGGCGTGCAGCAGATCGAAGCATCCATTGGTGAACACGACGCGCCGGCCCGAGCGGCGCTGGCGCTCGAGCGCCGGGCGCAGCTCCGCCAGCGACACGATCTTGCGCTGCGCGCTTTCCGGCGCGGGGCTCAGCGCGCGAGCGAGGTCGTCGCGCGAGATAATCTCGGTGCCGAGCCGGCTGACCTCGATGCCGGCGGCGATATTCGCCAGGCGCGCGGCCGCCGCGAAGCTGAGCCCGGCGATGGCGAACAGGCCGAACACCGCCAGCACCACGTCGCCGGCGCCGGTCACGTCGTACACCGCGCGCGGCGTGGTCGGGATGTAGCTGTGCGGGCCGCGGCGCTCGCTCAGGTACATGCCGTCGCGATCCAGCGTGATCAGGCAGGCCTCGAGTCCGAGCCGGCGCGTGAGCGCGTCAGCCGCACGCATCCAGGCGTCGCGATCGACCAGCCGCATACCAGTCGCAAACTCGGTCTCGTAGCGGTTGGGCGTGAGCGCGGTCGCGCCGCGGTAGATGGAAAAGTCGTCGCACAGCCGCGGATCCACGATCACCGGGATCCGGCGGCGGCGTGCGCCGGCGATCAGCGCGCGCAACAACCCGGGCGTCAGCAGGCCCTTGTTGATGTCCGATACGAGCACGCCGTCGGCGCGCGCAAGCTCGCGTTCCACGTGTCGCGCGAGCGCGCGCTCGCGCGCCGCGCCCAGCGCATGCGGCGCCTCGCGATCGACGCGCAGCAGCTGCTGGGTCGCGCGGTTCGCCGTCTGCACCGACCCCAGCATCCGCTCCTTGACGATCGTCGGGCGGTCGGGATCGATCACGATCGCGCGCGCGGAGATTCCCAGCCCGTCGAACATCTCGCGCAGCAGCTCGCCGTTGCGATCCGCCCCGACCACGCTGAGCGCGCTGACCTCGGCGCCCAGCGCGCGCAGATTCGCCATCACGAACCCGGCGTTGCCCGGCCGCTCCTCGACCCGGCTGACCTGGAGAATCGGAATCGGCGCCTCGGGCGACACGCGGCCGACCTCGCCCATGATGTAGCGGTCGAGGATGACCTCGCCGGCGACAAGTACGCGCAGCGGCTTGAGCGGCGGAACCTCCAGGTGTGTGCCGGCAAGGCTATCGGCTTTCCGATCCATGATTGGCCAGGCGCTTGGCGCGCCGCGGCTTCAGAGCGCCGCGATCAGAATCTGCACCAGCATCCCGACCACGCACAATACGCCGACGACGAAGGCCACCGTTCGCCACGGCTGGAGCTGCAGCAGGTAAGTGATCGAATGGACAATGCGCGCGGCGGTGAAAGTATAGAAATAGATTGTGGAGGTACGCGCCGGCGCTCCCATCAGCACGAAGATCAATCCCACGGTGAAGAACGGCAGGATATTTTCGAGGTCGTTGCGATGCATGCGGAGCAGGCGCTGCACGTCAGCGTGCTCCGCGACGGCGCTCGTGCCGCCGAGCACGCGCGCGTCCTCGGGATTTAGAAACTGCTTCACCCGGGAACGAGTGGCGGCCGTGAGCAGGCCGGTCAGGATCATTTTGAAAACCAGGATCGAGCAGGCGATCGAGTAAGCCGCGAATGCCGGGTTGGTCATCAGCGAAGTCATCGAGTCTCTCCCCCTCGCGGTCGATAAACCGCTGGCGCAGAGTAGCAAAGGCGCCACTGGTCGGCCACCGCGCCCGCTGCACCGCCGGATCGCGCGGGCTCAGTCGGACAGCGCGAGATCGCGTGTTTCCGGGATGATCAGGATCGCCGCGACGCCGATCGCGCACGACGCGATCAGGTACCAGGCGGGCGCGAGCGGATCGCCAGTGACGTGGATCAGCCAGGCGATGGCGAATTGCGTGGTGCCGCCGAAGACGGTGACCGCGAGCGCGTACACGGTCGAGAGGCCCGCGCTGCGCACCGACTTCGGAAATCCCTCGGTGATAATCACCAGCGCGACACCGCCGAGCCCATTGAGCGCGGCCATCAGACCGGTCATCGCGAGCAACGCGCCGAGCGCATGATGGCGGTTGATGGCGGCGAAGGCCGGGTAGGCCGCGGCCGCGAGCGCCAGCTTCGAGACCAGATAAACCGGCTTGCGGCCGACCCGATCCGAGAGCGTGCCGCCCAGCGCGCCGAACACCAGCAGGCATGCGCCGGTCACCGCCGTCGCCCCCATCGATACGCCGGTCGTCATGTGCAGCGTGCTGAGCGCGTAGGTCGTCATGTAGGCGCCGACATAGGTCGCGATGGTGCCGCTGGTGATGAGCATCAGCGCGGCCGCGAGCGGGCGCCGATGATCGCGCAGCAGCGCGGAAAATACGCGGGTCGCGCTCGGATGGATCGTCGCCGCGCGCGGGTCAAGGGTCTCCTGCAGCCGGCTGCGGAGCATCAGGCCGATCGGCACGATCGCGACCCCGAGGATGAACGGGAGACGCCACGCCCACGCCTGGATCGCCGCGTCATCGAACATCAGCGAGAGCGCCACGCCGAGGAGTCCCGCGAGCGCGGTCGCCGCGCCCTGACTCGCGATCTGCCACACGCCGTACTGACCGCGCTTTTCCGCCGGCGCGGCCTCGAGCAGGTAGGCGGTGGACGGGCCGACTTCGCCGCCCAGCGCGAACCCCTGGATAAGCCGCGCGAAAACCACGAGCACCGGCGCAGCGACTCCGAGCGTCGCATACGACGGCGTCGCGGCCAGCAGCATCATTCCGGCCGCCATCAGCGAGATGCTCAGCATCATCGCGGGCCTGCGCCCCGCGCGATCGGCGTAGGCGCCGATCACGATGCCGCCGAGCGGGCGCGAGACAAATCCGACGCCGAAGGCGGCGACCGAGAGCAGGAGGCTGACGAACGGATCGCGCGCGGGAAAAAACACGCGCCCGATCATCACCGCGAAAAACGCGTAGGTGGTGAAGTCGTAAAACTCCAGCCCGTTACCGAGCACCGTCGCGACCACGGCGCTCGCCGGAATCGGGTTCGCGGATTCCGCCGCACGCTCGGGCGTCAGGCGAGCGGCAGGAATCTCGGCCATGCGCGATGGACCGCGATTATCGCGTTCCGCCCCCGATCGCGGGCAGGAAAAACACTTCGCTGGTTTCGTTGACCGGGTCGAGCAGGCCGCCGATGCCCATTTCGCCGTCGACCGACACGTTAATGCCGGATTTCAGGTCGCCGTCCTCGACCAGGTGCGCCTTGATCCCGGGGAACTGCCGTTCGAGGTCGTCGATAACCTGGCGCACGTTGGCCCCGCGCACGGAGACGCGCTCGCGGCCGTCGGTCAGCTTGCGCAGGAGCGCGGGCACAATCACGGTAGGCATGAGACGAGTATAACCACAAATTAAAAGGCCGGGCTCCCGCAGAAGAGCCCGGCCTTCGCTAACAAATTGCGCGTCAGTCGGCCGCCGCAGACGCGACCGCAGCGCCGTCCTTGCTCAGGATTGCCTTGACCACGCGCCCGGGCGACATCGGCAGTTCGGTCATACGCACCCCAACCGCGCGCGCGATCGCGTTGGCAACCGCGGCCGGCGGCGGCACAATCGAAACCTCGCCCACGCCGCGCGAGCCGATCGGATGGCCCGGCGCCGGCACCTCGACGATGACCGTCTCGATCATCGGCAGGTCGAGGCAGGTCGGCATCCGGTAATCCAGCAGACCGGTGTTACGCAGCACGCCCTTGGAATCGTAGAAGTACTCCTCGTTGAGCGCCCAACCGAGGCCCTGGACGGTCCCGCCCTGCATCTGGCCTTCGACATAGCTCGGATGTACCGCCTTGCCGGCATCCTGGGCCACGGTCGCGCGAAGGATCGAGACTTTGCCGGTGTCCGGATCGACCTCGACGTCCACGCAGGTCGTGGCGAAGGCCGGTCCAACCGCGCGCGCGTTCACCGTGGCGCGCCCGGTGATCGGGCCGCCGGTGCGGCCGAGACGCGGCACGATGTCCTTGATCGACATCGGCTTGACGCCGTTGGCCTTGGCGCTCAGCATCCCATTGTTGAATTCGACCTCTTCGGGCTTCTTCTCCCACAGCTTGGCCGCGCGTTCCTTGAGCTGGCGCACTGCGTCCTGCGCGGCTTCGTACACGGCGAGGCCCGTGGCAACCGTCGTGCGGCTGCCGCCGGTCACGTCGGTATAACCGATCGCGTCGGTATCGGCGATCAACGGCCGCACGTCCTTGACGTCGAGGCCCAGCACCTCGGCCGTGATGATCGCCATCGAGGCGCGCGAGCCACCGATATCGACCGAGCCGGTCACGACGCTCGCGGTGCCGTCATTGTGGATGTTGACCATCGCCGAGGACTGGAAGCCGATGTTGAACCAGAAGCCGGTGGCGACGCCGCGGCCGCGGTTCTTGCCCGTCAGCTTGGACTTGTAGTGCGGGCTGTTCTTGATCGCCTCGACCGTCTCGATCATGCCGATACGCTTGTACGGCGGTCCGGCGGTCTGCGGCGTGCCCTCGTGCGCGCCGTTCTTGATGCGGAAGTCGCACGGGTCGATACCGCACTTTTCCGCCAACTCGTCGATGATCGTTTCCGAGGCGAACGCGGCGTTGGTCGCGCCGGGCGCGCGATAGGCGGCGGTTTTGGGCCGATTCACCACCACGTCGTAGGCGTCAATCACCATGTTCGGGATGTCGTATGGCGCGATGATGCACATCGCACCCATCGGCACCGGCGATCCCGGAAAGCCGCCCGCCTCGTAGGCCATCCAGACCTCAGCGGCGACCAGCTTGCCGTCCTTGGTCGCGCCCATCTTGCACCGGATGGTGCCGCCCGAAGTCGGACCGGTCGCGCGCAGCACCTCGGCACGATTCATCGTGAGCTTCACCGGATGGCCGGTCTTCTGCGACAGCAGCACCGACAGCGGTTCCAGGTAAATCGTCGTCTTGCCGCCGAAACCGCCGCCGATCTCGGCCGGCACCACGCGCAGCTTGCCCTCGGGAATCCCGAGCACGGCGGCGCTCAGCGAGCGCACCACGAAGCTGCCCTGGGTCGAGCAGTAGATCGTCGCATGACCGTCGGCATTGTAGATGCCGACGGCGTTGTGCGGCTCGATGTAACCCTGATGCACCATCGCGGTCTTGAAGGTGCGCTCGATTACGTAGTCGGCCTTGCTGAAACCGTCCTTGATATCGCCGCGCTTGAACTGGACGTGGGCGGCGACGTTGGTCTGCTTGTCGGGTCCGTCCTCCTTGTTGCGCAGAGAGGGCAGCAGAATCGGCGCGTTCGGCGCCATCGCATCCTCCACCGTCATGGCCGGCGGCAGGACCTCGTAATCGACCTCGATCAGGCGCAGGGCTTCCTCAGCGATATGCGGGCTGGTCGCCGCGACCGCGGCCACCGCATGGCCGTCGTACAGCACCTTGCCGCGCGCGAG
The DNA here is from genome assembly GCA_035295545.1 of Binataceae bacterium (SeqCode). Classification (GTDB taxonomy): domain Bacteria; phylum Desulfobacterota; class Binatia; order Binatales; family Binataceae; genus JAKAVN01. The sequence goes on from DATGIT010000009.1 coordinate 306,882, forward strand.
GATATTGCAGGACAGATGATGCAGGTTGATCGGCAGTTCGCCGCCCTGCTCGATGCGGTCGGGCAGCTCGGGCAGATCGGCCGAGGTCACGACGGCCCGGACGCCTTCGAGCTTGCGTGCCTTTTCCACATTGATCGACTTGATGATCGCGTGCGCATGCGGGCTGCGCAGCACGCGCCCGTAGAGCATCCCTGGAAACGCGTAATCGGCACCATAGCGGGCCGCGCCGGTCACTTTCTCGACGCCGTCATGGCGGACCGGGCGCGTACCGATCACGCGGAAGCGGCTTCCTTCTGTCGTTCCTGCTGCCATGGTCAGTTCTCCCTTTACTCAAAGATCGTTTCAGCCCCGGCCGCCGATTGCAATCGCCCCACGGTGCGCCCCTTAGGCCGCTTTCGAGGTCGTTGCCTTGGAGGCCTCGAGCACCGCGCGAACGATCTTGTCGTACCCGGTGCAGCGACAGAGATTCCCGGCCAGCGCGTAGCGAATCTCGGCCTCGCTCGGATGAGGATTGCGCTCGAGCAGCGCCTTGGCCGACATCAGGAAGCCTGGTGTGCAGATGCCGCACTGGAGGCTCGCGTTTTCGAGGAACTGCTGCTGCAGCGGATGCAGATTTGCACCCTGGGCGAGGCCTTCGACCGTCTCGAGCTTGTGGCCCGCCGCCTCGACCCCGAGCATCAGGCACGAGCAGGTCGCGCGCCCGTCGACCAGGATGGTGCAGGCGCCGCAGTCTCCGGTCAGGCATCCCTCCTTGCTTCCCGTCAGCCCGAGCACGTCGCGCAGCACCTCGAGCATGCTCTGGCGCGGCTCGCACAGGAATTCGACTCGCTCGCCGTTGATCGTGGTTTCAATCGCTGTCTTGTGCATTTTAAGAAGCTCGTCCTGTTCTGTGAGTTCTGTTCTTACCGGCGCTCGGCCAGACGCGCGCGCTCGATGGCGATGCCGATGGTGCGGCGGGTCAGCACGCCGACCAGATGGCGGCGGAACTCAGCCGTGCCGCGCATGTCGTCGATGGGCGAACTCTGTTCGACCGCCAGTTTGGCCGCGCGCTCGATGGTCGCTGAATCGATTTTCTTGCCCTTGAGGGCCTCCGAGGCCTTGGCCGCGTAGATTGGCGTGGGCCCGACCGCGCCGAGCGCGATGCGCGCGTCAACGAAACGATCGTCGTCGAGGTCAAGGGTCACCGAGGTGCCCACCCCGACTACCGCGATATCCATCTCGTTGCGCGGAATGAAGCGCAGGTAAGCGTCGGACGAATGTCGGGCGGGCACCGGAATCTGGAACTCGACGAGGATTTCGCCGGCCTGCAGCACAGTGCGGCCGGGCGCAGTGCAGAAGTCCTCGACCGCAACCATCCGTTCGCCCTTGGGACCCGCCACCCGGCATTTGGCGCCCAGCGCGATCAGCGCCGGCGTGGTATCGGCCGCCGGCGATCCGTTGCACAGATTGCCGCCGACAGAAGCGCGACTCTGAATCTGGTTGGAGCCGATCAGGTGCGCCGCCTCCTGGAGACCCGGGAAATAACGCCGGACGTCCGCGCTCTCGTACACCTCTATCGCCGGCACGGCGGCGCCCAGGCGAAGACCCTTCTGCAGGTCGAAGCTTATCTCCCGCAATTCGGGGATCTTCTTGACGTCAACCACATGGTCGGGACGGCGCACACCGGCGCGGAGCTGAATTATCAGATCGGTGCCGCCGCACAGCGGGCGCGCCTTTTCGCCATGCTGGGCGAGCAGGGCGATCGCGTCCTTCAGCGTTTTCGGAGCTTCGTAGTTAATCGCGTGCAAGTCCGCTTATCCTCCCGGACGGGCACAGCCCGCCCTTTAGAAATCCGCACTTAACGATCGATCCGCATAGCTTAATCAAATGATCGGCCGGAATCACAACCCCGGCAGGCGATGCTGCGTCCTGGCCGCGCGTCCTGGCCGGCAATGGCCGGCCCCACAGGTCAGGCGAGACCGCGTCCCGGAAACGGGCCAGCCATCTGGCGATTTACTCCCTAAAGCCGAATTTGGCAACGACTCGCGCGGCCTGTCGCGCCAGCACCGGTGCCCATTCGCCCATGTTGGCGAAACGCGGATCGCTGGTCTGGCCGCGCGCGTAGCGGGCATAGATCTGCTCGACCACGGTCGCGGTCTTCCAGTTGGCCCACGCCCGATAGTAATCGGCCATGCTCACATCCCGTCCGCTGCGGCGGGCATAGCGCTCGAGCATCTGCTCGCGCTTTAGAAACCCCGGGGCGGTGGTATGCGCATGGCCTTGCGAGAGCGCGATCAGCTCAGGCGGGTCGTCGGCGTGCCGCCAGTAGCCCATGGTGAGCCCGAGATCGATCATCGGGTCGCCGAGCGTGGACATCTCCCAGTCGAATACGCCGACCACCTTGCCCGAATCGCCCGCCGCGAACATCACGTTGTGCAGGTAGAAATCGTTGTGCAGCAGCGTCGGCTTCTGCGCCGGCGGCATGTGTTCCAGGAACCAGGTGCCGAGCTTTTCCATCAGCGGCACCTCGCGCGTCTTGGCCTTTTCCCAGCGCCCGATCCATCCAGTTATCTGGCGCTGGAAAAAGCCTTCGGGACGCCCGAGCCCGCCGAGGCCAATCTTTTCGTAATCGACCGCGTGCAGGTCGGCGAGCGTGTCGATCAGGCTTTCGGAGATGCGCCGGAAAGTCTCGGGCTTCGCCTCGAGCCCGGCCGGCAGTGGCTGGCGATTTTTGATCACCACGCCCTCGCGGCGCTCCATCACGAAGAACACCGCGCCGATTATCGACGGGTCCTCGCACAGCAGGATTGCACGCGGCGCCGGCGCAAAGCCCTGCCACATGCGCGAGAGCACCCGGTACTCGCGCGCCATGTCATGAGCCGAGGGGGGAAGCGGGCCGAAGGGCGGACGCCGCACGACCCATTGATGGCCGTCGGCGAAGCGCAGCAGGTAAGTCAGATTCGAGCTGCCGCCGCGGAACTGCAGCACTTCCATCGCCGAATCGGCGCCGGGCACCTCGTGCTCGCGCAGATAGGCCTGCAGGCGCGGCCAGTCGAGCCGCTCCTCCTCGCGCACCTCGCCGTATTCGGCCGTGGGATCGTCAATCGGCGCCGATGCTTGCGATTGCTCTTCCGCCATGGGTCTGCCAGCGCTCCCGGATAATCAGCGTTGCTGCCAGCGCCGCACTTCGCGCCGCGCAATCTGCATGCGATGGACCTCGTCGGGGCCGTCCACGATACGCATGGCGCGCTGCTCGCGCCAGAAACGCGCGATCGGCGTGTCGTCGGTCATGCCCAGCGCGCCGTGGAGCTGGATCGCGCGGTCGAGCACCTGCATCACCATGTTGGCGGCCTGGACCTTGATCTCGGCGATTTCCTGGCGCGCCTCGCGCTTGCCGACGGTGTCGATCTTCCACGCCGCATGCATGACCATCAGCCGCGTCGCGTCGATCTCGATGCGCGAGTCGGCGATCCACTGCTGCACGTTGGCCTTCTCGGCGAGAAAACTCCCGTGCGTGTAGCGCGTGGCGGCCCGCTTGCACATCAGCTCGAGCGCGCGCTCGGCCACGCCGATCATGCGCATGCAGTGATGGATGCGGCCGGGCCCCAGCCGCGCCTGCGCGATCGCGAAGCCGCTGCCCTCCTCGCCCAGCAGATTGGTCACCGGCACGCGGCAATCCTTGTAGACGATCTCGCAATGGCCGCCGCCGCCCGCATGGCCCATCACCGAGACCGCGCGGATCAGGTTGAACCCCGGCGTATCGGTCGGGACGATGATCTGGCTCGCCCGGCGATGCGGCTCCGCCTTGGGATCCGTCACCACCATCGCGATCGCGAACGACGAGCCGATCGCGTTGGAGGTAAACCACTTGTGCCCGTTGATGACGTAGTAGTCGCCGTCGCGCACGGCGCGGGTCGCAAGCTGCGTCGGGTCGGAGCCCGCGGTTTCCGGCTCGGTCATCGAGTAGCAGGTGCGCATCGTGCCTTCGAGACATGGCTCGAGCCAGCGCTTTTTCTGATCGGCATTGCCGAAATCGGCGAGAATTTCCATGTTGCCCGTATCGGGCGCCATGCAGTTGAAGGCGCGCGATCCGATCGGGCTGCGGCCCATCAATTCGCTGAGCGGCGCGTACTCGCTCACGTTGAGACCTTTGCCGTAGTGCTCGTCGGGCATGAACAGGTTCCACAGCCCTTCGGCCTTGGCCTTCTTGCGCACGTCCTTGAGGATTTCCGGTTCGACGTGCTCCTTGCCGGGAACGTTCATCTCGTCTTCGACCCGCTTTTCGATCGGATAGACGTGAGCGTTCATGAAATCCGAGATGCGCTTCTGGTACTGCGCCACCTTGGGCGAGAGACTGAAGTCCATTGCTTCCTCTTGTGGGCGACCGGGCCGCGCCCGCCAAAGCCCCGCAACGCCGGCTTCCGGTACGAGTCCCGAGCCCAATTCATAACCCAGCGCCCCCGCAGAATAAAGCGAATCGGGCGCCGGCCGCGCGTCGTCCGCAACCGCGCTTTCGCTGTTCCGTCGCGCGCGACTTTGCTAGTGCTCCACTTGGACGGCAACGGAAAAGACGCGACTGGGGGCGACCAGCGATGAACCGCAGCGTCGATCGCATCCTGACCACTCATACCGGTAGCCTGCCGCGGCCTGACGACCTGGCCGACATGCTCTTCGCAAAAGAGTCCGGCGAACTCGCCGACCGCGCCGCTCTCGACCAGCGCGTGCGCAAGGCCGTGGGCGAGATCGTGCGCAAGCAGGTGCAAGCCGGCGTCGACGTCGTCAACGACGGCGAGATGGGCAAAATCGGCTATTCGACCTACGTCAAGGATCGCCTGAGCGGCTTCGGCGACGAGACGACCAGGCGCGCCTCGCTGAGCGCGGCGGACATGGCGGAGTATCCGGAATTCACGCAGCGCGCGTTCATGGGCCGCAAGGTGCCGCCGATGAAGCGGCCCTCGTGCAACGGACCCATCGCCTACCGCGACCGCGAGGCGCTCGAGCGCGAACTCGACGATTTCAAGGCCGCGCTCGTCGGCGCCGGTGCGGCCGAGGCCTTCCTGAGCGCGGCCTCGCCCGGGGTCATCGCCCAGTTCCTCGGCAACACCTACTATCCGTCGCACGAGGCGTACATCGCGGCGCTGGCCGACGCGATGAAGGTCGAGTATGACGCGATTCACCGCGCCGGTTTCGTCCTGCAGCTCGATTGCCCGGATCTCGCGATGTCGCGACATATCCAGTTTGCTTCCGCGAGCACGGCGGAGTTCCGCAAGGTCGCCGAGCTGCACGTGGCGGCGCTCAATCACGCCGTGCGCGATATCCCGCCCGATCGCATCCGGCTGCACCTGTGCTGGGGCAATTACGAAGGCCCGCACCATCGCGACATCGCGCTTGGCAAGATCATCGATGTCGTGTTCAAGTCGCGCGCGGCGGCGATCTCCTACGAAGCCGCCAATCCGCGTCACGAGCACGAATTCGAGGTGTTTCGCGATTTCAAGCTGCCCGCGGGCAGGATCCTGATTCCCGGCGTAATCGACTCGACCAACAACTTCATCGAGCATCCGGGCGTGGTTGCGATGCGCCTGCGCAATCTCGCGAATATCGTCGGACGCGAGAACGTGATCGCGGGAACCGACTGCGGCTTTGCGACGTTTGCCGGGTTCTCGCGCGTGGTGCCGTCGATCGCATGGGCCAAGCTCGGCGCGCTCGCCGAAGGCGCGCGCCTGGCCTCGCGCACCCTGTGGTCGGGCGACTTGTCGCTGTAGGGATTCCTGCGAAGAGAGCGGCTACGCCCAGCTCGAGCGGGCGCGGCCGCGAGAACGCGTGGCGCCGGAGCGGAACAGCGTCACCGGCTTGGGCGCCTTGACCTCGGGCGCGATGAATCCCTCGACCGCCTCGCGCTTGAGCTCCTCGCCGAGCGCGCGCTCGATCTGACCCAGCGACACGCGCTCCTGCGGCGTCACCAGGCTTATCGCCTCGCCCTCGCGCCCCATCCGGGCGGTCCGGCCGATGCGATGGATATAGCTCTCGGCGTCCTCGGGCAGGTCGTAATTGATCACGTGCGAGACGCCGGGAATGTCCAGGCCGCGCGCGGCGACGTCGGTCGCGACCATCACGCTGCAGTGCCCGGCCTTGAAGCTCTTGAGCGCGGCGTTGCGCTCGGCCTGCGAACGGTCGCCGTGGATCACCGCGGTGCGCACGCCGTGACGCTTGAGCATGCGCCCCAGGTGCTCGGCGCGCACGCGCGTGCGGGTGAAGACGATCGCGCTCTGCACCTCGGGCTTACCCAGGATCTCGAGCAGCATCGGCTCCTTGTCGGCCCATTGCACCGGATAGATGGTCTGATTGATGGTCTCGGGCGGCGCGGCCTTGCGGCCGATCATGATGCGCTCGGGCTGATGCAGGAAGTCGCGCGCGATCGCTTCCGGCCCCGGCCCCATCGTGGCCGAGAACATCATCGTCTGCCGCTCCTTGGGCAGCGTGCGCATCACGCGGCGCAACTGCGGCAGAAATCCCATGTCCAGCAGCCGGTCGGCTTCGTCGATTACGACCAGGTGCGCGTGCTGCAGGTTCACGCGCCCCTGCTCCATCAAATCGATCAACCGTCCGGGACATGCGATTAGCACCTGCGCCCCGGCCTGCAAATCCGCGATCTGACGGCGCATCGATTCGCCGCCGACGATTACCGCCGCGCGCAAGCCGCTGTGGCGCGCCAGGCGCGCGAACTCCTGGGCGCACTGCGCGGCCAACTCGCGCGTCGGCGCAATCACCACCGCGCTTTGCGCCTTGGCCTGCCCGCGCTGGAGCCGATCGATAAGCGGAATCAGAAATGCGGCGGTTTTGCCGCTGCCGGTCTCGGCGCTGACGACGAGGTCGCGCCCCTTGAGCGCGACGGGAATGGTCTCGCGCTGCACGGGCGTCGGATGATGATAACCGCAATCGCGAATCGAACGTTGAAGTTCGGGGAGAAGAGAAAAAGCGCTAAACGACAAGACTTACACTTCGACCGCAGCCTTCAAGCGGCAAAGCGGCCCTTCCACTGTTGGAGTTTAAAAAGAACGGCGCCTTCGCAAGCGGCGCCCTGGTCGGCCTCTACGGGCATTCACTGGCAGGGTACCGACCCGCAGCGAAAAAATCAACCGGCTGTCGGGCCGCATGCGCCGAAATGGGGATGCAGGCCTCAGCGTTGCCCGTGCGACGCGTCCTTAGACCGATTCGGCCGCAGGTTCAGTCCGCCGGCACAGGCGCGCGATAGCCCGCTCATCCCCGACGGCGCGGAGCGCTCGCTGCCGGCTGGGGCGCGGGCGCGGCCGGCGCCTCGGCGCCATTGTCCGAGGACGGCGGCGCCTCGGGCATGCCGCCCTTGGCCGCGACCTTGGCGCGCACCTTGGCCTCGATCTCGTCCGCGAGCGTCGGATTCGCCTTGAGCAGGTCGCGCGCGTTCTCGCGCCCCTGTCCGATTCGTTCGCCGCCGTAGGAGTACCAGGCGCCGAGCTTCTCGATGATGCCGTGCTCGACCGCGAGATCGACCAGCTCGCCCTCCTTCGAGATGCCCGAGCCGTAGAGGATGTCGAACTCGGCCTCGCGAAACGGCGGCGCGACCTTGTTCTTGACCACCTTGACCTTGGTGCGCGAGCCGATGACCTCGGTCGCGGTCTTGATCGTGCCGATGCGGCGGATATCGATACGGATCGAGCTGTAGAACTTGAGCGCGTTGCCGCCCGTGGTGGTCTCGGGATTCCCGAACATCACGCCGATCTTCATCCGGATCTGATTGATGAAGACCACGATCGTGCGCGAGCGCGCGATGATCGAGGTCAGCTTGCGCAGCGCCTGCGACATCAGCCGCGCCTGCAAGCCCATCTGCGGCTCGCCCATCTCGCCTTCGATCTCGGCCCGCGGCACCAGCGCCGCGACCGAGTCGATCACCAGCACGTCGATCGCGCCCGACTGCACCAGGGTCTCGACGATTTCGAGCGCCTGCTCGCCGTTGTCGGGCTGCGAAATCAGCAGGTCCTCGATTACCACGCCGAGCTTGCGCGCATACGCCGCGTCGAGCGCGTGCTCGGCGTCGATGAACGCGCATACGCCGCCGCGCTTCTGCGCCTCGGCGATACACTCGAGCGCGAGCGTGGTCTTGCCCGAGGACTCGGGGCCGTAGATCTCGACCACCCGACCGCGCGGCAAGCCGCCGACGCCCAGCGCGAGGTCGAGGCCGAGCGAGCCGGTCGAAATCACCGACAGGTCGGTCTCGACCGTCTGCTCGCCGAGCTTCATGATCGAGCCCTTGCCGAACTGCTTTTCGATCTGGCTGAGCGCCAGATCGAGGGCCTTGCTCTTGATATCCTGCGCCATGATTATCCCGCCTGGCGGGTCTGCCACCCTGATTGTAGAGCGAATCTTGGCACAAAAAGCGCCGGATCGCGCTAGCTGCACCCCACACGCGTCAACATCGCTGTTTCGCTAATTGTAACCGATGCGCCTGCCTTATTCTGCCCGGCCTGCGCGGCGCGCGCTTGCGCCCGCACCGCCGAGCGCAAAGACGGCCAGCTCGCGATAGGTGGATGCATCCGCGCCGAGTTCGCTGCGGTACAACATAACGCGGTCGATTCGGGAGACACCGAGTTTTAAATCGGCGTCCCGCTCGAGCATGCGATAAAAACACCGAGGCAGTCCTGGCGCGTGCACCCGGCCACGCACACGAGCGATCGTCAGATGAGGCGAGTACGCGCGCGCCTCGCGCGCGAAGCCGCATCGCACCGCTGCATCGGCGATGCGCGCCGCCAGCGCGATCAGCGCGTCGTTATGAAGGCCAACCCAGATCACCTGCGGACGCCTGAGGCTTGGAAAAGCGCCGACCCCGCGCGCCGCAATCTCGAAGGTGTCGCTCTCGCCCGCAATTGTGCGCAGCGCGTCGGCGATCGGTATCAGGCGCTCGCGCGCGACCGCGGCTCCCAGGAAAAAGATCGTCAGATGGAAATTCTCGCGCCTGGTCCAGCGGACGAGGCGCTCCACGGCGCTATCGGCCGGATCGCGCAGGCGGCGGATCAGCGCCTCGATTGCGTCTTCGACCCGCGCCTCGAGCCTGAGCGCGACGAATGCACGCACCGTCTCGGGCAGCGACTCGAGATCCGCGATGCTCGAGAGCGGCATCGCCCGGCGCTGGCTAGTGCGCGAGCCGATGTTCGACCAGCACCAATCGGTCGTTGCCGAAAAACATCTCGCCGTCGACGAACATCGTGGGCGAGCCGAAGCCGCCGCGCGCAATCACTTCTTCGGTATTCGCGCGCAGCTTGTCCTTGTACTCGGGCGCGGCGACCTTGCTGAAGTACTCGTCCTGGTCGAGACCGACCGCGCGCACGATGTCGCGCAGGACCTCGTCGCGGCTGATGTCGCGATCGGCGCCCCAGTACGCTTCGAACACCGCGCGCGAATAGGGCGAGACTTTGCCCCGCTCGATCGCCACGAACGCACCGCGCATCGCCTTGACCGAGTTCACCGGAAAGACGCTCGGATGCCCGATCTTGAGCCCATAGAGCTTCGCCCAGTCCTGCAGGTCCTTGTCGTAGTAGCGGACCTTGGGTTTCACCGGATGCTCGCGGCCCTCGTAAACCGACGGGTTGACGGCATTGAAGACGCCGCCGACCAGGATCGGACGCCAGACCAGCTCAGCTCCATGGCGGCGCGCCACGTCCTCAATCCTGCTGAATGCGAGATAGGTCCAGGGGCTGGAGCAGTCATAGAAAAATTCCAGTTTCTTCGCCATTTTCCTTCCTCTCGCCGGCGCGATGAGTATCCATTAGCAAAGCCATCGGCGCCGCCCCAAATCCGCCCGCGCCTTCAGCGATGCGCCTGTTCGCTCGCCGCGGCGCCGGGAGCGGCGTCGACCACCTTGACCAGATCGATCCTGACGTTGCCGATGAACACCGCCGATTCGACTCTGAGCGGCAGCCGGCGCGCGTCGGCCGATACCCATAGCGTGGTATCGTGCACCTCATCTTTGACGCGGCCGTTGCTCAGGTAACTGATCGACGGAACGATCCTGAAGCTGTCGAATTCGCCCAGGGGCGTCCCGATACGCTCGCGCTTGACCACCTTGAGCTCAAACACGTAGCGCGTGGTTCCGCTGAAGGCGTCGAAGCTCAGCGTTTCGCCGGGGTCGAGCGGCTGCGACAGCGCCATGATTGCGCCCGAGATCGGCCCCGACGGATTGTAGGAAATGAATTTGCGCACCTGCTCGCCCCGCGGCCCGTGCTTGACCAGCGTGACGATGTGGTTGCGATGGTTGAAGGTGACGTTGAAGGTGTCGTGACGCCGGCCTTCATTCTGCCGAATCTGCATCGTATCGGGCATGAGCGACCCGGCGGTGAAGATTTCGTCGAGGTAGTCGCGCATCTTGTAGAACCGGTCGACCAGACGATTGGTGCTGACCGAAACCTCCGCCGTCAACAGCCCCGGATCCCGCGGATGCGCATGCAGCACCACCCGGCCGTCGGCCGCCGGAATGCCGATCCACGACGCCTGGTAAATCAGCTCCTCCCCCGGATGGAACGGCATCGGTCCCGGCGAATAGCTGGGCACCCGGATGCCGTCGGGCAACGACTCGGGCGGCGGCGAGGCCCCCGCGCCGAGCGCGCCTCCGATCGCCGCGGCCACAGCGGCAAGGAGCAGCAGCACCCGCAGCACCGCGCGCGAACCGATACTTGCAATGGATGCCATTTTCATCGATGATTTTGCCGCAAGCCGAGAGGACATGGAATTGTCGAAAGCCGGATTCATTTTCTCCGGGGGTCTGCTGCTGGCCCTGGCGGTCACGCCGCCGGCCGCACTGGCGCAATTCGGCGGCCTCGCCGCTCCGGGCGGCGGCGGCAACATGATGGGTCAGATGATGCAAGGCGCCGGCAAGGCGGGCGGCGGCGGCGAAGAAGGCAAATCTCCCGACCAGCTCGAACAGGACGCCAAGAAAGGCATGGCCGACGCCGATCCGCGCGTGCGTGCCGAAGCGCTTGACAAACTGCGCCACGTCGGCGAACCCAAGGCGCAGGAAATTCTGATCCAGGGACTTACCGACCCCGACATTCGCGTCAAGATCCGCGCGATCGACATCCTCGGCGCACAGCAGGCGACCATCGCCGTGCCGCTGCTGAATCAGCAACTGTTCCTGCGCGAAACGCAGGCGGTGGTGAAGCTGCACATCGTCGCCGCGCTCGGCCGCATCGGCGATTCGCGAGGCACGCTGCCGATTATCGGATACCTGAAGGAAGCGCCAAACGACCAGGCGCGCGGCACCGCGGTCTTCGCGCTGGGCGAGATCGGCGATCCTCACGCGAGCGATATCCTGGTGCAGACGGTCAGCCAGGATGCCAATCCGATGGTGCGCAAGCTCGCCCAGGAGTCGCTGGAAAAGATCGACGGCGAACTGCCCAGCGTGCACAGCGAACAGCAGACCGCGCAATCGGACACGCGCCTGGTACCGACCGATCAGCGGCTCTCCAAGATGCGCGAGATGGACCGGGAAATTCAGAAAGAGGGCGGCGAATAAGCGCCTCGCGCCGCGGCGCACCCACCCGACCTTCGACGTCCGACGCATTCGACCGGCTTCGGGCAAAACCCGCGTCTGTTCGCCGCTTTTCCGCGCCTGCCGCCCGCGCTCGCCCGCTTTCCTCGCGAGCGAGCCGATACAAGTCTCGATCGCGCAGTTCTCGGCGCGTTAACCGTCAAGCAAGGCGCGAGGCTCGCCTCAAGGAGAGGCGGAGCCGGGTGGGGGGACTGACCCGGCCCCGCCTTGGGCGGGAGATTAACGGTCGATCAGAAGTACGAAAGGCCCCTCCCGCGGTTTCGCGGGTTCAGCGCTTCGCCGTCTCGGGCATTTCATTTGACCGACGTGCGCGTCATGGCCGAGCCGTCCTCGACCACGATGGTCATCTTCATGAAGGTATGGCCGAGGCCGCAGTAGTGATCGCAAATCGTGGTGTAGCTGCCGGCCTTATCCGGACGGATCGTAATCGCGGTCGTCTCTCCGGGCTCGATATCCGTATCGACGCCGAGCGGTTTGACCATGAATCCGTGCGTGCGGTCGCTGCTGGTCAATTCGAGCGTCACCGGCCGGCCCTTCTCGAGCACGATGCGGTCCGGCGTGAAGTGATACTTGCTCGCATTGATTTTGATGATCCGGGCAGGTTGCAGCAGCGCCAGCGCTGTATGAGTTACGAGCAAGCCTCCGATTGCCAACACCGCAATTTTCCTAGTCCGCGTCATCGGACGAACTCCCATCGGCCGCCTGGCCGCCCCTGATCATCTGCTGCATCCCCGAAAGACCCGAGAACTCGGCCTTGCTGAGCACGATTTCATTCACGCCGAGATCGGCGGTCCCGCCGTTGCGCTGCGAGGCGGCGACGCGGATGCCCAGGTCCCTGAAAGGATCGCCGGGGTCGAACAGGAGCGGCTTTTTGGTCTCATTGGTTGAGGGATCGTCGAAGGCGAAGATGAGCGAGCGCGCCGCGTAGTGCCTGACCTTCCCCATCTGACGCACGTCATGGCGATGTATATGGCCGTAAAGGACGGTGACGTTCTCGTACGGCGCGAGCACGCTCATCACCGCGCCGCCGTCGCGCGTGAACCATTCCCATTCGGGCTTGAAGTCGAACAGCGGGCGATGCGTGAAGACGATAATCGGCGTGCTTGCCGAAAAGCGCGCGAGGTCCGCACGCAGCCATGCGCGCTGCGCCGCGCCGACTTGCGGACCGCCCTGCGAAACGTTGTCGAGCGCGACGAAGTGCACGCCCTTGTGATCGAACGAATAATGGCCTTCGCCGAAATGCTCGCGATAGAGCACGCCGCCGTCGAGCGCCGCGTCGTTCTCCCCCGGCACCGTATGAATCGCACGGGTCTTGAGACCGCCCGCGATTTTCCCAAACAGGCGCATGCGCGCGGCGTGCGCGTCGCGGTCGTCGACGTCGTGCGTGAGATCGCCGGTGAACAGCACGAAATCCGGCCGATACGGCGAGCGGTTGAGCAGCGTCACCGCACTCTCGAAGGCTCGCGTTCCCAGCGGATCGGGGGCGCCCGCAAAGCCCACGTGCGTATCGCTGAACTGGGCGAACGTGAAGCTCGACGGAGCCTCGCCATTGCGCCGCTGCAAATCGCCGCGCACGTAGTCCGCCGCGGCGCCCCGCACAAGCATCGGCGCGAACTGGTAGAGAGCCCCGATGCCGAGCGAAGCTCCCGCGACCCTGAGAAACGACCGCCGGTCCACCGTTGTTTTCACTTCGTTGCCTACCCTTCGTCCGTCGCAGAGGTTTTGGCAGGCGCGCCGGACACTTCGGTCCGCAGCTCCCAGCGCGCCCTCGTTTCCTGATGGTGAGACCTGGATAACTCAGCGGTTATTCCCGGCCGCTGCGTCCGCGTACGCGATGGAATAAAATCACCGGCGGCGCGGTCTCCTGTGCGACCGCACGTGCGCGAGAAGAGAAAATCGATTGTTAAATCGGGACGACGCGCGGAAATTCCACCAGAGCCTGCTCGAATGGCTCGACGACGCCTACAACCTGGCGCGATGGCTCATGCGCGACGATCACGAAGCGCAGGACGCGGTGCAGGAGGCGTTCGTGCGCGCGATCCGCTTTGCCGGCGGTTTTCGCGGCGGCGATCGCCGCGCCTGGCTGCTCGCGATCGTGCGCAACGTCTGCTACACGCAGCTCGCCCGCTCGCGCACGAACGCGTCGCCGTTGATGTTCGACGAGGAGCTGCATCCGGGACCCGCCGGCACCGACACCGATCCCGCCGCGGTAACGATCGCTCGCAGCGATCGCCTGGCGCTCGTCCGCGCGCTCGAGGCGTTGCCGCCCGAGTATCGCGAAGCGATCGTGATGCGCGAGATGCACGGGCTTTCGTACAAGGAGATCGCCGACGCCGCCGACGTGCCGATCGGCACCGTGATGTCGCGGCTGGCGCGCGCGCGCGATCGCCTGCGGCTGGCGCTCGGCGGCAAGGCGAGCGAGTCCGCCGGCGCGGCTTCGGGCAAATCCGCGGAGGCTGCGGGCAAATCCGGAGCAGCCGGCCGCCTGCGGCAAATCCGGTGAAATCGACCATGCGCCGGCGATGCGAGACGAGGCCGACATGAATTGCGACGAGGCGCGCACCTTGGTTCACGCCTACACCGACGGCGAACTCGCGCTCGAGTCGGTCCTCGAGATGGAGCGCCATCTCGCCGAATGCGCCGGATGCGCGCGCGAGCGTTCCTCGCTCGGCGCCCTCAGCGCGGCGCTGCGCGATTCTGAGCTGCGCCATGCCGCGCCGCCCGCGCTGCGCGCTCGCGTCGCCGCGGCGATCGCCGATGCCGTCGCGGGAGGCGCGGAGCAGCCGGAAGGCGGCGATATCCGCGCGGCTCGAACCGGCCGGTGGCGCCGCGACCGCCGAACATCGCCGGCGGCGCGCGGCGCCGGCTTCAGCGCAAATCTCGGATGGGCGCTGGCGGGCGCGGCGTGCGCGCTGCTTGCGGTCGCGATCATCAACGCCAACCCGGTGACCTGGCGGCCGTTCGGCGCGGCCGCAAGACCTTCAGCCGGCCGGGCTGCGCTCGCGAGCGAAGTACTCGCGAGCCATCTGCGCTCGCTGATGCCAGGTCATCTGATGGATGTCGCGTCGACCGACCAGCACACGGTCAAGCCATGGTTCAACGGACGGGTCGATTTCTCGCCGCCGGTGAGCGACTTTGCCGCCGCGGGCTTCCGCCTCGCCGGCGGGCGCCTGGATTACCTCGACGGGCGCACGGTGGCGGCGCTGGTTTATCAGCGCCGCAAACATATCGTGAACGTCTTCGTGTGGCCGGCCGCAGCGGCGGACGAAACCGCGATCGACAGCGTCGCGATGCACGGCTTCAACCTGATGCACTGGCGGCGCGGGGGGATGAATGTCTGGCTGGCCTCCGATCTCAACGCCGCCGAACTGCGCGACCTCGCCCGTCTGCTTCGCGGCGAGAGCATGCCCGCGCGCGCTCCGGATTCCGCCGGCGCGCCGCCCCCTGACGCGTAGCGCGCGGATGCGGACGTGATACCCTGATGCGCGTGATCCTGTGCAAATTCGCAGCGGCGCGCGCGGCGGCGCTGCTTGCGATGGCGGTGCTCGCCGCAATTGCCGCACCGGCCTGCGTTCAGCAGGAGCGCCATCGCCAGGAGATGATGCGGCAGACGATGGTGACGCTGAATCGCTCCGAGATCATGGTGGAAACGGGCGATCTTTCCGAGCCGCACAAGTCGCTGGGCGAAGTCGGCTATAGCGAGCCGTTCTCGGCCGCCGCGATCGACAGCACGCATATCAACGACAAGCTGCGCCGGCTCGCGATCGACCGCTACCAGGACAACGTGGACGCGATCACCCATCTGACCACCACCACCAGCGCCGACGGCAGCACGTTTATCGTCAGCGGCGAAGCGGTCGAAGTCGTCGGGCCGTGCACCTTCTGCCGCCATAAAGAGGTGGTCGAGGTCGCCAAGCCCAATCCGGAGAACCGCGAGGTGCCGGCGCCCCAGTACGAGATCGGCGACACATGGATCGCGCGGCTCAACGGCACCGACGGCGACATCAAGGTCGTCAGGGTCGCGGGCAATCGGATGGTGCTGAACTGGTTCGGCCATATCAACACTTACACGCTCGACGGCAACCTGATTGCGGGGCATGTCGGAACATTGATCGGGTCGTTCGATCCGAATCTCGGCACGTTCAGTTTTCCGCTGTGGGCGGGAAAAAAGTGGTCGCAGGACTGGCTGCTCAAGACCGCGGCGGGGCGCATCTGGGGCAATACGCGTGGCGAGGCGCTCGACTGGGAACAGGTCACGGTTCCTGCCGGCACGCTCGACGCGCTCAAGCTCAACATCGTCTACCGCACCGGGTTGTCGCACGTGCAGATGACATGCTGGTACGCGCCCGAGGTCAACGCGCTCGCGCGATGCGACAGCACGGACCCCGATTTCAAGTCGCAGGAACTGATCGCCTATCGTCCGGCCAGCGCGAGCGCCACTCACTAGGTGAAGCATCCGCGACGCGGTACGCCAACGCGGATGCCGTTACGCCGTTATCAGGCCCGCGCTATGACCCGTTGCGCGCGGGCTCGCCGGAAACACGCGCTCGATCTGCGCATCGCCAAGCCCCATGTGCGCGCGCAGCACGGTTGAGATCGGCTCGCGGAAATCCGTCGTGACCGCGAGATCGCGCTCCTGGTAGAGTTGCTGCGTCGCCAGCCCCGGCCATGCGCCGTACACCTTGCGCCCGCGCACCGGACCGCCCATCACCCACATCACATTGCCGTGGCCGTGATCGGTTCCACCGTTGCCGTTCTGACGCACCGTGCGCCCGAATTCCGAGATGACCACGATCACCGTGTCCTGGTAATGCGGTCCGAGCGCCGTGGCGAAGCCGGCCAGGCCTTCGCCCAGGGGCTGCAGATGATTTGCAAGCTGGCCGCGTGACGAGCCCTGGTTGACGTGCGTGTCCCATCCGCCCAGCGCCAGAAACGCGAGCCGGATGCTCGGGTCGCGCGCGATGAGCCGCGCCAAGCGCGCGGTGTCGTCGGGGAATCCCCTGGGCGAGGGCGCGCCGTTGTTGGCCTCGGTCATGTCCTGCTCGAGTTCGCTCATGAGCCTCGTGCGCGCTTCCCGCCCTTCCCGGTAGGCATGGCTCAGCGGGTCGTTCCCGCGATACATCCGGTCGAACGCGGTCTCGACGATCGGCCGGTCAAGCGGCATCGGGCGCGCCGCCGCGCGGCCCAGCGGGATGTTCGCGACCGGCATCCGCCCCGACAAAATACGCGGAACATTCGCGCCCAGGCTCAACGCCTCGGTCGGCGACGATTTGTCCGCCGCCGATCGGCCGGGCATCGCCGCCAACACCCGGTTCATCCATCCGTCGGCCGTGCTTTTGACTCCCGGTGTGCCGCTTTCCATGTAGTCCTGCGCGTCGAAATGCGAGCGCGTCGGATCGGGCGAGCCGCAGGCGTGCACGAAGGCAAGCGTTCCGTCGCGCCATTGCGGCATCAGCGCCGCCAGCGCCGGATGCAGACCGAAGAAGCCGTCGAGGTCGAGCGCCGCGCCGTCGCCGCCCGCGCCCGCGATCGCCAGCGTCGGCCGCGCGTCGTAATAGTTCGGCTCGCCGTGCGGCACGACGACGTTGAGTCCGTCGACCGCCCCGCGCATGAAAACCACGACCAGCCGCTTGCGGCTTGAATCGCCGCTGAGCGCGCGCGCCGCCCAGGCCGCCGGCCCCAGCATCATCACACCGGCCGCTCCCAGAGCCGCCGCGCCGCGAATAAAGGCCCGCCGCTCGATGCTCATTGGGTTGCGGCGCTTCGCGGCCCGGTCAACGCACTGAGGTTCCTCACGCTCGCGGTTCATCTCGATGCTCCGTCGCGCCGTTCAGCGCATCATGAATTCCGGGCTGCCCAGGACCATCGCCGCGCGCAGCTGCGCGGGCGCGGCCTCGATCGCCTCGCGCGTACTGGCCGAGAGATTGTTGTCGAGCGCCGCCGTGAGCATCGCCGCATCCGGCGGCGTCATCGGCGCTTCTCCACTGCGGCCGGCGCCTGCGTCCGGAGAACTGATCTCGCGCATGATCGAGCCGTTTCTGCCGCGCTTCGTGCTGACGCGGAATCCTTTGCCGCCATCTCCGCCGCCGGCTGCGCCGTCGGCCTCGAATGGGGGTGCGAGCAGCGGCAAATGGCCTTGGCCCAGTGCGGTCGCGAAGCTGAGCCGCGTCATCATCGCATCCGGATTGAGCCATGCCTCGCGCGTGTCGGCATAGCCGTCGGGCGTTTCGCGCCCGTACGGCGGCATCCCGAGCAGCATCATCGTGCCGAACAGCGGACGGAAGTTGGTGATATCGGTCGTGCCGGCCGCGCGCGCGGCCGAGATGACGTATTCGTACGGCGACTTGAACTTGGCGGCGAAGCATCGCTCGTCCCAGAACTCCGGGCTGAAGAACAAGACCTCGAGCGTCGCGCGGATATCGCCCTGGCTCGCCTCGTACCGATCCGCGATTCGCGCCACCAGCGTCTGCGGTGGATCGTCCGCGACGAAATGCTGCGCAAGCTGACGGCTCAGATGGCGCGCCGTGGCCGGCGAATGCGCCAGCACGTCGAGCGCCTGCTCGCCCGCGGCGATTCCCGTGCCGCCGGAGTAAGTGCGCCCGAGAAACACCTGGTCGCTGAAATCATGGCGGCCCGGATCGAAGTAGAATCCGTACTGATCGCTCTCAGAGCTGGGAAGCGGCGCACGATGAGCGGCTCGCCGCGGCCATCCGCCGATGAATCGGCGCATGCCGCCGCCGGCGAAGCCCGGACGGGTGCCCTCGCCGTTCATGCCCGCACCGCCCGTCGCCATCGCGCCACGCCCGCGCTTTGCGAGGCCCCATCCGGTCAGAATATGCGCGAGCGCCGTCACGTCGGCCTGCGTGTACCCGCCGTTGACGCCGAGCGTATGCAGCTCCATCACCTCGCGCGCATAGTTCTCGTTGATACCTTCGAACTTGCCGCGTCGCGCGGCGCCATTGGGCGCGCTGTTCTGCCAGTTATCGAGATAAAAGAGCATCGCCGGATGCTTTGCGGTCGCGCCGAGCAGCGCGCGAAAGCGGCCCATCGTGTGCGGCCGAATCGCCTCCTGCTCGTACGCGCCGACCCAGAGATGACAGAGCCCTTTGCCCGCAAAGACGTTGAAGTGGTTGAACCAGAAGGCGGTCATCACCTCCTGCAGCTGGCGCGGTCCGTAGATCGCACGTATCAGCCGCCCCTCGACCGCTTCCTGGAGAATCAGCCGCGAGCGCTGGCGGGCCGCCTTTTGTGCGTCCGCGTCGCCCTTCGCCTGCCGCACCGGGAGCTGGAAATTCAGGAACAGCTCGACCGGCGTCATATGCAGCGTCGTGAGCGCATCGATCCGGCTCGTGAGCTCGCGCGGTACCGCGATGGACTCGGGATCGAGCTGTTCGCGGATGTAGCGCTCGACGCCGATTTGGTTGACGCGTTCGAGATCTCCGGGACGCGGACCATAGCCCAACCGGTTGAGCGCATGGAGAGCGCGCTTGCCCTGCGGCATATTGCCGACTGTAAGCATCGTATGCCTTGCCAGAAATTACTCTGGCCAACGACAGAATACGACAGTGAACCGCGCCGGTTTCGTTCGCAGTCCCCGCGTGTCGGATCGAAGAATTGGGGAACGGAAAACGAGTGGCGGGCCAGACTTATCCGGCCCGCCGCTCAAAAGCGTAGCTACGGACTTGTTGGCGCACCTGGGGGCGCCGGCGGCGATGCGGGAGCAGCAGGCGGCGCGGCGGTCTTTTCGGCCGGAGCGGTCGGCGACGTTGCGGCCGGCGGATTCGCCTCGGGCGCCGGCGCGGCCGCCGATTTCGCCTCATGGGCCGCCATCACGCGATGCGCTCGATGCGTGCGCACATCGGGCAGGTAGTTGCCCGGATCGGCCAGGAAGCGATCTTTCGCGCCCGGATGCTTGTCGAAGAAGCTGTTGAGTTCCGGCCACTTGTTGAGAAAACTCTCGTTGTTGGCCAGGCGCGGATTGGCGGCCAGCCGATGCGCCATCCGTTCATTGGCGGACGCGACCTGGTCGAACGCCTGCAGCTCCGCCAGATCCAGATCCTGGTTGGTCATCTCGTGCGTGATGATCACCTCGGGCTTCGCCTGCGCGAACGCCGGGGCGCCGAGCCCGATGGCGGCCAATAGAGCAAACGCAACGGACACGATTCGTCTCATGGGCATGAACCTCCTCGATGCAGGAACGCGCGCGAGGGCGTCCGCCGCATCCGGAACTGGATTGGACCGGCCCGAACGTGAGGCCCAACTGCTGAACTGCGGATTCAGCCGTTTTTCTCGCTCGTGACTATTGTCGCTTCGCGCGAGATGGCGGACAAGCGGCGTTTTTATACGCCGCGCGGGCGAAGGATGACGAGACGGAGGATGCGTCGGCGCAGATGCGAACGCAGAAAAGCGGGCGGCCCCTTGAGGGGCCGCCCCATGCACGATCGATTATTTATTCGCCGCCTGCGCCGCGCGTCTCTTCGCGATGCAGCGCCTTGCTCTCCTTCATGTTCAGGTACACACCGGGCTGCGCGAGGAAACGCTCCTTGGAGCCCTGGTACTTGTTGAAGAAGAGCTGCAGGTCGGGATACTTGCCCACCCACGCATCGTTGGTGACCACGTTGGGATTCTGCTTGAGCCGCCGCCACATCCGATGATGCATCTTCAGCATGCGATGGAAGGCGTCGACTTCCTCCTGATTCGCAGTGGCCGCCTCGGCCGGCGCAGGTGCCGCGGGCGCGCTCGCGGCCGGAGCTGCCGGAGCCGGTGCCGCCGGGGCCGGCGCAGCACCGCCCTGCGCCATCGCGATACCAAAACCTGCTCCGAGAAAGAGTGCTCCGATTAATGTTGAAGCGATCCGTTTCATGCCTCGTCCCCTCCCTAAGGGTCAGATGCGTTGATTCGCTGCGGTCCGCAAAGCGGCAAGCGCTGTTAGCACATCCGCCGGCCGCCCCCCAAAGTTCAACCGCAAAGTCCCGCGTATATTACGAATACAGCCTGCTGGATGCTAGCGGGGCGCGCGTCCCCAGGCCTCGACCAGGCTCTCGAAGGCGCGGCGCAGTTCGGGATCCTTCAGCTCGGGCAGCTCGATCGCGCGGCGCGGGGCGCGCGCCACCGTGCGCAGCCGCGGACGGGTGCTGCGCCGGCTGAGCCGCCCCTGCACGAACCGCAGCTCGCGTACCGCATCGTTGCCCAGCCGCGCTCCAAGGCGCGCGATTATCTCGGGCCGCAGCAGATTCAATTCCTGTATCCACATCGCGCCCGACACGCGGACCACCGCGGTGTTGAACTTCAGCTCGACTACCTCGGTGCGGCGCGCAATCGCCTCGCCGACGATCTCCGGCCAAGCCCGGACCAGGCGCACGATCGCGAAATGTCCCTCGGTATCGAGCCGGTCGATGAGCGAGCCGAGCGTGTTTGCGATGGGCTCGGGAGCTCTGCGTTTGCGCGCGGCCATCGACCCTAAAATAGCTTCATTCAGTTCATGCGCAATGGTGCAATTGCATTCAAGACGCATCCGGATGCGCCAAAATCGATCAAGTTTCCACAGGAAGAGCGTACTGGATGGATATTCGCTCGAGACCCCTGTTTGAATAAGCTGTGTTTATGGATTGAAACAATCGCGATCAAAGTTATCCACAGAAATCGACCGACTATGTATAGGTTGTCAACAGGCTCTCAACCCCTATTAGTGGTACTTCGAGCCTTGACAAAAAAGCCCATAATGCGATCCTCCTAAGCACCGAAAGCACCAGCGGGGCAGGAGGACGGGGCACCATGGCGGCAGGCGAGATGACGATGCCTGGACTAGACAAGAAATCACCTAAAGCGCCTGAGCACGCACAGGCGACATCGCGTGCCGGCCTTAAATTGGAGCGATTCTTCAGCCGCCCCGGGGTCGATCCGTTCAGCGAGGTCGAATGGGAATTGCGCTCGGCCGTAATCGCCGGCGAAGACGGCCGCGTGGTCTTCGAGCAGCGCGACGTCGAGGTTCCCCGCACCTGGTCGCAGACCGCGACCAACGTGGTCGTTTCGAAGTACTTCCGCGGCGCGCTCGGCAGCCCGCGGCGCGAATCGAGCGTGCGCCAGCTCATCGGGCGCGTGGTCGATACGGTCGCCGGATGGGGCGAGCGGCAGGGCTACTTCGCCGACGACGCCGCACGCGAGACCTTCAGGGCCGAGCTGACCGCCCTGCTGGTGACCCAGCGCGCAGCCTTCAACAGCCCGGTCTATTTCAACGTCGGCATCGAGCCCAAGCCGCAATGCTCGGCCTGCTTCATCCTCAAGGTCGAGGACAACATGGACTCGATCCTGAACTGGTACCGCAACGAGGGGATCATCTTCAAAGGCGGCTCGGGCGCGGGCGTCAATCTGTCGGCCGTGCGCTCGTGCCGTGAGAAACTCTCGGCCGGCGGCACCGCGTCGGGCCCGCTCAGCTTCATGAAGGCGGCCGACGCGTCGGCGGGCGTGATCAAATCGGGCGGCAAGACGCGGCGCGCGGCCAAGATGGTCGTGCTCAACGTTGACCATCCCGACATCGTCGATTTCATCAAGTGCAAGCAGGACGAGGAGCGCAAGGCGTGGGCGCTGATCGACGCCGGCTACGACTCCTCGCTCGACGGCCCGGCCTACGGCTCGGTGTTCTTCCAGAACGCCAACAACTCGGTGCGTGTGACCGACGACTTCATGCGCGCGGTCGCCGCCGACGGCGAATGGACGACGCATTTCGTCCGCGACGGGCGCCCCGACGGCACCTACAAGGCGCGCGAGCTGATGAACATGATCGCCGAGGCGGCGCACGCCTGCGGCGACCCCGGGATGCAGTTCGACACGACCATCAACGCCTGGCACACCTGCCCCAACTCGGGGCGCATCAACGCCTCGAACCCGTGCAGCGAGTACATGCATCTGGACAACTCGGCCTGCAATCTGGCTTCGATCAACGTGCTCAGGTTTCTCGACGAGCGCGGCGAGTTCGACGTGCGCGCGTTTCGCCACGCGGTGGACGTGATGATCACGGCGCAGGAGATCCTGGTCGATAATTCGTCGTATCCGACCGACGAGATCGCGCGCAACGCGCGCGACTTCCGCGAACTCGGCCTGGGCTACGCCAACCTGGGCGCGCTGCTGATGGCGCTCGGCCTGCCCTACGATTCCGACCACGGGCGCAGCTACGCCGGCGCGATCACCGCGCTGATGACGGGCGAGGCCTACCTGCAATCGGCGCGCGTGGCGGCGGCGATGGGCCCGTTCAACGGCTACGCGATCAACCGCGAGCCGATGCTCAAGGTCATCGCGGGCCATCGCGAGAAGGCCTACGAACTCGATTCCGCGCACGTGCCGCTCGCGCTGTTGCGCGCGGCGCGCGAGTCATGGGACGAGGCGCTCGAGCTCGGCCGGTCGGCCGGCTACCGCAACTCGCAGGCGACCGTAATCGCGCCCACCGGCACCATCGCCTTCATGATGGATTGCGACACCACCGGCATCGAGCCCGATATCGCGCTGGTCAAGTACAAGAAGCTGGTCGGCGGCGGGATGCTCAAGATCGTCAACGGCACCGTGCCGCGCGCGCTCAAGCGCCTGGGCTACGACTCGCGCGAGGTGCAGGAAATCGTCGAGTACCTCGACGAGCACGAAACCATCGAGGGCGCGCCGCATCTGGCCGACGCGCACCTCGCCGTGTTCGATTGCGCGTTCAAGCCGCGCGCCGGCGCGCGCACGATTCATTACCAGGGCCATCTGCGCATGATGGGCGCGGTGCAGCCGTTCATCTCGGGCGCCATCTCCAAGACCATCAACATGCCGGCCGAGGCCGACGTGAACGACGTCGCCGAAGCCTACATGACGGCGTGGAAGCTGGGACTCAAGGCGGTCGCGATCTATCGCGACGGATCCAAGCGCACGCAGCCGCTCAACACCGGCAAGCAGAAGAGCGAAGCGGCCGCGGCCGATTCGGCGCCGGCGGCGCTGGCGGCAATCGCGGCGGCGGGCGCCGAGCGCGGGCTCCATCGCAGGAAGATGCCCGACGAGCGCAAATCGATCACGCACAAGTTCGATATCGCCGGCCACGAGGGCTACATCACCGTCGGCATGTATGAGGACGGCCTGCCGGGCGAGATCTTCGTGATGATGTCCAAGCAGGGCTCGACCATCTCGGGCCTGATGGATTCGTTCGCAACCGCGATCAGCTACGCGCTCCAGTATGGCGTGCCGCTGCGCTTTCTGGTGGACAAGTTCTCGCACATGCGCTTCGAGCCCTCGGGCTTCACCAAGAATCCGCAGATTCCGTACGCCAAGTCGATCGTGGATTACCTGTTCCGATGGCTCGCGTCCAAGTTTCTCGACGAAGAGGCGCGGCGCGAAGTCGGCGTAATCGCGCCGGAGCTCAACGGCGACACCGCGGCGCAGGCCGCACCGGTTATCGCGGCGGCGCCGGCGAAGAGTTCCGCGGCGATCTCGGCGGCGGATCGCACGCGCCAGGCCTTCATCAACCAGGCCGATGCGCCGCCGTGTCCGGACTGCGGATGCCTGATGGTGCGCAACGGCACGTGCTACAAGTGCCTCAACTGTGGCGCGACCAGCGGATGTTCGTGAGCGCGCGGATGCTCGCGCGAAGTGCGGCAGACGAGTTTTTGCTTTTGCGGATTTGAACGCCCCTGTGCCCGCGGGGCGACAGGGGTAGCGCGCGGCGGCGGTGAAACGGGGGTCGGCAGCGGCGGGGGAGGCGACTCCTTCGGCAGGAGTCAGACGATGAATCGAGCGGGCTGCACGCGGGGATTGATGAGCGGATGACGGGGGCCCAGCCTCGCTTGAGAAGTGTGGGGCGGGGTTGTGGATGTGGAGCGGCGGGGGGTCGGGCTAACGCCCGACCCCCCCGAAAATCTTTGGGAACGGTTCAACAATCGCTCGGAGCACGGGAAAAAAGAAAAGATAGAAGTCGTGGTATCCCCGAATTCAGAAAACGAGAACAGCACCGCTCCCAAAGCTGAACAACCCTCACGAAAGTCCGACCGTCACGCGCGCGGAACTTGCGCGCTACATTCTGACCCACGACTGGTTCACTAGGCGCAGCGCGAGGGGGGGGACGGGCCTGCAAGGCGGACTTTTAAATCAGCCCGCCCCGCTTCGAACAAGCCGTTTGATATCAGCCATAGGCCGCCCTGCTCTGGGTGCCGCTTGCGGCTTCAGCTTGTCTCGCCCTGCGGCGCTCGAGAAAAAGCGCGATAATCCCGACGATTGCCGAGAAAAGAGCCAGACCTGCCGGAACTAACAGCGAATAATATGGGGGCATGTTCCTTCTCTCTCCTCATCGAGGATCCGCTACTTCCAATCCTATGCCAGGAGAAAGAAAAGCTATACAACCTGCGAGCACAGCCCCATTGAGCCAGAACGGAACCGGTTTGTTCGAGATAAAGACTTCGAGTGTATAGAAAACCGCCACGAGAATGGCGATTTCCCGCAGAGTTTCGCCCATCAAACCTCGAACGGTCTTTCGATTTTCCACTTCGTGCTTCTGTCATTTTTCGAGCCAGCAGGAAAACGCAATCTCGACCTTATGCACCTAATCAATCATCGAGACGAACCGATTTCGACGATGGCTCTAGGCCGGATAACCCAAAATTAACTTCGGCGGAACACCCTTACCGATCTTCGCGAAGCTAGCGGCTATAAGCTCCGCGCTATCTAGTGACCGCCTAAACTTTGTTTCCGGTTAAATAACGTCAGACGGCTCGCGTCAGCCCAGCTAGGGTGAGGGTCGCGGCGGCTGATGGGTCGCGAGAAGGTCGGCGAAGGCTTCATTCTCGGCGCGCCGCCGAGTCGAGTCACGGCCCGTCACGCCGCACTAAAACCTCGAAATGAACGCCACTCCGACCTTCTGGGCCATGTATATCCTGTGCCGCCGCCTCAACGCGATCATCGATCAGGTCGCGCGCCAACTCCGCCAGGCGCTCTGCACGGCATAGCGCCGTGGCGAACCACCAGAAATCTTAATCGAATCGAGGCGCGCACAGTGGCGGCGATTGAACCTCACGCGCTCGTCAGGTCAGAGTCGAGCCCGCTCGCCATCGAGCCGATGTTATGGCCCATCATGTTGTATGCACTCCAGGCTATTACGCCGATCGAAGCGATGATTAATGCATACTCAACCATCGTCTGGCCGCCCAAGCTCCTGACCATCGTCTCCCGTAAGCGAACGAACAATCGCAAGACCCGGCCCATAGGACTCACTCCCTTCGCTCATTACGCAAGCATTGAGCTAACGGGACGCAACATAGGCCTTAATGGGAGCAGTTGTCAAATGGATTTAATCATCTAATTTATTCTGTGATAGGCTTCATGCCTCTTCAATTAGCCATATATGCCAGCTAAGTCCTCGATTTTGTTCTCCATTTTCAACTTTTGACGGGTGTTATCTCCAAATAGCCCAGAAATAGTGGCAATTGGGACAATCTGCGGCCACCATCGAGTAAATTTTCGCTAAAAGCGATCCTTCAGCTCGCGGGTTTTGGCGAATATTGCAACGGCATCATTGCCCAGCGAAGGATCGATTTTCTTGAGGCTCGCGCGCAGCTCCGGGCTGTCGGTGCGCAGGAAGGGGTTGAAGCGCTTCTCATCGCCGATGCTGGACGGAATCGTGAATTTGCCGCCGGCGCGCATCTGCCGCGCCCATTCGTACTTGGCCTTGAGCGCCGGATTGCCGGGCTCGAGCGTTAGAGCGAATTGTAGATTTTTCTCGGTGTACTCGTGACCGCAGTACACCTGTGTGTCGTCGGGCAGCGCGCTCAGCCGCGCCAGCGAGGCGACCATCGTCTCCGCCTTGCCCTCGAACACGCGGCCGCATCCGGCGATGAACAGCGTATCGCCGGTGAAGACCGCCTTGAGCGATGGGAAGTAATACGCGATATGGCCGCTGGTGTGGGCGGGAATCCCGATCACGCGGCCGCGAATCGGCCCCACCGCGACCTCGCTGCCGTCATCGACTTCATCGGTCATGGCGGGAATGCGCCCGGCCTCGCCGCGCGCGCCGTATACGCGCAGCCCCGCGATCGCGCGCGCCAGGTCGAGGTTGCCGCCGACGTGGTCGGGATGCCAATGCGTGGGCAGCGCGGCCACCAGCTTGAGCCCGCGGCGGTCGACCTCGGCGAGCACCTTGTCCGCCTCCGAGCAGTCGACCACGCCGCACTGTCCGCTCGCGTCGTCGATTATTAGATAGGCGTAATTGTCCGACAGTTGCGGCACTGCAACGATAGCCATCGCGCTGCCTCCTTGCTCCGAGAGAAATAACCGGACGCGGCTACAGCTACAGTCCCACGATGCTGTAGCCGACGTCCACGTAAACCGTCTGGCCGGTAACGCCGCTCGCCAGTTCGCTCAGCATCGCCGCCGCCATCCTGCCGACCTCCTCGGTCTTCATCCCGCGGCGCATCGGCGAGCGCTCCTCGACCTCGTGCGCCATGGTGAAAAAGTCGCGGATGGCCGAGGAGGAGAGGGTGCGGGCGGGCGCCGCGCTGAGCGCATTGACGCGGATGTTCTTCGGTCCGAGATCGACCGCGAGGTAACGCACGCAGGCTTCCAGCGCGGCCTTGGCCACGCCCATGACGTTGTAGTTGGGCACCGCGCGCACCGCGCCGAGATAGCTCAGCGTCAGAATCGAGCCGCCGCCGCGCGCTTCCATCAGCGGCTCGGCGGCGCGCGCCAGCGCGACCAGCGAGTAGGCGCTAATCTCGAGCGCGCGCGCGAAATTGCTGCGGCTCACGGTCAGAAAGCGATCGCGCAGGTCCTCGCGCTCGGCAAACGCGACCGCATGGACCAGCATGTCGAGCCCGCCCCACATCTCGCGCAGCTCGGCCATGGCGCGGCCGATTTGCGCCTCGTCGTTGACGTCGAGCTCGCCGAGCACGGCCGCGCCGATCGATTCGGCGAGCGGGCGCACCCGCTTCTCGAGCACTTCGCCCTGGTAAGTCAGGGCGATTTCCGCGCCCTGCGCCTTCAGTTCCTGTGCGATCGACCAGGCTAGGCTCTTGTCGTTGGCGACGCCGACTATCAGCGCGCGTTTGCCGTCCGCGATACCCATACGGCGGGCTCCTTGTCAGTTTGGCGTTGGTTGGCGCGGCGGCCGCCGCCTGCGCGCGAGCGCCGGCGCCCACGCCGCGGACCGATCAAGCACGAGCATAGCCATCCGCGGGCGCGGCGCAAAACCCAATCAGGCGGAGATTTTCATCAGGTCTTCGGCCATCTCGAGCCCGACATCGGCGCGCCGCTCGAGCACCTCGCGTCCGATATGCGTCAGCACCATTCGTTCGGCGGTGAAGCGGCGCCGATTGCGTTCGATGGTCGGATAGTTGAGATGGAAATCGAGATGGTCGGTCTCGAAATAGGTGCACTCGCATAAAAACAGGTCGGCGCCCGCGCTGATTTCGATCAAGCCTTCGGTCCATCCGCTGTCGCCTGAAAACGCCAGCGTGCGGCCGTCGACGGTTGCACGCAGCGCGAGCGAGACATCGGGCTTGGTGTGCGGGGTGCGCACGGTGGCGACGCGCGCCGGTCCGACGCGCGAGGTGCGACCGGCTTCCAGCTCGAGGAACCTGATCTTGCGCATCAGCGGATGCGTATTCATACCGGGGTACATGTTGTGAAAGAGCGCACGCGTGCGCTGCTCGAGGTGGCGCGGGCCGGCGATTGTGAGGATCCGCTTGCGCGGGCTTTCCCACATGTACTGGAGCATCAGAAAGGGCAGGCCTGCGAAATGGTCGCCGTGCAGATGACTGATGAGGACGAAATCGAGATCGGCGGGATCGATGCGCGCGCGCTTGAGCGCCGGGAGCAGCGTCGGCCCGGCCTCCATAAGAAAATGGCAGCCCTCGGCTTCGATTACGTAGCCGGCTTGAAAGCGCCCTCCGCTCGCGAAGGCATCGCCCGCCCCCAGTACGGTTACCCCAAGCTCGCCCACCGCCGACAGATTAGCCGATCCGGCGTGGCGTCCGCTATGGTACTATTGCGCCGGACGCGTGCCGTCATAGATGAGGAGATCCCCATGAAACACGTCAAAATCGGGGTCGGGTTCGGGCTCTGGCGGCTCGGCATGCCGACGCCGGAGACCATTATCCAGGTGGCCGAGCAGGCCGAGGGATGGGGCCTCGACTCGTTCTGGCTCTCAGACCATCTGTTGTCGCCCTCGCCCGAACTGGACGTCGTGGCCACGCTGGCGCTGTTGGCTTCGCGCACCTCGCGCATCAAGCTCGGCCCCAGCGTGCTGCTGCTCAATCTGCGCCATCCGCTCACCGTGGCGAAATCGTTCGCGACGCTCGATTACTACTCGCACGGGCGGATGGTGATGGCCGTGGGGACCGGCGCCAACCTGGCCGACTATGCAGCGACCGGAATTGCGCTGGAGACGCGCGGACGGCGCCTGGACGAGGGCGTCGAGGTGCTGCGCAAGGTGTGGACGCAAGCCAACGTGAGCCATCATGGGCGCTTTTTCAATTTCGACAACGTGACCCTCGAGCCGCGCCCGGCCCGGCGCACCAACAACGATTCCGGCACCATCGACATCTGGGTCGGCGGCAAGTCCGAAGGGGCGCTGCGGCGCACGGCGCGGATGGCGGACGGGTACTTCGCGTCGTTCCTCACGCCCGAGGAATTCGCGCGCAACATGGCATCGATTCGCACCTATGCGGCGGAATATGGGCGCGCCAACGCGCGCATCGAGTCCGGCCTCATCCTGCTCTGCCGGCTCGGGCCGACGCGCGAGCGCGCCCGGGCCGACCTCGAGCCGGTGGTGCGCGCGCTCGACCGCGGCGGCGAGGAATTCTTCAGCCGCACCGTGTTCGGCTCGCCCGCGGACATCATCGCGCGCGTCGACCAGTACATCGCGGTCGGACTCGACAAGTTCGTGCTGTGGCCGGTGGCCGAGCCGCAGGCGTGGGCCGGGCAGGTCGAAATGATCGGGCGCGAGATTGCGAGCCACTACACGCGCCTGGCGCAGGCGGCGGCCTAAGCGTCGCCGTCGCAGCGGGGGCGGCGCGTTGGTGCATCCGCGGCACCGCACCGTACGCGATTGCGGCCGGGCCCGCCATTTAGTTGCATGATGAAACGCAAGCATGTTAGGCTCGCCTGATGCGGCGCAAAACCTTCGCCCACATGAACTGCTCGATCGCACGCGCGCTCGATCAGATCGGCGAATGGTGGACGTTCCTTATCCTGCGCGAGGCGCTGATGGGCACGCGACGCTACGAGGATTTCCAGCGCAACCTCGGGATCGCGCGCAATATCCTGGCGGCGCGGCTGAAGAAACTGGTCGCGCGCGGCATTCTCGAACGCGCCGCAGCCGCCAGCTCGCGGCGCGCCGAATATCGGCTGACCGAAAAGGGCCGCGCGCTCTTTCCGGTGCTGATGGCGCTGCGCGAATGGGGCGATCGCTGGATCGTGGGGCCGCGCCGCGTCCCGGTAATCGTGGTCGATCGCCGCAATGCCGAGCCGATCGAGGTGCGCGTCACCAGCCGCGACGGCCGCAACCTCGGATGGCTCGACGCGCGGATGCTCCCGGGACCGGGGGCGCAGGCGGCGCTGCGCGCGCGGCTGGTGCGCCCGCGCGGATCAAAACCGGATGCGGACGCGGCGCCGGGCGGCAAATCGCCCGCCGCCGCTCGACAGGTGCAACCAATTTGACGGGCCGCAACCGTCAACGGATTCGGCCGCCGGAGGTGAAGTTATGGAAAGTATCCGTTTCGACGACGTCGAAAAGCTGCGCTCCAAGGTAAGCAGCGAGTTCAGTCCCTGGAGCAAACCGATCGCGGTCAGCCAGGAGAAGATCAACCAGTTCGCCGACGTCACCGGTGACCATCAGTGGATCCATGTCGACGTGGAACGCGCGCGGCGCGAGAGCCCGTTCAAGGCACCGGTCGCACACGGATTCCTGACCCTGAGCCTGATCCCGGCCTTTGAAATCCCGCGCGACTGGAACGTGATCGGCTTCCGCAACGTGGTCAATTACGGCGCCAACAAGCTGCGCTTCATTTCGCCGGTGCCCGCAGGTTCGCAGGTGCATGCGCGCGCGCGCGTGGTCGCCGTCGATCCGCGGCCGCAAGGCACGCAGGTGACCACTGAGACCCAGGTGCAGGTAGTCGGCGCCGACAAGCCGGCGGTGCTCTACGAGGGCATCTTCCTGTACGTGAAGTAGGCGCGGGCGACGACATCGCGAGGCGGCGCTGTGCGCCGCCGCAACGGCAACGACTATCCTGGAAAAGGCCTGGACAAGGCCCGGAGAAGGCGGATGGCGCAACTCAGGAACCGGCAATGGCTGCTCGCGGCGCGGCCCGAAGGACTCATCAAGGAGAGCGATTTCCGCTGGAACGAGGCCGCGATCGGCTCGCCCGCGGACGGACAGATGCTTATCCGCAATCTCGCCTTCTCCTTCGACCCGACGCAGCGCGGATGGATGTCGATGGACACCTATATCCCGGCGATTCCGCTGGGCGAGCCGATGAAGGCGGCGGCCGTCGGACAGGTGGTCGAATCGAAACATCCGCACTTCGGGCGCGGCGACCTGGTGCAGGGCCTGCTCGGATGGGAAGACTACAGCCTGAGCGACGGCAAGGGCTTGTTCGGCCTGCAGAAGCTCGCCCCGGGCACCGACCCGCTGCTCGCGCTATCGCTGCTCGGCATCACGGGCCTGACCGCGTATTTCGGCACGCTGGATATCGGCCAGGTCAAGGCGGGCGAGACCTTCGTGGTATCGGGTGCGGCCGGCGCCACCGGCTCGGTCGCGGGCATGATCGCGAAAATCAAGGGATGCCGCGTCATTGGAATCGCCGGCGGCCGCGACAAGTGCGACTGGCTGGTGAAGGATCTCGGCTTTGACGCCGCGATCGATTACAAGCACGAAAACGTGCGCGACGCGCTCGCGCGCCACTGCCCCAACGGCATCGACGTTTTCTTCGACAACGTCGGCGGCGAAATCCTCGAGCTGGTGCTGGCGCGGCTGGCCATGGGCGCGCGGATCGTGCTGTGCGGCGCGATCTCGCGCTACAACGAAGCCGGGATGAGCGGGCCGGGCCCGAAAAATTATTTCAACCTGATCCTGCGCGCGGCCCGCATGGAGGGTTTCCTGGTGTTCCAGTTCGCGCGGCGTTATCCCGAGGCGATCGCTCAACTGAGCCAATGGTTGGCCGAGGGCAAGGTCAAAAATCGCATCGACCTCGCCCAAGGGCTCGAGCACGCTCCGCAAACGCTCATCCGGTTGTTCACCGGCGCCAACGTCGGCAAGCAATTATTGAAACTCGCCGACCCGCAGTAGTTGTTTCTTTCTCGAGTCGCTCGAACCGGCGTCGCTTCAGGATGGCTCCTCGTCAGCCTCCTGGAGCGACGCGGTCGGCAGGATCTCGGGCGCGATGTCCTCGAGAAAGCGCGACACGCGGCCCATGCTGTAGCCCAGCGCGCGGTCGAACATATAGATGGGATAGGAGATGTACAGCTCGTCGCGCGCGCGGGTGCTTGCGACGTACATCAGGCGGCGCTCCTCCTCGAGTTCCTCGGCGCCGACGCTTTGCGGCGCGGGAAAGCGGCCGTCCGCCGCCCAGATCAGAAACACCACGCGCCATTCCAGGCCCTTGGCCGAATGAATCGTGCTCAGCGTGAGATAGCCCTCCTCGGGCTCGACCGCGAGCACGTCGCCGAGCGAATCGCTCGGCGGTTCGAGCGCGACGTCCGCCAGCATCGATTCGAGGCTGCGGTAGCGCTCGACGATCGATTGAAAATGTTCCAGGTCGCGCTCGCGCTTGGGATAGTCATCGGGATAACTCTCGCGCATCAGCGGCAGATAGTACTCGAGCGTGCGCGCGACGAGGCCGGCCGGACGCGCCGCCGGGTCGCGGCGCAGCTCGGCCAGCAGCGCGGCCAGGCGCGCCGCGGCTGCGGCCGTGCCGCCCGCCGCCGACCCGGGGTCGGAACGCGCGCCCGCGCCCATCGTTCTCGCGGCTTCGGCCAGCGCCCGCTCGGGCTCGGGCGCGGCAACGATCTCCTCGATCAGCCGCTCGGCGCGGCGATGGCCGACGCCCGGCACCAGCATCAGCGCGCGCAGCCATGACACGGCATCCGCCGGATTGACCACCACGCGCAGGTGCGCGAGCACGTCCTTGATATGCGCGGTCTCGATGAATTTGAAGCCGCCGCGCTTGATGAACGGGATGTCGCGGCGCTGGAGCTCGAGTTCGAGATCGAAGGAATGAAAGCCGGAGCGAAACAGCACCGCGATTTCACCCAGCTCGACGCCCTGCTCGCGCAATTCGAGGATGCGCTCGGCGACGAAGCGCGACTGCAGATGCTCGTCCTGCGCGCGCACCAGCAGCGGGCGGAACTCGCCGCGCCGCTCGGCGGCCAGCACCTTGGTGTACCTGTCGGCGGCGCGCGCGATTACCTCGTTGGCGACGTCCAGGATGCCCTGGAGCGAGCGATAGTTCCGCTCGAGCTTGACCACGCGCGCGCCGGGAAAGATCTGCGGGAAATCCATGATGTTGCGGAAGTCGGCGCCGCGAAACGAGTAGATCGACTGCGCGTCGTCGCCCACCGCCATCACGTTGCTGTGGGTCGCGGCGAGCAGGCGCACGAGCTCGGCCTGAATCGAATTGGTGTCCTGGTACTCGTCGATCATGATGTAGCGATAGGTGTCGCTGAGGCGCCGGCGCACGCCCGCGTGCTGCTGCAGCAGCTCGGCGAGCCGGTAGAGCAGATCGTCGTAGTCGAGCAGGCCGCGCTCGCGCTTGTACGCGTCGTACGCGCCGGCCAGGCGTATCAGATCTTCGCGATGCTCGGCGAGATGGGGAAAATCGAGTTCGATTTCCTCGTCCAGCTCACGGCGCTTGTTGCGCGCCATGCTGATCGCCTCGGTGATCGTGCCCTTCTTGGGAAAGCGCCGCTCGCGCGAGCCCAGGCCCATTCGCGTGCGCAAGAGGTTGACGACGTCTTCCATGTCGCCGCGGTCGAGGATGGTGAAGTTGGGCCTGAGCCCGATCATGGAACCGAACTGGCGCAGCGTCAGATTGGCGAAGGAGTGAAAGGTGCCTCCGGCAACCGCGCGCGAGCTGTCGCCCACCAGGTGCTCGACCCGCCGCAGCATCTCCTGCGCCGCGCGCCGAGTGAAGGTCAGCAGCAGGATCGCTCCGGGCGCGACGCCGCTCTCGATCAGGCGCGCGACGCGATAGATGAGCGTGCGCGTTTTGCCCGATCCGGCGCCGGCGACGACCAGGATCGGGCCGTCGCGGTGAGTCACCGCGGCGAGCTGCGCGGCATTGAGCAGCTCCGCATACCTGATGCGGAAGCTCGATTCGTCGAGCTGCTTGCGCGCCGTGCGCAGTACGATCACCTTGTCGGCCACGGCGCGATCTTACCATGGCGCGCCGCAATCGCGCGCGGATCGGCGGCGCAAGCGAGCCGCGCTCTGGCTTGCGCGCACGGCGCGGGTTACGGGTATGTTAAAAACGCCGGTTGCCGCGCGTGCCGGCGCTTAATAGAATCCGCTGCGATGACGCGGGGAAGCTGCAAGGCTTGGGGTATGCTCGTCGGGGCGGTGCTCGCCCTCAGCCTCGCAGTGGTGATGCCAAACCATCTGCGGCCTCGTCAGCTTTCAACCTCGAACCCAGGCACCGGTTTGCGCGCGGCGCATCACGCGGTCATCGACCGTGCGGGCCGGCGCGTTGAGTTGCGCATCGATCGCACCGGCCGGACGCCGGGCTTGAACCTTCACACGCCGGCAACGATCACGCTTTGCGCGCCGCGCCAGCCGCGGCGGGCGGCGGTGCTAGCCTGGCCGGCGCCGATCCCAAGGCGTTTGCGCATCGCCCCGCGCTCGCGTGCTGAAGACCCATTCAGCCGGATTGCATCCACAGACGTCTGATTCGCACGGCGGCAGCTATCGGGCCGCCGCATCGCAAAAAAGACGATCCCCGGAGTCTTACGGGGACGCATTGGCCGGTTGAGGTCGTACGATGCCTTCGTTCTCATTGCGCAATCCGCACACGATAATCGTTGGCGCGCTGATTATCACTATCCTCGGACTTACCGCGTTTACGCGCATGCCGGTCGACGTTTTTCCGCCGCTGCATATTCCGGCGGTGGTCGTCGCCACGTTCTATCCCGGGATGCCGCCGCAGGAGATGGAACGCGACATCACCACCCGCTTCGAGCGCTTCTTCACCATGGGCAGCCAGATTCAGCATATCGAATCGCGCTCGTTGCCCGGCGTCAGCATCATCAAGGTGTTCTTTCACCCTGGGGTTAATCTCGGCGCGGCGGCGGCGGGTCTGGGCGACCTGGCGATGGCCGACCTGCGCCATCTGCCGCCCGGCACGCTGCCGCCGCTGGTGCTGCCGTCGGGCGCCTCGTCGCTGCCGGTGGTGCTGGTGACGGTTTCGGGCAAGGGCTTCAGCGAGGCACAGTTGCGCGACCAGGCGCAATACAATATCCGCAACTTCCTGGCTACGGTCGAAGGCGCGTCGGTGCCGCCGCCGTTCGGCGGCAAGTACCGCCAGATCATGGTCTATCTCGATCGCGACGCGCTGCAGGCGCGCGGCATGACGCCGATGGACGTGGTCCACGCGCTCAACCGCGCCAACCTGATCATCCCGGCGGGCGACGCCAAGATCGGCACGCAGGATTACTTCGTTTACACCAACTCGATGATCGACAACCCCGACAACATCAACGACGTGCCGGTGAAGGTCGGTGCGGGGCAGCAGCCGGTCTACGTGCGCAATATCGGACGCGCCGAAGACGCCGCCCAGATCCAGCAGAACATCGTGCGTATCGACGGCCAGCGCTCGGTCTATATCCCGGTGCTCAAGCAAAGCGGCTCGAACACCATCGCCATCGTCAACGGCATCGAGCAGGTGCTGCCGAAGGTTACCGGCATGCCCAAGGGCATGAAGCTGCACGCCATCTTCAGCCAGTCCACCTACATTCTGCAGGCGATCGACGCGCTCGAGCACGAGGCGGTATCGGGCGCGGTGCTGGCCTCGCTGATGATCCTGATCTTTCTCGGCAGCTTCCGCTCGACCTTTGCCATCTTTCTATCCATCCCGCTCTCGATCCTGGCGGGCGCGTTCGGCCTGATGATGGGCGGCGCGACCATCAACATCATGACCCTGGGCGGCTTCGCGCTGGCGATCGGGCGCCTGGTGGACGACTCGACCGTGGTGCTCGAGAACATCAACCGCCATCTGGCCGAGGGCAAGGCGCCTCACGACGCGGCGCGCGACGGCGCCGAGGAGGTGGCCCTGCCGGTGCTCGCCTCGACCGTAACCACCATCATCGTGTTTTTCCCGGTGATGTTCCTGTTCGGCGTGGCGAAATATCTGTTCAGCGCGCTGGCGCTGGCGGTGGTGCTGTCGATGATCGCTTCGTACCTGGTCGCGATGAGCGTGATTCCGATCTACTGCGCGCGCTTTCTGACCGCGGAATCGGCGCGCGAGGCCGAGCACGGCGCGACCGCGGGCCCGCTGGGCGCGTTCATGCGGGTTTATGAGCGGCTGGCAGCGCGCTACGAGCGTTTTCTGGATCGCGCGCTGGATCGCAAGGTGCTGGTGATCGGCGGCATCGCGGCGGTGTTCATTCTGAGCCTCTTCATCTATCCGCTGCTGGGCACGGAATTGTTCCCGCAGACCGATTCGGGTCAGTTCATCGTCGACTATCATGCGCCGGTCGGCACGCGCATCGAGCTGACCGAGCAGTTGACGGCGCGCATGGAAGCGGCGGTGCGCCAGGTGATTCCGCCGGACGAGCTTCTGACGATCGTTTCGAACATCGGGCTGGCGCCGGGTTTTTCCTCGATCTATTCCTCGAATGCGGCGGCGGACTCGGGCTTCATGATGGTGGCGTTGCGCCCCACGCACAAAATCTCGACCTTCGCCTACATGGACCGGCTGAAAA
This sequence comes from Binataceae bacterium (SeqCode), assembly GCA_035295545.1. Lineage (GTDB taxonomy): Bacteria > Desulfobacterota > Binatia > Binatales > Binataceae > JAKAVN01. The sequence continues at coordinate 343,354 of DATGIT010000009.1, forward strand.
AGCTGTTTCCCAAGGCGGTGCCCGAAGTGCGCACGTTTTTCACCTCCGGCAGCATCATCGACTCGGTGCTCAACTTCGGCCTGGCGGCGCCGATCGACGTGCAGCTTTCGGCGCCCACCTATCATGAGCTGTTTCCGGCGGCGCGCGCGGTCGAGGAGGCGGTGCGCGGGCTGCCGCAGGTCGCGGCAACCTTCATTCCGCAGGAGGCCGACTATCCAACGCTGCGGGTCAAGGTCGATCGGGTCAAGGCCGCGCGCCTGGGCCTCAATCAATACGACGTGGTCTCAAACATGATCACGGCGCTCACGTCCAATGTTATGATCGCGCCCTCGATCTGGATCGACCCAAAGACCGGCAATGACTATTTTCTGACCGCGCAGTATTACGAGCCGGAGATAAAGTCGCTCGAGACCCTGCTGAACATCCCGGTCTCGGTCGCGCCCTCGGCCCGGGCGCGCCAGGACGCGCTCAGCCTGCGCGACGTGGCCATGATCGTGCCCGAGCGCCATCCCGCCGAGGCCGACCATTACAATATCCAGCGCGTGGTCGACGTGCTGGTCGCGCCGCGCACCCAGGACCTCGGCGGCACGCAGGCGGCGGTGGTCGCGGCGCTCAAGCACGTAAAGCTGCCCGAAGACATGAGCTTCGTGCTGCGCGGCTCGGTGGCGGCCATGGAAAAATCGTTCTCGAGCTTCGGCTTCGGTCTGGGCATGGCGGTGATCCTGCTCTACCTGGTGATGGTGGCGCAGTTCCGCTCGTTCCTCGATCCGTTGATCATCATGTTCGCGGTGCCGATGGGCCTGATCGGCGTCATCTGGACGCTGTACCTGACCGGCACCACGCTCAACATCGAATCCTTCATGGGCATCATCGTGATGGTCGGAATCGTGGTCTCCAACTCGATCCTGCTGGTGGACTTCGCCAATCAGCGCCGGCGCGAGGGTCATCCGTTGCGCCGCGCCGTGGTCGAATCGGCGCGCATTCGCATGCGGCCGATCATGATGACCGCGCTCGCGACGATCGTCGGGCTGCTGCCGCTCGCGCTCGAGCTGGGCGCGGGCTCCGAGGCCTCGGCGCCGCTGGCGCGCGCGGCGGTCGGCGGCCTGGCGGTTTCGACCTTGTTCACGCTGGTCCTGGTGCCGGCGGTGTACGAGGCCTTTTACGCGCGGCGCGCGGCGCGGGCCGCACAGTGAGGCGCTCGTTCATGGCCCGATGGCTTTCGACCGCGTTGGCGGTTGCGCTGTTAGCGGGCGCGGCCCCGATCACCGGATGCCGGCGCGAGGAAGCGCAGGCCCCGGTCGCCGCGCCCCAGGTGCTGGTGATTCGGCCGCAGCGCGGCGAGGCGGTGCGCTCGATCACCCTGCCCGGCGACGCGGTCGGCTATTACCAGTCCGCGCTCTACGCCAAGGTCACCGGCTACCTGAAGGACATCCGGGTGGACAAGGGCGACCCGGTGAAAAAGGGCGAGGTGCTGGCGGACATCGAGGTGCCCGAGCTGCGCCAGCGGCTGGACCGCGCGCGCGCCAATCTCGCGATCCAGCGCCTGACCTACGAGCGGCTCAACCGCGTCTGGAAAGACGATCCGCGGCTGGTCGCGCGCGAGGACGTCGACATGGCCTACAGCAAGTTCCAGCAGGCGCAGGCCGAGAGCAACGAGCTGGCCGCGATGGTCGCCTATACGCAGATCGTGGCGCCGTTCGACGGCGTGGTGACCGAGCGCTTCGTCGATCCCGGCGCGCTGATCAAGGCGGGCGGCCAGGACAGCGCGACGGCGCCGATGGTCGGCACGGCGAACGCCGGCGGCAGCGCCGCGCCGGTGGTCAGCGTGGCCGACATCGCCAAGCTGCGCGTTTACGTTTACGTGCCGCAGGATGTGGTGGGCTACGTGCACCTGGGGATGCCGGTGACGGTCGAATTTCGCGAGCTGCCGGGCCATACCTATGTCGCCTCGGTGACTCGCTTCGCGCGTTCGCTCGACCTGGCAACGCGCACGATGCTGACCGAAATCGACATCGAGAATACGCGGCGCGAAATCTATCCCGGCATGTACGCTCACGCCACGCTTGATCTCGAACGCCATTACGAGGCGATCAAGCTGCCCAACAGCGCGGTCGGCGACTCGGTTGACGGCGGCCATTACGTGATGGCCGTGCGCGACGGCCGCCTGGCGCAGATTCCGGTCACCGTCGGCATCAACACCGGCATCTACATGGAGATCGTCTCGGGCCTGCGCGGCGACGAGGAAGTGGTGCGCTCGCTCAACGCCGGGCTCATCAACGGCGAGCGCGTCCATGCGGTGCTGGACCGTCACTATCACCTTGGTTTCCAGCCCGGGCTGGTGAAAACCAACAATCACTGAACGAGAGGACACGGCTATGCGGTTCAAGCTGGCGCTCGCGCTCGGCGTTGTGTTGTCTTGCCTGTTGAACGCTCCCAAAGAACCGGCCTGGGCGCTGTCCATGCCCGCCGCGGGACAGCGCCTGACCCTCGGCGAGGCGATCGGCTTCACCCTGGAAAACCATCCGCGCCGGATGGCCGCCAGTTCCCAAGCGGCGGCCGCCGAGCAGCAGGTGGGCGAGGCGAAGGCGGCGATGCTGCCGCAGATTTACGGCGCGGCGAGCTACCTGGGCGCGACCCAGAACGGCATCGGCGAAACCAACTATCTCAACCCCGGCTTCGTGCCGCGTCATAACGGCGCATCGGGCCAGCCGCAGGCATGGTCGTTGGAGAACAACTACCTCGGCGCGATCGGGGTCAACCAGTACCTGTTCGATTTCGGCCGGGTCCGCGGCACGATCGACGAACAGCGCGCCTCGGCGGCGGCCGCGGCGGCCGAACTCAAGCTGACCGAACTCGACCTGATCTTTCAGACCTCGCAACGCTATTACGCCCTGCTCGCGGCCACCGAGCTCGTCGCCGTTTACCGCGAGGCGATCACCGAACGACGCCAGCAGGTGCATGAATCGGAATTGAAATCCGCCGCCGGTCTGACGCCCCAAATCGACGTCTACACCGCCAAAGCTCAGCTCGAGCGCGCTGAAACCGAGCTGCTCGCCGAACAGAACGAAGTGCTCAAGGCCAAGGCCGCTCTGGACAATGCGATGGGCCTGGGCGAGGAAGCGCCCGACTACGAGCCCTCGCAGACGCTGGGTGCCAGCGCTATTGTCGGCTCGATCGAGAGCTACGCGGCGCTCGCCATGAAGCGGCGGCCCGATCTGCTCGCGCTCGAGGACCGCGCGCGCGCGGCGGGCGCGCGGATAACCGAATACCGCAGCGACTTCCTGCCGACCGTCAACGCCGTCGCCGGTTACAACGCGGTCGGCACCGGGATGCCGGCGGCCAACAACTACAATATCGGGCTGGTGATCAGCTGGCCCATCTTCAACGGCCTGCTCACCACGCATCAGATCGAGGAAGCGCGTTTGCGGCAGCAGGCGCTCGAGCACACGATTACCGACTTGCGCCAGCGCATCCTGCTCGAGGTCAAGACCGCCTTCCTCGACTGGCAGAACGCGCATCAGGAAATCCGGCAGGCGCAGTTCACGCTCGATGCCTCGCGCGTCGAGCTCGAGCTCGCGCAAAAGCGCTACGCCAACGGCCTCGGCAACATAATCGAGCTGACCGAGGCCGAGCGCGACTTCATCCGCGACAAGGCCGCATACATCAACACCCTGTACGATTTCGCGGTGGCGCGCGCCGGCCTGGAGCGTGCCGACGGGCAGTCACTCGAGGGCCGCTGAAGCGGCCGTCCTAATACAGGAAAGGCCCCGGCCACAGCGCCATGTTCATCTGCTCCTGCGCGGCCGCCTCCTCGTTCATCTGCGCGGCCTCGGCCTCGCGCTGCGCGGCCACCTGCTGCAGCCGTATTCGCTCGTACTGCTGGTAGTTCTTCTCGCTGCCGACGTAGACGCAGTGGCAGTCAACCGGGTCGTTGAACCAGTAATGCGGTTTGCCGTTCGCGAAATAGTAGCGGACCTTGAGCGGCGTTAATCGCTGGGTCTCCGCGACACGGGCCGGCGTGTCCGCCGCCAGCATGTGGAACCCCGCCGCGGCGAGCATCGGCTCGATGCGCTGGGCGCGCTGCTGCGGCGTCTCCTGCACGGCGCATCCCGCGAGCAAGAGCGCGCACACGAGCGCTCCCCAGGTCAGCGCCATGCGCGCCGAGCGCGCAGCCGCCCGGCGGCACGGCCGCCTCTCATCTATTGAACCAGCGCGATTGCCTTCAGTTCCCTGTCGACCACCACTTCGGGCAGCGGCGCGTAAGAGAGGCTGGCGGTCATGGTCTGGCCAGTGGTGAGCACCCATTTCAACAAACCAGTTATAGCGGCTTTTTTGGCCGGATCGGAAATTTTTTCCGGAATCAGCAGCCAGGTGAAACTCGCGATCGGATACGCGTCGGGCGCGGGCGAATCGGTGATCGAGACCCGGAAATCGTCCGGCATTTCGATCCCGGCGGCCGCGGCACTCGCCGTGGCGAGCGATCCTTTTACGAGCTTACCAGCATGGTTGCGCACCGCACCATAGGACATCTCGCTGCGGAGCGCGTAGATCAGCTCAACGTATCCAATCGAGTCCGGCGTATTCTTGATGATCGCGGCCACCCCCTCGTTGCCCTTGCCGCCGAGCCCGACCGGCCATTTTACCGCCGTCCCGCGGCCCACGGTCGTGGCCCACTGCGGGCTGACCTTGCTCAAATAGTCGGTCCACACATAGGTGGTGCCGCTGCCGTCGGCGCGATGCGCGACCTCGATCTGCGCGTCCGGCAGTGCGACGCCGGGATTGGCCTTGGCCAATTCGGGGTCGTTCCATTTCGCGATCTTGCCCAAAAAAATTCCGGCCAGCGCCTCGGGCGTGAAATTCAGCGGACCCTTGATGCCGGCCAGGTTGTATGCGGGAACGACTGCGCCAATCACGGTCGGAAAGTGCAGGATGCCGAAGCCGTGCCTGTCCTTGTACGTCTTGAGCTGCTCGTCGTTCATCGGGCCGTCGGTCGCGCCGAAGTCCACGGTGCCGTCGGTCACCTGGCGAATGCCGCCACCCGATCCGATCGACTGGTAATTCACTTCGATATCGGGATGCAGCTTATGATACTCGTCAAACCATTTTGAGTAGATCGGGTAGGGAAATGTCGCGCCGGCGCCGGTTATCCGCAGCGCGGCGCCGGCTGCATGCTTCGCGAGCACCGCCGCGATTACGACTGCCAGCACCAGGATAGAGCGTCCGTGGGAGCGCGCCCGCCGGGCGCGCAAATGTCCGTGGTTCAATTGCTTGTCCTCTCCACCTAACCCGCAGGAAGGCGATTTGGTGCGTCTCAATATAGTTAGCAGCATATTTGCGGGGCAAGAAAATGCGGCGGCGGACACGAATGAGCCGGGGAGGGCCCAACCGTGCCGCCGCCGCGGCCGGGGTAGGAAGGGGCGTCAGTAGTTGAACTCCACGTTCGCGAAGATGGAGTGCGTATCGCGCTGTACCATGCTCGGGATCGACCCGGTCTTCGGCAACTGCTGGTTATTGAAGGTGCCGCCCGGGCTGTAGCCGAATGGCTTCAGCGTCGCGATCGGGATCGTCTGCTGGCTGTGATAGTAAGATATGTTCTGACTATCGATCGCGAACCGGACATACTCGTTGTACTGGTAGCTGATGCCGAATATCCAACGGTAGAAGTCCAACGGATTGTCCGCAAACTGGGTATTGGGCTGCAGCCATTGGAACATCCCGAACAGCGTGAGCGGAGTTTCCGGAATATGGAAGTGGCCGAAGAAATCGGCGCCCAGTTGCTGCGCCTGGCCGTTGTTCAGAATCGCCTGCTCTGCCGCCGTCTGCGGCCCGTAGGTGTTGAGCAGCGGATAACAGGGCAACAGGAGCTTGCCGCTTACCACCGTCGTGGTGCCGTTGCCGCAGGTATTGCCGGCAAACGTGCCCGAGGTGATCGCTTTGCCGGTCGGGAACCCGAATGCGTCCGCCGGACCGCTGCCGGACCATAGATTCGAGGCCTGGAATGCATTGCTGCCGGAGTCGAACTCGCCGGCGAGGCCCCAGTTGTACGCGGTATAGTGCAGCAATGCCGCAATGCGCTGAATGTGCGCGTTGCCGCCCTTCAGGGTCGCGGGGATGTCGGCCGTGTCCGGCGCCGTGTTGCCATATCCGTAATTGTAGAAACCGGTCAGGCCGAGTCCCTGGAAGCGCCAGTCGGCGCCGAAGGGATAAACCGAGCCGCGCACCATGAACTGCTTGGTGTCGCTCTGCTCAAACGCATGGAAGCTCGCGTTGTCGTACGCGCCGATGCCGTAATCGAGATACATCTTCTCGCCAAACTTGACCGGTCCCTGCACCGACACGCCGACCTGGGTCGAGGAAAGGCTCAGGTAGTTCCACGGCGTCAGGTTGACGTAGCGGAAGCCGTAGAGCTGCTCCTCCCAGTCGACCAGCGGATTGGGAATTTCGCCCACGGCAATGGTATCGCCCTTCAGCATCGGAACCTGGTCAAACAGTCCGCTGTAAGTCAGCGACGCGTACTTCATCCGCACGCCGAGATTGCCGTCGAGACTGCCGCCATATCCGGTAGTCTGTCCGACCTTGTCGTTCGAATTGCCGTACGTCCTGTACATATTCGGCGTCAGGCGCAGCTCCCAATCCTTGGTCGGAAAGAAAAAGAAGTTGAGGTAGGTACGCGTGATGTCGAACGAGTTGTAATCGTTGTTACCGGGGCCGGGGTTGTTAATCTGCGTAAGTTCCTGCGGCTGGAAACCGGTATTGGTGTAGAAGCGATAGTCGCCGTAGAACAACGCGCCGAGCCGGAACTTGTCCTGGAAGTTATCCATGTAGCTCTTCCAGGCAGGCTGCATATGGTTTACCTGTTCGGCCAGCACCTGGTTCTGTTCCTGCAGTTGAGCGGCGCTCTGCTGGACCTGCGTCCTGATCTCCTGGTCCGTGCGCGCGTTGACCTTCTGCTCGATCTGCTGCTCCATCGCGTTGGCGTCCTCGGTCGTCACCGCCAGCGGAACGCGCCCGGGACCCGGACGTACGAACACCTGCCCCGTGCGCTGGTCAACCCACAGCTTGAGGCCGGTGGTTTGCGCGGCCGCACGTCGCACTCCGACCGCGGTAGTCGCGAGCGCGGCGATGACCGCGACCGCTAAGCTGAATAGCCTGTTCCCTTTCATTTACCCTCTCCTCGGCAAGTCTGTGCCGACTGACCCCTGACAGGCGCACCCCGATACGCGAGCTCTCGCCTCGGGATCGCGCCGATTGCCCGACCGCCAGATCAAGACGGTCCGGTTCGATGCCCTGGTCTTTTCGCTGCCGCCGCCTCAACCACCGCTGCGTCCGTCATATAGTTGATTGGCGGTGTAGACTTTGCCGTCGGGGCATGCGTACCGCGCCGGACTTGAGATCGCGACGATCGCGCAGTCCTGTACCCGTATCCAGGAAGGCGCCTTCGCCTCCTCCTGTTTCTTGACGGTCCCCATTCCGGTGGTTTGTACAAAGCGCGGCACACCCGGCCCGGCCGAGACCGGAGCCGGAGCGCTCGCCCTGGCCGGCGCCGGCCCCCATCCGGCAGTGGACACTTTGATGTAGCTGCATCCGGAGGCGACCACCAAAATCGCGCCGGCCAGCAGTCCCGCTCCGAATCGAACAATTCCTGCTTGACCCATCTGACCCCCTGCGCCAGCCGTGCATTCTATTGCGACGGTGTCGCTTGAACCTGGAATTTGCCTGCGGACCGGGACTCTCGGAGGCGGCCCACACAGCAAATCCTACAATCGCGAACGCACACAGGATTGCGAATGCGGGCCGATGAATACAGATGTTTCGTTACTTTCGCGTTACATAAGAGTTACGTTCGATTGAAGTTCACCGCGCGAGTCTCGTTCTAGACTGACTACTGTGTATTTCGGACGATCGGAGCCGGACGTGCGGATTCCGCGACTGGCTATCGCACACGCGGGAGATGACTTAAACAAGGCCTAACCGCCATGTAACGTAGTCGCAACAAAGACCCTGTATCAGTTGCGCGCCCGGAGGCTATACGGATTGTTGCCGTTTGCCGAAGCGGAGCGGTTCGCTACGGTGAGTGACTGCCCGCCGCGACCAGCCCGACGAAGCAAGCGTGCATCCGGATAGGTACGTGGACTGAGACTCCGATCGGGGGGCCGGTCGAACCAGAACAGAGGGAGTGCAAATGAAGCTCGGAGCCAAGAAACTATTTCAGCGGTTGCTGCTGAGCAGCGCCGGCTTGCTGCTCGCCGCCGGTTGCTCGACGCTGGGCTGGGGACCGCCGCCGCCGAATACCGGCGGACCGGTCGCCGCCGGTCAGCCCGGCGTGCCGCGCAACGTGCAGACCACCGGCATGAAACTCACGCCGGCCGAGGTGGCGGAAGTGCCGCCGCCGTGGGTCAGAGTCCAGGATTGCGGACTCGTCGGGGTCTCGACCCCGACCCGCTACGCCTGCCCTGACGGCAAGGTGTATACCAGCTTCCAGTTGGCGCGGGCGCGCGCCCCACAGCCGCCGCCGCTCGCACCGCCGCCGCCGATCGTGCTCGCGCCGCCGCCGCCGATGCAGGCCGAAGCGGCCGAGAAGATCGTGCTGCGGGGAGTGCATTTCGATTTCAACAAGGCCGAGATCCGCCCGCAGGACGCCGCCGTGCTGGATGAGGCCGCAGATACTCTGAAGGCGCATCCCGGCGTTTCCATCAGCGTGGACGGCTACTGCGACGCGATCGGCTCAGTGCCTTACAACCGGCGGCTTTCGCAGGAGCGCGCGGACGCGGTCGTGCGATACCTGACCGACAAAGGCGTCGCCGCGAGCCGCCTCGTCCCGCGCGGTTTCGGCAAGACCGACTTCGTCGCCAGCAACAGCACCGAAGAGGGCCGCGCGCAGAATCGCCGGGTCGAGATGAATCCCGGCGCGTCCAATCGCGTGTTCCTGATGGGTGTGTCCAGCCGCTAGTCGCGACGCAATCGACGGGCAAGGCCGCGGGCTTCCGACCGAGCCCGCGGCCTTTTTCTTCTGGCGCATCGACCGCGCTCGAGCCGCTTGCGCGCGCGGCGCCGGTCGTGAGAATTTCGGACTCGCCGCGCCGCGACCGCGCGGATTGCGATGGACAAGGCGCTCGACGGCATCAATCTGCTCGAATTCGACTCCCACCCCGGCGCCGCCTACGCGGCGATGCTGCTGGCGGAGCAGGGCGCGCGCGCGGTTAAACTCGAAGCTCCCGGCGGCTCCGGCGCGCGCGGCACCCCGCATTTTCATGCGCTCAATCGAAGCAAGCGTGCGCTCTTCCTCGACGTGGCCGCCGACCGCGAACGCGTCGAACGTCTGCTCGGCTGGGCGCATATCGCGGTAGTCGGATGGACTGGCGCGCGGATGCGCGCGCTCGGCCTCGACTACGCGGCGCTCGCACGGGTCAATCCGCAACTGGTCGTGCTCCATATTCCGCCGCTCGGCAGCCGCGGCCCGCTCGCCGACCTGGACGCGAGCGACGAGCTGGTTTCCGCGCTTGGCGCCATCTACGGCAGCCAGTGGGCGCTCAGCGGAAATCCGGTAGCGCTGCATTTTCCCGCCGCCAGCTACGCGGCCGGCGTGCTTGGCGCGGCGGCGGCGACGGCCGCGCTTTACGCGCGCGAGCGCGGCGCCGGCGGCCAGGTGGTCGAGGTCTCGCTGCTCGCCGGAGCCTTCGCACTCCAGACCGGCAGCATCATGCGCCACGAAAAGATGACCCGGCTATATGAGGGCCCGCTGGATCCGCTGGGCCCGATTCCGTGCTATCGGCTGTTCCGCACCGCCGACGGCGAGTATCTCTTCATCGCCTGCGGCAACGTGACCTTCTGGAACAAGTTGGCGATCGCGATCGGCCGGCCCGAACTCGTTTCCGACCCGCGCTTCGAGGGCGCGCCGTGGGGCGTTGCGGCTCCGCACCGCCAGGCGCTCAAGGACCTGCTGCAGGCGGTAATCGTGACGCGCCCGCGCGCGGAGTGGTTGGAAATTCTGCGCCACAACGACATCCCCTGCGCGCCGGTGATGGCGCGCGCCGACTTCATCGATGACCCGCAGGTCGAGGCGCTCGGCATGCGGCGCACTCTCGACGATCCCGTGCTCGGAACAACCGTCCAGGGCGGCATCCCGGTCGGCCTCGCGCTCACGCCGGGCGAAGTCGCGGGGCCGGCGCCGGCGGGCGAGGACGAGCGCGGCGTCGCGCAATGGCTCGCAGAGCGGCCGTCGGCCTCGACCTCGCGATCGAATAACCGCTTCACCAGGGGGCCGCTCGACGGCGTGCTGGTGCTCGACTTCTGCAGTTACATCGCGGGCTCCTACGGCCCGATGATCCTGGGACAGATGGGCGCCGACGTTATCAAGGTCGAAAGCCCCGAGGGCGATGCGTTTCGCCATTTCGGCTTCGGCTTCCTGGGCTGGAACCAGGGCAAGCGCGCGCTTTCTCTCGACCTGGGCGCGCCCGAGGGGCGCGAGATAATCAACGCGCTCGCGCGCCGCGCCGATATCGTGGTCGAAAATTTGCGGCCGGGCCGGATGCGCCGCTTCGGGCTCGACTACGCGTCGCTGGCGGCGCTCAATCCGCGCCTCATCTATATGTCGGTCAACGGGTTCGGCAATCGCGGACCCGAGCACAATCAGCCGGGTTTCGATCCGCTGCTGCAGGCGCGCTCGGGGTTGATGGCGGCGGAGGGGGGCCGCCGAGATCCGCCGCTCTACCTGACCTGCGCAATCTGCGACTACGGGGCCGCGATGCTTTCGGCTCTGGGCTGCGTGCTTGCGCTGCGCGCGCGCGAGCGTATCGGCCGCGGCCAGTTCTGCGAGACCTCGCTGGTGCAATCCGCGATCGCTTTCCAGGCGGGCGAGTTCATCTTTTACGATGGCCGGCCGGATTTGGACAATGGGCGGCCCGAATCGCGCGGCCGCTCAGCGTTCTGCCGCGCCTACCAGTGCCGCGACGGACGATGGCTGTTCGTGCATGTGGCCGAACCCGGAGATTGGGACGCTTTGCGACGCGTGTGCGGACTCGCTTCGAACGCATCCTGGGATGCGGCCGCGCGCGCGCCCGAGGACGGCCCCCTCGCGCGGACGATCGAGGCGGCCTTGGCGGCCCGCGACAGCGACGATGCGCTGGCGGCGCTGAGCGCGGCTCGAGTGCCGGCGCTCCCCGCGCATCGCACGTCGGATCTGTTCAGCGATACCCAGGTCGCGGCCAACGAGCTGCTCGCGGAACTGCATCATTCGCAATGGGGCGGTGTGGTCCAGACCGGCGTCCTGGCGAAATTCTCGGCGATGCCCGGGCGGGTCGAGCGCGCCGCGCCGCTTTTGGGCGAGCACAGCGACGAGATCCTCGCGCGCTATCTCGAATACGACCCGGCGCGCATCGCCGATCTCCGCCGACGCCGAATCGTGAAATAGGCCTTCGCCGGCGTTCCCCCTCTCGGGTGCAATTGCGCTAGGGTAGCCGCATTGCCAGCCAATAAAGCTCCGGTGAACGGAGGTGCAAGATGGCCACTGCAAGCCCGCTGCTCGACTTTGATGTCGCCGCCCTGGGCCAGAAACTGCGCGCGAGGGAAATCTCACCGGTCGAACTCACCGCCGCCTACCTCGACCGGATCGAAGCGGTTGACGAGCGCGTCAACTCCTACATCACGGTGACTCACGACACCGCGCGCGCGATGGCGCGGCTGGCCGAGGCGGAAATCGCGGCCGGCAACTGGCGCGGGCCGTTTCACGGCGTTCCGATCGGGCTCAAGGACCTCTGCTATACCAAGGGCATCCTGACCACGGGCGGCTCGAAAATCCTGGGCGACTTCGTTCCCGCCCACGATTCGACCGTATGGGCGCGGCTCGCGGCCGCGGGCGCGGTGCTGCTCGGCAAGCTGAACCTGCACGAGTTTGCCTACGGCGCAACCAGCAACAATCCGCACTGGGGCGCCTGCCACAATCCGTACGATCTGAGCCGTATCCCCGGCGGCTCGAGCGGCGGCTCGGGCGCGGCGATTGTCGCGCGCACCGCCGCGGCGACCATCGGCACCGACACCGGCGGTTCGATCCGAATTCCCGCAGCGTGCTGCGGATGCGTGGGGCTCAAGCAGACCTGGAGCCGGGTGAGCCGCTACGGCGTGATGCCGCTCTCCGATTCGCTCGATCACACCGGCCCAATCACGCGCACCGCGCGCGATGCCGCGCTGATGCTCAACGTGATCGCGGGCTACGATCCCCACGACGCGACCAGCAGCCGCGAGCCGGTGCCCGATTACACCAGCCGGCTGGGCGGCGACCTCAAGGGCATGCGCATCGGCGTCATCCGCGAACTCACCACCGGCGTGTCGGCGCCGGTCGCCGACGCCTTCAATGCGGCGCTCAAGCAGTTCGGCGCATTGGGCGCGACGGTCGACGAAGTTTCGATTCCCTCATTCGTCGAAGGCGCGCAGGTCACGATGGTCGTGCTGATGGCCGAGGCGCTCGAGTTCCACGAGCAATGGATGCGCGAGCGGCCGCAGGACTATGGCCATGACGTCCGCTCGCTCATCGAGACTTCGATGACCATCAGCGCGGTCAATTACGTGCGCGCCCAGCGCGAGCGCAACCTGATGCTGGCCGAGGCCCTCAATGCGCTGGAGAAAAACGCCGTCCTGCTCGCGCCCGCGCAGGCCATCCCGGCGCCGCGCATCGAGGACCGCAGCTACGACCTGGTCGAGAATATGGTGCGCTTCACCGGACCCTTCAACGCGACCGGCCAGCCGGCGCTGTCGATTCCGACCGGGCTGTCCAGGGAAGGACTGCCGGTCGCGATGCAGGTGATCGGCAAGCCGTTCGACGAGGTCACGGTGTTGCAGGTCGCCGACGCCTACGAGCGCGCGCGCGGCCCGCTGCCGCAGCCCGAACTGTGATCATGCGCAAATTTTAACTGTCCGCAAACTGTAGTTATCCGGTTGATGCGCGGGAGACCCCGAGGAGATGGCACAATGGCGAGACTGACCGCGGAAACCGCCAAGGCGATGGCGCGTGAGCTGTACGGCTATGAATTGTCCGACGACGCGGCCGCCGCCGTCGCGAACGCGGCGGGTGCGATGATCACGCGCTCGCGCCGGCTCGGCAACCTCGATCTGAGCGGCGTGCAACCGCCGTTCGGATATCCCACGCTGCTGGCCGAGGCCGAGCGCATCCGCAAACGCAGCTAGACGCCGTCTCCGCGCGCCATCTCGAGCCGAAACTCGCAAATCACGAAGTCGTGATCGGAGACCCTGCGCCCGATAATCGACGTGCGCGCCGGGACCACCGCGGCCGAACCCGCCACCGGCGCGATGGCCCGCGCCGCAATCCAGTCGAGCTTGGGACGCCACAGCGGCGGGATCAAACGCGCCATCGTAAATGTGGGCGCGCCTGGCACGTTCGCGCCCTCGACCGAAAAGTCGTGCGCGGCGAGGCGCTCGAAGAGCGGCTCGTGGGGTTGCGGATGGCGAAAGCGGCGCGGCTGCGCGAGGATCGCTGCGCAGGCGCGCGCCATTTGCCAGCGCCGATCCATGTCCACCGTGGTAGTGTTGAGGTCGCCGCCGATGATCGCCGGCGCTTCGCGGCCGATCGCGCCGAGGAAATCCTCCATCTGCCGCGCGCGGCCCGCGGGATCCCACAGCCGCTCGAGATGCACCACGCCGAGCTGCAGGCGCCCGCCGGCGACGCTGATAGTGGCGAGCAATCCCTGATGCCTGCCGATCAGGCGCCGCGGCTGCGCCTTGTGCGGCGCCCGCGCGAGCGAGACGGCGCGAAAGTCCTCGAGCGGCTGCGCGCACAGCAGGGCGTTCCCGATCGCACGGACCTGGCCGTCGGGCATCGCGCGCCCGAATGAGGGCAGGAAGACAAAGCTCATCCCGAGCGCCGCCGCGAGTTCCGGCGCAAACTCGACCCAGCGATGACGCGGCATCCGCCAGCTCGCCTCGCACAGCATCAGCGCGCCCGCATCGTCGAGCGGCGGACGCCTCAGGCGCGCGGCAATCGCATGGAAATCGGCGCCGCCGGCGACGTTGAGGACCACGACCTTGAGCGGCGAGCGGCCCGCGAGCGCCGCCCGATTCTGCGCCATCGGCGCAAACGGCGGACCCGATCGCGCTAGAGTCGACGGTGCTTGCGCTATCGCGTCCGGGGCGCGCATCGGATCCGCAGGCGAGAATCAATCCGCCAGCTCGGAACGCAGCGCCTCGAACGACGTGAGCGGCGCGCTGCACACGCGCTCCCGGCAGACATAGGCGGTGAGCCGGCCATCGACCTGCGGCTTGCCGCGCGCCGCCTCCGGTGCCGAGCTATCCTCGGCGGCGCGCGGATCGACGGCGAAGATCGCGCGATTGGGCAGGTACAGCAGGCCCAGCCGCTCGAGCCATTCGCGGAACTCCGGCATTGCCCGATCGCCGACGATTACGATTTCCGCAGCGCCGCGATGGTAGAGATCGATTGCTTCGAGCAGATGCGAAAAGGCGAAGGGCTGGCGCTCCGCCATGGCGCCCAGCAGCTTGATCGTGCGCCGCGCCTCGGCGAAATAGCGCTCTTCGCCGACGTATTCGTGCAGCCTGAGCAGCGCCATTACCGCCGAGCTGTTGCCCGAAGGCGTCGATCCGTCGAACACCGCCTTGGAGCGCGCGATCAGCCGCTCATGGTCGGCCGAGGTGAAGTAGAAGCCGCCTCGTTCGACGTCGAGGAAGCGCTCCACAATCGCGTCGGCCATGGCCCGCGCGCGCTCGAGGTGGCGGCGCTCGAGCGAGGCCTCGTAGAGATCGATCAGTCCGTTCGCGAGCAGCGCATAGTCCTCGAGATAGGCGTTGAACCGCGCGGCGCCATCTTTGTACGAGCGCTTGAGCGCGCGCCCGTCCCACATCCGCGTCATCGCGAATTCCGCGCCGCGGGTCGCGGCCTCGAGGTAGCGCGAGTCGCCCAGCGCGCGGAAGCCTTCGGCGAGCGTCCCGATCATCATGCCATTCCATGCCGCGAGGATTTTTTCGTCGCGCGCGGGTTTGACGCGCCGCTCGCGCGCTTCGAACAGCCGGCGACGAATCTCGACTATCGTGCGCTCCATCTCGTGCGCGCTGCGCTTGAACAGCTTCGCCGCCTCGTCGATGCCGATGGTGCGATGCAGAATGTTGCGGCCCTCGAAATTGCCTTCGGCGGTGACGTCGAAGTAGCGCTCGGCAATCGCCCCGAGTTCGTCGCCGAGCACGGCGCGCACTTCGGCCGGCGTCCAGATGAAGAACTTGCCCTCTTCGCCCTCGCTGTCGGCGTCCTGGGTCGAATAGAAACCGCCGTCAGGGCTGGTCATCTCGCGCAGGACGTAGTCGAGAATTTCGCGCGCGACGCCGAGAAATTCGGCTTCGCCAAGCGCCCGGCCTGCATCGAGATACAGCCGTCCGAGCAGCGCGTTGTCGTAGAGCATTTTCTCGAAGTGCGGCACCAGCCATCGATCGTCGACGCTGTAGCGATGAAATCCGCCTCCGATCTGATCGTAAATCCCGCCCTTGGCCATTTTCGTCAGCGTTTCGCGCGTCATGTGCCCGAATTCGAGATCGCCCACCGCCTGATGCATCCGCAGAAAGAGCGAAAACACGAACGAGTTGGGAAATTTCGGCGCATGGCCGAGCCCGCCGTTCACCCGGTCGTAATGCTCCGCCAGCGAGCGCGCTGCCGCCTCCGCGATGTCCGGTCGCGGCTCGCTGCCGTCGGGAGCGAACTCGGCGAGACCCGCGATTCCTTTGCCCAGACGCTCGACGTTCTGCCGGATATCGTCGGGCTGCGTGCGAAACGCGTTGGCGATCGCCGTCAGCACGCGCGGAAATCCGGGCATGCCCTGGCGATCCTCGGGCGGGAAGTAGGTGCCGCCGTAAAACGGCTCTCCATCGGGTGTGAGGAACACGGTCAGCGGCCATCCCCCGCGGCCGGTCAGCAGTTGCACGGCGTCCATGTAAATCTGGTCGAGGTCGGGGCGCTCCTCGCGATCGACCTTGATGCACACGAAATTGTCATTCATCAGTTGCGCGATCTGATCGTTCTCGAACGACTCGCGCTCCATCACGTGACACCAGTGGCAGGCCGAATAGCCGATCGAGAGCAGCACCGGCTTTTTCTCGGCGCGCGCCCGGGCCAGCGCCTCGTCGCCCCACGCGTACCAGTCCACCGGATTGTGCGCGTGCTGGCGCAGGTATGGGCTCTGCTCGTTGATGAGACGATTGGGCTTGCGCCGCGAGCCGTGGCGGGCGTGCTCTTCACTCATTGCGATGCTGTCTCCGGCAGTGGGACGAGATGCTTTCGACGCTAGCATGCGCGGCGAAGGCGATTCTATCGGCCGCCCGGCAGCGCGCGCGGGTACTTGAACGCGGCGGATGAGGCTGCGAACCTGATCGCTCAAATGGAAAGTACCGCCGATTCACACGGCCGAGGCGAGCCGATCCGGACCGAACCGCTTCTCGTCTCGACCGAGCGCGGGCCCGCCCCGGCTTCGGTTGTCGATATTCTCGGTTACGCGATCTCATGGCGCGTCGCCGCGGCTGCGGTGCTGACCCTGGCGGCGATGCTGTTTTTCAGCCGGCTCGGCGCGCGCGCCCTCTGGTCGTCGGAGTTTCGATGGGCCGAAATCGCGCGAGAGATGCAGCTCACGTCCCGTTATTTCTGGCCCACCATCAACGGCCGCGTCTATTTCGACAAACCACTGGGCTCGTACTGGCTGGTGCTCGCCGCGACGTGGGTTACCGGCGGCCTAAACGAGACCGCGGCGCGGCTGCCCAGCGCCGTCGCCGGTCTGCTCGCGGTGTGGCTGATGATGATGCTCGGGCGGCGGCTTTACGACCCTCGCAGCGCGCTGCTCGCGGGCGTGGTGCTGGCGACCAGCTTCAGCTTCGTCTTCTTCTCGCGCAACGCCTCGGCTGACGTCGAGACTGTGGCCGGCGAACTGGCCGCCTTCGCGCTCTTCATGCGCAACGAGCGGCGACCGGACGGATGGTGGGTAATCGGCCTGTGGCTGATAATGGCGGCGACGTCGCTCACCAAGGGTTTGCTCGGGTACGTGCTGCCACTGGCGGTGCTCGGCACGTATGCGTGTCTCGCTGAGGGGTGGGCCGAACTGGGCCGCCACCTCGCGCGCGGCCCGATACCCGCGCGTATCGGATGGCTTCTTGAGCGCAACCGATGGTTTTTCAACTGGAAATCGTTAGTCGCGATCCCGCTGAGCGTGGCGCTGTATTACGCGCCGTTCGCGATTTCGGCAGCGCGCACCGGTTCGGAGAAAGGACTCGAGATGGTGTACCGCGAGAACGTGGTGCGCTTTTTCCACCCGTTCGACCATCGCGGCCCCGTCTATCTCTATTGCTACGTCATTTTCGCCCTGATGATGCCGTGGTCGGCGTTTCTACCGGCAGCGCTGGCCGAAGCCCATGGCCGGCCGCCTCTTAAGACCGGCGCGGAGGCTGCGCGTCGCCATCGCTTCGCCCTGGTATTTTTCTGGGCGACCTTCATCTTCTTCACGCTCTCCGGATCGCGCCGCAGTTACTACCTCCTGCCCATCCTGCCCGCGTCAGCGCTGCTGGTCGCGCGAACGCTCGCCACCTCAATCGAGTCGCTTGCGCCGCTCGCGCGCCGGCTGCTGTTGCTGGGCTACGCGATAGTAGCAATTGCCGTCGCCTGCGGCGTAATCGTAATGATTCCGCCGCGCTTGATCCTGAGCGGGCCGCTGAGCACGCTGCCCGCCGCACCCGATCGCACGATTTATGCGGCTTGCTGGGCGATCTCGGTCCTCGCGGTGCTCTATGCGCTTAAGCACTTGAGCACCCGCAGCATCGCGGCATCCACCGCGATCCTCGCCACGCTCTTTCTCGGCTACCTCTATATCTTCGCCATGCCGGCGGCCGACCGCTGGCGCGGCGAGAAACCCTTTGCCGAGGCAATCCGCAGCCGGATGGGCGACGCGACCTCGGGCGTGGTTCTGTACAAAACCGTCGGACCGCTTTACTACCTTAACCTGCCGAATCCGCTGCCCTATTACGACGACGCCGATAAAGTGAAACAGGACGCGCTCGCGGGCAAGCTGCGATGGGTCATCGTGCGCCGCCGCGACCGCGCCAGCCTCATCGATCGGCTCGGCGGCGCCGTCCGAATCGTCGCCAGCGAAGAGGCCTTCCCATTCGAATCGGGCCAGCACGTGCTCAACAAGGAGGTGCTGATGGCCGTTTCGGTGCCGCAGGGAGCTTCCGCGGCACCTTCTTCAGCTCCGTAAAACGCCGACAGCCGCGGCCGGAGCGGCCGGATCAATCGATCGATTTCGCCGATTTCACTCGTGCGTGGCCTACAGCCGCATCGGCATCACGACATACTTGAACTGCGAGTCGGCGGACGAAGTGATTACGCCGGGGCTCACCTCGTCGCTCAGGCCGAGGCTCGCGTCGCCTTCCGCAGCCATCACACCGAGCACCTGGATCAGATATGCCGCGTTGAAGCCGATCGCGAACTCTTCGCCGTTGAAGGCGACGTCGATGGTTTCGCTCGCCTCGCCCATTTCCGGGCTGGTCGAGGAAACCGTCAGAGCGCCGCCGGAGAGGCCGAGCTTGACGCCGTGGTAGCGCTCGTTGGAAAAAATCGCCGCGCGGCGGATCGCGTTGAGCAGCGCGTCGCGTCCGACCGCGATTTCGTACTTCGACTGCTTGGGAATTACGCCGCGGTAATCCGGGAATTCGCCTTCAACCAGGCGCATCGAAACTTCGGTCGCTCCGCGCTTGAGCCAGGCGAGCTGCCCGTCGAGCATCAACTGCACCTGCTCTTCGCCTTCCTGGTCGAGCAGCTTGCGCAATTCGGCCAGTCCCTTGCGCGGGATGATCGCATTGCCCTGCATTTCGAATCCTTCGGCTTCGCGCTCGATCAGCGAAAGCCGATGCCCGTCCGTCGCCACCATCCGCGCCCTTCCCTTTTCCGCCGCCTCGACCAGCACGCCGCCCAGGTTGTAGCGCGCCTCATCCGGGCTCACCGCGAAGATGGTTTTGTCGATCATCTCTCTGAGCACCGGCGTGGCGATAACCAGCTCGCCCTTGACCGGCCGGCGGGCGGCGTCGCCCTGGGGCTTGGTCTGCGCCTGGGTGGGCATCGCCGGAAAGCTTCGCGGATCGAGGCCCATCATCTTGAACCTGGCCCGTCCGCACCTGAGTTCGACCCAGTCGTTGTCGAGCGACTTGAATGAAACTTCGGCGCCCTCGGCCTCGCGCACGATTTCGAACAGCTTGCGCGCGTTGAGCGTGATGCTGCCCTTCTTGTCCACGCGACAGGGAACTTCGGTCCGAATCCCGACCTCGAGGTCGGTCGCGGCCAGCCGCAGGTTGCTGCCATTGGGATCGAGCAGGACGTGTCCGAGTATCGGCACCGTATTGCGCCGCTCGACGATTCCCTGCACCAGGGACAGGCTGCTTTGCAGCACCGCGCGCTCGATTACCAGTTCCATTTATCCTCTCGCCGCCATGCTCTGCTGATCTCCATAATTCTTAGATCAAAAGATCAAAGATAGTAGTAGGCGCTGTCAATTTGTTGATGAGCGCGCCAAGTCCGCGCCGGTATTGGATATTCGCCGGTGGACGGATGCCTCCCTGAATCCACCGTCACCGCCTGCTCGTCCACTCGATAGGCTCGCCCTGTCGATATCGCGCCCGCCGTTAACGGCTTCTCCACAGATTTTCCGCGAGGCTCAGGCCGCGCGCTGGTCGACCTTGAGCTCGCGCTCGATCTTTTCGATCGACATGCGGAAAGCCGAATCGTTGCCCACCCGCCGCGCAATCAGGTTGTAGGCGTGGATCACGGTCGAATGATCGCGTCCGAAGTGCTCGCCGATGACCGGAAACGAGTTGTCGGTGAGCTTGCGGCAGAGATACATGGCGACCTGCCGGCAGAAGGCGATGTGCTGCGTACGCTTTTTCGACTTCAGATCGGCGAGCCGGATATGGAAGAAATCGGCCACCGTCTTTTGGATTCCCTCGATACCCGGACGCTGGTCCTGCACCCGGATCAGATCGTGCAACGCCTGGCGCGTGAAATCCACGGTCACCGGCGCCCGGTCCATCGAGGCCAGCGCCGCCAGCCGCGTCAGGCATCCTTCGAGTTCGCGCACGTTGGACGACACATTCTGCGCGATATACAGGGCGACGTCGGCGGGCAGGCTCATGTTCTCGCGCGCCGCCTTCTTCTGCACGATCGCCACCCGGGTCTCGAGGTCGGGCGGCGCTATGTCCGCGATAAGCCCCATCTCGAAACGGTTGCGCAGCCGCTCCTCGAGCCCAGGAATCTCCCGCGGCACCTTGTCGGAGGTCAACACTATCTGGTGGCGCTCCGAATGCAGTGCGTTGAAGGTATGGAAAAACTCTTCCTGAGTGCGCTCGCGTCCGGCCAGGAACTGCACGTCGTCCAGGATCAGCACGTCAACGCGACGGAACTTCTCCTTGAACTCACCCATCCGATCGCGTCTGAGCGAGCTGATAAGTTCGTTCATGAAATATTCGGCGGCCATAAACAGCACTTTGCGCTTGCCGCTGTTCCATAGATGGTGTCCGATAGCGGTCACCAGATGGGTCTTGCCCAATCCGACCCCGCCATAAATGAAAAGCGGGTTATATTTCACGCCCGGTTGATTGGCGACCGCCAGGGCGGCGGCGTGCGCGAACTGGTTTGCCGAGCCGACCACGAACTCGCCAAAGGTGTAACGCTCGTTGAGCTGAGGATGGCGATCGCGCGGAGCGGTCGGGGCTGCGAGCGCGGGGTGCGCCGGCGACATCGAACGACGGACAGGCTCATGCAGATTTCCGCTGCCCGCTAATCCTAACGTAAGTTTGACATCAACCGTCTGTCCGACTTCGGCCGACAATGATTGCCGCAACAGTTCCAGATAACGATCGCTCACCCAGTCGCGAAAGAATCGATTCGGGGCCTCGATCGTCGCCGTCCGCCCCTGCATGCCGAGAAAGTTCAGTGGTCCGATCCAGGTTTCAAAGCCTACCTGTCCAAGTGAGTCGCGTATCCGATCCGCCGTCCTCTGCCACAGGCCTTCCATATATCCCCCTCCCGGGAGTCAATAACGGCCGGCTGAAACAAGCGCCCCCCGCCCGTCAGATCGAGCCGGTCGGTTTTCCAATTACACACAGCCTTGTCCACATCTGTGGATAAGCCATTTTTGTCCGCCCGCAGAACCGCGATATGCGTCTTCGCCAACGGACTATCAACTCCGGTCCGAGAGCGGTCCGAATGCGGCGGACTCAAAATCGAAAAATCCAGTGAACCGATCGAGCGCCTTACGGCCACGTTGATCCTGACGCCGTTCGCCTCGGCGACGCGCCCGCGCGCGTTTTTCATCGTGTGAAGTGTTTCGGCGAAGACAACGTGATAGACCCTTTGTAGCGCTGGCTCAAGAAAAAACGATCGCAGATTTACAAGCTCCCGATTTTTTTCAGAAATCGCGCGACCCGGATCGCGCGCGCGATCTCCGCGCCGGGGCAGCTTGCGTCGCCGATCGCGTTCGTTGGCTCTGGGAGCCACTGCAAGCGCGCAATTTTTGGCTGCACGTGACGGTTACGCACGTTTGACTGGATCATCGGCAAATGTTAGCGAGCAAAGCGAAATCTCGATTGAAACAAAACGCGCGAACTTGCAAACAAAAACCGCCGTCCATGATCGAACATAAAAAATCCGCCGCGCTCCGCAACCGCGCCGCGCGCGTCATCCCCGGCGCCGTCAACTCGCCCGTGCGTGCGTGGAAACCGGTCGGCGGAGCCACGCGCTTCATCGCTCGTGGCGAAGGCGCCGCGGTGATCGATGCTGATAACAATCGCTATCTCGATTACGTTGGATCTTACGGTCCCGCGATTCTCGGCCACGCCCATCCCGAGGTCGTCGCCGCCGTGGCCGAAACGGCCGCGCGCGGCTTTGGCTTCGGCGCTCCGACCGAACTCGAAGTCGCGATGGCCGAACTGATCGCGAAATGCATTCCGATCGCACGCAAGGTGCGCCTGGTAAGCTCGGGCACTGAAGCCGGCATGACCGCTATTCGTCTTGCGCGCGCTGCAACCGCCCGACCGGGGATTATCAAATTCGACGGCTGCTATCATGGTCACAGCGATTCCCTGCTGGTCCGAGCCGGCTCCGGCGTGATGACGCTGGGCGCGCCCGACAGCGCCGGCGTTCCCGAAGCGCTGGCTGCTCTGACCCGCGTCGCGCCCTTCAACTCGCTCGAGGCGGTAGAGCGGTACTTGCGGGCTGAGCCACGTCAGATAGCAGCAGTCATCGTCGAGCCGGTGGCTGCGAACATGGGTGTTGTGCCGCCGGCCGCGGATTTTCTCGCGCAGCTTTCCGCCCTGACCCATCGATACGGAGCGCTTCTCATCTGCGACGAGGTAATCACGGGGTTTCGCCTCCGCTACGGCGCCGCGCATGAAATGTATGGCGCCGAGCCTGACCTGATAATGCTGGGCAAGGTGATCGGCGGCGGCATGCCAATCGGAGCGGTCGCAGGGCGTGCCGAATTGATGGATTTGCTGGCGCCGATCGGGCCCGTTTACCAGGCTGGAACCTTGTCGGGCAATCCGGTCGCGGTCGTCGCCGGGCTCAAAACGCTGGAAATTCTGGCGCGGCGCGGAACGTACGAGCGTCTGGAGCGTATTTCCGCGCGGCTCGGCGACGGCATCGCGCGGGCGATCGAAGAAACGGGCGTGAACGGGTGCGTAAATCGGGTCGGCTCGCTGGTGACACCGTTCCTTGGCGCGCGGTCCGTGCGCGACGCCGAGGACGCGCGGCGAGCCGACGGCGCGCTGTTCGCGCGGTTTTTCGCCGCGATGCTCGAGCGCGGGATCTATCTGCCGCCTTCGCAATTCGAGGCGATGTTCGTGTCGCTCGCGCACAGCGACGACGATATCGATCGCACGGTCACTGCGGTTCGCGATTCATTGACCGCTATCAGAGGTCAGCCGTAAGGCACGGCCGGGGTCTCCAGTGTCGTCCGCACCTCCCGAATCGAACGAGCCGTCGCCTGCCCGGCCGAATCTCTGGCGCTATGCGGCGATCGGAGCCGAGCTTTTTTCGCCTATTATCGGCGGTTCCGTCGCAGGCTATTATATTGACGCTCATTTTCACACGGGTTCGATCTGGACACTCATCGGGCTTTTGGGGGGCATATTTCTCGGATTCTATCGGCTGATCGTCGAAACTCGCGAGTTTCGCAGAAATCTATAGCCGGCATCGTGATGCGATGAACTGGACCGTGCCGAGCATCGGCGGGATTCAGTGCGCTACCGCCGCTATGACCGCGGTGCTCAGCCTGATCCTGTTTGCCACGGGGTCAGCGGGGCCAGCGGTGGGATGCGCGGTCGGTGGCGCGGTGATGATCGCGAATCTTTTCCTGCTGACGTTTGTCGGGCGATGGATTGTCGCGGTGGCCGGCCAGAGCGGCGGGGCGAGCCGGCTGGGAATTATTGCGGCGCCGCTCAAATTACTGTTTATTGTTACGGTTGTTGCCCTGCTCCTGAGCCGTACCCGTATCAACATTCCGGGATTCGTGCTGGGCTTTCTCACGCAGCCGGGCGCGGTTTTGGTCGAGACTTTACGCGTCTCGTGGCGGACATCGTAAGCGGCCGCTGAGAGGCGAGGGACAAGAGTTTGAACCCGATTAACTTCATCGACGCCATCGCGGACGCGGTGCATCTGCCGCCGGTGCTGATCGGCACCTGGATCGCGATGGGGATTCTGCTGGTTTTCGGCGTGTATGCGCGCCGCGCACTGCTGTCCTCCTCCGACGCCACCGTCCCCGACAGCGGCATCACGATGCGTTCGGTGGGCGAAGTGGCGGCCGAATGGCTCGATGGGTTCGTCGAGGGCGTGCTCGAGGGCCATGGCGCGCGCCAGTATGTGCCGTTCTTTGGCACGCTTTTCATGTTCATCTTGACGGCAAATTTTCTCGGCCTTATCCCGGGGATGGAGCCGCCGACGAGCGATACCGATCTGACGTTCGCGCTCGCCGTGATCTGCTTCGTTTATTACCTCTACCAGGGCTTCAGGCATCAGGGACTGTACTATCTGCGCAGTTTCCTGGGTCCGCTGTGGTGGCTCGCATGGTTTTTCGTGGTGATCGAGGTGGCCGACAACCTGTTCCGGCCGTTTTCGCTCGGCATCCGTCTCTTCGCCAACATGTTCGCCGATCACAAGGTACTCGGGCTGTTCACCGGGCTGACCAAGCTGCTCGTGCCGCTCGCGTTTTATGCGCTGGGTTCCATCGTCTGCATCGTTCAGGCGCTGGTGTTCGTCATCCTGGCGGTTTCATACGTGCGGATGGCGAGCCATTCGCATTACGACTGACAGATCGCCTGAACTTCCGTGAAAATTAGCAACTTTCGCGACCTGGCCCGGTCCGGTTCGCGGTGTGGAAGAGGATAGAGGGGTTAAAAAGAGCTATGGATTTGGCTGTTGGCCGCGAGCAAACCAAGGAGGACACGTGACAATGATTCGACGGTTGGCTGGATGGCTTGGAATGGCAGCAGCGATGGTGCTTGCCAGTCCGTTGCTCGCGATGGCGCAAACGCCCGGGGCAGGCGGCAGTGACGGCTTGCGCGCCGGACTCATCGGCTTGGGCGCGGGCATCGGAATTGGTATCGCGGCGCTCGGCTGCGGAATGGGCCAGGGCAAGCTGGCCGCTTCGGCGATGGAATCGATCGGGCGCAATCCGAACAGCACGAATCAGCTTTTCGTACCGATGATCATCGGACTCGCATTCGTCGAGTCGTTGACGCTCTACTCGCTGGTCATCTCGTTCATCCTGCAGGGCAAGATTTGAACTGAGAATTTCACCCGCACAGCGATGACGGTTGAAGACGGAGCCTCACGGCTCCGTTTTCTTTTTATGTGCCGAAAGTGTTCCAGCGCGAGCAGAATGATTTATCCTGTCGCACCGGCTGCGTGTCGGATCGGTTAGTCGCGACGCTTGGCGCCCTGCAGCACGTCGAATCGCGCCCGCTGCCGATCGCGTCTGAGCAGCACGTACATAGCGCCCGCGCCCCCGTCCGCCGCCCGCGCAGTCGCAAACGCGAGGACATAGCCACCCATATGCCCGTGCGAGAGCCATTGCGCGGCCGCATGCTTGAGCACCGGCGTGCCGCCCGGCGAGCGCAGGCCCCGTCCATGCACGATCAGCACCGCGCGCAGCCCCTTGCGTACCGACTCGAGGATAAAGCGCTCGAGCGCTTCCTTCGCATCGGGCTGGATCATGCCATGCAGGTCGAGATGCGCCTGCATCGCGAACTCGCCGCGCCGAAGCCGCGTCACCAGGCGCGGGTCCAGGCCGAGCCTGGCGCCCTCGACGTATTCTTCGGTTTCGGTCAGCTCGAATTTGCCCACACCCGATACCAGGTCCGACAGTTGCGCCAGAACCTCGGCCTCTTCGCTCACGATTTCGAGCGTCACCTCGGGACGCGCGATGACTCGGGCAGGACGTTCGCTGCCGATACGTCGAACGCCATCGATAGCCTGCAGAAATATCGCGGCGTCATCGAGCGCGGGCTCGGAAGCCGCGACCGGCGCCGGCGCGGTCGGGATGACGGGCTGGCGCGATTCAGCCGGCTGCACCGGGTCTTTGGTCGCGGCACGCTCGTGCAGCAGCTTTTTGAGATCCTTGAAGGGCGAAGCGAAGACGGAAGATTCGGACTTCGGCCTGGCAGCGCGACTCGTCCGCGGCGGAGTTTTTCGCCTCCTGGCCATTGTAGCAGCTTAGCGCCCGGCGCTCGCGTGCGCATCATCGGCGATACGCGCGTACGCCATATTCGTTGTCACAGCGCGCCGTTAGGTAGACAATTAATTCTTCCAGCGGGCAGAGGACATCGCGATGCACAAGTTCATCCGGGTGGGGCTGATCGTCGTCTGTATCCTGGTTGCGATTGTAGCCGCGGTTGGCACCTACGCCGTGCTCAATCTCAACAACATCATTCAAAGCCGGCGCGAACTTATCCTGGCGAAGGCGAGCGATGCCCTCGGTCGCAAGGTTGACGTGCAGGACATCCATGCGAGCCTCGGCTGGGGCGTCATCGCCGATCTTCGCGGGCTGACGGTCGCGGACGACCCGAATTTCTCGCAAACGCCGTTCGTCCAGGCGGCGGACGTCTATGCGCGGGTCGCTTTGCTCCCCCTGCTCAGCCATCGAATCGACGTCGAACAGATCTCGCTCAAGCAGCCCGTCGTGCACGTAATCCGCAATCAGCGGGGCGAGCTCAATCTCAGCACCATCGGCAGAAAGCCGTCCGAGGGCGGTGAGACCGCTCGGCCGCAAGCAGCACCTTCCGGCGCGGCGGGGGCGCAGCCGCTGAAAAGCGCGCCTATTACCCAGACGGCGCCCCAAAATCCCTCGGGCGGGGCGGGAAGCCTCGGCGCGCTGGGCAATATCTCGGTCTCCAGCCTGACCATCGATAACGGCACGATCGACTACAAGCAGGCGGGCGTCGCGCCGGCCGTGCTGAGCGCGGTCAACATGGATGCCGAGCATCTCGGTCTCGCCACGCCGATCGATATCAATCTGAGCATGGCGGCGCTCGGAACCGGCAAGAATATTTCGCTAAGCGGCAAGCTCGGTCCGATCGCCAGCAACGGCACGATCGACCAGACGGCGATTCCGCTTGCCTTGAGCCTGGACCTCGGCCCGGTCACGATGGCCGATCTCAAGGCGGTACCCGAGTTGGCCGGGGCGATTCCCGCGCAGCTTCATCTGACCAACCCGGTGCACGCCACGGTCAAAGCGGACGGAACTACCGGCGCACTCGCTTTCAATTTCACCACCGACCTGAGCGGCAATCGCGTGGTGTACACGGGCGTGCTCGACAAGGCTGCAGGCGTGCCGCTGACGCTGACCGCGACCGGCACGCGAAAAGACAGCGGCAACGGCGCGCAGCTCGAGATCGGCAATGCCACGCTGGTGCTCGGCGACCTCAATCTCAAGGCCGGTCGGATTCAGCTCGGTCAGAACCCGAGCGCTCGTCTGGACAGCAACCGTTTCGATCTGGCCGCGATGGGCAAGATGCTGGTCGCGCTCAGCAAGTACAATGCCTCGGGCAAAGCCGAAGTGCATGCGAACGTCAAATTGGTGCAGAAGCAGCCGCAGGTCAACGGCGTTATAACGCTGGCCTCGGTCACGGTCGCTCCGCCCGGCAAACGCGCGATCGTCGGCGGGCTGAGCGGCGATATAAAGATGAACGGCAACAGCGCGGCCGCCGGGCCGCTCGACTTCAACGTCGGCTCGGGGCACGCCCGGCTGACGGTTAATGCCCAATCGATCCAGCCGATCGACGCCGCTTACCGGTTCAGCGCCGACGTGCTGAAGCCCGCGGAACTCACGGCCCGGCCCTCGCCGCAAAATGCCGGCGACCATCTCAACCGGCTCGGCGTCCAGGGCACGGTCAAAGGCTCCGTCTCCGCACCGACCGTGACCGCGGCGGTCGCCTCGCCCGACGGCACGCTGCAGAACGTCGCGTACCGCAACCTCGCGATGGACGCGATCTACGCCGCGCCGGTATTGACGATAAATTCGCTAAGGCTGGCGGCCTTCAACGGCACGCTGGACGGCAATGCGCGCGCGACGCTCGCCGCCGAGCCGGCGTTCAACGTCGGCCTCAATCTGCACGGCATTGACCTGCAGCAGGCGCTGCAATCGCAAAGGTCCAAAGCGGCCGACATCGTGCGCGGACAACTGACCGGTCAGGTGCGCGTCGCGGGTCAGGGCACGACCTTCGATCGCATCAAGCCGACGCTGAGCGGTAACGGCCAGATGTCGGTCGCCAACGGCAAGCTCGTCGGGGTCAATCTCGGCGCGCAGGCGCTCAGCAAGGTGCAAGGCCTGCCCGGAATTGATTCGCTGATTACGCCGGCCATCGTCACCCGGCATCCCTCGCTATTCAACTCGCGTGACACCGATCTGACCCAACTGGGAATGACCTTCACCATCAAGGGACCGCGCATCGTTTCGCACGACATCAGGGCGGTGACGCCCGATTACAGCGCGCTTGCCGACGGATGGTTCGATCTCGACAAGAACATCGACATGAATGCGCATCTGCTGCTGTCGCAGGAGTTGAGCCGCGAGATGATGTCGGCGAAGAAGAACATCGTCTACCTGGCCAACGAGCAGAAACAGGTGGATATCCCGGTGCGCATCACCGGGCAGTTGCCGAAGCCGTCGGTGCAGCCGGACATCCAGTTTCTCGCGCAGCGGGCGGCGGGCCATCTGGTGCAGAAGCAGGCCGGCAAGCTGCTCAACAAGTACCTGGGCGGCGGATCCTCGGGCAATTCGGGCGGCAATGCGCTGGGCGGCGCCCTCAACAAGCTATTCCACTAGCTGTTCGCGCAAAGACAGTCTGACACGTTCACTGCCTGCGGCAGCGCTGCGGCTAAAGATTGAGCTGCACGACCGTCGCGCCGGCGCCGCCCTGATGCGGCTCGGCCTGGCGGAACCCGGAGCAGTAGCGGGAATCGCGCAGGTAATCGTGCACCGCCTTCTTGAGCGCGCCTGAGCCGATGCCGTGTACGACACGCACCTCCGGCTGGTTCCTCAGGTAGGCTTGGTCGAGGAACTCCTCGAGGCGGCGCAGCGCCTCCGGCGTGCGCATTCCGATCAGATTCAATTCGCCCCCGCCGTTCTCCGCGGACCTTGGGGTGACCGTGACCCGTGGCGCCGCGCGATCGATCGCGCGCGTGCGCGCGCGGCGCAGCCGCTCGGGCGCTACCTCGATCCTCAGCCCGCCGCGGCTCACGATCGCGCGTCCGGGGCCGAGCGCCAGCAGCTCGCCCTGGATGTCGCCGAATTCGACCCGATCGCCAACCTTCAGCGGTTCACCGCCCGCGTCGCCCTCTTCCGCCGGCGCCGCCGGCGCGATGCGCGCGATGCGTTCGGAGGCCCTTGCGAGCGACGCGTTCAGCTCGCGATGCGCCTTGCGGCCCGCGCGCACCTCGTCGGCGAGCGCCGAATTCTCGCGCCGGAGCTCGGCGATCGCCGCCTGACCTTCAGCCGCGACGCGTTCGCGCTCGTCCTCGAGGCGTGCCCTGGCCCGCCGCGCCGATTCCTCGGCCTCGGCCGCGCGCTCGACCATCCGGCGTTCCTCGGCGCGCAGGCGCTCGGCCTCGGCGCGCACCGCTGCGCGTTCGGCATCGAGCAGGGCGAGCGCGCGTTCGACTTCGGCCGCTCCGGCCGGCATCGCCTCGCGCGCGGCGCTAACGATCTCGTGCGGCAGGCCAAGCCGCTCGGCGACGGCCAGGCCGTAACTCTGGCCGATGGTGTGGGGCTTGAGGCGATAGAGCGGCCGCAGGTGTTCGGCGTCGAAATCGACCGCGGCGGCTTCGTATCCGGCGCGCGAGTAGGCATGCAGCTTGATTGCCGCGGAATGTGTCGCGATCGCGACCAGGCACCGCCGCCGCCCGAGATAATTCATCAGGCCGATCGCCAGTGCCGCCCCCTCGACCGGATCGGTGCCTTCGCCGGGCTCGTCGAGGATCACCAGCGCGGGCTCCTTAAGCTCGGCCGCCATCTCGCTCAAGTTGGCGATATGCGCGGCGAAGCTCGAGAGGCTCGCTTCGATCGATTGCTCGTCGCCGATGTCGGCGAAGATGCTGCGGAAAATACCGACGCGGCTGCCCTCGCGCGCCGGAATCAGCAAGCCCGCCTGCGCCATCAGGATGAGCAGGCCGATGGTCTTGAGCGCGACGGTCTTGCCGCCCGTGTTGGGACCCGAGATCACGATCCCGCGCAGGCCGGGCGCGATACGCACGTCGATGGGCACGACTTCGCGGCCGCCGGCGATGAGCAGCGGATGGCGCGCTTCGATAAGTTCGAGTCCGCTCGCCTCGTAATCGACGATTGACGGTTTGACGCAGCGCAGGCGCTCGGCGAAAATCGCGCGCGCGTTGAGCGCGTCGAGCGCGACCAGCGCTTCGAAGGTCATGCTCAGCTCGGCGCCGTAGCCGCGGATCATCGCGGTCAGATGGGCCAGGATGCGGCGTTCCTCGGCCTCGACCTCGCGCTCGAGCATCATCAGCCGGTTGTTCAGCTCGACCGCCCACATCGGCTCGACGAACAGCGTCTCGCCCGAGACCGAGCGGTCCTGCACGATTCCCTCGAGCCGCTCGGCGTAATTCAGCTTGAGCGGCAGGACGAAGCGATGGTTGCGGACCGTGACCAGATGATCCGAGACGAACGCCTCCATCCCCGGCGCGCTCAGCGATCGCATAAGCCGCGCCTCGAGCTCGACACGCTCGGCGCGAAGCCGCGTGCGCAGGCGCAGAAGCTGCGGGCTCGCCTCGTCGAGCAGTCCGCCGTCGTCGGCGAGCGCGCCGAGCAGCGCGTCGGCGAGTTCCTTGGGAGCGGCCAGGTTCTGCGCCATCGAGGACAGTTGCGGATACGACTCGACGCGCGAGCGCATGAAGATCGCGACCTGCCGCGCGACGAGCACGAAGTCGCGCACGCAGAGCAGCGCGGCGCCGTCGAGCACCGCGCCCTCGCGCGCCGCCGCCAGCAGGATCTCGCGCTGGTCGGCGAATTCCTGCATCGGCAGCGCGCCCGCGTGCGCGCGCAGCGAGACCATCTCGGCCGCCGCCTCCAGGCGCGCCGCGACTTCGGCCCCCTCCGCGCTCGGCCGCAGCGCCTCGACCGCGCGGCGGCCGGGCGCCGAGGCCGCGATCGCCGCCACCAGGCCGATCACCTTGTGGAACTCGAGTACTCTCAGGTCACGCTGCCGCATCGCGCCGCCCAGCCGGTCGCCCGCGATCGTTTCGCAGACGGCTCCGCGCTCAAGCTAATATCTAGCCCAACCGCGTGCGGCAGGCACAAGGCCGCCGCCGCGCCGGATCGCAGGTGAGGAGAGCAGATGGAACGAATCGAGAGCCGCATCAACACGTCGGGTGCCGAGTATCGGCAGAATTTCGCGCTGATGGAGCAGGCGGTAAAGAAGTTACGTGCCGAAGTTGACCGCGCGCGCGAGGGCGGCCCCGAGTCGTCGCGCCGCCGCCACCTCGAACGCGGCAAGCTGCTGGTGCGCGACCGCATTCGGAAGCTGCTCGATCCGAGCAGCGCCTTCCTGGAACTCTCACCGCTCGCGGCCTGGGGCATGTACGACGGCGAGGCCCCCGGCG
The DNA here is from genome assembly GCA_035295545.1 of Binataceae bacterium (SeqCode). Taxonomy (GTDB): domain Bacteria; phylum Desulfobacterota; class Binatia; order Binatales; family Binataceae; genus JAKAVN01. The sequence continues at coordinate 374,498 of DATGIT010000009.1, forward strand.
CGGGCATCGTTACCGGCATCGGGCGCATCCAGGGGCGTGAAGCGATGGTCGTGGCCAACGACGCGACGGTCAAGGGCGGCACGTATTACCCGATCACCGTGAAAAAACATTTGCGGGCGCAGGAAATCGCGCTGCAGAACCATCTGCCGTGCGTGTACCTGGTGGATTCGGGCGGCGCATTCCTGCCGCTGCAGTCGGAGGTCTTTCCCGATCGCGATCACTTCGGCCGCATTTTCTACAACATGGCGCGGATGTCGGCCGCGGGTATTCCGCAGGTCGCGGCGGTGATGGGCTCGTGCACCGCGGGCGGCGCTTACGTCCCCGCGATGTGCGACGAGAACATCATCGTGCGTGAGCAGGGCACGATTTTTCTCGGCGGCCCGCCGCTGGTGCGCGCGGCGACCGGCGAGGAAGTCAGCGCCGAAGACCTGGGCGGCGGTGACGTGCATACGCGGCTTAGCGGCGTGAGCGACCATCTGGCCGACGACGACGAGCATGCGCTGGCGATCGCGCGCTCGATTTTCGAGAGCCTCGGCCCGCCGAGCGGGGTCGAATACGCGCTGCAGCAGTCGCAGCCGGAGGACCCGTACTACGACCCGCGCGAAATTTACGGCGTGGTCTCGGCCGACACGCGCCGGCCCTACGAAGTGCGCGAGCTGATCGCGCGGCTGGTCGACGGCAGCCGGATGCACGAGTTCAAGCCGCGCTACGGGGCGACGCTGGTGACCGGCTTCGCGCGCATCTACGGCTACCCGGTCGGCATTATCGCCAACAACGGCGTGCTGTTCAGCGAGTCGGCGCTGAAGGCGACGCATTTCATCGCGCTCTGCTGCGCGCGGCGCATCCCGCTGCTCTTCCTGCAGAACATCACCGGCTTCATGGTCGGCAGACGCTACGAGCAGGGCGGAATCGCCAAGGACGGGGCCAAGATGGTCAACGCGGTGGCCAACGCGCAGGTGCCGAAATTCACCGTGATCATCGGCGCGTCCAATGGCGCCGGCAATTACGGCATGTGCGGTCGGGCCTACTCGCCGCGGATGCTTTTCATGTGGCCCAACGCGCGCATCTCGGTGATGGGCGGCGAACAGGCCGCCAACACCCTGCTGACGGTCAAGCTCGATCAGCTCAAGGCCCAGGGTCAGACGATGAGTGCGCAAGAGCAGGCCGAATTCACCCGTCCCACGCTGGCCAAGTACGAGCACGAGTCGAGCTGTTATTTCTCGACCGCGCGGCTGTGGGATGACGGCGTGATCGATCCGGCGGAGACGCGCCAAATCCTGGCGCTCGCGATCGCCGCCGCGCTCAACGCCGGGGTTCCGCCGGCTACGAGCTTCGGCGTGTTCCGGATGTGAGGGGGCTCAGGCGAGAAAATGGACGATCAGGACGACGTTAACGATTACAAAAGCGGCCGGTACCAGCCATCGCGCGGTGCCGCGGATTTTCGCGGCTATCCTGCGTTTGTCGCCGCGCCACGCGATATGCACCGCGGTCAGCTCAACCATCGCCACGAACGCGAAGATGTAGCAGGTGAGAAAAAAGGCGTCGGCGAAGGTCAGGTACGGCACGCGCGGCAGCGTCAATGAGATCGCGAGCGCGAACGCGATGATGGTCAGGATCGAGGTGACCGCGATTTGCACCTGGCTCGAGACCTCGGGCGGATCGAACCAGAACACCGACCATGACACAATGACCATCAGCAGCAACGGCAGGAACACCTTCCAGAGATAGAAATCCGAGCGGCGCGCCACCGCGATATCGAACCGCGCCTCCGATACCGCATGCGTGCCGAACTGGCTCGCCGCCGTGCCGAGTTCGTAGGTGAGAGATTCAAATTGCCACGACTCCAGCGAGGAGTAGGAGCTGAACTCGGCCGCGGTCCACACTGGCAGCTCGCTCTGCTCGAAGACGACGATGCGTTGCTGATCGGTGAACGGATGAATCAGGATTTCGAGCTTCTGCCGATCGAACGGGAAGGACTTCAGATGGAAGGTCGAGGTGATCGTCGCGTCGAAGCGCTCGACATACGAGACCATTCCGTCGGGCGCGACGCGCATCGAGGTCTCGTGCGTGCGGCGCGGCGCGACCACGTTGATGATGACGAGCTGCGGGCGCCATACCGAATCGACCGCGAGCACCCGGTACTTGTCGTTCGGGCCGCTGGGTTGGTAGGTCAGGCGCGAGTCGCGCCATTGCGCCAGCAGGTATCCGGCGAGTTCGAAACGCTCGGTGACCTCGTTGATACCCGAGAGGTTGAGCACATGGAGCGCGACCGCGGTCTTTACTTTGCCGTCCGGCGTCGGCGGCGGCAGCATCAGCGCGTTCGGATCGAGCCCGGCGGGGAATGCGGCCGTCGGCGGCGGCGCCGCCGCGGCGGCTCCCTCGACCGAGCCGAGCATCGCCGCAATTGCGATCGCGAGCATCGCCGCGCGCGCCGCTCGCGTCTTCGCCGGCACTATTTTTCCCATCTCCCCCCGCCCCATGCGCCCGCTATCCGCCGGCGGTCTTCAGTAATTCGCCTTGCCGAGCGGCGAATGCTCGCGCTTGTACACAAGGAACGTGCGATCGAATTCGATCACCACGGTGCCCGCCTGCCCGGTCTGCCCGTCGACCTTCATGCCCACCGTATGCACCGTCACCAGGCCCTGCGTGGGACGGCTTTCCGACTCGCGCTTCGAAACCACCGTGGTCTCGGCGTACAGCGTGTCGCCGGCAAACACGGGATTCACCAGCCGCACCTTGTCCCAGCCGAGATTGGCGACCGCATTCTGGCTCGTGCTGTGCACGCTCATCCCGGTGACCACCGAGATCGTCACCAGCGAGTTCATCAGCGGCCGCTTCCATTGCGTGGCGTTGGCGTAGGCGGAATCGAAGTGCAGCGGATGCGTGTTCATTGCCAGCAGCGTCATATAGATGTTGTCGGTTTCGGTCAGGGTGCGGCCGGGGCGATGCTCGAAGACGTCGCCGGGCGTGAAGTCCTCGTAGAAGAGCCCGTAGGCTTCGCGGTAACGGTTCGGTCCCACCTGCTTGTAGGCGGACGGCAGCTTGTCCATCGATTAGTTCCTCCGACAGTTCCCCCGATGCTTGCGGTATCGGCTTCGCAGCGCGCTTCACGGCTCGGGCGCGAGCATCTTCTCCGGCCGCACGTAGCGATCGAAGTCCTCAGGTTTGATTAGGCCGAGCGCAATCGCCGCCTGGCGCAGCGTCGTGTTATCGGCGTGCGCCTTCTTCGCCACCTTGGCCGCGTTGTCGTAGCCGATATGCGGACTCAGCGCCGTGACCAGCATCAGCGAGTTCTCGACGTATCCCGCGATGCGCTCGCGATCGGCCTCAATTCCCACCACGCAGAAGTCGGTGAACGAAGAGCAGGCGTTGGCCAGCAGCGCGATCGAGTGCATCAGGTTGTGAATGATCAGCGGCTTGAACACGTTGAGCTCGAAATTGCCCTGCGTGCCGGCCATCGCGATCGCCGTATCGTTGCCGATCACCTGCAGACACACCATCGTCATCGCTTCCGACTGGGTCGGATTTACCTTGCCCGGCATGATCGACGAGCCCGGCTCGTTCTCGGGCAGGCGCAATTCGCCGAGCCCGCAGCGCGGCCCTGAGCCCATCCAGCGGATGTCGTTGGCGATTTTCATCAGCGAGCAGGCGAGCGTGCGCAGCGCCCCACTCGCCATCACCAGCGCGTCGTGCGCGGCGAGCGCGGCGAACTTGTTGGCCGCGGCGACGAACGGCAGCCCGGTCGCCTCGGCGATTTTTTCCGCCATGCGATCGGCAAATTCGGGATGCGTGTTGAGGCCGGTGCCGACCGCGGTGCCGCCGATCGCAAGCTCGTAGATGTCCGGCAGGACGGCGTCGATACGCTTGAGGTCGGCCTCGAGCTGGGCGACGTAGCCGGAGAACTCCTGTCCGAGCGTGAGCGGCACCGCGTCCATCAGGTGGGTGCGTCCGATCTTGACCACGCCGGCGAACTCCTGCGACTTGGCCTCGAGCGCGTCGCGCAGCTTCTGCACCGCCGGCATCAGCCGATTGACGATCTCCTCGGCCGCCGCGATATGCATCGCGGTCGGAAAAGTGTCGTTGGACGACTGCGACATGTTGACGTCGTCGTTGGGGTGGACGGGCTTCTTGCTGCCCAGCTTGCCGCCCGCCATCTCGATCGCCCGGTTCGAGATGACCTCGTTGGCGTTCATGTTGGTCTGGGTGCCGCTGCCGGTCTGCCAGATGCGCAGCGGAAACTCGGCGTCGAGCTTGCCCGAGATCACTTCGTCGGCCGCCTGCGCGATCAGCTTTGCCTTGTCGGCGGGGAGCTTGCCCAGATCCTGATTGACCAGCGCCGCGGCTTTCTTGAGCAGGCCGAAGGCGCGGATCACCGAGCGCGGCATGCGGTCGGGTCCGATATTGAAATGATGCAGCGAGCGTTCGGTCTGCGCGCCCCAGTAGCGATCGGAGGGAACCTCGATCGCGCCCATGCTGTCGGTTTCGGTGCGAAACGATTGCTTGTCGGTCGATGCCTGTTTGTCGGTCATTGGATGGAACCTTCCTGAAAGGCGCATCCGCGGCGCGCTCGCCGCGGGGCGTTTGGAATACTGGCGAAAGTTTGGAGGCTAAGGCGGCGATTTGCAAGGCGCCTCGCCTGCGCTCGGATTAACCCGAAGTTAAAGCCGGATTCACATGGCGGGAACCTCGTCGCCCTACGCTCCGCGCGAAATGAAATCTCTCTCGCACAAGGAGCAGGCCACGACGATGCATCGACCACGCAAGCTGGGAATCGGCTCGAGACTGGCGGCCCTGGCGGCCGCGTTCACCATGGTAGTGGGGGTGCCGATGCCGGGAATCGCTCAATCCCATGCCGACGAAGACGGCGCTGCAACTCCCATCGAGCATGTAGTGGTTATTTTTCAGGAGAACGTCTCTTTCGACCATTACTTCGCCACCTATCCGAATGCGCTGAACGACGATCCCGGCGAACCCGCGTTTCATCCGGTTCCAGATACGCCGAACGTCAACGGGCTCTCCGGCGTCCTGCTGAGCAATAATCCGAATGGCGCCAACCCGGCGCGGCTCAGCCGCGCGCAGGCCGCGCTCTGCGACCAGGACCATGGCTACACTGACGAGCAAACCGCCTTTGACTTCGGGCTGATGGACAATTTCCTGGCCAATGTGCCCAACCAGTTCTGCTCGAACCTCGACGTCAATCTGTCCAACGAGATCATGGACTATTTCGACGGCAACACGGTCACCGCGCTGTGGAACTACGCGCAGCACTTCGCGATGAACGACAACTCGTACGGCACCACCTTCGGTCCCTCGACGCCGGGTGCCCTGAACCTGGCCGCCGGCAACACCTTTGGCGCGATTTCCGGGGCCAACACCGATCCGCATAACAAGCCCGCGGTCGCAGGCGATATCGCCGGCGGCAGCGCGGTCGACGACGGCCAGCCGTCCGAGGACGTCTGCTCGACTCGCGATACCTTCTTCTTCGATTCGACCAGCAAAAATATCGGCGACCTGCTCAATGCGGCGGGCATGACCTGGGGATGGTTCCAGGGCGGCTTCGATCTCACGATTACCAACGCCAACGGCACGACCGGCTGCGCCCGCTCGACCAGGTCGGAAATTACCGGCGTAACCAAGGTCGATTACATCCCGCATCACGAGCCGTTTCAGTACTTCGTCAATACGCGCAATCCCAACCACACCCGCCCGGGCGGTATCGGCGCGATCGGATACACCGACGCGGCGAATCACCAATACGATCTGCACGATTTCTTCGACGCGACCAATGCCGGCCATATGCCCCAGGTCGCCTTCCTCAAGGCCGCCGGCTTCCAGGACGGCCATGCCCAGTACTCGGATCCGCTCGACGAGCAGAACTTCCTGGTTGACACGATCAATTTCCTGATGAAGCGTCCCGAATGGGAGCACACCGCGGTCTTTATCTCGTACGACGACTCGGATGGCTGGTACGATCACGTCATCGGGCCCGTCGTGCATCAGTCGCAGACCAGCGCCGACACGCTGACCGGCTCGGGCCTGTGCGGATCGAACGCGCCCGGCGACGGTCAGCAGGGGCGATGCGGCTACGGACCGCGCCTGCCGTTCATGGTGATCTCGCCATGGGCGAAACGGAACTTCGTGGATCACACGCTCACCGACCAAAGCTCGATTATCCGGTTCATCGAGGACAACTTCGATCTGGGCCGCATCGGCGGAGGTTCCGCTGACGCCTACGCCGGGTCGGTGCTCAACATGTTTGATTTCGATCGCAGGCATCACGAGCCGGCGCGCCGGTTGCTGCTCGATCCGAGCACGGGCGAGCCGCTTTAAGGCAACAACGCAGCGCGGTTGCGGCCGCGCCGACCGATGCGGCGGGCGCCGGCCTGCGGGCTGCGCGCCCGCCCGCTTCTGCACCGCGCGCGCGCCCCTAGCGGCGCGGCGCTTCGGCCAGCAGGCCCTTGCCGGGGATGTGATTGACTTCGAGCCGGGTGCCGTCGGGATCCTCGAACAGTACCGAGTAATAGCCGGCCGCCCACCGGCCCTCCTCGGGCGGGTGGACGATCTTCGCGCCGACCTCGAGCAGAAACCGGTACACCGAATCGACATCCTCGCGCGCGCGCGCACGCAGGCAGACATGATGCAGCCCGGGCCGGCCCTGCGCGAAACGCTCGCCCCGATAGCGCTCATCGGCCTTGTGAATGCCGATGCCGGTGCGGCCGCCGATGCAGTAGAACTGCGCGTCGGTCTTGCGCACGACGAAGGTCAGGCCGAGCATCGGCAGCAGCTTTTCGTAAAACGGCAGGCAGGCTTCGTAATCGCCCACCGTCAGCATCACGTGCGCCACACCGTTGATTTCCATCGCGCGCCCTCTCGTGGAATTTTGCGCCGGCTGGCGCTTCGCGGGCTGAAATCGATTCTTTCTCGCCGCCGTTCAATCTATGCTATAGAAGATGCGCCTGAGCAAAAGCCCGCGGGCGCGGCGGCTTCAAACCGCAGGCGGTCGATCGCTATAATCGCGCTATAATCGCAAAGTCGCTGCCGCCCGACAGGAGAGGATGACGGAACATGCCCTGGACCATAACCCGACTGTGCATCGATTGCGTTGACACCGGATGCGTCAGCGTGTGCCCGGTTGATTGCATCTACGAATATGTAGGCGAGGACAAACAGCGCTTTCCCAACATGCTGTATATCCAGCCCGACGAATGTATCGACTGCGGCGCGTGCGAGCCGGAATGTCCGTGGCAGGCGATTTTCGAAGAGCCGGCGGTGCCCGAGGTGTTCAAGGACGATATTGCGCTGAACCACGCCACACTCGAGTTGGCCGACCAGTTCAAGGTCAAGACCTTCACCCAGAAAGAGCATCCCACTTCCGACCAGGTCGCCGAGAACAAGCGCAAGTGGGGCCTCGATCCCAACGCCTGACCGCGCTCCGCCTTCGATTCCGCTGTAAAAGTTCTTAACTGACCGATTCCCTCCCCGGGTTCGGGGAGGGAATCGGATTAAAGCTGCCCGCGGCTAGTGTTGCCGCTGCTGCTGCGGGGAACCTCCAGCGCCGCGCGCCTGACCGCCGCCGTACGGAGGTTCGGCAGCGCGCGCCGGCGCGGCGCGCCGCGCCGGCATCGGATTGCCGTGGAACTGGGGCTGAGGCGGCGGCGCCGGATGCATCGCGGGCGGATGCGGATTGGGATGCGCCAGCGCCTGGAGCTGCTGTGCGTGGCGCGTCTCGACCGCCTGCTCGCGCGCCGCCTGCGTGCGCTCGAGCGCCTGCTGCTGCAGCATCTGTTGGTGCAGCGCCGCCTGTTCCTGGCGCATCTGCTGCTGCGCGAGCGCCTGCGTCTGCTGTTCATGCTGACGCTGCAGCGCGGCGACCGCCTGCTGATGCTGGCGCGCGGCGCCCTGCGGTCCGGCCAGGCTCGCTTGGCCGGTCTGCATTTGCGCAGGCGCGCCGTGAGGCGCCGGCCGCGGCGGTTGCTGCGGCGGCATCCGTTGCATGCGCGGCGGCGGCTGCGCCTGCGGCGGCGGTTGCGCCGGGCCGCGTTCGAGCGCCGTCATGCGTTCGGTATGCTGCTGCTCGAGCGTCTGCATCTGGTGCTGGTTCTTGCGCCCGATCGTCTGCATCTGCTCGGTATGCACCGCACCGACCCGCTGCATCTGCGCGTCGTGTTGCACTTCGATCGCGCGCTGCTGTTCGAAGTGCTGGCGCTCGATCGACTGCTCCAGCGCCGGGCGCCAGTTCGGATGAGTCGCGACGGCGACCTGCGGTTGCCTGGCCGCCCACCAGTTCAGATCGCGCCAGGTGTGCCCGCTGTCATAATCGCCCTGCCATTGCGGATGATGCTGCGCCATCCAGGCCGGATTGTTCTGATGCCACCACGTGTCGGGATGCCACACATGATGGGAGTCGAAATCGCCCCACCAGTCGGAATGATACTGCGCCGCGTACTGGGGCTGATGCACCCACCACCAGTCCGCCGGGTACCATCGATTCTGATAGTAGTCGCCCCACCACTCGGGATGGTTCTCCTGGACCCAGACGGGCTCATTCTCCCACCACCACGAGGCCGGGTACCATTGGCCTTCGTACTCGTCGCCCCACCAGTCCGGATGATGCTGCACAAACCAGTCGCGCCGATGGTGCCACCACCAGACCGCCGGGTACCAGACGCCGTTGTCGACATAACCCCACCATTCAGGATGGTTCGCACGGGTCCATGCGGGTTGGAACTGCCACCACCACGACGCCGGGTACCAGACGCCCTGATAAAAATCGCCCCACCATTCGGGATGGTGAAGCTGGGTCCATGCGGGCTGGTTCTCCCACCACCAGGCGGCGGGACGCCAGATGCCGTCGGCGTCAAAGTCGCCCCACCATTCGGGATGGTTTTCGCGCACCCAGGCGGGCTGGTTCTGCCACCACCAATCCGCGGGATGCCAGATGTGGGACGAATCGTAATCGCCCCATGAAGGTGCGGGCGGTAAGGGCGATGGCCATGGCGCGTACTGGGCAAGCGCCGGGGATGCCATCGCGAGAGAAAGAACCGCAGCCGCCAGCAGGCTCCTGAACCCGCGCATCTTTGCCGCTCCTCCGCTCAGCCCGACACTGGCGCTTGAGCCTATAGATACTACGCCGGTAGGTTGTATCGGTTTCTTTCCGGCGATTGCGGCTAATAAGCGCTAAAACATGCGTTTTTGGCCGTGCTTGAAGCCGCCCTGCTGCCCGACCGGAGGCTCGCGCTCGCCCTCACGTTCGCGCTGCCGGCCGCCGCCACCGCCACCCCCGCCGCCACGCGGTCGCCCGCGTCCTCCGCCACCCTCGCGCCGCTCACCGACCGGGATTATCTCGACCGCCCGCAGAAAGCCGTCGCCCGTTGAGCGGGTCGTGATCAGCGGATCGTCCTTGAGCGCCAGATGGACGATTCGCCGGTCGCGCGGCGGCATCGGATCCAGTGTCACCGAGGCGTGCTCGCGCTTGGTCTGCTCAGCCATCGACAGAGCCATCCGATGCAGTTGACGGCGGCGGCGCTCGCGGTAGGCTTCGGTGTCCAGCGTTATCGGCACGCCGTCCTTGATGCGCCGGGCGAGAATGCGATTGACCAGATACTCGAGCGCATCGAGGGTCTGGCCGTGACGGCCGATCAGCAGACCCGAGCCGTCGCCCTTGATCGCGAGTTCGATGCCCTCGGAATCCTCCTCGGTGACGGTGATCTCGCTTTTCTCGGACATCAGGTCGAGAATCTGCGAGAGCACTTCGGTTGCCTCGCGCGCCTGGTCGTCGAGAGAGGCGGCCCTGCGGCCGGAATCGTCTTCCTCCTCGCCGGCGCCTTCATGGCGCGACGCAGCTTCCGTGGGATGCTCGGGCCGCTCGCCCGGATCGCGCGGCGATTGCGACGGCCGTCGGCGCGGTGCCTGATCACGTCCGTGTTCGCGCTCGCCCGCGCGAGACTGCGCGGACGGCTGCGCGTCGGCTGTAGTTTCGGACGGTTGCGCCGACGGGTTGCGCGCGGCGCGGGCCTCCACGGCGGCCGGTGTCGGGGTCGGTCGCGGCGGTGCTGAACGCGCCGGTCGCGGCTGCGGCGGTGGTGCCGGCGGCGGCGACATCACACCGCTGCTCGCGCCCTCCGGGGCGCGACGCTCGACGCGCACGCGCGCCTGGCGCGCGCCCAAACCCAACACGCCCGAGCGCGGCGTGCTCAGCACCTGGATTACGACGTCGTCCTCGGAGGCGCCGAGCTTATCGAGCGCCTGCTTGATCGCTTCGTCAACGCTGGTAGCGGTGACCTCGACGGCTTGGTTGGATTCGCTCATGCTGCGGCAACTGGTGTGTACTGTTTGAATTCCCGATTAAGGAAAAACTGCTGAATTATACCCAGTAGATTGGAGGCAAAGTAATACAGCGATAGCCCGGCCGGCAGGGCTATGAACAGCACAGTGAAGAAGATCGGCATCCACATCATCATTTTCTGCTGATTGGGGTCGCCCGCCTTGGGCATCATCCACTGCTGCAAAAACGTGCTCACCCCCATCAAGAGGACCAGGATCGGGAGCCCGTGGCAGTCGATTCCCGGCACCTTGGGCATCCACGCGATCGACAGGCAGTCGGGAGCCGAAAGATCGCTGATCCAGCCTATAAACGGCGCATGGCGAAGCTCAATCGAATTCAGCAGCGCCTCGTAAAGGCCATAAAGTATCGGGAACTGAATAGCCGTCGGCAGGCATCCGCCCAGCGGATTGACGTGATTGCGCTTATACAGGTCCATCATTTCGCGGTTGAGCGCCGTCGAATCGTCCTTGAATTTCGCCCGGATCTTCTCGACCTGCGGCGCAAGCCGCTGCATGCGCAGGGCGGAACGCTGAGCCTTGATCGACGCCGGCAGCGTCGCGAGCCGCACCGCCAGCGTCAGCAGAATAATGTCCCATCCGTAGTTGGGCGCGACCGTGTGCAGCATCCTGAGCGCGCGCACGAAGATGACCGCGAGCACGCCGAACCATCCGAAGTTGATCGCCTTGCTCAACCTGGGATTCACCGCCTCGAGTAGATTGAGCTGTTTGGGCCCCATGTAAACCGAGGTCGAGACGTGGAGGGCGCCCGCAAACAGCATCTCCGCCCGCGCCTCGCCGCCGGCGTAGTCCATCCGCAGCTCGCCCTTGCTCGGCGCTTTCGGGATGAAAGCCGACAGGAAGTAGCGGTCGCCGATGCCGGCAAAGGCGATCTCGCCCGCCATCGGCGCGACACCCTTCTCGAGCTGCTTCTGGTATTCGTTGACGTCCTTGCCGCCGACGTCCGCCTGCAATGCCGGATAATCGCGATAGCCCTGCTCGGGCGCGCGCTCGGCCAGCGGCTGGCTCATCGTGAACCCGAGCGCCTTGACCTCGGACGTCGCGCCGCTAACCTCACCGTTCATCTCGTACAAGTAGGTGCCGTCGCGGAAGGTGAAGCGCTTGACCAGCTTGAGACCTTCTTTGGTCTCGCCAGTGAAAGTAATCGTCGTGTCGCCACCCGGCGCGGCCATTACCTGCGCCGGCGCGTCAGTCGTATAATCCACGCCCTGGTCCGAGTAGAGCGTGTCGCCACGCTCGACGATCAGGCCCATCGGTAAGCGCTCGCCCTGCACGACGATGTCATAGAGCGGGCTGTCCTTGCGCACCGTCTCGCGGTAATTCTTCAGGCGAAAGCTCAGCAGGCGCGCGCCCTTGGCGGTGAACGTGGCCTGATAGAGGTCGGTCGCCACCTCGATCGTCCGCGGCGGTCCCGCGCTGACCGCAAGCGGCGTGAGCGACTGCAGCCCGGCGATGCCGATCGCGGGCGGCGGAGCCGATGCGATCGACTCGGGCGAGGCCGAGGGCTGCGCTGCCCGGCCCGCGACGGCGGTTGCGCCCGCCTCCGGAGACGGCGCAGCGCCGCTCGGCTGCGCGGTCTTCGTCAGCATCCCGGGCTTGGGCGGACGAATCCAGCGCACGATGTCGGTGTAGAAGATCGCCGCGAGGATGAGCACGACGAAGATGATAATCTGGCGAGCGTTGTCCAAATCGTTCCCTCAGAATTGTTTCAGGTCGCGCATCTCGCGCGCGGGCACCGGGTCGTAACCCCATCCGCCGCGCGGGCGACAGCGCATTAGTCGGCGCATGGTCAGGTAAAGGCCCCGGCCCGGGCCGTGCTCGGCCAACGCCTGACGAGCGTACTCGGAGCAACTCGGCTCGAAGCGGCAGGCGGGTCCTGCCAGTGCCAGCAGGAACGGGGAGAGCAGCGCCCGATAGATCGCGATCGCCCGCAGCATCGCGGACAACGCCGCGGCGCGAATCCGTTCGTATGCGCGATGAGGCTGGTCAGTCACGGGGATGATCCCGCGCGGCAGCCCTGGCGCAGCCTCTGCCGGAGACCGCTAAGGCCCGTGGCGAGCTCGCGCTCGAGCATCGCCCAATCCAGGTCGCCCGCGCCGCTGCGCGCGATCACCACCAGCGCGGCCCCGGCGGGCAGCATCGCGCGCAATTTCAACCGGTAGCACTCGCGCACGCGGCGCTTGAGACGGTTGCGTACGACGGCGTTGCCGATACGGCGCGAGACCGTGATCCCGAGCCGCGAACGCTGGTCACCGCCGCGGTCGAGCCCGTAGTAGAACACGAAATGCCCGCTCTGATAGCGAGCGCCAGCGCGCTGCAGCCTGAGGAATTCCCTCGAATTGCGCAGGCGATCCGCTTTGCCTAACCGGGCGGAAGGTGAAGTCACGACGGCGCGCCGCCGCGTTCTAGCCGGGTTGTTTGGCAGGGATGGTGATCGTCAGACGGCGGCGTCCCTTGGCGCGGCGGCGCTTGAGGATGTTTCGTCCGCCAGGGGTCGCCATGCGTGCCATGAAACCGTGCGTCCGAAGACGACGGCGATTATGCGGTTGATATATCCTTTTCATCGCTTGCGGCTCACAACGGCCTGAGGTCGGCTCTTTTGGAGCCGGTCATATCGCGCCGGTCCTGTTTTTCGGGTCCTGTTGCCGATCGTGTAAGGTCGAGGTGCCAATCTCGCCCTGAACCTAGACATGCAACCATACGGACGCCGCGCGGGCAAGCACGTTGTGCTATCAAGAAGGCACCAGGCTCAGCGCCCGGACCGAAGTGGCTCTATCCGAGCCGTCGCCCGATGATTTTGGAGCTCCATCTGACGGATGCGAGTGTGAACCGGACGTAATGTACGCGCAGGATACAATCGTCGCTCCGGCTACTCCGCCCGGCAAGGGCGCCGTTGCGATCGTGCGACTGTCGGGCGCCGACGCCACGCGCATTGCCGCCGCATTGTGGCAGCCCGTCGGCGCCACCGCTCCGCGCCCACGCCGTCTGACCTTGGGCGAGCTGCGCGACCCTTCCACCGGCGCGACCATCGACCGTGCGATGTGCGTCACGATGCTCGCGCCGGCGAGCCTCACGGGCGAGGACGTCGTCGAATTTCATTGTCATGGCGGGCCTTATATCGTTCGGCGAGTAGTCGGGATAGCGGTCGCGCAGGGGGCGCGGATGGCTCAGCCGGGTGAGTTCAGCCGTCGCGCATTTCTGAACGGCCGGATGGATCTGACAGAGGCCGAGGCGGTTGCGGATCTGATCGAAGCGCGTAGCGAAAGCGCATTAAAGCTTTCAATAGCGCAACTAAACGGTGCATTAGCGCAACGCGCCGAAAGCCTGCGCCAGGCCGTGATCTCGATCCGGGCGCATCTCGAGGCCGAGATCGACTTCGCCGACGAAGATTTAAATCTTCCCGGACGCGATCAATTAGTCAATAAAATCACGTACTTGCGGGACGACATAGCAGTCCTCAAGGACACTTTCAGCCGCGGGCGCCTGATGCGCGAGGGCGCGCGCGCGGCGATTATCGGCAAACCGAACGCGGGCAAATCGAGCGTGCTCAATCTGCTGCTGGGCAGCGAGCGTGCAATCGTCACCGCGATTCCCGGGACCACGCGCGACGTCATCGAGGAGTCGGTCACCCTCGGTCCGTGGCCGCTCGTTCTTCAGGATACGGCCGGCGTGCGCGAAACCGTGGACGAGATCGAGCGCATCGGCATCGGCCGCACGCTCGGCAGCATCGATCGCGCGGATTTGCTCATCGCGGTCTTCGATTCGGCGCGGCCGCTTGACGACGACGACACGCGCGTGCTGGAGGCGTGCGCCGGACGCGCGGGCGTCGCGCTGCTCAACAAGCGCGACCTGCGCCCGCCGCGCGTATCGCCGGCCGATCTGCTCGGGCGCGGCCTGACGATGCCGGTGCTGCGATGCTCGGCGATCGCTCCCGATGACGCCGGCGCGATCCGCGACGAGCTCGAGCGCGCGGTCGAGACGCTCGCTCATGAGGGGGCGGGCGATGGCGCGGCGATCTCGCGCGAACGCCATCGTCAGGCGCTCTCGTTGGCTCTGGAAGCCCTCGAGAGAAGTCGGGCCGGCGCGCTTGGAGGAATGCCGCCGGAGATCGTCGCGGTCGATATTGCCGCGGCTGCCGAGGCGCTCGGCGCGATCACTGGAGAAGTCCGCACCGAGGACGTGTTAGACGCCGTCTTCCGCGAGTTCTGCATCGGCAAGTAACCGCGCCACGCGCCGGCCGCGAATCGCTCGGCGCCCGCCGCGCCGCCGCGCGCTTGGCCCGGCGCGCCGCACGCGCCATAATCGCGCTTCTATGGCATTCGGCGTAATCGTGGTCGGTGCCGGCCATGCCGGTATCGAGGCTGCGCTCGCATCGGCGCGCATGGGCGTGCCCACGCTGATGCTCACGCTCAACCTCGACCATATCGGCCAGATGTCGTGCAATCCGGCAATCGGCGGCATCGGCAAGGGCCACCTGGTGCGCGAGATCGACGCGCTCGGCGGTGAGATGGCGCTGGCGATCGACGAGACCGGAATCCAGTTCCGCTTCCTCAATACGCGCAAAGGTCCGGCCGTACGGGCGCGCCGCGCGCAGGCCGACAAGGCAGCCTATCGCGCGCGCATGAAGCGGGTGCTCGAGATCACGCCCAATCTGACCATCCGCCAGGCGAGCGTCGAGCGGCTGCTGGTCGAGGACGGGCGCGTGCGCGGCGTCGAAACGCAAATCGGTGAGACCTTCGAGGCCGAGTGTGTGATCCTCACCACCGGCACCTTTCTCAAGGGCCTCGTCCACGTCGGGCTGAAGAATTACCCGGCGGGCCGCGCGGGCGACTTTGCGGCGATGGGACTGAGCGAGCACCTGGCGCAGCTCGGCTTCCGCGTCGGGCGGCTCAAGACCGGAACCTGTCCGCGCCTGGACAGCCGCACCATCGATTACTCCGCGCTCGAGGTGCAGCCGGGCGATGATCCGCCGCCACCCTTTTCGTTTCGCACCGCGCGTATCGAGCGCAAGCAGCTCGACTGTCATCTGACCTATACCAACGCGCTCACGCACGAGATAATTCGCGGCGGGATCGATCGCTCACCGATGTATTCGGGCGTGATCCAGAGCCGCGGGCCGCGCTACTGCCCTTCGGTCGAGGACAAGGTGATGCGCTTTCGCGACAAGGAGCGGCATCAGATATTCCTTGAGCCCGAGGGCCGCGACACGATGGAGGTCTATCCCAACGGCCTCTCGACCAGCCTTCCGCTCGACGTGCAGCTCGCGATGGTGCGGTCGATAAAGGGGCTGGAGCGGGCCGAGATCATGCGCCCGGGCTACGCTATCGAGTACGACTTCTCGGACCCGACGCAGCTGCGTCCGTCGCTTGAGACGAGGCCGGTCGATGGGCTGTTCTTCGCCGGGCAGATAAACGGCACCACGGGCTATGAGGAGGCGGGCGCGCAGGGTCTGATAGCAGGAATCAACGCCGCGCTCAGAGTTCGCGGCGAACCGGCGCTCGTGCTGCGCCGCGATGAAGCCTATATCGGCGTGATGATCGACGATCTGGTGACGCGAGGAATCGGCGGCGAGCCGTACCGGATGTTCACCTCGCGCGCCGAGTATCGTCTGCTGTTGCGCGAAGATAACGCCGACCGGCGTCTGTCACCGATTGGGGAGCGCCTGGGCCTGCTCGATGCGGCTGGTGGCGAGCGCCTGCGCTCGAAGGAC
The DNA here is from genome assembly GCA_035295545.1 of Binataceae bacterium (SeqCode). Taxonomy (GTDB): domain Bacteria; phylum Desulfobacterota; class Binatia; order Binatales; family Binataceae; genus JAKAVN01. Next base: position 390,549 of record DATGIT010000009.1, read on the forward strand.
GCGCGCGTGAAGGGCGAGATTGCTCGGCTCTCGCAGGCGCTCGTTGCGTCCAGCGATGCGAACAACGCGATGCTCGCTGAACTGGGCTCGGCGCCGATCGGGCAGCCGGTGCGCGCCTTCGAGCTGCTCAAGCGGCCCGAAGTCTCGTACGCCGCGGTGCTGGCGATGGCGAATCTGCCGGAAAGTTTGAACCTCGACGAAGCGGCGGAACTCGAGATTGACGTCAAATACGAGGGCTATGTCCGCCGCCAGGCCGAGATGGTCGCCCGGTTCAAGCGCCTGGAAGACGAGGTAATCCCGGATTGGATGGATTATTCCGCTGTAAGCGGGCTTTCGACCGAGGTGCGCGAGCGGCTGCTGCGTGTGCGGCCGCGATCGCTCGGCCAGGCGGCGCGGATGCCGGGGATCACGCCTGCGGCGGTATCGCTTATCGCGGTGCATCTGAAGAGCCGACGCGACCGCGGTTCCGTTGCGCGGAGCAAGTCGTAGTCGCGAACGTTCCCTGCGTTTCACGTGAAACATGCGGCCGGGAACAATAACCGATGAGGTCGAAACGCAAGCGGCCCGATGGCGGCCCGCCTCCGCGCAGCCCATCCCGTGCGCTAACACGCGTCTCACGAGTACCAGACGTTTCACGTGAAACGGTTCCCGGCGCAATCGCGCGCGAAACGCGCGAGATTGTCGCGCGATGGCTCAGCGGCGGCGCATTCTCTCTGCGCGCCGAATTCCCGGGGCGGATTGAAGCGATGGCGGCGACGCTCGCGCTCTGGGGACGGACCACCAATCTCACCGCCAATCCGACGGATCCCGCCGAGCTGGCTTTCCACGTTATCGACAGCTTGGCCCCGGTCGTCTTTGCAGAGGGGGCGGCTCGCGCCGAGCTGGATCGCATGCTCGCTTCGGACAGGGCCGCGCTTGATCTCGGCTCGGGAGCCGGCTTTCCCGGGCTCGTGCTCGCAGCCGCGTTCGAGACGCGCTTCACTCTGGCGGAGGCGCGGCGCAAACGCGCGAGCTATCTGCAGGTCGCCGCGAATGAGATGGGTCTCGGCAACGTTACTATCGAGCGGCGCACACTGACCGTCGGGAATATCGGGGGCGGCTTCGACCTCGTGACGGCGCGGGCGTTCGGTGCGGGTGACGACATCCATGCGATCGCGGCGGCGGCGCTGAGACCAGGCGGATTGATGCTGCTTTATGCGAGTGAAGACCAGGGACGTGACCAGGAACGTGGCGGCCATCGCGTGCTCGAGGTCGCGTTCGAGAGTCCGGTTACATGGAAGTACCGGCTGCCGCGTAGCGATCGCACAATCGAGCGCGCTGCAATACTCCGGCGCCGAGCGCGCAGAGATTCCTAAAAGCGCAGGAATCGGCTGTTCACAAGTTCGCCGGCGCGCTTTTGCATTGCGATCCCCACAGTGTAATCATCATGATTGCTACGCATCACTTGATTGCTTCGAGGGGTTGGGTCGGCTGTGGGGCGAATCCTGGCGATCGCCAATCAGAAGGGTGGCGTCGGCAAAACGACGACTGCGGTGAATCTCGCGGTCGGCCTTTCCCAACTTGGCCAGCGCGTCCTGCTCGTGGATCTCGATCCGCAGGGCAACGCAACTTCCGGATTGACGGCCGAGCCGGTCGAATCCGCGACAATCTACGATTGCCTGGTTAATCGTACGCCCATCGTCGAAGTCGCACGCGAGTCGCGCGCGTCGCTGTTCCTGGCGCCTTCGAGCACCGACCTGGTCGGGGCCGAGATCGAACTGGCGACCGTGGAGGGGCGCGAGCGGCGCCTGCGGGCTGAGTTGGAGGTCGAGGCAGGGAAATATAACTTTGTTCTAATTGATACCCCGCCTTCCCTCGGCTTGCTCACCCTCAACGCCCTGGTTGCCGCCAACGGCGTCCTCGTGCCGATGCAATGCGAATACTACGCGCTCGAGGGGCTGAGCTCGCTGTTGGCCACGATTCGCCGCGTCAAGTCCGCGCTCAACCCATCGCTCGAACTGATGGGCGTGGTGCTCACGATGTTCGACCCGCGCAATCGGCTGAGCCACGACATCTCGCTCGAGGTCAACAAGCATTTTCCCGATCGCGTCTTCCAGACGGTAATTCCGCGCAACGTGCGCATCTCGGAAAGCCCCAGCCACGGGCTCGCGGTGCTCGAATACGACGCGAAATCGGTGGGCGCGGAGGCGTACCGGCTGCTCGCCGGCGAGCTCCTGGAGCGGACGGGCGCGATCGCAACCGGGACAACGCCGAGCGCACAGGATGCCACGAACGACACGACCGCCGACGAAGCGCCGGCAAACGGGAGCGCGGCGCCGCGGCGCACGCTGTGGAGCCTGCGCAACATTTTTGCGCGCGCCGAAGAACGGACGAGGAGGAACGGATGATTAGGCGAGGCCTGGGACGCGGACTCGACGCGCTCATCGAAAGCACCGACGGCGCGCCGGCGCCGGAGGCGGCGCGCGGCGGGCAGGACAGCGGCGGCGCGGTCACCAGCGCCGAGATCGATCGCATCGCGCCGAGTCCGCTCCAGCCGCGGCGTCATTTCGATCCCGCGCGGCTGACCGAACTGGCGCAAGCGATTCGCAGCCAGGGCATCATCGAGCCGCTGGTGGTGCGGCCGATGCCGTCGGAGGACGGTGCCGGCGTGCGCTACGAGCTTATCGCGGGCGAGCGGCGATGGCGCGCGGCGCGCGAGGCCGGGCTCAGCGTCGTGCCGGTCGTGCTGCGCGAGCTCGACGACCACGCGGCGCTCGAGATGTCGCTGGTCGAAAACCTGATGCGCGAGGACCTCAACCCGGTCGACGAGGCGCGTGGCTACGAGCGCCTGGCGCGCAGTTTCGCGATGAGCCATGAGCAGATCGCCGCGCGCATCGGCAAGAGCCGCCCGCACGTGAGCAATGCGATCCGCCTGCTCGACCTGCCGCCCGCGGTGCTCGAGCTGATGGAACGCGGGGCGCTGAGCGCCGGTCAGGCGCGTCCGCTGCTGGCGCTGGGATCGGCCGAGGCACAAGTGGTAGCCGCGCGCAAAATCGTCGAGGGCCGTATCTCGGCGCGCGGCGCCGAAGACCTGGCGCAGGCGGCGCGCCGCGCCCGCGGCGGTGGCCGCGCAGCCGCCGGCCGCGACCTCGATCCCAACCTCGCGGCGCTCGCCGAGGCAATGCAGCGCGGGCTCAAGCGCAAGGTGCGTATCGTGCGCGCGCGGGGGCGCAAGCCGGGCCGTGTCGAGATCGAGTTCTACGGCGCCGACGATCTGACCGCGTTGGCCGCGATGCTTGGGGGCGGGACGCGCGAGCGCTTCGCGGCCTCGTGACCGTCGCTGTCGCGCCGTACCGGACGGCGATCGCGCGATGAAGCGGCGGGCGCGGCCCCGGACGGGATCCAAGGCCGCCGCCGGTGTCGGTTCGTCCCCGGGTGCGCGCAAGATCGGCCGCCCGCCGAAGCACCATCGCGCGCCTTACGATATCGAAAGCGTCACCGCCGCGGCGGTGCGCGTCTTCAACCGGCGCGGGTACGAGGCGGCGTCGATGGAAGACGTCGCGCGCGAAACCGGCATCACCAAGTCGAGCCTCTATTACCACGTCTCGAGCAAGGAGGAGCTGCTCTCTCGCGCGCTCGAGCGCGCCTTCAAATGGCTGCTCGGGGTGCTTGACGAGCCGGGCGCGCAGAGCGGAACGCCGCTCGAGCGCCTGCGCCATATCGTCTATCGCGGCGTCATCATCACGCTCGCCTTCGTGCAGGAGGTCGAGCTGCTGCAGCGGGTCAAGGGCAATACGCCGACCGAGCGCGAGGCGATGACGCGGCGGCGGCGCTTCGACAGCGAGGTTGCGAAGATCGTGCGCGAGGCAATCGCGGCGGGCGAGATCGACGCGAGTATCGATGCGCGGCTGCTGACGCGGCTCATCTTCGGCCTGGGTAATTCGCTGACGCAATGGTACCGGCCCGAGGGCAGGCTTAAGCCCGAGCAGATCGCGGAGGCGGTGTCGCATCTGATCTTCTCGGGCATTGCGCGCCGGGATTAACCGGGGGCGACTGTCAACCCGCGGGCTTGGCGGAGCTTGACATGGACGGGCGAGTACGCGATTCTAAATAAATCGACCGGTCGGTCGATTTAAGCCGCAGGAGGTTTCCATCCGATGGCCAAAGCCGCCGCCGCACAGCGCGTCAACGGTGCGTCCGAGAGGAATCCGGTTATTCCGCCGCTGGCGATCCCCGCCCACGGCTTCGCGGCGCCGCCGCCGATCGAGCAGCCCAACATCTTCCCGCTCGAATGGCCGGTCAAGACCGAGTCGCTCGCCGCGCTTTACGAAAAGGCCAAGCGCCAGGCCTGGAATCCCTCCGACCTGCCATGGAACGACCTTGACCCGGCGCAATTCACGCCCGAGGAGCGGATGGGCATCGTGTACTGGTACGCGGTGCTCTCAGTCTTCGACGGTTCGGGGCCGGCGGTGTTCGCCAAGGCGATGATTCATTCGTACGAGCTGCACACCGAAGACCCGATTCGCAAATGCTTTTTCAGCGTGACCCACGACGAGATGAATCACGAGGAGTGCTGCCAGCGCGCGATCCAGCGCCTGATACCCGACGGGCCGCTGCGTTTCACGCCGCGCACCGACGTCGAGCGCGCCGCGCTCAACAATATCCAGTGGCTCTCGTACAACGGCGCGCGCTACTGGCGCGGCTATTCGGCGTCGATCGACAAGTATCCGCTCTCGGTGCTCTTCACCTCGTTCCTGCTGGGCGAGGTCGCGGCCTCGACGCTGTTTTACGGGATGTCGCGGCGGACCACGCTGCCGGTTTTCAAGGGCGTATTCACGCGCGTCGGCCAGGACGAGAGCCGCCACCTGGCGATTTGTCTCAAGATGCTCGAGGACGACTGGCCGGGGCTGAGCGAGGATTACAAGAACCTGATCACCAAGCAGCTACGCGCAGGATTCGTGTTCCTGTCGATGATCCTGTGGGAGCCGCCGAACATGTTCTGGGAGCTGCCGCCCTATTTTTTGGAAAACCATCGCGCACTGATGCAATACGCGCGGCAGGCCGGGCTGGGCGTGCTCAGCTACGACGAGCAGGCCGAGAACTGGCGGATGGCGATCGCCAAGGTGCGCAAGGTGGTGGGCGACTGGGGGATCAAGTTCCCGGCGATTCCCGAACTCGATATCGAGGGCGTGGACGTCGGCAATATCACCGCGGCGGACATCATACCCGTCTTCTAGACAGCCGTCTTAGGCCGACCGCGTTTCGATCGCGATTGCGCTGCGCGCCCTCGCGCGCACGGAAGCGTTCACGCTAGCGGACGAGCTTCCACTGGACGAGAGTCGCCGCCGGATGGTCCTCGAAGACGGCTTCGACTTCGGCGTCGAATGGCGCGTTCTGCATCGGGTCTCCGAGCAGGTTGCCCACCATCCGCACGCTACCGGCGTCGGGAAGCTCGACCACCGCGATAATGAACGGCCCAGCCTGCTTGAGCGCCGGATGCACCGGGTTCCACGACCTGACCCAGCTATAGAGACGGCCGCGCCCGGATACGCGATGCCACCGGAGCTCGCCGCCGTGACACTTGTGACAAATCCATTCCGGGCCGAACTGAAACGTGTCGCAGGAGGCGCATCTCTGGACCACCAGCTCGTGGCGTCGCAGCGCTTCCCAGAAGCCGGCGTCCATCCCGTCGCGCTGCGCCTTGGGCGCCGGCAGTCCCTCGGGCAAATAGTAAGGCGACCGTTCGCTCATCCGTCAGTTCTCCCCGATCAGGTCATCCGCGCAGAATAAGATCGCTCACCGGCGACACCATCGGCCCCGACGCGACCAGCGCGATCTTCGCGTCGGGCACCTGCGCGGTCGAGGTTCCACGGCACTGGCGCACCGCCTCGTTGACCAGCTCGAGGCCGTGCATATAGCACTCGGCGATATTGCCGCCGCTCGTGTTGAGCGGCAGCTTGCCGTGCGGCGCGAGGAAGTTTTCCAGCCGGCAGAGTTCCATCACGCCGTCCGGTTCGCAGAAGCCGTGCTCGACCAGGCTGATCGGCACCGCGCCGCTGAAATGCTCATACATCTGCACGACGTCGATGTCCTGCGGACCGATCTCCGCCATCTCGTAGAGCCGCGGCGCGAGCGTGGTGAAATGCGACGATGCGAAATCAGGTGAATTTTCCGCGGCGGCCGCGGCGCGATGAGGCGCGCCCTGCGCCGCCGCCATCACGTACACCGGCTTTTGCCGCAGGTCGCGGGCGCGCTCGGCGCTGGTCAGGATAAGCGCCGCCGCGCCGTCGTTCTCCATGCAGCAGTCGTAGAGATGGAACGGCTCGACAATCCATCGCGAGCGATCGTACTGCTCGCGCGTGAGCGGACGCCCGTACATCACCGCGCGCGGGTTTTGCTGGGCGTGATGGTAATCCGCGAGCACCACGGCCGCGAGCGCATCCTGGGTCATGCGATGCTCGTGCATGAAGCGGCGCACGCGCAGCGCGACCCATTGCGCCGGCACGAACAGCCCGTAGGGCCATGCGTATGCGTTGGGACCCGAGACGGTCTCGACCGGCGCGGCCTGGCCGAATCGCCCGAATTGCCCCTGCGCAAGCGCCCGGAACACGACCACGTATTTCGCATATCCCGCCGCGACGGCCGCGGCCGCCTGCGCGACCGCGCCTGAGCCGCCGCCACCTCCGCCGCCCCACACCATGCTCGCCCATGCATAATGTGGAAGACCAAGCGCCGTGGCCAGGCGCGCCGCGTCGTTGCGATCGTTACTGTACGAGGCGAAGCCGTCGATGTCGGTCACCCTGATGCCGGCGTCGGCGGCCGCCTTCAGGATTGCCTCGCAGGCGAGCTGGAATTCGCTGACCGGCGCCTGGCCGCGCTTGTAGTAGGTCGTCTCGCCGATACCGGCGATCGCGACCTTGTCCTTGATGCTGTACTCGCGCATCGCGGCGTTATGCGCTCGCCGCCGCCTGCGCCTTCGGCGCCGCGTCCAGCTTGCGAAAATGCGGCAGCACTTCTTCCGCCAGCAGGCGCATCGATTTGAACCACGGCTCGGGATCGTCGGCGTAGTCGAAGGTGAAGAGCAGCAGCGTGCCGAAGCCGCCCAGGTCCTTGTACATCTGCGCGAGCTTGTCGCGCACGGTGCGCGGCGATCCGACGAGCCATCCGTTGTCCGCCAGGTATTCGGGCGTGACCGCGTCGTCGCGCACCGACGGGTCGTGCTTCAGATACCTGGTGAATTGAAAATCCGCCATCAGCGGCAGCAGGTACTCGCGCATCATGCGGCCCATCATGCCGCCGACGCAGTAGCGATGCGCCTCGGCGTCGGTGTCGGCGACGAAGACCTCGCGCACCACGCGCCAGTCGCGCCGATTCGGACTCAGTCCGGCGCGGCGCGCGCCCTCGAGCACCGCGTCCCAATGGGTTGCGACGTAGCCGGGGCTCATATTGAGGCTGAGCGGCATGAAGCCGTGCTCGCCGGCGAGCTTGAGCGTTTCCGATCCGGGGTTGAGGCCGGCGATGCCGATCGGCGGATAGGGGCGCTGCAGTGGGCGCAGATGATGGCCGAGCGTGCGCAGCATCGGCCCCGGCACGTTGACGCTCCAGAATTTGCCCTTGTACTCGAGACCGCCGTCGGTCTCCCAGACCTTGAGCATGATTTCGAGCGCCTCGCGCGTCATGTCGCGGTTGACGCCCTTCATCCCATCGACGCAGAACAACTGCCAGTCGCTGGGGAGGCCGCTCGCGCCTATACCCAGCATGTACCGGCCTTCCGCGAGGTGGTCCATGAAGGCGACGCGGCAGGCGAGTTCGGCCGGATGATGATAGGGCAGCAGATGGGCGCCGGGGGCGAGCTTGATGCGCCGCGTCTGCATCAGCGCCTGCGCGATCAGGATGTCGGGCGCCGGATTAGGCTCCCATCGCGAGGTGAAATGCTCGCCGATCCAGGCTTCGCTGTAGCCCAGGCGGTCGGCCTCGCGCAGCACCGCGAGGTCCCATTGCTGGCCGGCCAGCAGGCCGCGCTCCGGCGGATGCGACGGCATCAGAAAAAGTCCCAGTTCCATGGCGTCTCCTGTATCGGCGTCGATTCGGCGCGCCGGGGTCACTTCAACTGTGAGAACTCCGCGGGTGTCATGATCTTGTTGCTCTGGCTGACTACCAGCGCGCGCAGCTTGGGCACAATCGCCGCGCGGCGCGGGTCGCGGCCCCAGGCGCTCCATTTCTGCTGGCGCTCGTTGAGGTCGTTGAAGGCCCACAGATGGACCAGCTCGTTGAGCGGTCCGATATCGGTGGACCAGTAGCCGAGCGGCTTCAGCCCGTGCTCGGCCAGGAGCGGCAGCAGCTCTTCCTTGGTGATCTGGATGTACTGCGGCGCGCCGCCGAGGACCAGGGTGTAAGTGCGAAGTTCATAGATCATCGCGCATCCCTCCTTGCGCAGTTATAGCTTAATATCGGTGGGAACCGGAGTCTGCCTCCCTCTCATAGCTCATCGATACGGAAGGGCGAACCGCAATAGACGGCGGGGCGACGTTAAATCGGCGCTCGGCAGACCGATATCGCAGAACCGATCATGCTCGCTCCGCTCAAGCAGAGTGTGAGCGCTTCGTCAGCCATCTGAATCGCGCAGAAGCATGCTCGAAGATCGTTGCGAAAGCGCGTGTACCCGCACCGCATGCAGAGAATGACTCAACGCTGTGGAAAGTCGTATGTTCTGAATAGCAGATGAGCAGATGCGTGCCGCACCAGCAACACTCGGATAGGGTTCGCGTGCGACACGCGCAAGCAGGGATCGAACAGGACCTGGAACCTGTTTACGTGTCCTATGCATTAAGCATTTTTTGATTGTGCGTGGGTTTTCAGCTCCAGATTGGCATCGACATTTCCGAGCAATCCAGCATCAGTCGCAATCAGACACACTCTGAGCCTCAAGCCGAGTAAACTCTGCTCGTCGATGACCTTCTTGAGGTTGGCCGCCTGCGCTGCACCTACCTTCAATCGCTCTTGAAAAGCAGGCGAAAAAGATTTCAGGAAAGCATCTACATCAGCTTTCGCAATTTCCGCGTCGAGCTTGTGAGCAAACCTATTGCGGAGCTTATTTAGTAGTAATAGCTGAGCCACCGTCGAATCTGTTACCAGTCTCAGTGCTGAAGCCAGCTCCACCTTTCTGGCAAAGGTCATTCGATCTATGTTGAGGGCTTTCGGGTTAGGTAAACATTTTTCGAATAGGCGAATTAATTTTGCCTCTGCGTGCAAGTGGGTGCGAATGAGCACCGTCAGGGTGTCTTCGTTCCATACTTCTCTTAAAAACTTCTTCACATCATCTCGTTCGATGACTTGCATCGATAAACCCTTCGACTGTTGCGGCACACAGCCGCGTTAAAGCGAACCCGCAGAAAAGTCACATTCAGAATTGATTGAGGTCCACCGTCGAGTACGCGCGCTCATTACACGCTCTTAAACAGCAACTGCACTTGGATCCTAGGATTGCGCAGTAAAGAGAATTGACCGAATGTCGCTATAGAAGCTTGTCCGAAATGATTCATTACCCTGTCCGAGACTGCCAGTCTCGATGAGTGGCCGTTAAACATTATGCGACGCTCGCTCAATAGACGCGCGTGCTGCGTTGACCGCTGAGCTTCTTCTCTTCATTGCATCTTTTTGCATTAGGACAGCCAACCTAATCGGGTTTTCGCGATCCGACGAATCTGGCGCATGAAGGCATGGTTTTCGCGCCCGCGCTTTTGGATGATACTCTTCGGTGTCATCGCCCATTTGTAAATCATTGCGATCGCTGCGCTGCTGCGCTGAAAACGAAAGGCATGCTTGAGCGCGTTCGCCCGGGTCGGAGCATCTGACAATATGATGATCAACTCTTCATCAGTGTATGGCTTATGATATTTTTCGGGGCGTTTTTTACGCGCCATGGCCTTCCCTCCCGATTAGAGGTTGCTTCAAGAAGCATTCAAAGCTCAAGTTTCTCGCCTGTGAGCTTGGGTGGGGAAGCCTACGCAGGCCGTCGAGCCCTTTGGAGCACAGTACGTGCATTTCGACATCGGCTGTCCCGTGGTTGCAGCAACGCGCTCGGCTGAGGCTAAGGTTGCGTATGGTCCGTGCCAGTTTCCGTTCCTACGGCTGGATCTTCCCTGGACTCCGCGACCGTCATTGCAGAATGGGCAATCGGCTTTATGAATTCGCGCCTTCTTAACGGTCCAATTTTCGTAAACCCAATAGCTCATGATCGCGAATCGCTCGGCGCTCCGACTCCAAGTGCTCGGGCTACGCGGTTATACCCTGAATCATCGCGGGCGGTTGGGGTCGCGGGCGCCGGGCCATGAGTTGGCCGCGCTCAAACCTTCGAGCGCAAGCCCGTATCCGAGATCGTCCAGCATCAGGCGTTTTAGCTGCTGCGTCAGCGCGACGCGCGCGTAACGAATCGCGAGCGGCGGCTTGGCGACGATCAGCTCGGCCAGCTCCCACGCGCGCGCCACGAGCCGGTCGCGCGGCACGATTTCGCTGATCACGCCCAAGTCCAGCGCCTCGCGCGCCGAGAGCTTCTGCCCCGTCAGCAGAAAATAGCGGCCGCGATTCGGACCCAGCACCAGCGGCCATACGATATGCACGCCGTCGCCGGGCACGATGCCGTTGGGAAAATGCGGGGCGTCCTGGAACGCCGCGTTCTCCGACGCGATTACGATGTCGCACAGCACCGCCAGCTCGGCATGGATCAGCGCCGGGCCGTTTACCGCCGCGATCATCGGCACCTCGATATGCAGATGGTTCATCAGCAGGTACTTGGCGTCGTTGTAGATGTGGTCCCAGGTGGTCGAGCGCACGCCGAACTGCGGCTTTGGCGCGGGCTCGCCGCCGAGCGTCTTGCCCGGCGCCACACCGCGCCCGCCACCGGCGTCGGCCTCGGCGCAAAACGCATCGCCCGTGCCGGTGATGATCACACATCGATTGCCGTGATCGCGCGCGACGTCGTAGAACGCATACGACAATTCCTCGTGCGGCGGCATGCCCCAGCGCAGCGGCGCGCCGTCGCTATGCAGGGTCATCTGCAGGATGCCGTCTCGGCGCTCCATCACTATGTGCTTGTACTTGTTCTGATACTCTTCGAATTTGCTCATTTCCGGTTCCTCTCCCGGATGCGGATGCGGATCGATGGGCCGCATCCTACTAAAGAGAGGGCCGCAACCGTTAACCGCGGGTCTTGCCGAACGGCGAGGGATCGCATGAAAGTAGGGCCTGCTGTCAGGCACGGACGGTTTGCGATGAACACGAAGCGGCGCGAACGTATCGTCGATGAGCATCAGGCGGCGGACTGGATCGAGAACGGGATGACCGTTGCGATCGGCGAGCCCGCGCCGATGGCGCTCGTGCGCCTGATGGTCAGGCGTCGTGTGCGGGATCTTACCCTGATCGCGAGCGGCTTCGCGCTCGACATGCTGGTCGCCGCCGGATGCGTGCGCAGGAGCGTGAGCTATTACGCGGGCGGCGGTCCGGGTATCCCGGTGCTGCCGTCGTTCCGGCGCGCGGCCGAGCGCGGAGAAATCGAGGTCTGGGAGTGCGAGGAAGGGATCCTGTGCGCGGGATTGCAGGCGGCGGCGCAGATGCTGCCTTTCATGCCGTGGCGCGGAGGCGTGGGGACCTCGCTGCCGCAGGTGAATCCCGACCTCAAGCTGTTTCGCGATCCGATTGGGGGCGAGGAGCTGATCGCGGTGCCGCCGATCAAACCTGACGTGACGCTGCTGCACGCGGCCGCGGCGGATGCTTACGGCAACGTGCGCCATCTCGGCGGTCCCGGATGGCTCGACCTGTTTCTGCATCGCGCCGCCGACCGCACGATCGTGCAGGTCGAAAAGGTGATTTCCAACGAGGAGACGCGCGCCGATGCGTGGGCGACGACGATCGCCGCGGCCGACGCCATCGTCCGCGCGCCCTTCGGTGCGCATCCGTTTTACAGCCGCGGGTACTACGTCACCGACGGCCCGCATCTGCATGCCTATCTGCAAGCGGCGGAGCAGGCCACAGGCAATAATCGCGCGGCGCTTGACGACTATCTCGATCGCTATTGTCATCAGCCCGCGGGCCTTGCCGATTATCTCGCGACGATCGGGATGAAGCGGCTGCTCGAACTCAACGAATACTGAGGAGAGGGGCGCATGGCGGACGAAAAGAAGCTCCCGGCCTGGATGATCCCGACATTCGCGTTCCTGCCCTGGCTGGTTTACATCTTCGCCTCTGGCGGGAATCACTGGGGTGTCGCGACGATTGGCGGGTTGGTCGCGTGCGCGCCGTACCTTGCGATTCTCAGTCGCCGCTCGACGATCAAGCTGATGGACTGGACGACGGTCGCGTTCTTTGTCGCCGCATCCCTTCTGGCGATGGCGCACTGGGAAGTGCTCGCCAAATATCAGGTGATGATCATCTGGTCGTTCTTCGCCGTGGCGGGCTGGATGTCGATGATTGTCGGCAGGCCCTTCACGATCGCTTACGCGCGCGAGGAACAGCCGCCCGAGATGTGGGACCTGCCGATATTCCATCGCCTCAATCATCTCCTCACGCTTTTCTGGTGCGGGCTTTTCACCGTCAATGTCGGCATGGGCGCGATCGCGGTGATGGTGGGCGGCAACCTGGGCAAGCTGGTTCCGGGATTTCTGATTCCGACGGCACTATTGATTTATGGTTTCGTCTTTTCGCGGCGCTTCCCGCCGCGCTACGTGCAGCGGGTCAATGCGGCGGCGGTCGAAAGCGCATCGCCGGCATAGGCAGGCGAGGACGGCATGGCTGACGATTACGGCGTGCAGGAGCTGATGGCGGTGTTTCTGGCGCGCGATCTGCGCGACGGCGAACTGTTGCGCGTCGGCGTCGCGATGCCGGTGGCCGAAGCGGCGGTGCGCCTCGCGCATCTTACGCACGGCCCGAACATGGAGCTGGTATTTCTCGGCGGGCGCATGAACGTCGCCGAGCTCGAGACGATCCCGATGCCGGCGTTTGGATGGGATCGGCGCGTGGTGCGCTGGACCGAGTCGTACAGCGACACCGGCCATCGTTTCGATCGCCTCAAGGACTGGAACAATCACGTCTTCTTCATCGGCGGAATCCAGGTCGACCGCTTCGGCAACACCAATCTGATCGGTATCGGCCCCGACTATCGGCGGCTCAAGTTCCGCGGCCCGGGCTCGGTCGGTACGCCGACGCTGAGCACGCACGTCGGCCATTACTACATCGTGCTCAACAGCCACAGCCCGCGCGTGCTGGTGGAAAAATGCGACTACATCAGCGCCTATGGATGGGGCGCGGGCGGCGCGGACGCGCGGCGCAAGCTCGGGCTACCCGGCGGCGGCCCGAAATACGTCGTGACGCCGCTTTGCGTGATGGATTTCGAGGAAGAGACGCGCCGGATGCGGCTTCATTCGGTACATCCCGGCGTCAGCGTCGAGACCGTGCGCGCAAGTACCGGCTTCGAACTGGTCATCCCATCATCGGTACCGACCACCGAGCCGCCGCGCGCCGAGGAATTGCACGTGCTGCGCACGCGCGTGGATACCGCCGGCCGCCTGCGCCGCTAACCTCTCGTCAGGCGCCGCTGCGCGAAAATCAATTATTCCGGCAAACCGCCGACGCGCGAGAATACCGCATGCCATCTCGCGCGGAACCACGGTCTGCCGTCGCGCCGGCCGAACACCTGTCCGCGCACGCTCATCGCGCCGTTGTTGCCGACAACGCAGTCGAGAATCGCTTCCTCATCGACCGCGAAGGTGGGCGCGAAAGTCGGCGCGCCGGGATTTCGATGGCGATAGTACTCGTCGAAATGGAGCAGCGCGCGCATGCTCGCCGCGTCGCGTCCGTCGGTCGAGATCAGGGACATCGAACCGACGGGATTGGTGATTTGCGCGCTGGGGTCGATGCCGACCTGGCTGAAAGTAAGCTCGAAAGGTCCTTTGCCGACGCGCCGATAGCAGATGCGGTAGGTCTTGGGTGTCCACACGCCCACCTTGGGCGCACCATACATCCGCTCAATTGAATCCAGGTATTCGACCCGACCGTCCCAGCATCCGCGAAACACCGCGGGCAGAACCGGCTGGGTCTGCAGCATCGAGGACGGCGGCCGCCGCGGTGGCGGTGGCGGCGGCGGTGGTAGGAACGGCGGAGGCAGTTGCGGCGCAGGCAACTGCGGAGGAGGTAGCTGCGGCGCGGGGGGAAGGACCGGCGCCGGCGTTGCCGCAGGTGGTATCTCCTGGAGCTGGCGCGAAGGGGGTAGCGGCGACGCAGGAGTCGGAGCAGGGCGCGGCGGGAGGCTCGGCTGCGATTGCGGCGCGGGCGGCTGAATATGCAACGATTGCTGCGCGTCAGCCAGGCGCGGGCCCGCAGCAAACAGGGCTGCCGCACACGCGATCAGCCCAACGCTCCACCCCCGCACCTTTGCCGCACGCATCAGGACTTTCCCAAGCTCAATTATCAATGGTACAGGCTTGCTTGGGTAGGGGCTTCGCGCTCGAATCTCACGCGGACCGGCTTCCTCGGCCGCGATCGAAGGAGACGATCATGAAACTCAAAGGAAAAACCGCGCTGATAACCGGCGCCGCCTCCGGGATGGGCAAGTCGACCGCGCTGTTGTTCGCCGCCGAGGGCGCAAGGGTCGCCGCCGCCGACATCAACCTCGACGCCGTCGAAAAAGTCGCGCACGAAATCAAAGCCGCGGGCGGCGAAGCGATCGCGATCAGCGCCGACGTCAGCCAGTCCGAGGACGTGCAGCGGATGGTCTCGCAAACCATCGAGCGCCTGGGCGTTCCCAACGTCGTTTACAACAATGCGGGCATCGAGGGCGAAACCAATTTTCTTGCCGAGATGGGCGAGGCGGCGTTCGACAAGGTGATCGCGATCAATCTGCGCGGCGTGTTTCTCGGCACGAAATACACGCTGCCGCACATGGTCAAGCTCGGCGCCGGATCGGTAATCAACCAGGCTTCGATCGCGGGAATGGTCGCGGTCCGCGGCAGCGCGGCGTACTGCGCGGCGAAGGCCGGCGTGATCGCGCTCACGCGCGTGGCGGCGCTCGAGTACGGCCGCTACAACATCCGCGTCAACTGCATCTGTCCCGGCGCGATCGAAACACCGATGGCCGAGCGCATCCGGCACGGCGAGGCGCCGCGGCCGAGCGCGGTCAAGCGGATTTCCGTGTTTAACCGGATGGGTCTGCCCGAGGAGATCGCGAAGATGGCGCTGTTCCTCGCCAGCGACGACTCGTCATTCGCGACCGGCGCGCCGTTCGTGGTCGACGCGGGCTGGACCGTGAGCTGAGCGGGCGCGGCCGCTTAACACTGTCCCGATCGCAGCACCAGGCCCGGCATCGCACCGCTCGCGCGGCCATGCTCGTAGAGCACCTGGCCGTTGACGATCGTGTACTCGATACCTTCGGCGGGCATCACGAGACGCCGGCCGCCGCCGGGCAAATCGTACTGCATCCGGGCGCGCCTGGCCGATCCCACCGTGTTGCTGTCGAAGATCGCGATATCGGCGGCGAGGCCCGGCTTAAGACGCCCGCGGCCGCGGATGCCGAAGAAGTCGGCGGGCTCCGATGTGATGCGCTTGACCGCATGCTCGAGCGTCAACGCCTGGCGCTCGCGCACCCATTTGCCGAGCAGGTAGGTGCAGTAGCCCGCGTCGCACAGCATGTCCACGTGCGCGCCGCCGTCCGAGAGTCCCAGCATCGTGCGCGGATCGCCGATGAGGCGGCCAATGCCCTCTTCATGATATTGCGCCATCGTGTACTGGATATTGAGATCGTCCTCGAGCGCGAGATTGAGAAATGTATCGAGCGGGTCGCGGCCACGCTCGGCGGCGATTTCGGCCACCGTCTTGCGCTCGAGCGGCTTGAGGGTCGGATTCGTGACCTCGAGCACTTCGACGCGATGCCATTTGCCGTTGAACAGATGCGGCCGCGTCAGTTCCTTGCGGAACGATTCGCGAAACGCCGGGTCGGCATAGATATGTTTTTGCTTCTCGGGCGGCTGGTTGAAGACGTGATTCCACGCGTCCATGTCCGCGAAGCTGAACGGGTTGCGCAAATCGATCTGCACCACGAACGGCTTGCACAGGACCTGCGGCAGGCCGCCGCGCCGAATGAGCGGCTCGAGGCGCTTCAGCGTGGCCTCGGCATACTCGGGCTTGTCGGGCCGCGACGCCATCGCGAGCCACGTCACCGGCCGCGCGCTTTCCTCCAGCAGAAACTCGAGCAGTTGGTACTCATCATCGAGCACCTGGCCCGCGCGCCGCGTGAGCGCGACCTCGATCGCTCCCTTGCCCATCTCCTTCAGAACGTTGGCGCATGCCTTCAGCTCGTCGCGGCTGGCGAGCCGGCAGGCGAGCGGCTGGCCGCGAAACCCGATGTGCTGCGCGAGCGTCGTGGTCGAAAAGCCCATCGCGCCGGCCGCCATCGCCTCGTGCAACAGCGCCGCGATGCGCTGGGTCTCGTTGGGCGTCGCCGCGCGCTGCATCGACTCCTCGCCCATCACGAAATGGCGAAACGGCGTGAGCGGTGCGAGGAAACCGACGTTGATTCCGACGCCGCGGCGCTCTGCCGCGTCCATGAACTCGGGGAAGCTCACCCAATCCCACGTGATGCCCTTGCTGAGCGCGTCGAACGGGATCGCCTCGACGTTGACCAGGTCCCAGGCCGCGACCTCGTGCACCTCGGGTTTGCACGGCGCGATACCGACGCCGCAGTTGCCCATCACGACCGACGTAACGCCATGCCATGACGTGCAGGTGAGCAGGGGATCCCAGCAGATCTGCGCATCGTAGTGCGTATGCGGATCGATGAAGCCCGGCGCGACGATGAGTTCGTCGGCGTCGATGGTACGCTGTGCGCCGCCGGCGATTTTGCCGATCTCCGCGATCGTTCCGTTCTTGATTGCGACGTCGGCGCGCTGGCGCGGCGCACCTGTGCCATCAACCACGGTGCCGTTTTTGATGATCAGGTCGTATGTCATCGAAGGAAGTCCCTCCCTCGCGCGAAGTGAAGGCCTGTCTTGTTGTATCGAGCAACCGGAGATCGTGGCAAGCCGCGAATATTCGATGTTCCTTGGGCAAAACCCCCGGTCGTGATATGCGGTGAAATATCGCCGGCTGGCCGGCCCATCCATCCACCCGCAGACGGAGGTCTCGATGTCCATCGATTTCGGCGCGATGATGTTTCCGACCGACTATGCGATCCAACCGATCGAACTGGCGCGCGCGGTCGAGGAGCGCGGCCTGGACTCGCTCTACTTTCCCGAGCATACGCACATCCCGACCAGCCGGCGCAGCCCATGGCCCGGCGGCGGCGATCTGCCGCAGGAGTATTGGCACACGCACGACCCGTTTGTGGCATTGGGGGTGGCGGCCGGTGCGACGAAGCGGATCAGGCTGGGCACGGGAGTGTGCCTGGTGATCGAACGCGACCCGATCGTGCTCGCCAAGGAATGCGCGTCGCTCGATTTGATTTCGGGCGGGCGCTTCAACTTCGGCATCGGCGGCGGATGGAATGCCGAGGAGATGGAGGATCACGGCACCGACTTTCGCCGGCGCTGGGCGCTTCTGCGCGAACGCATCCTGGCCATGCGCGCGATCTGGACGAAGGACCCGGCCGAGTTTCACGGCGAATTCGTGAATTTTCCGCCGATGTGGGCGTTTCCGAAGCCGGTGCAGCAGGGTGGTCCGCCGATTCTGCTCGGCTCGGAAGCCAAACGATGCTTCGAGCGGGTGGTCGATTACTGCGACGGATGGATGCCGATCTACCGGCGCAATCACACGCTCGCCGATGGTGTCAAACAACTGCGCGAGGCCGCCGCGCGCGCCGGACGCCGCTTCGAATCGTTGAAGCTGACGGTTTTCGGCGCTCCGCCGCGCGAAGAAGAGATCAAGAAGCTCGTCGACATCGGCTTTCATGAAATCATTTTCGGCCTGCCGCCGGCGCCGGCCGACAAGGTGCTGCCGCTGCTCGACGGCTATGCGGCGATCAAGCGCAAGCTCGGCGCCTGAGCGCATCGGCGCATCCGGGCCGGCGATGTACGTGGCGGAGGTCCTCTCCGATGGGACGGCTTGATGGAAAAGTCGCGCTGATTGTCGGCGGCGGCGCCGACGGTCCGCCCAACAAGGGCGAAACGCTTTCGATCGGCAACGGCCGGGCGACGGCGATCATGTGCGCGCGCGAAGGCGCCGCGGTGATGGTTGCCGACCGCTCGGAAGCGCTGGCTGGTGAAACCGCCGCCGCGATTCGCGCCGAAGGCGGACGCGCTGATTCCATTGCCGCAGACGTCTCGCGCGAGGACGACTGCCGGCACGCGTGCGAAGCCGCGGTGCGCGCCTTCGGCAAGTTGAATCTGCTGGTCAACAACGTCGGTATCGCGATCGGCGGGCGCTTGCTCGCGACCACGACCGAGCAGTTCGACACGATGGCCGACGTCAACGTGCGCGGCCAATTTCTGATGCTGAAGTACGCGGTGCCCGAAATCGCAAAGGCGGGCGGCGGTGCGATCGTCAACGTCTCGTCGCTCGCCGCGCTGCGCAGCGGCTCCGGTCTGCCTTACGAAACCACCAAGGCCGCGCTGCTCGGGCTGACGCGCTCGGTCGCGGTCACCCATGCGCGCGACAATATCCGCGTCAACACGATTCTGCCGGGGCTGATCAACTCTTCGATGGTGCGGCGGCTGGTGGGCGATCGCGAGGAACGCGTCGCGCCGCGGATCCCGATGCGCCGCCAGGGCACGCCGTGGGAGATCGCGAAAGCGATCGTGTTCCTGCTCTCGGATGATGCGTCGTATATCACGGGTACGGAACTTATCGTCGATGGAGGCCTGAGCGCGCGTTGAAGCTGTTCACGTTCGCCACAAGTCCGTATGCGCGCAAGGTGCGCATGGCACTGGAACTGAAGGGGATCGCGTGCGAGATGGTCGAACGCTGCTACTCGCTCGATCGCAAGCCCGATCTGCGCGAGGTAAGCGAACGCGCCGAGGTGCCGGTGCTGGTGCTGGACGACGGCCGCACAATCGCCGATTCGACCGTCATCTGCGAGTACCTGGAGGATGCTTATCCGCGGCCGCCGCTGTTCCCGGCCGACGCCTTCGAACGGGCGCGCATGCGCACGATCGACGAGCTCTGCGACCGCGCCTTCGATGCCACGGCGTTCGGCTACCTGCTGGGCAAGGTGCGCCCGGCGGCGCCCGAGGCCAAGGCCATGCAGGATGCGGGACGGGCGGAGTTCGGAACGCTGCTCGAGCGGCTGGAACGCGAGCTTGACGAGCGCGAGTTCCTGTGCGGCGACGCGCTCTCGATCGCGGACCTGGGCGCGATTTGCCACGTGCCGATGGCGCATCTGATGCGCTTGCGGATGAGCGAGTATCCGCGGCTGGCGAAGTGGGAAAAGCGCATGCTCGCGATTCCGGCCGTCGCGGCCGATCTCGAGCGAGCGCGGGCGGCGATGGCGGCCGTCAGTCTCGCCCAGGAATTCGAGGGACCCGACGGCCGTATCCATTGGCGGGACAGCCGGCTCGAATGGCCGATACGGCACGGCTTCGTCGATTTCGTTGCCCGTGAATTCCATACGGGTAAGATGATGTTTCCGCCCGACGCGTCGTAAAGCGTCCGGGCCGCAAGTCCAACGAGGAGCTATCCATGCCTGTCGCCTATATTCCTCGAACGCGTGAGCTCTACAGCGCCTACGCGCCCTATCGATGGGTCGTCAACCAGACGCCGCCGCCGTGGATGGCGCTCAAAAAGCCGTTGGCGAAGAGCAAAGTCGCGCTGATGAGTTCCGCGGGCGTGCTCTACCGCGACCAGCCGCGGTTCCATCGCGAGGATGCGAGCTATCGCGCGATTCCGAAGAATGCGCGCCGCGACGAACTGAGCATCTGGCACTTCGGTTATCCGACGCGCGACGCCGAGCGCGATCCGAACTGCGTCTTCCCGCTCGAGCGCCTGCGCGAGTTCGAGGCCGCGGGGCGCATCGGAGAGCTTTGCGACCCGGCGTTCACGTTCATGGGCGGAATCTATTCGGCGCGCAAGGTGCGCGAGGAACTGGCGCCGAAAATCGTCGAGGAGCTGCGCTCGCGCGCGGTCGAGGCATTTTACCTGGTGCCCGCCTGACCCGTGTGCCATCAGTCCGTTGGACTGATCGCACGCGAAGTCGAAGCCGCCGGCATCCCGACGCTGTGCATGACCTCGGCATATGACATCACGCAGGCCGTCAATCCGCCGCGCGCGGTATTCGTCAATTTTCCGCTCGGTCATCAGACCGGCAGACCCGACGATCCGCAGGGCCAGCGCGCAATCATCGGCGACGCATTGCGCGCGTTCGAAACGATCGAGCGGCCCGGCACGATCGTCACTCTGCCGTACGTGTGGGACGCGAACGATCGGCGATGGGAGGAAACCGATTACACGCGCGGATTCATGCCGCGGCCGCCCGACAAAGACACGGCCGACAGGATCGAGAACGAGCGCCGCCGGCGCTTCGCGGCGGACGGCCCGGACGGACCATAGCCTCGAGCCGCAGACATCAAGTTGCGGCCCGCAACGAAGGGAGATCGATAATGGCTGAAGAACGCAAAGGTGCGGTCACGATGCGCGGCAATCCGCTGACGCTGGTCGGGCCGGAACTCAAGCCGGGACAATCGGCGCCCAGCTTCACCGCCGTGGGCAAAGGGCTGGCGCCGGTTACGCTGGATCAGTTCAAGGGCAAGGTAAAAATAATCGCCGCGATTCCGTCGATCGACACACCGGTGTGCGACGCCGAAACCCGCCGCTTCAACGAGGAGGCCGCGAAACTTCCGGGCGACGTGCAGGTGCTGACGATTTCGATGGACCTGCCGTTCGCTCAGGCGCGCTGGTGCGGGGCGGCCGGCGTGGACAAGGTAACCACGATCAGCGATTGGCGCGCGGCGGAGTTCGGCCAGAAATACGGCGCCCTGATCAAGGAGCTGCATCTGCTCGCACGCGCGGTATTCGTGCTCGACCGCAACGACAAGGTGGTCTACGCCGAGTACGTCAAGGAAGTGGCCAATCAGCCCAATTTCGAGGCTGCGCTCGACGCGGCGCGGAAGGCCGCGGCCTGAGCGTCAGCCTGGCGCGGCGCCCGCATATTGGCGCGATGCCGTGGCGATGGCGGGTCGGCGATCGCACGCTCTGGATCGTTGCACGGCGCGAGTGCCGCGTGCTCAGTTGGGCGCCGCTCGGCGCGGGCGCGCGCATCGTGCGGGTGCTTGCGAACCATCAGGTCGACCTTGATAACCGTGACGCGATGCGCGCGCCGCGGTCTTATCTCGCCGCCGTCGTCCGCAACGCCGGTCACGATCCGGCAAGAACGGTCGCGTTGATGACCGGCGCGGAAGTGGCGCGCGTGGCCTATGCCACGGCGGCGCGCGACGGCGTAGGCGTTGGCGCATGGTGCACCGCGGGATTCTCGAACGCGCTGCGCGTGGGCGACCGCGCCGGCCCGTTCGCGGCGCGTCCTGGCACGATCAATCTGATCGTCATGATCGATCGGCCGCTTGCGGCTCCGGCGATGGTCGAGGCGGCGGCGCTCGCTGCCGAGGCCCGCACGCTCGCGGTGCTCGAGGCCGGCATCGCGAGCGTGCAATCGGGCGCGCCGGCGACCGGCACCGGTACGGACTGCATCGCGGTCGCCGCGCCCGCGCGGGCGCGCGGGCCAGGCGAGCGCACCGAGCGTTGGTGCGGCATGCATACGCTTGCGGGCGAGCTGATCGGCCGCGCCGCACTCGCAAGTTGCAGACAAGCGATCGCGCGCGCGCGCTGAACGCGTTCGGCCATGCGAACCGGCGTTTATCTGCCGACCGTGGCGATCCTCGCGGCGCTCGCGCTCGATTTTGCCCTCGGAGATCCGGCTTGGCTGCCGCATCCGGTGCGTATCATCGGGCGCGTCGTGACGCTGGGCGAGCGTCGGCTCCGTTGCGGCAGGCCGCGTGCGGATTTCCGGCGCGGCGCGCTGCTCAGCATCGTGGTGGTGACGGCAACGGCGCTCGCCGCATGGATCGCAATTGCGAGTTGCGCGGCAGTTGCGCGGTGGCTTGGCCTCGCCGTTGCCGTATTGCTCGCTTGGACAACGCTCGCGCTGAGGGGACTCGATGCCGCAGCCGGCTCGGTGGAACAGGCGCTGGCCGCAGGCTGCGACGACCTGGCGCGTGCGGGGATGCCGGCTCTCGTCGGGCGCGATCCGGTTGTGCTCGATCGCGACGCGATGGTCCGGGCAACAGTGGAATCGGTCGCCGAGAATTGTTCCGACGGTGTTATCGCGCCGATGTTCTTTCTTTTTCTCGGCGGGCCGGTTGCCGCGCTCGCGTACAAGGCGATCAATACCCTCGACTCGATGATTGGTTATCGCGACCGGCGCTATCTCCACTTTGGGCGCATCGCGGCGCGGCTCGACGATGCCGCCAATCTCGTGCCCGCACGCTTGACTGCGCTTTGCCTGATCGCGGCCGCCGCAGCGTTACTCAGACGCAGAGGTCCCGCATGGCGAGCGTGTCGCGCCGACGCGCGCAAGCACGCGAGTCCCAACGCCGGCTATCCCGAAGCGGCGATGGCCGGCGCGCTGGGGATCGAACTGGGAGGCGATGCGGTTTATGCGGGCGCGACCGAGCATCGCGCGCGGCTTGGCCGGGCGGAGCGCGCGGTGACGGTCGGCGACATCGCCACGGCGCGCCGACTGCTGCGCGCAGCGACCGCGATCTGCTTCGCCGCGCTCGCGCTCACGCGTTACGTACTGTGCCGGCGTTGACATACGATAGAGCGTGGCGCTCGCCGGGAAAGCCGGGAGAGATCCGCGCAGGCATGGAAATCGGAATTGACCGAACTCACGGCGGCGCCGCGGCGCCGGGCGTGCTGGATTTCAGCGCGAGTCTCAATCCGCTGGGTCCGACGGCCGTGGCGCTCGCCGCATATCATGCGGCGGCCGCTTCGATAGCCCGCTATCCGGATCCGTACGCGCACGATCTCACGGCGCAACTCGCGCGCCGGCATGGCGTCGCGCAGGACCAGGTCGTTGCGGGCAACGGCTCGACGCAGCTCATCCATCTGCTCGCTCGAACGCTGCGTCCCCGTCGGCCTTTTGTCGCGATTCCGACCTTCAGCGAAATCGCCAATGCCCTTGTTATCGCGAGTGCTCCGCCGCGTCCGATCGTCGCGCGGCGCGAGCGCGAGTTTGCGCTTGACAAGGATCAGGTGTTGCGCGCGATCGATGAAGGCGCCGACGCGATTTTCATCGGACGGCCCAACAGCCCGACCGGCGCGATGCTGCCGGTCGCGGACGCGGCTGAAATCGCCGCGGCGTGCAGCAGCCGACGATGCTGGTGTGTGTTCGACGAGGCGTTCATGGATTTCGCCGGCGAGGAACATTCGGCGATTCCTCTCATCGCGGAGAATTCGCATCTCATGGTGCTCCGCTCGCTGACCAAGATTTTCGCGATTGCGGGCCTTCGGCTCGGTTACCTGGTCGCCGGCAGCGAGAGCGCGCACCGGTTGCGCGAGGCGCAGGAGCCCTGGTCGGTTAATATCGTGGCCGAGCGAGTGGCGCTCGCATGTCTCGAAACCGAGGCGGAGTTTGTCGCTCAAAGCCGACGCCTCATCGAAAGCGAGCGCGCGTACATGACCGATGCTCTCGCTTCGGTCGAGGGCCTGCGCGTATTCTCCTCGTGCGCAAATTTTCTGATGCTCGAAGTGTCCGAGCTTCAGCGGCCGGTTACCTTCGCCGAGCACATGCTTGGGCAAGGGATTGCCGTGCGCGATTTGCGCGAGCTGCCGGGATGCGCACCGGCCATGTATCGGGTCGCGATCCGCGATCACGAAGCCAACAAGCGCCTGATCGCGGCAGTGCGCGTCTACTTTGACTGAACCGTTGGTTTGCCTGGATGAACAGATGAATTTGCTCAAGGAAGCACTTGCGGGGATTCAACCGCCTGACGACGCCTGCGCGGCGCAGGCCGGACTGCGGCTCGATTCGCTGACGAAGCCGCGCGGCAGCCTCGGCCGGCTGGAGGAAATTGTTCGCCGCTACGCGGCGATCCGGCGGGATCCCGAGGCGCGAATGAATGCGGGTGCGGTCTGCGTCTTCGTCGCGGATCACGGAGTTGCCCGGGAAGGCGTCAGCGCCTATCCGCAGGCGGTCACGGTCGAGATGCTGCGCAATATCGCGGGCGGAGGCGCCGCGATAAGTGTGCTTGCGCGCCGCTTGAGCTATCGCCTGCTGATCGCCGATGTCGGCGTTGTGACGGATACGAGCGGCTGTCCGATACCCGGCGTTCTTTACCGCAGGATCGCTCCGGGCACGCGCAACTTTGCCGCGGAAAAAGCCATGAGCCTCGCGCAGGCCGAGGCGGCGCTCGAAGCGGGACTGAATGTCGCGCGCGAAGCGATTGCATCCGGCGCGACCCTGCTCGGAATCGGCGAGATGGGCATCGCCAACAGCACCTCGGCAGCGGCCCTGTTGTCGGCCTTGACTGGATTGTCGCCTGCGACGATCGCCGGCCGCGGCGCCGGCGTCGACGATGCCGGGCTGCGCCGCAAGGTCGAGGTCATCGAGCGCGCGCTCGCGCTCCATCGCGCGAGTCTCGCCGATCCGCTGGCCACGCTCGCCGCGCTGGGCGGTTTCGAGATCGCGGCGATGGCCGGGGCATGTCTCGGCGGCGCCGCGTTCACAGTTCCGGTCGTGGTCGACGGTTTTATTGCGACCGCGGCCGCGGTCGTCGCCGAGCGCCTCAGCCCCGGGCTGTTCGCACACCTGTTCTTTGGACATCGCTCGTCCGAAGGCGGCCACGGGCTGGTGCTCGAGCGCCTGGGCGTGAAGCCGATCGTCGACCTCGAGATGCGCTTGGGAGAAGGCAGCGGCGCCGCACTCGCCATGAACGTTGTCGAATCGGCGCTCGCGCTGTTTCGCGAAATGGCGACTTTCACCAGCGCCGGCGTGTCGGAGAAGCTTGAATGAGCGAACGCCGCGCGCTTGCTCCGAACAACGCGATCGCCGGGATGCTGGCGGAAATTCGTCTCGCGGCAGGCTTTTTGACCATCCTGCCGATCCTGCCGCACGAACAAGTGTCGTCCCGAACGCTGGCGCGATCCTACGGATGGTTTCCGCTGGTCGGGTTCGCGCTCGGCGCGGTGCTCGCGGCGGAAAACCTGCTGCTGACGCGGTTGTTCGGCGGCGGGCCGACGTCGGCGCTGCTCCTGCTGACGCTGGTCGTACTGACAGGCGCAGTCCATCTCGACGCGCTCGCCGATACCGCCGATGCGCTGGGCGCTGGAAGGGACCGGAATCGCGCCCTCGAGGTCATGCGCGACAGCCGTATCGGCAGCTTCGGCGCGATCGCGATTTTCTTTTTTCTCGCGCTCGCGCTCGCGGCGCTCGCCGGGATGGACATCGCGCGGCGCACAGCGGCGCTATGGCTCGCTCCCGGCCTGGCGCGTTGGGCGATGGTCGGCGCCGGCTGGAGAATCGATTATTTGCGGGTCCAGGGTGCGGGCACGACGTTGCTCGCCTCGAATGGCGATCGCAATTTTGCGCTGGCGACCGCAATCGCGGCGGTGGCCGTGATTCCCGTGCTCTCATCGCGCACAGTCGGAGCGTGTGTTGCGGCAGCTTTGATTACAGCGCTCTCGCACACGCTTAACCGGAGATGGCTCGGCGGCGTGACCGGCGATGTGCTCGGTGCGACGGGCGAGTTGGTGGAAGTTGCCGCGCTGCTCGCGATGGCGGTTATTTGACACGAATCGGAATGCCCGCAACCATCAGCATCACGCATGCGGCGACCGCCGCGACTGCCTGGTTGGTCCATCCGAGCAGATCGCGAAAGCGCCGCGCCGAGTGATGTGCGGGCACGATTCCCGCGCCCACTTCGTCCGTCACGACGATGGTTGCGAAGGGAGCTGCGCTCATCGCCGCGACCAGCGCCCGCGCCTCGCTTAAAATCTCGGCATCGCTGCGATCCGCCATCAGGTTCGAGACCCAGAGCGTCAGACAATCGAGGACCACGACGTCAGCGCGTCCGCCGAGGGTGGCGATCGCGCCGGCAATCGCGCGCGGCTCCTCGACGGTCGCGAAATCGGGTGAGCGATGCGCGCGGTGATGCGCGATGCGCTCGCGCATCTCGTCGTCCAGCGCTTCGGCCGTGGCGATAAAAAATCGCCGCGCGCCGGAGGTCCGATGCGCGAGCGCGAGCGCATGCGCGCTTTTGCCGCTGCGCGCCCCTCCGGTTATCAGCGTCACATCGCCCATGCACTTATCTTCCTGCCTTGCCAGTGCTCGGCAATCGGGCCTTCGCGTCGTCGCCTTGCGCGCGCGTCGATTGACTGGTCGGCGCGAAAATCATATCAATCTTCTGCGCCCGGTGTACGGGAAGCCGGTTGAAGTCCGGCGCTGCCCCGCAACTGTACGGGGGGACAACGACCCACGATGCCACCGCTGACGAGCGGGAAGGCGGGTCCGCGGACGATCCCCAAGCCAGGAGACCGGCCGGGTGACTATCAAGCCGTCTGCCTTCCGCGGGGAGGGCGGCTTAGGCAACTGGCAACTCCCTTAAGCCGCGGGAGCTTCCCGAGCGCCTGAGTCAGCCCGCCTGCGCAGGCCGACGCATAGCTCGAGGGAGGCTATGAAAAGGTTCACCGCGGTTGCTCTGGTTCTGGCTGTCCTGGTCCCGGCAGGCATTCTGACTCGCTCGCCCGATGTGCGCGCGCAGGCGTCGGCTCCGGCTCATTCACGACACGACAAATCAAAGAGGAAGCCCGCCGCCGGATCCGCAAAGTCGCAGCTGAAGCGGCTGCCGAAGATGGTCTTTGTGGTAACGGCGACGCGCATGAAGCAGGCGCTGGCGAGCGTCGGCGCGACCGTGAGCGTGGTCGAGTCGCATCAGATCCAGGAGCAGAAAATCCACGATTCGGGCGACGTGCTGCGCCAGGTTCCGGGGGTCGAGGTCACGCAGAGCGGATCGGCCGGCAACCAGACCGACGTATCGATTCGCGGCTCCAGCTCGGCCGAGACATTGATCCTCGTTGACGGAGTTGACGTCAACAGCGGCGCGACCGGCGGCTTCGATTTCGCCAACCTGACCACGGACAACCTGACGCGTATCGAGGTTGTGCGCGGCGCGGGCGGCGCGCTGTACGGCTCCTCGGCGATTGGCGGCGTGGTCAACCTGATCACGCGCGAGGGCAGCGGCCCGTTCAAGCTGAGCTACGACAGCGAGGGCGGCAATCGCGCGACCCAGCGCCAGGGCGTGGTCTTCGACGGTGCGGAGGGCAGGCTGGCCTACTCGGGCGCACTTTCCTATTACTCGACCACGGCGTTTCGACCGCGCAACGCGAGCTACGACAACCTCTCCGGCGTGCTGCGCCTGGACTATCATCTGAGTCCCGACACGAAATTCACCGGCTTTGCGCGTTACATCCGATCCAACGTGAGCCTGGTCAACTTCTCCAACTTCATAACGCCGGTCGACCCCAACGCTCATCAGCGCAACGAATTCATGCTCTACAACGGCGTCGCGACGCATCGGTTCAGCGACCGCATGGAAGGCCGGATGAGCGTCTATTTTGTGCGCAACGATGTCAGGCTGAACGACACGCCATTTCCAGCCAATCCGACGTTCCAACGCGATCGCATCCCGGGTGAGACGCGCGGCACCAACATGGAATTGCATTACCAGTGGGCGCAGGGGTTTCGCTCTCTTCTCGGCTTCGATTTCAAGGATCGCTGGGTCCGGTCCGCGGAATTGTTCGAGACCGTTGCTCCGCCGACGGAATCGTTCATCGCGTTCCATGCGCGCCGCCAGGAGTATGCCGGCTATCTCGAGCAGGAGGGTCGGCTGCTCGACGGCCTGATACTCGCGACTGGCGGCCTGCGCGTCGACGGCAATAGCCAGTTCGGGACCGAGGTGAGCCCATCATGGACGGTCGCGATGCCGCTGCGGCGCTGGGGTGTGACGTTGCGCGGCAGTTACGCCGAGGGTTTCCGCGCGCCCAGCTTCAATGAGCTGTACTTCCCCGATTTCGGCAATCCCAATCTGAATCCTGAGATCTCGAGCGAATACGACGGTGGAGTGACCAAGACCTTCGGCGAACGGGCATCGGTCACCGCGACCTATTTTTCGCGCCGCGTGCACAGTTTGATCGTGGCCGAGCCGTGCACGACGTTCCCCGGATGCGTCGAGGCGGCCAACGCGGGCCGCGTGGATACGCAGGGTGTGGAATTCGTGCCGGCGCTTCAATTGACCCGCGAACTCGCGTTCAGCGGGAATTTGACCGTGCTCGACGAAACCCACGTCTCCTCCTCGCCCGAGATTCGGCCCCTGCGCGTGCCCAAGTATTCGGCCTTTGCGCTTTTGACCTACGCCCGCAAGACGCTTTGGCGTCCCAAAGACGCGATTGCGGCAAACCTCGCCTACTATTTCGTCGGTGACCGCGACGATCTCGACCCGTTGACCTCGTCAATCCAGAACAATGCCGCCTACAATCGCTTCGATCTGACCATGACCTACGATCCCGGCTTCCACTGGCGCCAGCTGCGCAGCGAACAGCTCTACGTGCGCGTGCAGAACCTGCTCGATCGTCATTACCAGGAGGCGCTCGGGTTTCCCTCGCCCCCGGTCAATTTCGTCGCCGGGATAAGGGCTGATTTCTAGATCTGCGCTGTGCGTTCATCCGTCGCGCGCGAGCTCGCGACGGAAGCAGTCATCGAAGGTCGCGCGAATGCGATTGCGGCAGGCCTCGACCTCGGCCAGCAGCCGCGCCGTGCCGTCCACATCGCGATAGCCCATGCGTCGGGCAAGCGGCCCTAGGCGCTCGGGCGCGGTGTCGAATGCCCACGCCGCCTGATCGGTTTCGATGCGCAACCGGTTCTCGAGCCGGGAGAGAAAGCGGTAGTCGGCCTCGAGCTGCGCGGCCGCGTCCGGCTCCAGCAGACCGCACCGTCCGATCTCGCGGATCAGTTCGCGGGTCGCGCGCGTTCTCAGGTTCGGATGCGCATGGCCGTAGCGCAGCGCCATCATCTGCGTCAGGAATTCGACGTCGACCAGTCCGCCGCAGCCCTGTTTGATGTTGACGCGGCCGGGGAGGTCGGCGCCGAGCTCGCGCTCGATGCGCGTGCGCATCGCCGCAATTTCGCGCACCTCATCGCGGCTGAGACCCCGCCCGAACACGAATTCGCGGCGTGCCGCTTCGACTTTCGCGGCGAGCCCCGGCGCGCCCGCGATCGCGCGCGCGCGCACCAGCGACTGCCGTTCCCATACCGCCGACGAATTAGTGCGATGGTACTCGCGAAACCCGTCGAGCGAGGCTACCAGCGGCCCCGCGTTGCCCGACGGGCGCAGGCGCAGATCGATCCGGTAAACGTAGCCCTCGCGCGTGCGCGCTTCGAGCACGGCGATGAGCTTCTGCGCGATGGTCGAGGCGGCGACGCGGCTGCTCTCCGCCACCTCGGCGCGGTCATGATAGACGAAAATCAGGTCCAGGTCGGAGTTGTAGGACATTTCGGCCGCGCCCAGCCGTCCCAGCGCGAGCACCGTCATTTCCAGCGTCGCGGGGATCTTGATCCGCGCCGCGGTCTCGTCGCGCGCGACCGCGAGCCCGCGCCGCAGCACGGTTTCGGCTAGCAGGCCCAGTTCGGTCTGCACCGCATCGGCGTCGAGATCGCCCGCCAGGTCCGCGATCGCGATGCGCAGAAACTCCTGATGGCGAAAGGCGCGAATCGCATCGAGCCGGGATTCGAAATCAGGACTGGCCGCGACCAGCGCGCGCAACTCTTCCTCCAGCTCCTCCGGCGCGCGGCGCGGGCGTGCCAGGTCGGAGCGCACCAGGGTGTCCAGCATGTCCGGATGCCGGATGAAGATGGTCGAAAGGTAGGCGCTGGAGGCAAACAGGTTCAGCACCACGCGGCGCGTCGCCGGATGCTGCTCGAGCAGCTCGAGAAAGGAGCTGCGCGCGCCGATCGCCGCGATGAAGGCGGCCAGATTCATCAACGCCAGGCAGGGGTCGGCAAGCTCACGAATCTCGTCCAGCAGCAGCGGACCGAGATGCTCGAGCAGCTCGCGCCGGCGGGGCGCGGCCGCGGCGAGCGTCTGCTCGGGGCCGCGCGCGAGCGCAGCCAGGTGGGCCGCGCTTTCTTCCGGCCGCGAAAAGCCCATCGCCGCAAGCATCGTCGACGACTGCCGCGGATCGAGCGCCACACCCCAGGCGCGCTCGGCCGCTTCGGACGTGGTGCGTCCGCCGCGATCTTCGGCCGCTCCCAGCATCTCGCGGAACTGCGCCGCGACCAGCGCGCGATGCTGTGCCAGCTCGGCTTCGAAGCGCGCGAGCGCGGCATCGTCCTTGCCGCGGCCCATGCGCGCCGCCAGCGCGCGCCGTCCCGCCGCGTTCGCCGGCAGCACGTGGGTCTGCAAAGCCGCCACGACCTGCAGCTTGTGTTCCACATCGCGCAAAAAGAGGTACGCAGCCGCCAGCTCGCGCGCGCGGCCGCTGTTCAGGTAGCCCAATGCGCCGAGGCGCTCGAGCGCGGTCAGGGTTTCGGCCGTGCGCAGCCGCGGATCGCGTCCGCCATAGACCAGGATGAGCGCCTGGGCAATGAACTCGAGTTCGCGGATACCGCCGTAACCGAGCTTGATATTGCGCGCGACCAGGTCCGGCGCGCGCAGCTCGCGTTCGATCTGATGCTTCATCGCGCGCAACTGGCGCAGGGTCTCGAAGTCGAGATAGCGGCGAAACACAAAATGGCTCAGCTCGCCGAGCAACCGTCCGCCGACCTCGAGCGCGCCTGCCACAGGTCGAGCGCGCAACAGCGCGGCGCGCTCCCAGGTCTCGCCGAAGCTCTGATAAAAGCTGAGCGCGCCGGCGAACGGCGCGACCAGCGGTGCGCTGCGGCCGCCCGGCCGCAGCCGCATGTCCACGCGAAAGCAATTGCTCGAAAGCAGATCGGTGAGGGTTTCGCCCAGCCGCGCCACCGCTTCGGTGTCGGCATCGCCGCCGTCGTACACGTAAATAAGGTCGATGTCGGAACTTAGATTGAGTTCGCGCGCCCCCAGTTTCCCCATCGCGAGCACGCAGAAGCCGCCGCCGGGAGCCTTGTTGCCCAGGATGAGCCGCGCGCCGGCCAGCGCCGCCGCGATACATTCGTCGCCGAGCCGCGACATCGCGCGTGCCGTCGCCGCCACATCGAGCCGCCCCGTCAGATCGGCGATCGCGATTTGCAGAAACACGCGCTGTTTGAACGCACCGAGCTGGCGGGCGGCCTGCGCGCGGTCGGCGGTCGGCGGGGCGGTGAAGCGGATCGCGCCGTTGATCGATTCAAGCGTGGCCCGGCGAGCGTCGCGAAAGAAATCGAACCATCGCGGACCCATCGCGCTGAGCCCCTGGGCGACAATTTCGGAGCCGCCTAGGCATAACGCGAGATCCTCGGCTAGCGCTCCATCCTGGAGCGCCGCGCTCAATTCGGCCCGCGTCTCCTCGGCCAGCTTGAGCAGCGCAGCGATGGCGAGCCGCTCGTCAGGGGCGCGCCGCGCGACCGCCTCAACGGCGGTCGCGCCAAGTCCCGGCTCGCCGAGCAGCAGGACAAGCCGGTCCGCCAGATCTCGAACTTCAGGCGCGAGTGCCACGGCTTCGGACATCGCCAGATAGAATATCAGAGCGGCCGATGCCGGAGCGCAACGGCGCGCGCGCGCGGTGGGCCGGCGACGCGGGCGTGCGGCGTCATCCGACGATCGAAGCTGCGATCGTTATCGGTCGACCGTGCGGGTCGCACGGCTTAGCGCAGCGGCGCGACGGTCAGGACCTGTTCCGATGGCGTGGCGGGTTCGCAGCCGTGTGCCGGTGCGTGTACGAGACCTGCCGGATGTGACTGCGGTGCCGACGCGCGCGGAAATGATGAATCACGCGCAGGATTGGCGAGGAAGGCGGCGGTGGCGGAGCCTCCTCGCTCTCGATTCCGGGAAAATACTTGTCCTGGTAATGCTGGACCTGGTCGGCTGCGAGGAACTCGGCGTAGTAGTTCTTGACCGCGAAACCGAAATGCGCGCCGTCGTAGTGCTGGATGATTTTCATGTAGTCGCTGCCGAATTCGGCGGCCGCGCGTTCCATCCCGGCGGTTCCATAGTTGTAAGCGGTGATCGCCAGCGGCCAGCTTCCCAGCGCCTGGTAGTTCGATTGCAACAACTGCGCAGCCGCCTCGGTTGAGCGCACCGGATCCAGACGGTCGTCCCGATAACGGGTAATCTTGAGGAACTCGCGCCCGGTCGAGCGGGTGAACTGCCAGATGCCGAGCGCGCCCGCGCTCGACCGCACGCGCGCCGAAAACCCTGATTCCACCGACGCCAACGCGACTAGGTCGGTGGGCAGCCCGGCGCGGGCGAATACCGCCTCCATGCGCGGCCGGTAATAGCGGCTGCGCAGCAGCGCATCGTGGAAGTGCTCGCTGAGTCCCTGCTGCACGCGCAGGTTCGCCGCCGCGCGGGCGTAGGCCGAGACGGGTCGCCCCTTGAACATCGCGGCGACCCGCTGCTCGTCATATCCGATCGGCGGCTGGCCCGTGGCCAGGCGGTTGAGGATGTCGCTGTACTTCGCCTTCAGGTAGGCGTTCGCCCACTCGACCTCTTCACCGGTCGGATCGCCCTCGCCCGGCATGTGAAACTTCTGATAGACGATCGCGACGTTGTCGCGATCATGAATGATGAAGTCGCGGTCACTCCAGTAGGTGAACGCCTTGACCCAGAAATCGATGTTGGGTTCGAGCTCAGCCGGCCGCGGAAAAGGCGACGGCTTTACACTGCTCTTCAGGATCGATACTTCGCTCGCGGCGCGCGCGGTCGCGTGCGGCAATATTGCCACGACGACGGCGATTACGGCGATGATCGCCCCTTTGGCGACAGGCCCGCTTGCGGACCCAATTCTGGGCATCTCCACTCCTACCGCTGCTGGATGGACGCGCAGCGGCCCTCCCCCGCTCAGCGCCGAGGCAACGTATACCCAATATGCTTATCGGCTATGGTAGTCAACAAAGCGTCTAGACATAGCAATCGAAAGATCCGGACGCTGCTATGCTGTGCCTAACGTAGACCATGACCGTCGAAAAACTTGCTCCGTTCTCGCACCGTAGACCTGAAGCTTGAGTCACCTTTACAGCCGCGCATAAGCTCCGAATTCAGGACCACCCGTGAATGAAATCGAAATAGTCCCGCCCGGGCACGCTCTGATCGGTTCGATCAGGGTTCCAGGCTCGAAGAGCATTACGAATCGCGCGCTGCTGCTGGCCGCGATGGCGGCCGGGCGCTCGGTCCTGGTCGACGCTGGCCTCAACGACGACACGCGGCGGATGGCCGCCGCGCTCGGCACGCTTGGATTTGACATCTCGATCGATGAGGCCGCGGAGCGCATCGCCGTCGGCGGTCGCGGCGGAGCGGTCCCGAGCAGCGGCGCGGAACTGGACGCAGGCGGCGCCGGCACCGCGATGAGGTTCCTGATGGGCCTCTTGACCTTGGCGCGCGGCCGGTTTCGCATCGACGGCAATCAGCGCATGCGCGAGCGGCCGGTGGGCCCATTGCTCGACGCATTGCGGGAACTCGGCGTCTCCGCGCGCGCCGAGCGCGGGAACGGATGTCCGCCGGTGATTCTCGAAATCGGCGAGACCGGCGTGAGGGGCGGCGCCGTGTGCATCGATGCCGCGATTTCATCGCAGTTCGTCTCGGCTTTGCTGATGCCTGCGCCGCTGTGGCCGCGCGGGCTGAGGCTCCGCGTGAGCGGCGAAGCTGCGCGCCCATACATCGCGATGACGCTTGCTCTGATGCGGCGCTGGGGCGCGGAAGCGACGGCAAGCGCCGATGAGATCATCGTTGCCGGCGGCCAGCACTACGCGGCGCAGGAAAGTTTCAATATTGAGCCCGACGCCTCGGGAGCGAGCTATTTTGCGGCGGCCGCGGCGCTCGTGGGCGGCAGCATCCTGGTCGAAGGAATCCGGGCGGACTCGGTCCAGGGCGACGTCGAATTTTTTGCGCTGCTCGAACGGATGGGCGCGCGGATCGAATGGCGCGCCGACGGCGTCAGCGTGACCGGCAGCGGCGCACGCCTTGCGGGTCTGGATGTCGCGATGGACTCGATGCCGGACCTGGTGCCGACCCTCGCCGCGATCGCACCGTTGTGCTCATCGCCCACGCGCATTCGCGGCGTGGGCTTCATCCGTCATCACGAGAGCGATCGTCTTCACGCGCTTGCCTCCGAGTTGCGCCGCCTCGGCGCAGGGGTGCAGGAGTATGATGACGGCATCAGGATCGAACCTGCGCAAATCAGCCCGGCCGCGATCGAGACATATGAAGATCATCGAATCGCGATGGCCTTTGCCGTAACCGGCCTGAAGGCCCCCGGGATTCGCATCCGTAATCCGGGATGTGTCGCCAAGACCTATCCCGATTTTTTCAGCGAGCTTGCGCGAGTGGCGAATGCGCCGTCCGGTTAGGGTCGATGCGGCGCGCCGCTGATACGAAACTACGAGGGTGCGGCGCGCGAATCGCTCCGGTCTCGATGCGCCGGCACGCGGCGGCCTTCAGCCACGTCGCGGCGCGCCCGCAGCACCATCACCGCCTGCTTTTCGTCCTCGTAATTCGCATCGAAGACGCTCATCGATGCGAGCCGTTCCTCGGCCTCGCGCAGGGTGTCGTCGTCGGTCGGCGTGACCTGGTCCGGCGGCTCCGCGCTCTGTGCCAGCGCGGTCATCGCGCCGTCCTTAACCTCGACCAGTCCACCGGTGACCATGTAATCAACCGTTTGCCCGTCGGCCGTGCGGATGGTCATCAGGCCCGGGATGAGCGAGGTGATGTAGTTGACGTGCTCCGCGAGCACGCCGAATTCGCCCAGCGGATTGACCGCGGTCACCTGCTCGACCTCTCCGTCGAAGAGCACGCCGGTGGGTGTGACCAGCTTGAATGCGAACGTCGTCGCCATCGATGTTTCCCGTCGCGGCTCCCGCCTTCAGGACGAGCGCGTGTCAGCGCGCCTCGCCGCGTGCCAGCCGTTCGGCCTTGGCGCGCGCGTCGTCGATCGTGCCGACCAGGTAGAACGCCTGCTCCGGCAGATCGTCGCACTTGCCGTCGAGAATTTCAGCGAACCCGCGCACGGTCTCCTTGCGCGGCACGTAGGCGCCCGGGATGCTGGTGAACGGCTCCGCGACGTGCATCGCCTGCGAGAGAAAGCGCTCGACGCGCCGCGCGCGGGCGACCACCAGTTTGTCGTCGGCGGAGAGTTCGTCCATGCCGAGGATCGCGATGATGTCCTGCAGATCCTTGTAGCGCTGCAGGATCTGCTGCACGCGGCGCGCGACGTCGTAGTGCTCCTGGCCGACCACCTGCGGATCGAGGATGCGCGAGGTCGAGGCGAGCGGATCGACCGCCGGAAAGATGCCCTTTTCGAAAATCTTGCGGTCGAGCGCGGTGGTCGCGTCAAGATGCGTGAAGGTGGTCGCCGGCGCCGGATCGGTGTAGTCGTCGGCGGGCACGAAGATCGCCTGCACCGAGGTGATGGCGCCCTTCTTGGTGGTGGTGATGCGTTCCTCGAGTTCTCCAAGGTCGGTGCCGAGGGTGGGCTGGTAACCGACCGCGCTCGGCATGCGTCCGAGCAGCGCCGAGACCTCCGAGTTCGCCTGCACGAAGCGGAAGATGTTGTCGACGAAGAACAGCACGTCGCGGCCTTCCTCGTCGCGGAAATACTCGGCGACGGTCACGCCGGTCAGGGCGACGCGGGCGCGCGCGCCCGGCGGCTCGTTCATCTGCCCGTACACCAGTGCGGTTTTCGACAGCACGCCCGATTCCTGCAGCTCGCGGTAGAGGTCGTTGCCTTCGCGCGAGCGCTCGCCGACTCCGGCAAACACCGAGACGCCGCCGTGCTGCTTGGCGACGTTGTTGATGAGCTCCATGATGGTGACGGTCTTGCCTACGCCGGCGCCGCCGAACAGTCCGATCTTGCCGCCGCGCGCGTAAGGGCAGATGAGGTCGATCACCTTGATCCCGGTCTCGAGAATTTCGGCCTCGGTCGCCTGGTCGGCGAAGGTCGGCGGATCGCGATGGATTGGCATCTGGTGCGGCGACTTGAGCGCGGCGCCCTCGTCCACCGGCTCGCCGATGACGTTGATGAGGCGGCCGAGCGTCTCGGGGCCGACCGGCACGGTGATCGGATTGCCGGTGTCGCTCACCGGCATCCCGCGCACGAGGCCTTCGGTCGCGTCCATCGCGATGCAGCGCACGGTATTTTCGCCGAGATGCTGCGCCACCTCGAGCACGAGGTTGCCCTCGCGCTCGCCGAGCGCCGGATTCGAGACGCGCAGCGCGTTGAAGATCGACGGCAGTGAGCCATTGCGAAACTCGACGTCGACGACGTTGCCCAGAACCTGGCTGATGCGGCCCGTTGCTGTGTCACTCATAGCTTTGCGATTTTCCTGCCGAATTCACTATTCATCGATCGCGGCGCGCGCTTTATCCTGTAAGCGCCTCGGCGCCGCCGACTATGTCCATCAGTTCCTTGGTGATCGAGGCCTGGCGCGCGCGGTTCATCTCCAGCGTCAGCCGTTCGATCATTTCCGCGGCGTTGTTGGTCGCGCTGTCCATCGCGGTCATGCGCGCGCCCTGCTCGCTCGCCTCGGCCTCGAGCAGCGCATGAAAAATCGAATCCTCGAGGTAACCGCGCAGCACCACCGGCACCAGTTCTGCGCGGCTCGGCTCGACCAGGTAATCGGCCGGCGCCGCCATCGTCCCGCTCGCCTCCTCGGGCTTGGGCTCGCTTACCGGAAGCAGCCGTTCGTAGGCGGGACGCTGCGAGAGTGCGGAGCGGAATTCGCTGTACACCAGGCCGGCTTCGCTCACCGCGCCCGAGCGATAGTCGGCCAGCATGCGCGAGGCGAGATCCTGCGCGAGCCCGAACGTCGCCAGGCGCGGATTGTTGATACGCTGATGCGCGATTTCGCAGCCCGAGCGCCGCAGATGGTCGAGCACCTTGCGTCCGACGGCGTAGAATCTCACCTTTTTACCGTCGCTCTCGGCGCGTCGCGCCTGCTGCTCCGCCGCGCGCAGCACGTTAGTATTGTAGCCGCCGCACAGGCCCCGGTCCGAGCCGATGACGATGAGCAGCGACGTGGGTGCGGCGTTCTCGGCCGGGCCGAGCGCGGCCCGTTCGGTGGCGAACAGCGAATCCGCGATGCGCACCAGCGCCTGATGATACGGGCTCGCGTTCTGCAGCGCCTCCTGCGCGCGGCGCAGGCGCGCCGCCGCGACCAGCTTCATCGCGCGCGTAATCTGCTGGGTGGACCTGACCGACGAGATGCGCCGGCGAATTGCCTTGAGCGACGCCATCCGGGCTTATCGAGTGCCGCCGCTAGGCCCGGGCGGCGCCGTTCTCCTGCGCCGCGGCGCCCTGGGAAGCAGAGAAGGTCTGCTGGTACTGGTCGATCGCCTCGCGCAGGCGCTTGCGCAAGTCGTCACTCAGTTCGCGCTTGGTCTTGATTTCTTCGAGGGTCGTTTTCTGCCGCGAGTCGAAGAACGCGTACAGGCCGAGCTCGAACGCCTTGATCTGCCCGACCTCGAGCTTGTCGAAGTAACCCTCATTGGCGGCGAAAATGATCAGCACTTCCTTTTCGATCGGCAGCGGCTCGTATTGTCCCTGCTTGAGCATCTCGGTCAGCCGCTCACCGCGATGCAGCAGGCGCTGGCTGGCCTGGTCGAGGTCGGAACCGAACTGCGCGAACGCCGCCATCTCGCGATATTGCGCGAGGTCGAGCTTGAGCGTGCCGCCCACCTGCTTCATCGCCTTGACTGCCGCCGAGAAGCCGACGCGCGAGACCGAAAGTCCGACGTTTACCGCCGGGCGGATGCCCGAGTAGAACAGGTCGGCGTCGAGCACGATCTGGCCGTCGGTGATCGAGATGACGTTGGTCGGCACGTAGGCCGAGACGTCGCCCGCCTGGGTTTCGATGATCGGCAGCGCGGTCAGCGAGCCGCCACCGTCGGCGTCGCTCATCTTGGCCGCGCGCTCGAGCAGACGCGAGTGCAGGTAGAAGACGTCGCCCGGGTACGCCTCGCGGCCTGGCGGGCGGCGCAGCAGCAGCGAGAGCTGGCGATAGGCCTGCGCATGCTTGGAAAGATCGTCGTAGACCAGCAGCGCGTGGCGGCCCGAATCGCGGAAATACTCGCCCATCGTGCATCCGCTGTAAGGCGCGATGAACTGCAGCGGAGCCGCTTCCGAAGCGGTGGCCGCGACCACGGTGGTGTATTCCATCGCGCCGTAGCGGTTGAGCTTGTCCACCACCTGCGCGACGGTCGAGCGCTTCTGCCCGATCGCAACGTAGATGCACTGGACGTTTTGTCCGCGCTGATTGATGATCGCGTCGAGCGCGATCGCGGTCTTGCCGGTCTGGCGGTCGCCGATAATCAGTTCGCGCTGGCCGCGCCCGATCTGCAGCATCGAGTCAATCGCCTTGATGCCGGTTTGCAGCGGCTCCTTGACCGGCTGGCGGCGGATGATGCCGGGCGCCTTGATCTCGATACGGCGCTGGTCCGACGCGTTGATCGGGCCCTTGCCGTCGATCGGCTGGCCGAGCGAGTTGACCACCCGCCCGAGCAGCGCGTCGCCCACCGGAACTTCGGCGATGCGGCTGGTGCGCTTGACCTCGTCGCCCTCGCGGATCGCCTGCGGCTCGCCGAACAGCGCGGCCCCGACGTTGTCCTCCTCGAGGTTGAGCACCATGCCGTAGATGCCGTGCGGGAACTCGAGCAGCTCGCCGAGCGCCGCATTCTGCAGGCCGTAGATGCGCGCGATACCGTCGCCGCAGGACAGCACGCGGCCGGTCTCGGTAATCGTGATTGAGCCCTCGAAGCCCTTGATCTCGTTGCGCAGAATGTCGCTGATTTCAGATGGTCTGATTTCCGCCATGGCAGTATTGGTTTGTGGGCCGCCTCAGCCCACCAGCCGGCGCCCGGCCTCGCTCAAGCGCGTTGCCAGGCTGCCGTCATAGATTTTTCCCTCCAGCTCGGCCACCACGCCGCCGAGCAGCTTCTCGTCGACCTTCACCGTCGCAATAATCGCCTTGCGCGCCATCGCTTCCAATCCGCGCGTTACCGCGGCCGTGTCCTCGGGCGCGGGCTCGCGGGCGAAGGTCAGGGTCGCGCGCGCGCGCCCGAGCAGCGCATCGAGCTGCTCCTGGTAAGCGTCGGCAATCGCGATCAGATCGGCAATGCGGCCGTGGCGCGCCACGACCACGGCCAGCGAGCGGATCGGATAGCTGAGCTCAAGCCGTTCCGCGATCTTCGCCATCGCGGCGATGCGCGCCTCGTGCGAGACCTCGGGCGACCCGAGGTGCAGCGCGATTTCCGGCGCATCGGCGATCCGCGCCAGCCGTTCCAGTTCGCCGCTCCACGCTTCCAGCTGGGCGCGGTCGTCGGACAGTCCGAGCAGCGCCCGCGCGTAACGTTTGGCAACGCGGGAGCCTCTCATCGGCGAGCCTCTTGCGCGAGTTTTACCTCGAAATCGCGCAGCAGGCGCGCCTGGTCGTCGCCGGTAAAGTTGCGCGCGACGAGCGCGCCTGCCAGCCGGCCGATCTCGGCGGCCAGCTGTGCGCGGACCTCGCGCTGCGCAGCTTCAGCGATCGCGCGGCCGGTCAGCTCGGTGTCGCGCACGATACGCTGCGCCGTCTCGCGCCCCAGCTCCCGGATGCGATCGGCGATGTATGCGGTTTCGGCATCCAGATCCGAGCGCAATTGCTTTTTTTCGTCGTCGAGCCGCGCCATGCGTTGGTTCGCGCGATTGGCCAGCTCCTGCGCTTCCTTGAACGTCGCCTCCGCGCGCGCAAAGGTCTCCCTGATGCCGGCGGCGCGGTCGGCGAAGAACTTGCGCGCCGGCGCGCCCGCGTAACGCACCAGGATCCATACGAAGATGGCGAAGTTAATCGCGTAAAAAAGCAGCGAGAGCCATGAGCCATCCGCCGCCTCGCCGCCACCTTCGGCGCACCAGCCGCGCGCGGGCAGCAGCAGTAATACACCCAGCCCAGGGGCCAGGAACCGTACTGCCGCCAGGTAATGTCGCTTGATTTCGATCACGCCGCTTTCAAATCGTCCTACGTCAGTTATTCGAAGTCTCCGCAGCGCCATTTTCCACCGGACGACCGAGCACGCGTGCCGCGAGCTCCAGCGCCAGTCTCTGGCTTAGCCGTTCGAGTTCGCGCTCGCCCGCGCGCAGCTCGCTCTGGATCTCGTTCCTCACCGCCTCGAGCTTGCGATGGGCCTCGGCCTTGGCCTCCTCGATCGCCCGCGCAGCTTCCGCTTCGGCCCGGCGGCGTTCGGCGTCGCGCGCGGCGAGCGCCTCGCGCCGCAACTCGGTCAGTTGGCGCTCGCGCTCCTGACCAGCAGCTTTCTCCTCTTTGAGCAATTGCTCGGCGCGCGCGCTCAGGTGCTTGAGCTTGTTCTCGCGGTCGCCGAGCAGCTTGAGGAAAGGGCCGAAAAAAATTCGATCGAATATAAACCAGAAAACGAGGAATGACACAATCAGGGCGAAGAAAATTCCCCAGT
This sequence comes from Binataceae bacterium (SeqCode), assembly GCA_035295545.1. Classification (GTDB taxonomy): domain Bacteria; phylum Desulfobacterota; class Binatia; order Binatales; family Binataceae; genus JAKAVN01. Next base: position 431,096 of record DATGIT010000009.1, read on the forward strand.
CGGGCGGAATATGCATGTTTCGACGTCTCCCCTGTACGGGATGGATTGCGGCTAAACTCCGGCGCGTCGCGGCGCCGGATGCGGGTTCGTCAGGAGCGGAAGGACCGTGCCGGGCGGCTTAGCCTTTTTGACCTCCGGCTTGCGCCACGATGCGGTCGTCCTTGGGCAGCACGGTTATCTTGCGCTCCTCGCGCGCGCTCTCCGGCTGCATCGCGCAATGGCCCTCGAATACGGCGCCCTCATGCACCACCAGCACCGGCGAGGTGAGATTGCCGACCACGCGCGCGGAGGGACGGATCTCGATGCGCTGGCTGGCCGTGATATCGCCGCTGACTTTGCCCGCCACGATTATCGAGGCCGCCTTGATTTGTGCGGTGACGGTGGCGCTCTCGCCGATGATTACGCTGTCCTTGGCCGAAATTTCCCCGTCGACGTGGCCGTCGATGCGCGCTGGCCCTTCGAAGCTTAGCTTTCCGCTGATTTTCGAGCCCTGGTCGAGATAGGCGCGCGCTTCCAAAGGAGCGGCCGCGGCCGAGCGCGGCGGTTGAGCAATCCGGGGCTCGGGTGCCGGGGCGGGCGGCGGCACCGGAACCGCCTGGCCGGTCGTCGGCCGCATCGGCGAATCGGAGCGAACGTTCTTTTCCGGTTCCTTGTTGAAAAGCGCCATTGCACCACCTCCCGAAGGCAGCCGACGGCTGCACAGCCGGACAGTCTAAGCTTCGCTCATAGCCAATACAATTCATGGAGTCAATTTCATTGGATCGATCCCGATGCCGAGCGGGTCAAAAGTCGCCCATATCGGCTAATACTCGCCATTACTTCCATCAGCCGTTCCACGCGGACCGGATTCGATTTCGCCTGCGCAGCTCGAGACTCGCTGCGGGAGCGCGATTATCGACAAGCGCGTGCATGATGCTATGCTGACGGCGTCGTTCCCCGGTTCAATTTCAACATCACTACGAGGAAGCCATGGCAGCAATTCCGGAGAAGTATCTCGATCTTCTCGCCCCCAACAAAAAATCCTTCGCGCATCTGGCGACGCTGATGAAAGACGGTTCGCCTCAGGTGACGCCGGTGTGGTTCGATCTGACCGACGGCAAGATCCGCGTAAACACGGCCCGCGGCCGCGTCAAGGATCGCAACCTCAAGGTCGGTTCGCGCGTCGCGCTCTCGATCAGCGACCCCGACAACCCGTACCGCTACGTGCAGGTGCGCGGCAAGGTGGTGAAGGAAACCGAGCAGGGCGCGGACGCCCATATCGATTCCCTGGCGAAGAAGTATATGGGCGTCGATTCCTATCCCTATCGCACGCCGACCGAGAAGCGCGTGATTTACATCATCGAACCCACGTCGGGACAGGGCATGAACTAGACGCCGCCGCGTGTCCGATTGACGGCACGGCGGGTCGGCGCTATCCAAGTCGTCGATCCGCCCGCGCCCCGGGGTGGGTTCAGTTAATCGTGCGCTTCTCTTCCTGTTGGATCGTGCTGCCGCAGGTCGACCCGCAGTGAGGGCACAGGTACTCGTATTTGTCGCCCTCGGGCAGGATGAGCAGGAGCCGCTTGCGCACCTGGACCGCGCGTTTGCATTTGGGACACGCGAGCAGCGACGCCTCCATCCGCTCGAACGACGGCCTGCGCTGATCTCTTGCGCCGTTCATCAATCATTAAAATAAGCAGAGCGCCCGCGAAGCGGCAACAACAGAGCGCCCCGATCCGAGCGCCGCGCGCACGGCGGCTGCGGCCCGGCGCATCATCGGGCGTCGTGGAATATCACCCCCAGGCTCATCCGCCGCCCCTCGCGCACGCGGCTTACGCCGTGCCGCATGGTCACCCGGTAATATCCCCGGCTGCCGGGGATCGGGCGTTCGCTGGTCGCAAATACGATTGCGTCGCCCTCGGCAAGCGCGACGGCCTCGCCGCGGCTCTGCGCGCGCGGCCGATTCTCGACCAGTAGAAATTCGCCGCCGCTGAAATCGACACCTGGGCGGCTCAACAGGCACGTCAGCTGGATGGGAAACGCGACCTCACCATAAAGATCCTGGTGAAGGCAGTTGTAGCCCCCGGCCTCGTAGCGGAGCAGGAGTGGCGTCGGCTTGGTCTGGCCGGCGCGCCGGCACACTTCGAGGAAGCGCGGGAGGTCGGCGGGATAAGCGATGCCGTCGCGGCCCATCGCGCCGCGCCAGCGCTCGGCGATCGGCGCGAGATGCGGATACATGGACGTGCGAAGCGCAGCGACGAGCGGCGGCAGCGGCGAGGCGAAGTACTTGTACTCGCCGAGACCGAAACGCACGCGTTCCATCACCACGCGCGAACGAAAACGCTCGCGCTGCTCGTACATCGCGCGCAATTCGGCGCATCGCGGATGCGAGAGCAGCCGCGGGATGGTCGTATAGCCGCGCTCGTCGAGATCGCGGCCGGCGGCCTGCCAATCGACCGTCGCCAGCCGCCGCGCAAATGCGGCGCTGAGCGCCGCGTCCGAGGCGGAAGTTGCGTCCTTGATCGTCACGAACTCCGAGCCCTGGCCGTTCGGTTCCATCCTAATACGGCTTTCAACCCCGCGCAGCGCCTGCCCGTGAATCCGCATCGATGACATTGCGCGCCCGGGCCTGATATTCTCGGCGATGACGATGGATACGATCGCATCTCACGAGCGCCGGCCGCAGCGGGTCTTTATCGAGACCTACGGCTGCCAGATGAATATCGCCGATTCCGAGCTGATCGGCGGCATCCTCCGCCGCGCCGGCTACGGCGCCGCCGCACGCGTCGAAGAAGCCGACGTGATCCTGCTCAACACCTGCGCGATTCGCGAGCATGCCGAGGAACGGGTCCTTCAGCGCCTGGGCGACCTTGCGCGCCTCAAATCCATGCGCCCCGAGTTGCGTCTGGGATTGCTCGGATGCATGGCGCAGCACAATCGCGCCGCGCTGGTCGAGAAGGCGCCATGGCTCGACCTCGTGGCTGGGCCGGACAGCTATCGCCGCCTGCCCGACCTGCTCGGACGATCGCACTTCGACCCGGCGGTCGATGTGCGTCTCGATCGCGGCGAGACCTACGCGGATGTCGCGCCCGCACGCGAGGGCGGCGGCGTGCGCGCGTTCGTCACGGCGATGCGCGGCTGCGATCGCTTCTGCGCGTTCTGCGTCGTGCCCTATGTGCGCGGACGCGAGCGCAGCGTGCCGCCCGAGGCGATTGTCGCCGATGTGCGTGCGCTGGCCGCCGACGGCGTGCGCGAGATCGTGCTGCTCGGTCAGACGGTCAACGCCTATCGGTTCGGCGAAGTTGATTTCGCCCGCCTGCTGCGCATGGTCGCGGCCGTCGACGGGATCGAGCGCGTGCGTTTCACCTCGCCCCATCCCTCGGACATGAGCGACGCGGTTATCGAGGCGATGGCTTCCGAAGCCAAGGTCCAGCCCTCGCTGCATCTGCCGGTGCAATCGGGCTCGGATCGCGTCCTGGCGGCGATGGAGCGCGGATATATGGTGGACGAATACATGCGGCTGGTCGAGCGGCTGCGTGCGGCGATTCCGGACCTCGCGCTGACCACGGATATCATCGTCGGCTTTCATGGCGAGGAAGAGGCGGACTTCCGCGCCACGCTCGGACTGATGGAAGCGGTGGGTTATGATGCTGCCTTCACGTTCAAGTATTCGCTGCGCGAGAACACCCGCGCATTCAAGCTGGGCGACACGGTGAGTGAGCAGGAAAAAGGAAGGCGGCTCGCGGAGGTTATCGCGCTCCAGGAGCGTATTTCGCTCGAGCGCAATCGCAGGCTCGTCGGCCGGTGCTTCCCCGTCCTGGTCGAGGGTCCCGCACGGCGCGGAGAGAACAAGCTTGCGGGCAAGACGCCGCAGTTCAAGACGGCGGTTTTTCCGGGCATCGAGGAGATCCATGCCCGCGATATGGTAACGGTGCGCGTCGAGTCCGCGACCGCGCACACGCTGCATTGCGCGCTCGCCTGAGCATGCGCCCGCTAGCGCCGCCGTCGACCGCCGGCGCTTTTCAGATCAGCGAACGTCCTTGTGCGCCGTCCACCGGCAGGCACGCGCCGGTTATCCAGCTCGCGCGGGGCGAGGCGAGACATACCACGGCATAGGCAACTTCCTCCGGCCGGCCCAGCCGGCCGGCGGGAAAGTCGTGGCTGATGAAGTCCTTCTCGAAGGCCGGATTGGCCTTGAAGGCTTTCTCCCAATTGCCCCCGGGGTAAAGGATCGAACCCGGGGCGACCGTGTTGACGCGGATGCCCTTGGGTGCGAGCTCGCGCGAGAGCGTCTTGGTGAACGAGATCATCGCCGCCTTCGATGCGTTGTACGTGATTGGACCGCCGGCTTCGCGTCCGTAGATTGAGCTGATATTGACGATTGCGCCGCCGCCCCGCTGCTCCATAAGCGGCGCGCAGGCGCGGGCGAGGCGCACTGCCGAGAAAAAGTTGAGCTGAAAGGCTGACTGCCATGCGGCCTCGTCGAGGTCCTTGAGCAGCCCCAGGCGCGCGCCGCCTGCATTGTTGACCAGAATGTCCACGCCGCCCATCCGCGCGGCAACGCCCGCGACCCATTGTTCACACGCCGCGGCGTCCGCGATGTCAATCGGCTGCGCATCGACCTCGTATCCCCGGGCGCGCAATTCCGAGGCCGCGCGCTCGAGTGCCTCGGCGCCGCGCGCGCACAGCGCGAGCCGCGCTCCCTCGGCGCCCATCGCCTCGGCCATCGCGCGTCCCAGTCCGCGGCTTGCGCCGGAGATCATCACAACCTTTTTCTGCAGACCCAGATCCATCGACGTTGCCTCTTCCAGTGAATTGCACGCATCCGGCGAATTTTTTCTGCCGCCGTGCCGTCCGCTCCGCTGCCGCTTTGCTTCGGCATGCCTGCGGACGGGAGTTGGCCTATCCTGTAGCAGAGCGCAGGGACGTTTACACACCCGACGCGCGCCCGTTAGCGGATTGGGAATCGACGATGGAGGCGTGGTCCGGACGAATCGGCTGCCCTTCCGCTCCGATGCGCTGTGCGGTATGAGCGGGCGCGGTTGACAGGTCCGGGGAGCGAACCTAAGCTCGAAAGTCTTGCTCTCAGGCATATATGGAGGTTTATGGAAATCAGAGTTGAAGGCTCTCTCGACCAGGCGATGCGCGTGCTCAAGCGCAAGCTCGCCAAGGAGGGAGTGTTCAAGGAGATGAAGAAGCGGGCTTTTTACGAAAAGCCCAGTGTCCGTCGCAAACGCAAGCGCTCGGAAGCCCAACGTCGCCGCCGCAAAGAACAACGCCGCCGCCGCGCCTCCGCCCTCTAAGCGCTCCTGAAAGCCGGTTACCCTCCTCCGGCCGCGGTTCGCTCCCGCGCCGCGGGGTTCGTGTGCCTGCGCGGGGCGCAGGTCGTCGAAGGCTGCGACTCGCGCTACTTCGTCAGCGGACGCCAGGTAAAAATGACCTGCCCTCGCGCCACATAGCAGTCGAGATCGTAATGCGTGAGCCCCAGCGCCGCGCGTCCCAGCCTGAAGCCCTCAATCACGTGCCGCAGCATTTCCGGCAAGCCCTGCGATTCTTCGATCGGGCAGGCGGTGGTCGCGCTCAGCTCCACGGCGACGCATCCGCGGCGGCGATGGCGCGCGACGGCGTCGCCGCTCAGTTCCAACGTGGCGCAACCGAGGCATAGAACGAGCTGCTCGCCCGAGTTGTGCGCCCATTCGAGTTCGTCGGTGAGCCTCTGAAGCACGCTGGCGCACTCTTCCCATCGTTCGTGCGCGCGTTGCGTGGAGTAGCGCCGGATCGCTCGGGCGACGCGGCTAAGCGCACCCTCGCCCGCTTCGCCGTCGAGCGTGAAGACGCCGTCCTCGTCGATGCGGAGCGCCTCGCTCAGCGGCACATCGAGTTGCTCGGCGAGAAACTCGCGCAGGTTGATGGGCAGGGCGAACTTGAATTGCGCTGGGAGGGAGTTGGGCAGCCGCTCGCGCAGCGGGCGACGAATTCCGGCTGCGCGAGCGCGGTGTCTGAAAAGCCGCTCGCGCTCCACAGGCTCGCCGCACGGCGGCCGCTGGAAGCAGCACAATGAGCCTTCGATGAATCGTGCGGTGTGTGCGTCTCTACGTCCGAAAGGTCCGGTACGCAAGATAGGAACCTCCTACGACTGGAGCGCCGGGAAGTCCGGCTCTGACAGCGGCCAACACACGTGCGGCGACCGGGCGCAGCTCAACCGCGCCCATGCTGCGCACCACCGATCTGTTTCTGGTAATGAGGCCAAGAACGACTTTGCCCGGCCGGGCTTGCGCCGGCCGCCGAGGGCAATCGATAAGTTGCCGGGAACCCGCGCCCGCGCCAGAAGCGGGACAGGGTCACTCCCGACGGGAGTCCCGAAAAACGCCAGTGGAAGAGCGACGACTTCGTATCGCCTCATGCGACGACGCCCTTTTCATCATCACCACCAGCCCGTTCGACTCTCCCCAACCGCCTCCGGCCATCCACTCCACTTGCGCTGCCGAGCGGCGACTCGTGGTACCGGCTACGCCCTGTTCAATCGCGCTCACCCAAGCGGAACCAAGCAGGGCTGTACGTTGTTACAGGCTGTACGGCGACAAACCGTTCAAAATTTCCGCCGAACAGAAACCTGTTTAGCGCGCGGACGCGCGATGGGCAACGAGGGTGGAAAAAAATCGTTGCGCAAACCGAACTTGACATTAAGCCTCGCGCGTGCGCCGCTTTGAGCGATGCGACCCGCACCCGGGCGCGATGTATGAGAGCAGCTAATGAATCTCGCTTGCCCGGGCGCGAGGCCGCGACCCTGCCGCACGCGGCGCGCGACAGCGCCGCGCGCAAGGGAGGATTGAGTTTCCCGAACTCCGTGCGAACCGCGCCGCCCGCCGATACGCGTCTGCGCCGGGGCGCGCGCACGGGCGGGCCGCTCGACGCGTGAATTAAACCGACGAATCCATCGCGGCCCCTCGCCGCGCCTGTCAAGCACGGCGCGCTGATTTTTTTACGGTTCGAGCCGCTCCATCATGCGCGGGAACGGGATCGTCTCGCGGATATGATGCAGCCCGCACAGCCATGCGACCATCCGCTCGATGCCCATTCCGAATCCCGCGTGCGGCACCGAGCCATGGCGGCGGAGGTCCAGGTACCAGTTGAGCGGCTCGACCGGCAGGCCGTGCTCGACGATGCGGGCGCGCAGGGTTTCGTAGTCGTCCTCGCGCTGACCGCCGCCGACAATCTCGCCGTAGCCCTCGGGCGCGAGCATATCCACGCACAGGGCGACCTGCGGGCGCTCGGGGTCGCGCTTCATGTAGAAGGCCTTGCACTCGGCCGGGTAGCGATGAACCATCACCGGGCGGTCGAACTGCTCGGAGAGCGCCGTTTCCTCGTCGCCGCCGAGGTCGTCGCCCCACTTTACCGCCATGCCCTTGGCCTTGAGCCGCTCGATTGCCTCGTCGTAGGTGATCCGAGGGTAGGGCGTCTCGGCGGCACGCTCTAGGGGCTTGAGGTCGCGTTCGAGCTTCGCCAGGTCGCCGGCGCGCCGTTCGAGCACGCGCCGCACGATGTGGCTCACAAAGTCTTCCGCAAGCTGCATGTCCTCGGCCAGGGTAAAAAAGGCGACCTCCGGCTCGACCATCCAGAATTCGGTCAGATGCCGGCGGGTTTTGGATTTTTCGGCGCGGAAGGTGGGGCCGAAGCAGTAAACCTTGCCGAACGCGAGCGCGCCCGCCTCGACGTAAAGCTGCCCGCTCTGTGTCAGGTAGGCCTTGCGCTCTCCGAAGTAGTCGAGTTCGAAAAGATTGGTCGTGCCCTCGCATGAGGTCGGGGTCAGGATGGGCGAATCGAACAGCACGAAGCCGCGATCGTAAAAGAACTGGCGGGCGGCCGCGCACACCTCGTCGCGCACGCGCAGCACCGCATGCTGGCGCGCCGAGCGCACCCAGAGATGACGCAGATCGAGCAGGAACGCGACGCCATGCTCTTTCGGGGTGATTGGATAGTCGGTGGATGGCGCATAGACGCTGAAGCGCTTGACCGACAGCTCGAAACCGCCGGGCGCGCGCCGCTCTTCGCGCACCATGCCGGTCACCTCGAGCGAGGTCTCCTGCCCGAGGTGATCGGCTGCGGCGAACGCCTCCGCGCCGATCTCGTTCAGCAGCGCGACGCACTGGCACACCCCGGTGCCGTCGCGCAGCAGCAGAAAATGGATCTTGCCGCTCGAGCGGCGATTATAGAGCCATCCCTTGAGCGTCACTTCCTCGCCCACGTGACGGCCGAGCGCGTCGATATAGACCCAGGCCATGACGCTATTTAAGCAGATTGCCGCGGGCAGGCGAGCGCCGCGGCGAGGCGCGTGGCCGGACGGCTCGTTCGCGCCCCTTCGATCGGATAGGTTGTTCGCCGATGAGGCGCAGGACGAATCGGCGATGAACGGGCTGGACTACCTGATACTCGGGATCGTCGGGTTGAGCGCCCTTCACGGCTACGCGCGCGGCATCCTGCGGATCGCGTCGTCGCTGGTCGCGCTGGTCGCGGCGGCATACTGCTCATCGATCTACTCGCGCGCCGCCGGAGCTTATTTTGCGCGCACCTTCGGCATCAGCGCGGCGTCGGGCGATGCGCTCGGCTACGTGGTCATCTTTCTAGGCGTGATGATCCTGGTCGCATGGGCGGGCGGCAAACTGGCCGAGCTCATCCGCGCCGTACACATGAGCTGGGCCGACCGGCTGGGCGGCTCCGTCATCGGCGCGGCGCTGGGGGCGCTGGTCGCGGGTCTGATGGTCGTGGCCGCGACGCTGACCCTGCCTGCCGACACGCCGGCGCTTCGCAACTCCGAACTCGCGCCGCGCGTGCTCCAGTACACGCATGATCTGGCGGGTTTCATTCCGTCCGAGATTCGCGCCGAATATTACCGCCGCGAGTCCCAGGTGATCGGCTATTGGAATGCGCACAAGGCGACGCCGCCCGAACCCGCGCCGGGGTCCGCGGCGGCGCCTTAGATACCTGGCTGGAAGCGGTCAGGCGAGCGCGGTATCGACGGCGCGCACCAGGTGGCTCTTGGGCACGGCGCCGACGATTTGCTCCTTGACTTGTCCGCCCTTGATGATCAGCAGATTGGGAATGCCGCGCACGCCGTAACGAGCGGGCGTCTCCGGATTGTCGTCCACGTTGATTTTGACCACCTTCAGGCGGCCCGCGTATTCGCTGGCCAGTTCATCGATCAGCGGAGCGATTGCCCGGCAGGGCGCGCACCATGGAGCCCAGAAATCGATTAGCACCGCCTTGTCGGACTTTATGACTTCCTGATCGAAACTTGCGTCGGTGACGTGATTTACGAGCTCGCTGGCCATCGGAACTTCGCTCCTTGCCGTAACGTTACTTCAAACGTAGGTAGGCTGGACGGCACAGTCAAGGCGGCCCTGAGAAACCGGACCCGCGATTCGACCGCACATCCCGATGGGCGCAGATTTACCTGCGGTTGATTTTGCGCCGCGAAGGAAATTGAATCTTACTGTGACGGTCTTCGGCGCCAAGGTCCCGCGCGGCTATCGTACGATGCTCCTGCGGGCGGCGGCCGCTATCCTCGCGCTGGCGATGCTCGTGATGAGCCGTGCCGCGGGAGTGCGCGCCGCGATCGAGCGGGTCGGCGCGCCGGCGCCCGATTTCAGTTGCCAACCCTGCCTCAACCACGCCCCGTTCAAGCTCAGCGATCTGCGGGGCAAGGTGGTGCTGGTCGATTTCTGGGAATACACCTGCATCAATTGCATCCGCACGTTTCCCTACCTGCGCCGCTGGGATGCGCTGTATCGGCCGCTTGGCCTGGTGATTGTGGGCGTGCATACGCCGGAATTCGAGTTCGCCAAAAATGCGTCGCTGGTGGCCGACGCGACCCGCCGGTTCGGCTTCGAATTTCCGATCGCGATAGATAGCGACTACAAGATCTGGTACGCATTCCACAACGAGGGCTGGCCCGCCGACTATCTGATCGACAAGTACGGCAACGTCGCGTACATGCACGTGGGCGAGGGCGAGTACGGCGATTTCGAACAGAAGATCCAGCAATTGCTCAAGCAGGCCAATCCCGCGCTGAATTTCAATCAGGCGCGCTACCGGATCCCCGCCGGCGAAAATGTCGAACTCGGCGGCGGCGTCTGCATGCGCGCGACGCCCGAGACCTATCTCGGCTTCGCCCGTAGCATGAATATAGCGAACGAGGGCGGCGAGGGCCGTAACGGCGCAGCGCTGTACGCCGCGCCGGCCGAGGTTCCGCTGGATGATTTCGCCCTCAACGGGCGCTGGCTGGCGTCTTCCGAGTACGTGCGTCCTGTGACTGCCGGTAAAGCGCCGGGCGATTCGCTCGTCCTGCACTATCGCGCCAAATCGGTTTATCTGGTGGCCGGCTCGGACGAGTCCACGCCGCGGCGGCTTTACCTGACGCAGGACGGCAGGCCGATAGCGAAGCAAGCTCGCGGGGTGGACGTGCGCGAGGCCGGCGACGGCCGCACCTACATCGAACTCGGCGCCAAACGGATGTATTACGCCGTCAACAATCCCGAGTTCGGCGGCCACTTGCTGAAGCTGGAAGCACCGGGCCCCGGGCTTTCTCTTTACTCCTTCACCTTCGGCAACAACTGCGAGAACAAGTTCGCGCATCGCTGAACCCGGCCGTTTGTCCCGGGCCACGCGCGTTTGCCGCGCCGTTGTGCGCAGGCGGCAGGCGCGTAGCGTGCGCGCCGCATGGTCATTCTTGACAGCGAATCGATTGCTGTGTCTGCTCGTGAATCGTGCAGCACCAACCTGTATCGATTTATGTTGTGATATCGCTGATAGACGTCTCTATGGACACTAATTTGCGATTCATGCAGTATACGCATCGACACAGCGATGGCCTCGCGCGAAGTCGGCGAAGAACTGGCCTACCCGGCCCTGCCGGCGGCCCTGCTTACCGCAGCCCTGGTGGTGTTGCTGAGCGCCACCGTTGGCCGGTTTCTACTCGAGCGCAACGTGGTCGAAATGTTCATGCGCGAGTGGCTTTGGATGTTTCAGCCTTTCGTGGATGCGCTGCCGCAGTGGGCGCGGGAGGTGCCGGTCATCTTCGGCGCCATCGCGATCGCCGCGATACTCATCGTGCGGCTGGCGGCGAGCGTGCTGCCCGCGATCGCACTGTACCTGCTGGTGTTCGCGATCGCGTTCACGGTGCTGCTCATCGAGCCGCCGCCGCGGCTGCCGTCCAAGCCCGAAGACTGGATCTTCATCTGCTACGTGACGCTGGCCGCCTTCCTCGGCGGGGCGCCGCGTCCGTACGAAAACCAGATCTGATCTCGATCGCCACGCGCAAGATTCTCCCGGCTTGACATCGGCGGCGGCCCCATGTTCTACCAGCGGCATCGCGACTTTGCGCCAGCGCGAAACTGCCCGGGAGGATTCGCACGATGAAAGCCGCCGTATTTCACGGGCCCAAGCAGCCATTATCCATCGAAGAAGTGGAAATCGACGAGCCGCAGGATCGCGAAGTCCTGGTGCGCACGGTCGCGAGCGGTGTCTGCCATAGCGACCTGCATTTCGTGGATGGCTACTATTCATTTCCGGCGCCTGCCGTGCTGGGCCATGAGGCGGCCGGCATCGTCGAGAAAGTCGGCCGCGCGGTCGATTACGTCAAGCCGGGCGATCATGTGATCGCGTGCCTGTCCGTTTTCTGCGGCTATTGCGACGACTGCATGTCGGGCCATCCCAATCGATGCACCAATCGCGCGGCGACCCAGCGCCGCAAGGGTGAGAAGCCGCGCCTGGCGCTCAAGGGCCAGCCGATGCGCCAGTTTGCCGACCTCTCGACCTATGCCGAAAAGATGCTGGTGCATGAGAATGCGCTGGTGAAAATCGGAGGCGACATGCCGCTCGATCGCGCCGCGCTCATCGGATGCGGCGTCACGACCGGCGTCGGCGCCGTGCTCAACACCGCGCGCATCGAGCCCGGTTCGACCGTGGCGGTGTTCGGATGCGGTGGCGTGGGGCTGGCCGCGATCCAGGGCGCGCGCATCGCCGGCGCGCGGATGATAATCGCTGTCGATCAGTTCGAGGCCAAGCTCGCACTCGCGCGCCGCCTGGGCGCGACCCATACGGTCGATTCCTCGCATGCCGACGCGGTCAAGGCGATTCGCGAGCTGGCGAGTCCGGGTCAGCCTTCGGAACCGGTGGTCGCCGGCCTGGGCGTGAGCGGCGGGGTCGATTACGCATTCGAGGCGGTAGGGCTCAAGAAGCTCGCCGAGGACTGCTTTGATTGCATCAAGCCCGGCGGCACGGCGACGATCATCGGGATGATTCCGGTCGGGCAGAAGGTCGAGCTGGACGGGCCCAAGTTTCTCACCGAGCGCAAGATCCAGGGCACCAACATGGGCTCGAACCGTTTCCGTATCGATATGCTGAAGTATGTCGAGTTCTACAAGCAGGGACGGCTGAATCTCGATGACATGATCACCCGCCGCGGAAAGCTCGAGGACGTCAACGAGGCGTTTCGCGCGATGAAGGCGGGCGAGGTCGCGCGCACCGTCCTGATGTTCGAATAGCGCGCGCAGGAGAGATCGACACCAGATGAAAGCCGCGATTTTCCACGGACCCCATCAGCCGCTCAGCATCGAGGAGATCGAAATCGACGATCCGTACGAGCGTGAGGTGCTCGTGCGCACGGTGGCAACCGGCGTGTGCCACAGCGACCTGCATTTCGTCGAGGGCCTGTGGCCGCATCGCACGCCCGCCGTGCTCGGCCACGAGGCCGCGGGCATCGTCGAGAAGGTCGGTTCGGCGGTCAGCTATCTCAAGCCCGGCGACCACGTGATCTCGTGTCCGTCGGTGTTTTGCGGGCGCTGCAAGCAATGCATCTCCGGTCATCCTTACCGCTGCGACAACCGGCCGGCGATCCGCCGCGCCAAGGGTGAGAAGCCGCGCCTTTCCAGGGGCGGCGCCGTCATCCGGCAGTTCAGCGATCTCTCGACCTACGCCGAGAAGATGCTGGTGCACGAGAACGCGCTGGTGAAGATTCGCGAAGACATGCCGCTCGATCGCGCGGCGCTCATCGGATGCGGCGTGACGACGGGTGTCGGCGCCGCGCTCAACACGGCGAAGATTGAGCCGGGCTCGACCGTCGCGGTGTTCGGCGCCGGCGGCATCGGGCTTTCCGTGATCCAGGGCGCGCGCATCGCCGGCGCCGGCATGATCATCGCCGTGGATATGTTCGAGCACAAGCTCGCCACCGCGCGGCGCTTCGGGGCGACGCACACGGTCGATGCGTCGTCGGGCGATCCGGTGGAAGCCGTCCGGAACCTTACCGACGGCGGCGTCGATTATGCGTTCGAGGCGATCGGCCTCAAGAAGGCGGCCGAACAATGCTTCAACGCGCTGGCGCCAGGCGGGACCGCGACTGTGATCGGAATGATCCCGGTCGGACAAAAGGTCGAGATCGACGGCCCGGCGCTGCTCACCGAACGGCGCATCCAGGGCTCGCTGATGGGCTCGAACCGCTTCCGCATCGACATGCCGCGCTATATCGATTTCTACCTGCAGGGCCGCCTGAATCTCGACGATATGATCTCACGTCGCGGCCGGCTGGAAGACGTGAACGAGGCGTTTCGCGCGATGAAGGCGGGCGAGGTCTCGCGCACGGTGCTGATGTTCGAGTAAGACGACCGCGCGAGCAGCGCCCAGTGTCAAATATTCGCGTGATCGGACAGAAGACGGGATGTAACATCACCTTCCTGAGATTCCCGTGACCTGATTCGCCTAAGGCTCGACGACCATCCGTACGCAGCGAGCAGCGCCAAAGCCGGCATCGCCGGTACCCGAAACCGATCGCTCGCTTCCGGACCTGCGGCCGCGACAAGGAGCAGGAAGGCGAACAGCAGAGGCACAGCGATCGGGCTTTGACGATCGGCAACAGCTTCACGCGGAGCGCGCCAGGCCAGGCCAACGCCGATCCAGGTGAGGGCCAGAACCAGCAACTGTATAAGCATCAGCACCAGCAATCCCGGGAATGACAAGACCGTCAGAATCTTACGGCTGAAATCGGCGCCGCGTAATTGCCGTCCAGGATCAAACTGCGGGCCGAACAGGAAAGCGCCCAACGTTTGCCTTTGCACCCAGAAGCAATTTCGTAGCAGGCCCTTCACAGTGATGATTGACGCGGCCCAGGGATGCGCCAGCAGAATTTTTACGCCACGATTTCGCATTTCGACCGGATTGGCGTCGAAGGTCATGCCCCAGGTGCTCCATGTCGGTTCGGAACGCTTACGCTGCGAACCGCGGACTTCGGCGTCATTGTTCGAAATTGTGAAGTTGCTCATGTGCGAAAGCGAGCGCAGAAAATCGCTTCTGACCTGCTCAAAGGGTCTGTTCTCTTCGTAGGCGACTGCCCCAGCGGCACGATATGCATATAGGTTTACCGCACTCACGCTACTGAATACCCAGTTTCCGCTCTTCAGATAATTCCGGTACGACCAGAGGAATATAGACATGCTCGAAAGTGCCAACGAGGCCGCTATCAGCAGGTATTTTCGGGTCGGCGAAGCGCGAAAGAACAACAGCGCGACCGGAGGGACCACAATCAGTATTTGACCAATCGGCCTCACCAACATCGCCAGGCCGATAAGGATGGCCGCGCAGAGAACGGCGACCGCGCGTTGCAGGTTCAGAATCCCCGCAGGCAGGCTGAGCAACAGAAGCGCGGAAGTGACGAGCGCCGCGAATAGTGTGTCGCTGAGTATGGTGTTGCTATTTAGTATCGATGCGATGTCGAAGCCGACAAGCAGTTCTGCGATTAATCCGGCAAAAAAGCCCCATTGGCGCCAGGCAAAAATCGCAACCGCGATGCATATCAGGCCGCCGAGTACATCCTGGACGATCCGCGTTACGGTCCGATTTTGAACCCCGGCCAGAAATAATGGATACCCCGGCGTTCTTTCCAATTCTGGTGGCCCACACCGCTTTCCAAACCTGGGAGCGAAACCGCATCCGTTCACCAAACCGCTGGCGAGGAGAACGTAGGAGACGTGTTGGTCCCTGGTCGGCAATGTGCCGTCCGCTCCGAAAAACAACGGAACAAGCCGGATAAATAAACAGAACCCTCCAATCAGGAGGAAAAGCGAAAGCTTCCGTCGCGAAGAGTTGAACAGCGTGTCAGATGCCCGCGGCCCGTAGACCGGAGAATCGATCGCGATTTCGAAGAGGTCAGCCATGGCTATCGGGCCGCAGGGAGAACATGGCAGGCATTCCTATTGGGCGAGCTTCGAAGGCCCGCCCACGAAGCCGTCCGGACCGGGGGCGAGCTCGTCCAAGCACTCACAAGCAACTATCGTTCCGTGTGAAGGGTTTTGGCTTTCTATGGCCGGACTCCTCGATTCATTCAATTTGCAGGCGAAAGGACTTAACGCCCGGAATACAAGCGGCTGAAATTACTACCTGAAATTTGCAGAAGGTTTGTGGCCCCTGCGCGCGCGCGCGGCGGTACCTGCCAACCCCTCCGATGGGTCGCGCCGCATTGTGCCGGAGCCGTGCTTGCGCTGTAGTTTCGTGCATCGATGAAACCGCAGCGAGGGGGGATGTGCGATGAATTTCCTGCTCTACATGTCGATTCCCGGACAGATCGCGATCGTGACCGCGATTTTTTCAGGGGCGAGCGTCCTCGGGCTGTACCTGGTGCGCAGGCTGGTTCCGCTCGAAACGCTTAAGAAAAATCACGAAGTGGCGGGCTTCACCTTCGGCGTGCTCGGTGCCTTTTACGGCCTGTTGCTCGCGTTCGTAATTGTTGCCGCGTGGGAGCGCTTCGATCGCGCGAACGCAAACGTCGAGCAGGAGGGCGTCGCGCTGGTGACGCTCTATCGGCTGTCAAAGGGCTTCTCCGCGCCCGCCGGGGCGGACATGCAGCGCGCCATTCGCGAGTACACCCGTCACCTGGTGGACGTGGAATGGCCGTCCATGAGCGAATCCAGATTTCGTTCGATCGACGACTCGATGAGCACGTTGAAACTGTGGCAGGTGGTACAGCTCTACAAGCCTGCGAGCCCGCACGAATCGCTGCTGGTGGATAAAAGCTTTGACCAGCTATCGAAACTCACTGACGAGACCAGTCTGCGCCATCTGTATGCCGAGGAGGATTTGCCGTCGGTGGTGTGGCTGGTGATCTATGCCGGGCTCCTGATCACGATTGGCTTCAGCTACTTTTTCGGTCTGGAGCGATTCCCGTCGCAGGCGCTGATGTGCGCGACCTTCTCGACCCTGCTCGGACTGACCATCCTGGCGATCCAGGAGCTGGCGCATCCTTACCAGGGATCGGTGGTGGTTTCGGCGCAGCCGCTCACCTACGCGCTCGCACGCATGGATGACATGGACAAGATCGCGTTCAGCGACCTGGATCGCGATGGGCCGGAGTTGCGAGCCCGCGCTCGACCAATGGCCGAAAGGCAGCCGCTGAGTCCCGGATTCAGACCAGGCGCATCTCTTTCATCAGCGCGTGCAGCTTTTCAGCCGGTCCGGGCGACATTGGCGTCAGTGGCATGCGCATTTCCGGCGAGCACTTGCCCATGAAGGCGAGCGCCTGCTTGACCGGGATCGGATTGGTCTCGACGAAGATCGCGCGTACCAGCGGCAGCATCAGGTAGTGCAGTTCGCGGGCGCGCGCGAAATCGCCGGCCAGCGCGGCGGCCGCCAGCTCGTGGGTCTCGCGCGGCATCAGGTTGCCCACAGTCGCGACCACGCCCTTGCCGCCCAGCGCCATCATCGGCAGCGTGAGCGCGTCGTCACCGGAAAGTATCGTCAGCCGGTCGCCGCACAGGCGGCGGATGTCCGACACCTGGTCCATCGATCCCGAGGCTTCCTTGATTCCGACAATATTGCGGACCTCGCACAAGCGGGCGAACGTCTCGGGCGCGATATGCGAGGCGGTGCGGCCGGGGATGTTGTAAACGATGATCGGCAGATCCACCGCCGCGGCAATCGTCTTGTAATGCCGGAAGATGCCGTCCTGGGTGGGCTTGTTGTAGTAGGGCGAGATCATCAGCGCGCCGTCGGCGCCCGCCGCGCGCGCCGAAGCGGTGAGCCGGATCGCCTCGGCGGTCGAGTTCGAGCCGGTCCCGGCGATCACGGGCACGCGCCGGCGCGTTTGCTCGATGACAATTTTGATCACCTGCTCGTGTTCGGAGTGGGTGAGCGTGGCCGACTCGCCGGTCGATCCGCACGGCACCAGGCCGTCGATTCCGCCCTGGATCTGAAACTCGACCAGCTCGCGCAGCGCGCGCTGATCGACTTCGCCGTCGCGAAACGGGGTAACGATTGCCGTCAGTGCTCCGTTGAACATCGCTTCGCCTCCCGGCTCACGCCGCGACCGGCACCAGTTCACCGTCGCCGACTTCGATCTCGCCGTTGAAAACGCCGACCGCCTCGCCCGTCATCATCACGTGATTGGCCTCGCGCCCGCGCTCACGCCATTCGATTTCGAGAGTGCCGCCGCGCAGCTCCAGCGCCGCCCGGCGTTCGGCGCGTCCGGTCAGCACCGCGGCGACCAGCGCGGCGCAGGCGCCGGTCCCGCAGGCAAGAGTTTCGCCCGAACCGCGCTCCCACACGCGCATGCGCAGGCGATCGCGCCCGAGCGGCAGAATGAACTCGGTGTTGACGCGGCGCGGAAAGAACGGATGATGCTCGAATTGGCGGCCGATGCGCGCGAAGTCGTCATCCTCGAGCGCAAACACCGCCTCGTCTTCGACGAATACCACGCAGTGCGGATTGCCCATCGAGACCGCGGTGATGCGCCAGGTGCGGTCCCTGACCTCGAGCGCGCGGTCGATCACGCGGCCGTCGGCCGCAACCGGAATCTCCCGCCCCTCGAGAATCGGTTCACCCATGTCAACCATCGCCGCGGTCGCCCGCCCGTCGCCATCGAGCTTGAGTTCGACGGTTTTGATTCCGCAGTCGGTCTCGACCGTGAGCGGATTGCGCGGCGCCGGGCAGCGTTCGTAATGCAGCCGCGCAAGGCAGCGGATGCCGTTGCCGCACATTTCGCCGCGGCTGCCGTCGGCGTTGTACATTTCCATCCGCACGTCGGCATTTCTGGACGGCGCGAGCAGGATCAGGCCGTCGCCGCCGATGCCAAAGCGGCGGTCGGCGAGGCGGCGCGCGAGGGCGGCCGGATCGGCCGGACGCACGCGGTCGGCCACGACGTAAATGTAATCGTTGCCGCAGCCGTGCATCTTGGTGAACGCGAGCCGCGCCATCACGCAGGCCCTCCGGGCGGCAGATCGACCAGCTTCTCGCCGCGCACTATATCATCGAAGCTTTCGCGCTCGCGCACCACGTGCGCCCTGGCGCCGTCGACCATGATTTCGGCCGCGCGCGGCCGGCTGTTGTAGTTCGATGCCATCACGAAACCGTACGCGCCCGCGCTCATCACGGCGAGCAGGTCGCCCTCGCGCGGCGCCGGCAGCTCGCGCTCGCGCGCGAAGAAGTCTCCGCTCTCGCAAACCGGGCCGACGATGTCCGCGGTCAGCGCAGGCGCGTCGGCGCGCCGCTCGACCGGCAAAATCTGATGGTATGCCTCGTACAGCACGGGGCGAATCAGGTCGTTCATCGCGCCGTCCACCACGATAAACCGCTTGACGTCGGTTTCCTTCACGTAGAGCACGCGCGTGATAAGCGCGCCGGCATTGCCGACCAGCACGCGGCCCGGCTCGATAATCAGCTTGAGACCGAAATTTCGCAGCGGACCCAGCAGCGCCGCCGCATACTCCGCTGGCGGGGGCGGCTCTTCCTGGTAGGGGATGCCGAGGCCGCCGCCGAGATCGAGATAGCGCAGCGCGACGCCGCTCTGGCGCAGCGACTGCACGATCTTCGCCACTTTGTCCGCCGCCTCGGTGAACGGCGACGTGTCGGTGATCTGTGAACCGATATGCGTGCTGAGGCCCACCAGCTCGAGATCCGGCAGCCCGCGCGCCTCGGCGTAATACTCGTGCACCTGCGCGAGCGGCACGCCGAACTTGCTGTCGCGATGGCCGGTCGAGATGTGCGGATGGGTGCCCGGGTCGAGGTCGGGATTGACGCGCAGGCTGACCGGCGCGCGCCGGCGCATCCGCGCGGCGACGGCGGCCACACGATGCAGTTCGGGACGCGACTCGACGTTGATCATGAGGATGCCGGCTTCGATCGCGGCCTTGAGCTCCTCGTCGGTCTTGCCCACACCGGAGAAAACGATCCTGGTCGGATCCGCGCCGGCCCGCAGACAGCGCATCAGTTCGCCCACCGAGACGATGTCGAATCCGGAGCCCATCGCGGCGAACAGCTTGAGCACGCTCAGATTTGAGAGCGCCTTCATTGCGTAGCAGACGAGATGGTCGCTGCCGGCGAACGCGTCGTCCATCACGCGATAGTGGCGGCGCAGCGTGCGCGTGCTGTAAACGTAAAGCGGGGTGCCGAAACGCGCGGCGAGATCCGAAATCGCGATCTCCTCGGCGAACAGCCGATCGTCCTTGTACGTGAAATAGTTCATGGATAAGCCCGGTCCGCGCGCCCACGCGCGCTTCGGGTAGCGTCTGCTTTTATCACAGCCTCGCCGAATCGATAAACCGGGCCGCGGCGAAAGGCGGCGCGGCGCGCCGGGCTACGGCCCGGGGCTGGGCGCCGGCGTCGGCAGCCCGGGCAGCGGCGTGGGCATCGGCAGCTTGAAGTTCTCCGGCGTGATCGGCGCGGCCGGCGCGGTGCGCGTCAGCTCGACTTCGTTCGACGGATTGCTTTCGTAGCCGTCGGCGGTCACCGCGATCATCGCGTAGCGATAGCTCTTGCCCATCTGGGCCGTGGTGTCCTCGTAGGCGAAGCGACGCACCTTCTGGAAGCGCTCCTGATCGTTGACCGGCAGTTCGGCCAGCTCCTGGAGCGCCCCGCCGCCCTCGGCGCGCAGCAGGCGAAAACCGGCCAGGTCCTTGAGCGACTTGCCGCCGCTGTACTTCTCCGGCCTGCTCCAGGTCAGGCGGATGCCTTTGGGGTCGGAGACAGCCGTCAGGTCGTTGACGCGATCGGGACGGGTCAGCTCGGGCGCGATAGGCCGGCTTTTCGCTCCGCAGCCGAGCGCGAGCCCGACCGCCGCCACCGCCACCGCCATCCACCACAATCGCTTCATCGGTCCTCCAGCCTCCTCAAGTAACGTCCCATCGCCGCCGCCGCAGGTCCGCCCGGCAACCTGCGTGCGCTCACCGATCCGGCGGCATCGAGCGCGCTCAGCGCATCGGATGCGAAGGCCGGGCTGTGGCGGCGCAGGTCGGCGAGCGTGAAACGCTCGAGCGAATGTCGGGCGGCGGCCGCCTCGCGTACCATTGCGCCGACGATCTCGTGCGCGCGGCGGAACGGGACGCCGCGGCGGACCAGGTATTCGGCAAGATCGGTGGCGAGCGCGAATCCGCCGGCCGCCGCGCGCATCGCCGCGGCGTCAAAGCGCAGGCGCGGCCACAGCATCGCGAGCAGCCTGAGCGCCGGCTTGAGCGCATCGAGCGCATCGAACACGCGCTCCTTGTCTTCCTGCAGGTCGGAATTGTACGCGAGCGGCAGCCCCTTGAGCACAACCAGCATCGCGGTGAGATCGCCGATCACGCGCCCGCTGCGCCCGCGCACCAGCTCGAGCAGGTCGGGATTTTTCTTGTGCGGCATCATCGAGCTGCCGGTCGAAAACTCCTCCGGCAAAGCCACGAAGGCGAACTCCGAGCTGCTCCACAGGATGACTTCCTCGGCCATGCGCGAGAGATGAACCGCGCAGAGCGCGGCGGCCGAGAGAAAATCGACCACGAAATCGCGATCCGAAACGGCATCGAGGCTGTTCTCGCTGATCCGTTTGAAGCCGAGCTCGCGCGCGACCGCCGCGCGATCGATGGGCAGCGTGGTGCCGGCGAGCGCGCCCGCGCCCAACGGCATCACCGCCGTGCGCTCGAGCGCCTGCGCAAATCGCTCGCGGTCGCGCCCGAGCATCTCGATATACGCGGCAAGATGATGCGCGAGGGTCACCGGCTGCGCGCGCTGCAGATGTGTGTAACCGGGCATCACCGTATCGAGGTGACGCCGCGCGAGCGCGGCGAGGACGCCGCGCAGCGCGCCCACCCGCTCGATCACCTGGTGCAGTTCGTCGCGCAGATAGAGCCGCAGATCGAGCGCGACCTGGTCGTTGCGCGAGCGCGCCGTGTGCAGCTTGCGTCCCGGCTCGCCGATGCGCTCGGTCAGGCGGCGTTCGATCGCGAGATGGATATCCTCGTCGGCGACATCGAATCGGAAGCGCCCCGAGGCGATTTCGCGCTCGACCGCCTTGAGCCCGGCGACGATTCGCGCCGCCTCGGCGCGGCGCAGCAGGCCCGTGCGCGCGAGCATCCGCGCATGCGCAATCGAGCCGCGAATATCGTGACGGTATAGCCGCCGATCGAACGGCAGCGAGGCGGTGTAGGCCTCGACCTCGGGCAGGCGCCCGCGTGCGAAACGGCCGCGGATGAGACCGCGCCGGGCGCCGGCGGCTCGCGATGCTCGGGCTCTGGCCGAGCCGGGCTTGGAGGTTTTCTTCACCGGCGAATCGGCAACGTCAGCGCGGCGCCGGAGTGCGGCAGAAGCATCCGCGCGCGGCGCAGCTCATCACGCCGTTGGGATGGGTGATATGGACGTCCATCTTATGGCTGCATCGCGGGCACTTCTGGCCCGGACGCGGCACCAGGCGCGGCGTCGGGCGCGAAGGCTTGAACTGGATCACCTTGCCCATGGCCAAGCGCGCGCGCTTACTGGTCGCTCCCCGGTCCGCGACCGCCCAGGCGCGCGAGCGCCCGCAGCCTCATCGCGTTGAGGCGGATGAATCCGTCGGCGTCGGCCTGCTGGTAGCCGCCGGCTTCGTCGAAGCTCGCCAGGGACGGGTCATAGAGCGAGTTGGGCGACTTGCGCCCGACGATTGCCACGCCGCCCTTGAAGAGCTTGAGCCGCGCGAGTCCGGTCACCGGCCGCTGCGCGCGATCCATCAGCGCCTGCAGCGCCTCGCGCTCGGGCGCGAACCACTGGCCGTTGTAAACCATCTCGGCGTAGCGCGGGACGAGCGAGTCGCGCAGATGCATCGTCTCGCGATCGAGCGCGAGCTGCTCGACCGCGCGATGCGCGTGCAGGAGCATCGTCGCACCCGGGCTTTCGTACACGCCGCGCGACTTGATGCCGACGTAGCGATTCTCGACCAGGTCCACGCGGCCGACGCCGTGACGCCCGGCAAGCGCATTGGCGTGTTCGATGAGCGCCGCCGGGCCGAGCCGCCTGCCGTTGATCGCGACCGGATCGCCGGCCGCGTATTCGATTTCGACGTACTCGGGCGCGTCAGGAGCGCTTTGCGGCGCGACCGTGAGCCGGAACATGTCGTCGTACGGCTCGCGCCACGGGTCCTCGAGGATGCCGCCCTCGTAGCTCACGTGGACCAGGTTGCGATCCATCGAATAGGGCTTCTCGGCCGTGACCGGAACCGGAATTTTCTTCTCGCTCGCATAGGCGAGCATGTCGGCGCGTCCGCGGAAGGGCCATTGCGGATGCCGCCACGGCGCGACCACCGTGAGCTCGGGCGCGAGGCGCGCGAAGGTGAACTCGAAGCGCACCTGGTCGTTGCCCTTGCCGGTGGCGCCGTGGCCGACCGCGTCGGCGCGCTCGGCGCGGGCGATTTCGACCTGGCGCTTGGCGATGACCGGGCGCGCGATCGAAGTGCCGAGCAGATAGTAGCCCTCGTACACCGCGCCCGCGCGCATCATTGGAAACACGAAGTCACGCGCGAACTCCTCGCGCAGGTCCTCGAGATAAAGCCTACTGGCGCCGGTCGCGAGCGCCTTCTGCTCGAGCCCGGCGGTTTCCTCGGCCTGACCGACGTCGGCGCAATAGGCCACTACCTCGCATCGGTAAAAATCGCGTACCCAGCGCAGGATGACCGAGGTGTCGAGCCCGCCCGAGTAAGCGAGCACCAGCTTCCTTATTTCCGCGCTTGCCACCAGGCCATCTTAGGCGATTCGCGCGCGCGCCTTAAGCGGTCCCGTCGCCGGTGCCGGCGGCGCCGAGAATCGCCGGGCGCAGCAGCCACACCATAACGGCCTTCTGCGCGTGCAGCCGATTTTCCGCCTGGTCGAGCACCAGCGAGCGCGGACCGTCGAGCACGTCGTCGGTAATCTCTTCGCCGCGATGCGCCGGCAGACAATGCATCACGACCGCGGTATCGCGCGCGTGTCCCAGCAGATTGCGATTGACCTGGAAGGCCTTGAAGTCGCGCCGGCGTTGCGCCGCCTCCTGCTCATGACCCATCGAGGTCCACGTGTCGGTGTAGATTGCGTCCGCGCCGCGCACCGCTTCGATCGGATCGTGCGTGAGAATGCCGAATCTGCCGCGGCGCATCCGCGCGACGAATTCGGGCTGCGGTTCGTAGCCCGCCGGACAGGCAAGGCGCAGCTCGAAGCCGGCCAGCGCCGCCGCCTCGATCCAGCTATGCGCGAGATTGAATCCGTCGCCCACGTACGCCACGCAGAGCTTGCTCAGATCGCCGAAGCGCTCGCGCAAAGTCAGCAGGTCGGCTAGCAACTGGCACGGATGGAGCAGGTCGGTCAGGCCGTTGATCACCGGCACGTCGGCTTCGCGGGCCAGCTCGACGCAGATTTCGTGGGCGAAGGTGCGGATCATGATGAGGTCGACCCAGCGTGACAGATTGCGCGCTACGTCCTTGACCGACTCGCGCTCGCCGATGCCGATGTCCTGCGGGGCGAGATAAATGGCGTGGCCGCCAAGCTGCGCCATCCCGGTCTCGAACGTCAGGCGCGTACGCAGCGAGGGCTTCTGAAAGATCATCGCGAGCGTGCGGCCGCGCAGGTACGGGTGCTCGAGGCCGGCGCGCAGCTCGTGCTTGAGCCGTTGCGCCAGCCCCAGCAGGCGCCCCAGCTCTTCGGCGCTGAGCGAGGCGAGATCGAGCAGGTCGCGCTTGCCGGGTTGTGCAGGGCGACGATCGCGCGGCGAGGCTTCGCGATGCGCCGGGCGGCGGCGCTGCGCACCAGCCGCGTTCATCGCGCCGCGGCCGGCGCGGCCGCGGAGGCCGACAGCGCCCGCTCGATTATCTTGAGACCGGCGTCCGCCTCGTCGCGCGTAAGCGTCAGCGGCGGCAGCAGCCGCAGCACGTTGTCGGCCGTGGCGTTGACCAGCAGGCGTTCGCGCAGGCAGGCCTCGGCGGCGCTCTTGGCTTCGCCATGCAGCACGATCCCGATCATCATGCCCAGCCCGCGCACCTCGGCCACGCGCGGACATCCTTTGGCGAAGGCACGCAGCCGTTCGAGGATATAGCCGCCGACGCTTCTCGCGTTTTCGAGCGCGCCATCCTGCTCGAGCGCGTCGAGTACGGCGAGCGCGGCCGCGCACGACACCGGATTGCCGCCGAAGGTCGAGCCGTGGCTGCCGGGCGTGAGGCTCTGCGCGATTTCGCTGCGCGCGATCATCGCCCCGATCGGCAGTCCGCCGCCGAGCGCCTTGGCCAGCGTCATGATGTCCGGTTTGACGTTCGTGTGCTGCCAGGCGAAGAGCCTGCCGGTGCGCCCGATTCCGGTCTGCACCTCGTCGAGCAGCATCAGGATTTTTCGCCGGTCGCAGAGATCGCGCACGCGTTTGAGATAATCCGGGTGCGGCATCACCACGCCGCCCTCGCCCTGGATCGCCTCGATCATAATCGCGACGGTCTCCTCGCGCACCGCGGCCTCCAGAGCGGCGATATCGTCGTAGGGGACCAGGCGGAATCCGGGCACCAGCGGCTGGAAGCCGATGTGGTACTTCTCCTGCCCGGTCGCGCTCAGCGTGCCCAGCGTGCGCCCGTGGAACGAGCCCAGGGTCGAGACTATTTCGAAGCGGCCGGCGCCGCGGTCATGCCCCCAGCGCCGGGCAAGCTTGAGCGCGGCCTCGTTGGCTTCGGCGCCGGAATTGGCGAAGAACACGCGACCGTCGCCAAAAAGTCCGCACAGTCGCGCGGCCAGCCGCGCCATCGGTTCGGTGTGGTAGACGTTGGATACGTGCGTGAGCTTCTCGGCCTGGTCCTTGATCGCGCGCACCACGCGCGGATTGCCGTGTCCGAGCGAGGTCACGGCGAGCCCGCAGAAGAAGTCCAGGTAGCGGTTGCCGTCGGCGTCATAAAGGTACGCGCCGGTGCCGCGCACGAAGGCGAGCGGCACACAGCCGTAAGTGTTGACGAGATTCTGATGCGCCAGCTCGACGATTTCCGCGTTGTTCATCTCGCATCCCTTTGTCAGCTCGGCGGCTCAGCGCGGCCGCCGGAGATTGATCGGCCGCGGGCGGCGCCTGCGGCCATCTATGCTGTATGCCACAGCACGGCGCCGAATGCTTCCCCGTCGGCCACCTTCGAAGGTTACGCCTTAATGCGGGACGGAGGGTAGCGCCCGGGCCGATCGTCAGCCTGCAACCACCTCGGTGCCGACGCCCGCCTCAGTGAAAATCTCGAGCAGCAGCGCGTGGCGGATACGCCCGTCGATCACGTGGGTCTTGCTGACGCCGGCTTTGAGCGCGGCGATGCAGCATTCGACCTTGGGAATCATCCCGTCGCTGATCGCGCCCTCAGCGATCATTTTCTGTGCCGTGGGCACGCTGAGCGTCGGAACCAGCTGGCCGTCCCTGCCTTTGACGCCGGTGACGTCGGTCAGCAGAACGAGTTTTTCGGCGCCCAGCGCGGCGGCAAGATCGCCGGCGGCGACGTCGGCGTTGATGTTGTAGGTCAGGCCGTCGCGCCCGTGGCCGACCGGCGCGATCACGGGGACAAAGCCGGCGGCCTCGAGCGTGCGCAGGATTTGCGGATTGACTTCGGCCACCTCGCCCACCAGGCCGATATCGACTTTTGCGGCCGCGCCGGCCTCGTCGGTCAGCGTCAGCTCGAGCTTGCGGGCGACGATCAGGTCGGCGTCCTTGCCCGAGAGGCCCACGGCGCGGCAGCCGTGGCGCGAGATGAGCGCGACGATCTCCTTGTTGAGCCGCTGCAGCACCATCTCGACCGCTTCCATCGTCGGCTCATCGGTCACACGCATCCCGCGCACAAAGCTCGACTTGAGCCCCAGCCGCTCGATCAATTGATTGATTTGCGGACCGCCGCCGTGCACCACCACCGGATTCATCCCGACCGCGCGCAGCAGGACGATGTCCTGGGCGAAGCTCTCACGCAGCTCGCTCGTTTCCATCGCGTGGCCGCCGTACTTGATGACGAAGGTCTTGCCGCGGAAGCGCTGGATGTACGGCAGCGCCTCGACCAGTACCGACGCAATCGTGTTTGGGTCCTGCACCGTCTTCCTCTTGCCTGGCTGCGCGGAAGCCGCCGCTAAACAACGCCGCTGCGCCGACGGCGCGGCACGTCAAATTGGCGTTTCGTCAGCCCCGACCGCGCTCCCGCGCATCGCGCTACAGGATATAGCGCGAAAGGTCTTCGTTCTTGACGATCGAATCCAGCCGCTGATGGACATAGTCGCTGTCGACCGTGACCGCGCGATCGGTCAGCTCGGGCGCGCTGAAGGACAATTCCTCGAGCAGGCGTTCGAGCACCGTATGGAGCCTGCGCGCGCCGATATTTTCCGACCGCGCGTTGACTTGCGCCGCGATCTCGGCCAGCGCCGCGACCGCGCTGGCGGTGAACGTCAGATGCACGCGCTCGGTCTCCATCAGCGCGACGTACTGGCGGGTGAGCGCATTTTCCGGCTCGGTCAGGATGCGGATGAAGTCCTCGCGCGTGAGCGCGCGCAGCTCGACGCGAATCGGAAAGCGGCCCTGGAACTCGGGTATCAGGTCCGAGGGCTTGGAGGTGTGGAACGCGCCCGAGGCCACGAACAGGATATGGTCGGTGCGCACCGCGCCGTACTTGGTGTTGACGGTCGAGCCCTCGACGATCGGCAGCAGATCGCGCTGCACGCCCTCACGCGAGACGTCGGGGCCGTGAGCGGCCTCGCGCCCGGCGATCTTGTCGATCTCGTCGATGAACACGATGCCCGACTGCTCGGCGCGATTGATCGCCTCGTGCGCGACCTTTTCCATGTCGACCAGCCGCGCCGCCTCCTCCTGCGTCAAAAGCTCCATTGCCTGCGGCACCTTGACCTTCTGACGCTTGGATTTCTTGGGCATGAACTGACCCAGCAGCTCACGCATGTTTGCGCCCATCTCCTCCATCCCCTGCGGCGCGAGCACCTCGACCATCGGTGCCGTCTGCGCGCTGATTTCCACTTCGACTTCGCGGTCGTCGAGATGGCCCTGGCGCAGCAGCTTGCGCAGTTTCTCGCGCGTATCGGCGTGCGAATCGCCGGCCGGCGCTGCGTCCTGGCCGATACCGATCGCGCGCCGCACCTTGGTCGGCGGCGGGTAGAGAATGTCGAGCAGGCGCTCTTCGGCCGCGTCCTTGGCCTGGATCGCCACGCGCGCGCGCTCTTCCTCGCGCACCATCTTGATCGCGATCTCGACCAGGTCGCGAATCATCGACTCGACGTCGCGGCCCACGTAGCCGACCTCGGTGTAGCGCGAGGCCTCGACCTTGACGAACGGCGCCTGCGCCAGCCGCGCCAGGCGGCGCGCGATCTCGGTCTTGCCCACCCCGGTCGGACCGATCATCAGGATGTTCTTGGGCGCGATCTCGTCGCGCAGCTCGGGCGCGACGTTCTGCCGGCGCCAGCGGTTGCGCAGCGCAATCGCCACGGCGCGCTTGGCCTCGTGCTGGCCCACGATATAGCGGTCGAGCTCGGACACGATCTCGCGCGGCGTCATCACGTACGGAGTTCCCATGGTTTAATTCCAGAGCTTTGCCGGACCCGTCCCGCGGCGCCGGCGCGCTACAGCTCCTCGATTATAAGCCGATCGTTGGTGTACACGCAGATCTCGGCCGCCACCTTCATCGCGCTCGCGGCGATCTCGCGCGCGCTCATCGCGGGCGCGTGGCGCACCAGCGCGCGCGCCGCGGCCAGCGCGTAATTGCCGCCCGAGCCGATCGCCAGGATGCCGTCGTCGGGCTCGATTACGTCGCCCATGCCCGAGATGAGCAGCGAGCTTTCGCGATCGGCCACGATCAGCATCGCCTCGAGCCGGCGCAGCACGCGGTCGGTGCGCCAGTCCTTGGCCATCTCGACCGCGGCGCGGCGCAGGTTGCCGTTGAACTCCTGCAGCTTGCCCTCGAATTTCTCGAACAGCGTGAGCGCGTCGGCGGTCGAGCCGGCGAAGCCCGAGAGCACCTTGTCGTCGTGCAGGCGGCGCACCTTGCGCGCACCGTGCTTCATTATCGTCTGGCCGACGCTCACCTGGCCGTCGCCCGCGATAACAACGTGATCGGCATTGCGCACGCACAGGATCGTCGTGCTGCGCACGGTGGCTGCGGATTCAGGCGCGCGGATGGGCACGGCGATAGACCTCTTTGAGGCGGTTGACGCTCACATGCGTGTAGCGCTGCGTTGTGGCGAGGCTCGCATGACCGAGCATCTCCTGGATCGAGCGCAGGTCGGCGCCGGCGTCGAGCATATGCGTGGCAAAGCAATGGCGCAGGCCGTGCGGCGTGATGGCGGAACTCAGTCCCGCCCGCACAATCCTTGCCGCGAGGATGTTTTCAACCGCGCGCGTGGTCAGCCGGCCGCCGCGCAAATTGGTGATCGCCGGGCCGTCGAGCTCCGCCGCCACCGGCATCGCGCGCTTCCATGCTTTCAACGCATCCAATGCGGGCTCGCCAATCGGCACCATGCGATCCTTGTTCCCCTTGCCCGAGCGCACCAGTACCATCCCGACTTCGTCGTCGATATCGCGCCAGTTGAGTCCGACCAGTTCGCTCACGCGCAGTCCCGAGGAGTAAAGCGTCTCGACGATCGCGCGATCGCGGAGCGTCGCGGGGGTCGAGGTTTCTCCCTCGCCGGCTTCGATGAGCCGCAGCAGATCGTGCCGCGGCAGGATCGCGGGCAAGCGGCGCTGAGCGCGCGGCGAGCGCAGCGCGCGCGCCGGGTTCGACGCACCGTCCATCGACTCGCGCCAGCGAAAGTAGGCCTTGATCGCGAACAGGCGACGCTGGACGGTGGCACGGCTGAGTCCTTTCATCGCGTCGGAGAGGTAGCTCCGGATGTGCTCGGCGGTGACCTCGGCGGGCGCGACTTCGTCGCCGTCGGGGGTCAGCGCGATGCGCCGCGCGAGCAGGAAATCGCGGAAATCCCGCAGATCCCTGCGATAACTCGCCACCGTGTTATCGGCCGCGCGCGCCGCTTTGCCCAGCGCCGCGGCGAATGACTCGATTTCCGCCTGCATCGACTCGGGTCCGACCCAGACGCTATGCTACCAAGGGGTCGGTACGCACAAAAGTGCGCGCGCGGCGGACGCCCCTGGATGCCTGCGAGGCGCTCGGATGCGGCGATGAACTGCTGGAAGTGCGGGAGTCGGGTCGAGACCAAAGATCGCATCGGATTCCACGCCCATTGCGAACGCTGCGACCGCCCATTGCACGTATGCCGCAACTGCTCATTTTACGACCCTGCCTGCAACAATCAGTGCCGCGAGACGATGGCTGAGCGTGTAGTGGACAAGGAGCGCGCGAACTTCTGCGAATATTTTGCCCCGTCGGCCGGCGACCGCGCCTCTTCGCCGCCGCCCCCGATGCAGGCCGCGCCCGGGCGTGCGGCGCGCGCGGAACTCGAGGCGCTGTTCAAGAAGCAAAAGTCATGAGCGGCGCGGCGGGGGCGATCGTGCTGGCGGCCGGGCTCGGCACCCGCATGCGCTCGACGCGGGCCAAGGTCCTGCACGAGCTGGGCGGCGAACCGATGATCGCGCGCACGATGCGCGCGCTCGCCCCGCTCGCGCCCGCGCCGTTGGTCGTTGTCGTCGGGCACCAGGGCGATGCGGTGGCGGCCGCTGCGGGCGAGGCGGCACGCGTGACGGGCGCGCCGCTCACGCTGGAGATCGCGCGCCAGGCTGTCCAGCGCGGCACCGGCGACGCCGCGCGCTGCGGGCTCGAGGCGTTCGCGCCCGACTTTGACGGCGACGTGCTCATCCTTTACGGCGACATGCCGATGGTGCGGCGGGCGACGCTCGCCGCGTTTATCGACGATCATCGAAGTGCGCGCGCCGACGTGTCGTTCATCAGCGCGATACTCGACGATGCGGGCGCTTACGGACGCGTGATACGCGATGCAGAGGGCGCGGTCACCGCGATCGTCGAGGCGCGCGACGCCACGCCGGCCGAGCGCGCGGTGCGCGAGATCAACACGGGCGTCTACCTGGCCCGCGCGCCGGTGCTGCGCGCGGCGCTGGCCGACCTGCGTCCGAACAACGCGCAGGGCGAGTATTACCTGACCGACCTGATTGCAATTGCGCGCCGCGGCGGTCTGACCGTACGGGCCTGGTGCGCGCCCGACGCGGGCGAGTTTGCCGGAGTCAATTCACTCAAGGAGCTGGCACAGATGGAAGCCGAGATCAGAGCGACGGTTAATCGGCGGCTGATGGATGCGGGCGTGACCATGATCGATCCCGCGACGGTCTATATCGGCGAGCAGGTCGAGATTGGACCCGATACCAGCATCGGC
Organism: Binataceae bacterium (SeqCode); assembly: GCA_035295545.1. Classification (GTDB taxonomy): domain Bacteria; phylum Desulfobacterota; class Binatia; order Binatales; family Binataceae; genus JAKAVN01. The sequence goes on from DATGIT010000009.1 coordinate 461,629, forward strand.
CCCAACGTCCAGGTCCTCGGACGCAGCCGTATCGGCGCTGGCGTGCGGATCGAAGGTACGGCATATCTGCGCGACGTCGAAATCGGCGACGGATGCCATCTGAAGCTCGGCGTGCGCGCCGAAGAATGCCGCATCGGCGCGCATTCCGAGATCGGTCCGTTCGCCCATTTGCGCGCGGGCAGCGACCTCGCCGGCCATAACCGCATCGGCAACTTTGTCGAAACCAAAAAGGCGCGCCTCGGCGAGGGCACCAAGGCGAGCCATCTGAGTTACCTCGGCGACACGGAAATCGGCCGCGATACGAACATCGGATGCGGCGTCATCACGGTCAACTACGATGGCTTCGACAAGCATCTGACGCAGATCGGGAGCCGCTGCATGATCGGATGCGACACTCAGCTCGTCGCGCCGGTGAAAGTGGGCGACGACGTTTACGTCGCCTCCGGTACGACGATTTTGCGCGAGGTGCCCGATGGCGCGCTCTGCGTCTCGCACCATCCGCAGAAGGTCAAGCCCGGATGGACCGAGCAGTGGCGTCGTCGCCATGCCGACGGTGTGGTCCGCGATGGCTCTGATTAGCTCTGGCGCGATTTAGCTCGAATTGGCAAACTTAAACGTAGCCGACAAAGCTGGATAAGGTGAATTTCAGATGTGCGGAATAATCGGATACGTCGGCCCGTCCGACGCGGTGCCGATCCTGCTTGGCGGCCTGGCGCGGCTCGAGTACCGCGGCTACGACTCGGCCGGCGTGGCGACGATCAACGGCACCGGCATGGAAATCCGGCGCGCGGTGGGCAAGCTCGAAAACCTGCGCCGCGCGCTCGACGGCGCGCCGGTCAAGGGTTCGATCGGCATTGGACATACCCGGTGGGCCACCCATGGACGGCCGTCCGAGAGCAACGCCCATCCGCACAAAGCCGGTCCGGTCGCGGTAATTCATAACGGCATCATCGAGAATTACGTCGAGCTGCGCGCGGCGCTGGTATCGCGCGGCCACAAGCTCAGCTCGGAGACCGACACGGAGCTTATTTCGCACCTGGTCGAGGAACGTGTGCGCTCGGGCCTGGGACTGACCGAGGCCGTGCGGCAGACGGTGCTCGAGCTGCGCGGATCGTTTTCGATCGTGGTGCTCTCCGAGAGCGAGCCGGACAAGCTCATCGCCGCCAAGACCGCGACCCCGCTGGTCCTTGGGCTTGGCGAAACCGAGAACTTCGTCGCCTCGGACATTCCCGCGATTCTCGGTCACACCCGCCGCACGCTGGTGCTCGAGGACGGCGAACTGGCGGAGATAACCGCCCATGGCGTGCGCCTGATGACCTTCGACGGCGCGGCGGTTGAACGTGCGGCGCGAACAATCGAGTGGGATGCGGTGGCGGCGACCAAGGGCGGCTTCCAGCATTACCTGCGCAAGGAAATCGCCGAGCAGCCGCAGGCGTGGATAGATACGCTGAGCGGGCGCGCTGCGGCGGCCTCGAACGCCGTTCGTTTCGAGGGCGAGCTGCTGCCGGCGGCCGGACCGCAGTCCATCGGCCGCATCGTGATGGTCAGCGCGGGAGCGTCGTGGATTTCTTCGCTCATCGGCAAATTCATCATCGAGGAACTGTGCGGCGTGCCGGTCGAGGTGGATTACTCGGCCGAGTTCCGCTATCGCCAGCCGCCGATCGACGAGCGCACGATGCTGGTCGCGGTCTCGCAGTCGGGCGAGACCGCCGACACGCTGGCCGCGATGGAGGAGGGCCATCGGCGCGGATGCCATCTGCTCGCGCTGACCAACACCGTCGATTCGTCGATCGCGCGCAAGGCCAACGCGCAGCTCTACACGCGCTGCGGGCCCGAGATCAGCGTCACCACGACCAAATGCTTCCTGACCCAGATCGAGGCCTTTTACCTGTTCGCGATCCATCTGGCGGCACGCCTGGGCCGGCTGAGCGAGCGCGAAGTCAATGCGATGTTGCAGCCCGCGTTCGCGATTCCCGCGCAGATCAAGGAAGTGCTCGAGAAACGCGAGCGTCAGATCGAGCGCGTCGCGCGCAAGTACGGCAAGGCGCGCGACTTTCTTTACCTCGGTCGCGGCATCAACTACCCGGTCGCGCTCGAGGGCGCGCTCAAGCTCAAGGAGATTTCCTACATCCACGCCGAGGGCTATTCGGCGGGCGAGATGAAGCACGGCCCGATCGCGCTTATCGACGACGAGATGCCGGTGGTAGTGATCATTCCGTTCGACAACGTCTACGAAAAGACGCTCTCCAATTTGCGCGAGGTCGAGTCGCGCAACGGCCGCATCATTGCCGTAACCGATCGTCCAACGAGCGAGTTAGAGGACGTCGCCTGGGAGATAATCGAAGTTCCGACGACGCATCGGATGCTGATGCCGGTGCTGACCACGGTGCCGCTGCAGTTGCTGGCCTATCATATCGCCGTCTACCGCGGCACGGATGTGGACCAGCCGCGCAATCTGGCCAAGTCGGTCACCGTCGAGTAGTCAGCCTGGCTCAGGGGCGGCCGCCCACGCCGCTTTTCGCGATCGCTTCGGCCAATTCCAAATCGGCCGGCGTGGTGATTTTCAGGTTCCTGAGCGAGCCCGTGACGATCGCGACGTGTCCGCCGCATCGCTCGATCAAGTCGGCGTCGTCGGTCGCCGCCCATCGTTCGCGCGCGGCGCGCTCGTGGGCGGCGATCAGCGCCGCGCGCCGAAAAGCCTGCGGCGTCTGCGCCTGCCACAATCCTTCGCGCGAGACCGTCGCTGCGATGAGATTGCCGTCGACCCGCTTGAGCGTGTCGGCCACGGCCACCGCAGCGATGGCGCCTTCGGTATGCCGCGTCGCGTCGATGCACGCGTCAAACAGTGCCGGCGGGGCGAACGGCCGCGCGGCGTCGTGCACCACGACCGCTTCGCTCTCGGCGCCGCTGAGCGCGAGCGCGATGCGCACCGAGTCCTGGCGCTCGCTGCCTCCAGCCGTGATTTTCAAGGGAATGTCGAGACCGGCGCGCCGAGCTTCCTCGCGCGCCCGCCGCTCCATTGCTGCCGGCACGGTCACGATGGCTTCCGCGACGCGCTCGAGCGCCGCGACCGTACGCAGCGAATAACGCAGCAGCGGCTCGCCCGCCAGCTCGATGAATGCCTTTGGCGCGTCACGTCCCAGTCGCACGCCGCTGCCGGCGGCGACGATTATGGCCGAGCATCGCATCGTCACTTCGCCGCATCGAGCGTATCGGCCGTTGCGCTCGAGCGGAAGTCCCTGACCGGATCGGAGCAGTTGCGGGCTGAAGCAAAAAAGGGACCGGAATTGATCCGGTCCCCCGAAACAGAAACTTCGCTGCGCGCGCGATCTAGTTCGCGAACATCACCTTCAGCTCTTCCATGATCTTTTCTTCAGGATGAGCCTTGGCGATCGAGAGCTCCTTGACCAGCAAGCTGCGCGCCGTATCGAGCATTTTACGCTCGCCGAAGGACAGTTCCTTGTCACCCTTGAGCACGAGCAGATCGCGCAGAACCTTCGCGATTTCGAGTGGCGACCCGGTTTTGATCTTTTCCGTATATTCGCGATAACGGCGGTTCCACGTTTGCGTGTCCGCATCGACCTTGCGCGTGCGCAAAATGCGGTAGATCTTGTCGACCACATCCTTTCCGATCACTCGGCGCAGGCCGACCTGGGTCACGTTTTCGGTCGGAATCATGATGGTCATCTTTTCGGTGCCCAGAATCTTGAGCATGTAGAACCGGCGCTCAGTCCCGGAGATGACCCGGCTTTGGATATCTTCGATGACCGCCACTCCGTGTGCCGGGTAAACGACCTTTTCGCCTTTCTTGAACGGCAGATTTGTCATCTAGGTTCTTCTGCAAACCCCAGGCGTCATGGATTTCGGTCCAGTTAGTGACAACGGTTCACTACTGGCCGATCGGCGCGGGCTTTATGCAAGCATTATGACACATCAGGCGGATTTTTGTAACCCCGCTCAGATGCGCCGCAAACCGAAGATGTGGCGATTAAGGGACAGGATTAGCCGAGGAAGCCATCGATCGGGAGCTCCATCACAATAGCGTCTTCGCCCGGTCCATAGTAGTTCATTCTCAAACGCTGTTCCTCAAATCGCAACTTCCGATACAGGCTCCGTGCGGCTACATTCGAGCGTCGTACTTCCAGTGTGACGAACCGGGCTTTTTTTGCCTTTGCTTCGTCTATTGTCTCCCCCATGAGAGCCGTCGCCACACCTTCGCGACGAGCTGCGGGATGCACGGCTACATTCAACACATGACACTCGTCCGCTATCAGCCATCGGCACAGGAAGCCCGCCGGCAAGTCGAGGCTGCTGGGATGGCGAGTATCCGTATCCGGGGCTCGGGGAATCGCCACGAGGATGCGCGAGAACGGCAGCATCAGTTCGCGCCTGAATGAATCGAGGCTCCACGGTTGCGCAAAGCCTAGCCGCTCGATTTCGAGGATGTGCGGAAGGTCGGCGACCGTGGCATCCCGCACTTTCATCGTCGCAGGTCGCTTTTGAGGCGCTTCGAGTCTCATTGCAATCCGGCGGCCGTCAGGCGGATGTGGCGCGGGCGGCGCGGCCCACTGCGGAGCCCCCCTCGACCTGCTTGAAGACCACGATTTCGAGCACTTTGTTGCGCAGCCGATGCTTGAACGAGGAGACCGGTCGTTCAAATTCGATTCGCGTCAGAAAGTCCGGCGGGAATGAAGCTGAAATGTAGGATAGGCGCCGCATCGCTTCGCCCCTCACGCCCGCTCTGACGGCCAGCACGCGGTCGTGCAGCGTTATCGTGTAGTCGTAATCCGGCATCTCGTCGGGCAGCCCCCACAATTCCTTGAGCGAGGAGGCCGGGATACGTCGCGGCATCTCGATGCTCACCAGGTAGGCGTTGGCGTGCTCGACCACATTGTACACCGTACCGTAGCGCCGGTCGCGCTCGGTTTTCTCGTCGTGCAACGGGTTGCGATAGCCGTCGAAGGCTACGTGGCGTCGATCGCGCGCGGCTGGCGGACGCAGCCTGGAAAGGCCGATGAGCTGCGCAACCGAGCTCAACCAACCCTGCCGAACGCGATCGCCGTTTCGCGCGTGCGCGGTTGCCTCTGCCGGGCCGCTCGGCTCAACCATCTCGAGCGCGGTGTCGAAGTCGCATTGCGCTTCGCCGGCGAAATGCTTTTCTGCCAGCGCCGGGGGCCAGGCGCTTCCAGCGCCGCCCGGGAGGGCCGTCATCATTGCCGGTCCGTGGCTCGGCGACTGGCGGTCGCCGGATGCGCCTTCGGTGTTCGCGGAACCGCTATTTTCGGTGCTCGGCTCCTTGCCGGGGGCCGACGACGCGGCAGGCTCGACCGCGTCTTCCGTCCCTTTTGATGGTTCGGCGCGGCCAGGCGTTTCCTTGACGCTATCTGTGGGCACGGGGGTGAATCGAGCGGACGGCCGAAATTGCCGTCCCGGCGCTTGTGGGAATCCTGCCTGACCTTACCTAGCGCCGGTTTTGCATGTCAACGGTCGATCTCGCGAACCATCTTACTTGCCTTGGGCAGAGTGATTTGCAACCATGAGCGCGATTTCGCGAGTTGGTGACGATGAGCGTGCTGAAACCCATCGCCGCTGGCCGCATCGACGAGATCCAGCAAGGGCTTACCGGTTAGCAGGAGGGGTTCGGATGAAGAAGTTGACGACGGTGCTTGGAATGCTCGCTTTCGGCGCACTGTGCGTGGCGGGATGCAGCTATCAGTCCCAGATCGATCAGGCGACGTCGCAGGCCGAGTCAAGCGCACAGCAGGCTTCGACCGCGGCGACCAACGCGCAGAACTCGGCGAACCAGGCTGCCCAGTCGGCTAAGACCGCGCAGGAATCGGCCGCGGGAGCCGAAGATTCCGTCAAGCGTGCGAATGACGCGGTGGCCCGGCTCGAAGCCGCCTTCGCCTCGTCCGTCACGAAGTAGACGTCGATGTGTGGCGGAAGCTGGTCGGCCGATCCGCTTCCGTCGTTTTTTCGAACACGTAGCAAGCGGGCGCGGCCCTTGCGCTACGGGTTCGGCACCGCAGTGGCCTGACCGGAGGGCGCGGCAAGCGCGCGGCGCGCGTCGTCGCGCGCCAGGTCGTCGCTCTCGATTCGCTGCTCGAGATCGCGAAAGGCTGGTACGGTGAGGCCCTGCGACGCTGCGGCCTGTTCGATCGTCAGGGCGTGATTGCGCTGCATCGCGCGATAGACGGCCACGTACTTTTGAAGTTGTTCGGGCGAGACACCGCCCTCGGGCGCGTCCTCGCCGCCTTCGTCTTCGGTTTGCATGAGTTGGCGGATGTCGCCGGCAAATGCGGCAGCGGCTGAGCCGGATACGCGCTCGATCCGGGATGCGGCGCGCGACAGCGAAGCCGGCAGCGATGCCCGCGAGAGGACCGGCGCCGGCGCCGCGAACATCGCGACTGCGACCAGCACGGCGAGGGCGATAAGCGCGCAGAGCATCAGGTGTGTGAATGAAAGCCGCATCACATTTCCATCCTTGCATGCGCGGCGACCGCGTACAAAACATGCTCGACGATCGAGCACAAAGTGCAATAATAGTGGCAAACTGCGCGCGCATGCTTATGTTTGTGCCGGCCGCCTGAAGCGCGGCCCGTTGGGCGCCGATGCGCCCGGCTGAAGTCCCAAGTACGGAGAGATTTTTCCATGCCTGCCAAAACTATCCATCTGCACGAAAAGTCCCGCGCCGGCATCGTCAAGGGTGCCTCGCTCGTCGCCGACGCCGCCCGCGTGACGCTCGGCCCCAAGGGCCGCAACGTGATGATCCAGAAGAGCTTCGGTGCGCCGGTCGTGACCAAGGACGGCGTCACCGTGGTCAAGGAGATCGACCTCGAGGACAAGTTCGAGAACATGGGCGCCAAGCTCATCCGCGAGGTCGCCCAGAAGACCTCCGACGTCGCCGGCGACGGCACGACCACTGCGACCGTGCTCGCCCGCGCGGTGCTGCGCGAGGGCATGATGCTGCTCGCGGCCGGGATGGCGCCGATGGATCTCAAGCGCGGGATGGAGGCCGCGGTGGCCAAGGCGAGCGAGGCGATCAAGCGCATGGCGCGGCCGGTCAAGGATCGCGATCGCATGGTCCAGGTGGCGACCATCGCCGCCAACGGCGATGCGGGAATCGGCAAGATCATCGCCGACGCGATGGACAAGGTCGGAATGGAAGGCGTGATCACGGTCGAGGAGGCGCGCGGGTTGGAGACCACGCTGGATCTGGTCGAAGGCATGCGCTTCGATCGCGGCTATCTCTCGCCCTACTTCGTCACCAACCCGGAGCGCATGACGGTCGAGCTCGACGAGCCGCTGATCCTGTTCCACGAAAAGAAGATCGCCAACATGCGCGACCTGCTGCCGCTGCTCGAGCGCGTCGTGCAGGCCGGGCGCCCGCTGCTCATCATCTCCGAGGACGTCGAGGCCGAGGCGCTCGCGACACTGGTGGTCAACAAGCTGCGCGGCACGCTGCGCGTGGCGGCGGTCAAGGCGCCCGGCTTCGGCGACCGGCGCAAGGAAATGATGACCGACATGGCAGTCCTCACCGGCGGTCAGGTGATCGCCGAAGAAATGGGTCTCAAGCTCGAGACCGTGCAGCTCTCGGCGCTCGGCAAATGCCGCCGCGCGCTCATCGACAAGGACAACACCACGCTGGTCGGCGGCGCCGGCAAAAAGGCCGAGATCGAAGCCCGCATGAAGCAGATCCGCGTGCAGGCGGCCGAGACCACCTCCGATTACGACCGTGAAAAGCTCGAGGAGCGCCTGGCCAAGCTCGCAGGCGGGGTCGGCGTGATCAAGGTCGGCGCGGCCACCGAGGTCGAACTCAAGGAGCGCAAGGCGCGCGTCGACGACGCGGTCCACGCGCTGCGCGCCGCGGTCGAGGAGGGGATGGTTCCCGGCGGCGGCGTGGCGCTCGCGCGCGCGGTCAAAGAGGTCGAAGCGCTGAAACTCCCGACCGAACGCAAGCCCGGAGCCGACCTCGTCGCGCGGGCGATGAGCGAGCCGCTGCGCCAGATCGCGCGCAATGCCGGCGCCGAGTCTGCCGTCGTCTATAATCGCGTGAGCGAGGGCAAAGGCGATTTCGGGTATAACGCCGCCACCGGCGAGTTCGAAGACCTGGTCAAGGCGGGCGTGATCGATCCGGCCAAGGTCGTTCGCGCGGCGCTGGAGAACGCGGTCAGCGCCGCCTCGATGATGCTCACCACCGAGGCCGCCGTCGCCGAGGCTCCGCGCAAGCCCAGGCCCGCGCCCACCCTGCCGGCCGGCGCCGGCATGGGCGGAATGCCCGGGATGAGCGGCATGGGAGGCATGATGCCGGGCATGGGTGGTGGGATGCCGGGGATGGGCGGCATGGGTGGAATGGGCAGCGAGTACACTGGCGAAGAAGACTTTTAGTGAGCCTAATTAGGCACGAGGCTTTCGGTGGCGAAAAAATGCAAGCTAATGTTGGAATCGCAACACCGAGATATAAGAAGCACTGATTGCGGCCACATACCAACTTGTGTACAGTTTTTTCGGTCCCGGAAGCTTAATGGATGGTTGGTTGTCGTTCGGGAAGCAGGAAACAGACTTGCGGCAAGGACGCTGCTGGTGCACGCCCTCCGCAACTGAAGGAGGGAAGGGAATCAGGATGAAAAGAGAACAGGCCTCAAAACTAGCCGCTTACACCGGGGCTGCTCTGGCACTTGCGCTGTTTGCTGCCGGCTGCACCGGGCAGGACGCCGCCCAGAAGGCGCAAGCCGCGGCGCAGCAGGCTGCGTCTTCAGCGCAAAGCGCCGAGGGCGCCGCGAACTCGGCCCAGCAGTCGGCCGCTGCCGCACAGGCCGCCGCAACCCGCACCGAGCAGGCCGCAGCTGATGCCAAGGCTGCTGCCGATCGCGCGGAAGCAATCGCGATGAAGACCGAGGGCGGGCACCACATGGTGCATCATCACATCGTGCATCACGTGCATCATCACGTTGTGCATAAGAGCGCACCTGCGGCCGCAGCGCCGTCGGATAGCGGTGCGGGTGCGGCACCTGCGGCTCCTGCGCCGTCAACGCCGTAGTTTTTCGCGTGCGCGGGAAAGGGGCGGTTCAGCAACCGCCCTTTTCTTCGCGCACATGCGCGCGCGCGCCGTTCTCGCGGCACGCTGCGGTCAATCGGGGAACGTGACGATGACCTTGAGCGACTCCGGCCTCTGCGCGGTCGCGTAAGCCTCGCCCACGCGCGCGAGCGGAAAGCGATGGGTCACGAGGTCGGCGGCGCGCAGAACCCCGCGCTCGACCAGCGCCATCGCCTCGCGCGTATCCTGCGGTCCACACGAATAGCTCGGCACCAGTCGCGTCTCGTTGAAGTAGAGATCGTGCGGGTTTAGCACCAGCTCGTCCTCGGGCGGGGTGGCGGTGAACTGCACCACGGTCGCGCCTTTGCCCGCCGCCGCGACGCCCTGCGCGATGGCCTTGGCGGTGCCCGGCCCGACAATCACCACGTCGGCCATCGCGCCCGAGGTCGCCTCGCGCACCTGCTCGACCAGATTGTCGCCCGCGACCACCAGCCCGGCGTCCGCGCCGAGCGCCATCGCGCGCCGCGCGCGGGTCTCGAACAGGTCCGCCCCGATAATCCGTCCGGCGCCGTGATGGCGCGCCAGCATCACGTGCATCATGCCCATGATGCCGAGCCCGATGACGAGAATGCTTTCGCCGCGCTTGAGCCCCGCGCGGCGCAGCGACTTGACCACGCACGCCGCCGGCTCGACCAGCACGCCGTCGGCGTCGGCCAGCGCGTCGGGCAGGCGCAGCGTGTCGCGCCGGTTGTGCGCGCCGACGACGAAGTACTCGGCCATCCCGCCCGGGTCGATTTTGGTCGCGCGCCAGGTCGCGCATTGGACGTACTCGGCGCGCCGGCACGAGGCGCATTCGAAGCACGGCGCATGATGATGGACGAAGACGCGGTCGCCGCGATGGAACTCGCGTACCGCCGAGCCTACCTCCTCGACTACGCCCACCGGCTCGTGGCCGAGCACCAGCGGCGCCTTGCGCCGGATGTACCAGGGCATGATGTCGCCCGAGCAGATGCCGCAAGCGCGCGCGCGCACCAGGATTTCATCGGGTCCGGGCGTCGGTCGCGGGTCGTGCTCGAGGCGGATGTCACCGAAGTCGTAAAGCCGTGCGACTTGCATGGTGTGAGAACTTTGTGGCCCGCAAGGCGGCTTGTCAATCGCCGCGCGCAGGCCTCGCGGAGCGGGCTAGTGCATGCCGAGCGCGAGCTGGATGCCGGCGGGCAGCGCCGCCGGCGCGGCCGGCGGCGTGTCGCGGCGGTCGCGATGGTCCACGACGAAGCCGTACTTCGCGCGCAGGCGGTCGAAAATCAAGCCCATGCGCTCGTCGTACGCGCGCGGAGCGTACACCGCGCGGGCATAAAATTGATCGATCGTGTCGGCAATTTCCGGCAGACGTTCCTTGACGAACGGGATGAAGCGGCGCGCCGCCGCCGGTTTCAGAAACAGCGAGCGCCACCACACCGCGCTCGCCCCCGCGCGCCGCGCCGCCCGCACCACGCTTTCGATCGCCGCCGGCGCATCGTTGAGCCCCGGTATCACCGGCATCATCAGGACGTTGCAGCGGATTCCCGCGCGGACGAGTTCGGCCAGCGCGCGCAGGCGCAGCTCCGGCCGCGGCGCGCGCGGCTCGAGCGTGCGTTGCAGGCGGCGGTTGAGCGTGACGAGCGAGAAGTTCACGCTCAGCCTCGAGCGCAAGGCGATCGCGCGGAGCAGGCCGAGGTCGCGCACGACCAGCGCCGACTTGGTGGTGATCGAAAGATCGAGCCCGCCCAGCTGCGCAAACACCTCGAGCATCGAGCGCGTCAGCCCGTACTTGCGCTCGGCCGGCTGATACGGGTCGGTCGCGGTGCCGATCGCTATTGCGTCTGAGCCGATCGGCGTTCGCGCGAGCGTGTGCGACAGCACCTGCGCCGCCATCCGCTTGACAAAGATGCGCCGCTCGAAATCCATCGGATCGCGCAGTTCGAGGAACTCGTGCGTATAGCGCGCGTAGCAGTACACGCATCCGAACTCGCATCCGCGATACGGATTGATCGTCCATCGAAAGGGCATGCGCGAATTCTCGCAGCGGTTGAGGATGCTGCGCACGGGCATCTCGACGAACTCGACGTCGCGAAGCGGCGCGAGCTCGGCAGTGTCGTGGGAGGCATCGAATAGCTCTGCCGCGCGAAATGCCATGGCATAGTTTCGCTTTTTCTTCGTCTAAATGTCAAGACATAGAGATCGAGCCATCGGAGAATGCGAGGCGAAGCGGGACGTCGGCGCGGGTGACAGGGGGCGCGCGCGCCTTTACAGCGGGACCAGGTCGTAAGCTGCGGGCAGCCGCTCGCTGATAACGGTCGCGTCTATCATGGTCGCGTCGCGGGCCGTTTCGCAGGTGCGAATCACGCATCCGTCGGTCGTGACGGCAAAGAAGCCGCCGCTATTTTCGGGATCGGCCTTGAAACGCATCGCCATCCCGCGTTCCGGCAGGACTTCATCGCCCAGCGCCTCGAAGCTCTGGCCCGCATCGAGGCTGCGAAACATCACGGCGTCCGCGCCGGCGGGCCCGGTGGACCAGAAGGGCGGCGGACTCGCGGCGGCGGCGGTATAGACGTGGCTGGACTCGCCGGCGGCGACGAAGAGCGGCACCGCGTAGCTGCGGTAGAATCCCCGCTTGACCTTGGTCCACGAACCGCCGCCGTTGCTCGAGGTGTAAAATCCGGCGCCGGTGGTCGCGTAAAGCCTGCTTCGATCGCGAGGATCGACCGCGATACAATGCACGTCTTCGCAGAGGCCGCTGTTGAGCAGTTCGAAGCTCGCACCGCGATCGCGCGAGCGTGCGATACCGCCCTCCTCGACGCCGACGTAGATGGTCATCGGATCGTGAGGGTCGAAGACGATGGTGCGGACGTGCGGGATGTGCGGCGGCGGCGGGAAGGTCCAGCGCTCGCGGCCCGGTAGCTTGAGGAACTCCGCGCATTCGCGAAAAGTGCGGCCGTGATCGAGACTGTGCAGGAGCCGCGCATGCGAGGTGCCGATGAAAAGCTCGCCCGGCGCATCCGGCGCGGTCGCGATCGCCCACACGTCTTCGCTGCGCGCGATGCTGGGTGTGACGTCCGACCAGGTACGGCCGCCGTCGCTCGAGCGCGCCAGCGTGACGCGTCCGCGCGTGCTCCCGATCTGCGCATTGTCAACCGAACCGGCGTAAATCATGCCCGGATCGGCGCAATCCTGGGCCATGCACCAGACCGAGGGCGGATCGGCGAGCACCATCAGCGGCTTGCCGTTTCGCGCGGTATCGAGCAGCACGATACCTTTGGAAGTACCTACACACAGTTTCATCGGCCCCCATCCCCCTTCGCAAGCTGCACTGCGATACTACGGTTCTGCCGTGCGAAATGCACCCGCCCGACGACGCACGCCAAGGCAATTCGCTTTAGTCATCCAAGATGGGAGGAGACCTGCAGGTGACCGGAGAGCGCCAGTTCCTGCGGCGCGACCTTTTTCGGACTCGTATCGAAGCGCACGCGCCGCACGAGCATCGTCGCGTCTTTCAACGCGATGCGCATTCCGGTCGTATCGATCGATACGATCGTGCCGGGTGGGCTCCCGCTTTTTCGATTTTCCAACACGGGTTCATAGAGCCGCAGCCGCCCGCCCCCAAGCTCCGCGAATGCGCCCGGTTGCGGATCGCATCCGCGCACCAGGTTGAAAACCGCGCGCGCCTCGCGCGCGAAATCCACCTTGGCGTGCTCGTCGCGGCACGGCGGCTCGTACGTCGCACGGCTTTCGTCCTGCGCGATCGCAGGCGGCCGGCCCGACTCGATCAATTTGAGCGCCTGGCCCAGGGTCTCGATGCCCATCGGAAACAGCCGGTTGAAGTAAAGCGACCCGACCGTGTCTTCGTCACGAATCGGCTCGGCCCGCTGCACCAGGATCGGACCGGTATCGATTCCCTTGTCGGGCCAGAACCAGGTCACGCCGGCGTGGGTGTCGCCCATGATCAGGGTCCAGTTGATCGCGCTCGCGCCGCGATGGCGCGGCAGGAGCGAGGGATGAAAGCAGATCGATTTGAAGCGCGGCGCGTAAAGGATGCGCTCGGGCACGATCAGCGTGACGAACGCCATCACCAGCAGGTCGGCGTCAAGCGCGCGGAACTGCTCCCAGGCCTCGTCGCTCTTGAACGTGGCGGGCTGGCTGAGCGGCAGGCCCATCGCGGCCGCCTTGACCTTGAGCGGATCGGGACGGCCGCCCGGCGCGTCGGGCGGCGCGAAGACGTGCACGATCTCATCGCCGCGCGCGTGCAGCGTCTCGAGCGCGCGTTCGGCAAACGCCGCCTGACCGATGAGCGCGATACGCACTGCCTGAACCTCCGCCGGTTTGCGAATTTGTGAAAACGGCTGCCGAGCCTGCTGCCGCGAATACGGCCCACGCTACCAGAACAACCTGCGCCTGGCACGCGCCGCGGCCGATCGCGCGGCGCCTTCGTCCACAGCGTCGCGGTTGGCGCGGGGCGCGGCTCCCGTTGTATAGGTGGGGCAAAACCGCACGGCAGGAGGAACCGCGATGCCGGACTACAGCCGTTACGAATCGATCAAAATCGAAAAGGCGGATCGCGTCGCGACGGTGACGCTCAACCGGCCCGACCGCCTCAACGCCGTCAACCCGGCGCTCCATCACGAGCTTATGACCATCTGGAACGACCTCGCCGAAGATCGCGAGGTGAACGCGATCGTCCTGACCGGCGCCGGCCGCGCATTCTGCGCCGGCGGCGACGTCAAGGGGATGGCCTCGGGCTCGCTCGCCAGCGCGAGCGGCAGCCAGGCCGAGCGCATCACCGCCGCCGAGGGCCGGCGTATCGTGCAGAACATGCTCGACGTCGAGCAGCCGATAATCGGCGCGATCAACGGCGACGCGGTCGGCCTCGGCGCGACGCTCGCGCTTTTGTGCGACATCATCGTCATCTCGGAGAAGGCGCGGCTTGCCGACACGCACGTCAAGGTCGGCGTGGTGGCGGGCGACGGCGGCGCGGTGATCTGGCCGCTGCTGATCGGGCCCGCGCGGGCCAAGGAGTTCCTGATGCGCGGGAATTTCGTCAATGGCGCGGAAGCGTTCAGGATGGGCATGGTCAACTACGCGGTCGCGCCGGAAGAGGTGATGACGAAAGCGCGCGAGCTCGCGCAGGAGCTGGCCGACGGTCCGACCTACGCAATTCGATGGAGCAAGCTCGCGGTCAACAAATGGCTCAAGCAGCAGGCCAATCTGATTCTCGACGCCTCGCTCGCCTACGAGATGGTGACCTTCACCACCGAGGACCATCGCGAGGCCGCGCGCTCGTTCGTCGAAAAGCGCAAGCCCAATTTCATCCGCAAGTAACGGCCGCACAGAAACGCAGCGACGGCGACAGCGCCGGGAGGGAGAGCGATGCGCAAGGATATCGAGATCAACGCCGAGGGAACGATTTTGCGCGGATGGCTGTACACGCCCGACCGCGCGAGCGGCAAAGCGCCGGCGATCGTGATGGCGCACGGCTTTTCCGCGGTCAAGGAGATGTACCTGGACCGCTTTGCCGAGCATTTCGCGGCCGCCGGACTGGCCGCGGTGGTCTTCGACAATCGCAACTTCGGCGCCTCCGACGGCCAGCCGCGCCAGGAGATCGATCCGTGGACGCAGGTGCACGACTATCGCCACGTCATCACCTGGGCGCGGATGCAGCGCGAGATCGATCCCGAGCGCATCGGCGTATGGGGATCGAGCTACTCGGGCGGCCATGCGCTGGTGGTCGGCGCGACCGATCGGCGGGTCAAATGCGTGGTCTCGCAGGTGCCGCTGATCAGCGGCTATCGCAATATCCAGCGCCTGGTGCGGCCGGATTTTCTCGCACCGCTGCGCGCGCAACTCGACGCCGACCGCGAAGCGCGCTTTCGTGGCGAAGCGCCGGCGATGCTGCCGGTGGTCGCGCCCGATCCGCAGGCTCCGTCGGCGCTGCCCACGCCCGACTCCTATCAATGGTTCACCGAGACCGGCCGCGAGCGCGCCAAGTCCTGGCGCAACGAGGTCACGCTGCGCACGCTCGAGCTGCTGATGGAGTACGAGCCGGGCAGCTACATCGCGAAGATCAGTCCGACGCCGCTGATGATGGTGATAGCGACGGGCGACACGCTCGCGGTCGCGGACCTTGCGGTCGCCGCGTACAACGACGCCTTGGAGCCCAAACGGCTGGTGCTGCTCGACGGCGGCCATTTCGACGCATACGTGAAAGATTTCGACAAGGCGGCGAATCCGGCGCGCGATTGGTTCGTCGCGCACCTGATGCGCTAGGCGCCGAAGCCTGAGCGGCCTTTGCGGAGAGTCGTTCCCGCGGTCCGGACGCTCGTGCGCGCCTACAAGGCAGCAGTCCGCAATCGGCGAGAGGGCGGCCGCTCAGGTTGCCGCGGCGGAATCGGCGACCAGCGGCGGCCATTTGGTCCGCCATGGCGCGGCGGCTTCGAAGGCGGCGGACGCCCGCAGCACGGTCGGATCGTCCAGGTGACGGCCGATGATCTGGAGCCCTACCGGCAGACCGTCGGCGGTAAAGCCGGCGGGCACGGATGCGGCCGGTTGCCCGGTAAAGTTGATCGGAAAAGTGAAGCACAGGAACTCGGCCGGCTGAACGTAGCGGCCGTCGATCTTCTCGGGCCCTTGCATGTGAATCGCGAACGGCGGCACTGCCAGCGTGGGCGTCAGCAGCAGATCGTAGCGGGACATGAATTGGGCCATTTTCCGCACCACCGATTTGCGCACCATGTTGGCGTTGGTGAAATCCTCCGCGCTCCAGGGTAACGCCAGCGCATTGACCAGATGGGTCGATAGGCGGTACTTGCGCGCCATCTCGCGCATCCCCTTCAGGTCGGTTTCGGCGAACATGACGGCGAAGAACGCAGCGAAGGGATCGTCCCATCCGGGATTCGCCTCTTCGACCACGCATCCGAGATCGCGCTCGAAAATCCGCACGGCCTGTCCGACCACGCGGCGCACTTCGGGCTCGACCGCGGCGTAGCCCCAGTCGGCGCTGTAGGCGACGCGCAAGCCCCGCACGCCGCCCTCGAGGCATTGCATCCAGTCGAAAGCGGCCTTGGGCAGGCTATGGCGGTCGCGCATATCCGGTCCCGCCGTGGCCGCCATCATCAGAGCGGCGTCGGCGACGGTGCGCGTCAACGGTCCGATATGTTCGAGCGATTCCCATCCCGAGACTCCGGGATAGCGCTCGTCGCGCGCGCCCGGGTAAAGCGGGATACGGCCCATCGAGGGCTTGAAGCCGTAGATTCCGCAGAACGATGCGGGGATGCGCACGGAGCCGCCGCCGTCGCTGCCGGTCGCAATCGGGCACATCCCGGTGGCCACCGCGACCGCCGAGCCCGCGCTCGAGCCGCCCGAAGTAAGCGCCGTGTTCCATGGATTGCGAGTGGTCTCGAACACCGGGTTGTGGCCGGTGGGGCTGTAGCCGAACTCGGGCACGTTGGTCTTGCCGAGCATCACCGCGCCCGCCGCGCGCATCCGTTCGACCACGACGTCATCCTCGTCGGGGACGAAATCCTTGTACGCCAGCGAACCCGAGGCGGTGCGGACGCCCCGCGTGAGGATCAGATCCTTGTGTCCGACGGGTACACCGCCGAGCAGGCCCGCATCGCGCCCCTGGACGATTTCGGATTCGACCCGCCGCGCCTCGGCGCGCGCCAGTTCCGGCGTCAGGGTGCAGAAGGCATGCAGCGTGCTGTCGAGCTGTTCGATGCGTGCGAGCGCGGCATCGACCACTTCGAGCGGCGAGAGCTTGCGCTGGCGTATGAGCGCGGCGAGCGATACCGCATCCATCGAGCAAATTTCGTTTGCCGAGGTCATCGGAAGAGGAATCTAGCCGGGTCCTGCGCGGCGGATCAAAGGTGACCTGCATTGCAGCCGAACGGCGCCCGCGGGCGCATTTTGTCCGCGATCGACAGGCTTCTCGCCTGGGTTTTCCTCTCAAATGTTCGTTTGGGGGAATTTTTCGGAGGAAATCGCGGTTTCAACAGCGATCTCTAAGGCGAAAAATATCCGAAATATATGACTTTTCCTCTTTTCCAGCTCATTCTCCATTTTGAGCGGAAATCTCGATCATCCGGCACCCTCGCGATGATAGGCGTGCTCGAGCGCCCCGATGTCGAACTTCACCATCTTCATCATCGCGTCGGTGACCCGCTTGGATCGTGCTGGATTCGGGTCGCGCATCATCTCCTCGAAGATTGCAGGCACGATTTGCCAACGCACGCCAAACCGATCGACGAGCCAGCCGCACGCCAGCGGCTTGCCTCCGTCTTCGAGGAGCGCATTCCAGTAGCGATCCAGCTCGGCCTGGTCGTCGCACAGGACCATCAGCGAAACCGCGTCGTTGAAGTCGTGATGCGGCCCGGCGCTCATCGCGCGGAAGGGTTGGCCGAAGAGCGTGAAGTCCACGATCTTCACCGATCCCGGCGGCCCGCTCGGTGACTCGCTCTGTAACGAGGTCACCCGGTCCACGCGCGAATCCGGGAAGATCGAGACGTAAAATCGGGCTGCGCCCTCGGCCTCCTTCGCATACCAGAGAAACGGGAAAATCTTGATGAGTGCCACGGCTTGGCTCCTGTAGCGGCCGGCGCTACTGCGTCAGTCGAGCTGATTCGGAAGGACAATCTGGAGAAGGCCAATCTAGCGAGCTCTGCGGGGAGGATCAAAGGTGACGCGCGTTGAAGCCGAAGGGCGCGCCAGATGGTGCGTGTGTGTTCGATCGATCCGGCAGCGTCGGGTTCGCCGCCGGCACCCTAACGGCCCTTGAGGAAGTAATCCTTGTACGCCGGATACTTGTGCGCCATCGCTTGCGGATCGAGCTGGCGCATCGTCTCGATCGCGTTGAGGAAAGCGATCGTGTTGGCCGAAGGGATCCGGCGCGGCACGACCGGCGAGGTCGCGGCGAACACCGGAGGCCGCGGAGCCGGCGCCGCCGGAGCCGCGCCCGGCCGGGGCGCGGACAGGTTCAATGCATGCGCCGCGCTCGCTATCGGCGTGCGCGCGGCCACGTCGGCCGAGTAGGACAGGCCCGGCGTGTACTTCTCGGCGAGCATTGCCAGGATCGACGTGTGGTCGAGCGCCTGACTGAAGCACGAACCGGGTGCAACGAACGGCGAGACGATCAGCGCCGGCACGCGCACGCCGGTCGTGGCGAAGGGCGTGTAGCTCTCGCCGTGGTTCTGCGGCGTCGCCAGCGCCAGCGGCTCGACGTGATCGAAAAAGCCGCCGTGCTCGTCATAGGTGACGATCAGCATCGACTTGCTCCAGGTCGCCTGGTTGGCGCTGACCGCGTTGTACACGCGGAGGATCAGCTCCTGGCCGCGCGTAATCGGCGTGGTCGGATGGTCGTCGTCGGCATGGTCCGGGTCGGCGCCGTCGGTGAACTGGGGCTCGATGAAAATCACTTGCGGCAGCGTGTCGGGCGCGCGGCAGTCGGCGTCGAGCGCGACCAGGCCGCGGAAATAGCGGTCCCAAACGTCGGCCACGATGCGCTTTTGGACCTTCGGCATCAGAGCGAAAAACGGGAAGCCCTCCGAGTATACGCGCCAACTGACGTCGTGCGCGTCGAGCCAGTCATAGACAATATCCTGATCGTCGAACAGTTGGCTGAGCGTGTGATCGCGCAGCGCGTAGCCGCTGGCCGCCATCAGGCGGTTGGGCTGCGTGCTCGCCGGCAGACATGCGAACCAGCGATCGCAGACACAGAACTC
The DNA here is from genome assembly GCA_035295545.1 of Binataceae bacterium (SeqCode). Classification (GTDB taxonomy): domain Bacteria; phylum Desulfobacterota; class Binatia; order Binatales; family Binataceae; genus JAKAVN01. Next base: position 480,415 of record DATGIT010000009.1, read on the forward strand.
GCGCGCGAGAAAATCCATCGTCGGCACGTGCGCCGCTTCGTAGTACTGGCCGACCGGGTACGGATCGGCGGGATTTACCGTCGCGTAGTCGGCGACGAACCCGGTCATCATCGGATCGCCCGGCTTAAAGCGCATCTGGCTGCGGATATCTTCGCGTTCGTGCAGCGGGTCGATCGCCACCGCGGGATCGGTGCGCGGCGCGGGCGCATAGGTGGCGCCGTTGAACAGGTTCGCATACCCGTTGCGCCTGGCATCGGCGATCCCGGCGATGCTCGGATTGCCGGCATCGAGATAGCCGAGCATGTGGTCGAACGATCGATTTTCCATCATGAGCACGAAGATGTGCTCGATCTGCTCCAGTGCGCCGGCCATCGTTCCAATTCCCCCTTGTCAGACGAACCGAGCCAACCCTAACTTTGGCACAATGACGGTTTCGATAACGGCCAGTGTAATGGGCGCCGCGACGGAGTTCATCCGCTTCGCGCGCCGCGCCTGGTTCAGCGCATTGTTGGCGATAGTTGCGCTACTGATGACGTCGCTCGCGGCTCCGCGCGCCGATGCGGGGGAAGCGCGCGGCGGACAGGCTCGCGCGCGGATTTTTATCCTGATGGTCTGGGACGGGCTGCGCCCCGATTTGGTCAGCGCAAAATGGACGCCGAATCTGTTCGCGATGGAAGACGAGGGCGTCCTCTTCGCGCACCATCACGCGGTGTATCCGTCGATTACGATGGTGAACGCGGCGAGCCTCGCCACCGGCGAGCCGCCCGGCACGACCAGCATCCTGGGAGATGAAATGTCGATGTCGTCGCGGCTTCGCGCCGATCGAATCAGTTCCGCGGCGGCGAACGCGTGGGCGACCCGGCCGGTCAACCTCGAGGACTCGGCGGCGCTGGCGGCGCTGAACGGGCCTGAATTTTTCAATGGCGCTCTGCTCGGCTCGGAGTCGCTGGGACAGCAGGTGCGCCGTGCGGGCGGCTATCTCGCAGTTCTCGGCAAGAAGGGCCCGACCTTTATGTTCGATGACAGCGTGACCGGCGATCCGGCGCCGGGCGGGCCGCTTGCGAGAGGCGATTTGATGTTCGTTGCCGACGATATGACGATACCGCAAGCGCTCAAAGGCGAACTGGGGGCGGTGCCGCCGCGCTCGCCGGGCGAGCGTGTGTCTGACGGAATGCGCGATCGGTATTTCGCCCGCCTCGTGATCGAACGGGCGCTCGCGCGGGCCCGCACCGCGGCGCGCGGTGGGCATCCCGCGCTGATTGTCTTGTGGCAGCACAATCCCGATTTGACGCAGCATCGTCGCGGCCTCGGCACCCAGGCCGACTTGGACGCGCTCAGGATGTGCGACACGAATCTGGCGGAGATCCGTCGCGCGGCCGCGAAGCTGGCGATCGCGGGAAACACCGACTTGGTGGTGGTTTCCGATCACGGGTTCGCAACGGTGCGCGCGCTGGTGCCGCTCGCGCAGCTCCTGGTCGACAACGGGCTCAAGCAATCGCCGACCAGCGACGACGTTGCCGTGATTGCCAACGGCGGCACCGATCTGATCGAGCTGTCGCGCAGCGTCTTTCCGACAATCGAAGCGCAGCGCGCGATGCTGCAGAAGATCGTGGACTTCATCGAAGCCCAGCCCTGGGCCGGACCGCTGTTTACCCGCGCCGCGGCCGAGGAACGAGCGCTCGCGCGCGCGGCGGCGGGGCCGCTGGCCGCTCCGGCGGGATCGCCGGGTGCGGCTCCGGATTCGCGGCCGGGCTGGATCGCGGGAACTTTCAGCATGGATCGGCTCGGGCTCATCGAGCGCAAAAATTTTCTTTACGCTCCCGACCTGATGGTCTCGTTTCGCGAATTGCCGGACATCGACAATCATGACCTCACCGGGCCGGACAAGCCCGCGTACGTTTTCGGCAATGGGGGCGAGCGTTCCGCCTCAGTGCCCAACAAATCGGATCGCCTGATCGTGCCGATCAAGGGCGTGATGTACGCGGATACCGGCGGATGGAGCGGATACACCACCGGTCTCGGGATGCATGCGGCGGCGGGCGCGCGCGAGCTGGACAATTTCTGCGCCGCCGTCGGTCCGGATTTCCGCCGCCATTTCGTCGATCCGTATCCGAGCGGGAATCTCGACGTCGCCCCGACGATCGCCCGAATAATGAAACTTCCGCAGGCGGGGGCGGCCGGCGCCGCCGGCCGCGCGCTCGACGAGGCTATCGCCGGCGATCGTTTCACCGGCCGAATCGAGCGATCGCGCCTGGACGCAAGCCGTACGCTCTCGACGACCGAGGCGACCACCACGCTGATTTTTTCGGCGGTGGAGGCGGACGGCCATCGATGGGAGTACCTCGACGGCGCCGAGTACCGCCAGACTCCGCTCGTGAAATAGCCGCTCCCGATTCGCGGTCGTCGGCGGGGTTCGCCGCGGGCCGCTAGGATGGCACGGGCCCCGCTACCAGGTCCTCGTCGAGATGGGTGAGGATGCGGCCGCGCGTTTCCGGTATGAGCCAAATCATCATCGCGCCCGCGGCCGAGAACGCGGCGCCGATCGAGAGCGCCGCGCCGAAGCCGATCGAGCGCGACAGCATCGCAATCGCCATCGGGGTGAAGAACTGCAGGCCGCGGGTCACGTTGAGCAGGAGGCCGAGCGCCGAGTTGCGCACCTTGGTGGGCAAGAGCTCGGAGACGATCGGCCCGGTGCCGGACCAGATGCCGGTGCCGAAGCCGGCCAGCGCCATCGCGACCGCGACCAGTCCCGGGACGCGGGCTGCCCACGGCCACAGTATTGTCGGCGGCAGCAGCCCCACCGCCATCAGCGCCGCGAAGGCGGAGTATACCGGACGGCGGCCGAAGCGGTCGGCAAGCAGCCCGAAGCTCGCGTAGCCCGCAACCGCGCCGACCTGCATTCCCATCATGAGATGGCTCGCCGCGCGGTCGCTCAGATTACGCGTCAGCTTCAGATATCCGGGCATCCAGCTATAGGTGAACCAGTAGGCCTCGGAGTTCACCCAGATGACCAAAAAGAGCAGGAGCATGATGCCGGCGTAAGGGCGCAGCGCGCGGAACTCTTCGCGCGTCAGCCATTCACCGCCGCTCGCCGACATCCGCCGCTGCCACACGTCGCTTTCGGGCAGCCATCGCCAGACCGCGGCCGCGACCAGCAGCGCCGGCAGCGACGACAGCGCGAAGGTCGCGCGCCATCCGATCGCGGGTGTCACGTAGCCGGCGAGGAATGCCGCGATGAACACGCCGAGCGGCGCGCCCACCTGGACGTAGGCCGCATAGCGCGCGCGGCGCGCCGGCGGCACGGTCTCGGCGACCAGACTCTGACCGGCCGCCCATTCGCCGCCGATTCCGATACCGGTGAGCGAGCGAAAGATCAGCAGGTGGGTCAAGGTCAAGCTGCCCGCGCATAGCAGCGTGCCGAACCCATAGATGAGCACGGTGGCGATGATGGTCGGGCGGCGTCCGAAGCGATCGCCGAGCAGGCCGAACAGCAGCCCGCCGAGCGCCGTCATCAGCAGCGACAGGCCCAGCGCGAACGACGCCTCGAGCCGGCCGAGGTGCAGATCGCGCGCCATCGGCACCATCAGGAACGAGTAGAGGATGAGATCGTAGAAGTCGAAAATCCAGGCGAGAAAGCACAGCGCGACGATGCGATAGTGCAGCCGCCCCATCGGCTGCTCGCTGAGCAGCGGCGCGGCGGGCGCGCCCGCGCTCAACGACAATTCAAGCTCTCGCATTGCGCTCTCCGAATCCCACTGGTCCGCCCGCCAAGGTTATGGTTGGCTATCATTGAGGCGCGGCGCGGCGGTTGCAAGCGACGGAGCCGGCGCGCGCGAGCAGTCGGCGATGAAAGGCCCGCAAGGAGAAATGGCCGCAAGGAGAAATGGAATGATCAGACGGACACTGCGATGGCTGGTGCGGACGGTCATTCTCGCCATCCTGCTGGTTATTGTCGTGCATGTCGGCGACTGGTGGTCGCACCGGGTGGCGGCCGATTCAGTGCTCGAACTGGACCTGAAGGGTCCGGTGATCGAGCGCGGCAGCGAAGGGCTGCGCGGACTGGTCAGCGAAAACCAGACTCCGCTCAACGTCGCGCGCCGGGCGCTCGACCAAGCGGCGCTGGATCCGCATATCGTGGGCCTGGCGATTCACATCACCGACCCCGAGATGGAATTCGCCCAGGCGCAGGAGCTGAGCGCGCTCATTCACAAGTTCGCCGCTGCGCACAAGTGGACCACCGCCTACCTCGAGAGCGCCGGTGACTTCGGCTCGGGCAATCTGCCCTACCTGGTGGGCGCCGCGGCGGGCGAAGTCTCGATGATGCCCGAGGGCGAGATCAACCTGATGGGCGTGCGGGTGCAGGAGCTGTTCGCGCGCGGCCTGCTCGACACGGTCGGCGTCCGGCCCAACTTCGCCGCGCTCGGCAAGTACAAGGATGCGGCCAATATATTCACCGAGAAGAACTTCACCCCCGCCCAGCGCGAGGAGGACGAAGCGCTGGCGAGCGGGTTGTTCAACCAGCTGGTCGCGACCGCGGCCAACGAGCGCCACCTCGAACCCGCCCAGTTGCGCAGGCTCATCGATCAGGCTCCGCTCAGTCCCCAGGCCGGACTCAAGTCGCATCTCATCGATCGCATCGAGTACGGCGACGAGTTCGACGATCGGGTCAAGAACCACGGCGGGCGCGAACACGCCGTCGTCGACTACGCCGATTATCGCCAGGTCTCACTGCTGCCGCACTTCGGCCATCGCCAGCGCATCGCGATCGTCTATGCCGACGGCGCCATCCAACTCGGGCAGGGCGGGTACGACCCGATTCTTTCGCCGAGCGGCAACGGCATCGGTTCGGACGACATGACTGCCGCGCTCAACCAGGCGCGCGACGACGATTCGGTGCGCGCCGTGATCCTGCGGATCGATTCGCCGGGCGGTTCGGTGACCGCCTCGGAGCTGATCCGGCGCGCGGCGGAACTGGTCGCCAAGAGCAAGCCTTTGGTGGTCAGCATGTCGGGCTACGCGGCCTCGGGCGGATACTGGATCGCGATGCCGGCGGCGAAGATTTTCGCCGAGCCCGCGACCGTCACCGGCTCGATCGGCGTGCTCGGCGGCAAGTTCAACATCGCGCCGCTGATGAATTCGATCGGGGTGAACAGCGCGAATATCGAACGTGGAGCCAATGCATCGATGTTCGACGCGTTTGCCGATTTCACGCCCGCGCAGCAGCAGCAATTCCGCGATCAGATCCTGGGCGACACCTATCGGCACTTCGTCAACCTGGTGGCGCATGGGCGCGGCCTGACCCCGGCGCGCGTCGATCAGATTGCCCAGGGCCGCGTATGGACCGGCGCCGACGCTATCAGGCTGAAGCTGGTGGACGGAATCGGCGGCATGGATCAGGCGATCAAAGCGGCGCGCGAGCTGGCCAAGGTGCCCGAAGGAACCAGGCTGGGCGTGCTCGAACTGCCCGAGCAGCCGGGCCTGCTTGCGAGCCTGATGAAGGGCAAGGTGGGCGGCGGCGGGGCCTTGGGCCTGGGCGCGTCGCGGCGGATGCGCGCGCTGGCGGCGATGCTCGATGCGGCGATCGGATCGCGCGGCGCATGGTTTCGCGTGGTGCTCTGCCCGGTCGCACCGCTCATCTGAGAACGGCGCGCGGCGCTTTCATTTCGCGCGCCGCCGCGGAATATACTCGATCTGCGCGCCGGCGCATCCAAAAGCGGATGTGCGCTCGGCGAAGCCGGCCGACTTTGGGAGTCAGGAATCATGGATGCGCAGCTTGAATCGTTGCTGAATACGTTGGGCGAGGCGGAGCGCGCCGGCGGGCGCGTGCTGCATGAACTGACCGCGGATGCCCGCTCGCTCGAATTGCGCGAATTGCTCAAGAAGGTCGGTCACGACGAGGGTTACTACGCAGGCGAACTTGCCGGGCACGTGCGCCGCCTGGGCGGCACGGCTTCGAACAAGACCGGCGATTTCGTCGAAAAGGTGCGCGCGGTGAGCGACTTTCGCGGCAAGCTCGAGCTGCTCAACCGCGGCCAGCGCTGGGTGATCCGCAAAATCGAAGAGAACCTCGCGACCGTCGGCGATCCTGAATTGCACGCATTCCTCTCGGTCATGGCCAAGGGCCACTACATCAACATCGGCGCGGTCGACGAGGCGCTGAAGGCGGGACTCGCCTGAAGCGCTCGCCGGGGCGGGCCCGCGCGCTCGGCTGCGTCGGCATAGTCGCGTCGATTGCGGTCGCGCTGACCGCCGCGCCGCGCGCGCGGGCAGCGGACGACGGTGATCGTGCGCCCGCGAGCCGCTCCGCGCCGGGGAGCCGTCGCGTCGAGCTTCGCTACGCAGGTCTCGCGCGCAGCTACCTCTACCACGCGCCCGCGCGGGCTGCTCCCGGGGAGCCGCTGCCCGTCGTTCTGAATTTCCACGGCGCCACGAGCAACGGCGAGCAGCAGGAGCGCTACTCCGGCATGGACGCCATCGCCGATCGCGACGGATTCGTCGCGGTCTATCCCAACGGCACCGGCCGCGGTGCGCGCGCGCTGTTCTGGAATGCCGGCGGATGCTGCGGCTATGCGATGCGCAACCGCGTCGATGACGTCGGCTTTACCCGTGCGCTGCTCGACGATCTGGCGGCCCGGGTCGTGATCGATCGCCGGCGCGTCTATGCGACGGGGCTCTCCAACGGCGCGATGATGGCGTTTCGGCTGGGCGTCGAGGCGCAGGATCGCGTCGCCGCGATCGCGCCGGTCGAAGGCGCGCTGATGATCGGAGTGACCGCGTTCGCGCGGCCGATGCCGCTGATGCTGTTCAACAGCGTCGACGATCGTTATGTGCCGTATGGCGGCCGTTTCGGACGGCTAGGAAAAATCGCCCACGTGATGCCGTACCCCGCGGTCGACGAGGAGATCGCGCGATGGCGTGGCCTCGATTCCTGCCCGGCTGAGCCGAAGGTCGGGCCCGAGCTGCGCGGACGGGCCGGCACTGCCGACGCGGGCAATTCGGCGACGCGCTACGAATGGGGCCCGTGTGCGGGCGGGAGCCGGATCGTGCTGTGGAAGCTGGCCGGCTCGGGTCACGTATGGCCGGGCACGGCGCATTCACTGTCGTGGCTCGGCCACAGCACCACGGTGATCGACGGCAACGAGGAGATGTGGCGCTTCTTTCGCGCCTCTGCGCTGCCGCCCTGATGCGGCGCCCTCGCCGGACCGCGCACGCGGTCCGGCGGGGCGCGCCTATGTCGCTCGGCTAGCGGTGGATCTCTTCGAGCTTGTTGATGTCGTAGAGCTTTTCCGCTTCCGGACCCTTCAAATTGGGGAACCCGCCCGGAACGATCCAGATGGTGCCGCGATCGTTCTGCACGTCGAGCACCTGCACCGACTGGAACTCGGTCGAGTAGGCGCCCTTGTTAATCGGGTACTGCCAGTTGTTCGGATCGAAGCTTTCGCTCCACTTCTTCTGGAACTCCCAGATCTTCCACAGCTTGTCCTTGTGGTCGAAGGACTCCATCAGCCACGCGTCATAGTTCTGCGAATCCCAGTCCTCGACGACGCTCTTGTACGGGTGGCGCTCGGTGAGCGGGGTCCGCTCTTCGATCGCGAAGCGCCGCATCGTCCACGAGTCGTTGGGGATGATCCCGTTCGGCCCGTACAGGTAAGTGTACTGATGCACCGAATCCTGGACCGCGAGCTGATCCTTCCATCCGAGGAAGCGCCAGTGCCACTCGAGTTCGCGCCCGGAGAAACTGTAGAAGTCTTCCAGGGTGTGGTCGGTGCCCAGCAGCGAGTCCGACTTGACCTCGGCCGAGATACGACGCACGCGGCGCAGGTTGGGGATATAGGCCCAGCCGTCGTCCTCGCGATGCGGATCCGCATAACGGTAGATGATGAATGCGGTGCCGCGGATGTCGAACGGCGAATAGAATCCGGTGAACTCCTTGAACTCGAAGTTCGCGGCGCCCGGCACCGGCAGCGTATGGTTCTCGAGCATCGCCAGATGCGTATAGAAGACCTTGCGGTAGAAGGCGTCCAGCGTGCGCTGGAAGGTGCCGCCGCCGCCGTAGATCATCTTCATCTCGGCGTCGGTTGGCAGCTTCGGATTCACACCCGATTCGGTCCAACCCGCACTGGCCATCCAGTCGGTCGGCGGGAGCTCCCACTTCGGAATGTCATGGCTGCCGCCTACGCGATCCCAGGTGGCCGGCGCCATGCACGAGAAGCCGAAACTCTGCCACCGATATTCATAATTCCACACCGCCCGCCAGCCCGCCTCCGGGTCGCCCTCCTTGATTGAATCGTTGGGGAACGGCTGTCCGCAGACATAGTTGGCCAGCGTGTGGTCGGGGAGCATTTTGACCTGCGACTGGTACTTCTCGGTGCAGGCCATGTAGTCCTTGCGCGGCGTGTGATCCACCGGCGCCGCAATGGTGGCCTTGAACTCGGGGAAATTCAGTTGTTCAAGGTAGCCCGGAAAGATGAAGGGCCGCATGCGCTCCAGGTCCTTCGCGGTCAACACGTCGCCCGGTTTGAAGTCGGGCTTGGCATCCTTATACTTGGCCAACCACTGGTCAAAGGTGGCCCGGGTATAAGTCTTTACGTCTTGCGCCTTGGCGGGACGCGCCCAGAGCAGCGCGCCGGCGATCATCAGCAAACCGGCCAGCGCGATGTAGTTGCGTCCCGCCGCCTCAGTCAACCTCGGTTTCAGCGACATAGCCCTTTCGCTATCCTCCCTGCTTGTTTAACTGCTCACATCAATCCGACTACTCCTTTCCCCACTCCCTAAATGCGGCCCGAGGTTCTGCCCTCGAGCAGCCGTAGCACCGTACGATCAAGCGCGTCGGCGGCCGTATAACGCACCGCATGGTCCGGATCCGAGACCATCGCGATCAGCGGCCCGACCGCGTTGCCGCCGCCGACTCTGCCGAGCGCCCAGGCCGCTTCGGCGCGCGCGAAGGGGTCCGCCTCCTGCTCCGCCAGCGCCACCAGCAGCCTGACGTCGCCGACGTTTCCGCCCAGGCCGATCGCATGAATACCCTGCAGCGCGAGCTCGGGGTCGGGCGACGCCACGGCGGCCATCACCACGTCGCGCGCCTTGCTGAATGCGACCTCGTCCAGCAGCTGGCCCAGGTGCAGCCGCGTGAACGGATCCTCGTCGCGCATCGCCGCCTTGAGGTAGGCGCCTCCCGCGGGTTCGCCATAATGGGTGAGCGCGACCGCCGCCGCGAGCCGCACGTCGAGGTTACGGTCGCGCAGCGCCGCCTGCAGCATCGGCACAACCACGGGATCGCCCGCGCGGCCGAGCGCCAGAGCGGCCATCGCCCGCGCTTCGTCGTCGTCATGTCCGCGCAGGGTCGCGACCGCGACTTCGCGCCCGCTGCGATCGCCCAGGCGCGCCAGCGCGTAGGCGGCCGTGGCGCGCTCGAAGGCGTCGCGGCTGGCGGACATGAACTGCCGCAGCACGCGATGCGATCGCCAGCCGTCGAACTGCGCGAGCCCCTTGGCCGCGGTCAGCCGGGTTACATGATCCGAACCGGCGAGCGCGCGGCTGAGCAGGCCCACCGCGCCGTAATCGGCGGCCTCCGATGCACCGATGACCAGCAGGCGCTTGTATTCGGGCTCAGTCGCGTCGTACAGGCGCTCAAGCGCGTGCACCGCGTCTGCGTCGCCGACATCGCCCAGCCCGTCCGCCGCTGCCATCTTGAGGTCGAACGACGTCGTAGACTGAAAGATCCTTTCCAGTTGGGTGATCTCGCCGCTATCGCCCGCCGCCGCAAGCGCGCTGGTGACGTAACATCGTTCGTACCCGTCGTACTCCTCGAGACCGCGGCGCAGCACCAGGATCGAAAACCGCCTGAGCGCCATCAGCCCGCCCGGCCGGTCCAGCCGATAAGAACTCTCCGCCCGCGCGCTGGCACCCCACAGGTCGCCCCGCTCGACCATGGTGCTGATCATGGTCATCGCCGGATCGCTGAAAGTGAGCGCCGATGAGTACTGGTAAGGCCGGGGAATTTTCGAGGCGGCGAGAGCCGCCACAAAAAGCAGGAAGCCGGCGGCTACGATCGCGAGCGGTGCGCGGCGCCGCGGGCCCCATACGGCCCCGACCGCCCTGGCAACCAATGCTCGAACGACTTCGCCTCGGAACACCGCGGCCTCCGTCGATGAAAGTTGCTACTTATTCGTATAAGTACTGGCGACGAAGCATTACGCCTTTGCGCAAATTAACGCAAATGAAACGAAAAGGAATTGCCGCAGACATGCGCACGAAAGCTGCCTGCCCCTTGAACGGGATCGACCGATAACTTGTTCCCCCGGGCTGCGGCGAATTGACGAAATTCGCTCGAAATTCGCCTTTGCGGAACCGATGCTTCCTGATCGTCGGGCCGGTTAGCGCGATCCGTGGCGACGCGCCGCCCGCAGCAGGCGCTCGACTTCTCTCGGACTGTTGACGGGATAGCGACCGAAATCAGCCGACGTTCGCAAATCGGCGAACAGTCCGGCCGCATCCTCATGGAAGTGCAGAAATGCCGCGCCCCGGCGGTAGAAGATGCCGCGCTTGCGCTCGACCAGCCCCGGGATCTTCCGCAGCTCGCGCAGCAGCGGCTCGAGCGAGTCAAGCGCCGCCGCCCCCGCATGCTTCATCCGCCCGCACCGCCGTTCGTTCGACGTCGTTGAGGGCGACGGTGTCGAAGCTCAGGCGCGGTTCGCTTCGCGGCCGCGGCTTTCGGTGGCCGCCGGATGGTCGTCGGCCGTATTGGCGCGCAGCAGCACGCCCTCGGCATGGAGTGCGGCAATTTGGTTATCCGGCAGGGCGAGTATCTCGCGCAGCACCGCTTCATTGTCCTCGCCCACGCGCGAGGCTTTGACCTCGGTGCGGTCGGGCCAGTCGGAGAATTTGACCGGCATGCCCGGCACGTCGAACTCGCCGAGCGCCTTGTCGCGCACGCGCCGCACGGTCTTGCGGCCGCGCATGTGCGGATGCTCCATCGACTCTTCAAGCTTGAGCACCGGCGCGCACGGGACACGCTCGCGATCGAGCGTGGCGATCGCCGAGTCGCGATCGGGAAACGTCGCGAGCCATCCCTCGATGATCTCGCGCAGCGCGGCGTTGTTCTTGACCCGCCGGCCGTTGGTCGAGAAGCGCTCGTCGTTGGCCAGTTCCGGCCGGCCCATCGCGCGCCACAGGCGTCCGATCTCGTGCTGCTGCGCGATAAGCATGATGTGTCCGCCGTTGGCCTTGTACACGCCGCACGGACTGCCCGCCGGATGCATCGAGCCGGTGCGTTTGGGATGGTAGCGGCCGGGCCGCAGCGAGAGCACCGGTACGAACAGCTCATGCATGTGGAAGTAAGTGTCCATCAGCGAGGCGTCAATATACTGTCCCTTGCCGGTGCGCTCGCGGGAGAGCAGCGCGAAGCCGATCGCCATCGCCGCCGCGACTCCGGTCGAGACGTCGCCGATCGCCATCGAGGGCACGATCGGCGCGCGGTCGGGCTCGCCGAGCTGGTCGGTGACGCCGGCCAGGGCCGAGCCGATATAGTCATAGCCGGGGCGGCGGCTGAGCGGCCCGCTCTGCCCGGCCGCCGAGATCGAGCACATCACCAGCCGCGGATTGAGCCGGCTGAGCGCCGCGTAGCCGAAACCCATCTCGCCGATCACGCCGGGCGCAAAATTTTCCACCACCACGTCGATCCGCGGCACCATCGCGAGCAGCAGGTCGCGTCCGCGCGGGTTGCGCAGGTCCACGCCCAGGCTGCGCTTGCAGTGATTGTGCTGGAAGTAGTAGCTGCTCATCCCGTCCTGGACGATGCCGAGCTGGCGGACGTGATCGCCCTCGAGCGAGCGCTCGACCTTGATGACGTCGGCGCCGAGCTCGCCGAGGATGCGCGTGCAGGTCGGGCCGGCCACGTAATGGGTGAAGTCGAGCACGTGGAAGCCCTCGAGCATCCGCGGTGCTTGCGCTGATTGCGACATGGTTCGTTCCTCGCTTGATGGGACGGGGCGCAGGCGTATCAGGGGCGCCGCCTGCGCATCGGCGTCATCATACAAAGCCGCGCCCGCCGATGTCCAAGGTTCATCGGCCGCCACGCGCGCGGCAATCGGGACAGAGTCCGTAAAGCTCCATTTTGTGATGCGTCAGCGTGACTCCGAGTTCGCGCGCGACCGTCTGCTGCAGGCGTTCGATCGCCTCGTTTTCGAACTCGATAATCCGCCCGCAGCGCTGGCAGATGAAGTGATCGTGATGATGGCCGCCGGCGGCTTCATAGCGCGCCTGGCCTTCATCGAAATGCCGTTCGTAGAGCAGGTCGCATTCCTTGAGCAGGCGCAGGGTGCGGTAGATGGTCGCGTAGCCGACGTGCGGGTTGACCTTCTTGACCTCGGCGTACAGCTCCTCGGCGCTGACGTGGCTGCCCAGCCCGAAAAAGACGCGCGCGATGTCGTCGCGCTGGCCGGTTGATTTGAGGCCGCGCTGCTTGAGCCGCCGATGGAACTCGTTCATCTGCGGCGCGCTGGGCCCGCTCTCGCCGTCGGGTGCGGCCATCTGCAGCCTGCCGCCGTATGCGACTCCCGGCATCGAAGGACCGCCTTAACCCTGGTCTGGGTCCCCGCGTTCCGCAAAAGCGGCGCGCTCGGGCCGCGCGGCCGGACCCGCGTCCTCGCTCAAGAGCCGGCGCGCGGCGGGTGAGAGATAGAGCGACTCGAGATCGCGCGTGCGCAGCGCCTCGAGCAGCACCTCGAGCTGCTCGGCGGGTGATTGCGCCGAGTCGATTATCACCAGGTCGCGCTCGCGCAGGCGGCAGGCGCCGCCGCGCGCACGGTAGCCGACTTCGCGCAGCAGCCGTTCGCGCCGCACCTTGAGGCCGACCCGCTCGGCCGCCTGCGCGAGCTCTTCGACCAGCGATACGATTCGCGCTCCATTCCTTGCCTCAGCCATCAATCACGCCCCTTGTGACAGTCACATACGCGTGGTATCGCGGATCGTACGCCGAGGCACCGGCCCATGATCAAGCGTATCGTGGTCGGCATCGATACCTCCGAACACTCCCGCGTGGCCCAGGCCTACGCCTTCGCCCTGGCGCGCCGCCTCAACGCCTCCCTCATCGGTCTGCATGTCGTCGACATCGTTTCGATCGAGGGTTCTTTTTTCCATGATATCTCAGGTTCGCTCGGACTAGAACCCTACCTCGATTTCAGCTCGCGCATGCGCGAGGTGCTGACCGCGCGCGGGCGCGCGGCGGTCGATGAATTCTGCGCCGCCGCGGCGCGCGAGCAGGTGGCGGCCCAACCGCTGCTCGACATGGGCGTGGTCGCCAACCAGATCTGCGAGCGCGCCAAGGCCGCCGACCTGGTGATGATCGGCCATCGCGGCGTGCACGAGCGCTTTTCAACCGGACTGCTTGGCTCGACCGCCGAGAGCGTGGCGCGCAAGAGCCCGCGTCCGCTGTTCGTTTCGCCGCGCCGCATGCGCGAGATCAGGCGGCTCGCGCTCGCCTACGACGGCAGCGAGCGCGCCTCCAAGGCGATGCGCGCGGCGGCCGAGTTCGCCACCGAGCTGGACGCGCCGCTCACCGTGATCACCGTCGCGCGCGAGCCGCGGATGGGCGAGCGGGTGATTGCCGAGGCGCGCCATTATCTCGAGCCCTACCGCCTGCGCGCCTCGTTCGAGCTGCTCAACGGGCACGCGCACGAGGAAATCGCGCGTTATCTCGCACAGAGCGAAACCGACCTGCTGTTCATCGGCGCGTACGGCCACAGCCGCATCATCGAGATGGTCCTGGGTTCGACCACCGAGTACGTGCTGCGCAACGCGCCGTGCCCGGTGTTTCTGTCGCGCTGATTTTCAATCGCTCCGCGTGAGCAGCCTGTCACGCCGGCTTCAGAATCCGCGCGTGGCGAGCACCTCGGTCGCGGGCGCGCGGTTGCCGTCGCAACTGATCATGCGCGGCGCGCGCAGCAGAGTGACCGAGTAGCCGAGGCTTCGATAGAGCCGCACGATGCGTTCGGTGGCCTGGTTCGAGAGCACCACCGGCCCGCGATGGCGCGCGAGAAACTCGGCCAGCCGCACCTGTTCCGCCCAGCCGAATTGCTCCTTGGAGTATTGCGTGAACTCGACATCGTAGGGCGGATCGGCGTAAACGAAATCGTCCGCTGCGAGCTTCAGCGCCGCAAAGTCGCCGCTCGTGAAAGTCCATCCGCGAAACGCCGCCTGGTAAGCGGAAAAGTCCGAGAGATAGTTGATCCGAGAATAGCGCCCGAAGGGCACGTTGAATTCGCCCTTGCGATTGAAGCGGCAGAGCCCATTGTACCCCGTGCGATTGAGATAGTAGAAAAGCGCCGCCGCCTCCGCGTCGCCGCCCGCGCCCATTGCGACCAGGCGATTGAATCGCTCGCGATGCTGCTCGAACAGCTCGCGCTCGTAACGCATCGGGATCGTCACCCGAAGCCCGCGTTTGAGCCAGCGATAGAAATTCACGACGTGCGGATTGATGTCGCTGAGCCATGCGCGCCGCGGCATCAGGCCGAGCGCGATCGCGAGGCCGCCGCAAAACGGTTCCACCAGCCGCGCCGTTTCGAACCGCTGCCATAGCGGAACGACATGCGGAACCAGCCATCGCTTGCCGCCGGCCCATTTGAGCGGTGGCCGCAACACGTCAGCTTGAAATTTGTCGGCCTCGCGCGGCGCCGCGCGCGCGCGCGCCGCTCGCGTGTTCGTCGCGCCGGTTGCGGCCCTCACGCCTGCGGCTCCGCCGCGCGGCGCTCGATGAAGCGCGCGAGCAGCATCCGCATGGTCTCGATCGGCTGTATTCCAATCAGTGGAAAGTCACCGAGGACAAAGCTCGGGTATCCCAGCGCGGAGAAGCTCTCGGCTTCGGCCTTGTTGGCGGCGACCCGCGGCGCCATCCGGCCGCTGGTGATCGCGTCGCGAAAGCGCACTGGGTCAATCCCGCCGCGCTCGGCGACGGCCGTGAGCGCATCAAGGTCGCCGATATCCACGCGCTGCTCGAAGGCCGCGCGGAAGATCGCGTCGTGGTAAGCCGAAAACGCGCCCGCCTCGCGCGCCAGCTCCGCCCCTTCCAGCGCCTTGCCCGAATCGAGCCATCGCGGCGGCGGCTCGACGGCGACGCCGGTCTCGGCGATAACGTTGCGGATGCGCGCGAGCTCGCGCTCCTCGAGCGGAAGTCCGGGGCGGCTGCGCGAGGTGCGCTCGGCGAT
The DNA here is from genome assembly GCA_035295545.1 of Binataceae bacterium (SeqCode). Taxonomy (GTDB): domain Bacteria; phylum Desulfobacterota; class Binatia; order Binatales; family Binataceae; genus JAKAVN01. The sequence goes on from DATGIT010000009.1 coordinate 495,618, forward strand.
CGGCACGCCCTTCCACAGCGCCGCAAATCCAAGTTCGCCTTCGAGCCGGCCGACGATGCGCCACGCGACGTAGCAAAGCGTCGAGGCGTAGTCGAAGTAGATGGGGATGACAATCTGCGCCATCGGTGATTCGAATTCTGGCCGCTTCGCGCGGCTTGGGCAATTAGCGCCCGTCGCGCGCTTGCCTGCGGCCGCACGGGCCGCAATGCTGAGGCATGGCGCCATCAAGACGCGAAGTGATGAAGCTCGGCGTGGTAGACCTGGGCGTCGAAACGGCCGAGCTGCCCAACGGCGTGGCGGTTGACCTTGCCGTGGTTCGTCATCCGGGCGCGAGCGCGATCGTCACCCTGGACACGGGCGGGCGCGTGACGCTCCTGCGCCAGTGGCGTCACGCGGTCGGCGGCTGGCTGTGGGAAATTCCGGCGGGATGCCGGCGCGAGGGCGAAAGCCCGCGCGAATGCGCCGAGCGCGAGCTGAGCGAGGAGGCGGGTCTGGCGGCGCGCCGATGGGACCACCTCGGCGCGATCGTGACCATTCCCAGCTTCTGCGACGAGCGTATCGAGCTTTTTCTTGCGCGCGAGCTTGCCAACCGGCCGGGCGAGCTCGACCACGACGAAGTGATCAGTACCGAACTGGTGACGCTCGAACAGGCGCTCGCCATGATCGCCCGGGGCGACATGGTCGATGCTAAGTCGATCGTGGCGCTTTTGCGCACGCGAGATTTCCTGCGGAGCTAACGGATTTCCCGCGAGTTGAACGCGATGCCGCTCGTTGTGGCGCCGGCGGCCGCCCGGTCGACATTGTTCATCTCAGCGTTCGGCGCCTGAAGACGCCGCCTCACTGACCGCCGACTACGCGGCCGCCTGCGAATCAGGCAGCGCCGCTACTCGACAATTACTTCGTCAGGGAAAAGGAAGGTGGTCGCGCCGTCGTCGAACTGGACCAGAAGCATATGACGCCCAAGGTTATCCACCGAGCGCAGAATGCGAGGTTTTTCGCTAAATCTGCTCAGCCCTTCATGGTCTCGCACGGGCCTGAGCAAACGACAACGCCGCCCAACCACCGCCTCAAAATTTGTGCTTTCCATGTTCATAATTTTCCTTCCACCCGCCGAGCACCCCTCCCATCGATCATCATCAAGGTACGATAGCAATGATCGCGCCTACTAGATTAGACGCTTACCCCCAGATTTTGATTCCTGTCCACAGCTTCCTGAAGAGCAATCAAGGTGCCGCCTCCGCACAAAAGCCTCCTACCTTGGAATTACTTCAATTTGGCTCAGCGGTTACGTGCTCTTGATTTGTGTCCTGATTCGCGTCAGGTACAGGTGCGAGGATGTAGGGTCGGGTTTGGGATGTTTCGGTGACAGGTGGAGGTTTTTCCGCGATGGCCCACCTCTTGGTTGCTACTGGCAACTTCTACCGTTAACAGACGCCCAGGCTTCAGGATACTCGTTATAGATGCCATGTCAACGTTATATCCTCTGATTGTCGGCCGTGAGGCTGTACTCTCGACCGAGCATTACCTTTCAGCCGCCGCCGGAGCGCGTATCTTCGAGCGCGGCGGCAATGCGATCGATGCGGCGATCGCGGCCGCCCTGGTCGAGGGCGTAGTCAATCCGCATATGCATACGATCGGCGGCGAGGCGCCGATGCTCCTGCGCGTGGCGGGAAGCGGCCGGGTCGTCGCCATCAACGGCAACACGATGGCACCCGCGCGCGCGACGATCGCTCAATATCGGTCGCTGGGATTGGACCTGGTGCCGGGCGAAGGACTGCTGGCAGCGGGCGTACCGGCAGCCTTCGGCGCGTTTGCCTGCGTGCTGGAGAATTTCGGCACCATGGCGCTGCGCGACGTCGCGGTGCCAGCGCTGGCGCTGTGCGAGGACGGTTTCGCGATGCATCCGGGGCTCTGCGGCGATGATCGGTTGATCGACGTGCCGGGCCTCGGGCTCGGTTCGATTCATTCCAATGCCGAGCTGTTCCGCACGCAATTTCCATCCACCGCCCGTCTTTACATGCCGCATGGCGAGCTCCCGCGCTCGGGCGATGTGATCAGGAATCCGTCGCTGGCGGGCGTTTTCCGCCGCCTCCTCGACGCCGAGGCCGGCGCGCACAAGAGCGGCCGCGAAGCGGGCCTGCGTGCGGCGGTCGAGCGCTTCTATCGCGGTGACATCGCGCGCGAGATCGTGGCGCACTCGGACGCGCACGGCGGCCTGCTGACGCTTGCCGACCTCGCGGCGTTCACCACCCGGATCGAGGAGCCGGTGAGCCGCGCCTACCGCGGCGCCACCGTCTTCAAGTGCGGACCGTGGACGCAGGGCCCGGTCTTCCTCCAGCAGCTCGCGCTGCTCGAAGGTTTCGACCTGGCCGCGATGGGGCATAACTCGGCCGCCTACCTGCATACGCTGCTCGAGGCGGCCAAGCTCGCGTTCGCCGATCGCGAGGCCTACTATGCCGACCCCGAATTCACCGAGGTGCCGCTCAGAGAGCTGCTTTCGGACAGTTATGCGGCGCTGCGGCGTAAGCTTATCGATCCGCGGAGCGCCTCGATGGAGTTGCGGCCGGGCGACCCGCGCGCGATGCGCGCCGCGGCCGGCGAGCCGGTGGCGGCGCGGCCGTGGGGCGCGGGCACGACCCACGTCGATGCGGCGGATCGGCACGGCAATCTGATCGCGATAACGCCGAGCGGCGCGTGGCTGCGCAGCTCGCCGGTTGCCGACGCGCTGGGGTTTCCCCTCGGCACCCGCCTGCAGACCTTCTACCTCGACGAGCGCCATCCCAATGCGCTCGCGCCGCGCAAGCGCCCGCGTACCACGCTCACGCCCTCGATGGCGTTGCTGCGCGACGGCCGCTGGTTTGCTTTCGGCACTCAGGGCGGCGATCAGCAGGATCAGTGGACGCTGCAGTTCTTCCTCAACCTGGTCGAGTTCGGGATGAATCCGCAGGCCGCGATCGAGTCGCCGCGCTACTCGATGCTGCACGCGCCCTCGTCATTTTATCCGCACGATGCGCATCCGGGACTGGTGCGGATCGAAAGCCGGGTGGACCGGGAAGTCCGCGACGAGCTCGCCGCGCGCGGCCATCAAGTCGAGGAGCGCCCTCCGTGGTGCGACGGCAATGTGCTCGCGGTGGCGCTGGACGGCGCGCGCGGCACGCTGGCGGCCGGCGCGGATCCGCGCGGCCAGATCGCCTCGCTGATGCCGGCGCAGGCCGTCGGCTGGTAATCGCCTCCGCGTGTTTGCGAGGCCGGGGACGGGAAAATGGATTCAACGAGACTTGCCGCCGCGTCGATAAAGCTTGCCGCGATCGTGGCAGGCGCCGCGGCGGTGCTCGTGCTCGCGCCGGCATCGGCGCGCTCGCAGGCCGACCTGGTGAACCCGTCGCGGATCGCCGGGGTCGCCATCAATGACCCGGCGAAGATCGTCGACCTGACCTACAGCTTCGACGCGTCCACCATCTACTGGCCTACCGAAGGCGGATTCGAGCACACGTTCGAAAAGTTCGGAATGCAGCCCGGCGGGTACTTTTACGCATCGGCGCGCTTCGCCGCCGCCGAGCATGGCGGAACGCACATGGATGCGCCGCTGCATTTCAATCGCAACGGCATGTCGGTGGACCAGGTGCCGATGAGCTATTTCGTCGGCCCCGCCGTGATCATCGATTTTTCCTTTCGCGCGCTCAATTACCCCGATGCGACGCTGTCGCTCGAAGAGGTCCATGCCTACGAGCGCACTCACGGCGAGATCCCCAACGGCGCGATCGTGATTGCGCGCTCGGGCTGGGGCCGCTTCTGGCCCGACAAGAAACACTACCTGGGCAGCGACAAGCCGGGCGATGTCACCCATCTCCATTTTCCCGGGTTCTCGCCCGAGGCGGTGAAATTCCTGCTGACCGATCGCAACGTGACCGCGCTGGCGATCGATACGGCGAGTCTCGACCCCGGCGATTCCAAGGATTTCCCGGTGCATCGCATGTGGCTCGGCGCCAACCGGGTCGGATTTGAAAACGTGGCCAATCTGGATAAGCTCCCGTTCAGCGGCGCCACCATCTTCTGTATTCCGATGAAGATCGCCAAAGGCACCGGGGCCCCGGCCCGGATTTTCGCCGTACTGCCTTAAGGGATTTGAAGCCGCCCTGTACCGCGGCGCAGCGCCACCCCGCTGGCGCATCGCACCACCCCCGATGAGCAGCAAACGCTTCAGAAAAGCGCTAAGATAAGAGGCCGTCGTTCGTTCGGTGTTGGCATCAAAAATGCCGCCCGAACGACGCACATTGGCAGGAGATGCGGGACGGCGCTTCGGATCGATGGAGGATTGAGGCGGGTCCGACTATGAAACCAGTAGGGTCATCTTACGTAAATAGGAGGGGCGAGGCGATGCGCAAAGGCGCGACTTCAAAGATTCTCGTGGCGATGGCCGCGGTCCTGTTCGTGGCTGGATGCTCCGGGCAACCACTGTCGACCCGTGAAAAGGGAACACTCCTCGGCGGCGGTATCGGCGCGGCAACTGGCGCGATTATCGGCGCTGCGGTCGGCGCACCCGGAGCGGGCGCGGCAATCGGCGGCGCACTCGGCGGCGTCGGCGGTTTCGCCGTCGGTAACTCGATGCAGAACAACGAGGCTCAGCAGGCGCAGACGCAAAGCCAGATTCAGCAGCAGCAGCAGGAACTCGAACAGCAGCGCCAGCAGATCCAGCAGTTGAAGCAGCAGCAGGAAACGGAGTAGCGCGCGGCGCGGCCGGATAGACGACGCGTTTTCCATGCGAGGACGTATGAGGTACGGAGCAATTTCGAACAGGGCTTTCGCGCCGGCAGCGGCGATTGCGCTGATCGCCGCCTTTGCGCTCGCCGGATGCAGCGGCCAGCCGCTGTCCACGCGCGAGAAAGGAACGCTCGGCGGCGGCGTGCTCGGCGCCGGCGCCGGCGCGATCATCGGCGCTGCCGTCGGTCATCCGGCGGCGGGCGCGGCGATTGGCGGCGCACTCGGCGCAGGCACGGGTTACGTGGTCGGCAACTCGATGCAGAACAACGAGAACCAGCAGGCGCAGACGCAAGGCCAGATCCAGCAGCAACAGCAGGAGCTCGAGCAGCAACGCCAGCAAATCCAGCAGCTCCAGAATCAGCAGCAGACCGAGTAGCCGGCGCGCCGCGCTTGTAACCGGCGGATGAAGAGGGGGGACAGTATGAGGAAGCGGGGTGATTCCCGGTTTTTTGGCGGGGCCGTCGCGTTGGTTGCGGTAACGCTGGCTTTGACCATGACGCTCGCCGCATGCGATCAGCAGGGGATGTCGACCACGACCGAAGGCACGCTGGGCGGCGGCGTGCTCGGCGGCGGCGCGGGCGCGATCGTCGGTGCGGCGGTCGGCCATCCGTTGGCCGGCGCGGCGATTGGCGGCGCGCTCGGCGCGGGCACCGGCTACGTCGTCGGCAGCTCGCTGCAGAATCAGCAGGCCGCCTCCCAGCAGCAGGCAGGCCAGATCCAGATGCAACAGCAGGAGATCCAGAGCCAGCGCCGGCAAATTCAGCAGCTTCAGCAGGAGCAGCAGACCGAATAACGCACGGCGTCCGGGCGGGAGTCGGGTGAGCCGCGCGGCGCGCCGCTCCCGAGAGCGGCACGCCGCGATCCTGTTTGGCCTTTCACCTGTTCACGGCGCGGCGGCGTCTGCGCTTTCGCCGTCAGGCGGGGCGGCAGAGCTTGCACGCGCGCAGCCCGGCGCGCTGCGCACGGCTCGCGTCGGCGAAGATCACGGACTTCGCCCGATCCGCGCGCATTGCCGCATGGCATTGCGGCCGGCAGAAGATGTGCGTGACCAGATGTCCCATCACGCTGCCCGCCGGCAATCGACGATCGCGCGCGACGCTGAAGCCCTCGGCGCGCAGCAGTTTGATCTTGCGCGCCACGCCGCCGCCGTAATGGCCGATGGTGCCGTCGGAGCGGATCACGCGATGGCACGGCACGTAGAGTGGAACCGGATTGGTCGCCATCGTGTTGCCGATCGCGCGCTGGCCGGAAGGCTTGCCCACCGCCGCCGCGAGCGCCTGGTAGGTGATGACCGAGCCGGGCGGCACCGTGCGCCGCAGCCTAAGCAGCGCGCGCCGCTGAAAATCCGTGCGCACCAGGCTCAAATCGACCGGCCGGTCGAGCGCGCGCGCGTCGCCCGCCAGGTAGCGTTCGATTTCGCGCGCGATCCGCGCCGCCGTGTCCGCGTCCTCGACCACGTCGAAGCGCTCGCGCAGCGTCGGCATCGGATCCGGCGCCTCGGGCACGTCGAGGAACTGCACGGCAAGCAGGCCGCGCGGCCCGTCGGCGACGAGCAGGCGTCCGATCGCCGTGTCGATCGCGCCGACCCGCACCAGCGGACGACGGACGCGATCGATCGCGCGCTTGAGGCGCGGATAGGCCGCGCGCACGGCGGCCTCGACCGCCGCGTCGGCCGGCGCGCCGGCGTTGCCGAGCGGTCCGTCGTCATCCAGGAGTTCGCGCATCATCTCGCGCGCATCGAACTTGAGCGTCTCGTCCATGGTCCTCGGTTTCCTCTGCATCACTGTGTCGCCTTGAGCTTCTTCAGCGCCTGATACACGCTGGCGCGGGCGCTTTCGGGCGAACAGTCGAGCGCCGCGCCGATCTCCTCGTACTCGAGCCCCGCAAATTTGCGCATCACCAGCGCCTGACCCTGCTTGTTCGGCAGCTTCGCGATCGCGCGCCTCAGATGCAGCAGGTCGGCCTGATCGCCCGATCCCGCGGACGCCGCGCTCGGCCGATGATCGCCGTCGGTTGGGTCGTGGCCGTTGCCGATCACGCGCGCGCGCCGGAGATTGTCCCGCGCCCGGTTGCGGCAGAGATTGGAGGCGATTCGGTAGAGCCACGGGCGCAGGCCGGCCTCGGAATCGAGCTGCGGGTAGGCGCGGTAAGCGCGGAGCCAGGTTTCCTGGAAGAGGTCCAGGGCGTCTTCCTGGTCGCGCGTCATGCGCAGCAGAAAACGCATGATCTCGCGTTCGTGGCGGCCAAGCGCCTCTTCGAACGGCGGCGGCAATGCAAGCTTGGCGGATGCTTCCATGACCGAAGTTATAACCCCGCGGGGTCGCCGGCGTGAATCGGCGCGAAGGACGGACGGTCCCGCCGCGGCGGCTATGACGGCCGCCCGGCGGAGACTAAAATTGATGCGCATCGGCGCATCGTTTTCCTGAGGGAGAAGTCTTATCCGAGGGGGAAGTCATGGAAGCCGTCGGATTGATTGCGCTCTGGGCGGTGCTGTTCCTGGCCGGCCATTTCATCCTGTCTGCGGACGCGGTGCGCGGCCGGCTGGCGGGCGCGGTCGGCGAGCAGCCGTTCCGCGGCATCTATTCGCTGGTCGCGCTCGGCACCTTCATTCCGCTGATTTATGTCTTCGCCCATCACAAGCACGCGGGCCCGATGTTCTGGTACCTGCGCGCGATCGCGCCGGTGCGGGGGCTCACCGGCGTGCTGATGCTGATTGCGCTGATCCTGCTGGCCGCGTCGCTGATCACGCCCAACCCGGCCGCGCTCGGCGCGCCCGACAATATGACCCCGCGCGGCGTGCTCAAGCTGACGCGTCATCCGAGCTTCATGGCGTTTACGATTTTCGGCTTCGCGCACCTGCTGATGAACGGATGGCTCGGCGACATCGTGTTTTTCGGCGCCTTTCCCGTGCTCGGCATCTTTGGCGGAATCCATCAGGACCGCCGCAAGCTGCGCTCGATGGGCGAGCGCTACCGCCGCTTCGTCGCCGAGACCTCGTTCCTGCCCGGCGGCGCGCTGCTGAGCGGCCGCCAGCGTGTCGCGTGGGCCGAAATGCCCTGGCTCTCAATCGGTGCGGGCGCGGTGTTGACGATAGTTCTGGTCGCGATTCATCCATGGGCCTTCGGCGGCCATCCCTGACACAGAACCGCGGCGGGCGACTGGCCGGACCTAGGCGATTCCCGCCGGCAAGCGGAACAGCCGAGCGGCGTTGGCGCGGATTTGCGCGGCCAGCGCGCGGGCATCGGCGCCGCGCAGCGTCGCCAGCGCCTCGAATGTGCGGCGGACGAATGCCGGCTCGTTGCGCTTGCCGCGATACGGCTCGGGCGCGAGATAAGGCGCGTCGGTTTCGATTAGCAGGCGATCGTCCGGCACGACCTGCGCCGCGACGCGCAGCGCCTCGGCCTTCCTGAACGTGACGATTCCCGAAAACGAGATGTAAAAGCCAAGTTCGACGAACTCGCGCGCCGCGTTTGAATCGCCTGTGAAGCAGTGGATCACGCCGCCGGCGGGCGGGAGTCCGGTGCGGCGCACGATCTCGCAAAGCCGCTGCTCGGCGTCGCGGCAATGAATCATCACCGGACGATTAAGCGAGCGCGCAAGCTCGAGATGCCGCCTAAGCGCGCGCTCCTGCGCCTCGACCGGCGAATGCATGTAATGAAAATCCAGCCCGGTTTCGCCGATCGCGACCACCTTGGGCGAGCGCGCGAGCGCGGCGACCGCGTCGAGGCGCGCGTCGTCAGCATCGGCAGCGTTATGCGGATGCACGCCGACGACGGCGAAGACCTGCGGATGGCGCTCGGCGATCGCAACCGTCAGCCGGTCGGTCGCGAGCGTGTCGATCGCGCCGACCGCGATGATCGTTTGGACGCCGGCGACCTCCGCACGCGCCAGTGCCCCCTCGAGCTCGGGGTACAGGCGCGGGTCGGCGAGATGGCAATGCGCGTCGAGGATTGGTTCCAATGCAACCGGTTCCATCGTTGACGGCGGCGCGCGGGCCCCTCAGTCTTCGACCAGCACCTTGTGGCCGCGCGAGGCGAGTGCCTCGCGGATGCGCTCGATATGTTCGTGGCCGCGGGTTTCGAGTTCGAGCGTGACACGCGCGCCGCCGATACGCACGTCGCGCCGCGCGCGATCGTGCTGGATCGCGTGCACGTTGGCGCCCTCGCCCGAGATTACCGAAAGCAGCCGCTCGAGTTCGCCCGGCCGGTCGCGCATCTCGACCGTGAGCCGCATCAGCCGCCCCGCCTTCGCCAGGCCGTGCCCGATGATGCGGTCGAGCAGGTTTACGTCAATATTGCCGCCGCTCACGACGACCACGACGCGCCGCCCGGCGAGCGCCGCGCCCATCTTGATCGCGCCGGCCAGCGCCGCCGCGCCCGCGCCCTCAGCCAGCAGCTTCATCCGCTCGAGCATCAGCAGCACCGCCTCGCCGATCTCGAAATCGTCGACGGTCACGACGCGCTCCAGGCGATCGCGGACGACTTCGAACGGCAGCCGCCCGATGCGTCCGGTCGCGAGGCCGTCGGCGATCGTGTCAACCGCGGCCGCTATCGCCGAGGGCGCGCCCTCGCTGAGACTCAAGCTGAGTTGCGGCGCGCCGGCCGCTTCGATGCCGATGACTTTCGCGCGCGGCGCGCGCTCGGCGAGCGCCAGCGCCACGCCCGCGATCAGCCCGCCGCCGCCGACCGGCACCAGCACGAAATCGGGTTCCACTTCGGCTGCGATTTCGAGCCCGACCGTGCCCTGGCCGGCGATGACGAACGGGTCGTCGTAAGCGTCCACGAAGATGGCGCCGGTGCGGTCGCAGATTTCGCGGGCGGCGCGAAATGCGCCGGGATAATCGACGCCGGCGAGTTCGACCGCCTGGCCGTAGCTGCGCGTGGCGTCGATCTTGGCAATCGCGGCCGTCGTCGGCATTACGATCGTCGCGCGCACGCCCGCGCGCGTCGCGGCCCAGGCCAGCGCCTGGCCGTGATTTCCGGCCGAGGCGGCGACCGCGCCGCGCGCGGCCTCGGCGCTCGAGAGCGCGGCGACGCGGTTGTATGCGCCGCGAATCTTGAACGAGCCGGTCTTCTGCAGGTTCTCGGGCTTGAGATAAACCTCGGCGCCGAGCATCCGCGAAATCGTCGCGCTTTGAACGAGCGGGGTCGGCTTGACCACGCCCGCCAGGCGCGCGCGCGCGCGCTCGATATCGGCGAACCTGACTTCCGTGGATTGCGCCGCGCTCATTGCCCGATGGCCCGTCTCGTATCCTTCTCCCGCCCGCGCGATACGCGCACGGCCATCGCGCGGCTCAACGGGGACGCTGATGCGGATTAAAACGGTGCTCGCGGGCCGCGCCGAAGGCGTTGCCCTCGAATTCGACCTGCAGGCACTCGCCGGTGCGCCAGTCGAGGTCGAGCAGCAGGTAGCGCACCGCGCGGCGCTTGACCGCCTCGATCAGCGAGGCGACCTGTGCAGGATCGGCGGGATCGATCGCGCCCATTTCGGCGGCCTCGAGATGGCTCGCGGCAACGAACTCGCGCGCACGTGCCTCGCTCGAAAAGCCGAGCACGCCGGCCCAGTGCGCGCCCTCTTCCTGGTAAACGATCAGCGCGCCCGCCGAATCGAGCAGCAGATGGATTTCGCTGGCGAGCGGCGCGCTCAAGCGGGTTCGATCCGCAACCGGCCCGCGCGCATCGCCTCGGCCCGTTCGTGCACCAGCGCGGGATAGGTGTAGTAGTGCTCGCCGCTAAGCCGCAGGAACGAGGCGATGTCGACGTCGTCGAGCTCGAGGCCGGCGATGCGCGCCTCGGCGGTGTCGCGGGTCGGGGACTCGCGGATGACGTCGTAGATCGCGCGCGCCTGCGCGGAGAGAAAATCGTCGCGCGGCGGCATCGCCGCGGGCGCAAGCCGGTTGGCGTGGAAATTGTCCAGGATGTAGCGGAGCGCCTTGAGTTCATGGCGCAGCACGTCGATTTGCTTCAATGTTTGCTCGCGCATCACTCAAAGCTTATCGCCGCGACGCGGGCCAGTTCAAACGCGGACGCCCGCGGGCCTGCGGGCAATGCGCGTGGGGATTTTGCGGGCGGGATTGCGCGCTCAGTTCCGGGTCAGCCGATGGACCATTCCCATGTGGCGCAGGGCGTCGCGCTTGCGGCCCATCGTCTCGTATAGCTCGGCGAGGTTGCGATGCGCGGCGAGCGAGAGCGGATCGCATTCGGCGGCGCGATGGAAACTGGCGATCGCGTTCTGAAAATCCTCGCGGCGGCGGTAGAGCAGGCCCAGCCGGATATGCACGTCGGCGTTGGTCGGGACGATCGCCGCGGCGCCGAGCAGGGCGCGCAGCGCGCCGGCGAGGTCGCCCTCGCGCTCGAGCAGGCCGGCGAGGTCGATATGGGCCTCGAAATTGCGCGGCTCGCGGCCGAGCAGTTCGCTGTAGAGCGTGAGCGCGCGCAGCGGATCGCTTTCGGCGAGCTTGCGCGCCTCCTCGAAGCGTTCGCGCACGCGCGCCGGCCCGAAGCGCTCCTCGATCTTGCCCGGCGCGGGCGGGGCCTCGAAGTTGAGCAGCAACTGGCCGGTCATCGCGTCGACCATCACGTTGCCGTCGCGCACGACGATCTGGCCGTCGTGATTGGCGAGCCTGAGCGAGGTGACCGGACGCGCCGGCCCGAACATCCCGCGCACCCGCTCGAGGCATCGCCGCACCGGGTCGAGGTGATGGCGCTGCGGGAGCAGGTCCTTGGCCAGGCGCATGACGAGAAGGTCGTCGAAATTGAAGCGCATCTGGCGGCCGCGCGAGACCGGCTTGACCAGCGAGCGCCTGACCCAGTAGCGGATGCGGTCGGGCGAGATGGCGAGAATACGCGCCGCCGCGCGCGTCGAGAAGGTATGTGCGCGCTTCACAGCCGCATCTTCCGGCGTCCCCACCACGGGGCCGAGTATAAAAACTCGCCTGCGCCGCCTCAACGCCGCCTTTGGCGATCTTTTAACAGCGCCCTGTTGAGATGCTGTCAGTAGATTGCCGGCGCGCGCGCCGGGTTACGGCGGAGACCGCTAGTCGCCGATTTCCTTGAGGGTCCGGACCATCCGCACAGCTGCTTTCACCGGCGTAGCCATCCAGCTAATTTTCGTTTAAGGCGACCGGGAAGGGGGCTGCTGCGCTAGCTGCTCTTGTCCAGAACACCTCCCGGTCTATAAGGGCGAATGAGGAAATCATTGGAGACTCTTAATTCTGAATGCGCCCAGACTGCGCTATGTGATCGGATTCAGGACGCTCGAACACGTCCTACGATCGTCTACCTGGATACAAACATATTTGACAATCTAGTGAAGAAGACTGACTCTGCAACCCAAACCGACGAAAAGCGATTGCGCTCAGCTGTCTCTCTGAGACGACTAACAATTGTTATCAGCCATACCAATATCCGGGAGACGCTCGCCGCGGTTCCTTCCTATCCCGACATAGCCAGAGCTCAGATCGGATTGATGCTAAGTCTTGTTGATTGGAATCGCTTAGTTCGCCTAAGTCCTGAAATTCTAGAGGATGACATCAGACACTTCGCCTTCAATGGTGAAGCCGCCAATAGCCCTTTTGTCAGAGATACCACGCACGTCCGATCCATACTGCAGCGTATCATTGATGGTCGCATTGCCGGTGAGGAACTTGAAGCCGTTATTCAAGAGGATAGGGAGCAGAAGCGCACATTTCTGGGCCGCGTCAGGAAGGTTCGGGCGGAAATGAGAAGAGCGCTCGCAACTCTGAAAAAGGCTGGTGAGATTCCGACTTTTGAGCAGTTCTTTGAGGACGGTGCAGAGGAGCATCTGCGTGCCTTTATCAGGTCCTTTCGCGTAGCTGAGGAATGTGAGCGGCGCGGTTTGGACAAGCTTTTAAGAATCCCCAGTATCCGCGCGATGATTGGCTTGGGAATGTCATTTATCTATCGAACGGCGGTCGAGGGGAAAGCTCCTCGAAGATCCGATCTTCGTGACTTACAACACGCTCCGGCTGCTGCTGCCGTAGCAGATATTTTCGTGACTCGTGATGAAGAATTTGCCTTGATGCTCGGTCGAGTGCCGATCAAGGGCTTCAGAGTTATGGGACTGCACAAACTTTTGGCCGACACAGAGGGATTAGCAGGGCCGGCAGACTGACAGCACTGTCGACTACCTCTTCCATTCGATCAACCACAGATACACTCACCGAGGAGCGCGCGCGAGAGCCGGCGCGGCCTCGCGCTAGTCGCCGATTTCCTTGAGCGTCCGCACCATCCGCACCGCCGCCTCGACCGCATTGCGCGCGTTGTCGATGCGGTCGAGCGCCTGCTCGCGCGTCATCCCCGGCCCCGTCATCCCGAGCGCGACCGGCTTGTCGAACTGCAGCGCCAGGTCGGCGGCGGCGCGCGCGGCCGCGTGCGCGACGATCTCGTCATGTCCGGTGTCGCCCTTGATCACCGTGCCGATGATCACGACCGCGTCAACGTCCTTGCGGCGCAGCAGCTTCTTGATCGCCGGACCCATGTCGAACACGCCCGGCACGTGGACGACGTGGCTGACCTCGACGCCGAGGAACGCCGCATGGCGGCGCGCCCGCTCCTCCATCGCGGAGGTTACGTCAAAGTTGAACTCCGACACTACCATCGCGATTTTCACGTGGCGCTCCTCTCCTCCAGATGGATGGCGTCGCGAATCTCGACCCCGCCCGCGCGCAGGTAGCGCTTGAGCTCGGGAATCGTACATTCGCCGAAGTGCACGATCGAAGCAACGATCGCCGCGTCGGCACCGCCGACGGTGAACGCTTCCAGCAGATGGCGCGGCTCGCCTGCGCCGCCCGAGGCGATTACCGGGATTCCGACCGCGTCCGCGATCGTCCGGGTGATCGCGAGATCATAGCCGGCCTTGGTGCCGTCGGCGTCGATCGAATTGATGCAGAGCTCGCCCGCGCCCAGGCGCTCGCCCTCGCGCGCCCATTCGAGCGCGTCGCGGCCGGTCGGCGTGCGCCCGCCGTCGATGATGACCTCGCATCCCGAGCGCAGCCCGGCGCGCCCGGTGCGCCTGACCTGCATCGAGAGCACGACGCACTGGCTGCCGAAGGCGCGCGCGCCGGCGCTGATCAGGCCCGGATCGCGCACCGCGCCCGAATCGATCGAGACCTTCTCGGCGCCCGCGAGCAGCACCGCGCGCATGTCCTCGAGCGTGCGCAATCCGCCGCCGACGCTGAACGGGATGAAGATTTCGCGGGCAACCGCGCGCACCACGTCGATCATGATGCCGCGGCGCTCGTTGGAAGCGGTGATGTCGTAGAACACCAGCTCGTCGGCGCCCTGCTCGTAGTAATACCGCGCCATCGCGACCGGATCGCCGACGTCGGCGTTGTCGAGGAACTGGACGCCCTTGGTGACCTTGCCGTCGCGGACGTCGAGGCACGGGATGATGCGTTTGGCGATCACGCGTCAGAGCCTTAGCCGGCAGAAGTTGTCGAGCAGGCGGAGCCCGGCCGCGCCGCTTTTCTCGAGATGGAACTGGGTGGCGATGACGTTGCCGGCGGCGAGCGCGGCGCAAAACGGCACGCCGTGGTCGCTGGTGGCGATTACCAGCCGCGCATCGTCGGGAACCGGATAATAGGAATTGACGAAATAGAAATGAGTGTTGTCGGGAACGCCGCGGAAGATCGGATGCGCACTCGCCTGGCGCACGCGGTTCCATCCGATCTGCGGGACCTTGAGCGGACGGCCGTCCACGGCCGCGGGAAAGCGCACCACGCGCCCGGCGACGATGCCGAGGCATCGCGCGTCGTCCTCCTCGCTCCGATCCATCAGCACCTGGATGCCGATACAGATGCCGAGGAAGGGCTTGCCGGCGCGGGCAATATCTTCGCGCAGGACCTCGTCGAGCCCGAGCGCGCGCAGGTTCTCCATCGTCGCGCCCGCCGCGCCCACGCCGGGCAGGATCACGCGCTCGGCGGCGCGCACGCGTTCGGGGCGGTCGGTGATTTCGCAGCGATGGCCCAGGTACTCGAGCGCGTGCGCCACGCTGGTCAGATTGCCGGCCTTGTAATCGACGATCGCTATCATGAGCCAGGTTCGGGCCGCCGGCCCGGACCAGCATTTTAGCGTTAGCGGGCACGCTCGCGCGACCCCGCCTCCGCTTCGATCGGCGCATCGAGCAACGGCTATTTTCGCGCGAAGCGCGCGGGCGACATTTCTTTTTCGGTCACGCCCTGGGCGGCGAGATCGGCGGGAACGCCGCGATGCGTCGCGAGGCCGGCGGTCAGCCGGCCCATCGAGGGCGAGGTTTCGATTCCGTAGCCGCCCTGGCCCGCCAGCCAGAAAAATCCCTCGATGCGCGGGTCGTAGCCGACCACCGGGCATCCGTCGGCGACGAACGAGCGCAACCCCGCCCATTTGCGATTGATGTGCGTGACGGGAAGCCGCGCCGCGCGCTGAATCCGCTCGACCGCAATCGCGACGTCGAGGTCGTCGGGCGTCGCGTCGCACGGCGCCATCGGCGTCTGATCGGCGGGCGAACCGAGGAACTTGCCCGCATCGGGCTTGAAGTAGAACTCCTCGCCGACATCGATGACCGAGGGCCATGCGGAAATCGCGGCGCCCGGCGGAGGGTCGAAGATGAACGCCGTGCGCCGCTTGGGGACGAGGCCAATCGGCGCCGCACCCGCCATCGCGCCCACGACATCACACCATGCGCCGGCCGCGTTGACGATCACGGGCGCCGCGAAATCGCCTGCCGCCGTCCGCGCGATCCATCCCTTGCCGTGGCGGCTGCCGTCGCGCCCGAGGCCGCGAAGTTCCGCGTCGGTCACGAGCTTGCCGCCGCGCGCGCGAATCCCGCGGATGAAGCCCCAGTGAATCGCGTGCACGTCCATATCCATCGCCTCGGGATCGAGCACCGCGCCGGCGACGTAGTCCTCCCGGAGCAGCGGCACCAGGTCGCGCGCCGCCTTGACGTCGAGACGCCGCACGCCCGCGATGTGCCGCGCCGAATGAACGAAGGTGTGCTCGAGCAGCGCCGCCTGATCCTCGCGCCCGATGAGCAGCATCCCGCGCGGCGTGAGCAGCGGATGCTCGGCGAATCCCGCGGGCGGATCTAGAAAAAAATTCTTCGCGCCGCGGGCAAGCGCGCGAATCACCGACGGTCCATGCGTCTGGACGAAAAGCGCGGCCGAGCGGCCGGTGGTGTGATAGCCGGGCTGGCTCTCGCGCTCGAGCACGAGCACGCGACCGCGCGCGGCGAGTTCGTAGCCGGCGGATGCGCCCGCGATGCCGCATCCGACGACGATGAAATCGTATCCGTCCATTGTGTTCGCGCGCCATCGCGCGCGTTCGCGACCCGCGGCGCGGTTCCTGCGCTGCCGTGGTTCGCTACCCTTATCGCGCCCGCCGCCGGCCGGGATCAAGCGTTTGCGAAGCGCCGCAGGTTCGGGTTATCGAATTTCAGATCTGACGATGAATCCCAAGGAAGAGAAGTGCCTCCGATGACGAAGACCGCTGTCGCATTTTCCGTGATGCCGGACGCTCCGCTCGAGAAGCTCGTCGAATGGGCGCGCGAGGCCGAAGATTCGGGTTTCGCCGGCGTCTATATGACCGAGGCGAATAACGACTCGCTCGCGTGCTCGCTGGCGCTCGGCGCGCACACGCAACGCATCGGCCTTGGCACGGCGATCTCGAACATCTACCTGCGCCATCCGACGCTGCTCGCGAGCGAGGCCGCGACGGTATATCAGTGCACCGGCGGGCGCTTCGCGCTCGGTCTCGGCACCGGCCATCGCGAGAGCAACTCGCGGCTGGGAATCGAAATGGGGCAGCCGCTCGCGCGGATGCGCGAGACGGTGGCGACGTTGCGGCGGATGCTCGACGGCGGCGCGACCCTGCCCAAAGTCAGCGGCAAGCTGCCGATCTATCTCGCCGGCGTATCGCGTCCGATGGTGCGGTTGGCGGGAGAAATCGCCGACGGCGTGATCTTCAACTTTTTTCCGCCCGCGCGCGTGCGCGAAGCGCTGGACGAGATTGCCGAGGGCGCCTGCGTGGCCGGGCGCGATCCCGCGGCGGTCAAGCCGGTGCTGTTCGCGACCGCGTTCATTTCCGACGATCTCGAGGCCGCGCGCCGGCCGGCGCGCACGCTGCTGTCGCGCTACGGGGCGCTCGGCTTTTACGCCAACATGATGAGCAAGGCCGGTTTCGAGCGGGAGGTCGCGGGGATTCGCGCAGCGGGGAGCAACGCGGCCGCCGCGCTCGCGGCCGTCAGCGACGCGATGATCGACGCGACGTTGCTGGTCGGGCCGCCATCGCGCGTGCGCGAGCGCCTGGCCGAGTTGTGCGCGCCGGGAATCGCCGAGGCGATCGTGTTTGCGAATCCGGTGAACGAGCCGCGCGAGGCCGCGGTGCGCCGGATGATGCGCGCGTTGCGACCCTGACCGCGCTCGCCGCTTACGACGCGCTCGCCGGCTGCGCGTGAGGCGCCTCGGCGCCGCCCTGCTTGAGCTCGGCGAAAAAGCCGCGGATACGGTTGTAGTTCATGCCGAAATCGCCGGTGCCGTCGCGCGAGCGCGAGCGCATCTCGACCAGGCTGGTGTTGGGGTCCGGACCGGGGCGCACCTGGATCACGAAATCGTCGATGAAGTGGAACAGGTGGGAGACCTCGACGCCCTCGATGGTGTGGGTTTTGGGGTCGGCCACGATGATGATCCATTCGGGGCGGGCCTTGGCTGCGCCGGCGACCTTGTTGAAGGCGTCATCCGGCGTGCCATCGAGCTTCAGCGGCGCGAGCGCGGGGTAATCCCTGCTCTGCACGGGCTGGAACTTCGCGCGATCGTACTTCATCTGGGCGGGCGACATACCGGGCGGCTGCACGAACTCGGGCGGGTTATCGTAGTCGGTCGTGATGTCGTTGATCTCCGGGTACGGCATCGACATCCAGCGCCACATGACCGCGCCGACCGGGACGGCGACCAGCAGGCTCAAGATGACGCCGGCGACCGCGCGGGGCCGGCCGGCGCGGCGCTCGGGCGCGGCGGTGCGCCACAGCCCGACGAGCCCGATCAGCAGCGCAAGCAGGGCCATCAGGAAACTCAACAGGAACATCGAGAAGCCCGCCATCGGCAGCACCAGGTTGAAGTGCGGGCCGAGAATCCCCACCGCCAGCAGCACCAGCGCCACGATAGCGTCGAGCAGCGAAAGCCATGCGGGTATCATTGTGGTGTCTCCTTGCGTCTCCTCGACGCCGGGTCACGTCTGGGCGGGCGCATCCTGAATCACGGTCAACCGCCGCCCAGGACGAAGTTCCCGATCCGTCGAAAGTTCCCGATTCGTCGAGACTCCCCGATCTTCGGTTGTCAGCGATCCGTTACAGAAGTTGCGCGCCAAATACAAAGCATCCGCGCACGCCGCGTCGGCCGAAATTGCCCGTCAGGCTCCGCTCGGATAGGCTGACACAGGGCCGGGTTGCGCCTGCACCGATGAGAAACATATCAGACCGTATCCGCCTTTTGCGCGACGTCCTGGCCGCCCGAATCGTCATTATCGACGGCGCCGCGGGCACTTCGATTCAGAACATGCACCTGGAAGCCGCCGATTTCGGCGGCCCGCAACTGGAAGGCTGCAACGAGAATCTCGTGCGCAGCCGTCCCGATAAAGTCGCCGAGCTGCACGCGAGCTTTCTCGAAGCCGGCGCGGATATTATCGAGACCAACACCTTCGGCGCCACATCCATAGTGCTCGCCGAATACGGTATTGCGGCGCATGCGCGCGAGATCAACCGGCTCGCGGCCGAGATCGCGCGCGCGGCCGCCGACAGTGCCGCCACCGCGCAGCGCCCGCGCTTCGTGGCGGGCTCGATGGGTCCGACGACCAAGGCTATCTCGGTCACCGGCGGCGTCACCTTCGACCAGTTGTCGCAGGCCTACCAGGAGCAGGCCGAGGGGCTGATCGAGGGCGGCGTCGATCTGCTCCTGCTCGAGACGGTGCAGGACACGCTCAACTGCAAGGCGGGCCTCATCGGAATCGAACGCGCGATCGCGCGCACCGGCATCGAGGTGGCAGTGGCGGTCTCGGGCACGATCGAGACGATGGGCACGCTGCTGGCGGGACAGGATATCGAGGCTTTCTACACCTCGCTCGCCAATCGCGAGCTCATCTGGATGGGTCTTAACTGCGCGACCGGACCCGACTTCATGACCGACCATCTGCGCACGCTCTCGCAGATCTGCCGCTTCGACGTCGCCTGCGTGCCCAACGCCGGCCTGCCCGACGAAGAGGGCCGCTACAACGAATCGGCCGAATCGCTCGCGCACAAGCTCGAGCGCTTCGTCGATGCCGGTTGGGTCAACCTGGTCGGCGGATGCTGCGGCACGACGCCCGAGCACATCCGCATGCTGGCGCGGATGGCTGAGGGCAAGCGCCCGCGACAGCCTTCAACTCTAAGGCGTTCGGTGGTTTCGGGTATCGAAGCGCTGACGATCGACGAGAACACGCGGCCGGTGATCGTGGGCGAACGCACCAACGTGTTGGGCAGCCGCAAGTTCAAGCGCCTGATCGCGGAGGGCAAATTCGAGGAGGCGGCGGAGATCGGCCGCCTGCAGGTGCGCCGGGGCGCTCACGTGCTCGACGTCTGCCTGCAGGACCCGGATCGCAACGAGATCGCCGATCTCACCGGCTTTCTCGAGATCGAGGTCAAGAAGGTCAAGGTCCCGCTGATGATCGATTCGACCGACGCGCGCGCGATCGAAGAGGCGCTCAAGCGCGCGCCGGGCAAGTCGATCATAAATTCGATCAACCTCGAGGACGGCGAAGAGCGCTTCCAGCGCGTGGTCCCGCTCGCGCGGCGCTACGGCGCGGCGCTGGTGGTCGGATGTATCGACGAGGACAAGCAACAGGCGCAGGCGATCACGCGCGCGCGCAAGCTCGCTATCGCCGAGCGGTCCTTCAAGATCCTGACCGAACGCTATCGCGTCGAGCCCGAGGACATCATCTTCGATCCGCTGGTGTTCCCGGTCGGCACCGGCGATCGCAACTATATCGGCTCGGCCGTCGAGACCATCGAGGGCATCGCGCTGATTAAGGCCGCGCTGCCGCGATGCAAGACCGTGCTCGGCATCTCGAACGTCTCCTTCGGCCTGCCCGATGCGGGACGCGAAGTGCTGAACTCGGTGATGCTCTATCATTGCGTGCAGGCCGGGCTCGATCTGGCGATCGTCAATTCCGAGAAGCTCGAGCGTTATCATTCGGTGCCCGAGGAGGAGCGCCGGCTGGCCGAGGACCTCATCTGGTGGCGCGGCGACGATCCGATCGCCGCGTTCGCGGGCTACTTCCGCGCGCGCAAGTCCAAGCCCAATGTCGAACAGCGCCGTTCGCTGCCGCTCGACGAGCGCCTGGGACTCTATATCCTCGAGGGCTCCAAAGAGGGGCTGTTCGAGGACCTGGACGAGGCGCTCAGCGCGCGCTCCGCGCTCGAAATCATCAACGGCCCGTTGATGAAGGGGATGGACGAGGTCGGGCGGCTGTTCAACTCGAACCAGATGATCGTCGCCGAGGTGCTGCAATCGGCCGAAGCGATGAAGGCCGCGGTCGCCTATCTCGAACCGCACATGGAGAAAACCGAGAGCGCGAGCCGCGGCACGATCGTGCTCGCCACGGTCAAGGGCGACGTCCACGACATCGGCAAGAACCTGGTCGATATCATCCTGAGCAACAACGGCTACCGCGTGGTCAACCTGGGCATCAAGGTGCCGCCCGAAGAGCTGATCAAGGCCGTCAACGAGCACGGCCCGGATGCGATCGGACTTTCCGGCCTGCTGGTCAAATCGGCGCAGATGATGGTCGCGACGGCGCAGGACCTGAAGAGCGCAGGCATCGCCTGCCCGATCCTGGTCGGCGGCGCGGCGCTGTCGGCGCGCTTCACGCGCATGAAGATCGCGCCCGAGTATGACGGGATGGTTGCCTATGCCAACGACGCGATGGAAGGGCTCGATCTCGCCAACCAACTGATGGATGAGGAGCGGCGCGCGGCGCTGCGCAAGTCGCTCGAGGCCGAGACGCGCAAGCTGCTCGCGAGCGCGGCGCGGCCGGCGGCGCCGCAGCCGCGCGCGGGCCGCCGCCCGTCGAGCGTGCGCCAGGATATCGAGATTCCGCAGCCGCCCGATCTGAAATCGCATGTGCTGCGCGGCTATGACCTGGGCGAGATCTTTCGCTACATCAATCCGGTCATGCTCTACACACGGCATCTCGGGCTGCGCAACTACGAGGCCGCGCACGCCGCCGGCGACGCGCGCGCGCGCGAGCTGACCGACGCGGTGGCCGCGGTCGAGGAAGTGATGCTCGCGCGCGACGATATCGCGGCCGGCGCCGTCTATCGCTTTTTCCCCGCGCGCTCCGACGGCGATCGCACGGTGATGGTCTATGCGTCGGAGGGGCGGACGGTGCTCGAGAGTTTCACCTTCGGACGCCAGAGCGACGAGCCGGGGCTGTGCCTGGCCGACTATATCGCGCCGCGTTCATCCGGACGGACTGATTACCTGTGCATGTTCGTGACCACGATCGGCACCGGCGTGCGCGCGCTGGCCGAGCAATGGAAGGAGCGCGGCGAATACCTGCGTTCGCATATCCTGCAGGTGCTCGCGCTCGAGGGCGCCGAGGCCTTCGCCGAGCTGCTGCATCAGAAGATTCGCCGGATGTGGGGTTTCGGCGATCCGCCCGGGCTCACGATGAAGGAGCTGCATCAGGCGCAGTACCACGGCAAGCGCTTTTCCTTCGGCTATCCGGCGTGTCCGCGCCTCGAGGACCAGGAGAAGCTGTTTCGCCTGCTCGAGGTCGACAAGCACGCGATCGGCGTCAAGCTGACCGAAGGCTTCATGATGGATCCCGAGAGTTCGGTGAGCGCGATGGTTTTTCATCATCCGCAGGCGCGCTACTTCAGCCTGTCGGCCGCGGACATCGAAGCGCTCGAAAGCGAGCTCAACGCGGCCGCGCCGGCGGCGGCGCCGCGCGTCTCCGCATCACGCTAGGTTTTCCGTTCGCGCGGTCCACGGCGCGCAGGTTGCTCGCGCGCGGCGCGCTTGACCGGCGCAAGCCGGATGATAATAATTATCATCTAGCAGGAAGAGGCAGAATTGCCAGCCGCTGCGCTCGCGCGGGCGAGCCGCACGTCGACTGCCGCCTCACAGCTTGCGCCGAACGCGGCCCGATGCGCCGCGTCAATCACAGGGGCACTCAGGGAGAAGCAACATGAAGAACCTAAAAGGAACCAAGACTCACACCAATCTGAAGGAAGCCTTTGCCGGCGAGAGCCAGGCCAACCGCCGCTATCTGTACTTCGCCAAGGTCGCCGACGTCGAAGGTCAGCCCGAGATCGCCGGCCTGTTCCGCGACACCGCCGAGGGCGAAACCGGCCATGCGCACGGCCATCTCGATTATCTCAAGCAGGTCGGCGACCCGGCGACGGATCAGCCGATCGGCGACACGATGCTGAATCTCAAGTCCGCCGTGCACGGCGAAACCTACGAATACACCAACATGTACCCGGGCATGGCGAAGACCGCGCGCGAGGAGGGCTTCAGCGAAATCGCCGACTGGTTCGAGACGCTGGCCAAGGCCGAGAAGTCGCACGCCGGACGCTTCCAGAAAGCCACCGAAACGCTGTAATCGAATCGCTTCGGCACCGGCGCGCGAGCGCGCGCCGCGTGCCGAGCCGGTGTACCGGTTCGGCCGCCGCAACCGTCCGCCCATCACTCCGCGCGCGCGGTATGGCGCGCGCGGATGCCGACGGCGGGGACGCGCGCGGATGACGTCCAGCGCGCCTTTTCCGAGAACGTCCGCGAGATCGCCTGGTAGCCGCTCAAGATGAAACGAATCGAGTCGCGACCGACCGACGCGCTTACCTACAATCAGACCGAGCCCAAGTACTGGGAGCGCGCCGCGCTGGACCGCGAGGTCGAGCGCGTGTTCGACATCTGCCAGGGCTGTCGCCTGTGCTTCAACCTGTGCCCGTCGTTTCCCGAGCTGTTCGGCGCGCTCGACCAGGTCGACGGCGACGTGCGCCGGATGAGCGGCGAACAGAAACAGCGCGTGGTCGATCTCTGCTACGGATGCAAGCTGTGCGAAGTGCGATGCCCGTACACGCCGCGGGACGGCCATGAGTTCCAGCTCGATTTTCCGCGCCTCATCCTGCGCGCGCGCGCGGTCGAGGCGCGCGCGCGCGGCGTCGCGCTGCGCGAGAAGATGCTCGGCAATCCCGACCGGCTCGGCCAGCTCGGATCGACGCTGCCGAAGCTCGCCAACTGGGCCTGCCGCAACGCGTTTCAGCGCGCGATGATGGAGAAGCTGCTGGGCATCGCGCGCGACAAGAAGCTGCCCGATTTTGCCGGCGAGACGTTCGAGAAATGGCTCGGCCGCAATCCGCTTCCGCCTGCGCCGGCGGAGCCCGCGGCCAAGGTGGCGATTTTCCACACCTGCTTCGTGAACTACTACAATCCCGCGCCTGGCCGCGCGCTGGTCTCGGTGCTGGCGCGCAACCGCTGCGCGATCGCGTCGCCCGCGCAGAACTGCTGCGGAATGCCGGCGATGGACGGCGGCGACGTCGCCTTCGCGCAGAAGCTGGCGCGCGCCAACGTCGCCAGGTTGCTGCCGCTCGTGCGCCAGGGCTATCGCGTGGCCGCGATCAATCCCACCTGTTCGCTGACCATGCGGCGCGAATATCCGCTGCTGCTCGACACCGACGAGGCGCGCGAACTGGCGGCTGCCGTCGCCGATCCGCACGAGCTGCTGTACGCGCTGCGGCGCGAGGGCAAATTCGACCGCAACTTCCGCTCCACTCCGGGCAAGGTCGCCTACCACGTGCCGTGTCATCTGAAGGCCCAGAATATCGGCCTGCGCTCGCGCGACCTGGTCCGCTCGATTCCCGGCGCCGAGGTCGCGACCGTGGACGCCTGCACCGCGCACGACGGCACCTGGGCGATGAAGAAGGAGTTCTTCAGGCTTTCGATGCAATGGGGCGAGAAGGCCTTCAGCGGCATGAAAGACGCCGAAGCCGCGGTGCTGGCTTCGGATTGTCCGCTGGCGGCGATTCAAATCGAGCAGGCGATCGGCGTGCGGCCGCTGAATCCGGTGGAGATTCTGGCCCGTGCTTACGAAGCAGACGGCTTCGCCACGCCGGTGCCGCCGCCCGCGCCTCCGGCTGGCGCCGAGGAGTGAGGGTGTGAAGCCGATAAGTGCGCAAGAGGTGCTGCCGCTCACGACCTACGACCGCGTCCGATCGCTGCTGCGCCCGTTATGCATCGCGGAAAAGGCAAGGAGGCGGCTCGCGGTCGGTCCGCATTTCACGCTGCTCTTCGAGAACCGCCAGACCGTCTGGTACCAGATCCAGGAAATCCTGCGCACCGAGCGCATATTCGAAGACGCCGCGGTAAGCGCTGAACTCGCGGTCTACAACGAACTCATCCCGCGCGCCGGCGAACTGTCGGCGACGCTGCTGATCGAATATGCGGATCCCGCGGAGCGTGACGCCGCGCTGGCGCGGCTGGTCGGTCTCGAACGTCACCTGTGGATCGCGTTGGGCAACCGTCGTGCGGCTGCGCGCTTTGACCAGCGGCAGATGGCGGCGGATCAGATAAGCGCGGTCCAGTTCATCGCCTTTCCGCTCGGCGCCGACGCCTCGCGCTTCGACGACCTGGCGGCCGCCGGCGCGATTGCGATCGAAGTGGACCATCCACACCTCCACGCGCGCGCACCGATCCAAGGCGCGCTCGGTGAGGCGCTCAGCGACGATCTGCGTTCAGATTAGGGCGTTTTCCCCGCCACTGCCCGTCACATCTGACGGATCGGAGCCGATGCGGTCACGATATCCGTGAAGCCGCACGGCTCTTCAGTCATTCATTGCATCGTACGAAACGTTCAGTTATATTTAATTAGCTCCAAGAGAGCTTAATCGAGCATTGATGAACCCATGCTCGATGAAAATTGGCAGGCTAAGTCCGCTTTTGTCTTATATGCGCGCCCTCGACAAAAAGTTACCATTCTCGGCACTGATCGGGATCCAGTCTGCTCGGCCCGATAGAGCACGACCCAAAGCCCCATGAGCGCCGCTTTAGAGAAGATTGCCGTATGTGCCGCGATTTCCTTCGCGGGCGCGGCGATATTGGTTCCGGCGGTCCGGGCGGTCGCGTCGCGCCTGGGCATCGTCGCCGCCCCGTCGGGCGAGACCGGGCATAGCGAGCCGACTCCGGTAATGGGTGGCGTTGCGATCGTGCTCGGCGTGCTCGCGGGCCTCGCGATCGTCGGCGAACTGCCGCTTTGGATGGCGGCTGGGATGCTGGCGCTGCTCGCGGTGGGG
This sequence comes from Binataceae bacterium (SeqCode), assembly GCA_035295545.1. Lineage (GTDB taxonomy): Bacteria > Desulfobacterota > Binatia > Binatales > Binataceae > JAKAVN01. The sequence continues at coordinate 520,695 of DATGIT010000009.1, forward strand.
TTGCTCGACGATGCGGTTGCACTATCGCCCGGTCGCAAGCTGATGGCGCAGCTCGCGGTAGTTGCGTGGTTTCTGTGGGCTGGACCGCCCGCCCCGGAAGTCACGCGATGGCCGCTTATCAACGTGGCCTTCGCCGGCTTCTGGATGGTCGCGATCATCAACGCATTCAACCTGATCGACGGTCTCGACGGGCTTGCAGCCGGGGTCGGAATCGCGGCGACCGGCGCGGTTGGAGTCGTCGCATGGTGGTCGCGCGATATCGGTCTGGCGTGCGCGGCACTGGCCGGCGCGGCGACGCTGGGCGCTTTCCTGCTCTACAACTTTTATCCGGCGTCGATTTTCATGGGCGACAGCGGCGCATTGCCGATGGGTTTTCTGCTGGGCGCGCTGGCCCTGCAGGGAGCCGCGTTACAGCGCAATTCTCATCTCTCGATCGCGGTTTTCCCGGTGCTGGTGATGCTGGTGCCGCTGCTGGACACGGCGATCGTGACCACGTCGCGGCTGGCGACGGGTAATCCGATTTCGCGCCGCGGCCTGGACCATTCGCATCATCGTTTGCTGATGCTCGGCTTGACCGTGCCGCGCGCGGTGACCGTGAGTTGGGCGCTCGCGGCGACCGGCGCTCTGCTGGCTGCGGGCGCCACGCTGCTGTCGCATGCCTACCTGCTGAGCGTGCTGCCGTTCGTCATCGCGGGCATCGGGGTGATGGCGCTGTTCATGGTCGATCTCACCTTCGAGGGACGCGCGCCGGGGATGGCATACACGCGGCTGGAGGGTTTCGCGCGCTATATTCTGAGCCTGGGCTACAAGCGGCGGCTGGCAGAGGCGGTGCTGGATTTTGCGCTGATTCCGGCAGCCTACTTCGGCGCGTGCCTGCTGCGCCGCGACTTCAGGCTGAACGACGGCATGGTCCATTCGATGATCCTCACCGTGCCGGTGTTCTTCGTCGCCACCTATGTGGCTTTTGCGGCGACCGGCGTGTATCGCGGGATGTGGCGGTACGCGGGCATTGCCGACTTCATCCGCTTCGCCAATGGCGCGCTGCTTGCCGGCGCACTGGTCGGGATCGTCTCGATGTTCGTCCGGCTCGAGGTGTCCGGCTCGGTTGCGGTGATCTACGTCGGGCTGCTGTTCAACCTGCTGGTGTTCACGCGCATGTCCTTCCAGATGCAGCGGCGCGGACTGGCGCTGCTGGCGCTGCCGACCGAGCGCGTGCTGGTGGTGGGCGCGGGCCGCATGGGCGAGGCGGCCGTGCGCTACATCTTTGCCGGCAACGATCGACGCACGCTGGTCGGCTTTGTCGATGACGACGCCTTCAAGGCCGGCAAACTGGTCCATGGCCATCAGGTGCTGGGCCCGCTCGACGATTTGTCGCGTATTTTCGCCGCGACCGGCTTTCACCGGATACTGATCGCGACGGACACTCTCGGCGAGGCGCGGCTCTCGATGCTCAAGGCGTTCGCTGACGCGCACGGGCTGCCGCTGCAGCGCTTCTCGATCGCGGTCAGCGAATTTGCGCCGGTTCCGGCCGATGGCCATGTCGCCGGAAACAGCGAGGAGAAGGTTGCGGTCGCGCCGACCCCTTCCCCCGTAGTGCGCCCGTCGGTCGCGTGAACGGTCGCCCGATCGCGGGATGTCGGCCAGCGAGTTGCGATGAGCCGGGAGGGACCGCTAGTGCGTTTTGTCGCCTTCTGGCATTGTAGGTGGAGCCGGATAGCTGGCAATGATGCCTAGGTGTCCGGCGACACGCGTCAAAGGGAGACGCGAAAGCGATGAGCCGCGCGCGCAAACCGGTAAAAGTCGTGCCCAAGGGATGGGGTCGCGAAGTTTGGATCGTCAACGGCGATCTCTACTGCGGCAAAATACTTGAGATTCGCAGGGGCAAGCGCTGCTCGCTGCATTTTCATAAGATCAAGAATGAGTCCTTTTACCTGCGCGCGGGCCGGCTCAAGGTACGGGTCAAGGAATCCCCCGGCGCCGAGGTGGTGGAGGAGTTCGAGCTGGTGGCGGGCGAATGCATGGACGTCCCGGTCGGACTGGTGCATCAAATGGAAGCGCTGGAGGATGCGGAACTGTACGAGTTCTCGACCCAGCACTTCGACAGCGACTCGCACCGTCTGGTCCCCGGCGACTAGGCGGCGCGCAGGAACGGAAGAAGATGGCTAAGGTTGCGTTGATCACGGGGACGACCGGCCAGGACGGCTCGTATCTCGCCGAGTTTCTCATCCGCAAGGGTTACGAGGTGCACGGCGTGGTGCGCCGCACCTCGAGCTTCGCCACCGGGCGCATCGATCATATCCGCAAAGGTTTCGGCCCCGGCTCCTCGCCGCTGCAACTGCACTACGGAGACCTCGGCGACGGCACCGGGCTGCGCGCGATTATCGAGCAGGTGCGCCCGGACGAGGTCTATAATCTCGCCGCGCAGTCGCACGTGCGCATCTCGTTCGATCAGCCGGAGTACACGGCCGACGTGGTCGGGCTGGGCGCGCTGCGCCTGCTCGAGGCGCTGCGCGATCATAACAAGCGCCATAACCGCGCCGCGCGCTTTTATCAGGCGGGGTCGTCGGAGATGTTCGGGCGCGTGGCCGAGGTGCCGCAGCGCGAAACCACGCCCTTTCATCCGCGCAGCCCCTATGCCTGCGCCAAGGTTTACGCTCACTGGCAGACCGTCAACTACCGCGAAGCGTATGGCCTGTTCGCCGTCAACGGGATCCTGTTTAACCACGAATCGCCGCGCCGCGGAGAGAATTTTGTCACGCGCAAGATCACGCGCAGCGCCACGCGCATCAAGCTCGGCCTGCAGGACAGCCTCGCGCTCGGCAACCTCGACGCGCGGCGCGACTGGGGCTTCGCCGGCGACTATGTCGAAGCGATGTGGATGATGCTGCAGCAGGACAAGCCCGACGATTTCGTCATCGCGACCGGCGAAACCCATTCGGTCCAGGAGTTCCTCGAGCGCGTGTTCGAGCTACTCAAGCTCGACTGGCACAAATACATCCAGACCGACCCGCGTTACCTGCGCCCGTCCGAGGTTGATCTGCTGCAGGGCGATGCCTCCAAGGCGCGCCGCATTCTCGGCTGGCAGCCGCGGGTCAATTTCACGCAGCTCGTCGAGATGATGGTCGAGGCCGATCTCGAACTCGCCGAGCGCGAAAAACGCAGCCGCGGCTTCTGATCCGAGACTTTCCACAAACCTCAACCGCATTCGGCCAGGCGCGCGCTCGATGCGCGCGTCCGGCGCGGTGCACGAGAGGCGCGGCAATGCGCCGCGCCGCCGCTCGCTCGGGCGGCGGCGCGCTGAACGGGACTCCGTTACTCTTGCCCTCGAAGGCCCTTTCGCGAAAGGATATGCGGATATGGCTGGTTCGAAACGCAGGTACTCGGCCTTCATGGTGCGCGGCGGGATGGCGCGCCATTCGCTCAACGACGAGAGCGCGGCCTTTCCCGAAAGTTTTGCCCTGACGCGGCTGCAGGACGCGGTGCAATGGGCGCGCAAGTATTCCTTTTTCAGCTATCCGTTCGTGACTGCGTGTTGCGGGATGGAGTATTTCTCGGTCGCCGGCCCCCGCTACGATATCGATCGTTTCGGCGCGGCGCTGCCGCGCTTTACCCCGCGCCAGGCTGACCTGCTGTTCGTGGTCGGCACGATAACCCAGCGTCAGGCTCCGATCCTGCGCCGCGTGTGGGAGCAGATGGCGGAACCGAAATGGGTCGTGTCGTTCGGCGCCTGTACCAGCTCGGGCGGTCCTTACGACAATTACGCCGTGCTGCAAGGTATCGATCGCATCATCCCGGTCGATCTGTACATACCCGGATGCCCGCCGCGCCCGGAGGCCGTGCTCGACGGCCTGATCAAGCTCCAATACCGCGTCCAGCACGAACGTCAACCGCAACTGTGGGCGGACCTCCATGGCAGCGGGCGCAAGCTCGACTAGCGCCGCCGCGACGGCCACCGCGAGCGCGCCGAAAACCGTGAAAGTCACGGTGGACGGGCGCGCGATCGAAGCGCCCGAAGGCACGCCGCTGCTGCAGGCGATGCTCGACGCCGGGCTGGACATCCCGCACTACTGCTACCATCCCAAGCTCAGCATCGACGGCAGCTGCCGGCTGTGCCAGGTGAAGATCGAAGGCATGCCGAAGCTGCAGATCTCGTGCAACACGCAGGTGCGCGACGGGATGGTGGTGCATACGGCCGACCCGGAAGTGGCGCTGGCGCGGCGCGGCGTGCTCGAGCTGCTGCTGATCAATCATCCGCTGGACTGTCCGATCTGCGACAAGGCGGGCGAGTGCTGGCTGCAGAACTATGCGATGCGCTTCGGCAGCCGCCATGCACGGACGCTCGAGCCGCGGCGCAAGCACGAGAAACGCGTGGACATCGGTGAGCGCATGCTGCTCGACCAGGAGCGATGCATCCTGTGCCGCCGCTGCGTGCGCTTCTGCCGCGAGATCAGCAAGACCGGAGAGCTGGCGGTGTTCAATCTCGGCGATCGCTCCGTGCTCGACGTCCACGATCGCCGGCTCGACAACGACTATTCGATTTGCACCGCGGATATCTGTCCGGTAGGCGCGCTCGAAAGCAAGGACTTCCACCATCGGATGCGTGTGTGGTTTCTCCAGGAGACGGCCAGCGTCTGTCCGGGATGCTCCAACGGCTGCAATATCATGATCTGTGAAGCGCGCGGCCGCATCTGGCGCCTGCTGCCGCGCCGCAATGACGCGGTCAACGACACCTGGATGTGTGACCAAGGGCGGCTGGACTACAAGTTCGTCAACGCGCCCGCGCGCCTGCGCGCGCCGATGGCGACGGCCGGCGACGGCGGCGCGCTCGCGCAGGTGAGCTTTAAGGAAGCCCTCGCGCGCGCGTCTTCGGCGATCGCGACGCTAACGACGCGTCACGGCGGCGGCGCTCTGGGAGCATTCGTGTCCCCGCATCTTACCGTCGAGGAGAATTTCGCATTCGGCCAGTTGATGAATGCGATTGGCGCGAAAAGGCTCGCGATGGCGGTGCCGCGCGGTTACGCCGACGATTTTCTGATCAAGCCCGAGAAGGCGGCGAATGCGCGCGGCGTGCGCGAACTCGGGCTGGTCAGCGGCGGCGACGACGGGGTTAACGATCTGCTGGGCGCGGTTGAATCAGGTGAGATTAAGGGGCTGTATATCTGCGGCACCGATCTGCTGGACATAACCGACCGGGTTGCCCCGCAGCGGCTGCGGGCGATATTCGGCAAACTCGAATTGCTGATTGTACACGCACTCAACCTGGATCCGCGCCTGGAACCGGCGACGGTCGTGTTTCCCACCACCACCTTCGCCGAAAAGGATGGTGCCTTCGTCAATCACGCCGGGCGTACGCAGCGTATCTACAAAGCGATCGAGACGGCGCCGGGATGGCTCAGCGATGGCGAGATTTTCACTCGCCTGTTGAGCGCAATCGATCATCAGGCACGCGCTTTCGAGCCGGCGCGAACATGGGAAGCGCTGGGCCGGGCGCGTCCATCTTTCGCCGGCCTTTCGCTGGAGGCGCTCGGCGCAGGGGGCGCGATGCTCGCCGGCGCCGACGCGCAGAATTCAAAGAGCCGCTGACAATCGGTCGCGGCGCGGCTGCAAAAGGGCTTGCCGTCAGGCGATCAGTTGACGCACTCTGGGCTGGCGAACCGGTATCGCGAGCCGGCGGACTGCCACAGGAGGCAAGGCTATGGCGAGCGCAGCGGCTTCGGACGCGGGTGGCCTCAAGGGCTATATCGCCACCAATCGGACACTGGTGACCTACCCCGTCGGCGCGCATCGCTGGGCGATGCTGATGCTGACGGTGCTGGCGACGATCGTTTCGTTCTACGAGTTTCAGTTCGCGCCGCTGCTGCCGCTGTGGATCCCGTCGCTGCATTTCAGCCTCGAGGATTTCACCGGCTTCCTGTTCTGCGCGGTTCTGCTTTCGGGCGCGTCGGCGATGATCGGCGGGCCGCTGGCCGACCGCCACGGCCGCATCATCGTTATCGACCTGTGTCTGGCGATCATCATCGTGTTGACGTTCGCCAACCTGCTGATGACCGGCTTCTGGTCATTCGTGATCATCCGCGGTGCGATGAACCTGACGGCCGGCCTGATGTGGGGCGCGCTTGGCGGGCTCACCCGCGACATGTCGCCGCGCGTGAGCCGCGGCGCGGCTTTCGGCCTGCTCACGGTCGGCGCGGTGGGATGCATTTTCCTGTGGAACTTCATCAGCGGCGAGACGCTGCCCCTGTTGGGCACCTGGCAATCGCAGATCTGGATAATGGGCATTCTCGCGATCGCGATGTATATCCCGGTGCTGCTGTGGCTCAAGGACCTGCATCCGAACCTGCGCCTGACCATCGTCGAGAGCGAAGCGACGGCGGCCGCGAACCCGGCGGAACACCTGCGCGAAGCGAGCGCGAGCGAAGTTCCGCACAGTGGTGGCGCTGCATTCAGGGAATTGCTGAGCCGGTGGCAGGTGTGGGTACTGGTGGTGCCGTGCGTGGCTTTCCTGACCCTGCCGATCACCAGCCAGACTTTTTTTCCGGTGATGTTCAATCGCGCATTCCATTACACCACCGCGGAAGCGGACAAGATGTCCTCGTATTTCTGGCTGCTCAACCTGTTCATGCTGGTGCCCGCGGGATGGCTGTCGGACAGGCTGCGCGTGCGCAAGCCGCTGGTCCTGGTCGGCACGGCGGGCGCTTTGGCCGTGCTGATCTGGTGGATTGGCACGTTCGCCAATCCGCTGCCGCCGCACCAGCTGACCGCGGTAATGTTCCTGCTGGGCGGCCTGGTGGCTTTTGCCTTTATTCCATGGTGCGCGCAATATTCCGAGCTGCTCGAGGATATCTCTCCCGCCCTGCAGGCCAGCGGATGGTCGTTCTTTCAGCTGATCTATCGCGGATGGATAGCGATCTCGGGTCCGCTGGTCGCGATCGTGTCCAGCCGTTACGGCTGGGGCGCGTGGATGTGGGTCGCGGTGGCCGGTCTGGCAAGCATTATCCCGGCGATGCTGGCCATACGCGGCGGATGGCTGCCGGCGAAAGCCGGGCAACCCTCGGACGGGCGCGCTGCATCCTCGCCGCGGCCCTCGCCGGCCTGATTGGCGGGCAAAGATTGATACGGCAGGCCGGATTGGGCAAATCTGTTAGTTGCGGCATCCGCGCGAAAGTGTGAAGCAACCCTGATGGCGGTTCGAGTAGTGAAAGTCGCGCGTCCGGCGCCGAGTGTGACCGGGGCGCGTTCGTTATGGGCGGTGCTGGTCGGCCTCTGGGTCGCGAGCGCCCACCTGCTGCGCAATCTGTTCGGTTTCATGCGCGGGCGTCAGGACTTCGTGATCAATTTTCCCGAGCAGCGCTACGTGCATGCGCCGGCGATGCGCGGGATGCC
>DATGIT010000010.1:0-257500 GCA_035295545.1 Binataceae bacterium (SeqCode)
CGCGAATCGTCATCGCCCACCTCGGCAACGGCGCGAGCATGGCCGCGGTGCGCGACGGAAATCCGATCGACACAACGATGGGCTTCACGCCGAGCGGCGGCTTCATGATGAGCACGCGCAGCGGCGATCTCGATCCGGGCGCGCTGCTCTACCTGCTCGCGCACAAGGGCTACGACGCGGCGCGGCTGGAGCGGACGATAAATCGCGAGTCGGGGCTGCTCGGCGTCTCGGGTCTGAGCTCGGACGTGAAGGAGCTGCTGGAGGCGCGCGCGTCCGATCCGCGCGCGGCGTTGGCGCTGGACATGTTCTGCTACCAGGTGCGCAAGCAGGTCGGCGCGTTCGCGGCGGCGATGGGCGGTCTCGATCTGCTGGTCTTCACCGCGGGCATCGGCGAGCGCGCTGCGCCGGTGCGCGCAGAGATCTGCCGCGGCCTGCGTCATCTCGGAGTGATGCTCGATGCCGGACGCAACGACGCCAACGCGGACACGATCGGCGCGGCGACGAGCCGATGCGCGGTGCGCGTGATTCCCACCAACGAGGACCTGATGATCGCGCGCCACACCCGCCGGACGCTTTTCGAGTCCACCTAAGCGCGAGCAGGCGAGAACAAAATTGCCGCGCTGGTGCGGTATCCGCGGCGCGTGAACTGTTGGGATTCTTGGTTCACCCCCTTCCCGCGGGGACGGGAAGGGGGGGATCCGGGCAGGGACAGGTTCGGGGTCGGGCGTTACGGGACTGACTTCTAGGAACCGGAGACTTCCGGCTCTTGCGCGTTGTCGAGCAGCCGCTCGACCAGCTTGGTGAGCTGCTTGCGGTAGAACGGCTTGGGCACGTAGTCGTCGCATCCGGCGTCCACCGCGCGGCGCAGATCGTCGCCGGTCGCGCAGGCGGTCAGGGCGACGATCGGGATGCTCTTCCAGCGCTCATCGCTGCGCAGCTGCCTGGTCAGCATGACGCCGTCCTCTTCGCCTTCGAGCTTGAGGTCCATCAGCACCAGGCTGATCGGTTCGGAATGAGCCTGCAGCAGCCGGCGCATCTCCTCGCCCGAGGCAGCGGCGAGGACCTCGTACTTGGGTTCGAGAATGAACTTGAGCAGGGTCTGCGCGTCGGGTTCATCCTCGACCACCAGCAGGCGCAGACGCGGCTGCTTGGGGCAGTACAGTTCAATCGAGATCTGTCGACGGTCCAACTCGTGCACGTCCCGACCGCCGCCGGTCTTCGAAGGACCGATGCCCATCGATTCGCCCTGGTTCTTATCGTTACGCACGGCGTTCGTCCCTCACTGGACGTCGGTATTCCGCAACCGCCCCCCGAACTAACCCGCATCGCTCGAATTCCGCTCCCACCGACGTTCCTCCCTGTGCTCCAGCAAGATAGATGCCTCGTAGGCTTGAAACAGAAAAGCTTTTAATTCGCCCGTCTTTTCACCCCCCCGTGGCTCGCTTGGTTACAGTTCCTTCGGTTGCATGCCACTAATCAAGACAGCGCTGTTATTCATCGCAGGCCGTACTCCTTCATCTTCTTCTGCAGGGCCGCGCGCGAGAGCCCCAACGCCACCGCCGCGCGGGAGATGTTGCCCTGATGCTCCTCGAGCACGCGCGAGATGTAATCGGCCTCGAAGGCGGCGCGCGCTCGCCGCAGCGGCCCTCGCGCATCCTCGTGATCGGCGGATGCGAGATCGGCGGAGGCGGTCGAGGCGGCGGGCGGCGCCGGGCGATGTACGGCGCCGCTTCGCGCCGCTCCGAGCCCCCCGGCGCCCGACGCGATCGCCAGCGCCGGTCCTTCGGGCCGCGCCGGCATCGAGGGCATCGCCGGCCGCCGCGAATGCTGCGACTCGCGATGGCCCGCCGCGCCGTTGGCCGGTACGCGCAGGCCGCGGAGCGAGGGCGAGAGGTGTTGCGGTGCGATATTGGCGTTGGGGCGCGCCAGGGCAACCGCGCGCTCGATTTCGTTGCGCAGTTCGCGCACGTTGCCGGGCCATTCGTAAGCGGTCAGAAGCTCGAGCGTCTCGGGTTCGAGCGCGACCACCGGCTTGCGCTGCTGCTCGGCGGCAATCGCGAGAAAGCGCGTGGCGAGCAGCGGAATGTCCTCGCGGCGCTCGCGCAGCGGCGGCAGCACGATCGGAAACACCGCCAGCCGATAATAGAGGTCTTCGCGAAAACGGCCCGCCGCGACTTCGGTCTTCAGGTCGCGATTGGTCGCCGACAGCACGCGCACGTCGACCTTGCGCGGGAAGCTGTCGCCGAGCGGGACCACCTCCTGCTCCTCGAGCACGCGCAGCAGCTTGCCCTGCATCGGCAGCGGCATGTCGCCGATCTCGTCGAGAAACACCACCCCGCCCGCGGCCGCGCGGAACAGTCCCGGATTGTCGCGGATCGCGCCGGTGAAGGCGCCGCGCCGATGGCCGAAGAGCTCGCTCTCGAGCAGCGCCTCGGGCATCGCTGCGCAATTGAGCGCCAGGAACGGACGCTCGCTGCGCACGCTGGCGCGATGCACGCCGCGCGCCACCAGCTCCTTGCCGGTTCCGGTCTCGCCCATGATGAGGACCGTGATCGAGGACGCGGCCGCGGTCTCCATCAACTGCAGCACCTCGGACATCGCCGGGCCGGTGCCGACGATCTCGGTAAAGACATCGCGGCGTGCGAGGTCGCGGCGCAGCGCGCCCACCTGGGTCTGCAGGCTGGCCTCGGACTCGCGCACCTGCGTGTACAGGCGCGCATTCTCGATGGCGATCGCGATACTGCCCGAGATGGCCTCGAGGAACGAAAGATCCTCCTCGGTGAAACCGCTGGGCCCGCGTCCATTGACGACCTCGACCACGCCGATCATGCCCGCCCGTGTCGAGAGCGGCGCCGCCAGCACGTTGCGCGTGCTGAGCCCGCTCTGCTTGTCGATGCCCTGATACCAGCGCGGATCGTTCCGGGCGTCGTTGACCGCCAGCGCTTTGCCCGATTTCAGCGCGGCCGCGGCGATTCCGAGCTCGGCCGAGAAGCGCAGCCGCGCCAGGCGCTGCGCCACTTCCGGATCCTCTTCCGAGACATACGGGAAGTAGAGTTCCTTGCGCTCTTCGTCGAGCAGCAGGACCGAGGCGCCTTCAGCGTCGAGCGCCTCGCGGCATTTGGCCACGACCAGCGGGATGAGCTGATCGATCTCGATCCGTGCCGCGAACGCGCATCCGAGTTCGTACAGCAGGCGAAAGCGAACCTCCTCATCCATGTGTCCCAGATGCCCCCGCGCGTAGTTTGCCCGTTTGTTCCCGGCCAGCGCAATTATCTGACGATGAAATAGAGCGGATTTTCCCGCCTGGGACGATTTAATTCCGCGTACGAATTTTGTGCGGGAATCGCCGACGCGAGGTCGATACAGGTCGAAAATGGTCAGTACGTCTTCAATGTAACCATTTTGTTCTAAAGCGAAGCGCTATTTGTCATAGACGGTCATTACGATCACTTAGCTATCTGTTTCGACTTTTTCTATCCGCAATGAACGCACATACCCTCAAATCGGCGGCTCGATTCCGTCAGGGTTCGGCCGTCAGCGCCGCGGTTGATTTCCGCTGCGCCGCGCAGGCTCGATCCCGCTGGCGCCGAGCAGTCTGCGGACCGCGCGAACAAGATGACTCAGCAGCGCCGCGATCACGATGATCGCGACGATCGCGATCATCAGCAGGGCGAACGTGCCGTATATCTCCATCGCCGCGGCCATTTTGCTGCTCCGCCGTCAGCGCGATGCGCGGTCCGATGGGAGCGGATGGGCGCGCTTCCACGCGCGCGCGACCTCCGCCATGGTAACGAAACGCGCTTCGGCGCGCTCCTTGATGTGGCGCACCAGCCGGTCGAGCATCAGCATGCGATGGCCGCGGCCGATGACCTGCGGATGCATCGTCAGGCAATAGACGCCCGCGCCGACGAAATCGCACAGGAAATCGAAATCGCCCGCCCATCGTTCGTACACCTGCGAGGGCGCGGACAGGCCCTGGTTGACGCCGTAGAGCCATTCGAAGGCCGGGAAATCGTCGAGGCCCCAGGTCACCGGCAGTTCGACCATGTCCACTTCGCGCCCGAAGCGGTACGGTCCGTCCTTCTCGGCCACGTCGCCGATGCGGCAGTAGTAGGGCGAATAGTCGTTGCCCATCAGGCTGCTGTCGTAGAGAAAGCCGCGCTCGAGCAGCAATTCGAGCGAATGCGGACTCAGGTCCCACGCCGGGGAGCGAAAGCCCTCGGGCGCTTTGCCGGTCGCGCGCCGGATGGTCTCGGTGCCGCGGTCGAGCACGCGTTGCTCCTCGTCGCGCGTGAGCGAGATCGGATTTTCGTGACAATAGTTGTGATGGCCGATTTCATGCCCCGCGTCGGCCACACGCCGCACCAGGTCGGGGTAGGAGTCGATGGTATGGCCGGGGATGAACCAGGTCGAGCGAATGTCCCAGCGCGCCAGCATCTGCAGCAGGCGCTCGGTCGCGACCGCGCCGAACTCGCCGCGCGAGATGGCGCTCGGTGAAGTCGCCTTGAGGCTGCCAAGCCATACGCAGATCGCGTCGAAATCGAACGTGAGGCATACCGAAATATTCGTGGTCATGGCGCTTGCTCCCTCGCGATGTTCGCCGGCGCCCGCTAGATGCGATAGAAGGCGGCCGCGTTGTCGCACAGGATCTTGTCCACCGAGCGCGCCGGCAGCGAGGAGAGCAGTTCGCGCGTGGTGCGCACCGGATGAACGAAGCCCTCGGCATGCGGATAGTCGGAGCCGATGAAGAAACGGTCGTCGCCGGCGAAATTGACCATCAAGGGAAACATCCGCTCCTCGGGATTGGCGCTGACCCAGATATTGCGCGCGAAGTATTCCGCCGCCGAGCGCTTCATCCGCGACGTGTGCCCGAGATATTTGTAACGGTAGTCGACCCGCTCGAGCCATTCGCCGACCCATCCGGCCATCGATTCGATCGTGCCCACGCGCAGGCGCGGAAAACGCTCGAACACCCCGTCGTACATCATCGAGGTCAGCGCGATGCGCGGATCCTGCACGTTCATCATCGTGATGTACATGAAGCCGGGATTGCCGGTGCGGTACCACTGGCTGCCGGTGTAGTTGGCATGGCCGACCAGGTGGATGCCGACCGCGAGATCGAGCTCCTCGGCCGCGGCCCAGATCGGATCGAAGTCCGAATGGCCGAAGCTGCGCCCGCCGATCGGCGCCGCGCCGACGAAAATCGCGCGTGCGCCCATCCGCGCGACCCGCGCCATCTCGCGCGCCGCAAGGCGCGCGTCGCGCAGCGAAATGTGCGCTGCCGGAAACAGGCGGTCGCGATGGCCGGCCACCAGCTCGAAGGCCCACGTGTTGTATGCGCGGCAGAGCGCGTCGGCGAGCGCCGGGTCGTCGACCGAGCTTTCCCACAGCAGGCCCATCGTCGGATAGATGACCTGGGCGGCGAAGCCCTCGGCGTCGAGATACTTGATCCTGAGGTCCATGTCCTGCCATTGGCGGTTGGCGATGCGATAGACGTCGAAGTCGCGAATCGAGCGGCCCTCTTCCTTCTGGCCGTAGCCCGCGCACGCGCTCATCAGTTCGTCCAGGTCGGCCATTCTCATCGGCCGATTGTCGACGATTAGCCCGACCACGCGGCCGCCGGAATCGAGGTCGACGCGCACCGTGCGATCGCGCCATTCGCGATCCGTATAGCGCTCGAACAGGTCGAGCGGCTCGATGAAATGGCTGTCGCCGTCGATCACTCGCATGTGCCTGCACTCCCCGATGCAACTCCTAGCGCGTTTGATGCGCATCTCCAAAGCGGTTTGGTGAAATCGAACAAAGCAGCCGTCATCTTCAGCGAAATCACACGTACGCGCGGCAGGCCACGTGAGCGTCGTCGGCTAGACTGTCGCGCGGCGTCGGATGGGTTAGCAAGGGCGTCGACGAAAAAAAAGCGATGATGGATACTCCGGCCGACACCACCGTAATAATCGGAGCGGGGCCGGCCGGCCTGAGCGCGGCGCATGAACTTTGCGCCGCCCGACGCCCGGTGGTGATTGTCGAGCAGGACCCCGAGCACGTCGGCGGTATCGCGCGCACCGTGAGCTACAAGGGCTTCCGTTTCGATATCGGGGGCCATCGCTTCTTCTCGAAAAATCCCGAGATCGAAAAGCTCTGGAGCGAGATCCTCGGCGAGCGGATGCTCGAGCGGGCGCGCCTCTCGCGCATCTACTATCGCGGGCGATTTTTCAAATATCCGCTCGAGACGCGGGACGCGCTGCGCCAGCTCGGCATGTTCCAGGCGGCCGCGTGCATGCTGAGCTACCTGGCGGCGCGCCTGCGGCCGCAGCACGAGATGCGCAGCTTCGAGGATTGGGTGGTCAACGCCTTCGGCCGCCGCCTCTACGAGACCTTCTTCAAGAGCTACACCGAAAAGGTCTGGGGCATACCGTGCAATCAGATCAGCGCCGACTGGGCCGCGCAGCGCATCAAGGACCTCTCGATGCGCGTGCTGATCAAGCGCGCGCTCGGCCTTGGCCGGAGCAAGGGCCAGGTCATCAAGACCCTGATCGACCGCTTCCGTTATCCGCTGCATGGGCCGGGCGAGATGTGGGAGGAGCTGGCCCGGACGGTTCAACGGCGCGGCGCGGCGCTGCACATGGGCGAGTCCGTGACCGGAATTCAACGCGGGGCGGGCGGCGCGCGCGCAATTGCGACCACCGCCGCCGACGGCACCCGCAAAGCTTACGCCGGCGGCCATTTCATTTCGACGATGCCGATTCGCGAGCTGGTCGAAGCGCTCGAGCCGGCGGCGCCGGCCGAGGTGAGAAGCGCGGCGAACAGCCTCAAGTATCGCGACTTCATCACGGTCGCGCTGATCGTCGACGAGCCCGAGCTTTTCCCGGACAACTGGATTTATATCCACGAGCCGGGGGTCGGTGTCGGCCGCATCCAGAACTTCAAGAACTGGAGTCCGGCGATGGTCGCCGACCCGCGCTATACGGTGCTCGGCCTGGAGTACTTCTGCTTCGATTCGGATGCGATGTGGTCGGCGCCGGACCAGGAGCTGGTCGCGCTCGGCGCGCGCGAAATCGCGAAGCTGGGACTGGCCAGGGAGGCGCAGGTGGTGGACGGGACAGTCGTGCGCCAGCGCGCCGCCTATCCGGTGTATGACGGCGATTACGCCCGCGCGGTTGAGACGATCCGCACCTTCATCGAGCGCGAGGTTCCCAACCTGCAGCTGGCCGGCCGCAACGGGATGCACAAGTACAACAACCAGGACCATGCGATGATGACCGGGCTGATGGCGGCGCGGAACATCATGGGCGCATCCTACGATTTGTGGCGGGTGAATTCCGACGCCCAGTATCTCGAGGAAGACGACGGCGCTGAGGCGGGATTGCGCCTGGTCCCGCGCAAGCTCGCGAGCGGGAACGGAACGCGCCCGCACGTCGCGATCGAAAGCGTCGCCGGACGCTGACCGCGCCGGCGCGCGCTGCGTTTGGCAAATCAGCTCGGGCCGAGTCGCGACAAACTATCGCGAGCGCCGCGGATGCGTCGATTGCGAGACGCCGAAGCTTAAGAGAACCTCACTGGCCGGTACGAACGTAATCGGTTGCGACTCAGGCGTTAGTCACCTGGTCAGCAAGCCCGCTAACCGAGTTCGTAAGGTTGGCGCCGATCAATTGGTAACCCGTAACCAGCGCGATGATGACGCAGACGAAGATGAGCGCATATTCAGAGTAGGTCTGGCCGCTGAAACTGCCGGAGGCGGCTTCGCGGAACCGTATGTAAAGACGTGTTATCGATTCCATTCGCGGCGGCCTCCTTGAGTACCCAAGTGCTTCAGCTCCCAAGCACTTCTAGAGCGTAACCTAATCGTTCTTGGATTTCACGCGCGACAAAAGTTGTTATTTACGCTTTGTTAACCTTTTGATGCGTCTATCGTTCGTTTTACTTCTCTTTTGAGGCCGTAGATATAGTCCTTCACACAAATTTCAGCAGCGACATCCCGACTTCGCGCGCGGCTTCGCTTTCTCGCCGCTATCTATGTCATTTGTGCGCAATAGCTGACGGAAAATAATCCTCACGCACGACTTGCGGCCAATCTCGAAGGGGATTTCGTATGGAATTCGGTATCGGCATCGACACCCACGTCGCAAAATGGGACCTCGCACGGTACGCCGAGGAACTCGGCTACGACCGCGTCTGGGTCCCGGATTCACAGATGATCTGGTCGGACTGCTATGCGACCCTGGCGCTGGCCGCGGCCAACACCCGGCGCATCAAGCTCGGCACCGGAGTCGCAATCGCCGGCACACGGATCGCGCCGGTCACGGCGCATTCGATCGCGAGCATCAACCGCATTGCGCCGGGGCGGGTCTTTCTCGGTATCGGCACGGGGCATACGGCGATGCGCGTGATGGGACAGAGCCCGATGCCGGTGGAGGAGTTTCGCGAGTACCTGCGCGTGCTGCGCGCGCTGCTGCACGGCGAGGCGGTGGACTATACGCTTCGCGGCCGCACGCGCGAGATCGCATTTCTCCATCGCGACCGCCAATTCATCAATCTCGACGATCCGATTCCGATCTATGTCGCGGCGAACGGACCGCGCGTGTGCGAGGTCGCGGGCGAATTCGGCGACGGCTGGGTCACCGCCGGCGGAATCAACGCGCGCGTCGGCGGACGCCTGGCCCGGATCGCCGCCGGGGCCGAGCGCGCCGGTCGCAGGCTCGGGCCCGATTTCCATACCGCCGCGCTCACCAGTTCGTGCGTGCTGCGCGCGGGCGAGAGCCTCACCGCGGAGCGAGTGATTCAGCAAACCGGTGCGCAGGTCACCAGCGCGCTGCATTTCGCCTACGAGAACTGGAAGGTCCGCGGCCGCAGCGATGCGGCGATTCCGCCGTTTTTCCGCAACGTGTGGGATCGCTACCTGGAGCGGGTCAACAGTTACAGCCTGCCCGAGCGCGCGCGTTTCCGCGAGATTCACAACGGCCACGGCACGTTCATGCAGCCCGACGAACGATGCTTCGTCTCGCCCGAAGCGATCCGTGGCACCTGCCTGGTCGGCGAACCCGACGAGCTAATCGTGCAACTGCGCGCGATGGAAGCCGCCGGCATCAAGGAGACCGTGATCGAGCCCCCGGCGGATTACCAGCGAGAGGTGTTTCGCGATTTCGCCGAGCTGGTGATGCCGGCGTTTCGCTGAGCGCCGGACGCCGTCAGTCGAAATCGGCGCGGGGCAGGGCGCCGCGCGCCCGTTCGTAGGCGTCGGCCACGCGCAGGACCGAGATTTCATCGAACGGCCGCCCGACGAACTGGATCGCGAGCGGCGCGCGGTCCGCGCCGATCCCGGCGGGCACCGAAATTGCCGGCTGCCCGGTGAGGTTGAATGGCGAAGTGTGCCTGATGAGTTGCGCGAGGCCGAGCTTGCCTTCGCGCGCCTCGGCGATTTTCAGCGGCGCGGCCATGCATACCGGCGCCGCCAGGACGTCGTGTCCCTCGATCGCAGCCATCGCCTGCGCGATCAGTTGCGCGCGAGCGCGCTGCGCGCGCACATAGACCGTGGCGGGCAGCGCGCTTGCGGCCTCGAGCAGCCGGCGCACGCCGCTCCCGTAATCCTGCGGGCGCGCGACGAACCATCGCTCGTGATACTCGAGCGCCTCGGCGTACATGATGCTCATCGCCGCCGCCGGCGCGTCATCGATCGCGGGAATGGAGACTTCATCGACAATCGCGCCCGCCGCGCGCAAGGTGCGCATCGCATCGTCGACAGAGCCCGCGACCTGGGGCGTGACGTCGCGGCAGAGCTCGCGGATAATTCCGACCCGCACACCTTTGATATCGCGCCCGATCGCCGAGCCGTAATCCGGCACCGGCTCGCGGCTCGAGGTCGCGTCGTTGGGGTCGTGCCCGGCGATCACCTGGAGCGTCGCGGCCGCGTCGCGCACGCTTCGGGTGATTGGACCCACGTGATCGAGCGAGTCTGCGAGCGGCAGGATGCCGTAGCGGCTGACGCGGCTCCACGTCTGCTTGAGACCGACGCAGCCGCAAAACGCCGCCGGGATGCGAATCGAGCCGCCGGTGTCGCTGCCAATCGTCGCCGCAGCGCTGCGTGCAACGATCGCGGCGCCGCAACCCGAGCTGGAACCGCCCGGGATGCGCTCCGGGTCGTACGGGTTGAGCGTCGTTCCCCACGCGGTGCGCGCGGTCCCGCCGCAGGCGAACTCGTGCAGGTTGAGCTTGCCGAGCAGCACCGCGCCCGCGGCGCGCAGCCGCGCCCACACGGTGCAGTCCACATCGGGCACATAATCGGCGAGCACGCGCGAGCCGCTGGTGGTCAGGATCCCCTTGGTGGAGCACAGATCCTTGAGCGCGACCGGAACGCCGTGAAACGTGCCGCGCCATTTGCCGGCCGCGATCTCGCGCTCGGCCTCGGCGGCGGCGCTCCGCGCCAGCTCGGCCGTGACCGTGATATAGGCGCACAGGCGTTTCTCGGTTGCCGCGATCCGATCGAGGTAGGCGTCGGTCACCTCGACCGGCGAGAGTTCGCGCGAACGGATCCGGTTCGAGAGTCCGACTGCGTCGAGGTCAAGGATGTCCCGCGCTTTGGCCATCGCGTTTCTCCGCTTCGTCGCCAAAGGATGGATCCCGCATAACACATGCGAATCGTTCGACCCAAGCCGCAAGCGCCGGGTCTATTCGATCACGCCGGCGGCGCGCAGCGATCTGAGTTCGTCCGGCGCCACGCCGGTTTCGGCCAGCACTTCGTCGGTATGTTCGCCCAGCATCGGGGCGAACCGCCGCAGCGCCGCGGGCGTGCGCTCAAAGCGCGCGGCCGGACGCGGCTGGCGCATCGCGCCGGCGTGCGGATGCGTCGATTCCACGATGATCTGATTGGCCACGACCTGCGCGTTGTGCAGCACCTCTTCGCGCGTGAGCACGGGCGCGCACGGGACCTCGTTGGCGCGCAGCCGCTCGAGCCATTGCGCGCTGCTTCTGGTTTTGAGCGCTTGGGCGGTCATTTCGAGACGCACGTCGGCGTTGCGGATTCTGTCGACCGGCGTCCTGAAGCGCTCGTCGGTAAGCCATTCGGGCCGCTCCAGCGCACGGCAGAGCCCCTGCCATTCTGAATCCGTGTTGGCCGCGGCCGTGATATAGCCGTCAGTGGTCTGGAAGATCAGCTCACGCGCACGCGCGGCACGAATACTGCTGCGATTGCTGCCGACGAACGTGTAGGCGGCCATCCCCTCGGGCCACAGAAAGGCGATCACCGCATCGAGCATCGCCAGGCGCACGTGTTGTCCCTCGCCCGTGCGCTGGCGCGCGAGCAGCGCCGCGGTCATCGCCTGCGCCGCGGTGAGCGCGGTGACCTTGTCGGGGATGATCAGGCGGATCATGTGCGGATGGCCGGTTTCGACGTCGGCCTGGATCGCGGCGAGCCCCGAGAGCGCCTGGATTACCGGGTCGTATACCCGCTGATCCGCGTACGGGCCGTTCTCGCCGAAGCCGCTTATCGAGACGTAAACCAGGTCCGGCTTGACCGCGCGCAGCGCCGCCTCGCCGATTCCCAGGCGCTCGGCGACGCCCGGCCGATGGTTCTGCACGAAGAGGTCGGCCCGCGCGACCATGCGCTTGAGCATCTCGACTCCGCGCGCATCGCGCAGGTTAAGTGCGACCGAGCGCTTGTTGCGGTTGATCACGGCGAACGCCGGCGCGACGCCGCGCCGGGTGCCGCCCATCGCGCGCGTGAAATCGCCGATTCCCGGCGGCTCGACCTTGATTATGTCGGCGCCCTGGTCGCCGAGGATCATCGTCGCCATCGGACCCGAAAGATTCTGGGTGACGTCAACGACGCGGATTCCGCTTAGAGGGCCGGCGGGCGATGCTGCCATGATCCGTTTCCTTCCCTGCGCCAGGTGCTGAGCGCTCTGCCGCGATCAACGGAACGCGGGGATGACTTCTCTGGCGATGGTTTCCATGTTGCGTTCGATATCTTCGTGGCGGCAGGCCCAACTGAAGATCACGCTGCGCGCGCCGGCGTCCACGTATTCGCGCAGGCGCTTGCGGCAATCGTCGGGGCTGCCATAGAGCACGTAGCGGCCGGCGATTTTCGAAAAATCCTGCGCATAGTTTTTGCCCAGCGAGCGCGCAGCCACTTGCTCCGCCTCTGTGCGGTCGGGATAGACCGAGGCGAAGATGAAGAGCCCGGGACGAAACGCGCGCATGTCGCGGCCCGCTTCGCGGCCGAAGGTGTCGATCTTGCCGATGCTCTCGCGCAGCATCTCCGGCGTGTACATGTAGGGCAGCCATCCGTCGGCGTACTTGGCCGCGCGGCGCATCGCCGGCTCCTTGCGTCCGGCGACCCAGATCGGCGGATGCGGTTTTTGCGCGGGCGCGGGATCGAGCGTGACGCCGGAAAACCGCGAGTAGCGGCCGTTGAAGGTGACGTCGCGTTCGGTCCACAAGCGGCGAATCAGTTCGAGCGCTTCGTTCGAGCGCGACGCGCGCTGCTTGACCGGCACGCCGATCGCCTCGAACTCCCTGGGAAACTCGCCGCCGATGCCGATCCCCAGGTGATAGCGGCCGCCGGAAGCCACGTCGAGCACCGCGGTCTGCTTGGCCAGCATCACCGGGTTATACAGCGGCAGCAGCACGATCGAGCTCATCAGCTTGATCTTTTTCGTGGCGCCGGCGGCGATCGCGAGCGCGATGAGCGAATTGGAAACCGGTCCGTGGAACATCACGTGCTCGCCGCAGGTCAGGTAATCGTAGCCCAGCCGCTCGGCCGATTGCGCGAACTCAACCACGCCCTTGACCGAGGTCAGCGCCACTCCGAATTCAATCGATGACGACACCGCGTTCCTCCTGTTCGATCCGAGCGCGCGCGCAAAAATGGCGACCGCGCTCCGTTTGATGCGGCGAATCTCGCCGCGAGAGAAGAATGTCTAGCGCCGCGCGAACTCCGCCAGCGCCGCGGCGAGGTTGTGACTGTGCTTGGCGCCGCCGCCGAGCTTGATCAGCGCATAGCGCTCGTCTTCGTCCAGACGTTCCCACGCGGCCTGGTCGAGGCCCATGCCCTCGGCGCGCGCCGCCGCCGCGACCTCCGCCGGCAAAACGCGCGGCGGCTCGGCGATCGCGCGCTCGGCTTCCGCCAACATCTTGGGCCGCTCGCCGCAGGCGCGCTCGACCGCCTCGGAGATGAACAGCGTGAGCGTTTCGCGCTCGTCCTCGCGATCGATGGGCAGATGACAGATGGCGAGCCGCTCGCCGCGGCCGAGCGCCTGCCATTGCTTGAGCCCGATTTTGACGCCCACTCGATCCAGCTTGCGCCGCACCGCCATCGGGACGCAGGCGAGCGAGTTGCGCATCTCCTCTTCGAACTTGAATTCGCGCATCATGGGTGACTCTCCGCCCGGCGATCCTAACACAGGCAGCCTAACAATTGTCGGGCCGCCTTCCCAAGTACGAAAAACACAGGCTCGCTGACCCGGCAATCGCGATGCGCACGCGCTCTTGACGGAGGCGCTCCCGCTGGCGGAACCTTGAGCGAGAAGGCCTCGATACTAGGATGGACTCTGCTCGAAACGGCTTCGACCCGCAGGCGGTGGAAGCCATCGCAACGCGTCTTCGAGCGCAGCCGGGCGCGCTGATGCTGATTCTGCGCGAGGTGCAGGATCGCCTGGGATGGGTGCCGGCGGCGAGCGTGCCCATTATCGCGCAAGTGCTGAATCTTTCCCGCGCCGAGGTCCACGGCGTGGTCACCTTCTACCATGATTTTCGCCATGAGCCGCCCGGGCGCAACGTCGTGCGTCTTTGCCAAGCCGAGTCGTGCCAGGCGATGGGCGCCGTCACGCTCGCCGAGCACGCCGGCCGGCGTCTCGGAATCGGCTTGGGCGAAACCACGCCCGATCGCGAGTTCACGCTCGAAGCCGTGTATTGCCTTGGGAATTGTGGATGCTCGCCGGCGATGCTGCTCAACGGCGAACCGCACGGACGCCTCACGCCCGAGCGCCTCGATGAATTGCTGGCCGAATGCCGGGAGAATCGCCGATGAGCACGACGGTGTTCGTCCCGCGCGATTCGGCCGCGCTGTCGCTCGGCGCGGAGCGCGTCGCCGACGCGATCATGTCCGAAGCCGCGCGGCGCAAGGCCGACCTTAAGCTGGTACGCAACGGGTCGCGCGGCATGTTCCGGTTCGAGCCGCTGGTCGAGGTCGCAACCGCGCGCGGCCGAATTGCGTACGGCCCGGTAACGCCGGCAGACGTTGCCTCGCTTTTCGATGCCGGTTTTCTCAGCGGCGGAGCGCATCGCCTGGGCCTCGGGCCGACGGAGGAGATCGGCTACCTCAAGCGCCAGGAGCGGTTGACATTCGCGCGCGTCGGTATCGTCGATCCGATATCGCTCGACGATTACCTGGGACACGGCGGCTATCGCGGACTTGCACGCGCGCTCGAGTTGCCTGCGGAAAAAATCGTCGATGAAGTGATGGCGTCGGGCCTGCGCGGCCGTGGCGGCGCGGGGTTTCCGGCGGGAATCAAATGGCGCACGACGCAGCAGGCCTCCGCAGCTCGCAAATACGTCGTCTGCAATGCCGACGAAGGCGATTCGGGCACCTTTTCCGATCGCATGATCATGGAAGGCGATCCCTTCGTGCTGATCGAGGGGATGACGATCGCGGCGGTGTGCGCGGGTGCGCAGCAGGGCTACATCTATTTGCGCTCGGAGTATCCGCACGCGGCGCGTGTGCTCGACCAGGCGATGGCCGCGGCCTACCGGCGCGGCTATCTCGGCCGCAAAGTCGCCGGCAGCGCGCATACGTTCGATCTCGAAGTGCGTGTGGGCGCGGGAGCCTATGTTTGCGGCGAGGAGACCGCGATGCTCGAGAGTCTCGAGGGCAAGCGCGGAATGGTGCGCTTCAAGCCGCCGGTGCCCGCGATCGCCGGACTCTTCGGCCAGCCCACGATAGTGAACAATGTGGTGTCGTTCGCGACCGTGCCGATCATCCTCGAACGCGGCGGCGAGTTCTACAAGGAATACGGGATGGGCCGGTCGCGCGGCACGATGCCGATTCAGCTTGCCGGCAACGTGAAGTATCCCGGGCTGATCGAGAAGGCCTTCGGCGTCACGCTGCGCGAGCTGGTTTACGACTGGGGCGGCGGAACGTTCAGCGGCCGGCCGGTGCGCGCGGTGCAGGTCGGCGGCCCGCTCGGCGCTTACTTTCCCGCAGACATGCTCGACGTGCCGATGGATTACGAAGCGATGGCGGCGAAGAAGGGGATCGTCGGCCATGGCGGGATCGTGGTTTTCGATGACACCGTCAATCTGGCGCGGCAGGCGCGATGGGCCTTCGAGTTCTGCGCGATCGAGTCCTGCGGCAAGTGCACGCCCTGCCGCATCGGCTCGACCCGCGGCGCGGAGGTGCTCGATCGTCTGGCAAACCGGAACGAGCGCGCCGCGGCGCTCGGTCTGCTGCGCGATCTCTGCGATACGATGACCTACGGGTCGCTATGCGCGCTCGGCGGCCTGACGCCGCTGCCGGTGCTGAGCGCGCTGCGCCATTTTCCCGAGGATTTCGGGCTGTCGGCGGACGACGTGGCATGGACCGGCTGATTGGCATAAAGTTAATCCAGCGCTTGAGGTTGCGCGCGGGCCATCTGCGAGGAGATTGAGCCAGTGCTGTCGAAAACCGATCGCGACTACGGAACTCCGGCGCGCACCTCTGCCACGCTCGTCACGCTTGCCATCGACGGCCGCGAAATAACCGTGCCCGAGGGCACCTCGGTGATGCGCGCGGCGGCACTGGCCGACACCGCAATACCCCGCCTGTGCGCGACCGACGCGCTCGAGCCGTTCGGCTCGTGCCGGCTCTGCCTCATCGAGATCGAAGGCCGCAACGGCTATCCCGCCTCGTGCACGACTCCGGTCGAAGCCGGGATGAAGGTGCGGACGCGCTCGCCGATGCTCGAGCGGCTGCGGCGCGGGGTGATGGAACTCTACATGTCCGATCATCCGGCGGACCGCGCGACGTGCGCGGGCAACGGGAATTGCGAATTGCACGCGATGGCCGACGCGGTCGGCGTCGGCGAAGTCCGCTATGGATGGGCGGGGCGCAACCACCTCGACGCGGCGCGCGACACGTCGAACCCGTACTTCGCCTTCGACCCGGCGCGATGCATCGTGTGCTCGCGCTGCGTGCGCGCGTGCGAAGAGGTCCAGGGCACCTTCGCGCTGACCATCGACGGGCGCGGCTTCGACTCGGTGGTTTCGCCGAGTCAGCGCCAGCCGTTCCTCGAGTCCGAATGCGTCTCGTGCGGCGCGTGCGTGCAGGCCTGTCCGACCGACGCGCTGATCGAAAAATCGATGCTCGAGCGCGGCCTGCCGCAGCGCTCGGTTACCACCACTTGCGGCTATTGCGGCGTCGGCTGCTCGTTCAAGGCCGAGGTCAAGGGCGACGAAGTGGTGCGCATGCTGCCCAATCGCGATGGCATGCCGAACCATGGGCATTCGTGCGTGAAAGGCCGCTTCGCATGGGGCTACGCGACGCACCCGGATCGCGTGCTCACGCCGATGGTGCGCGAGAAAATCACCGACGCGTGGCGCGTTGTGTCGTGGGACGAGGCGATCGGCTACGCAGCGAGGCGGCTCAAGGATATTCAAACCCGCCACGGCAACGGCGCCATCGGCGGTATCACGTCGTCGCGCTGCACCAACGAGGAAACCTACCTGGTGCAGAAGATGGTGCGCGCGGCATTCGGCAACAACAACGTCGATACCTGCGCGCGCGTCTGCCATTCGCCGACCGGTTACGGGCTCAAGACCACGCTCGGCACTTCGGCCGGCACGCAGGATTTCGACTCCGTGCTGCAGGCCGACGTCATCCTGGTGATCGGCTGCAATCCCACCGACGGCCATCCGGTGTTCGCCTCGCTGATGAAACGGCGGCTGCGCCAGGGCGCCAGGCTGATTGTCGCCGATCCGCGCGCGATCGATCTGGTGCGCACCCCGCACATCGAGGCGGCATACCATCTGCAACTCCTGCCGGGTACGAATGTCGCGCTGATCAACGCATTCGCGCACGTCGTCCTGAGCGAAGGGCTCGCCGACGAGGACTTCGTGCGCGAGCGATGCGAGGGACCGGCCTACGAACTGTGGAAAAAGTTCATCCTCGAAGAGCGCAACTCGCCCGAAGCGGCGGCCGGGGCGACCGGCGTGCCGGCGGAGAAGATTCGCGCCGCGGCGCGGCTCTATGCGACCGGCGGCAACGCCGTCATCTACTACGGCCTGGGCGTAACCGAGCATAGCCAGGGCAGCACGATGGTGCTCGGGATGGCGAACCTGGCGATGGCCACCGGCAATCTCGGACGCCCCGGCGTGGGCGTCAATCCGCTGCGCGGGCAGAACAACGTGCAGGGCTCGTGCGACATGGGGTCGTTCCCGCACGAGCTGACCGGCTATCGCCACATCTCGGATGCGGCGCTGCGCGCGAGCTTCGAGCATGAATGGAAGGTCAGGCTCGACGCCGAGCCCGGCCTGCGCATCCCGAACATGTTCGACGCCGCGCTCGACGGCAGCTTTCGCGGGATTTACATCCAGGGCGAGGATATCGCGCAGTCCGACCCGAACACGCATCACGTCGTCGCCGCGCTGAGCGCGATGGAGTGCGTGATCGTGCACGACATCTTCTTCAACGAGACGGCCAGGTACGCGCACGTGTTTTTGCCCGGCTCGTCGTTCCTCGAGAAGGACGGCACCTTCACCAACTCGGAACGGCGCATCTCGCGTGTGCGCAAGGTGATGCCGCCGCTGGCGGGCAAGGCCGATTGGGAGGTCACCTGCGAACTTTCGACTGCGTTCGGCTACCCGATGCATTATGCGCATCCGTCGGAAATCATGGACGAGATCGCGCGTCTGACACCGACCTTTGCCGGCGTCAACTACGAAAAATTGGAGCGGCTGGGATCGGTGCAATGGCCATGCAACGACAAGGCGCCCGCGGGCACGCCGGTAATGCACATGGGCTCGTTCGTGCGCGGCAAGGGCCGCTTCGTGATTACCGAATATATCCCGACCGACGAGCGAACCGGCCCGCGCTTTCCGCTGATCCTAACGACCGGGCGCATTCTCACGCAGTACAACGTCGGCACGCAGACCAGGCGCACGCCGAATGTCGTCTGGCACCAGGAAGACCTGCTCGAAATTCATCCGCACGACGCCGAGCAGCGCGGCGTGACTGACGGGTCGATGGTCAGGGTCAGCAGCCGCATCGGCGAAACCGCGATGCGCGCGCACGTGACCGAGCGCGTACCGCCGGGCGTCGTGTACACGACGTTTCATCACCAGTCGTCCGGCATCAACATCGTGACGACCGAGAACTCGGACTGGGCAACCAACTGTCCCGAGTACAAGGTGACCGCGGTGCAGGTGATGCCGGCAGGCGACGCGGGCGCGCGGCGCGCAACCGGTCAGAGCGCAGCGGCGCATCCGGCAGCCGGCCGCTGATCGCGGCGAAAGCGTATTCGGAGCGGCGGCGGCGCGATGGACATTCATCACCTGGTGACGATGGCGAACCAGATCGCGGATTTTTTTTGCACCTCGAATCCGGATCGTGCAGAGGCGGTCGCGGCCACCGCGCAGCATCTGCGCAGCTTCTGGGATCCGCGGATGCGCCGCGAGATCGTCGCGCACCTGCGCGACGGAACGGACGCCGCGGATCTCAACGATGTCGCGCGCGACGCCGTCCGCCTGCTCGCCAACGACAGCGCCGCCAAAAAGGCGGTGTGAGCGCGAGGCGGCGGGCGGCACGATGCGCGAACACGGACGCGACCGCGAGAGCGAGAGTGAACATCCGCCGGCGCCGAGCGGTGCCGCGGCCGAGAGCGTCCGCCGCCGCCCCGCGCGCAGGTACAGCAGGGGCGGATTTGCGCGGACCGACGAACGGCTCGCGGTCGAGGAGCCGCTCGAAATCCGGCTCGGCGGGCGGCGCTTCACGCTCACGATGCGCACGCCCGGCAACGATGAGGAACTGGTCGCGGGCTTTCTGCTGGCGGAGGGCTTTATCGAATCGCGCGACGACCTCGATGAGATTCGCCGCGTGCGCGGGGCAAAGGGCGCGCCCGAGCCCAACGTGGTCGATGTCGTCCTGCGCGTTCCGGCGGCAGCGCTGCGCGAGCGGCTCAAGCGGAATTTCACGATCTCGTCGAGCTGCGGCGTGTGCGGCAAGACCAGTATCGAAGCGACGCAGCGCCGGATCGCGCCGATCGTTTCGCCGCTCAAGGTCAGGGCGGAGACGATCCTGGCGCTGGCGCCGATGATGCGCCGCGCGCAGCAGGTCTTCGCCGCAACCGGCGGACTGCACGCCGCCGCGTTGTTCATGAACCCCGGCGCTCGGCCGAACGCCCCGTGCCTCGATGCCGCGAACGGAGCGCCCAGGTGCGCCGGCGAGAAGGCCGGCGCGAAGGTCATGCTGGTCGCGCTGCGCGAGGATGTCGGCCGTCACAATGCCGTGGACAAGACGGTCGGCTACGCCCTGCGCGCCGGCATGCTGCCGCTCGGCGATGCGATCATGGCGGTCAGTGGCCGGCTGAGCTTCGAGATCGTGCAGAAGGCGGCCGCGGCCGGCGTGCCGATTTTGGCGGCGGTCTCCGCGCCGTCCTCGCTCGCGGTCGAGCTGGCCGACGAGGTCGGCATGACGCTCGCGGGCTTCGTGCGCGGCGACACCTTCAATCTGTACTGTCATCCGGAGCGCGTGTTCACCTGACCCTCCGCACTCGCGCAAGACACCACTTGAGCCGCATCGCATATAAGCGTTAACCTCGACTGGCCCCAGGGCCCTTATCGAATGTTTCCAAGAAAGCGCGCGCTCGAACGCATCGCCGCCGAAAAGGCGCTCTACCAGCGCCGCCGCGGCGGCGATATCCGGCTGTGCGTCGTCTATCCCAACGTGTATCGCCTGGGGATGGCCAACCTGGGCTTCCAGGCCGTCTTCCACATCTTTGAATCCGACCCGCGCGTCGCGGCCGACCGCGGCTTTCTGCCAGACCCCGACGAGCGCGCCTATCTGCGCGCACGCGGCGAGGCGCTGGTGTCGTTCGAACGCGGCGAGCCGCTCAGCAGCTTCGACGTGATCGCCTTTTCGGTGTCGTTCGAGACCGACTACCTGAACCTGATTACGCTGCTGCGCATGGCGGGGATCCCGCTGACGCGCGCCGAGCGCGCGGGCCGCAATTATCCGCTGATCGTGGTCGGCGGCTCGGCGGTGTTTCTCAATCCCGAGCCGATCGCCGACTTTGCCGACCTGTTCCTGATCGGCGAGGGCGAGGAGATGGTGCCCGAGTTCATCGCGCGCTTTCGCGCGACCGACGGCTTCGACCACGTCGAGCGGCTGCATGCGCTGGCGCAGGTTGACGGCGCCTATCTGCCGGATTACTTCGCGCCGGTCTACGACGGGCGCGGGAGCCTCACGCGCGTCGATTACCGCGGACCGGGAGTGGCGCGGGTCAACCGGCGTCTGATCGAGGACCTCGATCGCTTCGCCACCGCGTCGCTGATTCTCACGCCGGAGTCCGTCTTCGGCGACATGTACCTGGTCGAGGCGAGCCGCGGATGCCAATGGGGATGCCGCTTCTGCGCGGCCGGCTTCATGTATCGTCCGATCCGTTACCGCAGTCCCGAGGCCCTGCTCGCCCAGGCCGAGCGCGGACTCGGCGAGCGCGGCGTGATCGGGCTGGTCGGCGCGGAGATGGCGAGCGTGCCGGGCGTCGCCGAGATTGCCGCGGCGGTCGCCGATCGCGGCGGCCGGCTTTCGCCGTCGTCGCTCAAGGCGGATTGCATCTCGCCCGGGCTCGCGGCGGCGCTTGCGCGCAACGGCAATCGCAGCGCGACCATCGCGCCCGAGGCGGGCAGCGAGCGGATGCGCAAGGTCATCAACAAGAACCTGAGCGAGGCCGAGATCCTGCGCGCGGCCGAGCTGATGGTGGGCGAAGGCGTCGAGAATCTGAAGTGTTACTTTATGGTCGGCCTGCCCGAAGAGCGCGACGAAGACGTGGTCGCGATCGCCGAGCTGGTCGGCCGTATCGTCACACGGGCGCGCGCGCAGCGCCGCCGGGTCGGCCACGTCAGCGTGTCGCTCAATCCGTTCGTGCCCAAGCCGTGGACGCCCTTTCAATGGGACGCGATGCGCGAGCCGCAGGAACTCAAGCGCCGGGTGGCGCTGGTGCGCAGCCATCTGATGCGGCTGGAGGCGGGCATCGAGCTCGATGCGGAATCGCCGCGCGAGGCGTACTTCCAGACGCTGGTTTCGCGCGGCGACCGGCGCGTTGGCGCGATCCTGGCGCGCCTTAGCGCCGAGCATCGCGAGTCGCCGAGCGAGATCTGGCACGGGCTCAAGGCGATCAAGCGCGAGGCGGCGGAGGGCATCGCGCCGGTCGATCCGGATTTCTTTGTCACCCGCCATTATCCGGAGAATGAAATCCTGCCCTGGGATTTCATCGACCATCACGTCGCGAAATGGTTTCTCGCCTCCGAGCGCAAGCGCGCGCACCGCGAGCTTCAGACCAGGCCGTGCGATGTCACGCAGTGCAGGGTATGCGGAGCGTGTTGAATTGAATTGAGATCGCTGCAGATCAAGAGCCCGGCGCGCCGCCGGGTTGGGGGAGGGGAAGGATGAGGATTCGAGCGCTGCGAGGTGGCGCCCGGCGCTGGGTAATCGCGCTGGCCGTCGCCGCTCTCTGGTGGTGCATATCGCCTTCGACACGCGCGCAGGATGAGGCCGGTCTGCCCGCAACGACAATTGCGCCCGAGGGCGAAGCGCCGCCGCTGCCGCCCCCGCCCGTGTCCTCGCCGCCGCATCCCGCGACGCATCGTGTGACGCCCGCTGCGCCGGCTCATCATGTGCTCGCATCCAAGACGCCGCCGGCCACGATGCCGAAACCGGTTGCGGTCGAGCCCGCCAACGCGCGGCTGCAGTTGAAGCAGGACACGTGGATTTACGCGCAACCGAGCAACAAGAGCGCGCATGTTGAAGCGGGTCAGCAGGGCAAGTTCGTGGTCGTCACCGGCTCGACGCGTTATTTCCTGCGCGTCAAGCTCAAGAACGGACAGGAAGGCTACGTTCAAGCGAGCACGGTCGCCTTGACCTCGCCCACCGACAAGCTGTTCCTGCTGACCCGCGACGCGCCGGTGCTCGACGCGCCGAACCGCTGGGGCAAAAAACTATCCGAGGTGCATCACGGTCACGCGGTGCACGTGGTCGGCGTGTCGCTGGGCTATCTCAAGATTCGCATGAAGAGCGGACTCGAGGGCTATATCCCGTCCACGGCGCTCGAGTGACCGCGTTCGCCGGGCGGGGCGCTCATGCGGTTCGCCTTGCGCCGCCGTCCTTGACACGATGATTACGTTTGGTCCAGGAGACGACGCGATGGCAATCAACGTTGAGAAGATCCGTTCCGTGGCGAAGATCGTCGAAGCGGCGCGCCAGCTCGAGGGCGCGGGCTTCGAGGTGAACCGCCCATTCCCGAACCAGGCGATGGCGCTGTTCGATCCGTTCCTGCTCCTCGACGAGATGGGGCCGATGGAACTCGCGCCGGGCGAGGCCAAGGGCGCGCCCGACCATCCGCATCGCGGCTTCGAGACCGTCACCTACATGATCTCGGGCCGGATGGAGCATCGGGATTCCCACGGCAACGCGGGCCGCCTCGGGCCGGGCGACGTGCAGTGGATGACCGCGGGCGCCGGCGTGGTGCATTCCGAGATGCCGGCCGAAGACTTCCAGCGCCAGGGCGGGCGGATGCACGGCTTCCAGCTCTGGGTCAATCTGCCGCGGCGCGACAAGATGATCCGGCCGCACTACCAGGAGATTCCCGCGGCCGGAATTCCGGTCGGCGCGAGCGTCGACGGCAAAGCCACGGTGCGCGTGATCGCGGGCGAGTCGATGGGCCATAAGGCGGTCATCGATACGCGCACGCCAATCATCTACCTGCACTTCACCATCAAGCCCGGCGGCCGCGTGGTGCAGCCGGTGCCCGCCGAGTACAACGCGTTCGCTTACGTCTTTGGCGGCGAGGGCCGCTTCGGACGCGAGGAGAAGACTGCCGGCGAGCATCGGATGGTCGTGTTTGCGGGCGACGGCGATGCGGTTTCGATCGTCGCGGCCAGCAATGCGAGCGTTCCGCTCGAGGTGCTGCTGATCGGCGGCGTGCCGCTCGGCGAGCCGGTCGCGCGCTACGGGCCGTTCGTGATGAACACGAAGGAAGAGATCATCCAGGCGTTCGAGGACTATCGCGCAGGCCGCATGGGCGAGATCGCGCCCGAGTGACATAGCGGGAGGTGGCGCAGCGCTCGCGCATCTTAGCGCGAGCGCACCCGTTAGACACTAAATTTGCCGAGGGCGAGGATTGTTTCGAGGCTGAAGCCTCTGCCAAGTGGATAACCAGATGAACGGAAGCAGGCTGTCGATCGTACTCAACGCAGCCATCATCGTCCTGCTGTCGGTCCTGGTTTTGGAGGCTGCAGGCGTTCAGTGCGACGCATGCAACGTCATGAGCGCAGCGCGTCGGTCGAACACAATTTCAAACCATCGCTTCCATGTGTGGCTGACAAGCTTTGGCAAAATCCAGCGGACGGCCGGTGGGTTCTTGTCGGAGCGGCCGGGACCTGCTCAGCCTGCTGCGGCCCCTTCGGACATCGATTTTTCACGAGGCAAGGTTGCGAGGGCGCCTTGGCCGAATGGAACGCCGCTCTCAACGAATCGTGCGTGCGGCAAGCCACCGGGTTCATTCCACTCTATGGAATTGGCGTCCTAGGTAAGTGCGAAGCGCATCCGGTGCGGCCCTAATATGATCTTCGAGCCATCGTGTCAGCGCCCGCCCAGCACCACGGCGCTTTGGCCGTAACGTGCGTGCGCCATCGCGCCGGTCGCGATAAACCGGCCGTTTGCCGGATCGTACAGCTCGGCGCTCGCCAGCCAGTCGTGCAGCGTCGCTCCGCCGGCGATCAGCACGTAGCCGTTGCCGAGCAGGGTCGCGGTATGGCTGTAGCGCTGCGCGCTCATCGAGCCGGCCGGAGTAAAAGTGCCGCTCGCCGGATGATACAGCTCGGCGCTCGCGAACACCTGGTCGCCGCGGAAGCGGTTCTCGCCGCCCACGATCAGCACGTCGCCGTTTTTGAGCAGCGTCGCCGTATGCGCGCCGCGTGCCGCCTTTAGTGCGCCTGCTGGTTTGAAGCGCAGCGTCGCCGGGTCGAAAATTTCCGCATCGGCAAAGGAAACCGCACCGTCGGACGCGGCCTCGAAGCCGCCCGCGATCAGAACCGTGCCGTCGCCGAGCAGCGTGGCGCTGTGTTGCTCGCGTCCGTGGCGCATCCTGCCCGCCTTGATGAACTTGCCGCGATGCGGGTCATAGATTTCCGCGCTCGCGATACTGTCGGGCGTCGTGCCGCTGCCGCCCGCGATCAGCACGCGGCCGTCCTTGAGCAGCGTCGCGCTCGCATCGCATCGCGGCTCAGCCATCGCCCCGGTGGCGGAGAATTTGCGCGTTGCGGGATCGAAAATGAAAGCGTCGGACACGGTGGGCGGTCCGGCTTCCGGGATCTTGAGGCCGCCGGCGATTAACACCTTGCCGTTGGCGAGCCGTGCCGCGGCGAAACAGGTGCCGAAGGTGATATTTTTCCCGACCTCGATGAACGTGCCGTCGCGCGCGTCGTAGAGCAGCCCTCCCGGAGCGTCGTAGTAGTCCTGCCTGCGGCCGCCGAGCAGCAGCACCTGAGGTCCGTGGAGGTCGATCGCTTCGACGCCCGCGAAGAACATTTCCATGTGCCCCGCGACGCGAAATTTTCCGCTCGCCGGATCGTAAAGCTCGATGGTCGGCGAATGGCCCCATCCGCCGGCAATCAGGACGCTGCCGGTCAATCGCGTTTGCGTCGCGGAGGCAGGCTGTAACTGGGCATCGGCAGCGCCGGCGATCGCCAACAGGCCCAGCAAGAGCCACGTCAAGGGGCGCTGCGCGATCGCCCGCGAAGTTCCGATCGCGGATCGATCTCGCGATTTGCTCCTGAGTTGCAACGAACGACGATCCCCCGTTCGCCTCAGGCCATCAGCTCGTAGAGCACGGCGAATTCGTCTTCGATCGGGAGCTTGCGGAAGTGCGAAAAACCGGCGGACTCGGCCAGCTCGCGCGCCTTGGGCTCGCCCATCGCCGCGCCGATTCCCGCGCCGCCGTGCGCCAGCGAAGTGGTCATGCAGTAGAGCGTGCTGACCGAGTACACCAGCTTGCCCATCGGCTTGACGTTCTCCTCGACCTTCGACGAGACGTTGATCTCCTGCACCAGGTAAGTGCCGCCGGATGTCAGTGAATTTTTGAT
Source organism: Binataceae bacterium (SeqCode) (assembly GCA_035295545.1). Classification (GTDB taxonomy): domain Bacteria; phylum Desulfobacterota; class Binatia; order Binatales; family Binataceae; genus JAKAVN01. Next base: position 25,321 of record DATGIT010000010.1, read on the forward strand.
CGAGCGCATCAGGCCGACCGGATCGACCGAGTCGTGCACGACATCGAAGGTGGTCACGAGATCGAATTTGCCCGCGGGCAGGCGCGAGCCGTTCGCGACCTCGAAGGTGACGCGGTCGGTCACGCCGGCGGCCGCCGCGTTGCGCCGCGCGCGCTCGATCGATTCGGCGTGGAGGTCGTAGCCGACCACGCGCGATTTCGGAAACGCCTTGGCGATCAGGATTGCCGCGCGGCCGCCGCCGCATCCCACGTCCGCCGCCATCCCGCCGCGCTCGAGGCGCTCGACCACCTGCGGCATTGCGGGAATCCACTTGCGCACGAGCTTGAACTGGTAGCGCGGCAGCGAGTTGCGCTCGGTCGCCTCGAACATCCATGGCGGATAATCGGCCTGCGTGAGGCCGCCGCCTTCGCGAAACGCCTCGGCCACCTTGGGCGCGACCGACATCGTCGCCTGCGCGACCTGGAAATAGGACGCGACGAAATAGGGGGAGCCCTCCTCCGCCAGCGCGACGGCGTATTCCGGCGTCAGCAGGTAGGTTTTCGCGGCCGGGTCGTATTCGAGGTATTGCGCCGCGGCCATCGAGTTCAGCCATTCCTGGAGATAGCGATGGTTGAGCCCGGTTTTCGCCGCAAGCTGCTCGACCGTGAGCGGCCCGGCGTCCTTCATCGCCTTGAAGATGCCGAGCCGGTCGCCGATGAAGTTCATCGCGCCATGCAGGGCGCTGGCGACGTCGCCGATGATTTTTTGCGCGACCTGCTTTGCCTTCTCGCGGTCGATTTGTTCGGTTGCCGCCATCGTTGTGGTCTCCTGGCCCTGTTCGAGATGCAGTTCAGATCGCGGTCCAGCCGCCGTCGACGATGAACGGCGCGCCGGTCGCGAAAGAGGAGTCGTCGCTTGCGAGGAACAGCGCCATCCGCGCGATTTCCTCGGGCTGCGCCGCCCGGCCCAGCACCGCCGCCGCCGGACCTACCGCGCGTGGCGGCAGTGCGCCGCTGCCGACGCCGTGGATCCGCCGCACCATCGGCGTGTCGATCGTGCCGGGGCAGATGCAATTGACGCGGATATTGTAGCGGCCGTACTCGAGCGCGGCGACGCGAGTCAGCGCGATCACGCCGGCCTTGGCCGCGCTGTAGGCCGCGGATCCGCGGATACCGACCAGGCCGGCGACCGACGCGGTGTTGATTATCGAGCCGCCGCCGCGCTTCATCAGGTGCGGCAGCGCGTACTTCATCCCGAGCCACACGCCGCGCAGGTTGACCGCGATCACGCGATCGAACGCATCCTCGCTGAGCTGCGCCATGAAGGCGGTCTCGCCCTCGATGCCGGCGTTGTTGTACACGACGTCGAGCCCGCCGAACTTGTCCAGCGCCGCGGCGACCATCGCGCGCGCATCTTCGGAGTTCGAAACGTCGGCGCGGAGCGCGAGCGCCTCTCCGCCGGCGCTCTCGATCGCGCGCGCGGTTTCGGCGGCCGAGCCCTGGTCGAGGTCCACCGCGACGACTTTCGCGCCCTCCTGCGCGAACAACTGTGCGCCCACGCGGCCCATGCCGGAGCCCGCGCCCGTTATCAATGCAACCTTGTTGGCAAGCTTCATACTCCCACCTGCGCGATCCCGTGATCTGTCACGCACCATAGCCTATTCCGCGATTTGCGCGGTAGGGATGCAGGATTAGCGAGTCGGCCGGCGAACCGGGCGAGCGCAGCGGGCGGCGAACCGGGAGATCAGCCGCGTGCGACCAGCGCTTCAAGCTCGCGTTCGCCGAGCGCATGCAGCAGCAGGGCCTGGGCATGCGCGGAAGACTCGCCCCAATGCGCGGTGAGCGCGCGCACTTCATCCTCGGACGGCATCGCGCCCTTGCGGTAAGCGATCCCGACGGCCTTGCGCACGCCGAGGTCGCCGGCGACGATCCGCGGCCGACCCATCGTACGCGCCAGGATCCATTCCGCGGTCCATACGCCGATCCCGCGCAGCGCCACCAGCGCGGCGATTACCTCGGCGTCCGGCAATGCGACGAGCCGCTCCTGGTTGATAAGCCCCGACGCGATCGCCTGCGCGGCGGCGACGATATATTCGGCCTTGCGATTGGTGAACTGGAGCGCGCGAATCTCGGCGGGCGCGGCGTTGGCCAGGCGCTCGGCGCTGAGGCTGTAAACGATCGCGCCGCCCAACGTATGCCGATCGCCAAAGCGCTCGGCCAGGCGCCGCCGCGTCTCGCACGCCCATCGCAGGTTCACCTGCTGCGCGCTGATACATCGGACGAGCGCGCCAAGCAGGTTGAGCTGCAGCACCGGCCGAAAGCCGCGATAGCGAGCTTCGAGGCGGGCGAGCAGCGAGTCGGCGCGTTTGAGTTCGGCGAAATGGCGCGGCGGCGCAAGAAAGGTGGCGCGCACCGCGGCGATCGCGGCGTCCGCGTGCCGCGCGTCGTCGATCGCCACGCGGAGCTTCGCGCGCGCGCCGATGGTGCTGAACCGGGTCGCGAACGCGATCGCGCGTCCGTCGATGACGATCGTGCGCAAAAAAGTGTGGCCGTCCCATCGATCGAGCAGGTCGTCGCCCGAGCGCCGGAACATCTCGAGCGACGCCGCGGGATCGAACGCGCCGGGCAGTTCGATATCGAATGCAGCTTCGCGGCGCGCCGCGATGCGCGGCGGGCGCTTTGGCGGTTGCGTCAACGTCGTCGCCATGAGAGTCCGGACCGTGTCTGCTCAATAGCGCAGCGCGATCGCGATGGAAAGCGCGCACGTTTCGATCGCGCGCGGCGCAGCCTAGCGGAAATCATGCGACGGCGGCAGGGCGGTGGCGAGGCGCAGGCTCCGGAAGCGCCGCGCGCGAATCGCGGTCACTCCGTCCTGCTTCTGCAGGACGCCCTCGACCATCAGAATGGCCGCGTTTTGCAGCAGCGCGCGATTGGCCTGGAACAGATCCGGCACCACGATCGCGTTGGAGACGCCGGTTTCGTCCTCCAGGGTGAGAAAGAAAAATCCCTTGGCCGTGCCGGGACGCTGGCGCACGATCACCAGGCCGGCGGTCTTGACCCACGCGCCGTGCGCGGCGCCGGCCAGCTCCGCCGCGGCGAGCACGCCATACGCGCGCAGGCGCTCCCGCAGATGCGCCATCAGGTGCGGTCCGACGGTCAGACCGGTCGCCGCGTAATCGGCGCGGGTTTCGGCGAGCGCATCCATTGGGGTCAAAGGCACCGCGCCGGCATGCGGTTCGACGCCGGCAAAGAGCCCGTGCGGATCGCGTTCGACCGCTGCCGCCTGCCATAGCGCCGTCCGCCGGTCCATCCCGAAACAAGCAAACGCTCCCGCATGGGCGAGCGCGTCGAGTTCGCGGCGATTGGGCGCGGCGCGCGCGGTGAAATCGGCGATCGAGACGAACGGACGGTGTGCGCGCTCGCGCTCGGCGCGTGCGCCGGTCTCCGCGCGCAGGCCGGCGATATATTTGAGCCCGAGCCGCAGCGTCGGCTTCGTCTCAGGCCGTGCCGACGAATCCCGCTCGAGCGTGCAGCGCCAGCCCGAGCGCGTGACCTCGATCGGCGCCATCGCGACGCCATGGCGCTGTGCGTCCTTGACCAGCGTGGCCGGATGATAAAAGCCCATCGGATAGCAGTTGAGCATCGCGGCAAAGAAGGCGGCCGGATGATGGCACTTGAGCCAGGCCGACGCGTAAGCGATCAGCGCGAAGCTCGCGGCGTGCGATTCGGGAAAGCCGTAGAGCGCGAACGAGGTGATCGATTGCACGATGCGGTCGGCGGTCTCGCCGGTGATTCCGTTGCGCGCCATCCCTTCGCGCATCCGCACTTCGATTTTTTCCATGCGCGCGGCCGAGCGCTTGAAGCCCATCGCGCGCCGCAACTCCTCGGCCTCGCCGCCGCTGAATCCCGCAACCGCCATCGCCACCCGCAGCAATTGCTCCTGGAACAACGGCACGCCGAGCGTGCGGCGCAGGATCGGCTCGAGCGAGGGATGGTCGTACACGACGGGCGCGCGGCCGGCGCGCCGGTCGAGATACGGATGCACCATCCTGCCGACGATCGGACCGGGCCGGATGATCGCGACCTCGACCACCAGGTCATAGAACGTGCGCGGGCGCATCCGCGGCAAGGTCGCCATCTGCGCGCGGCTCTCGACCTGGAACACGCCGATGGTGTCGGCGCGCGCGAGCATCTCGTAAACCTGGGGATCGTCGGCCGGCAGATGCGCCAGGTCGACTGCGACGCCCTCGCTATCGCGCACCAGCGGAATCGCCTCCTCGAGCACCGCCATCATGCCGAGTCCGAGCAGATCGATCTTGATGATGCCGAGGTCGGCGCAATCCTCCTTGTCCCACTGGATTACGACGCGCCCGGGCATCGATGCCGGTTCGAGCGGCACGACCTCATCGAGCGGACCCGCGCCGATCACCATCCCGCCGCTATGCTGTCCGAGATGGCGCGGCAGGTCCTGGATTTGGCGCACCAGCGAGACCATCCGCAGCAATTGCGGCGTTTCGATATCGACACCGCCGCGCCTCAGCAAGGTTGCGAGTTCGTCGTTGCTGTCGCGGAATTCGTAAACGTAGTTGAGCCGCGCGAGGCGATCGATGTGTTCGGGGGTAAAGCCCAGCACCTTGCCGATCTCGCGCACGGCGCTGCGCGTGCGATAGGTGATCACGTTGGCGGTCATCGCCGCGCCGCGCTCGCCGTAACGCCGATAGACGTACTGGATGACTTTCTCGCGCTGGTCGCCGCTCGGCAGGTCGATATCGATATCGGGCCATTCGCCGCGCTCCTCCGAGAGAAAGCGCTCGAACAGGAGTTCCATCCTGACCGCATCGATCGCCGTGATGCCGAGCGCGTAGCACACGGCGCTGTTGGCGGCAGAGCCGCGCCCCTGCGCCATGATCGCGTTCTCGCGGCAGAACTGCACGATATCCCAGACGATAAGGAAATAGCCGGCGAGCCCGAGCCTGGCGATGATCTCGAGTTCGTGCGCGAGCTGATCGCGCACCCGCGCGCCCGGCTCCGCGCCCCAGCGCTCGCGCGCGCCCGCCTCGACCAGCAGCCGCAGGTAACTGTCGGGCGTCTCACCCGGTGGCAGCGGGTAGCCGGGAAAGCGATAGCCGAGGTCGCGCATTTGAAACGTGCAGCGCTCGGCGATCGATCGCGTGGCGGCCACCGCCTCCGGCATATCCCGGAACATCGCGGCCATTTCCGCCGGCGACTTGAGCCGCCGCTCGGCATTGGCCCACAGCGCGCGCCCGGCTTCCTCCAGCGTAAGCCCGAGGCGGATGCAGGTGAGCGCATCGAGCAGCGCGCGATCGTTGCCGACGTGACAGACGTCGTTGGATGCGGCCAGCGGGAGGCGCGCGGCGGACGCGAGCGCCGCGAGCCTGCGATTCATCCGCTCCTCGGCGGGATCGAGATGACGTCCGAGGTCGATATACAAATTGCCGCGGCCGAAAATCGCGCCCAGCCGATCGCAGAGCGCACGCGGATCGGCACCGCGGGTGAGCATGCGCGCGAGCGGGCTGCGCGCTCCGCCGGCGAGACATATCATCCCCGCGCCGTAGCGCTCGAGGTCGTCCAGCGTGACACGGCTTTGGCCCTTGGCCGGATATTTCGGCGCATGGCCCTGTTCGACTTCGCGCGGATTGAGCGGGCGTAGCTTGGAGGCGGTGATCATCCGGCACAAATTGCGGTAGCGCTCGCGATCCGGAACCAGCACGTAAATTCGCTGATCGTCGGTGGCGCGCCTGGACGATTCGCTGTCGCCGTCGGTCAGATCGAGCGTCAGCTCCGCGCCGACGATCGCGCGGATGCCGGCGCGTTGGGCGGCATGATAAAAGCGCGGCGCGCCGTAGAGTCCGTCGCGATCGCCCATCGCGATCGCCGGATAATCCAGTCCCGCGGCGCGATCGACCAGGTCTTCGGGCAGGGCCGCGCCTTCGAGAAAGCTGAAGGCGCTGCGCATGCGCAGTTCGATATAAAGCGAGGACATGGGCCCGTCACACTCGGCGGCGTTCAGTCGTAAATTCCATCGACGTACCATTCGCCCGAGCGCAAATCGCACAGCATCCGGTACACGCCGCCGTCCTCGAGCGCGACGTCGTAATAGTCGCGTTCCGCGCCGGGCGCACTGTGGCGACTGGCGCTTGCGGCCTGCGGCTCGGCGGCCGCGATTCGCCACGGTCCCGCGCACGAGATCACGCGTCCGCCGAAATCCGCGCCGCGGACGAACTCGGGCGCGCCGGCGCGCGTGCACAGCGCCTCGACGCGGCGGGGCGGCCGCATCGTTCGCAGCGCCAGTTGGGTTACGGCGGGAGCGGCCGTGCCGCTATGCGGCGTTTGCGAAGGCGCGGAGGCGATCGCCGGCGAGGGCGCGAACGGTCCCAGCTCGACCGCGTCCGGCAGATGAGAGTTGCGGGGCGCGAGCGTGCCCACCTTGCCCGGGCCGCACAGCGCGGCGAGCCGCGCCAGCGTGACGTGCAAGCGCTCGGGCGTGGGGCAGGGCGGGGCGAACAGGTCGGTCTGCGCGGCGCGCGGGAGCCGCGGCTCGATCGCGATACGAATCGCCTCGACCGCCGCGCCGGGCGGTGCGGCCTCCAGGTTGAGCAGGATAAGCGCGAGCAGCGTGCGCGTCTCGATCGTCGGCGCGGGCAGCGCGATACGGCGCAGATCGCGGCGGCGGCCGTCGAGTTCGAGCGCGAGCGCGATTTCGCCCGCCGCCATCCCGCGCAGCGCCAGGCGTTCGGCCGCCCGCTCGAGCATCGGACGCATCACGAAGCCCATCGCCTCGAGACTATCGACGCCCCATTCCAGCTCGGCCGTCTCGGTGAAATTGTCCGCGGCGCGCCGCGCCATCAGCGGCGTGCGATTCTCGCCGCGCGCGATCCGGATGAGCTCGACCGCGCGCGCGCCGAGCCGGCTGCCGACCGCGCGCGGATCGAGCCGCGCCAGCTCGCCCAGCCGCCGGATACCCCATCGCGCCAGCGTCTGTTCCAGTTCCGCGCCACTCGCGCCGCCGCCGGCTCCGTCGAGCTTCAACAGATCGAGCGGCAGCCAGTCAAGGAATTCCTGCTCGCGCCCGAGCGCGATTACGCGCGCGCCGCCGCATCGCGCCGCCAAAAGCGCGACCTCCTTGCTCGACGCGATTCCCACCGCCGCGTCCATCCCGAGCCGCGCGACGCGCCCGAGCGCCTCCTCGGCGAGTGCGGTTTCATTATCCTGCGCTTCGATCGGCCGCGCGCCCGCGTCCTCGCCAGGCGATGCGTTAGTGTGGCGATAGTGATGCAGCCGTTCGAGACCGCCCAGGTCGAAATAGACTTCGCCGTTTGCGCCCGCCTCGACCAGCGGCGAGAACGAGAGCGCGACATCGACCAGAGCTTCGGCGGCCGAGGCCTCGGCGGCGGCGCTGCGGCCGATCACGGCCAGCCCGGCAGCGGCCGCGCGCGCCCGCGCCACGGTCATCCCCGCGCGCACGCCCATCGCCCGCGCGCGCGGCGAGACGAAGCGGCATGCGAGATTGGCGACACCGGCCGGATCGCGCCGGCCGGCGGAGTCGATCAGGACCAGCGGATGATCGCGCAGCTCGGCGTTCTGACGTATCGCGGCGGCGAGCGGAAAATCGGCGACCAGAATACATGCGATTCGGCTGCGTGCGATCCATGCATTGGCCTGGTACGTATGGGCATGGGCCGCCTCGGGATGCGCAAAGCCATGGGCGTGCGGCGCCGCCGTATGCGGAATACGGAGCGCCGGCGAATCGGCGCCGGGCGGAATTTTCGGCGGTATGCGTCGTTCGATCACGGCTCAAAAACATCGGCCGACATTCCATGCCGGCTAGGACGGACATCACCTGGCGTAGTCGTCGGCGCCGCTTCGCCGCCGGCGCCCTCGTGATTGCATCCGCACGCGATCGCGATTTGGCGCGCTCCGGACGGCTGAAATAGACGGGACCGAAATCAGCGATGCGGGAGAAGGAGCCGTCGAAGACGACGCGAGCGGCGATGGTGTCAACGATGGCGCAAATGAAGCGGACGACGGATCGACGAGCGCGCGCCAGGCCGCCGCGCGTCCCGAGCCGCCGAGCTTGTTGCGCGCGACGTACGCCTCGACACGCATCCCGTCGAACAGCGCCGGCGCGCCCGGCGCGCTGCGGCTGAAGCATGGCCTGACGCGCCCCAGCACCAGGCTAAGTGCGGCGAAGGTGCCGCACGTCCGGCGCTCGGCCATGACGATCACAGCGGCGCCGCTGCGCTCGGCCGCGCGCGCGAGCCTGAGCGCCGCGCTCAACGTGAACGTGCGCGCGGGAACGAGCGCGCCGATATCGATCGCGACCAGGCCGAAGCCGCCCGCGTTCAGTATCATCTCGGCCGCGAGCAGCACGGTTTTGATGCCCGATTTGGCGGCCGCGCCCGATCGCATGCGCATCGATCCGGATGCCGGCGATTCATCCCGCTCGCCCGCGCGCACGGCCGCGTCGGCGCCGACCCACAAAATCCGCGAGAGGTCCGCGCCGGCGGCGGCGACGCTTGCGGGATCGAATGCGCCGGAGGAATCGATCCAGGCCGCGACCTCGCCGCGCCGGGTGGCGGAGGCGGCGATCGAAGCGGCGAGCGAAGTGCGTCCGAAGCCCGGCCGTGCGACGATTTCGCTGATACGGCCTCGGACGATACCGCCGTCGAGGATGGCATCGAGAGGGGCGATACCCGAGCTTAGACGGCGGTCCTTGCGGGTGAGCTCGCGTCCGCGGAAAACTCCTGCGAATTCAGCTATTTGGCGATTCTCGAGGGTGCGGATCGACGCCGACTTGGGCACCTGCGCGAAGGTCTCGATCAGGGCAGCAGGGGAGGCAGCCATGATTGGATTTTCGCTTTTTATTCGTCATTCGTCAAATGGAAATCGAGTTTAGGAGGATAAGGGGCTGGCGAAACTTCTTCCCTTCAAATAGGGGCGTTGGCGCAGTCACGTTGTCGGCTAGTCGCTCACACTTGGCCCCCCGGGTACAAGACAAGTTTGGCTTAGCGCGCGACGATCATCAGCATCCAGAGCAGCGGCTTGGTCTCTATCGGTAGGGTTCTCACAGGTCCAAATCCATCCCGAACGTCTGCTTGACGATCGCAGCAAATTCCTTGTCGCTCTCGATAGAGTGCAGATTCACCCATTCCTCGTCTGATATCGAGGCGCGGTACTGGAGATACGGCTCGGCGTCAGGTCCGGTCGGGTAGCGTAGCTTCCAGGTCCTGCCCTGCACGATTTCCACGATCTTGTCCGCTACTACCGACGGCGGGATCTGCAACTTCCGCCCGGCATCGAAAATCGCATTCATCCGGCGTTCTTGCGGATACGGCGAACCCTGCGGAACTCGGCGCCTCTTCGCAAAAATTGGAGTCTCTGTTACTCCCGGTTCTACGATTGAAACACGAATACCAAAGGCTTTGACCTCACCAGCGAGGATTTCGCTGACTGCTTCAAGGGCAAATTTTGAGCCGCAGTATGGTCCTTGTGACAATCCGGTTATCCGGCCCCCTATCGTGGACACGTTAATGATGTGGCCATCGCGCTGCTTGCGCATACCCGGAAGCACGGCTTGAATGCATCGCAGCACCCCAAAATAATTGGTTTCCATGACCCGCCGAAACTCAGCGAGAGGGACCTCCTCTATTGGCCCGCTTCCCTGCACGCCTGCATTGTTAACCAGTATGTCGACTCGGCCCGCGTCAGTTAGGACTTGAGCGATCGCTTGGCTGACCGATGCGTCATCATCCACATCCATCGTGACAATCTTGATAGGCAATTTTTCGCTACTTGCGATCTGAGCGAGTCCCGGAGTCCGCGACGGATTCCGCATTGTTGCGTACACATGGTGTCTTGCACGACTAAGAGCGACTGCCGTCGCTAAGCCGATTCCGGTGCTGGTACCCGTGACAATGGCAATCGACATTGCAAGGTCCCCCTGTTAATCCCTAAGAGGCCTTCCTCCTACCACTTTGGCTCAGCTGAACATAGCCGCTCACATCATGGTAGTTTTAAAGCAACGAGCGGGGAAAAGTTTCGCCGCCCCTTATCTCCTGGCCGTCAAATGGAAATCGGAGTACGAGGCATTGTCGTCCGCTTCAAACCGCGCGCTCGTTTCTGCTGGATTGGAAAAGTGAGTTCCCATACACGGTGATCATCGCGGGTCAAGGTCATCGATGTTCAAAAAGAGGAATCAAAAAATGCCGATCACAAATGTTCAGTCGGGAACCAACGTCAATGAGATCGCCGATGGAATTTTTCGCATCAGCACACCCGTGGAAGCGATTCCCGGCGGATTTACTTTCAACCAGTACCTGATCGTCGATGAAAATCCGCTGCTCTTTCACATGGGCGGGCGACAGTTGTTTCCGCTCGTCCGCGAAGCCGTGGCCTCGATAATCCCGCTCGATCGGCTGCGCTATCTCGCGCTCTCGCATTTCGAAGCCGACGAGTGCGGCTCGACAAACGAATGGCTCGCAGCCGCGCCGAATGCGGTGCCGCTTTGCGGAAAAATCGCCGCGTTGACCTCCGTGCGCGACTTTGCCGATCGCCCGCCGCGCGAGATCGCCGACGGCGAGGCGCTTTTGCTCGGAGCGCACCAAGTCCGATGGCTCGACGCGCCGCATCTGCCGCACGGATGGGAGTGCGGCTATCTGATCGAGGAGCGAACGCGGACGCTCCTTTGCGGCGATCTCTTTACCCAGCCGGGAGCGAAGCCCGCGCCGCTTACCGAGTCCGATATTCTCGGCCCCAGTGAGGCGCTACGGTCGCATCTCGATTACTTCTCCCACGCGCGCAATTCCGGCGTCCTGATCGAGAAGCTTGCGGCCACGCGGCCCGCGGTTCTGGCGTGCATGCACGGAAGTGCATGGCGCGGCGACGGCGCCGCGCTCTTGCGTGAATTGGCCGGAGTCCTTGAACGGAGCTGAGCGCGGAACGCGGCCGGGACGCGTTCGCCCCCCGGATCTCTGAAAGGATAGAGCTGGTCGGCGGCTTTCATCCCTGCCGCCGAACTCTGCTAATGGTGCCCGCATGAAGATCACCAGGTTTCATTCCACCGATGACGGCGGATCGCGCTTCGAGGAATTCGAGCTGGCCGTGGACCAGGAGCGTATCGATCCGTTCGGCAATGTGCTTCATCAAACCAACGCGTTCGGATCGCCGAGCGTGAGGTTCGTCGAATTGCCGGCGACGCTCGACCAGAGCTGGCATCACGCGCCCGCGCGCCAGATCGTGTTCGTGCTGCGCGGCACGGTCGAAGTCACGACCAGCGACAACCAGAAACGGCGATGGAGCGCCGGCGCCGCATTCATTCCCGACGACCTGGTCGGCAAGGGCCATCTGACGCGGGTGATCGAGGGGCCCGCGATGCTCGCGTTTATCGAATTGCCCGCCGGCTTCGATCTCAAGCGATGGTCGGCCTAGCGGAAATCCGTAAATAAGATTGCTGCGCCGCCGAACGCAGATGCGCGCGTGCAACGAGGCCGCGTGACCTGGCTATTGCGTGGCCGGCACGCCGCTACACTTCGCGGCGCAGTTGCTCGTCGATGAGCGCGGCGAGGCTTTCGCGATAGACCGAGGGCGCAAGCGTCTCCAGCGCAGCCATCGCGATTCGTCCCTGCTCGGCGGCCATCGCGCGCGCCGTGGCCATCAGGCGCGGCTCGCGCAGCATCTTGAGCGCGCGCTCGAGCGAGGCGCCGTCAAGCCGCGCGCCGTTGCCGACCATCGCGCGCAGCTCCGGATTCGACGCCGCGCCCAGCACCACGGGCAGCGAGGGAATGCCGGCGCGCAGGTCGGAGCCGACCGGCTTTCCGATTTTTTCCTCGGGGCCGAGGATGTCGAGCAGGTCGTCGATCATCTGGAAGGCCATCCCGACCGCGTTGCCCAGATGCTGCATCTGATCGATGGTGCGCCGGGGCGCGCCGGCGAGATCGGCCGCGACCTTGCCGCCGGCCGCGAACAGCGATGCGGTCTTGCGCGCGATCACGGCCAGGTAATCCTTGAGGCTGGCGGCCGCGTTGTGGCGCAGCCGCCCTTCCATCACTTCGCCTTCGGTGAGCTGGATACAGGCCTGCGCCGCCGTGCGCACGAGATTTTCCTCGAAGCGGCCGCACAGCTCGAAGGCGCGGCAGAAAAGATAGTCGCCCGCGACTAGCGTCGCGGCCGGGCCGAAACGCGCGAGCGCCGAAGGCTTGCCGCGGCGCAGCATGCCGCCGTCGATGATGTCGTCGTGGAGCAGCGTTGCGGAATGGATAAGCTCGATCGCAATTGCCGCGTCGACCGCGTCGGGCGCGGTGCGATCGTTGCCGCCGCAGGCGCGATGCACCAGCAGGACGAAGGCCGGACGCAGGCGCTTGCCCGCGCCATCGACCAGGTAATGGCAGATTTCCGCGATCAGCGATTCGTTGGAATCGAGCAACGCGCCGAGTTTCTCCTCGACGGCGAGCAAATCGGACTCCACGGCGCGCGCCGGGCTCACGGCGGCGGCGGACGGCGCGATCGAGGCGGCGGCGCCGCCCAGCTTGTCTCGGTTCACGACGCTTGCGCTCCCGGGGTCATCGGAACAGGTCGGCCTCGGCGGGGCGGATGAGCACCCGCGCGCTGCCTTCATAGGGCTCATAAGCGTAGCCGCGCACGAGCACGGCCGGAATCGCGCCCGCCTTGGGCATCAGCAGTCCCGCGCCCGCGGCGATCTCGTCCGCGATCGCGATCACCGTGTGATGCAGCTCGCGTCCGCTCAGGTCGTTGGTGCCGCGCAAGTCCAGCATCGGGTTCATCCCCGCGATACCCAGGCACACTTCGGTCAGGCCATCGCGCCAGGGCCGCCCGAAGGTATCGGTCACCAGCACCGCGATCTCGATACCGGTGAGCTTGCGAATCTCTTCGCGGATACGCGCGGCGGAGCGGTCGGCATCCTCGGGCAGCAGGATCGCGCGTCCGTCGGCCATGCTGTTGGACTCGTCGATACCCGCGTTGGCGCACACCCATCCGGGGCCGGTCTCGACGATCATCACGCCGCGATCCATGCGCACGATACGGCTGGTCTGACGCAGCACGAGTTCGACCGCGCGCGGGTCCTTGTCCCATCGCGCCGCATACGCCATCGCGAGCGCGGACGGTTCGACCTCGGCCAGTTCGCAGGTGCGGCCCTCGGCCTTCGAAATGATTTTCTGGCACACGACGAGGATGTCACCGCGCGCAGGCTTTAGATCGCTCGCGGCCATTGCGGAACAGATGAGCGCGCCCAGATTATCGCCGCGGGCGACCATCGGGATGCCCTCGATCGCGGTAAAGGTCAAAGATCGCATTCGCCGTCCAAGCCTACTATACCGTGAGCGCGCGCAGAACCACGTCCGCGAGACGCGCCGAGCGCGTTTCGTCGATCATGATCGTATCGGTGACGACCGCTCGCATGCCGAGTTTTTCGACCGCCGGGGCGAGGCGGCGGTCGGCGTTATCGAGCACGAAAATGGCGCAGATATCGCGATAGAGGCGGGCGACGCCGAGCGCGGATGGATGATGCCCGAGCGCGCGCAGCATCTTCGCCGCCGGTCCCTTGATCGCCTTGCCGCCGACGACCGGGCTTATCGCGGCGACGCGCGGACGCCGCCGGCGTATCGCCTCGCGCATCCCGCCCAACGCCAGGATCGGTCCGATCGAAACGAATGGATTCGAGGGCGCGATGATGGTCGCGGCCGAGTTGCGGATCGCGCCGAGCGCGTCGCGATGCGGCCGCGCGCGCGCCGCGCCGCGCAACTCGATCCGCTCGACCGTGCCGCGAAAGCGCCGGCGCACGAAATATTCCTGGAACGGCATCGCCGCGCGCCCGCGCACCTTGACGAAGGTGCGCACGCGATCGTCGCTCATCGGCAGCACCTGCGCGCGCACGCCGAAGGCGCGCGCGATCGCGCCGGTCACGCGGCCGAGCGGTTCGCCGGCGCGCAGGCGCTCGGTGCGGAACAGGTGCGTGGCGAGATCGCGATCGCCAAGGTTGAACCACGGCGCGCCGTAAAAGCGCCCGAGCGCGCCCAGCGTGTTGAAGGTCTCGCCCTCGAGGCCCCACCCGCTGGCGCGGTTGGATGCGCCGGCGAGCGTATAGACGATGGTGTCGAGATCGGGCGAGACGTGCAGTCCGAAGAACTCCTCGTCGTCGCCGGTGTTGACGATTACGCGGACGCGCGGCTGGCCGACCGCGCGCACCAGGCCGCGCAGAAACTTAGCCGCACCCACTCCCCCCGCAAGCATGGTTATCGGCTGCTGAGGCGGGTGTGAGGGAGGGGCTGATCGGCCGCGCGCCATTGGGTGCCTTTTTTCCGTAGAGCTTCTTGTAGAGCGTGCTGCGCTCGACCGCAACCCGGCCCATCGCGCGCGCCTGGTCTTCGATTACATCCACGGCGACGAACTCGCCCGAGTCGCCGCCGGCCTGGGCCGTGATACTTTCCTCCATCAGGGTGCCCGAAAAATCGTTGCATCCGGTCTTCAGCGTGAGCGCCGCAAGGTCGACGCCGAGCTTGACCCACGAGGTTTGCAGGTTGTCGATCTGTCCGCGCAGGAACAGGCGCGAGGTCGCGTACATCTGGAAATCGAGCTTGCCCTTGGGCGGCGGCTCGGCGACCAGGCCCTTGCGATAGAGCACCGTGTTCTCATGGATGAAGCGCAGCGGCACGAACTCGGTGAAGCCGTGCGTCTGCTTCTGGATGTCGCGGATGAGGCTGAGGTGGTTGACAACCTGGCGCGGGCTCTCGATGTGACCGTACATCACGGTCGAGGTCGTGGGCACGCCGAGCGCGTGCGCGGTGGTGATGATATCGACCCAGGTGGCGACGTCGACTTTCTTGTGGCTCAGGACCTCGCGCACGCTGTCGTCGAGGATCTCGGCCGCGGTGCCGGGAATCGAACCCAGACCGGCCTCGCGCAGCATCGAAATATACTCCGGGTACTCCATGCGCACGCGGCGCGCGCCGAACATGATTTCCATCGGCGAGAACGCGTGGACATGGATGTCAGGATAGGCGGCTTTGATCGTGCGCAGCAGGTCGCGATACTTGAAATCCGGCATCTCCGGGTTGATCCCGCCCTGCATGCAGACCTCGGTCGCGCCGCGCGCCACCGCATCGCCGACCTTGCCGAGGATGGTCGCGTCGGAATGATCGTAAGCGTCGGACTCCCAGCGCTGGCGCTTGAAGCCGCAGAACTGGCATCCGACGAAGCAGATGTTGGTGAAGTTGATGTTGCGATTGACGACGTAGGTGACTTCGTCGCCGACGTCCTCGGCCCGCGCGAGGTCGGCGCACTTGATCGCCGCGCGCAGGTCGTCGCCCTCGGCCGTATAGAGCAGGAGCGCGTCGTCGTCGGTCAGTTCGCGGCGCTCGCGGCTCCGCTCCAGGGCCGCGCGCACGGCGGGGCTCGTCTTATCCATCAGGGCGCCGAGCGGCGCCGCTTCGATCTCATCGACATACTCGCGCAGGGCTTGCAGGTTCACGAGGCACCTCCGCCGATCTCGGCGCCGTGGCGCCTAAGCGCCGGACGCAGCGCGGGATCGACCCAATAATCATTGACATATTCCGGGTAGATTGCGAGTCTTTCGCGCAGCTCGAAACCCGCGCGCGCGCAGCGCTCCGCGAGCCGTTCGATATGCGGCCACGGCGCTTCGGGGTTGACGTAATCCTTGCTGAGCGGCGAGATACCGCCCCAGTCGTTGATGCCGGCGCCGAGGAACAGCTCGATCTCGCTCGGCGACAGGTTCGGCGGCGCCTGCACGTTCATCCGCGGCCCCAGCAGCAGCCGGGCCGTGGCGATCGCCCGCGCCATCTCCGTGGAATCCGGCTCGGGCGCGTCAGCCATCGCGATTTCCGGCTTGGCGCGGAAATTCTGCACGATCACTTCCTGGATATGGCCGCAGCGCTCGTGCACGTCGCGAATCGCGAGCAGGCTCTGCGCGCGTTCCGCCGGCGTCTCGCCGATGCCGAGCAGAATGCCGGTGGTGAAGGGCACGCGCGCCTGGCCCGCCTCGGCCAGCATGCGCATCCTGACCGCCGGATCCTTGTCCGGCGCCCATTGATGCACCTGGCCGCGGCCGCGCAGGCGCGGCGAGACGCTCTCGAGCATCAGGCCCATGCTGACGTTGAGCGGGCGGAGCATCCGCATTTCGTCGAGCGTCATGATCCCGGCGTTGGTATGCGGCAGCAGTCCTTCGCCGAGCGCGACTTCGCAGGCGCGCGCGACGTACTCGATCGTGCTTCGCGCGCCCAGGCGCTCGAGCGTCTCACGATACTCGCGAAAGGCGACTTCGGGCTTGTCGCCGAGGCACATCAGCGCCTCGCGGCATCCCAGCGCCCGCCCGCGCCGGGACCATTGCGCGATCTCGACCGGGCTCATGGTCCACGCCCCGGGCTCGCCGGGATCCTTGCGGAACGTGCAGTAGGTGCAGCGGTCGCGGCAGAGATTGGTGACCGGCAGGAAGACCTTGCGCGAGTACGTGACGACGCGTCCCTTGCCCCGATCGCGCAACTCGCCGGCCGCCGCGAGAACCTGCGCCAGGTCGGCCTCCGCGCATTCGATAAGCGCGATCGCGTCGCTTGCCTCGAGGCGTTCGCCGCCGAGCGCGCGGTCGAGGATTTGTCGGATGTGCGGGGACGCGGAGCGCCCCACAACCGATGAGGGCTGCGCGGTCGTCATAGATCGCCGTTTATAGGCTATTTGTCCAAGGCCCGCAAACCGGCGCCGGTTCCGCCGCGCACGCGAAAAGTGGTCGAATCGATCACGCGGCCTGAGCCATCCGCGAGCGCGAGCGTATGCATGCCCGGCGACGGCGTCCAGAGCTTCACGCCCGCCACGGGACCGAGCGTGCGACGATCGAGAATCCAATGCGCGCCGGCGGCGCCGGCGCTCGCGAGGAATGCGACGCGCTGCCGATCGGCTGGAATATCCGGATCGAGGGCGACCACGGTGTCCGGCGCCGGCGAGAGGATACGTGCCGTGTCGTCCAGTCCCGCGGCGCGCCGATTGGGCTCGGTTCCGTCGATGAACAGTTCCATGCGCGGCGGTTCGACCGCCCGCGGAAAACTCACGACTTCGGCTGATACGCCTGCGGGCCTTGGGATCGCGCCGCCGCCGAAGCGGGCATCGAGGTAATTCATCAGGTCGAGCCAGACCGGCGCGGCGCCGGTGATTCCGCTCACCTCATGCATCGCGGCACCCGAGAAATTCCCGACCCACACGCCGACCGTAAAGCGGGTGGTGTAGCCGACGCACCAGTTGTCGCGCATGTCCTTGCTGGTGCCGGTTTTGACCGCGCTCCAGTAGCGCGTGGCCAGCGCGTTCTCGAGGCCGAAAGTCGTGGCGCGGCTTGCGCGATCCGCGAGGATGTCGGAGACGAGGAATGCGCCCGCGGGGGAATAGATTTGCCGCGCGGCGGCCGGCGCATCGCCCGGCGCAAGACGCATCCCCGAGTAGCGCCCGCCGTTCGCCAGCGTGCGATACGCATTGACCAGGTCCCACAAGCGCACGTCGGCATCGCCCAGCGCGAGCGCGGCGCCATAGTAATCGCCCTGCTCGACGATCCCGGTGAAGCCGAGCGCGCGCAGGTGATCGGTGAATGCGTCCACGCCCACCATCTCGACCGTCCTCACCGCCGGCACGTTGAGCGAGGAGGCGAGCGCGACCCGCGCCGACACCAGGCCGCGAAACTCGCGGTCGTAATCGAGCGGCCGGTAAGTTCCGCGCTGCTCGGGCAATTCGAGCGGCGTGTCGGCGAGCAGCGAGGCGGGAGTCAGCAGGCGGCGGTCAAGTGCGAGCGCATACAGGAACGGCTTCAGCGCCGAGCCCGGCTGGCGCGGCGCGCGCACGCCGTCAACGTAGGGCGCACTCGAGAGCGCGCCGGTGCTGCCGACGTAGGCCCACACGTCGCCCGTGGCATTCTCGACCACCAGGACGGCGCCGTCGTTGACGTTGCGATCGCGCACTTCGATCACGTGGCGGCGCAGCGTATCCAGCGCGAACGCCTGCAGGTCGCGGTCGAGCGTGGACTGTGCGGTGAGGCGGCCCTCGCGCAGCAACCGATCCGCCACGCGCGGCGCCAGCGCGAGATGCGCGAAGTCGCCGGCGCGGGCGGCAACCGCGCGATCGATTGCATTCGACAGAAGCGCGCTGGAGATCTGCGCGCCCTCAGTCTGCGCGACGATGTCCGCTTGCGCCGCCTGATGCGCGATCGCGGACCGCAGCGCCTCGGCCCGGCGCGCGAGCGCCGCGCGCTGCGCATTGGGCGCCCTGATCAACGCGGCCAGCACGATCGCTTCCGCGTCGTCGATTCCGGCGGGCGATTTTCCGAACATCACGCGCGCCGCCGCGCCGACACCCTCGATCTCGCCGCGATAGGTCACCAGGTTGAGGTAGGCCTCGAGTATCTGCGCCTTGCTCCATCGCCGCTCGAGCGCGAGCGCCGCGAGCGCCTGGCGGAGCTTCTCCGCGACGGTGCGCCTGCGCATGCCCGTGCGCGCCAGTCGCGGATCGATCATCGCGGCAAGCTGCATCGTGATCGTGCTCGCGCCGCGCGGGCGCCGGCCCAAAAGCCGCCCGGCGACCGCCGCCATGAGCGCGGTGAAATCGACGCCGCGATGCCGCCCGAAGCGGCGATCCTCTGAGGCGATAACGGCCTGCCGAAGTGCCGGCGAGATCGCATCGAGCGCAGTCCATGCCAGGCGCCGCCCGTGCGCATCGACCCGAAGCTCATCGAGCGGGACGCCGTTGCGATCGAGCAGTTGCGCATCCGACGGACGCCAGCGTGCGCGCACCGTGGCAAAATCCGGCGCGGCCGGCCAAAGATGCGCGATCGTCGCCAGGACCGCCGCGACGCAGAGCGCGACGAGAACGAGCGCGGCGCCTGGAGTCCGCAATTTCATTCAGGGCGCGACCTCGAACGGCTCGTTGGGTATCTCGCCGAGCATCTCGGGCTCGTACAGCGCCTCGACGCGCGTCGTCGGAAGCTGGAACGTCCCGGCCTGGTTCAGGCGAATCGTGTACTCGACTTCGAACGTGCCTTTGGGAACGAACTGATAGTACGCGCGATAGGCGTTGAACGGCCGTTCGACGAAATCGGGCCAGTAGTAGTTGCTGCTTGGAGGGCCGAAATTTTCGCCCGCCGTTGCAATCGCCGAATCGCGCTTGAGGCCGGTACCGAGATGAGAGGCGCCGGCGGGCAGCGGGTCGTCGATCACCATCCAGGTCATATCGGTCTGCGCTTCGATCTTGAGATGGACGCGGACCATATCGCCGCGGCGCCATCCGCCCCCGTGATTGGAAGCGACCGGGCTCAGCGTGCGCGTGATCCGGTAGCCGCTGGAAAAGGGCGACTTGAGCGGAATCGCGGCGCGGGTGCGGATCTCAACCCATGGATTTCCGCCGCCGCGATGATCGACATGCAGATCGGATTGCGCGGGCGGCCACGGCAGATTCAGCGTGCCGCCGTTCGGGGTGTGCGACCAGTCGAATTTCTCCGCCGCCGCGGCGAGCGATGCGCTGGTCGTGCCGGTCACCGGCACCGATTCGAACGCATGCGCGAACTTCTGCACCGCCAGCGTGCCCCACGCGTTGGCGACCGTGGTGCTCCAGGCGCCGTGCGATTGCAGGCGCATCGAACCCTGCATCACGCGCGGCGTCTCGTCGTGCCATAGCCCGTTGTTCACCAGCACGAGGTCGAGCCGCAGCATGTCGCTGTCGAGGTCGGTCATCAGGCACCAGCAATGGCCGCCCGAGAGATGCGCGGCCGTGCCCTGCCAGTTGAGCCGCGAACGCACGATCTGTTCGGCTTCCTCGAGGCGTTGCGCGCGATTGGGGATGTCGTGCAGGCGCAGCAGGATGCTCCACCATTCGACTACCGTCGCGTCGGGCCACAGGTTGGGTTCGATTATGATGCTCGCGAGCATCGCGGCGTTGGCATGGCCGGCGCTCGCCAGCGCATCGATCGCGGCGATCTTTCTAAGTGGTAAATCGGCGCCGAGCGTGCCGTAACGAATCACGGTCCCGGCGACAAATCCGCTCAGCCCGCGCACCATCGCGGCTTCGCTTTGCGGCGGGATGCGCAGGCTCGCCTCGTGCGCGATCGCGAGGACATAGGATGTGAGGATGTCGCTGCCCTCGCGCATCTCGGGGAAATATTTGAGCAGGCCGTCGCTGTCGAGATATTGCGGAAGCTCGCCGGCGACTGCGTTCCACAGCCCCGGATCGCCGAGCGCCACCGCGCGCGACACGCGCTGTTCAAGACAGGTGTACGGGTAGGCGCGGATCCATTCGCGCACACCGTCAAGACCGGCGCTGAGCGAGCGGTTGAGCGCGACCTGCACGTCGCCGCGGCCGGCGATCGCGTCGGCCGGGAGCGCCACCGGTTCGGCGATCGGCTTCTCCCATCTCAGCAGTGTCGCCTGGTAGGTCCGCACCGGCACCACCGGCAGTACGCGCTGCGTGATCATCAGGTGGTCTGACGGGCCGCCGGCGATCGATACCGCATCGACGTGATAGCGCAATTCGCTCGGACCGTTCGGCACGTTCACCTTCCAGTCGATCGATTTGCCCTCGCCGGGTGCGAGTTTGACCATCTGCGCCGCCGGCTGATTGGTTATTCCATCGATCTTCGCCTTGACGGTCGCCGTGAGGGGCTGCTCGGAGGCGTTGCGCACGGTGAACTCGGCGTCGAACGAGTCGCCGGTGCGGATGATCGGCGAGACCCCCGGCAGGATCATCAAATCCTGCGTCGAGCGGATCAGGGCGTCGCCGGTGCCGAACCGGCCGACGCCGCCGCTTGCGATCGCGACGATACGAAAGCTGGTCAGCGAATCGTTGAGCGGCACATCCACCGACGCGTTGCCGGCGGCGTCGAGCGGCACCGTCGCTTTCCACAGCAGCAGCGTGTCGAATAACTCGCGCGTGATGCGCATTCCGCCGCCGCCGCCCGCCGGCAGCGCCTTCAATCCGAAATGGCGCTTGCCGACCACCTGCATTTGCGCAGTCGCAGTATCGACCTGATACGGCCGCCGGCCCATCATCGCGTCGAGCAGCTTCCAGCTCTGGTTGTCGGCAAGTTCGAGCAGGCCTTGATCGACGGCGGCGACCGCGATCTCGCTGCCGGCCGGCGGCGGCGCGCCGGCTGCGGTCCGCACCGCGATTTTGACGTGCGCCTTTTCGCGGACACGATAGACGCTATGCTCGGGCGTCACCGTCACGTTGAGCCGATTCTCGCGCCATCCGACCCGAATCTCCGCGATTCCCAGCCGGAACGCGGGCTTGGCCAGATCGAGCATGCCGGTCGCCGCCGGCGAGCCGACGCGCCCGCGCACCGCGAGCACCGAGACGAAGACGTTCGGCGCGTAGTCGCGCACCGGAAGCGTGATCACCGGATTTTGTCCCGCGAGATGGAGCACCGAGGCCGCGACGATTCCTTCGCGCTCGACCGTGACCAACGCGGTGGCTTCGGCAAACGGCATCCGCACCTGGAACCGCGCGCGATCGCCGGGCTGGTACTGAGGATGCTCGGGCAGCACGTCCATCCGGTCTTCATCGTGACCCTCGAACCACAGGCGCTCCGCGCCGGGGATAAAGACCTCGGTGTTTGCCATGCTCGCGTTGCCGCTGTCGTCGTGCACCGTCGCCTCGGCAATCACCGAGCCGGTCAGCGCCGTTTTCGCATCACAGAGCATCAGCCCCTGCCGATTGGTGATGCCCGAGCACAATCCTCCCGCGCGCCGCGTCTCGACCGTGTTGTCGTAGGCGTAAAACCCGCCGACCAGGCGCTTGCGGTATGAGAACGTCTTGCGCGTGAAAGCGTCGACGCTCACCGGTACGTTGGCGACCGGCTTGCCGCCCGCGCCGACCACCGCGACGCGCAGGCGCACATGGCCAGGCGACGAGACCCAGTCGTCGGCGCGGATTCCCACGAGCCATTTCGCGGGCCAGATCGTGACCGAGTTCGAGACCGTCTGGGTCTCGCCGTTGGGATCGCGATATTCCATCTCGGCGTTGACCCCGACGGGCGTCGAGGCGCGTGCGATATCGGTGATCGCGGTGCGTGCGCCTCCCGCGGCGTCGAGCGTCAGATCTTTGCGCTGATGGACGCCGGGCGGAGTATAGGTAACCATGCCCGCGTACCATTGCTCGCTGGTCAGCGTCTCCTGCTTGACCTCGCCGTTGGCGAAAGTGAAGTCCTCGAAATCGGGAAATGAAACGTACGCGTTGGGCTGGATCTGGCTGCGCAGGATGATCGGCAGGCCGCTCGCCGCGCCGCCCGAAAGATATTCGGCGCTCAGATCGACCGCGACGCGGGTCGCGCCGGGCGCGACCTGCGCCGGCATCCGAATCGCCGCCTTCATCAGCGGGATGCGGTATTCCTCGACACGGAAGTCGCCGCTCTGAATCTCGTTGGGATAGGTTTGCGGGCTGACGTTGAGCGGCATCGCGATCGAGTAGCGGCCGAGGCGCGCGCTCCTGGGAATCGTCCATTGGGTTTCGGCGGTCCCCGCGGCGCTCCACTTGAGCGGAAAATCGTAATGCTGATCGCCGTCGGCTGAACGGATAATCACCTTGGTCGGCATTGCGCCCGGCGCGACCATGGCAAATCCGCCGACCGTCCTGGTGCGCAGAAAGTGCTTCATGTGCACGGTCTCGCCCGCCCGGAACAGCGGACGGTCGAGCACGGTGTGCGCGGCGAGGTCGGTCGGGTTCCATTCCTGCGGCAGATGGAAGCGCCACGACTCGATCCCGTAGCGCCAGCTCGAGTGCACGAAGCTGAAATCGTCGCCGCGCCGCGCCGTGACCAGCAGGCCCGTGCTGAGTTCGCGCAACGCCTCGGTCTGCGTGGTGTAGAAGTCGTATTGGGTGGGCTTGATGTCCGCGCATTTCGGCGGCTTGGCGATCGCGTCGATCTTCGGTACCAGCGCGATCCCCTGGCGGTCGGTAATCCCGGACCACAGCCGATTACCGTTGCAGTCGTGAATGGCGACCGATGCGCCGCCGACCGGGCGCGCGTCCTCGAGCGCGGTCACCCAGATGAGCGAATTGGCCGCGCCCTGTTTGAAATGGACCGAAAGATTGGTGACCAGCGCCGCGGTGGGAACGTACATCGGCGTATCCCGGCCCAGCAGCACCTTGCCCAGGTGCTCGCTCCTGAGCTCGACGATATAGAGTCCCGGCTTGCCAAGCGGGATACCCATCACCTCGAACGCCTTCGCTCCGTTGGGCTTGGGCATCGCGAAGGATTTCGGTGTGCCGTCCGTGTCCGCAGCGGCGAAGACCGAGTGCGCGCGTTGGGTGCTGGCGACTCGCTCGAGCCATTTGAGCACCGTCGGTGCGGCGGGGACCGAAAGACCGAAGACGCGTGCGTCGATCCGGCCAATGAAGTCGCTTAACTCGGAGCCGGTCGGCGCCGGCATCCCGGCGGGCCTGAGCGTCATCCCGCGAATCATGGCCTCGAGATTGCGCACGGTGACGGGCAGCACCGGGTCGGCGGACTCGATAATTCCGAAGCGTGCGGCGAACTTCGCCAGCGGCGGAAATTCGTCGGTTCTGACCGCGAGCGGAAAACGCGAGGCGTTGGTCAGCGGGCGTCCGGTATCGTCGGCGAGCCCGGCCGGAATCTCGATTCTGTAAGCGGCCGTTTCGGCGAACGGTCCGGGGAAGGTCAGAACGCGGACATCCGAGAGATCGGCGCCCTCGGGCAGTTGCGGCGCATGCCGCTCGCCATGCGGGCCGATAAGCACGATCTGTTTGAGCGCCTTAGCGGAAATAGCCGCCGAAAACGAAAGCGACATCGGCGTGACCGGGATGCACGCGGATTGCGCGTTTTCGCGCTCGCATCGGAATTGCGCCTCGAACGGCGGGCGGACCCTGAAGTTGATTACCTGGTTCTGCGAGGTCGCAATTCCTGAGCGGGTGGAGATTCCTTTGCCCCAGATGAGCTTCACATAGGCGCTGTCGGGGAACGCCTGGCGCGCTTTCAGGATCAGCGCCGGGCGATGAGCGATGGAATCGTCGAAGCGCTTGAGCAACGTGTCGCGCTCCGCCCCGCTCACGATATCGACGCCGACGCGCTGCGGCATCCCCTGCACCGCGAACTCGGCATGGTCGAGCACCGTCTGCTCGACCGCCTCGGCATCGAGGATGAGCACGAAATACTGATGCTCGTCGATTCCCGAGTCGCCCATCCACGGGCGGGTCTCCAGGATCGCCGGTCCGCCGGTATCGAATACGAATGGCGGATGGCTTGCGACCGGCGTGCCGTTAAGCGCCTTGAGGCCGGGACCGAGCGTGAAGGTGCATCGCACGCCCGCGGGCAGGTCGCGGTCGAAATCGAATGCCCATTGCCGGTCGTCGATCCATCTCGCCTGTCCGTGCTCGGGACAATCGACCTGAAAGGGCGATATTTTGACGCGCGGATCGCCGAGCGGCACCATCGGCTGCGAGAAGCGCGCCACCACCTGGCGCACGTTCTTGACCGTGCCATGGGGTGAGAATGTGACCGTTGCCGGCGGCGCTTGGGCGTACCCGGCGGCGGGCGCCAGTCCCACGAAAA
Source organism: Binataceae bacterium (SeqCode) (assembly GCA_035295545.1). Taxonomy (GTDB): domain Bacteria; phylum Desulfobacterota; class Binatia; order Binatales; family Binataceae; genus JAKAVN01. The sequence goes on from DATGIT010000010.1 coordinate 49,879, forward strand.
GCAAAAGAATCAAACTGACGTGAACGGTCGAGCAGAACGTCCGAAGACTTTGCGGCCGGCGGCCCCGGGCCGTTACTGGAATTTGGTTGATCGCAGTCCCCCTCCCAACCTCGGCGCACAAGGCGAGCGATGAGGCCGAGCCGCGCGTTGGCGAGATGATACAATTGAGGCTTCATCCGAACAATTGCCGTGCTCGGGATGTCGCAGACGCGACAAAACGCGCGGATACTTCAAGAGGCACTTTTGTTTGGCGCGCCCGGCTGCGATACTGTTTTGCTTGAGGCTCGGGCGACGGAACGCAAGGGCCAGGTGCAAGGGTCGAGGGTCGAGGTGAACGATGGCTGAGGTCCAGGGCGCGAGCGCACCGGCAACCAATGGCGCTACGCGCGTCGAATTCGAACTGCAGCTCTACTATTGGATGAAGCTGATTCGCGGCTTTGAGGACCGCGTCTCCCGGCTTCATCGGCAGAACAAGATTCTTGGCGGCGTGTACTCGGGCGCGGGTCAGGAGGCGATCGTGACCGGCATTTGCGCGCCGCTCCAGGAGGGCGATCTGGTTGCGCCGCTCCATCGCGACCTCGGCGTTTTCCTGATGCGCGGAGTCGACCCGGGACGCCTGATGGCGCAACTGATGGGCAAGGAGACCGGGCTTTCGCGTGGCAAAGATTCGTTTCTTCACGGCGGCGATCTCGAGCACGCGGTGTTCGGATCGACCTCGATGCTGGGTTCGTCGCTGCCGGTCGCGGTCGGCGCAGCCTTAAAGTATCGCATTAAGAAAGAAAATCACGTGGCGGTCGCGTTTTTCGGTGAAGGCGCAGCCTCGCGCGGCGACGTGCACGAGGCGATGAACTTTGCCGGTGTGCATAAGCTGCCGGTGGTCTTCGTATGCGAAAACAATCGCTACGCCTACTCGACCCCGCTCGAGAAGCAGATGGCGGTCGAGGACGTTGCCTCGCGCGCTTCTGCGTATGGCTTCAAGGGCCACGTGGTCTCGGGCAACGATCTGCTGGCCGTCGTGGAATTGAGTGAGCGGGTGATGAACCGCACGCGGGAGGGCGGCGGGCCCGCGCTGATCGAATGCAAGACCTACCGTTATCGCGGTCACAGCGAGCACGATCCGGCGCTCTATCGCGACAAGGACGAGCTGTTGGAATGGGAGAGCCGCGATCCCATCCCGCGCTACGAGTTCTTCCTCGAGAAGAAGGGCCACGACCTCAAGCGGATTCGCGAAGAAGTTGACGAACGGGTGCGCGCGGTGGTGCAGCGGGCGGTCGATTTCGCCGAGCAAAGCCCGATGCCGAAACCTGAAGAAGCACTTGAAGACCTCTACGCCCCTTCCGGACCGTCGTCGGCATCCGCTGTGCCCGCCGCAACCTCGACCAACTCCGGCGGCGGCGGCAACCATCGCGCGTCCTGACGGGCGCCTTCCGAATTCCTCAAACTCGGGCCAACCTCTGAACCATGCGCGGGAGCACGATGGAAGCCACGTATCTGAAAGCAATCAACCAGGCGCTGCACGAGGAGATGCGGCGCGACGAGAATGTCTTCGTCATGGGCGAGGACGTCGGCGAACTCGGCGGCGCGTTCAAGGTGACCGAAGGGCTGCTCGACGCCTTCGGCGAAGCCCGCGTGATCGACACGCCGATCTCGGAAGCGTTGATCGTCGGCGCCGGCATCGGCGCGGCGATGCTCGGGATGCGGCCGGTGCTGGAAATGCAGTTCGGCGACTTCATCTCGTGCGCCTTCGACCAAATCGTCAATACCGCGGCCACGCTGCGCTATCGGCACGGCGGTCGGGCCGCGTGTCCGCTGGTGCTGCGCGCGCCCTCGGGCGCCGGCGTGCACGGCGCGCTCTTCCATTCGCAGAATCCCGAAGCCTGGTTCACGCGGGTGCCGGGACTCAAGGTGGTCGCGCCGGCGACGCCCTACGATGCCAAGGGTCTGCTCAAGAGCGCGGTGCGCGACGACAACCCGGTGATCTACTTCGAGCACAAGCGCCTGTACCGCAGCCTCAAGGAAGACCTGCCCGAGGGCGATTTCACCGTGCCCATCGGGCCGGCCGAGCTTCGGCTCGATGGGCGCGATCTTTCGATCATCACTTACGGCGGCACGATGCATCAGGCGCTCGATGCCGCGCGAATCGTCGAGAAGGAGGACGGCCTCAAGATCGAGGTGCTCGACCTGCGCACGCTCCTGCCGCTCGACCGCGAAGCCATCCTGGCCACCGCGCGCAAAACCGGCAAGGTGCTGATCGCACACGAGGACAGGCTCACCGGCGGCATCGGCGGCGAGGTCGCGGCGATCATCGCCGAGCACGCCTTCGACTATCTCGACGGTCCGATCAAACGGGTCGGCGCGCTCGATACGCATCTCGCGTTCAGTCCGCCATTGGAAGAAGCGATTCTTCCCAACACCAACAAGATCGTCGAAGCGATCCGCGAACTCGCGGCTTATTAGGAACGGACGGAAGGTCGATGGAAGTGACGATGCCGCAGATGGGCGAGAGCGTGGTCGAGGGCACGGTCACGCGGTGGCTGGTCAAGGAGGGCGACCGCGTACAGGAAGATCAGCCGCTGTGTGAAATTTCCACGGACAAGGTGGACACCGAAATTCCGTCGCCGGGAGCGGGCGTAATCGCGAAACTGATCGCCGCCGAGGGGCAGACGCTGCCCGTCGGTGCGCCGCTCGCGTTGCTGGACGAGGCGGGCGCGGGGGCTGGGGCGGCGCCGTCCACAACCGCATCGGCTGGGCGGGGGGCGCAGCCAAAGGCTGCGCCCCCCGCCCAGCCGGCCGCCGCGCCCGCCCGGTCCTCCGCCGCCGGTGCGGCGGCTGCGGGCGCGCCGCCGCAGGCGGCGCGCCCGCAGCCACCGACGCTGCGCGCGGTGCGCGTCGAGCCGCGGCCGCAAGCGCCCGCGGCCCACGCGTGGGCGCCTTCCGCGCCGGATGCCGCGCCTGCGCAGCGCTCAGGCGCGGCGTCCGGCGCGCAGGGCGGCAGCGGCGCTCCTGCCGCCCGCGTCGGCGCGGGCAGCGCTGGGGCGGCGCATCGCCGCTACTCGCCGGTCGTGATGCGGATGGCCGAGGAGCACGGCATCGACCTCACGCGCGTGCCCGGCACCGGTATCGGCGGACGCGTGAGCAAGCGCGACGTGCTGGCGTATCTCGAGGCGTTGCAGGCGGGACAGGTGCAAGCGCCAGGCGCGGCTGCGGCGGTTGTCCGCGAGGCCGCGCAGGCGGCGGGTGCGGTCCCGGCGGCGCAGGCCGCACCGCAGGCGCCCGCTCGGCCGGGCGGCGCGCCGATTGGCGTGCCCGGCGGCTATCGTCCGCCCGTTTACGAGCCGCGCGAGGGCGACGTGGTCGAGCCCTTTTCGCGCCGCCGCAAGCTCATCGCCGAGCACATGGTCTATTCCAAGACGCACTCGCCGCACGTGGGTACGCTTGCCGAGGTCGATTTGACGCGCGTGATGCACCTGCGCAACCGGCATCGGGATAAGTTTGCGGCGCAGGAGGGCTTCGCTCTTACACTGCTGCCGTTCGCCGCCGCCGCGACCGTGCGTGCGCTGAAGGAATTCCCACGGATGAACGCGTCGGTGGTGGGCGATTCGCTCATCGTGCGTCACCAGGTGAATCTGGGTATTGCGATGGACACCGAGGAGGGATTGCTGGTCCCGGTGATCAAGGCGGCCGAAGGAATGTCGCTGGTCGGCCTCGCACGCGAGATCGAGCGGATGCGCCGCAAGATCGCGGAGAAGAAAATCACCGCTGACGATCTTGCGAACGGCAGCTTTACGCTGACCAATCCCGGTCGCGAGGGAAACCTGTTCGGATTCGCGATTATCAACCAGCCTCAGGTGGGCATTCTGCGCATGGGCGAGGTCAAGAAGCGCCCGGTCGTGGTCGAAGCGGATGGCGAGGATGCGCTTGCGATCCGCACCATGATGTACCTCGCTCTCTCGTACGACCATCGCGTGATCGACGGCGTGCTGGGTAATCGTTTTCTGTTCCGTGCCGCGCGAATTCTGGAAGAAGCCGACTTCGAATTGTAAGTATCGCGGCCCTCGCGCGGGTAACGGCTGCGCGCGGGTTCTATTTCGGTGATTCGATGAAAGCGATGGCCGTATATGCGCCCGCGCCGATCGAAACTGCGCCGTTGCACGCGATCGAATTGCCCGACCCGACGCCCGGGCCCGGCGAAATTCTCGTCCGCATCAAGACCTGCGGCGTCTGTCGCACCGATTTGCATGTGGCCGAAGGCGATCTGCCGCCGCGTCATCCGCGAATCGTTCCCGGCCACGAGATCGTCGGTGCGGTTGTGCGATGCGGCAGCGGATGCAGACGTTTTGTCGAGGGCGCGCGCGTCGGGGTCGCATGGCTGCGCGAAACCTGCGGTCAATGCGCGTTTTGCCGCCGCGGACGCGAGAACCTGTGTTCCAACGCGCGGTTCACCGGTTACGATCGCGACGGCGGCTACGCCGAGTTCGTCGTGGTGCGCGAGGATTTTGCCTATCCGATTCCGCACGGGATGGGTGACGAGGCGGCCGCGCCGCTCCTGTGTGCGGGCATTATCGGGTTTCGGGCGATCAGGCGCGCCGAAATCCGGCCGGGCTCGACCGTCGGCTTGTACGGCTTCGGCGGCTCCGCACACATTGCGCTCCAGGTGCTCAAACACTGGCGATGCCGCGTGTTCGTGATGAGCCGCGGCGGCCGTCATCAGGAACTCGCCGAGGCGCTGGGTGCGGATTGGGTCGGTTCGGCGGCGACGGCGCCGCCGAAAAAGCTCGATGCAGCGATTCTGTTCGCTCCGGCCGGCGAACTCGTGCTGTCCGCACTCGAAGCGCTCGAACGCGGCGGCATCCTGGCCGTCGCGGGAATTTATCTAAGCTCGATCCCGCCGCTCGATTACGAGCGTCACCTGTTCTACGAACGCGAGTTGCGCAGCGTCACCGCCAACACGCGCGCCGATGCCGAGGAATTTCTGAACCTGGCGGCGGAGATTCCCGTGCGTACGCATACGGTTCCGATGCGGCTTGAGGAGGCGAATCGGGCGCTTAAGATGCTTAAGCGTGACGAGCTGAAAGGCGCCGCCGTCCTGCACGTGGGTTGAGTGCGTGGCGCACTCGCCAGTTTTGATGCGTCAAAACACGTCGAGACGGTACTATTCATGTTCAATCGAGCAGCGTACAATCAAATTCGCCGGCTTTCGGCGAAGGGGGAAAATCTTGATGAAAGAACAGGACTCGATATTCAGGGCGGCTGTGGGATCGATCGCATTCGCCGCGATTGCGCTGGTGTTTGTACCGGCGGTCGGCGCCCAGGCGATGGGTGAGTACGGCGCAGTAGTCGGCAATTCCGCCGGCGCAGCCGCTGCCGCTCCGCATGCCGATCTCCCCGCGCTGCCGGGAACCTCGGCGCAAAGGGATTCTTCCGGCGCGAGCACGACCGAAATCAGGGAAGACGACTCCAACGCGCAGGATTCGCAGGCCGCCGACACGAGCGGTCGCGAGTCGGGCGATGAATGGACCGAGGTGAAGGGTTCGGGCGACGACCAGTAGTCGGACGCCGCGCTGTCTTCCCGTAAACTTCAAGCGACCTCCTTGAAAACCGCTCGCGGTTCCCGATGTCCGCGAGCGGTGTCACACGATCTTCAGGTGCTGCCCGGCGGGGCCCGATCGGAACACGCGGGCCAGCGCGCGCCCTAAGTGCGTGCACGTTGTCGCGGAGTAGGGTAGAAAAATTCCAAACCCCGATGAGCGAGCAGAAGCCCCACGCACGGCAGCATGCCCAGCCGGAGCCACCGGCCAATAACGGCGCCGCACAGCCGACCGAGCATCTAACCGCGACCGAGAGGTCGCTGATCGGGCGGCTGACCAGGGTCCTGCGCTTTGCGGACTTCATGGCGCTGCTGATGGTCGCGGCGACGGCATTCAGCGCCTACGCTACCTGGCGCACCGCGCAGGTGACCTCGCATATTTTCGCCCTCGAGGAGCGTCCTTTCCTGGGCGTCGAGACGGTGCGCTTCGAGGAGGGCGATACGCCCAATCCCCGTGCCGTGGTCGAATACCGCAATTTTGGCAAAATTCCGGCGAGCGGCGCGATCATCACGGTTGTCGCGCTGATCGATGGAAAGCGGCTGGCCGATTCACCCAACGAGATGACATCCGTCTCGGCGGGCGTGCTCTCGCCGGGCGTACCGCATTATTTTTATACCTATTTGCCGAGCGATACTTACAAGACGATCGTGTCGGGCAAGTCGAGTCTGATGCTTCATATACGGGCGGAATACAAAGGTCCTGGCGGCTCACCTTTTTGCTACGCGGAGAAGATGGCGTTCGACTATCGCTCCGGTGGTTTCCGACCGGTCGGCGGGTCCGATCGCTGCGGCAGAGTCGATATTTTCTGATCGATCAGGCGCGATCGCGCGCGCGGCGTCGCGCGGCCGCCCGGCGATTTGCGCGCCGGCGCGCTATCTGGCAATTCTCAATTCGGGTGATCCGTATGCGCTGTCCGATTTGCAAACGGCCGGTGGATGCGTCGCCGGCGAATCGGTTTCGTCCGTTCTGCTCCGAGCGCTGCCGGATGGTTGACCTGGGCACCTGGGCCGGCCAGGGCTATCGCGTGGCGGGCGCGCCGGTCGCGGACCGCGAGCATCCCGACGACCGCAAGAAGAAGCTGCTCCATTGAGCGACCAACGCGACGCTCTGCCGCCGCCGGCCGTACATCCAAGCGCGGTCGTCGGTCCGCGGGTGGAACTCGCGCCCGGGGTCGAGGTCGGTCCCTTCTGCCAGCTCGAAGGAGCGATCCGCATCGGCGCGCGCACGCGCCTGGTCGGCCACGTCACGATCCTGGGCGAGGTCGAGCTCGGCCCGGACAACGTGCTGCATCCCAATGTCGTAATCGGCGACGAGCCGCAGGACCTCGCCTATCGCGGCACACCGCGCCGCGTGCGCATCGGCGCGCGTAACGTGTTCCGCGAAGGCGTAACCGTCCATCGCGGAAGCGAGCGCGGCGATCTCACGATCCTGGGCGACGACAATTTCCTGATGCAGAACGCGCACGTCGCGCACGACTGCCGCGTCGGCAACGCGACCATCATCGCCGGCGGCGCGTTGCTCGCCGGATGGGTCGAGCTTGGCGACCGTGCGCTGGTCTCCGGCAACTGTGTCGTGCATCAGTACGTGCGCATCGGACGGTTGGCGATGATGCGCGGGATGAGCCGCACCAGCCGCGACATCCCGCCGTTCTGCATCGCCGACCTGACGCACACGCTGCGCGGGATAAACGTGGTCGGCCTCAAGCGCGCCGGTTTCGACATGCGCGCCATCATCGCGCTGCGCCGCGCCTTCAAGGCGCTGTTCGGGGAGCGGCGCAATCTCGCCGTCGCGGTCGAAGAACTGGCGGCGGCAGGCCCGCTGACGCCGGAAGCGGCCGAGATGGTCGAGTTTATCCGCGCGTCGCGCCGCGGGGTGGCCTTCGGCATGCGCGCGGCAGAGGGCGAACCGGAGGAAGAGTAGCTGCCGCGCGTTTCAGATGAGCACGGTCGCGATGACGCCGATGTGATCCGAGGGCCACAGCCACGAGCCGTCGGGTTCGCGATGCGGGCGATCCGCGAACAGTCCGACTTCACTTACCGCGGGTGCTTTCCCGTTCGGCGGCCGCAGCATCAGGTAATCGATGCGCTGGTTGTGCGTGGCGCGCTCGGCGTCGAGCGCGATGTCGTTGCGGTCGTTGGTATAGCCGGGGCCCCGGCCGAAAGCCGCGTGCAGATCGATGAAGCCGGCGCGCGTTAAACTGGCGATCGCTTCCGAGCCCGCGACGTCGTTGAAGTCGCCCGCGACCACCGCGGCGGCGTGCGGATGGCGCGTCTGCGCGGTCCATCGCGCGAGTTCCCGCGCCTGCAGCGCGCGGATGGGAATGCCGTCGACGGTTTCCGGACGATCGGTAAGGTGCGACACGTAGAAATCGAGCAGCGATCCGCCGGCCAGCCTGAACCGCCGGCGCATCGCGACCCGATCGTCAGGCAGGCGGTAGCGATGGCCGGCCACCTCGGCCGCCATCTCGACCTGCGCCCGATATTTGATTGATTCCGCCTCCGCCGCTGGCTCGAGTCGGCTGAGCAATGCGACGCCCTCGTCGAAGGAGAAATCGCCCTCACCGGCGCCGTCGGCTACGGCATAGTCGAGCCGATAGACCTCGCCGCCGCAAAGCCGGTTGACGGTGTCGCGGAGCCTGACGCCGACGTCGCCCAGGGTGGTCGAGCGCACCACCTCCTGGAGCGCGACCACGTGGGGGCGGCGCGCTGCGATGCCTTCGGCGATCAACTCGCAGCGGCGGTGCAACTGCCGGTACATCGGCAGATCGTGGAAGATGTTGAGCGTAACAATCGTGTATTCCGAGGCGCTCATCGTCCGTCCATTCACGTTAGACGCCGCCTTCTCCGAGCGGATTCAGCCGTGCCGGCGGCAGCCGTGCCGGCGGCTGGTTGACCCGCTTCGAGCCCGCAGTCCGCAGCGAAACATTCGCGCTCGGCGGGCTTGCCTGAGGCCGGCCGTCTCGGCCACAATTATGCGGCAAAACATCCGCCGTCAGCCTTTCTGCCTCCCTCCGCGCGCGCCGGTTGCCATTGCGGAATTGCCTCGATTTCACGATAGTCTGAACGGCGATTCGGCAGCACTGCGGACCAGCGAATAAGAGAATCCGATGCCCTCGAAGTTGCGTTTTGTGGTAGGGGCGGGCCTGATCGTGCTCGCCATCGGCTACCTGATCCTCACCGCCGTGCGGAACACCTCCGAGTATTACCTGACCGTGAGCGAGGTCAGTGCGCGTCACGCCCAGTTGGGCGGGCAGATGCTGCGTGTGGCGGGACGGGTGAAGGCCGGATCGATTAGCTGGGACCCGGCGACGCTCACGCTCGCTTTCGCCATCGTCGCGCCGCCCAATCCCGACGGCTCGCCGGTCAAAGCGGTCGCCGCGGCCGAGCCTGCCCAATTTCGCGTGGTCGAGCGCGGCGAACCGAAGCCCGACATGTTCGCCGCGGGCCGCGACGTGATCGTCGAGGGCCGCTTTGCCGCCGACGGCACGATCGAGGCGCGCCAGGTGCTGACCTCGTGCCCGTCCAAGTACGTGCCCAAGAAACCGAAGTGAACCAACGATGCCGCTCATTGGACAACTAGCGCTCGCGCTCGCCCTGCTGGTCGCGATCTATTCGATCGGCGCCAACCTGATCGGCCTGCGCCGCAATTCGCCCGAACTGCTGCTCAGCGCGCGCCACGCGCTGTGGGCGATGTGCGCGATGGTCACGGTGGCGGTTGCCGCGCTGTGGGCCGGCCTTTTGGCCAGCGATTTCTCGTTGGAATACGTCGCCTCGTACTCGAGCGTTACACTTCCGCTGCCGTATAAATTCGCGGCGCTGTGGGGCGGCCAGCAGGGTTCGCTCCTGTTCTGGACCTGGCTGCTCTCGATTTTCACCTCGATCGCGATCTGGCAGAACCGTCGGCGCAATCCGGAAATCACGCCGTGGGCGCTGATCGTGCTCGCCGCGGTCGCGGTGTTTTTCCTCGGCATGCTCAATTTCGTCACGCGCCCGTTCGATCTGCTCGCGACGGTGCCGCCTGACGGGTCCGATCTCAATCCGCTGCTGCAGAACTACTGGATGGCGATTCATCCGCCGTCGCTCTACACCGGCTATGTGAGCGCCGCGGTGCCGTTCGCTTTCGCCTGCGGCGCGCTGATCACGCGCCGGCTCGACGATGCATGGATTCGCACCACGCGGCGCTGGGCGATTTTTTCCTGGTTTTTTCTCACCCTGGGCAACCTGTTCGGCGCACGCTGGGCGTACGAGGTCCTGGGATGGGGCGGCTACTGGGCCTGGGACCCGGTGGAAAACGCCGCCTTCATGCCGTGGCTGGTGATGACCGCCTACCTGCACTCGGTGATGATCCAGGAGCGCAAGGACATGCTGAAGGTGTGGAACCTTGCGCTGGTCGGGATGGCCTTCATGCTGACGCTGTTCGGCACGTTCCTCACCCGCAGCGGCGTGATCTCCTCGGTCCATTCCTTCACCCAGTCGGGACTAGGACCTTACTTCCTGACTTTTCTCATCGTCGTGATCGTCGCCTACACGGCGCTCTTGCTGAGCCGGGTCAAGGATCTCAAGGGCCCGGCCGAGTTCGAGTCGTACCTCTCGCGCGAGGCGGCGTTCCTGTTCAACAACCTGATGCTGGTCGGGATCGCGTTCGCGGTGTTCTGGGGGACGGTGTTCCCGGTGCTGTCAGAGGCGGTGCGCGGAGTGAAGATCACGGTGGGGCCCCCGTTCTTCGACGCGGTCAACGGGCCGCTCGCGCTCGGGCTCATCTTCCTGATGGGCGTGGGGCCGCTGATCGCGTGGCGGCGCACTTCGCCCGAGGCCCTGATGCGCACGTTCATGGCGCCGATCGTCATGGGTGTTGGCGCGGGCATCGCGGTGTTCGCGATGGGTCTAAGGCAGTGGTACGTGCTGACCGCGCTCTCGCTGGCGGCCTTTGCCTTGGGCAGCGTGATCGTCGAGTTCCGCCGCGGCGTGAGCGCGCGCCGCCATCTGGTGCACGAAGCGCCGGCGCGCGCGCTGGTTAACCTGGTCGCCAAGAACAATCGCCGCTACGGCGGCTACATCATCCATCTCGGCGTGGTGTTCGCGTTCGTTGGTATCGTCGCCTCGTCCTTCTTCCGTATCGAGGTGAAACGCAGCGTGCGCGAGGGTCAGAGCTTCACTATCGGCGCGTACGAGCTGACCTACCTCGGCCTCAAGGGTATCGAGGATGCGCACATGGAGGATCTGGGCGCGCGGGTCGAGGTGACGAGCGGAGGCCGCGCGGTGGCGACGCTGATGCCGGCGCGGCTGTTCTACAAGCGCCAGCAGCAGCCCGCCACGCGCGTCGCAATACGCTCGACGCCGCTCGCCGATCTCTACGTCGTGCTCGCGGGCGTTGACGACCAGAGCGGCCTTGCCACCTTCGAGGTCTTCCTCACGCCGCTCGTGTTCTGGCTCTGGGCGGGCGGCTTCATGATGGCGATTGGCACGGTGATCGTGATGTGGCCGAACGTGCGCGAGCGCGCGGCGCTCGCCGCCGCGCTCGGCCGCGACGCTCCGGTGGCGGCCGAGACGCCGCTTGAGCCGCAGGCCGCGCCCGGGGGCGATTGAGTCATCGCTTGAACTCCCCACGGAAATCCTTCGATACCAGAGCGCTCGCGGCCGCGGCCGCCCTCGTCCTCGCGATCGCATTCGTGGCTCCGCCGCGCGAAGCCGCTGGCGCGCGCGCGAGCGGCCAGGAAATCGCCGAAGCGCTCACCTGCCAGTGCGGATGCGGCCTGACGGTGGCCAACTGCAATCATCCGAACTGCAGCTTTTCGGTGCCGACGCGCGAGCGGATCGACGCGATGCTCGCGCAGGGGAAGGGGCGGGCTGAAATAGTCGCCTACTTCCGCAAACAGTACGGCGAAAAAATTCTGTCCGCGCCGACTACGCAGGGGTTCAACTTGTTGGCGTGGACGATGCCGTTCATCGCGTTGCTGGCCGGCGGCGCGATGATTGTCCTCGTGATGGGTCGATGGCGCACGCGCGGCGCGGGCGCGGGCGATTCGTCCGATGTTCCAGCTCCCCGCAGCTCCGGCCAATCCAACTCCGGCCAATCCAACGCGGCGGCGCAATTCGATCCGGCGCTGCGCGAGCGGCTCGAGCGCGAGCTCAAGGAGCGCATCTGACCCATGCTCTACCTGGCCGCGGTATTGATCGTTGCGAGCGTTGCGCTGTTCGTCGCGGCGCCGCTCGGCGGCGGTCTGCTCGCCGGCCGGCGTATCCGCGAGGCGGCCGAGGCCGAGCGGCTCGAGCATGAGCGAGCGCTCGCGATGCAGGGGTTGCGCGAGCTCGAGTTCGACCGCGAGATGGGCAAGCTGGCCGACGCCGATTACGCGGCGCTGCGCGAAGGCCTGATGACGCGCGCGCTTTCGGCGAGCGCCGCGCTCGAGCGCCTGCGGCCGCCGCTCGCCGCGCGGCCGCGGCTGGTGCGGGCGGTCGAGCGCGGCGCCGGGGCGGAAGCGAGCGCCGGCGCGCCGACGCCTGCCGCCACGTCGGCGCAAGGCGCTCCGGGCACGCCGGCGCGCGTCAGCTTCTGTGCGCAATGCGGCGCGCGGGTCGCGCCGGCCAACTTTTGCGCCGAATGCGGCGCGGCGCTCGGGCTCGCGCCCCGCGCCGCGGCGCGGGCCGAGCGATGAGCGCCGCACCGATCGAGGCGCGGGCGCTCGGCAAGAGCTACGGCGTCTCGCCGGTCCTGCGCGACGTGACGTTCAGCGTCGAAGCCGGGCAGGGCGTGGCAATCGTCGGCGCCAACGGCGCCGGCAAATCGACGCTTATCCGCCTGCTCGCCGGGCTGGCCGCGCCGAGCTCCGGCGCGGCGCTGCTTCTGGGCGCGCCGGCGCGGACACTGGCACCCGCGCTGCGCCGCCGTGTCGGCTTGCTGAGCCATCAGAGCATGCTCTATCCCAATTTGACCGCGCGCGAGAATCTCGAATTTTTTGCCGCGCTCCATGGGGTCGATAATCCCGCGGCCGCCGCGCGCGAATGGCTCGAGCGCGTCGCCCTCGGCGCCGCGGCCGATATGCGCGCGCGTGGATTGTCGCGCGGCATGGAGCAGCGGCTTGCGCTCGCGCGCGCGCTGATCGCGCGGCCCGACGTGCTGATGCTCGACGAGCCGTTCGCCGCGCTTGACGCCGAGGGCGCGGCCACGGCCAGCACGCTCGTCGGCGAGGCGATGGCGCGCGGATGCGCGGTGCTCGCCAGCGCCCATTTCGCCGACACGCTGGCGCAGCTTGGCTTCGCGGTGCGCTTGCTGAGCCGCGGCCGGCTTGTGCCGCCGGAGCATTGCGGCCCGCCGCAGAGCGTGGTGCGGCCCGCCGCGGTGCGGCAGGTGTCGTGAACCGGCGACCTGACGCAACGAGGCTTCGACAATGATCGCCGCATTCGCCGCCGTACTGCGCAAGGACCTGATGCTCGAGGCGCGCGGCGGCCAGAGCACGGTCGCGCTCGTTGCGCTTTCGCTGCTGGTGCTGGTGGTGCTGGTGTTCGCCTTCGATCCGGGCGGCGGCGCGCAGGGCAGGGCGGCCGCGGCCGGCGCGCTCTGGGTCGCCCTGGTATTCTCCGGCATGCTTGGGGCGACGCGCGCGATCGCGGCCGAGCACGAGAACGGATGCATGCGCGCGCTGCTGCTGAGTCCGCTCGACCGTGCCGCGCTGTATGCCGCCAAGCTCGCCGCCGCCTTCATTTTTATGGCGCTTGCCGAGGCGGCCGCGATCGTTCTGATGGTGCTGTTCTTCAACCTGCAGTTCGACGCGCGCACGCTGCGTGTGGCGCCGGCGGTGATGCTCGGCGCACTCGGCTTCGCCGCCCTCGCGACCCTGCTCGCCGGCATCTCTTCGCGCGTGCGCGGGGGCGATCTGATATTGCCGTTGCTGGCGGTGCCGATGTTCGTGCCGGCGCTGATCGCCGGAGTCAAGGCGAGCGCCATGGCGCTCGGCGGCGCGCCGCTGGCCGAGCTCGCGACGTGGCTGAAGGTGCTGGCCGCTTTCGACGTGGCGTTCGTTGCGGCCGGATACCTGCTGTTCGAATACGTCGCGCTCGAGGAGTGAGGCTGCAAGCGCGGACGGGCTGTGGCATGACTGAGGTATTGTCGCGATGAACGGCAGACCGATGAGACTCGGATTGGGGACCGGCGTGCTCGCGTTGATGCTCGCGGCGCTGTACATGGTTTTCGTGGTGGTGCCGACCGAGGCCGACCAGGGAATCGTGCAGCGTATCTTTTATTTCCATGTGCCGTGCGCCTGGGTCGCTTTCGTCTCATTCGCGCTGGTGGCGGTCGCCGGGATGTTGTACCTGTGGCTCGGCGATCAGGTCTGGGACGATCTGGGCTACGCCGCGGCCGAGGTCGGGACGATCTTTTGCGCGCTGGTGCTGATTACCGGCTCGATCTGGGCCAAGCCGATTTGGGGCGCGTGGTGGACGTGGGACTCGCGGCTGACGACCACATTGATCCTGTTCTTGCTGTATTGCGGGTACCTGATGCTGCGGGCGATGGCGGGTGACTCCGAGCAGGGCGCGCGCTTCGGCGCGGTGGTGGGAATCGTCGCCGCGATCGACGTGCCGATCGTGATCGTCTCGGTGCGATTGTGGCGCACGATTCATCCCGCGGTACTGGTCACGCGCCAGGGCGGCCATGGACTGGAGGATCCGCGGATGGTTGCGACGCTGCTGGTCGCGCTCGCGGCGTTCACCGCGCTCTTCATCTGGATCCTGTGCCTGCGCTTTGTGACTTTGCGCATGCGCACGCGGCTGAGGGCGCTCGCCGGATCGCTGGCGATGGCCGAGCTGGCGGCGGAGCCGTAGCGTGCGGCGCGCGGGCCGGTCGCGGCGATCTGAACTCTTGGGATAGCGAGAACTCGATGGACAATCTGGGCTACCTGTGTGCGGCGTACACGATCATCTTCGTCGTAATCTTCGGCTACGTGCTCTTCATCTGGCGTCGCCAGGCCGCGCTCGAAGCGGAACTGCAATCGCTCGAGGCGCGCTTCGCGACGCTGGGCGCGGAGGCGAATCCGTCGCGCGCGGGCGCCGCGCGTCAGGGTCAATAATCCGAGACCCGCTCCGGCCCGCGGCTTGCGATAGGCTCGAATCGTGCGCATCTTTAGCTTGACGTCGCAGCTCGATGCGGGCAGGCACAAGGAATATGCCAGGGCGGTGGGAACTACGAAAAAATATCCATGGGTACGACGGCTGACAGATTAGCGCTGCGCACGACGGGCGGCGCCTGATGGAATTTCGCGACTACTACAAGAGTCTCGGGGTCGAGCGCTCCGCGTCGGATGCCGAAATCAAATCGGCCTACCGCAAGCTCGCGCGTAAGTACCATCCCGACGTCAATCCCAACAACAAGGAAGCCGAAAGCCGCTTCAAGCAGATCAACGAGGCCTACCAGGTGCTCAGCGATCCGGCCAAGCGCAAGAAATACGACGAGCTCGGCGCCGATTGGGAGCGCGGCACGACCGAAGAGGAGATGATGCGCCGCTACGGCTTCGGCCGCGCGGCCGGCGGCGGATTCGATGCGGGCGCGGCGGCGGGCGGCGCAGCCAACGGCGGGTTCAGCGACTTCTTCGAGCATTTCTTCGGCGGCCTGGGCGGCGGATTTTCGCCGCGCAGCGCGCGCGCTGCGCGCGGCTTCGGCGGTTACGAATTCACCCAGCAACCGCCGCGCGGCCGCGACGTCGAGGCCCAGGTCGAGGTGCCGCTGCGCGACGCGATGCGCGGGGCGAAGATGCGCATCGAGCTGAGCGCCGAGGACGGTTGCAAAAACTGCGGCGGCACCGGCGTGGTCGCCCGCGAGGAGCGTCGCGGCAAGACCCGGCTGGTGCGCGCAGCCGAAGCCTGTCCGGTGTGCCGCGGGCGCGGCACGATTCCCGCCCGCCGCTCGCTCGAGGTCACCATTCCGCCGGGCGTGGTCGACGGCACGCGGATGCGCCTGCGCGGGCAGGGCGGCAAGGGCGCGCAATCGGCGCTCAACGGCGACCTGTTCCTGACCGTGCGCCTGGCGCCCGATCGCGTGTTCACCGTCAGCGGCCGCGACCTGCGCTGTGAACTGCCGGTCTGGGACTACGAAGCCGCGCTGGGCGCCGAGGTGACCGTGCCCACGCTCGACGGCCGGATCGCGCTGAAAATTCCCGCGGGCAGCCAGAGCGGACGCGTGATGCGCCTGCGCGGACGCGGGTTGCCTGCGCGGGGCAAGGCGCCGGCGGGCGATCTGTTGTACGAACTCAAGGTGCTGGCCCCCACCGAGATGACCGATAACGAGCGCAAGCTGATGCAGGAATTTGCCGAGAGCCGCCGCCAACGCGCGGTACCCGATCCGCGCGCCGAGCTGACGCGCGAATAGCCGGCCATCGGCGCGGGCACCGTTCCGCCCGCCGCGCCTGCGCAGCGTCAGCACGGCGCGATTGCGGCTCGCCGGCGACCGTCGTACTCTCGATCCTCCGCAACCTGCGCATCTCGCATGAATTCACGGGCGCAATCGCTTCTGCTGGCAAAGGTCGCTCGCGCGCTCGAACGCGCGGGGTTGGAGCGGCGCCCTGCCACCGCCGCCGGCGCATCCGGGCCCGCCGTGATCCTGCTCGCGCTCTCGGGCGGCCCGGATTCGGTCGCCCTGCTGCACGCGCTGCGGACGCTCGCCGCGCGCGGCGGCTATTGTCTAACTGCCGCCCACCTGAATCACGGCCTGCGAGGCGCGGAGTCGGATCGCGACGAGGCCTTCGTGCGCGAGCTGTGTGCGAGGCTCGGCGTCGAGCTGATTGTCGAGCGCGCGTGCGACCTGGACCGCTCGGCGCCGAATCTCGAGGAACGTGCGCGCGAGGCGCGCTACGCATTCCTGGCCGCGGCCGCGGCTGGTATCGGCGCGTCATACGTCGCGACCGCGCATCATGCCGACGACCAGGCCGAGACGGTAATGCTGCGGTTGCTGCGCGGCGCCGGTGCCGCCGGGCTGCGCGCGATGGATGAGCGGGGAAGGCCCGGCGCTGCGGGCGTGACCGTCCTGCGCCCGCTGCTGCGCGTGCGGCGGCGCGAAGTCACCGCTTATCTCGAGGCAATCGGCACCCGCTGCGTGGCCGACTCGAGCAACGCCGATCGCGGATTCCTGCGCAACCGCATCCGCCTCGATCTGCTGCCGGCACTCGAACGAGACTATGCGCCCGGTCTCGGCCGCCGACTGGCGTCGCTGGCCGCCGAGCTGGGCGAGCTCGACGATTACGTCGGGCGCGCCGCGCGCGCGGAACTTGAATTGCGATTGGAGAGCGCCAACGGGCACGCGGCCCTGAATCTCGACGGGTTCTCGAGCCTGCATCCGGCGCTCGCTGCCGCTTTGCTGCGCCACTTCCTGGCGCATGCGCTGGGGGACCTGCGCGGAGTGAGCCGGCGTCTTATCGAGGCCCTCGAGCGCCTCTGTCGCGGCGGCTCGCCCAGCGCCCGGCTCAATCTGCCGGCCGGATGGCGCGCGGAGCGCCGCTACGACGCGCTCGTGCTCGCGCGACATCGCGGAACCGGCGAGAAGAGATCAGATTATCCGGGAAGCGCCTTCGCGGTCGCGCTCGCCCAGGAGGGGACAACGCGCGTTGCGCCAGCCGGGTTCGTCTTTGATTCGCATGTGATGCCGGCCGACGCGATACGGCTGCCGGCCGATCGATGGCGCGCTTGCTTCGATGCCGACGCGGCCGAGGCGGGTCTGATGGTGCGCGGCTTTGTGCGCGGCGACCGCGTATTTCCGATCGGGATGGAGGGATCGCGAAAGCTCCACGACGTGTACATCGATCGAAAACTGCCACGGCCGCGCCGCGCGACGTTTCCCGTGGTTACGTTGGGAGAGAGGATCGCGTGGGTGCCCGGAATGGTGCGCGGTCGGGTCGCGCTGGTGAGCGATCGGACCGCGCGAGTATTGTGCTTAAATGCGCTTGAAGACGCGTCTAATCCGTGATCCAGAGATAGTGCGCCAGCTAATGATACATTGCCTGCAAATCAGACCGCGTGATACCTTGTAATTGAGAATGAACCAGTTTTCCCGCAGCATTGCGCTTTGGCTCGCTCTCGGCCTGATGTTCCTGCTGCTGTTCAACATGTTCAGCCGCCAGCAGGTAAGAGAACCCGAAGAGATCTTCTCTCAGTTCCTGAACGAGGTCGAGTCACACAAAGTCAGCAAGGTCACGATCCAGGGCAGCACGATTCACTTCGTCACCAAGGACAACGACCACTACAAGACCTACGCCCCGGCCGACCCCGACCTGGTCAAGGTCCTGCGCACGAACGATGTTCAGATCGAAGCCAAGCCGTCCGATGGCGACCCGTGGTGGATGGTGCTGCTGGTCCAGTGGTTCCCGATGCTGCTGCTGGTCGGGGTGTGGATTTTCTTCATGCGCCAGATGCAAATCGGCGGCGGCAAGGCGATGTCGTTCGGCAAGAGCCGCGCCAAGCTGCTGACCGAAAATACGCACAAGGTGACGTTTGCCGACGTCGCCGGCATCGATGAAGCCAAGGACGAGCTCGAGGAGATAATCCAGTTCCTCAAAGACCCCAAGCGGTTCACGCGCCTGGGCGGCAGGATTCCCAAGGGCGTGCTGCTGGTCGGCCCGCCGGGCACCGGCAAGACGCTGCTCGCGCGCGCCATCGCGGGCGAGGCGGGCGTTCCGTTCTTTTCGATTTCCGGCTCCGATTTCGTCGAGATGTTCGTCGGCGTCGGCGCTTCGCGCGTGCGCGACCTCTTCGTTCAGGGCAAGAAGCATGCGCCCTGCATTATTTTCATCGACGAGATCGATGCCGTGGGACGCCATCGCGGCGCCGGCCTCGGCGGCGGTCATGACGAGCGCGAGCAGACGCTCAACCAGTTGCTGGTCGAAATGGACGGTTTCGAGGCCAATGAGGGCGTGATCCTGGTCGCCGCGACCAACCGTCCCGACGTGCTCGATCCGGCACTGCTCCGACCTGGACGCTTCGATCGGCGGGTGGTTGTCCCGCGTCCCGATTTCCGGGGCCGCGAAGGCATTCTCAAGGTTCACACGCGCAAGGTTCCGCTCTCCGACGACGTGGATATCGCCAAGGTGGCGCGATCAACGCCGGGTTTCGCGGGCGCGGACCTCGAAAACCTGGTCAACGAGGCGGCGCTGCTGGCCGCGCGGCGCAGCAAAGAAAAGGTCGAGATGACCGACTTCGAGCTGGCCAAGGACAAGGTCCTGATGGGAGCCGAGCGGCGCTCGATGGTGATGTCGTTGCATGAGCGGCGCAATACCGCCTATCACGAGTCGGGCCATGCGCTGGTCGCGATGCTGCAACCGGGCGCCGATCCGGTGCACAAGGTGACGATCATCCCGCGCGGGATGGCCTTGGGCGTCACCCAGCAGCTGCCGCTCGACGATCGCTACACCTATTCGCGCGACTACCTGATGACCCAGCTCGCCACAATGTTCGGCGGCAGGGTCGCCGAAGAGCTCGTGTTCAGCCAGACCACCACCGGCGCTGGCGACGATATCGAGAAGGCGACCGAACTCGCGCGCAAGATGGTGTGCCAGTGGGGCATGAGCGCGGAGCTGGGGCCGATGACTTTCGGGCGGCGCGAGGAGCAGGTTTTTCTCGGCCGCGATATCGCGCACCACAAGGACTACTCCGAGCACACCGCGATCGAGATCGATCGCGAGGTGCGCCGTATAGTCGACGAGGCCTTCCAGCGCGCGCGCAAGCTGCTGAGCGATAATCTGCCGCTGCTGCACGCGGTCTCCGAGCGCCTGCTGGAAAAAGAGGTTCTCGACGGCAGCGAAGTCGCCGAGATGGTAAAGGCCTACCAGGAGGGCCGGCCGTTCCCGGCTTCGCCCGTGCCGTCCAGCGGCCCGCCGCGCCCCGGTCCAACCGCGGCGGCGGAAAAGCCGAAGCCGGCGGGCGATGAGGCGCCCGCCCTTCCGGGTCTGCCGCCGAAGCCCGTTCTGGCCTGACCCCCGTTCGTCGCGGCGCCTGCGGCCGTCATGCGCGGATGAGCGACAGGCGCGCCGGCGGCTGCAAGCATCGCCACCCCGTCCCGAACCCGACTGCCTGCGTGTATGATGGTCGAAGATGCGCGAGGCGCATCCTCGCGCTGCGGTCCGCTGGGGGAAGCGGCTAATCGCGGAGGATCCATCCTGGAAGCAAACGCAAATCGCCGCCACCGCGTGTACCGACTTCGCGATGGCCGGACGATACGGTTTCCGGCCGTGATGGGCATCCTCAACGTCACGCCGGACTCATTTTCCGACGGCGGACGCTACCTTGACCCGGCGCGCGCGGTCGAGCACGCGCTCGCGATGGAGGCGGCCGGCGCCTCGATCATCGACATCGGCGGTGAATCGACTCGGCCGCAAGGGGCGCGCGAGGTCCCGGCGGCGGCCGAGATCGCCAGAGTTGCGCCGGTGCTCGAGCGGCTTGCCGGACGGCTCAAGGCGCCGATTTCGATCGACACGCGCAAGGCCGAGGTTGCGAAAGCGGCGCTGGACTCCGGCGCGGCGATCATCAACGACGTGAGTGCGCTCACGGCCGATCCCGCGATGGCGCCGCTCGCGGCGGCGCGCGGATGCGGCGTTGTGCTGATGCACATGCGCGGCGGTCCCGCCGACCATATCCGCTTCGCGCGCTACGGCGACGTGGTGGGCGAGGTCGAAGCCGCGCTTTTGGCGCGGGCGGGCGCGGCGCTGCGCGCGGGAGTCGCGCGCTCGCGCATCATCCTCGATCCCGGGCTCGGCTTCGCCAAGCGCGCGCGGCACAACCTTGCGCTGCTCAACGCCTTGCCGCGCCTCTGCGCGCTGGGATATCCCATACTGGTGGGCGCCTCGCGCAAGGGATTCGTGCGCGCCACGGCCGGCACGGCTCCGGAAGCGCTCGAGGCCGGCACCGCGGCGATCAGCGCGATCGCGGTCGCGGCCGGCGCCGCGATTGTGCGGGTGCACGACGTGGGCATGGCGGTTGCGGCGGTGAAGATGGCGGCGGCGATCGGACGCGGCGGGGATGCATAGGCCGATGGCGATGGAGCAGTACTTCGGCCTGGTTCCGCGGCTGCGCTGGCAGGATGTGCTCGACATCCTGATCGTCGCCTACGTGATTTACCGCATCGCGCTGCTCATCCGCGGCACGCGCACGATGCAGATGGTGGTCGGGCTGCTGGTGGTGGCGGGCGCGTTCGTCGGTTCGCAGCTGCTCGGCCTGTTCACGCTCAACTGGCTGCTCAACAATTTTCTCGGCTCGCTGTTTCTGATCCTGGTGGTGATCTTCCAGTCCGACATCCGCCGCGCGCTGACCCGGGTGGGCACGCCCACCTTTCTCGCCGGCCATGCGAGCGTGGCCAGCGTCGCGCAGGAGCTGGCCAATACGGCCGCATGGCTCGCTGCCCGGCGCATCGGCGCGCTCATCGTGCTCGAGCAGGAGGTCGGGCTGAGCGACTACGTCGAGACCGGCCGCATCCTCGACGCGCGGCTCTCGCCCGAGCTGCTCGAGACCATCTTCATGCGCGGATCGCCGCTGCACGACGGCGCCGCGATCGTCAAGGGCGAGCAGGTGCTGGCGGCGGCCTGCCTGCTGCCGTTGTCCACCAATCCCAATGTGAATCTCGCGCTGGGCACGCGTCATCGCGCGGCCATCGGGCTGACCGAGGAGAGCGATGCTGCGGTGATCGTGGTATCCGAGGAGGACGGGACGATCTCGCTCGCGCGCAACGGTGAGCTGCAGCGCGGGCTCAAACCCGACGATCTGCTCGCCATTCTGGCAACCATGGTCTAGGCGTGGCGGTGCCGCGATGGAGCGCAATCGATTGATCGGCGCAATCAGAGCGATGCTCACGCGGCTGCTCGTGGGCAAGGACCTGCCGCGCCAGGTGAGTCCGCCGCTGCGCCTGCTTCTGCTCCAGCGCGTGCGGCGAAATATCGGTCTGCGCGCGATCGCGCTGCTGCTGGCGGTGGGGCTGTGGTTCTTCGTCAACGCCGGGCAGCGCGGAGCGCTGGTCTCGCTGCGCGTGCCGATCAGTTACCGGGCGTTGCCGGCCGGACTGGTGATCGCCAATCAGCGCCCCGATTCGGTGCAGATCGAGGTGCGTGGGCCGCGCACGCTGCTTTCGCTGCTCGATCCCGACCGCCTCGTGCTGCGTCTCGATCTGAGCGGCGTCACCACGGGGCAGGCGGTGTTCAAGATCGGCCCGGAAATGTTCAATGTGCCGCGCCAGACCGACGTCACGCGCATCTCGCCGGGCCAGATCGTCCTCGATATCGACCGCATCGTGGACCGCCAGGTGCCGATCCATGTCGACGTTCAGGGGCAGCCGGCCGCGGGCTATCGCGTGGCATCGGTCAAGGCGGTGCCGCCCACCGTGGCGGTGCGCGGCCCCTCCCGCTTCGTGCAGCATCTGGACAATGTCCTGACCGCGCCGGTCGAGCTGAACCAGGCCCGCAGCGACATCGATCAAACGGTGTCGCTGATGGCCCCGGGTGATCGCATGACGCTGGTCGGCGCGTCGATGGTGGAAGCGTCGGTGGCGATCAGCGAGATCGTGGTCAATCGGGAATTTCGCAATCTCAGGGTCGAAGTGCGCGACACCGACTACAAGGTGCGAATCCAGCCGCAGAAGGTGACGATCACCGTGCGCGGGCCGCTCAACCTGCTGGCCGGACTGGACCTGCACGGGTCGGTTTACGTTACCGCGGAGGACGTGACGCCGGGCCTGCACGACCTGCCGTTGCAGATTGAATTGCCCGACGGAGTCGAACTGGTGCGCGCGGCTCCGGACAACGTCAGAATTCGCGTCTATCGCCAACGGCGCGCCGACAACGGATGAAGCAATAATATGGCAGGCAAGCTCTTCGGCACTGACGGCGTGCGCGGCGTCGCCAATGCCGAGCCCATCACCTCGGAGACCGCGCTCAAGCTTGGGCGCGCGCTCGCCCACGTGCTCAAGGCGCGCCCGGCGCGGCACCACCGCATCCTGATCGGCAAGGACACGCGGCTGTCAGGTTACATGCTCGAGACCGCGATGGCCTCGGGCATCTGCTCGATGGGCGCGGACGTGTGGCTGGTCGGGCCGCTGCCGACGCCCGGCATTGCGTTTCTCACGCGCAGCATGCGCGCCAGCGCCGGCGTGGTCATCTCGGCCTCGCACAATCCCTTCGAGGACAACGGGATCAAGTTCTTTTCCGCCGACGGTTTCAAGCTCGACGATGAGACCGAGCGCCGCATCGAGGAGCTGGTGTTCGACGACGGCGCGCTCGCGCACAAGCGCGCGCGGGGCGACCAGATCGGCAAGGCCGCGCGCATCGACGACGCGATCGGCCGCTACCTGGTGTTCCTCAAGGGCTGCGTGCCGCGCGCGGTGACGCTCGACGGGCTCAAGCTGGTGGTCGATTGCGCCAACGGCGCCGCCTACAAGGTGGCGCCCGACGCACTGGTCGAGCTGGGCGCCGACGTGGTCGCGCTGGGCGCCGACCCTGACGGCAAGAACATCAATCTCGGCTGCGGCGCGATGCATCCCGAAGCGCTGCGCGCGGCCGTGCTGCGCGAGGGCGCGCAGGCCGGAATTGCACTCGACGGCGACGGTGATCGCGCGCTGCTGGTCGACGAACGGGGCGAGCTGTTCGACGGCGACGACGTGATGGCGGCGATGGGAGTGAGGATGGCTGCGGCGGGCAGGCTGGCGGGCGGCGCCGTGGTCGCCACCGTGATGAGCAATCTCGGCCTCGAGCTGGCGCTGCGCGCCGGCGGCGCGCGGCTCGTGCGCACCGAGGTCGGCGATCCGGCGGTGGCGCGCGAGATGCGTTGCGGCGGCTACAACCTGGGCGGCGAGCAGTCCGGCCACATCATCTTCATGGATCACTCGACCACTGGCGACGGGATCATCACGGCGCTGATGATGCTCGCGTTGATGGTGGAAAGCGGAAAACCGCTGAGCGCGTTGCGCGCGATGCATCGCGTGCCCCAGGTGATGGAGAACGTGCGCGTGGCCCGCCGCGTGCCGCTTTCCGAAATGGCCGACGTGCAGCGCCTGATCAGGGCCGCCGAACAGCGCCTGGGCGCCAACGGGCGATTGCTGGTCCGCTATTCGGGCACCGAAATGCTCGCGCGCGTAATGATCGAGGGCGAGGACCCGGACGAGATCGGCGCGCTGGCGCGCGAGATCGGCGAGGCCATAAGTCAGCGCGCGGGCCGCGCCGAGGCCTAGGATGCCGCTGCTCGGCGTCAATATCGACCACGTCGCAACCGTGCGCCAGGCGCGGCGCGTGGATTACCCGGACCCGATCGAGGCGGCGCTCGCTGCCGAGCGCGCGGGCGCCGGCGCGATCACGTTCCATCTGCGCGAGGATCGGCGGCATATCCAGGATCACGATGTGTTCCGGCTGCGGCAGGAAATTCACGTGCGGCTCAACCAGGAACTTGCGCCCACCGTGGAGATGGTCGAGCTGGCGCTCAAGATCCGCCCGCACGAAGTCTGTCTTGTGCCCGAGCGGCGTCAGGAGATTACCACCGAGGGCGGGCTCGACGTGTGCGAGCTCGGCGCGCGGCTGTCGCCGATGATCGCGGCGCTCAGGCAGGCGGGTATCGGCGTGTCGTTGTTTGTCGACCCGGACTTGCGGCAGATCGAGGCTGCGGCGGCGCTCGGAGCGGATTTCGTCGAGATCCATACCGGCGCCTGGGCTAACCTGGCGGACAAGGATTTCGCCGAGAGAGACGTGAGGGGCGTCGATTCCCCGCGCGCGATCGAGCCGGCCGACCTGAAGCCCGGCCCAGCCGCACAGGCGGAGCTGCGCAGGATCCGCGACGCGGTGAGGGCCGCGCGCGCGGCCGGTCTGAAAGCCAACGCGGGACACGGCCTCAACTACGTCAACGTCGGTCCGATCGCGGCGCTCAGGGGAGTGCAGTGGCTGCATATCGGCCATGCGATCGTCGCGCGCGCGCTCGCGGTCGGGATGGGGCGAGCGGTGGCCGAAATGCGCGCGCTGGTCGAGGCGCCGGCCCCGGCCGCGCGGCGCACGCGCGCCGCCGCCGGCTCGCGGATGCGGCGGCGCTGAAGGATGACGCCCGCGTGAAACTGCTGAGCGCCGCGCAAAGCCGCGAACTCGATCGGCTGAGCCAGGAGAAGTACGGGGTCGCCTCGTATGCGCTGATGACGCGCGCGGGCGAGGCGGTGGCCGCCGCCGTGCTCCGCCGCTTCGGCCATGCGGCGCATCGGGGCGTCCTGATCGTCGCCGGCAAGGGGAATAACGGCGGCGACGGGATGGTCGCGGGTCGCGCATTGATTGCCGAGCAGGTGCCGGTGCGTGCGATCCTGCTCGCGCGCGCGTGCGAGCTCAAAGGCGACGCGGCGCGCGCGCACGCCGAATTCGCGGGCGCCGGTGGCAGCGTGAGCGAGGTCAACGACGAAGCCGGACTGGCGCGCTCGACGCTCGGGCAAGGAGGCGTAATCATCGACGCGCTTTTCGGCACCGGGCTCAACGCCGCGGTAAGCGGGCTCGCACGCCGTGCGATCGAGCGCGTCAACGACAGCGGCGTGCCGCTGGTTGCGGTCGATATCGCATCGGGCGTGAACGCGGACAGCGGCGCGATCATGGGCGTCGCCGCACGCGCGTCGCTGACCGTGACCTTCGGGTTCGCCAAGTTCGGTCACGTTTCCTATCCGGGAGCGGAGTTCTGCGGAGAGCTGGAAATCGCCGAGATTGGGTTCGCGCCCGCGGCCGTGGCCGAGATTGCACCCGGCGGAAAATATTTCGACAGCGCTGAAGCGCGGTCGCTGGTGCGCGCGCGCCCGCGCAACTCGCACAAGGGCAACTACGGACACCTGATGGTAATCGCGGGCAGCCGCGGCAAGTCGGGCGCCGCCATTCTCGCCGCACGCGGCGCGCTTCGCATGGGCGCGGGGCTGGTCACGGCTGCGATCCCGGATGCGATCGGCGCCACGGTCGCCGCCGGGGCGGCTGAGCTGATGACCGAGCCGATCGCGGATCGCGACGGCCATTTCGACGGCGAACACGCGCCGCGCGTGCTCGCCCGGTTGCTCGAGGGCAAGGACGCGCTCGCGGTCGGCCCGGGAATCGGGCTGAGCGACGACACCTGCGCGCTGATGGAATGGCTGGTCGCAGAGGGCGCGGCGCCGCATCGCCCGATGCTCATCGATGCCGACGGTCTCAACGCGCTCGCGCGCCTTGGCGCGGCGCGGCTGCGGCACGCGGCGGGAGCGGTCGTGCTCACGCCGCATCCGGGCGAAGCCGCGCGCCTGCTTTCGATGAGCGCCGGCGAGGTCAACGCCGATCGCATCGGTGCGGCGCGCCGCCTGGTGAATCTGACCGGCGCGACGGTGCTGCTCAAGGGCGCGCGTACGATCGTCGCGGGCGCGGGCGGCGAGGTCTATGTCAACGCGAGCGGCAATCCGGGGATGGCGACGCCGGGCATGGGCGACGTGCTGTCCGGGATCGTGGGCGCCCTGATGGGCCAGGGGCTGGCGCCGCTCGACGCGCTCGCCTTCGGCGCGTTCGTGCACGGCCATGCCGCCGACCGCCTGGCGACGCGCATCGCGCCCGTGGGTTATCTGGCCGGCGATCTTGCCGACGAGTTGCCCGCCGCGCTGGCGGCGCTAAGCGCGTGAATCAGGATTGCTTGCGTCCGAGGGTCGGGCAGGCGCAGGCTTAGATCGGATGACGCTGGTAATCGAAAGCCACTCGGCGCACGAGACCAAGACCTGGGGCCGGCGGCTCGCCTCGCTGCTCGAGGGCGGCGAGCTGCTCGGATTGATGGGCGACCTGGGCGCGGGCAAGACCTGTTTTATCAAGGGCCTGGCGCGGGGACTCAATCTGCGCGAGGCCGACATCCTGAGCCCGACCTTCACCATGATCCAGGAGCATCGCGGGCGCATGCCGCTTTACCACATCGACCTGTACCGGCTGGAACAGGCCGGGCTCGACGACATGGGGTTGCGCGAATATCTCTTCAGCAGCGGCGTGGCCGCGGTGGAATGGTTCGAGCGTCTGCGCGAGGCGGACGAGTTGGAAGTGCTCTCAGTGCGTATCAGTTACCTGGGCCCGAGCGCGCGGCGGATCGAATTCGCCGCCGCCGCTGACCGCTATCAACGTCTGCTGGAACTCCTGCGCTCGCGCTTCGTCTGAGCGGGATCGGGTTTGCGGCGGCCCGCGGCGGCTGTAAACCCGCCTGAAAGCCCTCTGGTCCGGGCCGGCTATTGCCGCCATAATAACGGTTTACGCCGCGATCTATCGGCGGCGGCGGCACAGTGGCGCTAATCGTACAGAAGTATGGCGGAACCTCGGTCGGTTCAATCGAGCGGATCAAAACCGTGGCCAAACGCGTGGCGCGCGCGCGCGCCGGCGGCGACGCGATCGTGGTCGTAGTTTCGGCGATGGCGGGTGAGACCAATCGGCTGTTCAAGCTCGCCGCGGAACTGTGCGATGCGCCCAACGCGCGCGAGACCGACGTGCTGGTCGCGACCGGCGAGCAGGTTTCAGCGGCTCTGCTGGCAATTCGCCTGCAGGCGCTCGGCTATCCGACCGTCTCCTTCCTGGCGCATCAGCTCAAGCTCGCGACCGACTCCAACCATGGCAACGCGAAGATCCGTTCGGTCGACGCCAAGCGGTTGACCGAGGCGCTGAGCGGCGGAAATATCGCGGTCGTGGCCGGCTACCAGGGCGTCGATCCCATGGGCGACATCACCACGCTCGGGCGCGGGGCTTCGGACCTGACGGCGGTCGCGCTTGCGGCCGCGCTCAAGGCGGACGCCTGCGAAATCTACACCGACGTCGAGGGCGTATTCACCGCCGACCCCAACGTTTGTCCGCGCGCGCGCAAGCTCGCGCGCATCTCGTACGACGAGATGATGGAGATGGCGGGGCTGGGGGCGAAGGTGCTCCAGTTGCGCTCGGTCGAACTCGCGCGGCGCTACCGCGTGCCGCTGGTGGTGCGCTCCAGCTTCAGCGAGGCCGAGGGCACCTGGGTCGGCGAGGAGGACAAGCAGATGGAAGAAGTGATGGTGTCGGGCGTCACGCTCGACCAGAATCAGAGCAAGATCACGCTCGCCGGAGTGGCCGACCGGCCTGGACTGGCGGCGCGCATTTTCGGCCCCATCGCCGAGGCCGGCATCGTGGTCGATATGATCATCCAGAACGCCAGCGCTGACGGCCGCACCGACGTCACGTTCACGGTCGGCCGCGACGATCTGCGCCGTGCGCTCGAGCTGTGCCGGATGATGACGGCCGAGGTCGGCGCGATGGGCGTGCGCCACGAGGACCAGGTCGCGAAGGTGTCGATCGTCGGGCTCGGCATGCGCACGCACGCCGGCGTGGCCGCGCGCATGTTCCGCGTGCTCGCCGACGAAGGCGTCAACATCGAGATGATTGCGACTTCGGAGATCAAGATTTCCGTGGTGGTCAACGCCAAGTACGGCGAGCTGGCGATGCGGGCGCTGCACGACGCATTCTTGGGCAGGGATTCCAACGCGGCTTCGGCCGAGTCGGTTTAGAACAGATGGCGGCAAACAGGAAGATCCAGATCTACGACACCACGCTGCGCGACGGATGTCAGTCGGAGGACGTTTCGCTCACGGTCGAGGACAAGCTCGAAATCGCCGAGCGCCTCGACGATCTCGGCATCGACTACATCGAGGGCGGCTGGCCCGGCTCGAACGAGCGCGATGCCGCGTTCTTCCGCGAGGTCAAGAAGCTGCGCCTGCGGCATGCGAAGATCGCGGCCTTCGGCGCGACTCGGCGCGCGGGCGCGCGCGCCTCCGCGGATCGCAACCTGGCGCTGCTGCTGCGCGCGGAAACGCCGGTGGCGACGGTGGTCGGCAAGACCTGGGACATGCACGTGCGCGAAGCGCTGCGCATCTCGAACCAGGCCAATCTCGACATCCTGCACGACACCATCGCCTACCTGAAGCGCCACGTCGACGAGGTCATCTTCGACGCGGAGCATTTCTTCGACGGCATCGCCGCCAACCGCGAATTCGCGCTGGCCTGCCTGCGCGCGGCCGATTCGGCCGGCGCCAACCTGATCGCGCTGTGCGACACCAACGGCGGCCGCCTGCCGCACGAGATCGAGGCCGGCGTGCGCGCGGCGATCGAAAGCGTGCGTTGCCCGATCGGCATCCATCCGCACAACGACTGCGAGGTCGCGGTGGCCAACGCGATTGCCGGCGTGCGCAGCGGGGCGGTCCAGGTGCAGGGCACGATCAACGGCCTCGGCGAGCGCTGCGGCAACGCCAACCTGGTGTCGATCATTCCCGACCTGCAGCTCAAGCTCGGCTATCAGTGCGTGCCGCCGGCCAAGCTCAAGCTGCTGCGCGAAGTTTCGATGCTGGTGTACGAGCTGGCCAATATCACGCCCCACATTCGCCAGCCCTACGTCGGGCACAGCGCCTTCACGCACAAGGCGGGCCTGCACGTCTCGGGCATCCAGCGCAGCGTGCACACCTACGAGCACATCGACCCGGCGGCGGTCGGCAACGATCGCCACGTGGTGCTGTCCGAGCTGTCGGGCCGCGCCAACATTCTCTACAAGAGTAAGGAGTTCGGCCTCGCGATCGAGCCGAACAACGAAAAGATCGGCCTGCTGCTGGACGAACTGAAGCGGCTCGAGGCGCTGGGTTACACCTTCGACGGCGCCGACGCCTCGTTCGAGCTGCTGATGCTGCGCACGCTCGGCTTCGCGCGCGATCACTTCCGCTTCGTCAGCTTCCGCGTTTTCGACGACAAGTGGCACGAGGATCACACCCCGTTCAGCGAGGCGGTGGTGGTGATCGAGGGGCCCGACGGCGTGCGCACGCGCAACGCGGCGACCGGCAACGGGCCGGTGAATGCGCTCGACTCGGCGCTGCGCGGCGCGCTGGTGCCCTATTATCCGGCGCTCGAGGCGATGCAGCTTGCGGACTACAAGGTGCGCGTGCTCGACAACGGCGCCGGCACTGCGGCCCGGGTGCGCGTGCTGATCGAGTCTACCGACGGCCATCGCCGCTGGGGCACGGTCGGGTTGTCCAGCAACGTGGTCGAGGCGAGCTGGCAGGCGCTGCTCGATTCGGTCGAATACAAATTGCACAAAGACGCGGCCGGTCCGCGCGCGGTCAAGCACCCGCCGGCCGCCAACGGCGCGCGCCACGTCGGCCGCGCGACCATGCGCGACGGCGCGCCGACAAGGGGATAAGCCATGGCTCTACCGAGTACCGCCAACGGCCGAGTCGAGCCGGAGCAGCCGATCGGCGTGTGGAGCCGCATGCGCGAGGACGTTCAGGCGGTCTTCGAACGCGACCCGGCCGCGCGCAGCGCGCTCGAAGTGGTGCTCGCGTATCCGGGGCTGCATGCGATCTGGATGCATCGCATGGCGCACTGGCTCTGGCTGCGCCGGCTTTACCTGCTCGGCCGGCTGCTCAGCGAGTTCGCGCGCTGGATAACCGGCATCGAGATCCATCCCGGCGCGACCATCGGACGGCGCCTGTTCATCGATCATGGCATGGGCGTGGTGATTGGTGAGACCGCCGAGATCGGCGATGACGTGCTCATCTACCAGGGCGTGACGCTCGGCGGCACCAGCCTGAAAAAAGAGAAACGCCACCCGACCATCGAGGATCACGTGATGATCAGCGCGGGTGCCGCGGTCATCGGTCCGGTGCGGATCGGTCGCGGCAGCCGGATCGGCGCCGGCGCGGTGGTCGTCTCTTCGGCGCCGCCGTATTCGACCATCGTCGGCATCCCGGGCAAGGTGATCGAGGGCGAGAGCACGCGCCAGGACGTGGCTGGGCTGGACCACGTGCATCTGCCCGACCCGGTAGCGCGCGCGATGCAGCTTCTGATGGACAAGATGGAGCGCATTGGCGTGCGCGTCGAGGAACTCGAAGAGCGCCAGGATTGCCTCGAGGACAAGCTCAACCCGGCGGCCGCGAGCGGTTCGAGCGAAGCGCCGCGGTCCGCGCCCGCCACCGAAGCGCTGACTTCGATCAAGAACCGCTGACCGGTCCCGCGCGACGGCTCCAGGGCGCCGCAT
Source organism: Binataceae bacterium (SeqCode) (assembly GCA_035295545.1). Taxonomy (GTDB): domain Bacteria; phylum Desulfobacterota; class Binatia; order Binatales; family Binataceae; genus JAKAVN01. Next base: position 80,465 of record DATGIT010000010.1, read on the forward strand.
CCGGCGCCCGAGCATCGCGCTCTTGCACCAGCTACGGCTTGAGCGCGAGGCGGCTTTCGCTGATCTCACCCGCCGTGGTGATGCGGCCGAGATAGGTCGGCCCGCCGATCACCCATCGCTCGGTGAACGTAAGGGTTCCGTCGTGGCGCGCCAGCAGCCCGGTTACGTCCGCGCCCCGCGGCAGCGGAAAGACGGTCGCCACGCCGGAGGTGGTGACGCGGACAATCGCGCCGGCGCTCGAACCGGGGGCGGCGCCCGCGTGATTGACGGCGATCCATAGATTGCGGTCGGAGCCGACGGCGATTCCCTGGTACTGCCCGCTTAGCGGAAGCGTGAATTCCGTTACCTCGCCCGCGGGCGTGATGCGCGCGAGGCGGTTGCTGAAGTTCAGCGTGAACCAGACATTGCCGTCGGGACCGCCGGTAATCTGCGCGGGCAGGGCGTTCGCGCGCCGAAGCCGATACTCGAAGACCTTGCCATCGAGCGCAACCCGCCCGATCCTTGCCACCGGCGATTCGGTGAACCACAGGCTGCGTTCGGGCCCGCTCGCGATAGTCGCAGGCCCGGTTCCATGCTCGGGCAGCGGAAACATCGTGATCGCGCCGGCCATCGTCAGCCGGCCGACGGCGACGGCTCCGGCGGGATTGGCGCCCTCCCAGGCGGTGAACCACAGGTTGCCGTCCGGCCCCAGGGCCAGGCCCTCGGGCACCCACGTGTTGGGAAGGTCGTAGAGCGTGCTTGCGCCGGCGGGCGTGGTGCGAATGAAACTGCCCGCGATGCCTCCTGCGCCGCCCATGACGCCGACCATCCAGAGATTGCCGTCGGGCGCGCTGACGATGCTTGCGGCGAAGCTGACCGGCGGCAGCTTTATCTCCGTGACTTTGCCGGTGGCATCGATCGATCCGATCTTGCCGATACCCAGGATCGTAAACCACAGGTTGCCCCGGCTGTCCTCGGCCAGTGACGAGGGCTGGATCACCGCGCCCTGCGGGAGTGCGGGCGGCGGCGGCGGCGGGGGGGGTGGCGGCGGATTCTCGACCACGCATCCCGCGGCGATTGCGATGGCGGCGAGGCACGACGCGATCATCGCCGCGATTCGGATTGGCCGGGTTGTGGCCGCGGTCCTCATTCGACGGCAGGCTCAGAGCTTGTGACCGAAGTTGGCGCCCATCAGATACTCGTGTGCGCCGCGGATCGGCCGGCCCTCGCGCAGCCGCGCGAAACCGAACGGCCGCAGGTCAACGGTCTTTGCACTGCCGTCCACGATCAGTTCGGCCATCGCGGCGCCCACCGCCGGAGCGGTTTTGAAGCCGGTGCCGCTGAAGCCCGCCGCCGCAAACAGGCCATCGACGCCGGGCACGGGTCCCATCACGGCGCGCGAATCGGGGCTGACGTCGTAGATTCCGGCGTGTCCGCGCGAGTATCCGGCGCCTTCCAGGGCGGGCACGCGATGAGCCAGGCGTTCGGCGACTTCGGTCACAAAGTCGGCATCGTTGTCCTCGCGGAAGCTGTCGGGATCGGGCTCGTACTCGGCCTTGACGTCGCCGAGCCCGATCAGCGTCTCGGCGCCGCCCTGCGGACGGAAATAGCTTCCCGAGATCGTGTCGATACATCCGCAGTGGCGCAGGTCGGCGGGGCGCTTGAAGAACGCGATCTGCGCCCGTTCGGCGCGAATCCCGATCGCCGCTCCCAGCGGCCGCAGCAGCCGATCGGTCCACGGGCCGGCGACGACGCAGACCGCATCCGCCGAATGACAAGCGCCGGCCGCGTCAATCGCGCCGCGCGCGCGTCCGCCCGAGGCATCTATCGCGGCGATCGGCGTGCTCAGCCTGAAGACCGCTCCCGCGCGGGACCCTGCCTCGGCCAGCGAGCGCGTGGTCGCCACCGGGTCGGCATAGCCGCTTTGCGGCTCGTAGGCGGCGAGCGCGACGTCGTTCACGTTCAGCGCCGGTTCAAGGCGATGAAGCTCGGCGGGCGCGACCGCCTCGGTATCGACGCCGAGCGCGCGCAGCATCGCGATATTCGCGCGCAGCCGCTCGAGGTTGGGCGGTCCAACCACGATTGCGAAGCCGGTGCGCACGAAACCGCAGCCGCGTCCTTCGGCGTCGCGTCCGACCATCTCTTCCCAATGGGCGAAGTAGCCGAGGCTCTTCCACGCGAGCTCGGCCTCGGGCGCGAACGTATAGTGCATCCTGAGCAGCGCTCCAGAGCGCGCCGACATCCCGGCGCACACCTGATCGCCCTTGTCGAACACGGTCACTCGCGCGCCCAGTCGCGCAAGATGCAGGGCCAGGCTGCATCCCACCACTCCCGCGCCAATCACGATAACCTGAGGCTTGTCCATCGATTGCCGGCTGCGCGACGGACTTTTGTCCGCCGACCCGGTAGGCTAAGTTATTCGTTCGCCTTGGGCCTATCAAACCCGTATGCGCATTTATCTCGACTATAACGCCGGCGCGCCGCTGCGGCCCGAGGTGCGCGCCGCAATCGCCCGCCTGTGCGATGCGGATGCGGCGAACCCCGCCGCGGTCCATCATAGCGGCCAGCGCGCACGCCGCGCGCTCGAACAGGCGCGCGCCCAGGTGGCGCAGCTCATCGGCGCCGACCCGCGCGAGATCGTCTTCACCAGCGGCGGCACCGAATCGAACAACCTCGCCATCGCGGGCGCCGCGCAGGCGCATCCCGCGCGCCGCATCGTCACTTCCGGCATCGAACATTCGTCGATTCTCGCGCCGCTCGAGGCTCTCGCGCGGCTCGGCCGCGAGGTAGTCTACGTCGCGCCGGATCGCGAGGGACGCATCGCACCCGAGGCCGTAGCCGACGCGCTCGACGCTCCCGCGTCGCTGGTCTCGATCGGGCTTGCCAATGCCGAGGTCGGCGCGGTGCAGGAAGCGGCTGCGATGGCCGAGCCGGCCGCGCGCGCAGGGGCGCTCTTTCATCTCGACGCCGCGCAGGCGGTCGGCCGCATCGCCGTGCGCGTGCGCGATCTGCGGTGCGACCTGATGACGCTTAGCGGTCACAAGCTGGGCGCGCCGGCGGGAATCGGCGCGCTGTACGTGCGCGACGGAGTCGCGATCGCGCCCGCGCTGCTGGGCGGTCCGCAGGAATCCGGGTTGCGCGCCGGGACGCCGAATCTGCTTGGCGCGGTCGCGCTCGGCGCGGCGGTCGAGGCCGTGTCTGCCGCGCTCGAGGAGGAATCGGCGCGTGTGGGCGCGCTCTCGGAGCGCCTGCTGGCTCTTCTGCGCGCCGCGATCCCGGGCTTGCGCCTCAACGGTCCGCGCTCGAACCGGGTTTCCAATACGCTCAATCTGACTTTCCCCGGCGTGCTCGGGGAGAGCATGCTGATCGCGCTCGATCTCGAGGGCGTCGAAGTTTCAATGGGTTCGGCGTGCGCGGCCGGCGCCGTCGAGCCGTCGCACGTGCTGCTGGCGATGGGCCTTGGGCGCGAGGCCGCGCGCAGTTCGCTGCGTGTGAGTCTCGGATGGAACACCCGCGCCGCCGACATCGAGCGCGCGGCGGAGATTATCGCGCGCGTATGGCGAAGGGTCAGGGCGGCCGAGCCGGCCGATAGCGATGCCGCCAACGGCGGCGGCTCGCGCGGCGCGGATAGCTCGGCGGAGGCGGCGCGATGAGCGCGCGGGTGCTGGTCGCGATGTCCGGCGGCGTGGACAGCGCGGTCGCCGCCGCGATCCTGCGCGAACGCGGCTACGACGTGGTCGGCGTGGCGATGCGACTTGCGCCGGAGCCGGCGGCGGGCGCGCGCCGGCGCGCGTCCTGCTGCTCGGCCGATGACTTTGAAGATGCGCGCCGCGTAGCCGAGCGCATGGATTTCCCATTCTACGTGATCGACATGCGGGCCGAATTCGGCGCGCGCGTGATCGACAATTTCGTTGCCGAATATCTGGCGGCGCGCACGCCCAACCCGTGTGTCATGTGCAATCGCGAGATCAAGTTCGCGCGCCTGTTCGAGCGCGCCGCGGCGCTGGAGGCCGACTACGTGGCGACCGGCCATTACGCGCGCATCGAGCGCGACGCGCTCGGCCGCTACCATCTGCTGCGCGCCGCCGATCCGGCCAAGGACCAGTCCTATTTTCTGTTCACGCTCGGGCAGCAGGAGCTTAAGCGCGCGCTCTTCCCGCTCGGCGCGATGACCAAGGGCGAGGTGCGCGCGCGCGCCCGCGCGCTCGGGCTCGCCAACGCGGACAAGCCCGAGAGCCAGGAAATCTGCTTCGTCCCCGACGGCGACTACGCGCGCTTCGTCGAACGCGCGGCGCCGGCCGAGCGCCTGCGCCGGGGCCGCATTGTCGACAGCGCGGGGCATACGCTGGCAACGCACGCCGGCGTGCATCGTTTCACCGTGGGTCAGCGCCGCGGGCTCGGCGTGAGCGCGCCGGCGCCGCTCTACGTGCGCGAGATTCGAGCGCAAAGCGGCGAGGTAGTAGTCGCTCCGCGCGCCGGGCTCGGCGCGGCCGGGCTGCTCGCGTGCGATATCAGACTGGTTGATCCGGCCGCCGCCGGCGCCGCGCCGATCGCTATCGATGCGCGCATCCGTTATCGGCATCCGACGCTGCCGGCGACGCTGGCGCTGGAGGAGCCCGGGCGCGCCCGCGTCACCTTCGTCAACCGCGAGGGGCCCGCGGTCACGCCCGGACAGGCATGCGTCTTTTACCGCGGCGATGAGGTCGTGGGCGGCGGCTTTATCGAGCGCGCGCTGTGAGGCCGGACTGATGCGGTTTGCGATCGCCACGCTCGGATGCAAGGTCAACCAGTACGACTCGGCCATGATCGAGGCGCGGCTTGGCGCGCGCGGCATCGCGCGCTGCGATTTCGACCAGCCCGCCGACGTGTACATCGTCAACACCTGCACCGTGACCGACCGCGCCGACGCGGAAAGCTTGCGCCTGGCGCGCCGCGCGCGCCGTCTTAATCCGCGCGCGCGGGTGGTGATGACCGGATGCCTGGCGCAGGCCAATCCCGCGGCGCTGGCCGCCGCGCGCGAGGTCGACGCGGTGGTCGGACTCGGCCGCCCCGGCGATCTCGAGCGTGCCGTGCTGGGCGAAACGGCAGAGCGCGTGATGGTCGCGAATCTGCGCAAGGAGCGCGCCGCGATCGAGCTGGGCGCGGTGGCACTCGAGGGCCGCACGCGCGCGTTTCTCAAGCTGCAGGAGGGATGCGATCAGTTCTGCAGCTTCTGCATCGTCCCGACCTCGCGCGGAACCTCACGCAGCGTCGCACCCCGGCGCATCTTCGAGGCGCTCGACGGCCTTGCCGCCGCGGGCTTTCGCGAGGCGATCCTCACCGGCGTGCATCTCGGCGGTTACGGGCGCGACCTCGACCCGCCGGTCGGTCTCGAGCGGCTGCTCGAAATGATCGCCGAGCGCTCGCCGATCGGACGCATCCGCCTGAGCTCGCTCGATCCCGAGGAGCTGAGCGACGAAATTGTGCGCATCGTCAGCGCCAGCGACAAGTTCTGCCCGCACCTGCATCTGCCGCTGCAGGCGGGCGACGACGCGACGCTGCGGCGGATGCGGCGGCGCTATGATGTTGCGCACTTCGCGGACCGGGTCGAGCGAATCCTGGCGGCGATGCCGTCGGCGGCGATCGGCACCGACTTGATCGCCGGCTTTCCGGGCGAGACCGCCCGCGACTTCGACCGCTACTTTAATTTTGTCCAATCGCTTCCGCTTGCCTACTTTCACGTCTTCCCATACTCGGTGAGGGCGGGGACGACCGCAGCCAAGCTCCCACGCAAAGTCGCGGCGGGAGAGATCAAGCGCCGGGCCGCGCTGCTGCGCGAGCTGGGCGAGGGCAAGCGCCGGCAGTTCGTCGAACGGTTTTGCGGATCGACTCTTAAAGTATTGCTTGAAGAACGCGGCACGGATGGCAGGCTGAAGGGATACAGCCGCAACTATATCCGCGTGCTGGTGGAGGGCGGCGAATCACTTGCCAACGACGAAGTTGACGTGGTGGCATCGCGCCTCGAGGGCGCTGCCCTCGTTGCGCAGCTTGCTGCGCCCCCGGGCGGCCGCACCGCCGGCGCCATCGCCACGATCTGAAGAGCAGCGCGCCGAGCTCGAGCGGCGTCTCAATTACACTTTTCAGCGACCCGAGTTGCTGCGCATCGCGCTCACGCATCCGAGCGCCGTGGTCGGCGCCGAACTGCACTACGAACGGCTCGAGTTCCTGGGTGATGCGGTGCTCGACCTGGCGATCGCCGACCTGCTGATGCGACAGTTGCCCGAGGCCAAGGAGGGTGTGCTGTCGAAGGAGCGTGCGTCGATCGTCAACGGACGCACGCTGGCGGCCAAGGCGCAGGAGATCGGGCTCGGGCGCGCGCTCAGGCTGGGCAAGGGCGAGGAGAAAAGCGGCGGACGCGAGAAGGTATCCATCCTCGCGGCCTCGTTCGAGGCGGTGATCGGCGCGATCTATACCGATGCCGGCCTCGGGCCGGCGCAGCAGGTGGTCGAGGAGCTGTTCGCGGGCGATATCGGCGGCCCGTCGGCCGAGCGCGATTACAAGACCGAGCTGCAGGAGATCGCCTATCGCCGTTTTCGCAGCCAACCGGTGTACGAGCTGGTGTCCTCGCGCGGCCCGGATCACGCCAAGATGTTCACCACCCGCATTCGGATCGCCGGTCGCGACCTCGGCGTGGGCGAGGGCGGGAGCAAGAAGCAGAGCGAGCAGGCCGCGGCGCGCGCCGCGCTCGATCGCATCGAGAGTGAAAAGCATGGCGCTCGCTGAGCCGCATCGCGCGGGGTTCGTCGCACTCGGCGGACGCACCAACGTCGGCAAATCGACCCTGCTCAACCGGATGGTCGGGCAGAAGGTTGCGATCGTCAGCCCGCGTCCGCAGACCACGCGCCGGCGCATCATGGGTATCCGGTCGGATCCCGACGCGCAGATCATCTTTCTCGATACCCCGGGATTGCATCGGCCGCGCACCGCGCTCGACCGGCACATGGTCGAAATCGCGCGCCGCAGCCTCGGCGAAGGCGAGATCGTGCTCGGCGTGGTCGAGGCGCGCGCGCCCCTTGCCGAAGGCGATCGCGAGTTTCTCGCCGAAATGCGCGAACTCAGGGCGCCGCGCGCGCTCGCGCTGAACAAGATCGATCGCGTTTCGCGCGCCGACCTGTTCGCCGCGGTCGCGCAATGCGGACGCGAGCTGCCCGAGGCCGAAGTCGTGCCGGTGAGCGCGCTGAAGGCGCACAATATCGACGAGCTGGTTGCCGTACTCAAGCGGATGCTGCCCGTGAGCCCGCCTCTGATGCCCGAGGACGAGTACACCGATCAGAGCGAACGGAGCATCGCCGGCGAGATCGTGCGCGAGAAGGTCTTCCGCGCGATGCGCGAGGAGGTCCCGTTCTCGACCGCGGTCACGGTCGAGAATTTCGTTGTCGAGGGGGAGGGTCCGCTCCTGCGCATCGAGGCGACGATCGTGGTGGCGCGCGAAGCGCACAAGGCGATGCTGATCGGCGCCGGCGGCCGGCAACTCAAGCGCATCGGCACGGCGGCGCGACTGGAACTCGAGAAGATTTTCGCCGCGCGCGTCTTCCTGCACTTGCTGGTCAGGGTCGAGAAGGACTGGACCCGCAATCCGCGTAAGATCGCGGAGCTCGGCCTGTGACCGCGTTGCGCCGCGATCGCGGGCGCGCGGGCGCGCTCGCCGGCCTGCCCATGGGCGCGCCGCGCGTGGTGCTGGTCGGGCGCGCCAACGCCGGCAAATCGACCATGTTCAACCGCATCGCGCGCGGCCGGCGCGCGATCGTCAGCGCGATTGCCGGCACCACGCGCGACATCAACGTCGCGCCCGCCGAGCATCGCGGACGCGACTTCTTCATCGTCGACAGCGGCGGGCTCGAACTCGGCGGACGCGAACGCCTGAGCGAACGGGTCGTCGAAGGCGCGCTCGGCGCGGTTGCGCTCGCCGACCTCGTCGTTTTTGTCATCGACGGCAGCGCCGGGCTCGCCCCCGGCGATCGCGAAGCGGTCGCGCTGATCCGCGAGACCGGACGTCCGATGATCGCCGCGGTCAACAAGATGGACCGCGCGGGTATGGAGTCGGCCGCGGCCGAATATTATGCGCTCGGCATCTCGCCGACGCTGCTCGTCTCGGGCGCCCACGGACGCGGCGTCGAAGAGCTGCTCGACGAGGTCGTCGCGCGCCTGCCGCCGGCCGAAGCGGCGCCCCTGCGGCCTCCCGACCTGCGGCTTGCGCTGATCGGCCGGCCCAACGTCGGCAAGTCGTCGCTGCTCAACCGGCTGGCCGGCTTCGAGCGCGCAATCGTGGACATGACTCCCGGCACCACGCGCGATCCGGTCGACTTCCGGCTCGCTGCCGCCGACCGCGATGTGCTGGTGGTCGATACTGCCGGAATCCGGCGACCGGCCCGGGTCGAGGGCGAACTGGAACATTCTTCGGTCGGCCGCGCGATCGAGACCGTTCGACGCGCCGATGTGCTCGTGCTGGTGGTCGATGCGACCGAGGGCGTCACCGACCAGGACGCGCGTCTGGCGAGCCTGGTCGAGCGCGAGGGGCGAGCGCTGGTCGTAGTGTGCAACAAGTGGGACCTCGCGGCCAGGGCGGGGCGGCGTATTGCCGCCTTCAAGCGCGATGCCGAGGCGATGGTGCCGTTCCTCGGTTTCGCCGAGATGTTGTTTACCTCGGCGCTGACCGGCGACGGCGTGGACGGCATCGTTCCGGCCGCGACCCGGGCGGCGGATTCATGGCGCGCGACCTTTCAGACTGCGCATCTCAACCGCATCCTCGCCGAGGCGAGCGCGGCGATGGATCCGCCGATGATCGAGCGCCGGCGGCTTAAGCTGATGTACGTGACGCAGGTTGGCCATGCGCCTCCGCGGCTCGCGTTCTTCGCCAACGTCGAGCGCGGCATCCCGGCGCACTACCTGCGCTTCCTCTCCGCGCGTTTTCGCGCGGCGCTCAAGCTCGTCGGCACGCCGCTCGTGCTCGAGTTCCGCCGCACGGGACGCACGTGGTCTGCGGGCGATGCGCGTGGCAACGCGCGATCCGGCGGAACAGGCGCGAGGACTCGCCGCGCGGCGCCGAAGAAATCAGGCAACTGACCCGAGGTCCGTTGCGGCTTCGTGCCGTGCGAGGAGCGCATCTTGCAGCGGTGCTTTCGATGTGAGAAATTTTTCTGTCCGGCGCGCGCCGTTAGCTCAGCGGATTAGAGCATCAGACTACGGATCTGAGGGTCGGGGGTTCAAATCCCTCACGGCGCGCCAGTGCGTCAGCCATTTTCCAGCCTCCTGACCGAGCGACGCGTCGCCCGGCGTCACATAGTGCGCTTTGTGCTTTGACCTTTCGGGTGCTCCCTGAAACAGGTCAAAGTTGACGCCCTGGATCAGTATCGATCGCTTACCTGGATGATCTGCGTGCGACGGCGGCTCATGGCGGCGTCGGCGACGCCCTCCGGTCTCAGCTCTGGCCGGGTCAATGGGAAGGCAGCCAATCGCGCCTCGTTGGCGCCTCATTGAGGGGGGGCCGCTTTCAGTTTCATCATGGAACTAAAATTGCGGAAGAGCTGAGGCCATCGTTCGCGGTGGTTGCCGGCCGGACTCTACCCGGGTCCCCACTCGTGCGCTTCGGCGACCGTAGAGCAGCTTCCGAGCGTGAGATCCGGGGTCAGAGTTTTCCTCGTGGCGCGGCAGAATTCAGAGCAAATCAGCAAAATCACTGACCCAGAGAACGACGGCTCCGCTCGGGCTTGGACTTTTCGGGTCAGCCTGGGTTTGGTGTCTCAGAGTCTATTCTGCAATTCGTAGGCGACGTTTTGAGCTTCACTGCATTCTTTCAACAAAATAGGCGATATTTCCGGATATTTATTTTCAGAAAATAATGAAAATTCTGTGTACAGATTGATAAACAATAGAGTTGTAAAATGAAGTGAACATGAGCTATGAAAAACTGGTAAAGCTAAACTGGTCAGATGATCGGCATTTCATGGATGCACAAGACCATGACAAAGTGTAAACAGAAGTCATTACATCAAAAAGATAAGATTAAGAAGGTCTGGCATAAACCGACGATCTCCGACTACGGTCATGTGTCGGAGCTAACAGCCGGAACCGTCGGTTCGCACACGGACAAAGGGCACTGCTCGAATCATCATGGCGGCGGCTGAGCCGCCACATCGCATCTCTCGATCAGGCTCGATCGAGAGACCGTGTCAGGGGCGCAAAAGTTCGATCGATCCGCGTTCGGCGAATGCGTATGTCCCGATGCGTATGTCTCGGGCGCGCGCGCTCGCGGTTGCAGGCTTGCGCGCGCGTGGCAACGGGTGCGTCGACCTGCCTCCAGGATGAGGCCCGTCGGAATGCATCGGCCGAGACGCGCAAACGAGCGAAGCGGAAGACTCGATCCTTGATTGAAAATCGAGCTTGCGGATGTGGGCCGAGAAGCGAGCGGATGCGCGCTCCGGTCGTTTCGCGCTTCCTCCTCGCGGGCTTCAGAACATGCCCGGGGCCAACCGCCAGCGCACCCGTTGTCGGTAGGCCAGGTATTGCGGATCGCGAGCGAGCAATTCTTCCTCGAGCGCGATACGCCAGACCATGAACGGGATCGTGAGCGCCACCAACGCGACATTGCGGATGCTGGGGGCGGCTAGCGACGTACCCAATGCGCTCAGCAGCCAGGCCGCGTACACCGGATGGCGAATCATTCGAAAGGGACCGCGCACCACGAGGCCGCGGTTGGCCGGGAGCAATCCGAAACGACGGCCCAGGTAAAGCCATCCGATCAGCATCAGCGAGAGACCAGTCGCCTGAAGGATCACGCCGGTTGCCTCCAGCGTCGGCCAGTTCGTAGCGGTGAAGCGCGTCGCCGGGCGCATCAGGAGCGGCAGCACCATCATCGCCGTCACCGAGACCAGCGCCTGGTAATCGGTTCGGGCTTCGCGCGGCGCCAGCCGCGTCAACGACAGCACGGCCATCGTCAGCGCGGCGGCGGTCCAGATCCAGGCGGAGAGATTCGCGCGCCAGTCTTCCGACGTTGTCGACAGCAACTGCGGCCACCAGGGCACCAGAGTCGCCACGAACGTTGCCGCTACGCCAAGATTGGCCGCGGCGTGAAGCAGATGGGATTGGCGCGACCGGCCCGGCCTCACTGGCGCACGGCGCGGGTCGCCCGAAGCTGCGACCGTGGCTGGTAAGCGCTCCACGGGAAAATCACGCTGCGATTGAGGATCATCTGCCAAGGCTAATAGCAGCAAACCGTTGACCGGGAAACGACACAGCCCGGGTACGGACCACGGACTTTCGGTCACGCAAGCGGATCGGGAGCCGGGTTCGGCTGTAGGTATTCGAGCCAGTTGAGCGTAGGATGATGGGTTCACGCGGCAGCTTCCGCGTCGCCGATGCGCTCCGCACCAATCGCAGAGCCATCGGAAAATCCAAAGCATGTCGCCCGAGCAGAAAAACCTGGCCGAGCAGGGAGCCGCCGCGCTCGCAGGCGCGCCTTTCGACCGCAGCGACGCGCAGGACGGCGGCGGCGCCAGCGTGCTGCGCGGCATCACGCGGCGTTATTACGCGATGTGGTGGGGGTATGCTTTCGCCGGCGGCTTTCTCTACGGAATCTATCCGCTGTTCCTGCGCTCGCGCGGGCTCGATCAGTTCGAAATCAACAGCGTGCTCGCGTGTTATTTCGTGGTGATGTTCTTGACCGACGTGCCGACCGGCGCGTTTGCGGACGCGATGGGCCGGCGGCGCTCGTTCGTGCTGGGCTGCGCGACACGCACCGCGGCATTCGCCGTGTACTTCTTCGCCCATCGCTTTGCCGTGTTCGTGGTCGCGGAGTGCATCGATGGGATCGGCACCACGCTGTGCAACGGAGCGATCGACGCGTGGGGCGTGGACGCGCTCGATGCGGCCGGGTTCGCCGGGATCAAGGACCGTCTCTTCTCGCGCATTTCGCAATTGATGAATTTCGGCTTCATGGCCGCCGCGATCATCGGCGCCTACGTCGCCGACATCGATATCGCGGCGCCATGGCTGCTGGGCGCGGCGGGATTTATTCTAGCGGGCGCGGCCGCGTTTCCGCTGATGCGCGAGGATCATCGCGCGGGCCATGGGGCCGCGGCCCTGATCGGCGGATCGGCGCAAATCACGCCCGGCCGGCTCTTCGCGGTGGTGCTCGCACGCGTTGCCGCGGGCCTGCGCCAGGGGCTGCGCGATCGCACGGTGTTGATGCTCAGCAGCGCGAGCGCGCTGACCTTCGCCGCGTGGGCGCCGTACTGGCTCGAATGGCCGCAGATCTTCAACGATCGCTACGGCGTCGGCATCTGGATCGTCGGTTGGCTCTATTGCCTGTTCACGGTCGCGCGGATGCTCGGCGCCGAGGCGGTCGCGCGCATCGGAGTCTCGTCGCGCGATCGCGGCGCGCGCCTGTCGGCGATCGTCGCGGTCGCAAGCCCGCTGCTCTTCGTCGGCGGCGCGATGGCTGAGCGCCCGACCATCGCGCTCGTCAGCCTGTTCGTGATGAACCTGGCGGCGGGCGCGATGCAGCCGCTTACCCAGAGCTGGTTCAACGAGCGCATCGACGCCGCGGATCGCGCGACACTGCTCAGCTTCAACAGTACCTTCGCAACCATGGGCGGCTCGCTGGGCCTGCTCGCCGCCGGACGCGTGGCCGACGTGTTCGGCATTCCGATGGCATGGAAAATGGGCGCGCTGATCCTGATGATGGCAGCGCCGTGCTATTGGACCGTCCGGCACGCGGGCGCGATGCTCGAGCCCGCACCGGCGATTTCCTGAACTGTCTCGAACCGCGCCGGCAAGCGCGATTCGCTTGCGCGCCGGCGCGTGTGAGGTTCAAATGTAGCCGCGTTCAATCTCGGAGCCGCAGGAAATGACTACGCCCAGGGTCGTGATGGCCGGAACCGGATTTGCCGCGGTGCGCCAGTTTCTGCTCGAGGCGCTGCCGGACGCGCGGCTCGATCAGGTCGAGGCGGCGACGCTCAGAACACACGGCCATGTGGCGGACGTGCTGCTGCCGGCGATGTCGCGCATCGACGGCGCCCTGATGGATCGCATCACGGGCCTGCGCCTCATCCAGCAGTGGGGCGCCGGCCTCGAGGGCGTCGATATCGCCGCCGCGACCGAGCGCCGGGTCGCGGTCGCCAACGTGCCGACGGCGGGCACCGGCAACGCGGAGTCGGTCGCGGAGTGGTGCGTGATGGCGGCGATTGCGGTCAGCCGCCGGCTGCCGCTCGCGCAGGAGACGATTCGCAGGGGCGGAACATGGGGTACGCCGCTCGGGCGCACGCTGATGGGCCGCACGGCGGGAATCGTCGGGCTGGGCGGAATCGGTCAGGCACTCGCCGCGCGGCTGCGCCCGTTCGGAATGCGCCTTATCGGTCTGCAGCGCAATCCCGATCCTGCCATTGGAGAGCGCCTCGGCCTGGAATGGGTGGGCGGTCCGGAGCGGCTGCCCGAATTGTTGCGGCAGAGCGACTATTTGTTTCTCTGCGTGCCGCTCAGCGAGCGCACGCGGCAGCTCATCGACAAGTCCGCGCTCGACATGCTGCCGCCCCAGGCTTGTATCGTCAACGCCGCGCGCGGCGGCCTGCTCGATCATCCGGCGCTGTTGCGCGCGCTCGCCGAGGGGCGCCTGATCGGCGCGGGGCTCGACGTCTTCGATCGGGAACCGCTCGAGCCCGGCGCGTCGCTGCTCGCCCGCAACGATGTCATCGCGACCTCGCACATCGCCGGCGTCACCGACGTTTCCTATCGCGGAATCGCGCGCGGCGTGGCGGCGAATATCGTACGCATCATGGCTGGCGAGGCGCCGCACAACTGCGTCAACTGGGACGCGATCGCGCGCTGAACGCTTCACACGCCGGCGAACCAGTCGTAGCCCTGATCCTCCCAGTAGCCGCCGGTGCGATGGGGCAGGAAGTTCACTTCCGTCAGGTACTTGACACTCTTGTAGCCGAGCTTGATCGCCGAATACAGGCGTAGCGGCGCGCCGTGGTCCGGATGCAGCTCGTGGCCGTTCATGCCGTACGCGAGCAGCGTTTGCGGATGCATTGCGCTCGCGAGATCCCACGACGACCAGTAGTTCGCGTCGAACGAACGGAACTCGACGTAACGCACGCGCGGGTCGATCCCGACCCGCCGCGCCAGCTCGCTCACGCGCACGCCCTGCCACGAGGCCACCGCCGACCATCCCTCGACGCAGTGATGCCGCACACGCATCTCGCTGCGCGGCATTGCCTGCAACTGCGCGAGCGTGAAAACTCCCGGCCGCGCGACCATGCCGCCGACCTTGAGCGTCCACACCGCCGGCGCAAGCGGCATCGCATCCGAGATGAAGTAGCGGGGAAACGCATCTTCGGGGGTGAGCGCGCTTGCCGGCTCCTCCGGCGCCAGCCGGGTCGGTGAGAAGAGCAGGCTTTCGAAGTGCTCGTTGACGCGCTGCATGCCCTTGAGAAACGCCGCGACCGGATGGCCGCCCTCGCATCCGCCGAGCAGCGACGCCGCCGCGAACCCGGCGAGTAGCCCGCGCCGCGTAATCGGCTTAGTCACGACCGCCTCCCGTGATCATCGCGAGCAGGTCGCGCGGATGCAGCAGCACCAGCGTGAGATGCGTGAGCACGAAAAGCGCGATCAGCACCAGCCCCAGCAAATGCACAACGCGCGCCGCATCATAGCCGCCGAACAGCGCCAACAGCCAGTGCAGCTGGACCGGCTTGTAAATAACCAGTCCCGAGAGCACCTGCAGCGCGATGATAATCACGATCGAGCTGTACGCGAAGCGCTGCAGCCCGTTGTAAAACTCGGGCGGCGGAGCGGTCCGGCGTACGCGCAGATAGTAGCCCAACATCCTGGCGGCGTTGACGGCGTCGCGCGCCGGCAGGAACATCCGTCGCCGCCACTCGCCGCGTGTGAAAAAATAGGCGAGATAAATCGCGCCGTTCATCACCAGCAGCCACGCGATCGCGAAATGCCATTGCCGTCCGCCGGCGAGCCATCCCCCGAGCCTTGACCATTGCGGCGGAGCGACATCCTGCCACGGGTACCATGCGTATTGCGCGCCTTGCGGCCCGAGCGACGGGTAGGCGGCGAAAATCTGCAACCCGCTGCCCGCCATCAGGACGATAAATACCGCATTCAGCCAATGGTTGAGCCGGATGATCAGAGGCTGAGCGCGGCGTCCGCGAAATCGCGAAACGGCGGACGGCTTTGCGCCTTCGCTGCATTTCACCGCCGCGCCGGTTTGCGCCGCGCCACTCATTTGCCGTTCATGCCTTCGGGCCGCATCATTGCCCTGGGCTTGCCGCCTTCCATGATCTCGCCATCCGTCATTACCACTTGGCCGTCCTTGAGCTGCCGGCGTCGGCCGTCCGGCAGACGCACCTCGCCGTTGGGCGCGACCACCGCGCCATTGGACATCGTAACCGCCGCGGCGATCGGTTCGGTGGCTTTGCCGCTTTTCACGATCATCACTTTGCCTGCGCGCATAATCAGACCGTCGATGCCATCCGATTGCGCGCGGCCGGGAGCGCTCAAGATCGCGCACATCGCCGCAACAATGATAGTTACTGTTTGCCCCCGCATAAGTTACACCCTGGTGTGCCGGTTGGAACTGCCTCGATTTCTAAATCGAGCGCTCCATCCGGCGATGCATGATCCCGGCTTCCTCGAACATCTCGCCGACCGGGACAAAGCCCTGCTTGCAGTAAAATTCCTCGGCGTGAAGCTGCGCGTCGAGCACCGCGCGACGAAATCCGGCGTTTCTCGCGCGCTCCATAAGGAACAGCAGCAACCGGCGCCCGATACCTCTGCCGCGCTGCTCCCGCATGACGGCCATCCGGCCGATCTTCACGTAGTCATCGTGCGCGACCATGCGTCCGCATCCGACCGGCCGCCCGTCTTGCAGCGCCAGCGCATGAATCGCGCGCGCGTCGTCCTCGTCGAGTTCTATTTCTTCAGGTACGCCTTGTTCTTCGATAAACACCCGCCGGCGGATCGCCCACGCCTCGGCCATGCGCGTTCGATCGCCGGCGACCTCGAGCACGACGATTTGCGCGCGGCCGCCCATCGCTTCTGCACTACCGCGCACAGAAGGATATCGCAAACCGCGCGCATCGCGGAGTTCGGTTCGCGTTTGAACGCGTGCGAGGGCATTATGCTAGGCTTTCGAGCACCGGCCGCACACGAATGCAGCAGGGGAGGCGCGAAGCGCGATGGCGAAGGACGCCCAAAGGGCGAGCGACGAGCAGATACTCGAAGCGGCGGAAATGCTGCTCGCGGCGCGCTATCCGATCGCGCTGACCGGCGCCGGAATGTCGGTCGAAAGCGGGATTCCGCCGTTTCGCGGGCCGGGCGGGCTGTGGACCAAGTACGGCGAGCCGCCGATGAACGGCTACCAGATTTTCCTCGCCGATCCCAGGAAGGGATGGGAGGACCGGATCAGGCGCCAGGACGACGAGCTGTTTGCGCCGCTCAAGGTGGCCGAGCCCAATCCCGGACATCATGCCTTCGTCGAGCTCGAGCGGTTGGGCGTGCTGCGCTTTCTCATCACGCAGAACGTTGACGATCTTCATCGCCGCGCCGGCCATCGGGCGCTGGCCGAGATTCACGGCAACTGGAAGCTCATCCGATGCCTCGAGTGCGGAAGGCGGTTTCCGGCCGAGGAAATCAGCCTCGAGATTCTGCCGCCACCGTGTCCGAAATGCGGCGGACTGCTCAAGGCGGACACGGTCTCGTTTGGCGAGCCCATCCCGCCCGACGTTCTGCGCGAGTGCGCCGACCATTCGGCGCGCGCCGACCTGGTGATCCTGGGCGGCACCTCGGCGACGGTCTATCCGGCAGCCGGCTTCGCGATCGAGGTCAAGGAGCGCGGAGGCAAGCTGATCGAGGTGAACCTCTACAACTCCGAGATCACCGCGCTTTGCGATCTGAGCCTGCGCGGCGGAGCGGCCGACGTGATGCCGCGATTGAGCCGCGCGATCGCCGAGCGCCGCCGCGCCCGCATGTCGTAAGCTCGATTTTCATTTTTCAATTTCGTTCTCCGCCCGGACCGGCCGTCCCGCATCGGCAGGGCACGCCGTTTGCTGTTGAGCCCTGCGCTTTCAAGCGCCTCGCTCGAAAGCATGGGAGCTTGTGCGAGGTGGATGCGATGGATGCACAGCGGGCGGGCAGTGCGGTGCCCGGTTTGCAGGCAACGACAGCCGAGCCGCAGCCGCTCAACGAGATGTTCGACGCGCAGGGCCGCTCGCGGCCCGAGTGCGCGCGCGTCATCGCTTACCTGCTGGCGCTCGGACCGGGCAGGCTGGCGGAACTCGGCGAGCGCGCGCATCGCATGTTCCGCACGATGGGCGTGACGTTCAAGGTCTATGGCGATCATGAAGGCGGCGAACGCATCTTTCCCTTCGACCCGATCCCGCGCATTATTGCGGCTCCGGTCTGGGCCGAACTCGAAGCCGGCCTGATCCAACGCGCGCGGGCGCTGAACGCCTTCGTGGCCGACATCTATGCCGAGGCGCAAATCGTCAGGGACGGTGTCGTTCCGCGCGATCTCATAGTCGGTTCGCCGCAATTCCGCCATGCGGCGACCGGTATTCTGCCGCCGGGCGGCGTCTACATTACGGTTGCGGGAATCGACCTCGTGCGCGGCGCCGACAGCCGCTTCCATGTGCTCGAGGACAACGTGCGCACGCCCTCGGGCGTGTCGTACGTGATCGAGAACCGGCGCATCATGACGCGGCTGATGCCGGAGCTGATTCGCGGCCTGCGCGTCAGCAGCGTCGAGAACTATCCCGCCTACCTGCTCGCCGCGCTGCGCGAGATCGCGCCGTCCGGCATCGGCGACCCGACGGTGGCGCTGCTCACGCCGGGCCCCTTCAATTCGGCGTTCTTCGAGCATGTGTTCCTGTCGCAGCAGATGGGCATCGAGCTGGTCGAGGGCCGCGACCTGGTCTGCGTCGATCACAAGCTCTTCATGAAGACCGTGTACGGCCTTAAGCGGGTCGACGTGCTCTACCGCAGGATCGACGACGACTTTCTCGACCCGGTCGTGTTCCGTCCCGATTCGATGCTGGGTGTTGCCGGTCTGACGGCCGTGCTGCGCGCGGGCAACGCGACGCTGGCCAACGCGATCGGCACCGGCGTCGCCGATGACAAGGCGGTTTACGCGTATACGCCGGCGATGATCCGTTACTACCTGGGCGAGTCCGCGCTGCTGCCGATTGTCGAGACCCATCTGTTGCGCGATCCCGACGTGCGGCAGACGGTGCTGCGCGATCTCGATCGTTACGTGGTCAAACCCACCGGCGCCTCGGGCGGCTACGGCGTCGTCATCGGGCCCCGTGCGACGGACGAGGAGCTGGCGCAGGCGCGCAAACGGATCGAGGCCGCGCCGGCCGGTTTCATCGCCCAGCCGCTCTTTCCGCTCTCGGTGCATCCGACGCTCACCGGCGAGACGGTTGACGGAAAGCCGGCGATGGCTTCGCGCCACGTCGATCTGCGGCCGTTCGTGCTGCTCGGGGCAAAGCCGCGCGTGCTCGCCGGCGGACTGACGCGGGTCGCGCTGCGCGAAGGATCGCTGATTGTGAACTCGTCGCAGGGCGGGGGCAGCAAAGATACCTGGGTGCTGGAGGAATAGTGCTGCGGCGGATTGCGGGGTCGTTGTTCTGGGCGGCGCGTTATCTCGAACGCGCGCAATGGCGCGCGCGCCTGGTCGACGTCAACTACCATCTGCTGCTCGAGGTGCCGCCGCGCGACGCCGACCCCTGGGAGCCGCTGGTGCGGATCACCGCCGAGCACGACCTGTTCGCGGCCAAGCACAGCCACGCCGGCGAGACCGCGGTGATCGACTTCTTCGTCTTCGATCGGGAGCACCGTTCTTCGATCCGCAGTTGCATCGAGGCGGTGCGGGCCAATCTGAGCCCGCTGCGCCATCTCATTTCCTCCGAGCTGTGGCTTGCGGTGAATCGGCTCTATCTCGAGGTCCAGGGATGGTCGGCGCAGACGCTGGCGGCCGGCGGCGTGTCGAATTTTTTTACCGAGCTCAAGCGGCACTTCTTTATGCTCGAGGGCATCGTTGCCCACACGATGCCGCGCGACCTGACGTACGACGTGATCGAGCTGGGCACGATGCTCGAGCGGCTCGACAACGTCTCGCGCCTCCTCGACGTGAAGTACCATTACCTGCTGCCGCGCCTCGAGGACATCGGCGGCCCGGCGGACCTGCGCCAGTGGGCCGCGGTGCTGCGCAGCGCGTCGGCCTTCGAGGCTTTTCGCCGATGCTACGGCAACGCCATCCGCGTGAACCGAGTGGTGGCGATCCTGGTCTTCGATCCGGAGTTTCCGCGCTCGATGCGCTTTTGCATCGAACGCGCCGCGCAGGCGCTCGAGCGGATTTCAGTGCGGCAAGAGAGCTCGGCACCGTCCGCCGCCGCGCCCTGCGCGGAGCTGCTGGCGATACTGGGTCGGGGCGACGCCGATACGACCATCGAATCCGGATTGCACGAATTTCTGATCGACGCCGAGCGGCGATGCGCACAACTGGCCGACCGCGTGTTCGATCGCTACATGGCGCTGGAATAGGCTTTGGCCGATGCTGGTGCGGATAAGCCATACCACCCGCTTCGTGTACGACGAGCCGGCCGCCGATTCGCACAACGACCTGCGGCTGCGTCCGCTCGACGACGCCGGCCAGCGCTGTCTCGAGTTCGAGCTGAGCGTCAGCCGGCCCGCCGCGGTGCTCGCGTACCGTGACTTCTTCGGCAATGCGGCGCATTCGGTATCCGTCAGCGCTCCGCACCGCGAACTGACCATCGTGGCACGCTCGCTGGTCGACCGCGTGGACCCGCCGATGAAGCGTCATCCGGCGACGGCCTTCGATGACTTTCTTGCCGCCGACGACCGACATCTCAGGGATTTCTGCGAATTCCTCGGCGCCAGCCTTTACGTTCCGTTCAGCGAACGTCTGCAGCGGCTGTTCTGGATGGCGCGGCCGCGCGAGAGCGAGGACGTCGCCGGCTACGTGGCGCGAATCGTCGCCTGGGTCCGCGACCAGTTCGATTACCAGAAAGCGCGCACCCACGTTCACTCCAACCTGGACGACATCCTGAAAACCGGCAGCGGCGTATGCCAGGATTTTGCCCATCTCACCATTGGCATCCTGCGCCTGGCCGGAGTTCCCGCAAGGTACGTCTCCGGCTACCTGGCGCCGGCTACATCATCCGGCGGCGGCCCGTTGGGCGAACAGGCGAGCCATGCATGGCTCGAGGCATGGCTGCCGCATGCGGGATGGACCGGCTTCGATCCGACGCATCGCTACCGCACCGACGAGCGCCATATCCGGATGGCGGTCGGGCGCGATTACGGCGACGTGCCGCCGCTGCGCGGGATGTACCGGAGCAATGGAGCGAGCCAGGCAATGACGATCGATCTCAAGATCGAGCCCGCCGCCGCGGCCTGCGGCGTCGGCGCTGCGCCGGGCTGCCAGGCGCAATGAGCGCATCGAGAGCCGCCGCCGCGCGAAGCGTCGCGCGGGCGGCGTCCGCATCCGGCAGCGCGGCTTCCGCGCCGATTGGCCGACAGGCGGCGCGCGCGCCGGCCTAAGGCCGGCGCAAGTCCTGGATGATTTCGCGCGCCGCGCCGCGATCGTGCTCGGTGCGGATCGGAATTTCGAATTCGAAGCGATTGACGTCGGCGAGGCGCTTCTTCATGACGTCCGCGATTTCACGGTAGGTGCCCACGACGGCGAACGCGCGCACCATCTCCTCGCTGACCAGGCCCGCCATCTCGCGCCATTTCTGCTGCACCGACAGCCGATGAAGCTGCTCGGCGCGATCGCCCCATCCCTCGAGCTCGAAACTTGCGCGGTACGAGCGCGTCGAGCCGTAGAACGCGACCGTCTGCTTCATCTTCTCGACCGCGCGTGCGAGCGAGCCGCTGTCGGGCGCGGTGCAGAGAAAGGCGCCGCCGGAAACCTGGAAGTTTTTCCATTCGCCATCCGAGCGACCCGCGCGCGCGAATCCCTTGCGCAAATTGGGAAAGGCGATTTCGTCGAGATAGCGGCGCGTGCAGATGCCGTGCAGGCGGACGCCATCGCACACCTCGCCCGCGACCTGCAGCATGCGCTCCTGCACCGCTGCGATCAGCACCGGAATGCGCGGATTGGCCAGTGGCGGCGGAGCGAAGTTGGGCGTCATCAGCGAGAGCTTGTAGTGCTCGCTCTGAAAATCCAGCGGCGCTCCGGTCTGCCATGCGTTCCAGCACGCGCGCATCGCCCCGACGTAATCCTTCATCCTCTGCGCCGGCCTGGTGAAGGGCATGCCGAAACGGCGCGTGATGTGGCCCTTCACCTGCGAACCCAGCCCGAGCACGAGCCTGCCCCCGCTCATGCGCTGCAGGTCCCACGCGGTGTATGCGGTCGCGACCGGGCTGCGCGTGAACGCGAGCGCGATGCCGGTAGCCAGTTCGATGCGCGAAGGCTCCTGCGCCGCGATCGCCAGCATCAGGTAGGGATCGTGCTGGGTCTCGACCGCAACGACCGTGTCGTAGCCCAGCGCATCGGATTCGCGCACCTGTTCGCGCAGCGCGGCCCAGCTTGGCTCGGGTCTGCCGCCCGCGCCCATTTCGGGCGTGTAAGCGGCGCCGAGATTGAGCATGCGCTCGATTTTCTTCCCTGCCATAGCGCGGGCGCGCGAGGTCGCGCTAGAGGATGATCCCGGGCGCAGGGAAGCGCCGGCACATCTCGGTCACTTCGCCGTTGATGCGTGCGAGCGCCGCCTCGTCATCGACGTGCGTGACCGCTTCGTCCATCCAGCGCGCAATCTGGCGCATCTCGCCTTCGCCCATCCCGCGCGAGGTCACCGCCGGCGTGCCCAGGCGCAGGCCGCTTGGGCTGAACGGCTTGCGCGGATCGTAGGGCACCGTGTTGTAGTTGCACACGATTCCCGCGCGGTCGAGCGCCTGCGCCGCCTTCTTGCCGATCACCTTCTTGTTGGTGAGATCGATGAGGATGAGATGGTTGTCGGTGCCGCCGGAGACGAGGTTGAAGCCGTGCGCGAGCAGTTCGTCGGCCATCGCTTTCGCGTTGCTCACGATCTGCCGGCCGTATTCCTTGAACTCCGGCGTCGCGGCTTCCTTGAGCGCCACGCCGATCGCGGCGGTGGTATGATTGTGCGGGCCGCCCTGCAGGCCGGGGAAAACCGCCTTGTCGATTTTTTCCGCGAATTCCTTGCGGCACAGGATCATCGCGCCGCGCGGGCCGCGCAGGGTCTTGTGCGTCGTCGTCATCACCACGTCGGCGTAGGGCATCGGATCGGGATGTGCGCCGGCCACGATCAGACCGGCGATATGCGAGATGTCGGCGAGCATCAGCGCGCCGACCTCCTTGGCGATCTCGCCGAAGATTTTGAAATCGAACTGGCGCGGGTAGGCGGTGGCCCCGGTGACGATGATTTTCGGCCGTTCCTTTTTCGCCAGCTCACGCACTGCGTCGTAATCGATACGTTGCGTCTCGCGATCCACCTGGTAATGCGCCGCACGCCAGAAGATGCCGGTCGCGCTCACCGCCCATCCGTGCGTCAGATGTCCGCCGTGCGGCAGCGCAAGGCCCATCAACGTGTCGCCGGGCTTGAGCAGCGCCAGGTAAATCGCGAGATTGGCGGGCGAACCGGAGTAAGGCTGAACGTTGGCGTGCTCGGCCCCGAACAACGCCCGCGCCCGATCGGCGACCAGCGTCTCGATCCGATCGATATAGCGCTGGCCTTCGTAATAGCGCCGCCCCGAGTAGCCCTCGGAGTATTTGTTAGTCAGAATCGAGCCGGTCGCCTCGAGCACCGCGCGCGAGACGTAGTTCTCCGACGGGATTAACCGCACGGAGTCGACCTCGTAGCGCTCCTCGGCGCGGATCAGATCGTAAATCTGAGGATCGGTCGTTTTAAGCGCGTCCATTGTCGATGCCGCCGTTGCGCACCTCGCTGCGAAATTGAAATCAGTGCAGATCGGGCGGCGTCATGCGCGCCAGCCATGCGCGATAATCGCCCGTGTAGCCGACCGCGCTCTGGCGCTCGCGCACGCGGCGCATCAGCGCCGCGAGCTGCTCGACGCCAAGCCGCGGCCGCGACTGCATCGAGTCGGCAATCCGCTCGCCCTGCCGCTCGGCCGTCTTGCGTGCGCCCGTCGCGAGCGGCACATCATCGTCGGACAGGCCCAGGTAGCTCTCGGCCACGTGGGTGCCGACGAAGGTCCCGCTCTCGAGCGAATCCTTGATATTGCCCTTGCCCGTCAGCACGTTGCCCGCCGCGTACACCGCTGTCGGACCGTTGTCGATGAGCCCGACCGAGGCGTCGATATAGGCATAGACCTCGCCCTTGGTGGGGATACCCGGAATCTGCTCCGGGATGCTGCCGATGGAGCTGATGAAAAGCGGCGCGCGTACCGGCGCCGCCGAGTTCGGAACGGTTCGCACCTGGCCGTCGGCGACCTCGGTGCGGCTCACCTGCAGGCCGGCGAGGCGGCCGTCCTCGACGATCAGTCCGGTCGGCACCCGCAGCGGTTCGAATTCGAACAGGTACTTGCGCTGCGCCTTTTCGAGGATTTTGGCGCGCGCCGCGCGCATCGCCTCGGCCCGCTTGGGCGGCGCATCCGGCGGAATATCCGATAGCGGCATGTCGAGGACGCGCCGGCGATAGAACAGCCTGCACGGCGCGACGCCGAGGTCCGCGTACTTGAGCCCGCGCGCCTGCAGCACGGGTTCGATGCCTTCGCGCTCCAGGCGCAGCATCTCCTCTTCGATTCCGCGCCGGCGCAGCGCCGTCAACGCGGTTTCGATCTGCAGCACCTTGACCACGTCGATCGAGGCGAGGCCGCCGCCGATCACGGCCGCGCCCGGCGGCAGATCGTAGCGCGGCCCGTCGTAGGTTTTTTCCGGATAATGATTGAACCAGTAGATGAGCCGGTTCTGATAGACCAGCCCGCGATCGATAAAGTCGTCGGCGCCTTCGACCGCCAGCGGCCGATCGCGCCACGCTCCGTGCGCGAGCACCAGGGCGCTCAGTCCCCAACGCTGGCGCAGGTCATCATAGCTGACGTCGGCGCCCATGCGGGTGAGCGGCACGAACTCGATATTGGGATGATCGAGGCGGCGGTTTATCTCCTCGTATTCGTCGCGCCGCTGCTTGACGTGCCAGCGTGGCAATCCGTCTTCGATCTTGCCGTAGGGACGCGGGTTCTGTTCGATTACGATCACCAGTGCGCCGCGCGCGGCGAGGATGCGCGCGATTTCCGCGCCCGCGGTTGCGGCGCCCACGATCGCGACAGCGTGTCGCGGCGATTCTTTGCTCGTCGGTTCAGCCATGGGGCGTGCATCTTACCGTTAGGATGCAGTGTGGTAAAAGAGTTTCGAGCGTCGGCGAGGAATCCGCTATATTTTTGTAACACAACCTCGTCGCGGAGATGAACCCTCGCGATTCGATCGGCCGGCTGTCTTGCCTGCCGCCGAGGCTCATGGTTTTTTGTCTGCTGTAGGCATTGCGCCCACGCATCGGGAAAAATCTGCAATGAAGGTGAATCGTACGGCTGCCGGCAGGTGGGCGATTTGGATCGCCGTGTGCGTGCTCTCTTTGTTTGCCGGCTGTTACGCCGGAGTATGGGGAGAAAAGGAGCATTGGAGCACCGCCGACACCGCCTTGGGTGAAGAGCATGAGGTCAATTATTCGGCTCACGACGCTTATCTGCTGACTCAGGACGCGCTGCGCGGCGATGGCATTCTGTACGAGGTCGGACCGGACAACACCTTGCAGACGCTGTGGCGCAATGCCGATTACCAGGTCGGGCTCATGCAGAACCTGATGGGTGTGCAGCCGCGCTACCGTTACGAAATTCAGGTCGTCCCCGAGGGCCCAAAAAAAAGCAAAATCGTGGTCAACGTCCACACCGAAGCCATCCCCGACAATCAGATCGCCGACTACAAGGCGAGCAAGCGCTTCGCGCTCTTCGGCGAAATCGACGAACTGGCCGCCAAATACCCGCCCGCTTCGACGACGCCGGCATCGGGTGGCGTCAATTTCACATTGCTGCCGAATGAAGACCTGAAAGGATTGGCGAAGCGGGTGACCGGCAACGAGGACAACTGGCGTCAGATCGCCAAGGACAACAGCCTGAATTCACCCACCGATGTCACGCCCTTCCAGAGCATCTGGGTGGCCAACACCCTGCTCAAAAAGGCGCCCGACAAGGCCGCCTCGACCGACTGAGAGCGGCGCTCGAAAGGTCCGCCTCGATTATGCTCCAGTCGCCGCTTCGGCAGGGGGAAATCGCGTGAAAGTGGAGAAGTGATTCAGTCGCTGGTCTGGATGCCGTCGCCGGCGTCGTATTCCGGACAGAGGCCGTTTGGGCTGACGGCGGCAACCACCGTCAGGAACTGTTCGAACGTCATCTGCAGGTTGAGAAAGCCGCCCTGGCAGAAAACCCAGCCGTAATAGTCCAGGATTTCATCTGGGATCATCAGTGGCAGTCGCGGCAGACTCGATACGATCGGGAATCGACGGGGAGCATCCAAACGGGACAGGTTATCGTCTGCGTGGGAGCTCCCATCGATAATGACGTTGGTCTCGCGCAGAGCCACGAGGTTCGGCTTCCCAACATGGACAGCCGCTGCCCACGTCCCTGACTTGCTCGCTGAAGCCACCATGTCATCCTATGCAGGTTTTGGCCGCTTGCCAAGGGTATCGGCCGAGTGCCGCCGTCTTATAACCAATCAGGACGTCAATTGAAAATCGCGCGTCGGAGGCTAAATAGCTGAAAAATAATGATTTCACATCTTCATGCAATCATCCTGGGAGCTGTGCAGGGACTTGCAGAGTTCCTCCCGATCTCAAGTTCTGCCCATCTCGTGTTCGTACCCTGGCTATTCGGATGGGAAGACCCCGGGCTGGCCTTCGATGTGGCGTTACATCTGGGCACGCTGCTCGCGCTGCTCATCTACTACCGCAGAGAATGGCTTGCGATGGCGCAGTCGCTGGTGGCGGGCGAGCCCAATCAGCGCCGGCTGCTTCTGCTACTGATAACGGCCTCGATCCCCGGCGCGATAATCGGTCTTGCCTTCGAGAAGCAGGCCGAAACCACCTTCCGTTCGCCGCTGCTGATTGCGGTCGCATTAGCGGCGCTTGCAGTTCTGCTGTGGCTTTTCGATAAAATTTCGCCACAGAAGCGATCTATGAGCGAAATGACGTTCTGGGACGCTCTGGCGATCGGACTCAGCCAGGCGTTGGCAATCGTCCCCGGAGTTTCCCGCTCCGGCGCCACGATCACGATGGCGCGCGCGATGCGGGTCGAGCGCGGCGACGCGGCGAATTTCTCCTTCCTGATGGCGACGCCGATCATAGCGGGAGCGGGCCTGGTCGAGGCGCGCAAGCTCGTGCACGAGGGGATAGATTGGTCGGTCGGGCTGGGCTTCATTTCCGCAGCAGTTTTCGGCCTGCTCGCGATCGCGGTGCTCATCAGATATGTGCGGACGCGCGACTATGTCGTGTTCGCGGTCTATCGGCTTGTGGTCGCTGCGCTGGTGATCGCCGTCTTTTTCATCCGTGGATGATTCCGCCGCCCGGGATGGGCGCGTGAGTTCGCGCGCGACGGGGATCGCGATGGCTGCGCTGTGCATGGTGACGGCCGCGACGCAGCCCGCCCTGATGCGCTTCGGCGCGACCCGGCTCGATCCGATGCTGTTCGCGGCCGGATGCGCGACCGTCGCGGCGCTGTGCGTTCTGCCGGTGGTCTGCGCGCGCGGCGAGCTCGGGCTGCTGGTGAGCTCGCGTTACCTGCCACGCCTGCTGCTGGTTTCCACACTGGGCACGATTTTGACGACGCTGATGCTCGTATTCGGTCTTCGGCGGATCGACGCCGTCGCCGGCACGCTGCTGCTGCAGAGCGAGCCGGTATATTCGTTGATGCTGGCGACGCTGTTCCTGGGCGAGCGCCCCAGGCCGCGCCAGCTCGCCGCCACCGCGATCGTCGTGACCGGAATCGTTTCGGCCGTCGGCGCGTCGCACGGCGCCTACTCTCCGGCATGGGCGGCGATGCTGGTGCTGGCGACGCCGCTGCTCTGGCAAACCTCCCACGTACTGTCGCTGCCGGTGATGCCGCCGCTGTCGGCGGTTTGCATGACCGGCGCCCGCTACGGCTATGCCGCGATTGTGCTCGTCGCGGTGCTTGTCGCCGCGCGCCCGGCTGCGCTGCTGCAGCTTCGCGATCCGACGGCGCTTGCGACCATCATCGCCACCGGCGTTGTGTGTTATTTCCTCGCGACCCTGACCTGGTATGCGGCCATCAGCCGGCTGTCGCTGGCCTGGACTACCGCGCTGGTGATTCCCGGCATTCCGCTGCTCTCGCTGGTGTGCGCGATCGTGTTTCTGGGCGAGCATGCCACGATCCGCGACCTGATTGGAATTCTGCTCGCCATCTCGGGCGTGCTGCTGCTGGTGCTCGGCGGCGAGGGCGTGCGCAAGACCCCGACTGCCGTAGACGGAATGGCCGAGGCAATTCATCAGCCGATGAATTAGCCCTTCTCGCGGCCGAATAGGCATTGGCCGGCGGTCCGGTTTGACTAAGCCTCGAGGCTGGATTTAAGTGGCTCTGAATTCGCGACAGGCGCCCTCACTGCGCGCCCCGCGTTACAGTAAGGAGCATCGACGATGGCTCGATTGGTCGAACACGAGCGCAACACGCCGTACGAAATTCCCGAGGGAACCGAGCTGCCCGTGTACATCTGCGCGTGCGGTCTTTCGAAAAACAAGCCCTTCTGCGATGGCTCGCACAAGCGAACCCGCGACGAAGAAAGCGGCGCGCTCTACTGCTATGATGACAAGGCTCGGATAAAGATGGAAAAGAACTACTGAGCCGAAGATTGGCTGGCCGAGTCTACGCAACCGGTTCACGCTCACGCCGCGCCGGGACGAATGCTCGGAACGCTCTCGGCTGACGGCGCAAGGCGCGCTCGCGCCGCAGCAGCAATCGGACAGCTTTAGCAGTCATCGGCTCGTCCGATGCTTCCGGTCCGTTGAATCTGTATCTTGTTTGAGATGAATGACGGTGCGCCGGGTGCTGCGCGAGCCCCGCTGGATTCCGAGGCTTTAGCCGCACCCGCTGCGGCACCTGACCCAGAGCTCAACGGAGCACCCTCGGGTCTGGCGTGGTTCAGCGATCTGGCCGAGCCGCCGCTCTCTTTCCTGGTCCTGACCCTGGTCGGCTCCGCGCTTTTTCTGGTCAATTTAGGCGGTTATCCGCTCTACACGAAGGGTGAGCCGCGTGAAGCCGTAACAATCTTCAATATGCTTCACGGCGGCGGCTTTATCCTGCCGTTGCGCGCCGGCATTGAGGTCCCGTCCAAGCCGCTGCTGATGCATTGGTTGGCCGCGATCATCTCGGTCGTGGCGGGCAGGGTGAGCGAATGGACTGTCAGGATGCCGTCGGCGCTGTTCGCAATCGGCGGGATGTTGGTTGCCTATCAGTACCTGCGTCGCCTGTATGACAATCGGATCGGGTTCCTCGCTGCGCTTATTCTCGGCACCTCGGTTCAGTATCTGCAGGCTGGCACGGGTGCACGCGTCGATATGACGCTCACCTTCTTTCTCGAGGTGGCGTTTTGCGAGTTCATCCTGATTGCCGAAGGGCTGACCGCACGCCGGCTGACGCTTTACTTCGCGGTGGCGATGGCGGTGCTCAGCAAAGGGCCGGTGGGGATATTGCTGCCGGGCCTGGTCGCGTTTGCGTGGATCGCGTTCCAGGGACGATGGAGCATGCTGCGCGAACTGCACCTGGTGCGCGGCGCGGCGATCGTGCTGCTGCTGGCCGGCGGATGGTACCTGGCGGCGGCGCTCAAGGGCGGGATGCCCTTCGTGCACAAGCAGCTCCTGGCCGAGAATCTGTTTCGTTTCGTGCACGACGGGGCGTTTCGCGAGGGCCACGTGCATCCTTTCTATTACATGGAGGCGGCGTTGCTGATGGGCTTCATGCCGTGGACGCCGCTGCTGCTGATCGTTTTCGTTCAGGCGGCGCGCCGGCCGCGACCGATCGATTCGCGGCTGGCCTATCTGATGGTGTGGTTCATGGTCGTGCTGATCTTCTACAACCTGCCGCAGAGCAAGCGTGGCGTCTATCTCCTCGCGCTCTATCCGGCGCTGGCGGCATTGCTGGCGATCTATGTTGAGGCTGCGGCGCGCGTGCTCGACGTTTCGGGCCGCGCGATTCGATGGCTGGCGCATGGCGCGGCCGTGATCTTCGTGGTTGCCGGCGTGGACGGCCTGCTGGGCCTGGGGATGCTCGCCTTTGCCGAGCACGCGCTCGAGCTGCTACTGCGCAGCCTGCTGGTCGCAAACTATGACTTTGTTCCGCAACTGGTGCTGGCCGTCGCCGCGCATCCGTTTGTCGCAATGGAGCTGGGAGTCGCGTTGATTGCGGTGGGAGTCCTGAGCACGCACGGACGGCAGACCGCCGAGCGGCTGTGCATGACGATTATCGGCGCAACGATCTGTCTTGCGCTGATCGCGAACCTTTTCGTGGTGCCGGCGCTGGCCAATGCGCTCACGCTCGCGCCGTTCACGCGCGAGGCGATGAACATCGTCGGCACGCACAGCGTCGGCTACATGGGGGCGCTTAACTACGACGTCGCATTCTATGCCGAGCGCAATCTGCCGGTCGTTTCGATCTGGGGCGGCCCGCGCCCTGATTACCTCATTGCCTGGCGCGAGGAATTCATGCGGCTTCCGGCGGCGGTCCGCGAGCAGTTTCGGGCAGTTCTGGTAAGTCATCCGACCGAAGTTGACGGCTCCGGAGGGATGTTGCTGCTGCGCTGCGAGCCGGGCCACGGGGCGCAGGCGCCCGAAGCGCCCGATGCCGCGCCACGCCGTGGAAAGGAGCCTCCGCGGTTCGACGTTTAGCGGCCAAAGAGAAAGGCACGTGAGAGCCTGAGAAAACCTGCGCTGTAGTTTCGCGCCCGCAGTCGCGATCAGCGTGACACGCGGCTGTGCACCGGTTTTAGGTTCAGCTCCGGTTCAGCCGCAGGATGTACATTCGTCCCGCCCGAGAATAGAATAAATCCTGCTCGTCTTCGGATACGGTCCATCCCAGACCACCACGGGGTTGCCTGCTGGGACAATCCGAACTGCTGTGAGTCGCAAGGAGGTCGGGTGATGCCCAAGGTGTATGTCGGTAATCTTGCCAGTTCGGTTACCAGCGGTGACCTCCTGGAGCATTTTTCGCGCGCCGGAGAAGTCCTGGGAGCGCTGGCGGTCACGGATAAGGCATCCGGCATGTGCCGCGGGTTCGGCTTTGTCGAGATGGCCGAACCCTCTGATGTTGCACTCGCGTTCAGCCTGCTGAACAACACGCCCCTCAACGGACAACTGATAAAGATTGAACCTCATCCCGCGCTGCGCAACGGCAAAGCGCGCAAGGGTGCGGTCGCCTGACAGCGGATCCACACAAGGCCGTGAAAAGCGCGGCGGGAGAACTCAATGCCGGAGACCAAATGGGCGACGCACGACTTCGCGGTCAAGATGCTCGACTGGTCCGCGGCGCGCGGCTCGCGACTGGCGTATAGCTGCCGCAGGTGCGGGCGCATGTTCTGTCTCTTCTCGCTGGTGAGTCGCGATGCGTGGGCAATCGACGGGAAGGGGCGGCCGCTCGACAGCTTGATCAGCAACCGCTGGCTGGCTGAAGCGTGCCCCCGTTCTTTCAGCGCCAACGATGACGAGGATCGAAAGCGATTGTCTGCGTCCGGGCCGCGCTCCTAGCTTTTATAATCCTCAGCGAAGGATGGCGCCCCTCATTGGTCTCGGCGGGACATTAGAGCAATCGCTTCCTAACGACATCGATCACCGGGCAGTTGGTTGCCGTTTGTAGCATGGCGCTTGATTGTCGGGACACTTATATATAGCGTTCTTGCAAGCCAATCGTTGGCTTAAGCGCGTGGGTTCACGCGCCATCACCTTTCAAATCCCTCAGAACCTTTCGTTCGGCTCATCGCCCGACCTGAATCCACTGGCTCTGAAAATGGAGTCCCCTTGTCCTTTTCTGAATTGTCCCTGTCTCCCGCAATCCTGGAGTCGGTGCGCCGCCGCGGCCATCAGCGGCCCGCGCCAATCCAGTCCGCCGCCATACCGGTGGTGCTCTCAGGCCGCGATTTGATAGCCACCGCAGCCACCGGCAGCGGAAAAACCGCAGCCTTTCTGTTGCCGATCCTCGACCGCCTCCATCGCAATCCTGCTCGCGCAATAAGCGCCTTGCTGCTCGCGCCGACCCGCGAACTCGCTTCTCAGATCGCGCGCGAATTCGAGCTTCTTTCCGTCAGTGCTCGCGTGCGCGCGGTCGTGATCGTCGGCGGCGAATCGATGGATCGGCAAATTCGCGAGATAAGGAGCGGCGTGCAGGTCGTGGTCGCGTGTCCGGGCCGCCTCGTCGATCATCTCGAACGCGGCACCATCAAGCTCGACCAGGTCGAAGTGCTGGTCATCGATGAAGCGGACCGGATGCTCGACATGGGCTTCCTTCCGCAACTGCGCCGGGTGCTGCGCGCGGTCAGGAAGCCGCGGCAGAGCCTGATGTTCTCGGCGACGATGGACCGCGAAGTCGAGCGCGTCGCGCGCGAGTTTCTGAGCGATCCGGTGCGCGTGCGCATGAACGACACGGCGACGCCTCCCAAGGCCATCCGCCAGGCGGTCTATCCGGTGACCCCGGAGAACAAGGCGCAGACCCTGTTGGGTTTGCTTCGCCGCGGCGACGTCGCCTCGGCGATCGTCTTCGCGCGAACGCGCAGCCGGGCGGACAGGGTGACAAAGCTGCTGGCACGAAACCGCGTCAGTGTGGTGGCGATTCATGGGGGCCGGTCCCAGAATCAGCGCAATGCCGCGCTGGCCGGTTTTCGCAGCGGCCACTATGCAGTGCTGGTTGCGACCGATATCGCCGCGCGCGGCCTCGATATCCCCGGCGTTTCGCACGTGGTCAATTTCGACCTGCCTGAGACGCCCGATGCCTATGTCCATCGAATCGGCAGAACGGCCAGGATGGGCAAGTCGGGCGAGGCTGTGAGCCTGGCGGCACCGGAGGATGCGGGCGCGCTGCGCGGGATCGAGCGCAGCCTGGGAGTCAGGCTCGAGCGCGCGAGCATGAGCGGAATTGCGATGCCGGTTCTCGCCGGCGCGTCCGAGCCGGCGGCCCGCCAATCGATAGCATCCCATCCCTGCGGGGGCGCCCACCGGAAGAACTCCGGCTCCATCACTCCAAAGGAAAGGAGTTCATCCGGATGGAGACGCCGCGCCTGATGTTCCGCGAGATCGAATCGCCGGCGAACAGTCGCCGCATCTCGGCTCCCGCATCCGAGTGGCCGTGGTGGCGGACCACCCGGCAGGACTGGATGATTCTGCCCTGGGTGATTCTGATTCACGCCACCGCGCTTGCCGGTCTGATTATGTTCCCGCTGCCGGGTTGGCATATCGTACTGGGCGCGGCGGCAATCGCATGGCTGGGCGGAATCGGCACCACCGTCGGCTATCATCGCGCGATCGCTCATCGCGCCCTGCGGCCGCATCCTGCAGTTCGTTCGATATTGATCTTTTTCGCGATGTTCAACGGGTCAGGCGCGCCCAGCACGTGGGCGGCAAGCCATCGCGTGCATCATGCGAATGCGGACACGCTCGACGACGTGTCGAGTCCCGCGCTGCACGGATTCTGGTGGGCTCATCTGCGATGGTTGTGGCAGGTGGAACCGCCTTCAGTGGAGCGCTACTGCCCCGATCTGGATCGTGTTTCATATCGAATCTGGCGTCATCTCCAGCCCGCGATCCTGACGCTGTCCTACTTCGGCGGACTGTATTTCGGTCTCGCGGCATTCTTCTGGGTGGGCGCCATCCGTCTGGTGTTTTCGCTTCACGCCCAATGCTTCGTGAACAGCGTCTGTCATAGCCGCCCCGATACTCCGTTTGGAGAGGATTCGAGCCGCAACGTGAGATGGCTCGCCGTTATGCATTTCTTCCAGGGCGAGAACTGGCATCGCAATCATCACGCTCGTCCGGGCATCGCGCGGCTGGGATGGGCCTGGCATCAGCCGGACGTCGGCTACGCGGTGATTTGTGTGCTCGAGATGCTCGGTATGGTCAGCGAGGTTCGACGGATCCGGCCGGTCCGGCCCTGAGGAGCAGTTTGCGGCCGAAGACCGGGAAGCAGGCCTGCAAATGACAGAATCGATAAATCGAGGCGCTTACCGGGTCTACCTCGACTTCCTCGAGACCGCGGAAAGAAAGCGACGCTGGAACATCTTCGACGATGTCCCATGGGACCGGCTGGACGCGGCGACAACGACCGAAGGCAGCGCCCAGTGCGTCGAGATTTTCTGTGCCGAGGAGCTCTACCTTCCGGACTACAGCGCAAAGGGTCTCGAACTCGTTCGTTCGAGATTCGGCATGGCCTGGTTCCAGACTTGTTGGGCGTTCGAGGAGTCCAGGCATGGCCTGGTCTTTCGCGAGTACCTGACCCGTTCGGGCCTGCGATCGGAAGCCGAGGTCGAGGCCCTCGAGGCGAGCGTATTCGCCAAAACCTGGACACTACCGTTCGAAACCTGGCGCCAGATGGCATGCTACGGAGCTCTCCAGGAAGCCGTCACCTACGTTGCCTACAGGCTGCAGAGGGACAAGGCGCGCAGCGCGGGCGACACCGTGCTCGAGACGATCTTTCACTTGGTCGGGCGCGATGAAGCCGCGCACGCGGGATTCTACCGGGCCATCATCGGACTGGAACTCGCGCAGGACCGAGCAGCAACGATTGCCGACCTGGCGCACGTTCTTTCGTGCTTCAAAATGCCCGGCGACGGGCTCATCGCAGACTATCAACAACGGCTGCGAACGTCCGGAAGCGGGATAAGTCCCCGCGCGTTCATCGAACGCGTGGTCTCGCCGCTGTTGATCGCATTGCAGATAAGCCGCAGGGAATTCAAGCAAGCGCTGGGCACGCGCAGGGCGGATACCCGGATTGATTCGGCCGCCGCTCCCTGATCGGCTTATCCAACGGGTTTGCCGCACCTGAAGCGTTCGGGGTTCCAACCGGCGCTTCGCGCCCGTCGCGGCTTCTGAAATAATTGTCGCGTGGCAAGATCGGCAAGCGTGGAGGCGGCGCTGGATGCGCTGCGGCGCGTGAACTATCCCGGCTACGCGACCGACGTCGTGTCGCTCGGCATCATCGAGGCGCTCGAACCGCTCGAAGCGCAAAGCGGCTTCGCCGTGATCGTGCGGCAGGCATCCGCCAACGAGCGCGTGACGCACGAGCTGGCGAGCGCGATCGGCGCCGCGCTCAAGCGCGAACTCGGCGTGGCGCGCGTCGAGATCAAGCTGCGCAAGCTCGAGGCCGAGCTGGGGGAAAAGACCGGACGCGTGCGTCTGCAGGGCACGCGCTACGTGGTCGCGGTGCTGAGCGGCAAGGGCGGCGTCGGCAAATCGACCGTCGCGGTCAACCTGGCCATGGCCCTGCATCGGCTCGGTATGTCCGTAGGGCTGATGGATGCCGATATTTATGGGCCGTCGGTGCCGCTGATGTTCGGTGCGGGCGGGGAGCGGCCGAAGAGCGCCGGCGGGCAGAATTTTTATCCGGTCGAGCGCTATGGCGTGAAGCTCATCTCGATGGGCTTTTTCCTCACCGACAAGTCACCGGTCATCTGGCGCGGCCCGATGGTGATGGGCGCGGTGCGCCAGTTCCTTACGGATACACTCTGGGGCACCCAGGATTTTCTCGTCGTGGACCTGCCTCCGGGCACCGGCGATGCACAGCTCACGCTCGCTCAGCAGGTGGCGCTGGACGGGGCCGTGATCGTGACCACGCCGCAGGATGTCGCCCTGCTGGACGCGGCGCGGGCGGTCAAAATGCTCAATCAGTTGCACTGCCCGTTGATCGGGGTGGTCGAGAACATGAGCGGCTTCGTCTGCCCCGAGTGCGGCGAACGCGACGAACTGTTCGGTTCCGGGGGCGGAGCGAAGCTCGCAATGGAGGAGAGCACGCGGCTGCTCGCGCGGATACCGATCGAGCTCGCGGTGCGCGAGGCGGGCGATGCGGGCAGGCCCATTGTGCTCACGAATCCCGAGCATCCGGCGAGCCACGCCTTCATGCAAGTGGCGCAAGCTGTCCTGGCCGCGATGCCCAAGGATTAGCGCGCGAAGCCGTCCGGCGGCAGGCGACGGTATGTCGCGCGCCGCCCGCAAATCGCGGTCTGTCGCGTGCGAAGAGCCCGCGTCGTCACTCATCGAGCAATTGCTGGAAGCGTGGCGCGCAGCGCGGGAGGCTGCGGCGGCCCGCTCGCAGTGAAAACCGGAAGCCATCATTGAGGGTCAGGTGATTACTGGCATGGGTTCGCGGCGCGGAGCTAAGATCGTTGAGTCCGAGACCCGCCAAGGGGCGCAAAGCGGCCCGTGGCGGCTGTGAGCAACCGGTTCCAGGCCAATTTACTTTGCTGCCGCGCTCCTATAAAAACTCAGGCACTATCAGTTCCGCTTATCTTTCGGGGCTGCACCGCGCGGGTCATCCCCGGACGATACCTGCGCGCAACCGGGGGTGAATTGAGAAGAGGGACATGGCGAAGATTCGCGTAGCGATCGTTGGAGTGGGCAACTGCGCATCCTCTCTCCTCCAGGGACTCGAGTTCTATAAGCATGCCCCGGCCAAGGCGCAGTCGAGCCCGGTCGGCCTGATGCATTACGACCTCGCCGGGTATAAGCCAGGCGATATCGAGGTCGCATGCGCTTTTGACGTGGATTCGCGCAAGGTTGGTCGGCCGCTCGAGGACGCCTGCTTCGCGCCACCCAACAACACCATCACCATATGGCGCGATCTGCCGCGCTACGGCGTCACCGTCGAAATGGGCGAGATCCACGACGGCGTGGCCGAGCATATGTCTCAGTATCCGCCGGAATGGAGCTTCGTCCCGGCGCGCGAACAGCCGGTCGATATCGAGCGGCGCCTGCGCGAGAGCGGGGCCGAGGTGATGCTGTGTTACCTTCCGGTCGGCAGTCAGAGGGCGGTCGAGCGCTATGCCCGCGCCTGTCTCACCACCGGGGTGAGCCTGCTCAACTGCATGCCGGTATTCATCGTCTCGAATGAAAAGTGGGCGGCCGAATTCACCGAACGCAAAATTCCGGTGATCGGCGACGACGTCAAGTCGCAGCTCGGCTCGACCATACTGCATCGCACGATCATGAAGCTGTTCGCCGATCGCGGAATCAAGGTGCGGCACACTTACCAGCTCAACACCGGCGGCAATACCGACTTTCTCAACATGCTCGACCGCTCGCGCCTGGGTTCCAAGCGCAAGTCCAAGACTGAGGCGGTGCAGAGCGTGATGCCCGAGCGATTGCCCGACGCGGACGTGCATATCGGACCGTCGGATTTCGTGGCCTGGCAGCGCGACAACAAGGTCTGCTTTCTGCGCATCGAGGGCGAAGGCTTCGCCGGCATCCCGATCGAGCTGGAGCTTCGGATGTCGGTGCAGGACTCGCCCAATTCGGGCGGGGTCGTGATCGACGGGATTCGCTGCCTCAAGCTCGCGCGCGATCGTAAGATCGGCGGGCCGCTGTATTCGATCGCCGCCTACACGATGAAGCATCCGCCGCGTCAGATTCCCGACGATATCGCGCGCGAGCGTGTCGAGAAATTCATCAGCGGCGAGATCGAACGCTAGCCGCCGTCCGCAGCCGGGCGCCGGTGTCGGCGCTTGCGCGCCACCCCCTTTCTCCGCGGTGCAGCGGCGCCGTAGAATCGGTCCACGATGGGCGCGCTCAAGGACAAGACGATCGTAGTGGGCGTATGCGGCGGTATCGCCGCCTACAAAGCCGCCGAACTCGTGCGTTTGCTGGTCAGCGAGCAGGCACGGGTGCGCGTGATGATGTCGCGCAATGCCGCGCAGTTCATCACGCCACTCACGCTGCAGACGCTGAGCGCCAATCCGGTTGCGACCGACACCTTCAGCCTCACCGAGGAATCCGAAATCGGCCATATCCGCCTCGCCGACAGCGCCGACGCGATCGTGATCGCGCCGGCGTCCGCCGACGTGATTGCCAAGGCCGCAACCGGCATCGCCGACGACCTTCTCACCACTGTGTTGCTGGCGGCGCAATGTCCGATCGCCTTTGCGCCGGCGATGAACGTGCACATGTACGCCCATCCGACCGTGGTCGAAAACCTGGCCCGGCTGCGCTCGCGCGGGGTGACGGTTGTCGAGCCCGCCTCGGGCGATCTCGCGTGCGGCTATCAGGGCAAGGGGCGCTTGCCCGAACCGGCGGCGATCGTCGAGGAACTGCAGCGGATGCTCTCGGCGCGCGACCTTGGCGCCGAGCGCATCCTGGTGACGGCGGGCCCGACACAGGAGATGATCGACCCGGTGCGCTTCGTCTCGAATCGATCGACCGGCAAGATGGGCTTCGCGATCGCGCGCGCGGCGTGGCGGCGCGGCGCGAGTGTCAGGCTCATCGCCGGCCCGTCGCCGCTCGCAACGCCGCACGGCGTCGAGCGCATCGATACGGTGAGCGCGGCCGAGATGCTGAACGCGACCGCGCGCAATTTTCCCTGGAGTACGGCGCTGGTGATGGCGGCGGCGGTGGCGGACTTCCGCCCGCGCACGCCAGCGGCGCACAAGATCAAGAAAAACGCGCGCGGGATGACGCTCGAGCTCGAGGGTATCGCGGATGAAATGCCGCGGCTGAGCGCGCGCAAGGGCTCGCGCATCGTGATCGGCTTTGCCGCCGAGACCCAGGGCCTCGAGGAAAACGCCGCCGAAAAGCTACGCCGCAAGCGGCTGGATTTCATAGTGGCCAACGACGTCTCACGTGCCGACGCCGGCTTCGCCGTGGACACCAACGTGGTCACGATCGTCGGCGAAGACGGCCGCGCGGTCGAGCATCCCAAGCTCAGCAAGGACGAGGTCGCCGACGTCATCCTCGATCGGCTGCTGGCCGTGCGCGCAGCCAAGGCCGGCCGCCGCGCGCTGCGCGCCGTGCGCTAGAAAAAGCGCGCGGGACGGGGCTGCATTGGCCGCCGTCCCGCGCTGGTCCCCCACAGACGCTGTTTAGAGCTTCGGTCCGATCTCTTTGCCGAAGGTGTGAATCGCCTGCTTGGTGCGCTCGTGCGAGGGGCCGCCCGGATGGCGCATGCGCAGCACCAGGTAGTCCGGTTGCACTTCGCGCTGCCACATCTGCAGTTGTTCAAGGCAATCGCTGGGCGAGCCGACGATGAGCCGGTTGGGCGCGGCCACGTCGATCGTCCACTGGTCTTCGGACTTGACCTTGGCCAGCACCTCGTCGGGCGCGTAGCCGTTGTTGCGGTAGTAGAACTTGTGCGTGTACATCAGCGGACCGCTCTCGCGCCGCGCCGCGTCCATCGTTTCCGCCACCATCATGTCGCGCATCAGGACCAGGTACGGCTTCTTGCCGTGCTTTTTGCACTCGGCACGGTAGAGATCGGCGAAGCGCTTGATCACCTTCACATGTTCAAGCGGTGAAGTGATCCAGGCGTCGGCGATTCTCGCCACGCGCTTGATTCCCACGTCGCTCCACGCGGCCATCCAGATCGGCGGCCGTGGCTTCTGCAGCGGCTTGGGCGTGATCATGACGTTGTCGAGCTGGTAGAACTTGCCGCTGTAGGAGAAGCGCTCCTGCTCCCAGCAGCGCTTGAGCACCTCGACGCCTTCCTCGCTGCGGCCAGCGCGCTCCTTGATCGAGAGCCCGAAGGCGCTGAAGTCGCGCTCCTGGTAACCGACGCCGACGCTCAGGATCATGCGGCCGCCGGTTATCTGATCGACGATCGCGGCATCTTCGGCCGCATGCACCGGATGCCACAGCGGGATCAGCGTGACGCAGGTGCCGACCTTGATCTTTTTGGTGCACACCCCGACCATCCCGGCCATCAGGATGACGTTGGGGATGTAGCAGTCTTCCTGCTGATGGTGTTCGCTGAACAGGCAGCTGTCGAAGCCGCTTTCCTCGGCGACCTGCGCCTCGACGATAGCCTCGCGCAGCACGCCGCCGATGTTCGCGCCGTTGGGCGGGTCCTGGGTACACGGAAAATAGCCGACCTTCATTGATGTTCCTCCCCAAGCTTGCTTACGAGTTTAGGTGCTCCAGTGCGGCTCGAATGTCAAATTCCGACGTGAGCCGGCCGTGTCAGCCGCGCCTTCGGCCCCTACTTGTTTTCCGCATAGAGAATCCCCGCGCTCCTGAGCTTTGCGACCTCCGACTCGCTCATGCCGAGCTGCTCGCGCAGAATCTCGCCGCCGTGTTCGCCGAGCAAGGGCGCCTGCAGGTTGAGTTCTTCGGGAAAGGCCGAGAACTTGAGCGGGAAGCCGGGAATCATCACCTCGCCCAGGATGCGGTCGGGGACCTTGCGGATCATGTTGCGCGCCTTGTAGTGCGGATGGCTCACGGTATCCACCACGGTCATCACCGGCGCGGCGGCGACGCGATGCTCTTCGAGAATCTTCAAGACCGCTTCGTCCGAGGGCTGCGCCTGCATCCATTTTTCGACCAGCGCGGCGAGCTCGAAGCGATTCTTCGCGCGATCGCGCATCGTTGCGAACCGCGGATCCTCTATCAGTTCGGGCTGGCCCATAGCTCGCGCCATCGCCGGCCACTGCCGATCCAGCACGAGGACGACGATGTAGCCCTGTGGGCCCTTGAATGACCCGCATGGACTGACCAGTTCGTGCTGCGAGCCCATCCGCTTGGGCACGAACTCGCCGTTGGTTGTTGACCATACCTGAATGTTGGCTTCGTGCATGTGATAGAGCGTGTCGACCATGGCGATGTCGATGTACTGGCCGACGCCGCTGCGCTCGCGATAAAAGAGCGCGTAGCCGATGGCCGAGAAGGCATGCACGCCGGCCGACTGATCGCCGATGCCCAGACCGACGAACATCGGCGGCCCGTTCGGGTCGCCCGTCATGTGCATCAGTCCTGAGAATGCCTGTGCGATGAAATCGTAGCCGACCTTGTGCGAAAGCGGCCCCTTGCGGCCGAAGGCCGAGATCGACGCCATGATGAGGCGCGGGTTGAGCCGGCTTAGCGAGGCGTAATCGAGCCCGCGCTTTTCCATCACGCCTGGACCGTAGTTCTCGACTACGATGTCGGCTTTTTTAGCGAGTTCGCGGATAAGGTCGAGCGACTCGCGCTTCGAGAAGTCCACGCAGAGGCTGCGCTTGCCGCGGTTCTGCTGGACGAAATAGGCGCTGCGGCCGTCGCGCACCGCCGGCAGCAGCCGCGCCGGGTCGCCCATCGGCGCCTGCTCGACCTTGACGATGTTCGCGCCCATCTCGGCCATGAAGCGCGTTACCGTTGGACCGGCCAGGTATTGCGTGAAATCCAGCACGCGTATGCCGGACAGCATGTGAGGCGAAGTATTTTCGCTTGTCATCGTGGATCCCCTGCCGGAACTGATGCCGCGTCGCCGTGATAACACCGAACGCGCGCATCTCACAAGCGCTCGGATCCGCGGCGAACGAGAACTACGAAGGCTCGGTGGGACCGCCGAAAGGCACCTGGCGCAGATGCGTCTGAAGTTCTTCGACCGTGGAGTTTGCGAGCTGGCGGGCGGCGCGCCCGGTCTCGGGACCCATCCGCGCCAGGCGTTGCAAG
This sequence comes from Binataceae bacterium (SeqCode), assembly GCA_035295545.1. Lineage (GTDB taxonomy): Bacteria > Desulfobacterota > Binatia > Binatales > Binataceae > JAKAVN01. The sequence continues at coordinate 121,096 of DATGIT010000010.1, forward strand.
GTGCGCCGCGCGCGCTGAGCATTGCGCAGCGCCCGCTGACCCATGGGGTCAAAGCGGCAGGCCGGCGCCTCGTCGCCGTCGCGCAACAGGCCGTCGATGGCCGAGCAGGACGCGGTACAGAAGACCTCGACGTCCTGGCGATCGCTCGCCTTGACGCGGCCGATCGCGGCGACCACGCGGTGCCATTCGCGGATCCGACGCATCCCGCCCTCGAAGATCCGTTTCTGGGCGCGGAACGGCAGCAGGGGTGAGTCGATCTGACCGCGCAGCTTGCGGTCGAGGCCGCGGAAGTCGAGCCCCATCAGTCTGAGCAGGGTTTCGCGATGCATCGCGTCCTGCATCGAATCGAAGCGCGCCTCGCTCAGGATATGGCTGGCGATGGCCGAGTTGAAGCGGCCGATCCAGCGCGTCGGCAGGTAGAAGTTATGCGCGACGACGTCGGCGCCCAGATGCGCCAGGTAGCCGAGCGCGAACGCCTGCTCTTCGCTGCCGCGCGCCGCGCTCAGCAGGCCGAAGCCGGTTGACCAGTTGTGCGAATGCCGCCGCAAGCGGCTTTGCAGGCGCCTTCCCTGTACAATATCCGGCGCGAGCGAGCCGTACAGGAACGCATCGGGCATCGCCAGCAGGATGGCTTGAAGCGGCTCTTCCAGGGTGCTAACGCTCGCAAGCACCTGCGCGCCGAGGGCGATATGCGTGACCGGGCCCCAGGCGAATGCCGGCGGCGCGCTAAGCGCGATGAAAGCGATTACGAAGCCGATCACACCTGCCAACAGCATAAATGCGCCCGGCGGCGCGCTCGGGCGTTCCGCTTGATGTTATGAGCCGCGACCTGAGCGCGCCAGAGCACCGCCGCCTGATGCTCGATTCAGTGCGTGACTACCTGGACCAGCTTGCCGAAGAGGGGCTGGAGGGGCTGCCCGCGGAGAGGAGCAGGGGCGCGAGCCAGGTGGCCGCCGCCACAGTCGTCCCTTGCGCCTCCGATGTTCTGCCCGCGAGGCTTGCGCCCCGGCCTGCGCCGGCGCCGGTCGAACCGTTTTCGGCCTATCCGGGGCTCGAGAAGACCGCGACGCTGCCGGAGCTGGGCAGCTTCATCGGCGACTGCAAGCGATGCAAGCTTGCGCCGCTGCGGACTAATCTTGTGTTCGGCGTCGGCAATCCCGAGGCCGACCTGATGTTCGTCGGCGAGGCGCCCGGCGCCGACGAGGACGCGCGCGGCGAACCGTTCGTCGGCCGGGCGGGCCAGTTGCTGACGGATATCATCGAGCGCGGGATGGGACTGCGGCGCGCCGACGTTTATATCTGCAACGTGATCAAGTGCCGCCCGCCGGACAATCGAAATCCCGAGCCGGACGAGGTCGCAAGCTGCGAGCCGTTCCTGATGCGGCAGATCGATCTCGTACGTCCGCGCGCGATCGTCGCGCTCGGCACCTTCGCGGTACAGGCGTTGCTCAAGGTGAAGACGCCGATCAGCCGGCTGCGCGGCAACTGGCAGGAGTACCGCGGGATCAAGCTGATGCCGACGTTTCATCCGGCGTACCTGCTGCGCAGCCCCGGCGAGAAGCGGCTCGTGTGGCTGGATATTCAGGAAGTGATGAAGCTGCTCGGGATTCCGCTGCCCGCGCGCGGCAGCTCGCGATGAGATCGCCTCGCGCGACCGGCGCATTCGCGGCGCGGCCGCCGATGCGGCGCGCCGCGCTGATCTTCTGTTCGCTGCTGCTCGGTCTGCTGACACTTGCCCGTGCTGACGATCGCGAACGGCCGGGCGCGAGGCTGAGGTCGCGCGCGTCCGCAAGCGCCGCCGCAGCGGCGCTCTCGACGCCTGCGCCGGGGACGGCCGAAAATGCACCCGCGGGGACCTGGGTATGCCTGCTCAGGATCAACGGCTCGATAAATCCGGCGGTTGCCGGCTTCATCGAGCACGGAATCGAGTACGCCGAGGCGCGCGGCGCGGGCGCGGTCGTGATCGAGCTGGACACGCCCGGCGGCCTGCTCGGCACGGCACAGCGCATCGTCAAGGATCTGCTCAACGCTCCGGTCGCGACGATCGTTTACGTTTTTCCCTCGGGCGCGAGCGCGGCGTCGGCGGGCACGTTCGTCACCGAGGCGGCGGCGATCGCCGCGATGGCGCCGGGAACGACGATTGGCGCAGCGCATCCGGTGGGCGAGGCCGGCACCGAGATCAAGGGCGCGGTCGGTCAGAAGATCGAAAACTTCACCGCCTCGTTTGCCGGGAGCGTCGCGCGCCAGCGCGGCCGCAATCAGCAGTGGGTCGAGCAGGCAGTGCGTCAGAGCGCGGCGATCGGCGAAGCCGAGGCGCTCAGGCGCGGCGTGATCGATATCGTCGCGCCCGACCTGCCGAACCTGCTCGTGCAGGCCTCGGGGCGCGAGGTCAGGCTGGGCGGCGGGCGCGGGACGGTCAAGCTCAATCTCGCCGGCGCTGCGGTCCGCCGCCTGCGGATGACGCCGGGTCAGGCGCTGCTCAACGTGCTCGCCGACCCCAACGTGGTGTACCTGCTGATGCTCGCGGGCATCGTCGGCATCTACTTCGAGTTCGGCCATCCCGGGTTCTATCTGCCGGGCGTGGCGGGGGCGATATGTCTGCTGCTCGCGCTGGCCTCGTTCGAGCTTCTGCCGATCAATCTCGCCGGGTTCCTGCTGCTGGTGCTCGGAATCGCGATGCTGATCGCGGAGGTGTTCATAACCAGCTTCGGCGTGCTCGGCATCGGCGGCGTGATCGCGTTTGTGATCGGATCGCTGTTTCTATTCGACAGCGCCGAGACCAATCTCGAGGTGAATCGCGGTATGATTGCCGGGGCGGCGGTGGCGATGAGCGCGGTCATCCTCGGCCTGGGCTGGGTCATCTTGCGTGAACGGCGGCGGCGACCCACCACCGGCCGCGAGGGCCTGGTCGGAGAAATCGGCGAGGTGCGCGAGGCAATCGCGCCGGGCGCGCCCGGCCGCGTCTTCGTCCATGGCGAGCACTGGCGCGCAGTGAGCCGCGAGCGGCTCGAGGTCGGAGCGCGGGCGCGCATAGTGGCGGTGCGCGGGCTGGAAATCGAAGTATGCGCCGACAAACAGCGCGCGGCACAATGACGCGCGGGGGGGGGAGAACGCATGGGACCGGCATTGGGAATAATCATCGTGATCGGCGTCGCCATCCTGCTCAGCGGGCTCAAAATTCTGAACGAGTACGAGCGCGCGGTGGTCTTCCGGCTCGGCCGGCTGACGCCGTTTCGCGGGCCGGGCGTGATCTTCGTCATTCCGGTCCTCGAGCGCTCGGTGCGGATCGACCTGCGCACGGTCACGCTCGACGTTCCGCCGCAGGACGTGATCACGCGCGACAACGTGACCATCAAGGTAAGCGCGGTCCTGTACTTCCGCGTGCTCGACCCGTCGCGCGCGGTGACCGAGGTCGCCAACTACCTGTTCGCCACCAGCCAGCTCGCTCAGACCACGCTGCGCTCGGTCGGCGGGCAGACCGAACTCGACGAGTTGCTGGGCCAGCGCGACAAGCTCAACGCGCGCATCCAGGAGATCGTTGACGCCCAGACCGAGCCGTGGGGCGTCAAGGTCACGCTGGTCGAACTCAAGAACATCGACCTGCCGCAGGATATGCAGCGCGCGATCGCGATCCAGGCCGAGGCCGAACGCGAGCGGCGGGCCAAGATAATCGCGGCCGAGGGCGAGTTCCAGGCCGCGCAGCGCCTGGCCGAGGCGGCGGAAATAATGAACAAGAGCCCGGTGACGCTTCAGCTGCGCTACCTGCAGACGCTCAAGGAAATTGCGGCCGAAAACAATTCGACCACCATCTTTCCCGTGCCGATCGATCTGTTCGAGCCGTTCTACAATATGCGCCGCGCCAGCGGCGGCTCCGAGGGCGGCGGCACGAGCAAGAGCTGAGCGCGGACCGGGGAAAAGCCCCGAAGACCGCCTGATTGCAAGATTCCACGATGGGCAAGCTGATCCTGGTTCGCCACGGCGAGAGCGAGGGCAATCGCGATCGCCGCTTCACCACCACGCCCGACGCGCCGCTGACCGACCTGGGACGCGAACAGGCGGCGCAGGCCGCGCGGCGCATCGCGCGCCGGTTCCATCCGCGCCTGGTCATCACCAGCCCCTACGCCCGCGCGCGCGAGACGGGCGAGATAATCGCCGCGGCGCTGCGCTTGCCGGTCGAGGTCGAGCCGGGGCTGTACGAACGGCACTTCGGCTATTTGCGCGGGCAGCCGTACGACGCGGTGCGTGACGATCCGACGTTCGAGACCGAGAAGGCGTGGCTGTGGCGCCCCCAGGGCGGCGAAAGTTACGAGGACGTGCGGGTGCGCGTCGCACCGATCCTCGAGCGCCTCGCCGACCGCGCGGGCGAGGACGAGCTTGTCGTGGTCAGCCATGGCGGCGTGATGCTCACGATGTGGGCGCATCTGGCGGGCCATTGGGAGGACGCGCATGTGCCGCTCAATTGCGGCATCGTGCTGGTCGAACATCAGGGCGGCAGCTTCAGGCCGCCGCGGATAATCGAAGACTGAACGCCTGCGCGCGGCCAATTCGTCTCGTTTCGATGCCGTGGCGCGCGCGATACGCCGCGAGCAAGTACCAGGCGCATCCCGGCCGCATCATGGCGCGAGCAGGGCCGCGAGTGTCGGCGTCGCGGGCGCGTCCTCGAGCTCGGCCCAGGGGCCCTCCTGCACGATGCGGCCGTCCTCGATCGCCGCCGCGCGGGGGCACAGACGCTCGAGAATCTGATTGCGGTGATCGACGGCGATCAAGGTAAAGCCGAGTTCAGCCTGCCATTTCAAAATCGCATCCACGAGATCGTGGATGGCGGGATGGTCGAGCGCGGTGAACGGCTCATCGAGCAACACCAGCGGCGGCCGGCGCGCGAGCATCCGGGCGAGCGCGACTTTCCGCGCCTGGCCGCCTGAAACCTCTCGCGCGCGCTCGTTCCACAGCGGTCCGAGCGCGAGGCGCTCCTTGAGTTCCTCGAGCCATGGTCCCGCGCCATTGGTCTCGTGTCCACGCAGACCGAAAGTGACGTTCGCGCCCACGCTCAGATGCGGGAACAACCAGTCGTTCTGAGTCAGATAGGCGATCGGCCGCCGATGGAGCGGCAGGTTCGGCGGGTACAGGATCGTGTCGCCGAGCCGAATCCGCCCGGCGTCGGGACCCTCGATTCCGGCCAGGCACGACAGCACAGTGCTTTTGCCGGCTCCCGACGCGCCGAACAGCGCCAGGCGCTGACCCTGTTCCAGCCGAAGCTCCACGTCGAGGCGGAACCTTCGGCGCGCCTTGACGATGTGCGCCTCAAGCGTGGGCATCGGAGCCTCGCCTTTGCGCCAGCAGGTGGATAGCCCATGGCAGCGGCAGCGCGATCAGCAGGAAGATCAGCAGCAGCGGCATTACCGCGGACATCCCGGCGTCCTGGAGATTGATCCAGATCTGCACCGGCATCCCGCTCGGATAGTAAGAAGTGACCACGATCGCCCCGAACTCGCCCAGCGCGCGCACCCAGGCGAGACTCACCGCCGCCGCGAAGCCGAGGCGCGCGAGCGGAAATGTGATGCGCCGGAAAACCTGCCATGGCCGCAGCCCGAGCAGCGCTGCCGTCCGCTCCAGGTCGATGGGGACGCCGGCGATGGCGGCGCGCGCGGCCACGATGTAATAGCCGACGCTCACGTAGAACTGGGTCGCGACGAAAGCGATCGGGCTGTTGCTGGTCGGCAGTCCCAGGCGCAGCAGCCACGCTCCGGGCTCCATCGAGGGGCCGAACGCCAGCGACAGCAGAATCCCGAGCGCAAGCGGCGGCATCAGCACCGAAATCAGCACCGCCGCCTCCCACAGGATCGTGTCCCGGCCCGAAGCGCGCGACAGGTACCACGCGACCGGCGTACCCACGATGACGTCGAGCACCAGCGCGATACCCGTCAGCACCAGCGAAACATCGACCGCCGACATCGTCGAGCCAGGGATGCTCCCGTCCCAACGCCAATGGCCCACCGGCGCGCCAAGGCCGACGAGCGGATAGAGCAATGCCAGCGTGAACGCCAGCATGCCGATTCGGGGCCAGTAACGCGAACCACTAAATGAATGCACGAAAGCGTACCTTACGGCATTAGCGGCACAGCGTCGCCGGGGGTATCGTAGCGGTATTGCGTGAGAATCCGCTTCGCCGGCACGCTGTTGAGCCAGCCGAGAAATCGTTTTGCCAGCGCCGGATGGGGCGCGTCGTTCAGCACCGCGGCATAAAACACCAGCGGAGAAGGGCGGCGCGCCTTGCCGTTGAGCGTTACGCTCGCCCGCCGGTACTGCTGCGCCATGGTTGCGTGTCCGAGGTTAATCTCGGCCGGCAACTCGATAAAAGGCAAACCGAGCGCCGATGGCTGGGTCTTGTATGCGGCGGCGGCGTCGAGTTGGCCTGCCTGCAGCCGCGCCATTAGCTGAGGCTCCTGGAAAATCTGGCTTGGGTTGATGTGTTGCCCGAGGATTTTTTCCGCCAAGTCCGGCTGATGATAGTAAGCCGACGCCAGCTGCATCGTGAAGATCACATTCAGCCCCAGTGGATCGGCATTCGGATCGGTTCGGCCGAAGCGGAACCCGGAACTCTGCAGAATCCGCCACCACGGCGCCGCGCCCGCGCTGCCGGCCTTGCCGAGCGCTGCCGCGTATTTGCTCTGCCCACTGTACGCGATCACCATCTCCGTGCGTGCGATCGGATCGGCGCGCATCGCCTTGCGCGCCGCAAGCACGATGCGCATCGGCTCGGGCGTGACCGCGATGAACACGTCGGGCCGGATGCTGCCGGCGACGATCAGGTTGGCCAGGCCGGTCGAGCCCTGGGCGCGGCCGCGCAGTTCGGCACCGAGCGCTTTCGCGATCTCGGGACGGATCCCGCCGTCCATCATCGAGCCCATCGAACCCGCGTACGCGACCTCGAGCGGCGTGAGCGAATCCGCGCCGCCGATCCGCGCGATAAGCAGCAGCAGGGCCGCGGCCGCAACGGCGACGGACCCGCGCCGAAACCTGGTCGTCATCAGCGTCCGCTCCTAGAACGGGATGCGTCCGCTGGCGACCACCGCGTGGTTATAGGCGGGATGGTGTGTCGCAGCGATCTGATAACCGGCACCGCAGGTCAGTCCCACGCGGCCGTGAATCGGGATGCGTCCGACGATCAATCCGGGGGTTATGAAGAGCTGATTCTTGCCGGTATTCTCGCCCAGCGTGAACCAGGTGTAATTGAATTCGAGCTCCGGCCAGAAATATCTCATTACACGGTATTGGAATGCGGTGTTCCAGCTGAGCGGCATCGAGAGTCGATCCATCCCGCCGTTTGGAATCGCAACGCCGACGGTGCTCTGAAAGTCGAAATTGCCGAAGCCCTTACCAAACGCGACGGTCGGCGTGTAGATCGTATGGCCGGCGCTGTTGCCATCGTCGCCGGTCGGCACCGTGAAGCCCATGAAGGCGGTCAGGATGTAGTCGCCGTTGTCCTGGTTGGCGGAAAGGATGCGGTACTTGATGAGAAACGTTTCATCGGCCCATCCGTCGGTTGCGGGTTTCGGTCCGGGCTTTTTGCCGGGCCTGGGCTTGTGCGGCAGCGCGCCGTTGTGCGCGATCCATCCCGGGACTCCGAGAATGATCTCGGTGTTCTGAAACGGGATCAACTCGAGGCCTTTGTTCGCGCCGAAGTTATCGAGCGCCTTGCCGTGCGGTTGCGCCTGCCACAGCTGGTCGTAACGGAACTCTTCTTCCAGGCGTGGCGTCACGGTTAGCAGCGGCGTCACCCAGTGGGGCTGTTCGCTCTGGATGCGGGTGACGCGTGGAAACCAGTCAGCGAAATATTGAACCAGCGGATCCATAACCGAAGAGCGAGGGCTGGAGGCCACGGCCGAGGCGCTCGCGGTCGTCTGTGGGTCGGCGAGCGTGGCAATCGAGCAGCAAAGGAGGAGCGTAAGTGCGGCACCCGCCGCGCGCAGTCGGGATGTTCGGGAGCACACAACGGACATTTTCATAATCCGGACCTTATGCCATTATGCGGGCGTCATGACAAGCAATATAGCGAACTCCGCGCTCGCGTCCGAAGTGCGGCGTGCGCGTCTCGCGCGCGGCCTTACCCAGGACGAGCTTGCCCGGCGTGCCGGCCTCTCGCGCCAGGCCTTGGGCGCGATCGAGGCCGGCCTCTATCAGCCCGGCGTCGGCGCCGCGCTCGCGCTCGCGCGCGAGCTGGGCGCGAGCGTCGAGGCGCTGTTCGGGCGCGCCGAGCGCGCGCCCGAACTGCTGGAGGTCGACTGGGCCGCCGCCGATGCGCCGGTCGGCGCCGCGGCGGCGGCCCGGCGGCCCGCGCCGGCTGCCGCGTTGCAGGCGCGCCCCGGCGCAGTTGCGCTCGGGCGCGTCGGCGGACGGCTGGTGGCCCTCGCGCAGCCGCCCCCGGCGATGCGTCTGGCGGCGGCCGGCGGCGTGCTGCGGCACGCCGCCGGCCGCCGCGCCCGCGTGGCGCCGCTGCGCTCGGCGCAGGAGATTGACGCCACGCTGCTGCTTGCCGGATGCGACCCGGCGGTGACGATCCTGGGCGAGTGGATGGTCCGTCATCGCGCGCCCGCGATCCTTGCTCCGATCGCGCAGGGCAGTGGCCGCGCGTTGGCCGCGCTGGTCGCGGCGCACGTGCATGCGGCGGGTGTGCATTTGTGCGACGGTCGCGGAGGTGAGGACAATCTGGACGCGGTGCGCCACGCGATCGGCCGGCGGCGCGCGCTGGTGGTCAATTTCGCGCGCTGGGAGTTGGGGCTCGCGGTGAAGCCGCGCAATCCGCTCGGCCTGCGCGGCATGGCCGACCTGGCGCGGCACGGATTGCGCATCGTCAATCGCGAGCCCGGTTCGGGGGCGCGCGTCGTGCTCGATCGCGCCTTGGCCGGTCTTGGCGTCGCGCCTCGTCGGATTGCCGGTTACGATCGCGAATTGAGGGGGCACCTAGAAGTTGCGGCGGCGATCGCCGCAGATGAGGCCGACGCGGGATTGAGCTTGCGGGTTGCGGCCGAGGCCTGGGGTCTGGGTTTTGTCCGAGTGCGCGAAGAGCGCTATGATCTGGTTATCCTGGAACGCGAGATGGACTCGTCCCCGGTGCGTGCGATGTTGGACGCGCTGAGTTCTCGCAGCTTTGCCGGCGAAGTGAGTCAGCTCTGCGCCTACGACACCTCGCGCATGGGGCAGATCGTGGCCCGTATCAACTCGTAGACCGCCCGTCGCCGAAAGACGAGCGTTCAAGCGGCGGCCCGTCGGACTGACGCGGGCGCAAGTCAGAAAACAGCAATCTAGCGCAAAGGAGTTTGGACAATGGCAGCATCGACACCGTCAATGGAGAGCGCGAGCCGGGGCATGGTCTCGAGCGCGGCGTTGGACTTCCTCAAGGCCTCGCCCAAAAAATTGCTGATCGGCGGCAAATGGCTGGCGGCGAAATCGGGCAAGACCTTCGAGACGCTGAATCCGGCGACCGAGGAGGTCCTCGCCCTGGTCGCCGAGGGCGACAAGGCCGACGTTGACGAGGCGGTCAAGGCCGCGCGCAAGGCGCTGGAAGAGGGCAAATGGTCGACGATGGGGCCTCATCAGCGCGCCCGCTACCTGTTCAAGGTCGCCGACCTGATCGAGCAGCACGCCGACGAGCTGGCCGAACTCGAGACGCTGGACAACGGCAAGGCCAAAACCCAGGCGCGCGCGATCGACGTGGCCGGCGCAGCGGAGACCTTCCGCTACTACGCCGGATGGTGCAGCAAGATTTACGGCGAAACCAACCCGTCCGACCCGTCGATGTTCAACTATACGCTCCGCGAGCCGGTGGGTGTATGCGGACAGATCATCCCGTGGAATTTCCCGCTGTTGATGGCCTCGTGGAAACTCGGTCCCGCGCTCGCCTGCGGCAACACGGTGATTCTCAAGCCCGCCGAGCAGACGCCTCTGAGCGCGCTGCGCCTGGGCGAATTAATCCTCGAGGCGGGCCTGCCGGAGGGAGTGGTCAACATCATCACCGGGTTCGGGCCGGGCGCGGGCAGCTCGATCTCCGAGCATCCGGACATCGACAAGGTCGCGTTCACCGGCTCGGCCGAAGTCGGCAAGATCATCCTTAAGGCGTCCGCCGGCAATCTCAAGCGCGTGTCGCTCGAGCTCGGAGGCAAATCGCCCAACATCATTTTCCCCGACGCCGACATGGAGCAGGCCGTGCCGGGCTCGATGATGGGCGTGTTCTTCAACTCGGGGCAGGTGTGCTGCGCGGGAACGCGGATCTTCGTGCAGAAAGACGTCTATGACAAGTTCAACGACTCGCTGTCGAAGTTCAGCGCGGGCATGACCATGGGCCCCGGCCTGGATCCCAAGACGATGATGGGTCCGCTCGTGTCCAGAGAGCAGTTTGACAAGGTCAAGAGCTACCTCGAGCTGGGAAAGAAAGAAGGCGCGCGGATCACCACCGGCGGCGAGACGCTGCCGGGCAAGGGCTATTTCGTCAAGCCGACGGTGTTTGCCGACGTGAACAACAGGATGCGCATCGCGCGCGAGGAAATCTTCGGTCCGGTCGCGGCCACTATCCCGTTCAAGGACGAGAACGATGCGGTCCTGCAGGGCAACGACACCGACTACGGTTTGGCCGCGGCGGTATGGACCAGCGATGTCGGCCGCGCGCACAAGGTCGCGCGCGCGCTCAAGGCGGGAACGGTCTGGGTCAACTGCTACGGGTCGATCGATCCGATTTCACCCTTCGGCGGTTACAAGCAATCGGGCTTTGGCCGGGAGCTGGGCAAGTACGCGCTCGAGCTCTATACGCAAATAAAGACGGTATACATCAAGCTCTGATACCGACCGACTGAAAACGGTCGATGTTTGGTCGGGGACGCCCTCCAAAGCGGGCGTCCCCGTTTTCTTCCGGACTTTACAGACCGATCGCGACGATCTATCTAAAAAATCCGGGGGGCGAAGTCGATCGCAGAGCCTGACTAAGAGCAAGCGAATGCCCAGGAAGAAGCTCGCCACTTTTGCCGCCGGATGTTTTTGGGGTGTCGAGGCCGCGTTTCGCGAATTGGACGGCGTGATCGCGGTTACCTCGGGATACATGGGCGGATGGCTCAGGAACCCGACCTACGCGCAGGTCTGCACCGACAGGACAGGGCATGCCGAAGTCGTCCAGGTCGAATACGATCCGGCGATCGTGTCGTACGACCGGCTCCTGGAGCTGTTCTGGGAGATCCACGACCCGACCACGCTCAATCGCCAGGGGATGGATGTCGGGACGCAGTATCGGTCGGCAATTTTCTACCACGACGCGCGCCAGAAAGTGGTGGCCGAGGCTTCGCTCAGGCGGCTGGATGAGTCGAGCGAACTCGACGGGCCAATCGTGACCCGGATTGTTCCGGCGTCGGTCTTTTACCGCGCCGAAGAATACCATCAGCGCTACTACGAGCGGATGGGCGTGGCGCCGCATTGCGGAGTGCGCCGCCCGCGCATGGCCGCTGACTGAGACGCGCGCGCCGCCGCGTTGCCGGACATCGCGGCGGCTACGGAATCAGCAGCAGTTTTCCCACTGACCGGCGCGACTGCAGATGGCGGATCGCTTCGGCCGCGTCCGCCAGCGCGAATTTGCGGCCGATCGGCACGGCGAGTCTGCCCTCGCGCGCGAGGCGGAAAACGTCGTCGAGGCCGTGGCGATGGATTTCGTGCATCGCGTACACCATCGGCACCGCGAAGCCGCTTATCTTGAGCGCCTTGCCGAACAGGACCATCGGACTTATCGCGTCGGGAACGCCTCCGGCGCGGCCGTAGAGCACGAGATGGCCGAACGGCGCGAGGCACTGGAGGCCCTTGTTGAAGGTGGGTTTGCCGACCGCGTCGAGTATGAGATCGACGCCGCGCCCCGCGGTCAGCCGCAGGGCCTCGACCGCGAAATCGTGCTTTTCGTAATTGATGACCTCGTCGGCGCCGAATTTCCGCACCAGCTCGATCTTGTCGTCGTTCGAGACGGTGCCGAAAACCCGCGCGCCGGCGGCCCTGGCGATCTGCACGGCCGCGATGCCGACGCCGCCGGCGGCCGAATGCACGATCACCGATTGTCCCAGCGTGGTCCGATGGCAACTGTGCAGCAGGTGCCACGCGGTGAGCACAGCGATCGGAAATGCGGCGCCCTGCTCGAAGCTCATCTCGTCGGGCAGCACGATCGCGCGCGAGCGGCGCAGCCGGATATACTCGGCGTACGCGCCCATCCCGATATAGGCTACGCGCGCGCCGACCGCGATATCCGTGACATCGGGCGCGACCGCTTCGACCACGCCGGCACCCTCCATGCCCGGCGTGTCGGGAAATACGGGCTTGACGATGTATTCGCCGCGCAGGAACAGGACGTCGCCGAAGTTGAGCGCGATTACGCGGTTGCGAACGACGATCGTGCCCGGTTGGAGCTCCGGCTTCGGCACCTCGCGCAGTTGCATCACCTCGGCGCCGCCCAGCCGCTCGAATTGGATTGCTTTCATCTGCCGCTCCGGGTTGCTCGCTTTTGGCCCGCGCGCGATCGACCTATGCGCGGGGCGCGGGCGCGACGATCGAGTCGAGGAACTCGACCGAACGGAGCTTGCGATCGACCACCGACGCGATGAAGCGCGCAATCGCGAGCGCTCCGTCGCCGCCCGCCGCCGGCATCGCGGATGCGTTGGCCAGCGGTTCGCGCCCCAGTATGGCCAGCGCGGCGGCGCTCGCCCGACTGAGCCGGATTGCGCCCTCGGGCGTGCGTTCGCGGCATCGCGCACAGACGATTCCGCCGCGTCCGATCGTGAAATACACGGCCGCCGCCTCGGTCTGGCTTTCACCGCACATGCGGCACCGATCGAATTCCATCCCGAACCCGGCCCATCGCAACAGCTTCAGCTCGTAGGCCTGCCGCAGGGCAGGGCCAGCGGCGCTTATGGCAAGCGCGGCCAGGGCTTCGGCCAGCAGATGGTATGCGTCGGCGGCTTCAGCGTCTTCGGAGGTCAGCGCGTCCGTCAACTCCAGCATGTAGCTGCCGAGCGCGAGGCGGCCGAGGTCGTCTTCGAGACGAAAGGGATGAAGGTCCGCGGCCTCGGCACGGGTGATGAAGACCAGCTGGCCATGCAGGCGGCGGCGAAAGTACAGCATCACGTGCGAAAACGGTTCGAGCCGATGTTCGAAGCGCCGGCGCGATGCCTTGGCGCCCTTGGCGATGCCGCCGAGCTTGCCCGCACGCTCGGTGAGCAGCGTGACGATCCGATCGGACTCCATGTAGTCGCGCGTGCGCAGCACGATGGCGGGGGTGGCTTCCTCGACGGGCATCGGTCCGCTCGCGCGCCGCGCTAGATCCGCCGCAGCATCGACTGCTGGATGTGCCTCGCCTGCGCGCGCATCGCCTCGACTCCGCTCGCCGGCCGGCCGCACTCGGCGGCTTCCCGCAGCAGGTTGTCGAAGCGCACCAGGATGTTCGCGATCTTGGTGTGCGCCTCGACCAGCGCGCGGCTGCGCAGTTCGTCGCTTTCCCATCGGCGGTTGGCATACTCGCTCAGCTCCTGGCTCTGGATCAGAAGCTCGCGCGCCTGCTCCTCGAAACCCTTGACCAGGCGATGGATGGTCTCGCGGACCTTGGGATGCTCCTCCGGGTCTTTCCACAGGACGTGCTCGAGGAAAGCGAGGTCGTCCTCGGTCACCTCGGTGCGGCCGTAAAGCAGCGCATGCGCGCGCAGCACCTCGAGCACGTTGCGCCAGCGCCGGTCCGACACGATGATCTGCTGGCGCGCCAGCTCGCGCCGCAGCTCGGCGATCGCGGTTATCACCCGGTCCGGCACCTCGACCGCGCCCGCGGCCGTGCGCAGCTCGTCCAGCTCCGCGAAGCTCAGCATGGTGCGCGCCGCCGGGCGCGGGCCCTCGAGCATCTTGAGGAAGCGGAATTCTTCGCCGATATAGTCGACGGTGAAGCGCAGCATGAAGCGATCGTAGAGCGCAGTCAGCTCTTCTTCGTCGGGCAGCTCGTTGGACGCGCCGAACATCGTAATCAGCGGCACGCGCAGCCGCTCGCGTCCGTTATGGAAGAGCCGCTCGTTGACGATCGTCAGCAGCGCATTGAGGATCGACGAGTTGGACTTGAAAATCTCGTCGAGAAAGGCGATGTGCGCTTCGGGGAGCTTGTTGGCGGTGACGCGGCGGTAATCGTCGTGCTCGAGGCCGCTTAGGCTCACCGCGCCGAAGATCTCCTCGGGCGTGCTGAACTTGGTCAGCAGCCACTGGAAGTAGTTCGCCCCCTCGATTCGCCGGCAGAGCTCGTCGGCCAGCATCGACTTGGCCGTGCCCGGCGGCCCGACGATCAGCACGTGATGGCCCGAGAGCAGCGCGCACAGCGCGCCGTCGATCAGTTCCGCGCGTTCCTGGAAACTCTGATTGAGTTCCTCGCGGATGCGCGCGAGGCGCTCGCCGGCTTTGGACATCGATCGATTCTTAGCAAAGCGCGCCCGCGCACGCATCACGCCCGGGCGAAATCCCTCGCTTGCCGGGCATGCTCGCAAGGCGTTACAAGGGATGAGACAACCCCGCGCAGGGCTGGCAGGAGGACGCGTATGGACAAGGCGCTCTCAGGTTTAAAGGTGCTCGATCTGACGCAGTTCGAGGCCGGCACCTCGTGCACCGAGATGCTGGCGTGGCTGGGTGCGGACGTGATCAAGCTGGAAGCGCCCGGCCGTGGCGAGCAGGGACGCTGGCAACTGACGGAAAAGCCCGGCGTCGATTCGCATTACTTCATGCTGCTCAACGCCAACAAGCGCTCCATCACGCTCAATCTGAAGGACGAGCGCGGCAAGAAAATTTTCGTCGAGCTGGTCAGGAAGGTCGACGTGCTGGCGGAGAATTACTCGCTCGGCACCCTCGAGAGCTGGGGCTTTGGATGGGAGCGGCTGCGCGAGATCAATCCGCGCCTGATCTACCTCACCATCAAGGGCTTCGGCACCTACGGCCCGTACAGCAGGTACAAGAGCTTCGACATGATCGCCCAGGCCGCGGGCGGCGCGATGGCGCTCACCGGAACGCCGGAAACCATTCCGCTCAAGCCCGGACCGACGATCGGCGACACCGGCACGGGCATGCACGCGGCGGTCGGCGTGCTTGCCGCTTTTATCCAGCGCGAGCGCACCGGCAAGGGGCAGAAGGTCGAGCTTTCGATGCAGGACGCGGTGCTCAACTTCTGCCGCGTGCCGATGATGGGCACCTACATCACGCACAAGCCGGTGCCGCGGATGGGCAACCGCATTGCCGCCGGCGCGCCCGCCGACACCTACAAGTGCGCGCCCGGCGGCGAAAACGATTACGTCTATATCCTGTGCACCACACCCGAGATGTGGACGAATCTGTGCCTGGCGATGGGCCGGCCGGAGATGGCGGGCGATGAGCGCTTCAAGGATCGCCGCTCGCGGCTGCATCACGTCGAGGAAGTGACGGCCGCGATTAATGCCTGGACCGGCCGCCACACCAAGCACGACGTGATGCGCATCCTCGGCGAAGCCGGCGTTCCGTGCGGCAAAGTGCTCGACAGCGTCGAGCTGCTCAACGATCCGCACCTGCGTGAGCGCGGGATGATCACCACCATCAACCATCCGGTGCGCGGCGAATTCACGATGCCCGGATGTCCGGTGAAGCTCGAGGACTCGCCGGTCGAGGTGCGCAGCGCGCCGCTGCTGGGCGAGCACAACCACGAGGTCTTCGCCCAGTATCTCGGCTTCGACGCGGCCGAGATCGAGCGGCTCAAGCAGGAAGGCGTGCTCTGACGCCCTGCCGCGCCGCAATCCTTCCTGCGCCTCGTGACCGGCGATGACTGCGAGCGATCCCGATGACGGCGAGCGACCTGTTCGGCGCGGCTGAACGGCTCAGGCGCGACGGCCCGGGCCTGCTGCGCGCCTTCGTGCGTTCCCATCGCGGGGCGCTCTCCGCCGATCTGCGGTTCGAAGTCATGTTCAGCCGCTCGAGTTCAGCTGCGGACGGCGAGCCGCGCTCGGCGCTGGAGGGCGAGAGCGCGGGTTTCTGCGTGAGCGTTTGCGCCGGCGAAGGCTCGGGCGCCTCCGGCGCGGCTCAGACGGGGGTCGAGCTGGGGCGCCTTGCGCTTCGTTCGCAGCCTACGGTCGCGGCGATTCGAGCAGCGCTCGAGGAGGCGTATGAGCGCGCGCGACTCGGAGCGCGCGAGAAGGCCGCGCTCCTGCGGACGCTCGGCGCGCGCGGGCGAAGCCTGGCGGACGCGGCGGCCGCGCCGCGCGAGCCGGTGCGGGACGCGGTGCCCGCCGTCTATCGATGCGACCCGCGGGCGCTCGCGCCGGACGCGCTCGGACGTCTCTGCCATGACGCCTCGGCGCGCGTCGCGGAGCTCGGCCCGGAAATCGCCTACAACGCGATCGCGGCGACCAGCGAATTGCGCGAAGAATTGTTCATCGGCAGCGACGACACGCTGATCAGCCAATGCTTCTCCTTCTCGCAGGGCGACTGCTACGTGGTCGCGCAGTCCGGCGACGGTCATCAGGAGATCTACGACTCGATCGGGCAGCAGCGCGGGTTCGAATGCCTCGCCGAAGGCTGGCGCGATGAGCTGATGCCCAATCCGGACCTGACCACCTTCGCCCTGGCGCTGGCTGGCGAAGCGCGCGATCTGGCGGCGGCGCCGGTGCTCAAGCCGCCCGCCGGTGAGGTCACGGTGGTCACGGACCCGCATTTCAATGCGCTGCTCGCGCACGAAATTGTCGGCCATCCGAGCGAAGCCGATCGCGCGCTCAAGATGGAAGCGGCGTACGCTGGACGAAGCTGGTTTCTGCGCTCGCTCAAAGACAGCGAGGTCGGCCGCCGCGTCGGCTCGCCGCTGTTGAGCGCCTGTTCCGATCCCACGCTGCACGGCTTCGGCCATTATCGCTACGATCACGAAGGCACGCGCGGCCGGCGCGCGATGCATATCGAGAACGGAATATTTCGCGGGTTTCTCAACTCGCGCGAGACCGCCGCGGTGCTCGGTGTCGAGCCCAACGGATCGGCGCGCGCGAGCGAGGTCTTTTATGTTCCGCTGATTCGCATGTCGAACACGTTCCTGCTGCCGGGCGAGACCGATCCGCGCGCCATCATTGGCGAAGTCGAACGCGGCTACTACGTTTGTGGCAGCGCCGTGCCCTCGATCGCCGAGTCGCGCGAGAACTTCCGCATCTCGGCGCGCCGCGTCTACGAGATCGAGCAGGGCCGGATCGGGCGCCTGTATCGATCCGGGAGCGTGATCGCCGACTCGAAAGAGTTCTTCTCGCGTATCGACGCCGTGGGCAATGACCTGCGCCTGATCGCGATTCCCAACTGCGGCAAGGGCCAGCCGATGCAGGTGAAGCGTATGTCCAACGGCGGGCCGACGCTGCGCTCGCGCGCGCGGCTGGGCGGCGGATGAAACCGCGGTGAGATCGGCGGCGGAACTGAAAGGCTTCGCGCGCGAGGCGCGCGCAATG
This sequence comes from Binataceae bacterium (SeqCode), assembly GCA_035295545.1. Lineage (GTDB taxonomy): Bacteria > Desulfobacterota > Binatia > Binatales > Binataceae > JAKAVN01. The sequence continues at coordinate 138,579 of DATGIT010000010.1, forward strand.
CTCGCGTGCGAGCGCGACCTGGCCGCATTCGAGATCTATTGCGTATCGGCGGAAAACCGCGTCGCCCGCATTGCCTACACCTCAGACATCGCCTGCCGTGGCGTCGAAGAGCTGAAGTCGCACGGCGCCGACGGTTTCGCCCTGCGCATCGTCGTGCGCCGCAACCCGCACGAGATCGGTATCGCCACCGAGGCCGCGGACCTGAGCGTCGCGGCGCTGCGTGCGGCGCTCGCGCGGGCGCGCGGCGCCGCTTTGGTCGATCCTCATTTTCCGGGGCTTCCCGATGCGCCGCGCCCGCGCGGGCGAGAGGAGGTCCGCGCGTCCGCGGCCGCGAGCCTGATGCGCGGCGGCGACCGCGCGCTGGTCGAATCGGCATGGGGCGCTGTCCGCGGCGCGCTGGCGGCGTTTGCGGCGAAGCCCGCGCGCCATCCGGAGCGGCCGGGCCTCGTGCTGGGCGGCGACGTCACGGTAGTGCGCGACCGCATGGCGATCGCAAGTTCGTGCTTCAATGACGTGCGCGCCGAGGCGGGCGCCCATTTCAGCTGCAGCGTGACCGCCCTCGTCGAATCGCTGGGCGCCAAGGGCACGGCCTCCGCGTTCGGCACGATGGCAGCCGAGATGCAGCGCGTGGCGGCGCGAGCCGGAGGTGAGGCGGTGGCCCGCGCGCTCGCGCTGGGCGGCGGCGAGCGGCCGGTCGGAGGAAATTACCGGATGGTGTTCGGGCCGCAGCCGGTCGCCGAGATACTCAACTACATGGTAATCCCGTCGCTGACCACCGGCGCGTTCCAGGCCGCGAGCACTGCTTTTCATGGCCGCTTCGGCGCGCAGGTGATGGATGCGCGGCTGACGCTGATCGACGATCCGGGCGCGGCGCGCGGCGCGATCCGGCGGCGGCTGACCTGCGAAGGACTGCCCGCGCGGCGGACGACCTTGATCGAAGACGGACGGTTGGTGGGGCTGCTTTCGAATTTTTACGACAGCCATCGGCTGGCCACCGACGAGCATCGCGCCGACAAGCTCGGCCCGCTCGGCCCGGCGGAAGTCGCGTTTCCGGCGGCGAGCGGCTACCGCCTGGGCGAGACCGCCGCGCGGCGCTTCGATGCCGGCCCGGGCACGGCCGCGACCAATGTCATCATGCGCGCGCGCGGCGGCGTCAGCGAGCGCGAGCTGATACGCGCGGTGGGCGAGGGGATTTACGTCGGCCGCGTTTGGTACACGTATCCGATCAACGGGCAGCGAGCCGGAGATTTCACCTGCACGGTGAGCGGCGACTCCTGGCTGATTCGCGGCGGCAGATTGGCGGTTCCGCTTGCGCCCAACGCGCTGCGGATCAACGCGAATATCGGGCAGGTCTTCGCTCATCCGCTCGGCGTGGGTAATCGCGCCGCGCCGGTGCTGGTGTGGGGCGCGCCCGAAGCGTACTACACGATCGCGCTCGCCGCACGGGATATTCCGCTGAGCGCGATCCAAGCCTCGCAGTCATCAATGGAATGAGCGCGTAACGCGCAGGGCACGAGGCGTGACCGGCCGGGGAATGAGCGTGCGCAAGGCGCCGGTCTGCCAGGTGCGGGCTGCTCAGGCGCCGAGCGGCGCCGGCGCTCAAGGCCGTTTCATGTTGGGGCCGTTGCCGACGTCTCCCGAGACCTTCTCATCGTCCTTGTAAACGTCGGTCCATTCTTTGAACCCGTTGGGGTCCCATCGATGCCATACGCCCTCGCGCTTACCGTCGCGATATTCACCTTCGATCGCCTTGGCGCCGTTGGCATACCAGCTTATGTGCAGGCCGTTCTGGACTCCGTCTTTGTAATGGTCGAGTGAGGCGCGCTGTCCGTTGGCGTGCCACATCGTCCATTCGCCGGCCTGTTTGCCGTCGTGGTAGTAGCCGTCGATCATGCGGCTGCCGCTCAGGTTGTAGACGACGAACGGCCCGTCCTTGACCGGAATACCGCCGACGTACTTTTCGCACCAGATCTCGGTGCCGTCGGGCGGCGGGGCGCCCTTGAGTTCCGCGCCGTCGGGGCAGCTCTTCGGCACTGCCGCCGTCTTGTTCGCACCAACGCGCTTGCATCCGGCAAAGCAAAGCAGCGCAACGAGCGCGAGCGTGCCAATAGAGCAGACGGGATGGCGCGCGCGCGGCGGGATATCTCGATTCATCCTTTTAGAATTTATACGTATCGCGCGCGCGAGAGAAAGTGCGGCCGCCTGGCAAGCGAAAAGGGCGGCGAGCCCTGCGGCCCGCCGCCCTCGGAGCTGGCTCTTTACTGCAAGGCTAGTTCGCGCCCGTCGAGCCGAGCAGATTTCCGCCGAGCGTCGGATGGCCGACGGTCTTGTCGCCGATCACGTTGACCAGCGCCGGGCGGCCCGATTTGAAGGCGCGCTCGAGCGCCGGTACGATCTGATCGGGCTCGGTTACGTTCTCGCCGTGGCAGCCCATCTCGGAGAAAATCTTGTCGTAGCGGATATCCTGCAGCATGTTGAACGGATCGGTGCGATCCTTCAGCAGCGGCATCGACTCAAAGCTCGGCCCCCACGAGCTGTTGTTCCACAACAGGCATACGATGGGCAGCTTGTAGCGCGCGGCAGTCTCCATATCCCAGCCGCCGATACCGAGGCCGCCATCGCCCATGACCAGCACGATCTGGGAGCCCGGCCGCGCGAGCTGCGCGCCGATGCCCATGCCGAAGCCATGGCCTACCGGGGCGAGCGGCCCTGCATCGATCACCTGACCGGGAAAACGGCAGACGAAGTTCTGGCTCATCCATCCCGAGAGAGTGAAACTGTCGATCACGACCGTGCAGTTCTTGTCGAGCACGGATACGAGGTCGCGCACGAGCCGCGCCGGATGGATCGGGCGGTTGGCGTGGAATTTCTTCGCGTTCTCCGCGACCTGGCGCTCGAAATTCGAGCGGACCTCGGCCAGCTCTTTGAGCCATTGCGAGCCGCGATTGCGGGAAAAATCGAGCTTGAGCTCCCTGATGCGGTTAATCATCTGGCGCAGCACCAGTTTGGGATCGCCGACCACCGGCACCTCGGCCGGCACCTGCCACCCGATTCGGTTGGCCGTTGGATCGACCTGGATGTACTTGGCCTTGTCGTTCCACGTCTTCGGCCGACCGAAGTGCTCGCCGCTCCAGAAGCGGAAACCCAGCGTGAGTACCACGTCGGCGCGCCCGGTGAACGGCTTTTTGAACGCGCCGCGAATCGCCAGCGGATGTTCCTCGGAAACCGCTCCCTGTCCGGCGCGCCGCGCGTAGACCGGGATCGAGGTCAACTCGACGAACTCGCGCAACTCGGGGCCGGCCTGCGACCAGAAGAGCCCGTCGCCGCCGGCGATCAGCGGGCGTTCGGCTGCGACCAGCAGCTCGAGCGCGCGGTCGATCTTCGCCGGGTCGCCCGCCGAACGAACGTCATCGACCGTAAAGCGCATTCCGCCGGGACTCTGCTGCTTGTCGTCCTCGTGGTGATAGAGGATGTTCTGCGGAATTTCGACCAGCGCCACGCCCTGCGGCGGCGTGATGGCCTCGCGAAAGGCCAGGCGCATGTCGAATTCGATCGTGCTCCAGTCGGTTACGCGTTTGGTGTACTTGGCAAAGCTGCGGAGCACCTCCGAGCCGTAAGCCTCCTGGAACGAGCCCTGATGGTCTTCCGTGTTGGGATGCTGACCGGAGACGCAGACCACCGCGCTGTTGGTCATCGCAGCCAGGCACAGGCCGGTGACCGCATTGGTGAGGCCGCATCCCGCGGTCACCATGCACACGCCGGCCTCGCCCGTCATCCGCGCGTAGGCGTCGGCGGCGTAGGCGGTGGCCTGCTCGTGACGCATATGGATGAGCTTGATCTCGTGCGCGCGCAGCTGGGCGAGAATCGGAAAGAGATGACCGCCATTGATTGAAAAACAATACCGGGCCTTGTTCTCCCGCATGACGCGGGCGACCAATTCGCCGCCATCGACTTTAGCCATCAGCGCGACCTCCGACGCAATTTGGGGCTGCCGCCGCTCGCGCGGTGGCCGTCATCGCCGCCGCGCCTGCGTTTCGCGCCACGAGCGATCGCCTGCCGAGACGGCGGCTTGTCCTGTGCGAATCCTTGCACATTTCCGACGAGGGCGGAAATGGCGTGTCTGAGTGCAGTTGATCGGGCCGCCGATGCCTGCCACGTTGTTACCGCATTAGAGTTGAGTTAGGTGTAGAGCGAATGAAGAGGCTTTGGGGAATACTCGTAATCCTGCTGAGCGCGGTCATGTATGCACGGCCCGCGCACTCGTTCAGCCTGCTGAATCCCGACACTTGGCCGGGCAATCTCAACCCGAACACGTGGCCGACCGTGCTGAATCCGCACAATTGGCCCTTCACCCTGGTGCCCGTTCCCGAAATCGAGAGCGACCCCAACTCCGGCGTGACCTACGGTGTCCTGGCCGCGATGCTGTTTACGGACAAGCATGGCGATATCAACAATATTCTTGCGCCCGACATCATCAGCAACTCGACCCTCGGCCCCGGTGGCACGTTCCGCTATCTCGGATACCCGTCATCGGACGAACAGTATTGGGTGATCGCGGGATTCGAGGAGAAGATCGCACGCCGCGTGGACCTCGACTACGCCATCGGCCGCACCCATCAGAGCCGATTCTCTTTCGAAGGGCGCTTTTTCTTTGAACGAGATCCGACCGAGCGCTTCTATGGTATCGGCAACAGCTCCTCCGAGGGCAACGAGAGCAACTTTACGACCGAGCAGCTATACTTCGAGGGCACGCTCGGCTACAACGTGACTCCGCATCTGCAGGTCGCGCTCTTCGAGCGCCCTCGCTACGTGCGGCTGTTCAACGGCGCCTTTGAATCCCTGCCCACGATCTTCCAGGAGTTTCCGAATATCAAGGGACTGCATGGCGGCACCGAGGTGCTCAACCAGATTCAGACCAGCTACGACACGCGCGATTCGGTCGACCTCCCGACCCAGGGCGGTTACGCGTTGGCTTACGCGTCGATTGCCGATCGCCGATTCATGAGCTCGATTTCATATACGCGGATGGGCGCCGATATCCATCACTATTTCCCCATCGGTCCTAAAATCACGCTGGCCACGCACGGTTATCTGCAGTACATGCCCGCGGGCAACGAAGTGCCGTTCTGGTCGATGGGACGGCTGGGCGGTGAATCCAGCCTGCTGATCGATCAGCAGACGCTGCGCGGATACGGCGCGGGCCGGTTCGTCGATAACAATCTGTTCGACGTCAACGTCGAGATGCGCTCGCGCGTATGGGAAACGGATATCTTCAACACGCACGGAATTCTCGAGCTGGCGCCTTTCTTTGAGGCGGGGCGCGTCTTTCACAATCCCGGCGAGGATTTCGTCACCGACCTGCATCCGGTCGGCGGAATGGGCTTTCGCGGAATCGCCGAGCCGTTCGTGGTCGGCTACGTGGACGTTGGTTGGGGCGGCGAGGGTGCGGCGGTATTCTCCGGCATAAACTATCCTTTTTAGCCCCAGGGCGCGCACGGCCCACGATTGAACATGACGCGCACTGACGCGCGATGAAATCGGAAATCCACCGCGGCGAACATCGTAAGATCGGTTCCGACCACATCGCACCGGACTGCCGCGGGATGAACTTCTATCGCGCCGACGGCGCGTTCCGCCGCCTGCTCGACCTCTACCTGGAACCCACGCTGCGCGCCCACCTCGAGCCGCATTACGATCGGCTCGGCGAGCTGGCGGGCGGACGCCTCGACGAACTCGCCGACCTGGCCGACAAGCATCCACCCGTGCTCCACCCGCGCGATCGTTTCGGTCGCGACGAAGAGTGGATCGAGTACCATCCGGCGTACCGCGAAATGGAACGGATCGCGTTCAGCGATCTGGGCTTGCACGCGATGAGCCATCGCGCGGGCATCCTTGGCTGGGCCGCGCCGATGCCGCCCATCGCCAAGTACGGCTTCCAGTACCTTTTCGTGCAGGCGGAGTTCGGCCTGATGTGCCCGGTGAGCGTGTCCGATACGACCAACTATATCGTCCTGCGCTACGGCAGCGATGAGCTGAAGCGCAGGCTCGTACCGCGCCTGCTCGCGCTGGACCCGGCCCAGATGTGGAAGGGCACCCAGTTCATGACTGAGAAGGCGGGCGGCTCCGACGTCGGCGCGCTGGAGAGCGAGGCGCGGCGGGAGAACGGGGAATGGCGGCTGTACGGCGAGAAATGGTTCTGCTCGCATGCGGACGCCGACCTGGCGCTGATCCTGGCGCGTCCGCAGGGAGCGTTCGCGGGTACGCGTGGCCTGGGGTTGTTCGCGATGCCTCGCCGGCTCGAGGACGGCAGCCGCAATCGCTATCGCATCGTGCGGCTGAAGGACAAGCTCGGCACGCGCTCGATGGCGAGCGGCGAAATCCGCCTCGAAGGCGCGTTCGCATGGCAAGTCGGCGAGCTGCGCGACGGGTTCAAACAGATGCTGGAGCAGGTTAATCTGTCGCGGCTGTCCCACGGCGTGCGCGCGGCCGCGATGATGCGCCGATGCCTCAACGAGGCGATGTGTGTGGCGCGCAATCGCGTCGCATTCGGCCGCGCATTGATCGAAATGCCACTGATGCGCCGCCAGCTGCTCAAGCTGATGGTACCGACCGAACAGGCGCTTTCGATGTACGCATGGACCGCCGACGCGATGAGCCGCGCTGATAGCGGTGACGAAGGTGCTGCGCATTTGCTGCGCATTCTTACCCCGCTGTTCAAGTTTCGCGCCTGCCGCGACAACCTGCGCGTGGCGACCGGAGCGATGGAGGTGCGCGGTGGCAACGGCTACATCGAGGACTGGGTCAACCCGCGCCTGGTGCGCGATGCCCAGATCGGCGTGCTGTGGGAAGGCACCAGCAATATCAATGCGCTGGATGCGATTGGACGTGCGGCGGCAAAAATGGGCGCGCATGACACGCTTGGGTCGGCACTCAAGCGGCGGCTGAGCGAAGCTGCTCGCTTGCCGGAGACATTCCGGTCTCGCCTGGACGGGCTTATCGATCGTGCGGTCGCCTTCGCGGCGCGCGTCGCGAGGGAGGAAGAGGAGCGACTGGCGCGCGCTGCGGCTGGCGCGCTCTACAACATCACTACGGCTACCTTGATGGCATGGGAGGCCGCGCAACTCGGCGATGGCCGCCGCCTGCTGCTGTCACGCATGGTCGTCGAGCATCGTCTAGCCCCGCAGGACCCGCTTGCTCCGCATCGCGAGGGTTGGGAGACCCGGGCGGCGCCCCTGCTGCTCGGGCAGGACGCGGTGACACTCGAGCAGGCCGGCGCGCTCATCGACGGCTGAGACGGCACCGGCGCCGCTGCTGCCGTCGCAGCCCGCGCGGCGCTCAGGCTGGCGCGCGCCGTATGGCGCGCGCCAGCCTGAGCGCCGCGGCCGCCGGATCGTCGGCGCCGAACACGGCGCCGATCACGCCAACGCCGGCGGGATGGCCGCCGCCGCGGGCGGCGGCGGTCGCGCCGCCGAAGTCGAGTTGCGCCGCGCGCTCGGCGGTGACCCCGCCGAGCGCGAACACCGGCATTGCACCGGCGGCCCGGCAGGCGGCACCGAGTCCCTCGGTGCCGCCTGCCGGGCCGCCGGTGGGCTTGGACAGCGGAGGCCATACCGGACCGAATACGGCGAAGTCGGCGCCTGCGGCGGAGGCCGCCGCGGCCTCCGCCGCGCTGTGCGTCGAGATGCCAACCAGCCGCGAGGAGCCGATCAAGCTTCTTGCCTCGGCGACCGTCACGGACTCGGCCGGGAGATGGACACCGTCCGCCGCGACCGCCAGCGCAATATCGATTCGGTCGTTGATGATGAGAGGTGTGCGATGGCGCGCGCAGATCGGTTTGAGCGCCGCGGCAAGCTCATGCAGTGCGCGGCCTTCCAGGTCTTTCTCGCGCAACTGGAGCGCCGCCGATATGCCCGTGACGTCGTGCGCCAGCGCCTGCAGTACGGCCTCGCACACTGAAAGCAGGTCGCGCGACCCGAGCAGGTGGCGATCGGTTATCAGGTAAAGCTCGAAACTGACCCGCGAGGCGGTCGCGCCAGGCAACAGCAGGCCCCTGCGGCCGGGCTAACGGATCAGCCCGCTTAGCGGGCTCGAAGCGGTGGCGTAGAGCTTCTGCTCGATCCGCCCGGCAAGATAGGCGATGCGCCCGGCCTCGGTCGCGAGTTTCATTGCCTGCGCCATCGCGATCGGGTCCTTTGCGCCGGCGATCGCCGAATTGATCAGCAGCCCGTCCGCTCCAAGTTCCATGGCTTCGGCGGCGTCCGAGGCCGTGCCTACACCCGCGTCGACGATCACCGGAACCTTGGCCTGTTCGATGATGATGCGCAGGTTGAACGGATTGCGGACGCCCATGCCCGATCCGATCGGTGCCGCCAGCGGCATGACCGCGGCGCATCCGATCTCCGCCAGGCGCAGGCACGCCACCGGATCGTCGGTGATATACGGCAGCACCTTGAACCCTTCGCGCACCAGGATTTTCGCCGCCTCGATCGTCGCCGGCACGTCGGGAAAAAGCGTCTGCGGATCGCCTATCACCTCGAGCTTGACCATGTCCCCGACGCCGACCTCGCGCGCCAGACGGCACGTGCGCACTGCTTCCTCCACCGTGTAGCATCCCGCCGTATTGGGCAGGATCTGGTAGCGCTCGGGATCGATGTAGTCCAGCAGATTCTCGCTTTTGCGGTCCGTGATATTCACCCGGCGCACGGCGACCGTGACGATCTCGGTGCCGCTGGCCTCGACGGCCGCGCGGGTCTCGGCGAAGTCGCGATATTTTCCGGTGCCGATGATCAGGCGCGAATGAAAGACCTTGCCGGCCAGTTCAAAATGATCGTGTCCCATAGATCGATGATACACGGGGATGGCGCGGCGCGCGCGCCGAAAAAAAAATTCATCCCCCGCCGACGAAATTGATTATTTCGACCGTGTCTCCAGCCTGCAGCCGGGTCGTATCGTAGCGAGCGCGTGGGACGATGCTCCGGTTGATCTCGACTGCGACCCGGTTGCGGCGCATCTTGAGCCGTTCCAGCAGCGCGAGCAGGCCGGCGTCGCCTTCAATCGTGTACTGCTCGCCGTTGAGTTGAATCGCAAACGATGTCAGAAACTCAGGCATCGGAAAAGCCGCTTCCCCGTTCTCGGGCAAGCGGCTTTGGGCGGAACCGCGATCGTTCCGCCATCTGGCAAGGGCGGAGCGCGGCTTCCCTACGCCGGCATTACCCGGATCAGGTTCGAGGGGTTTATCTTCTCAGTGCGCCCTCGTTGCGCGCACACCCCCAGCCACTTTTTGCATATCACCTCGATGCCGGAGTGTCAAAAAACAGGAGCGATCGGTATGATCGGTGTGCGGTCGAAGTTTGTAACGGGGGGCAATAGTCAATGGAGCCGGATGGCGGACCGCCGACGGTAGCGGAGATAGATCTGGTGGCGCTTGGTTCCAACTACCGGGCGATCAAGGAGACGGGCGGCGGGGCGGAACTCATGGTCGTAGTCAAGGCGGACGCCTATGGGCATGGCGCGGTCGAGGTCGCGCGGGCGTTGCGCGCCGAGGGCTGCGCTCATTTCGGCGTCGCGCGGGTAAGCGAGGCGCGCGAATTGCGCTCCGCCGGCGTGCGCGAGCGCATCTATCTGCTCGGAGGGTTTCTGGCCGCGGAGGCGGGCGACATCGTCGCCCTGGATCTCACGCCGTTCGTGTATGACGCGGCATTGATCGCGCCGCTCCAGCGCGCGGTCGAGGCGCAGTCCCGCGCCCGATTCCACATCCATCTCAAGATTGACAGCGGCGCGACCCGGCTGGGCATTCTGCCCGATGAGCTCGAGCGCGCGATCGCCGAGCTCGACCGCGCTCCATCGCTCGAGGTCGAAGGAGTGTGCACGCTGTTGGTGAATGCCGGCGACCCGCAAAGCCCGGTGACCGACGCGCAGCTCGAGACCTTCAATGCAGCGATCGCCCGGCTGCACGCTGCCGGAATCCGCCCGCCGGTCGCGCATGTCGCGAATTCCGCAGCTTCGGTGCTCAGGCCTGACGCTCATTACAGTCTGCTGCGTCCCGGCCTGGCCATCTACGGTCTGCCGCCGGTGCTGGCGGTGCGCGAGCGGGTCGAGCTGCGTCCCGTGATGACGTTCAAGACCCGCGTGCTGCAGGTGAAGCGAGTGGCCGCGGGCGTAGGCGTCAGCTACGGCCATACGTTCGTCACACCGCGCCCAAGCGCAATCGGCGTGCTCGCCGTGGGCTATGCGGACGGCTATCGACGCGGCCTGCAGCATGGCGGCGAGGTGATGATTCGCGGCCGTCGCGCGCCGGTGGTCGGCGCGATATGCATGGACCTGACGATGGTCGACCTGACCGACGTCCCGGGCGCGTCGGTGGGCGATGAGGTGATTCTATGGGGCGGCGCCGGCGAAGCGATGATCAGCGTCAACGATATCGCGCGCCTGGCCCAGACCATTTCTTACGAGATGCTGTGCACGGTGGGCAAACGCGTCCCGCGCGTGTATCGCAGGGCAGCCTGATGGAAACCGGCGCCGTTAAAATCAACCGCGCGCTCATCGGTGTTTCCGACAAGTCCGGCCTGGACCAACTCGGGCGGACGCTCGCCGCGCGCGGCGTCGAAATCGTCTCGACGGGCGGGACCGCGTCCGCGCTGGAAGCCGCCGGAATCAAAGTGCGGAGCGTCGAGAATTTCACCGGCTCGCCCGAAATGCTTGACGGGCGCGTCAAGACGCTCCATCCCCGGATTCACGGCGGAATTCTCGCGCGCCGCGCCGATGACAGCCATCGGCGGCAAATGCGCGAGCACGGAATCGAGCCCATCGACCTGGTCGTGGTGAACTTCTATCCGTTCGAAAAAACGGTCGCGCGCGCGGAAGTGAGCCTCGACGACGCGATCGAAAATATCGACATCGGCGGGCCGACGCTGGTGCGCGCGGCGGCAAAGAACTGGAACGATGTCGCGGTGGTAGTGGATCCCGCCGACTACCGGTCGATCATCGAGGAACTCGAGCGCGGCGCCGGAGCGCTCTCGCGCGCGACGCGATGGCGCCTTGCGCGCAAGGCCTTTGCCCGCGTGACCGACTACGATTGCGCAATATCCAATTACCTGGGGGCGATCGAGGACGGCGAGCGCCGCCCGCTGGGCGAAAGCTTCAGCCTCTCGCTGCCTTTGGAACAGCCTCTGCGCTACGGCGAAAATCCGCATCAGACCGGCGCGCTTTACGGCCGCTTCCTCGAGATCGCCGAGCAGCTTCACGGCCGCGAGCTTTCATTCAACAACGTGTTCGACATCAGCTCCGCCATCAACCTGATGCTGGATTTCGGCGGATGCGCCGATGCTGTGGTCGCAATCCTCAAGCACAACACGCCGTGCGGGGTCGGAGTCGGCGACACGTTGCTCGAGGCCTGGGAAAAGGCGTTCGCCACCGATCCCGACTCGCCGTTCGGCGGGATCATCATCGCCAACCGGCCGTGGGATATGCGCTTTGCCGCCGCGGTGGATGAGCTTTTCACCGAGGTTCTGATCGCGACCGACTTCGCGCCCGGCGTGCTCGAATTTCTGCGCAAGAAAAAGAACCGGCGGGTGATGCGCTTTCATCCCGATGCGGTCCATCGCGAGGAACTCGACATCAAGCGCGTGCTGGGCGGCCTGCTGGTGCAGACGCCGGACCTGAGTCTCGAGGACCCGCGCCAGGGCAAAGTCGTGACGCGCCGCGCGCCGAGCACGGCCGAGCTGCGCGCGATGGAATTCGGCATCCGCGTGTGCAAGCACATCAAGTCCAATGCGATCGCCTTTGTGCGCGAAGACCGGACCGTGGCCGTGGGCGGCGGCGCGACCTCGCGCATCGATCCGCTGCATGCCGCGCGCGAGAAGGCCGCGCGACTTAAAGTATCGCTTAAAGATTCGGTGCTGGTCTCCGAAGCCCTGTTCCCCTTTCCCGACGGACCGACGCTCGCGGCCGAGGCCGGCGCGACCGCTATCGCGCAGCCTGGCGGCGCGATGCGCGACGCGGAAGTGATCGCGGCCGCCGACACGCACGGACTGGCGATGGTTTTTACCGGAGTCCGCCACTTCCGCCACTGAGCGCATCCTCGCCGCGATGAAGGTCCTGGTTATAGGCAGGGGCGCGCGCGAGCACGCGCTGCTGTGGCGTCTCAATCAGAGCGAGACGGTGTGGGGTCTGTACTGCGCGGGCGGCAATCCGGGAATCGCGCAACTGGCGAAGATTGCTCCGGTTGCGCCGAATGATTTCGGCGGCCTCGTCGATTTCGTGCGCGGGCAGAAAATCGACCTCACCGTCGTCGGACCCGAGGACCCGCTCGCCGGCGGCATCGTGGATGAGTTCTCGCGCGCCGGACTCAGGATTTTCGGCCCCACGCGCGCGGCCGCGCAACTCGAGGCGAGCAAGGCCTTCGCCAAGACCGTGATGCGCGAGGCGGGCGTGCCGACCGCCGCTTTCGAAGTGTTCGACGACGCCGCGCAGGCGCGCCGATGGATTCGCGCACGCGGCGGCCCGATGGTGGTCAAGGCCGACGGCCTCGCGCTGGGCAAGGGCGTGACCGTATGCGACGACGCCGCGGGCGCGCTTGCCGCGATCGACGAGGCGATGGAGCGGCGGCGCTTCGGAGCGGCCGGCGCGCGGGTCGTGGTCGAGGAGCGCCTTGACGGCGAGGAGCTTTCTTTCTTCGCGCTGTGCGACGGCGAGAATGCGATCCCGTTGGGCCTGGTGCAGGATCACAAGCGCATCTTCGACGGCGATCGCGGCCCCAACACCGGCGGGATGGGCGCGTACACGCCGGTTCCTGCGTATGACGCCGAGTTCGAAGCGCGCGCGATGCGCGAGATCGTGCGGCCGACGCTGGCTGCTATGCGCTCGCGCGGCGTGCCGTTTCGTGGCGTGCTGTTCGTCGGCCTGATGGTCGACGGCGAGCGGCTCAACGTGCTCGAATACAACGTGCGCTTCGGCGATCCGGAATGCGAACCGTTGATGATGCGCCTGGAGGGCGACCTCGCGGCTGCGCTGCTCGCCTGCGCCGAGGGCCGCCTGCAGGACGCAAACGTAAGACTCTCGCGGCGTGCCGCCGCGTCCGTCGTGCTCGCCTCGGCCGGTTATCCCGGCGATTATCGCAAAGGTGACGCGATAAGCGGACTGGAAAGTATCGACGGGAACGAGCCGTCGGGGGCGAAGGTGCGATGGGCATTGCGTAAGACGCGGGTCAAGGTATTTCACGCCGGCACCGCGATGCGCGACGGACGATTGGTGACCGACGGCGGGCGCGTGCTGGTGGTGACCGCCGCCGCGGAGGACCTGCGCGGCGCCGTTGATGCCGCGTACGAAGCGGCCGCAATGATCGATTTTGAAGGCGTTCAGATGCGGCGCGACATCGCACGGCGCGCGCTCGAGCGTCGCTGGGATTGAAAGCGGTGTCGAGCGATTTGACCGACAATACGCGGACAGATCTGGCCCAGGCGCTGGCGACCCTCGTCGCCGGCGAGGCGGTCGTCTATCCGACGGAGACATTTTACGGAATCGGCGTGGACGCGCTCTCGCCCGCCGCGCTCGAGCGCCTGTTCGCGATCAAAGAACGCGAGCCCGACAAGCCGGTCGCGCTGATTGCCGCGGATGCCACGACGGCCTTCGCGCTGGCGCGCGAAGTGCCGCAGCGCGCCCGTCGGCTGGCCGCCGCATTCTGGCCCGGACCGCTTACCCTCGTGCTGCCCGCGCGCGAGGGAATTCCGGCAGCGCTGATTGGCCCCGACGGAGGCGTTGGCGTCCGCGTTTCATCGCACCCGCTCGCCCGTGCTCTCGCAGCGGGCCTCGGCCGTCCGATAAGCGCGACCAGCGCCAACCTTGCCGGCCAGCCGCCCGCGGTCGAGCTTGAAGCGGCGCGGCGGACGCTCGGCAGCAAAGTTAAAGTATTTCTTGATGGCGGAACGTTGAACGGCGGCGCGCCGAGCACCGTGGTGGCGGTGAGCGCGCATCGAATCAGGATCATTCGTTCGGGTGCGATCGCCGAGCGCGAACTGACCGCGTGTATCGAGCCGGAGAAGGGGTGAACATCGTTCAATGGCGCTGACGCATCGAATCGAACCGCTCGCCGGGCTGCTTTACGATATCGGGCACGTGGGCGTGCTGAGCAATGTCGTCGCGCCGCCCTACGATCTCATCGACAAGGCCTGCCAGGACGCGCTTTATGCGCGCAGCCTGTACAACGTGGTCCGCCTCGAGTTGAACCGCGACCCGGACCGCTATGCCTCGGCCGCGCGCACGCTTCGGGAATGGCTCGCCGCGGGAGTCCTGGTGCGCGCCGAGCGGCCGGCGCTCTATTCGTACACGCAGTTCTTCGAAGTCGAAGGACGCCGATTCAGGCGCGAGGGGCTGATCGCGCGCATCCGGCTCGAGGAATTCAACGCCGGACGGATCCTGCCGCATGAGCGAACTTTTCCCGCCGCCAAACAGGACCGGCTCGAATTGCTGACCGCGCTCAATACCAACGTGAGCCCGGTCTTCGGGCTCTACAGCGGCGCCCACCCCGAATTGGGCCGCATCACGGCCGAACTCGGAACGCGCGAACCGCAACTTGAAGTCACCGACGACCTCGGCATCCGTAACCAGTTGCGCGCAATCGAGGGTGCGGCCGCAATCGCCGCCATCCAGCGTGAACTTGAAAACCTCCGCATCTTTATCGCCGACGGGCATCATCGCTACGAGACCGCGCTCGAGTATCGCCGCCGCCGGCGCGCCGCCGAGGGCAATCCGGCCGCTGTGCGGCCGTATGACTACACGATGATGACGCTGGTCGCATGCGACGATCCCGGGCTCGTCATCCTGCCGACCTATCGCATGGTGCGCGGGCTGGATCGCGGCGCGATTGCCGAGTTCGACGCGCGCGCCTCGGCCCTGTTCACGCTCCAGGAGTTTGCCGATGCCGACCGGATGCGCGCCGCGCTCGCGCAGGCCGGGCCGGGGGCGATAGCGGTCGCACTAGGCGGCGAGCGGGTCAAGCTGCGGCTCCTGCAGCTGACCAATCCGGGTGCGCTCGCCGAAGCGATGCCCAGCGCCGCGGAGGCCGTTCGGCAACTCGACGTCAGCATCTTGCATGCGCTCGTGCTCGAACGCATCTTCGGCATCACCCCCGAACAGGTGAAGGCGGGCGGACAGGTCGAATACACGATCGACGCGCTTGGCGCGCTGGCGAGCGTCGGCCCGGGCAGCGCCACCGGCGCGTTCCTGATGAACGCTCCGACGATTGCGGACGTCGAAGCGGTCAGCGATGCGGGCGCGGTGATGCCGGAGAAATCGACCTATTTCTATCCCAAGCTGCTGACCGGCCTGGTGCTGAACCCGCTGGACGCCGCTGGCGCGAGTTAAACGCGATGGTTGCTCGCGCGCGACTGGTGATAGTGCGCCACGGCGAGACCGTCGGCCACTCCAGCATCCGCTACTACGGGCGGACCGACGTCGCGCTGTCGGACCTGGGCCGCCGCCAGATGCGTGCGGCGCGCGCATGGTTGTCCGCTCAGGAGGGCACGATGCCGTTTGCCGCGGTTTTCGCCAGTCCCCTGGTGCGGGCGACCGAAGCCGCACGGATCATCGCTGGCCACGGCACGCACGTCGTCGAGATCGGCGACCTGGCCGAGGTCGATTTCGGCCTGTTCGAGGGGCTGACCGCGGAAGAGATCGCGGAACGATATCCCGAGGAATATCGCCGATGGAATACCAACCGGCTGGCGCCGGAGATGGTTTATCCCGAAGGCGAGAGCCGCGCCGCCTTTGTCGAGCGCGTGGCGCGCGGTGCGGAACGGATGCTGGCGGCGTGGCAGGACCTGCGTGCCCGCGGGCGGTCGGACACGGCCGCGCTGATGGTCGCGCATCGCGGCGTAATCCGCGCCGTCGTGCGCCGCTTGACCGGCATAGTCGAGCCGCGCATCGACCTCGGCTCGATTCACATCCTCGAAGAACAGCCGCCGTGCGGCGCCGACCTGCGCGGTGCGCGCTGGCGCGCGGTCGCCCTCGATCTGACCGCTCATCTTTTTTGATCGCGCGTCTCGGATGAGGCGTCCTCAGACCTCGCATCCGTACACCTGCAGTACGTTTTCGCCCAGGACTTTGCGTCGCGCCCGCTCACTGAGCTTTGCCGCCGTGCGCTCCAGCTCGCCGATGTAAACGCCGGTATGGTCGGGGTGCGGAAAGTCGGAGGCCCAGAAGAACTTGTCCTCGCCGCACAGCTCGACCATCGCGGGCAGCGCATGTTCGTCCGGATCCGCCGAGACCCAGCACTGGCGGCGGAAATAGTCGCTCGGCTTGTGTTTGAGCGACAGCGTTCGGCCGACCAGCGTCTCGTACACCGCGTCGAGCCGGTCGAGCCAGTAGCTCACCCATCCGCCGCCGACTTCCAGGATCACCAGCTTGAGCCTGGGGAAGCGGTCGAAGGTGCCAAAGTTGAAGAAGCTGGTGAAGGCATGCCGGATCGCGTCCGAGGCGGTGACGTTGAGGAAGGCCGGATGCTCGCGCACGTACTTGTAATCGTAGCGCCCGGGCAGCGCCCACACCGGCTCGAGCGTAGGATGCAGTCCGAACGGCACGCCGAGATCCTGCGCCGCAGCGAAGACTATGTCATGGTCGGTATGGGCGTGCGGCTTGCGCGTCATCGTGAACTGCGCCACCCACGCCCCCTTGCACCCGTCGCGCACGGCGCGCTTGAGTTCCCTGGCCGCCGCCTCGGGGTCACCCAACGAAAGATGCGCAATCGGGATGAGACGTCCGCCGCTCTCCGAGCAGAAATCGACAATCCATCGGTTGTAGGCTCGCGTGTAGGCCTGCGCGAGTTCGGCGTCCTCGCATTCGGTCTCCCAGAACAGGCTGAGCGTGGGGTAGAGAAACGCGCCACGCAGGTTTTCGAGGTCGAGCCGCCTCACGCGGTCGCGCGCATTCAGCGCGCCGAGCGGCGGATTTTCGCCGTAGCTCAGGTCGTCCGGATCGAGCGCGCCCTCGCGCGGCGCGCCCATCGAGCACATCCGTGTGAATACCGGCCCGCGCGTTATCTTCGACGGGCGTCCCGCGATTTCCAGGTACTGCGCGCCATGGTCGTCGCGTTTGATCCGCAGCGCCTGCGGCTTGTACCTGTCCTCCAGGTATTTTTCCCACAGATCGGCCGCTTCCAGGATATGTCCGTCGGCGTCCACCGCGCCGTCGTAACCGAGCCGCTCGATACGATCGTATTTGGCCGGCATGACAAGGTCTCCTTCCCTGGGCGCCGCATCAACGGTCGCCCGGCAAAGCGGCCGCGCCGCTCAGAGTTCGAGCGCGCTGGCGCTTCCGACCACGGTCCTGGTGCCGTCGGATTTTTCGCACCACACTTCAACTTCGGCCCGCGAGCGCGCGCCCTCGCGCCGGCGCTCGAGAATCCGGCCGTGCGCCGCCGTGCTTTCGCCCGCCCACAGCACGTTGACCAGCCTCAGGTCGAAGCGGCCGCCGCAGAGGAACCCGGCGCCGAAGCGTCGCGTCATCATCGCGCCCGCGATGCACACTGAAAGCATCCCCTGCACCACGATTTCCGGGAAACCCAGCTTGAGCGCCGCCGCGCGGTCGGTGTGGTAATTGAGCGCCGGCCCGGAAAAGGCCATGCACATCGCCTGGTCCACGCGGATGGCGGGTGACTCGATCGGCTCGCCGCCGCGCTCGCCTACCTTGAAGGCGCGTGTGCTGTCGCGCTCGCGCGACTTGTCCACCGCGAAGCCGCCCGCCGCGCGTTCGGGGATGAGGAAACTCTGATGGGTGCGGCCGCGCGTGACCAGGCGTCCGCCCGCGTCGAAAATGAGCGTCTCGTTGACCACGTACTCGCGATCGCGTTTCTCGTAGCGATCGACAATGACCGAGCGTGAGCGCAGGCGCTCGCCCACCATCACCGGCGCGAGAAAATCGAATTCCTGGCGCGCGTGCAGGTTGCCGTAGATGTTCGGCAGGTACCAGGAATGGCTATGGAAGACCGCGGAATGGACGATCAGGGCCGGCGCGACCGGACCGCCGAAAGGCGAGGGGCCGCGGTACCACGGATTATCGTCGCCGGTGCCGGCGATGTAGCGCTCGATCAGATCGGGCGTGACCTCGTATTCTGCGCCGCCGTAATCGCGGCCGACAAAGACCTCGTCGGGTCGGAAAACTCTCGGTATCTCGGTCGCGCTCACGCTCGCATCAGCCTCACCCGGACTTGATCTTTTTCTTCAGCCGCTCGTCAAACTTCGCCCGCTCGGTAACCGCGCGCGTATGCGTGCCAGTGCCGATCTCGTCGGTCTCGTCGTTGGCGCGCACGACAAACTCGATCCGTCGTCCGTCCACCTTCGTGACTTCGGCGTGCGCGGTTACCCTGTGCCCCTCGGGCGTGGCCGCCAGATGCTGAACGTTGACTACCACGCCCACCGACATCTCGCCCGGCTCGAGATACGGGCGCAGCGCCTCGATCGCCGCCAGCTCCATCATCAGGCTCATCACGCAGGTGGCCATCACCGGCGGCAGCGACGGCTCCATCGTGCCCGCGAGGTCTTTTTTGGCAACAGTGATGCTGTGGCTGCCCCTGGCTCCCACCGGTATCGGTCGCATCGTGGTCTCCCGCTTCTCCGGCTCTCAGACCTGCCCGGCGCGCGCGCGCCGCAGCTTCATCTGGTCGAGCTTCTTGATCACCCAGTCGACGCGGTCGTTGCCCCAGAAGAGCTCGCCCGCGACATTGAAGGTCGGCACGCCGAATACGCCCTCGCGCTCGGCTTCCTCCGCCGCGACGCGCAGATCGTGCGGGCCGTCGCTCTCAGCGTAGCGCCGGAATCCGGCCGCATCGAGTCCCACCTCCGACATCACGGCGGCAAGGGCTTCGGCGTCCTCGATGTCGAGTTCGCGTTTGAAGAAGCGCCCGAACACGCGGTCGGCATAAGGGCGAAATCGCCCGTTGCGATCCGCGTAAAGGCCGCTGATCAGAGCCAGGCGCGAGTCGAAGATTTTCTGCGGACCACGGACGATCATCCCGCGCTCATTGGCGAATCGGCGCATGTCCATGTAGAGGTAGCGCACCTTGTCCCAATCGCGCTGCGCGCGCTGTTCGAGCTCGCCGCCGTAGGCCTCGCGAATCGCCAGCTCATGCGGAATAAAGCGCAGGCGCACGCGATGGGTCTCCTCGAGCCGGTACGCGGGCTCCATCGCCAGGTACGTGAACGGGCTCTTGAAATCGTAATAGAGCTTTATCGTCTCGAGCGCATCGCTCATCGTTGACACCGATCAATTGGATACCGCAAAAATTCGCGGCACAAAAGCGCAGCGCGAGTCCGGTAGCGCCGCGCCGTGCAAACGCCATGCCTGCGCCAAGCGGAGTTCCCGCGCCATGCGCGCGCGTTCGCGGGAACGGTCCTCGGAAAATCGGCAAATTTGTGCTGCGTGGGCCTCGAAAGGGAGCGGGCCGCCTCCTCTCCGAAAGCGGCTCGCTCCGTCGTTGCTCGTTGTTTGCTCCGGCTACCTGCCGTGACCTTGCAGCACAAAATTCATCGAATCCCATCTGGTATTGTTGGGAATTTCGAGATGTCCGCGATGCAAACCTACCGACACCGGCGAGAAGGTCACCGAAAAGTAGCAACTTCCTCCATTTGGCGGCAGCACGGTGTTGCTGCACTTGTCCACCTGTAATTCGAAGTTGCTTCCGAATTCAGCAATATTTATCTGGCCGATAGCTATGGGTGTTGCGAGGACGCCATGCGTCGGATTGGTGAGGGTGACCGACTGTGGATGACTTAGGTGGCCGACCAGGACCGGGCCGAAGTACTGGGTCCATGACGTAACCTCCAGCCTGCCCGGCACCACATTTGGTATGGGCGTGGGCGTGGAGGTGGGTGTCGGGGTCGGCGTCGCGGTCGGTGTCGGCGTCGGGCTGCCGCCGGGCGTCGGCGTCGCGGTCGGTGTCGGCGTCGGCGTCGGGCTGATCACGGTCGTGAGATCGCTCACCAATATCATGTTCAGCTGAGACGGCAGCTCGAAGACGAATTTCAGCAGACTGAGCTGACCGTTGCCGAGCTCGACCAGGTCGCCGGCCAGCGGCGTCACCGTTTGATTTGCCACCTGGATCGCCTTGCCGCTCAGCACGACCGGTGTCTGCAGCACGCCATTGACGACCGTATAAAGAAAATACCCAACGTTGGTTCCGTCGGTGGCACGGAAAACGATGTCACCGTTCTGATTCATACTGAAGCTGAAATCCGGCACCAGCGGTCCCAGCCCGGTGAGCGAATCGACCGTAGAGACCACCTTGGTGACCTTGCCGGTATCGATGTCGATGGTGAAAATGCCGCCATAAGTCGGCGAAGAAACCGCATTGGTTGCGACGAACGCGAGCGTCCTTCCCGCCAGCGCGAGCGAGGGAGTGACGAAATTGATGAAGCCGGTCGGGTTAGGATCGTCGAGCTTCGCCTCGTCAAGCGAAGTGATGATTTCGCTCACTGCCGGCGAGCCGTCCGAGAGCGCGCCAAGGGCGGTCGGAGGCGAGGCGTAGAGCCCCTGGAACGTGTTGGCGAGACCCGCGAACGCGGTCGTCCCGTTCGAAATTACCGGGTTGAGATAGTTTCCGAGCTGTTCCGGCGTTCCCGGATGAATCAGTATGGTCGAGTCGATGATTCTCGTCAGGCCCGACCCGTCGGTGTTGACAGTATAGATTCCGTCGGTGGTGCCAATCAGGCCGAGCACGGAATTGAATGCGTGGAAGGCCACCGCGTGGAGCGTATCGTCGAGATCGTACGAATATTCAGTTTGCAGCAAATCGCCGGCGAAGCCGAAAAAAAACGTCTCCAGCAGGTTGCTCGGATCCAGGGTGTTGTGATCTGCCACAGCAGAAAAGGGGCCGCCTCCGGGGACCACAGACCATATCCCGCCGCAATCGAGCAGCAGATTGAGTATGCATCCATGGCCGGCTGCGGGAAACAGCACGGTCCCGTTCTTAATCAGTGCCGGCGCCTGGACCATCGTTGACAGTGTGTTCGCAGACAGGCCTGGCAGCAGCGAACTGGTGTTCGCAAGACGATGAAAGTTCGCACCGTCGAATGAGAACAATTCCGGTTTGGAGCCGTTCAAGTTGCGAAATACGACGTTGTTGCCGTCGATTGAAGGCCGGCTCTTCGCGGTATCGGGATTCAGCAGACCTCCTGAAATCGGATTAGGCGTGTTTCCATTAGCAATTGGAGAGAATACCTGAGCATTCGCAGTCCCAAGTACCAGAATGCTGAGGATAGCGGCAGCGACTGGAGAAATCCTGAGCATCGATGTGTAGCCTCCTGTTATCGAGTGCCAATGCACCGAATTGCATGCATCAGCGGCTAGTCTGCACCGGGTGTGCAGGCGGCGTGCCACACAAGAGAAAATAAAAGTCCATAGTAATGAACGAAGATAAGCTGAACGACGATTGTGCGTCGGACGAGTCCGCTACATCACGATGCGTTCATGCAACATGCTGCCATTGTGCGCCGCGTTAGAGTGGCTGCTGATGGATATAGCGATTGTGGGCGGCGGCTCGGGGTCAGCTAGTACGAGATCATCATCTGGGAACTGCTCGAAAGATTCACCGAACTAAGGTGCACGAACGGCACCATGAAGCTGAACACGTACCTGACCCGAACCGATACCACACTGCCCGGCTTATTGTCGGGACTCCAGGTCGTATTTACCGACAGATTGTCAAGGTTAAGGCCGTAAGCCTCGCGCGCAACTATATTCGTAACGTCGGAGACCTGCGCCGGAGATGGATTGGAAGCGCCGTGGACGGCAGCGTAGCGGCTGCCTTCGCGCGCCGCATACGAGACGAAGCTGTATGCATACAGAGCCAGGCAACAATTCATGATCAAGAAGAGGAGTGTGACGGTGATGCCCGCAGTGAGCGCAAATTCCACACCGGTCTGTCCGCGCATAGAGCGTTGCATACGCAGGCCGTCCTGAGGCTATTGCTCGCGCATGATCGCCTTGCCGGACAGGGCGATCGAGCGGGGAAAACCCGGCCAGTCGGCGAGCGTATAAAAAGTTCCCGAGGTGTCGACTTCGACATATACGCGCTCGTCGGCGCACGCGCCGGCGGTTCCGCACGACACTGAAGAGCCGTCTGAACATTGGCAATATTCTGAGGCGACAGCGTGCAAGCCGTTAATGTCCGCGCCGTCGTTGAGCGCGGCTTGCTGCATACCTTGCAAGTCCGCTGCGTTCGCGGGACTGTTGATGCCGTATTGGACGCCGGCCCGTGCCGCGTTGTTGAGCGCGATGGTGAAATAGTAAATACGGAGAAACTCGCCCACGAGCACCAGCAGAACGAGCAGCACCGGAGCGATCAGCGCCAGTTCGACGGCGGACTGTCCGCGGCTGAGACTTCGGATTGTACCACGCGCGCCAAGGTTCATCGCGTTACTCCGCGAGGGTGGCGGCTTTCAACGGCGAGCCGTTCGCTAGCGACGAATAGTCGTTGTTAACCGCGCCGATCGCCGCAAGGTTGATGGTAATGGTATCCGCGACCAAGGCAGTGTATGCCGCGACGCTGCCGTTTATGGTGTAATTGAGCCTGGTCGTCGGGAAATAAAAGGTCCCTTCATATCGAGCGAGCGCGGCACCGACAATGGTATTAGGGTTAGCCGCGGCTGTCGCTGCGGAAATCGTGCGATCCTGAAAAAAGAGAATCCCCTGCAAGTTTCCGGATGTCGGCGCGGTCAACGAATTAACGGTGGCCCCGAGGATATTTACTCCCGCGTATGGATAGGTTGAGTCGCCGGTCAGGTAAAAGGTCACGCCGGCGCCCGTCATTACCGCGGCTCCTAGAATATTGAGTCCGCCGCCCCGCAAAATGTACGTGCCCGAGCGCAGGTGTAGCAGCGCCGCGCCGGAGACGGTGATGCCGCCGCAGTACACCCCCGGTGAAATGGTATCTATGGATACCAGGCCAAGTGTGTAGTTTGTATGATCGCAGGCGCTGCCCACTGCAGGCGCCTGCAGGTGCGCGAGCGGGTCCTTGACCGGCGCGATGCCAGTCACCGGTCGCGGCGAAACGAACGGCAGCAGATCGAAATCATAGCTCCCGACTATCCCGATCGAAGAGGCATGCCACAAGGCGAGGCCGAAGATGCTGAACGCGTTCGCCGCGTTGGAATCGTCGACAATTGCGCATGTCCGTAGGAGTGCAGCGCCGAAAAGCGATATCGCGCCGGTCGCGGAAGAGTTCAGCGCCACAATGCAGTAGGGCGCATTACCCGCGATCGCCACGCCGCGGGCCGAGATCGTCAGACTGCGAATTCCGACAAGCTTTAGGAGCATTGTCGGCTCGATCCGTGAAACGATCACCTCGACCCCGTTCGAGTCGCCGGCATGAGGGCCGCTGAGCGGCGGATTATTGACGGTGACACTTATCTGCCCGGCGCCGTCGGTATAGCCGTTAAGCGCCGCATCGTTCCTGGCCGCGGTGACCACTTCATCGGCATAGCCCGCGATAATTTCCTGCTCGCCGGCCATCGCGGCGCTGTCGGCGGCGCTCTGCATCTTGCGGCGTTCGTTCTGGAACAGTCCGAGGTCGCTCGCCAACGAAGCGAACGCGAGTAACACGATCAGAGTGAGAGCGACCAGTGCAGTGGTCTGTCCCCGATCAAACGAAGAGACGGCACTGTGAATGCTTGATCGGGGCTTGTGGTTTACCGCTTCAATACCTTGCCGCATGCGCCGGCTAATCCTTTAAGACACAGTGAGGCGCTAATCGACCGAAATCGACAGCATCTTTCGTGCCGTGAAGTGTGTTTCGTCTATATTTGCCTTTAACCGCAAATAATTGCGAATTCCATTGCGCTGACCTGCGCGGTTGCACCAGATGATTGGCATGCTTCGATTCCTTCGAGAGAGTCGCAGCAGTTCGACCCGCGGTAATTTCGTAATATCGGCTCTCTCGTGCGATTGAGAGGCGATCGGAAAATCGAATCCGCAAGGGCGACCGCGCGCCGAGCGCCGCAGCGGTGCGGACGGAAGAATTGTCTGATTGGGCCGCGCGGAGCATGCCGGTTCGGACCCCGGCGGCGACTGATGGTGTGGGCGTCATACGTCAAGGCATGTGGAACGGCGGGCTTGGTGCGCCGCGTATGACGCGCTCACGCTGCAGCAGCGCACGCGCGTTCGCGCACGACGAGGGTTCCAACATCATTAAGAGTTAATGAACCAGTGGGCGGCTTGCAGCCGATCGAAGCTCGATTTTCGCGAGACGATTGCTCGGCAGCGCTCGATCCGCTGCGCGGTCGATGCGACAATATTTTTCGAACAGGCCACGCTTCAGAAGACGTTGAGGTACTTCATTATGGCCAGGCGTTCCGTTGCTTCGAGCGCAGCGTCGCAGACCTCCGGCAGTCAGGCGGCGGAGGCGCGGCCGCAAGCTCTGATGGCTCCGCCGGATGGTTCTCGTTATCACGTAATCGAGGCGGTGACGCCGATGATCGATTGCGGCCGCTATCCGGCCAAGGGCGTGGTCGGCGAGCCGTGCGTGGTCGAAGCCGACATCTTCCGCGACGGCGACCACGTACTGCGCGCGGTGCTCAAATGGCGCGCGCGCGGCGAGCCCGAGTTTCGCGAGTCGCCGATGACGCTGGTGGACAACGACCGCTGGCGCGGAGAATTTCCGCTCGAGCGCAACGATCGTTACCTGTTCACGATCCAGGCATGGACCGATCTTTTCGCCTCGTGGCAGCGCAACTTCGCCAAGAAGGCGGCGGCCGGGCGCGACGTCGCCTCGGATCTGCTCGAAGGCACCGCCTTGATCGATGCCGTGGCCGCCCGGGCCGGGGGCGACGAGCGCGCCGCCCTGGCAGCGGCCCTGGTGCAACTCCGGGCGCTGGCTGAGCCGCGCGATGCGGCGCCGATAGTCGCCGATGAGCGCCTGATCGCGTTGATGGCGCGGCTGGGCGATCGCTTCAGCGCCGGCGAGTTCGAGCCGATACTGGAAATCGTGGCGGATCGCCCGTTAGCGAGCTGCGGAGCCTGGTACGAAATGTTCCCGCGCTCGCAGGGCAGCGTGCCCGGGCGTGCCACCACCCTGCGCGAGGCGGAGCGGCGACTGCCCGAGATACGCGATCTCGGTTTCGACGTCGTCTATCTCCCGCCGATTCATCCGATCGGCCACACGCATCGCAAGGGACCCAACAATTCGCTGGTCGCGCGGCCGGACAGCCCCGGCAGCCCGTGGGCAATCGGCAGCGAAGCGGGCGGCCATACGGCGGTCGAGCCGGCGCTCGGCACGCTCGACGATTTCGATCATTTCGTCGGCGCGGCGCGGCGTCTCGGACTTGAAGTCGCGCTGGATTTCGCGATCCAATGCTCGCCCGACCATCCCTGGGCGCGCGAGCATCCGGAATGGTTCCGCCACCGGCCCGATGGATCGATCAAATATGCTGAGAATCCACCCAAGGAATATCAGGACATCTACCCGTTGGATTTCGAGAATTCGGCGGCGCCTTCATTGATGCAGGCGCTGCGCGAGGTGGTGCTGTTCTGGATCCGTCATGGAGTGCGAATTTTCCGGGTCGACAACCCGCACACCAAGCCGGTGGCGTTCTGGCGCTGGCTGATCGAAGACGTCCAGCGGCTTCATCCGGAGACAATTTTTCTCGCCGAAGCGTTCACGCGACCCAAGGTGATGATGGCGCTGGCCAAGGCCGGTTTCACCCAGTCATATACCTACTTCACATGGCGCAATAGCAAGTCGGAGCTGGTCGCGTACCTGACGGAGCTTACGCAGCCGCCGGTCAGCAACTTCTTTCGGCCCAATTTTTTCACCAATACGCCGGACATATTGAGCCCGGTGCTGCAGCGCTACGGGCGCCCGGCGTTCAAAATGCGGCTGGTTCTGGCGGCGACGCTGTCTCCCGCGTATGGAATCTACAGCGGGTATGAGCTGTGCGAGAACGAGGCGGTGCCCGGCACCGAGGAATATCTCAATTCGGAGAAGTATGAGATCCGCGCGCGCGACTGGCGCGCGGCGGGCAACATCAACGAGTACATCGCGCGCATCAACGCCATCCGGCGCGAGCACGCGAGCCTGCGCCGGTTTGCCAACCTGCGCTTTCTTGACACCGACAGCGATGACATCCTGTGCTATGCGAAATCCGCACCGGAAGCGAGTGACACCCTCCTGGTGGCGGTGAACCTGGATCCCGGGACCGCGCACTATTGCACCGTGACGGTGCCGCCCGACGCGGTCGGGGTCGCGCCAGGCGAGAGCTATACGGTCAGCGATCTGCTGACCGGCTCATCGTGGACCTGGGGCGAACACAACTACGTGCGACTCGATCCGGCAATCGAGCCGGCACACATTCTGCTGGTTAGCAGGCGCGCATGAAGAACGGCAAGAAGAACGGGCTGGCCGACGATCCGCTGTGGTACAAGGACGCGATCTTTTACGAACTGCGAGTACGTTCGTTCTATGACAGCAACGGCGACGGCATCGGCGATTTCCCCGGCCTGACGCAGAAGCTCGACTACCTGCGCGACCTCGGCATCACGACCATCTGGCTGCTGCCGTTTTACCCTTCGCCGATGCGTGACGACGGGTACGACATCTCCGACTACACCGACGTGCATCCGGACTGCGGCACGCTGCACGATTTCAGGGTCTTCCTGCGCGCCGCGCACGAGCGTGGCCTGCGCGTGGTGACCGAGCTGGTGCTCAACCACACCTCGGACCAGCATCCCTGGTTCCAGCGCGCGCGGCGCTCGCCGCCGGGAAGCGCGTATCGCGATTTCTACGTGTGGAGCGACACCCCCGAGCGCTACCGGGAGGCCCGGGTCATCTTCAAGGATTTCGAGTTGTCCAACTGGACCTGGGATCCGGTGGCCAAGGCCTACTACTGGCATCGCTTCTACTCGCATCAGCCGGACCTCAACTACGACAATCCGGCGCTCAAGCGCGCCGCCTTCCGTGCGGTGCATTTCTGGCTGAGCCTGGGCGTGGACGGCCTGCGCCTGGACGCGGTGCCGTATCTTTTCGAGCGCGACGGCACCACCTGCGAGAACCTGCCTGAGACGCACGCGTTCCTGCGCGAGTTGCGCGAGTACATCGATCGGCGCTTTCCCAATCGGATGCTGCTGGCCGAGGCCAACCAGTGGCCCGAGGACGCGGTGGCATATCTTGCGGCAGGCAAGGAATGCCATATGGCCTTCCACTTCCCGATCATGCCGCGAATGTTCATGGCGGTGCGGATGGAGGACCGGTTTCCGCTCACCGACATCTGGGCGCAGACCCCGGCGATCGACGAGTCGTGCCAGTGGGCGATCTTCCTGCGCAACCACGACGAGCTGACGCTCGAAATGGTGACCGAGGAGGAGCGCGACTACATGTATCGCGCCTATGCGCGCGAGTCGCGCATGCGCGTCAACATGGGTATTCGCCGCCGGCTCGCTCCGCTGCTGGGCAACAATCGCCGCGCGATGGAACTTATGAACGGACTGCTGCTGTCGTTGCCCGGCACGCCGGTCGTGTACTACGGCGACGAAATCGGCATGGGCGACAATATCTACCTCGGCGACCGCGACGGGGTGCGCACGCCGATGCAGTGGAGCGGCGATCGCAACGCCGGATTCTCCGACACCGACCCGCAGCGACTGATCCTGCCGGTCATCATCGACTACGAGTACCACTACCAGACGGTCAACGTTGAGAACCACGAGCACAACCCGCATTCGATGCTGTGGTGGATGCGGCGGGTGATTGCCCTGCGCAAGCAGTACAAGGCGTTCGGGCGCGGCGCGGTCGAGTTTCTGAGCCCCGAAAATCCGCGCGTGCTCGCGTTTCTGCGCACGTGGCAGGACGAGCGCATTCTGATCGTGGCCAATCTCTCGCGCTTCGTGCAGTACGTCGAGCTCGACCTCGCGCGCTTCAAGGGCATGGTGCCGATGGAGCTGTTCGGACGGGCCGAGTTCCCCGCGATCACGGAAAAGCCCTACCTGCTTACGCTCGGACCGCATCTGTTCGACTGGTTCTCGATTCAACCGCCGCGTCGCGCCCCCGCCGTGGCCGAGGTCGCGAACCACGAAGTCCCGCGAATCGAAAGCGCCGCCGGATGGGAGACGTTCATTCGCGGCGAGGGCTGGGAGACGCTGGGACGCGTCCTGCCGGATTTTCTGCCGCGCTGCCGATGGTTTCGCAGCAAGGCGCGGACGATAAAAGCGGCGCGGGTGGTGGACACGATGTCCGTCGGCAACGGTCCGGGCGGCGCTCACCTGGTGCTGGCCAATGTCGAGTACGCGAACGCGGAACCCGAAACCTACGTCATTCCTTTAGCTCTGGGAGCCGACGGCGATTCGACGGCGCACGATCATCCGGAGCTGACCGTCGCCCGCATCCGGCTCGGCGGCGCGCGCGCGGGCGCAGCGGAAAAGCGCCTGCTCGAGGCTTCGGCCGACGCGGATTTCAACTCCGCGCTGCTCGAAATGGTTGATCGGCATCGCCGCGTGCGCGGACAGCAGGGCGAACTCGTCGGATCCGCAGTGCCCGCGTGGCGCACGCTGCGCGGAGAACGCGACACTCCGTGCGAGCCGCGCGCGCTCAAGGCCGAGCAGAGCAATTCGTCGGTGATCTACGGCGATCGCCTGATTCTGAAGCTTTTTCGCATGCTCGAACCCGGAATCAATCCCGATCTGGAAATCGGGCGTATGCTCGACGCGCATGCGCACTTCGCGCATACGCCGCCGCTGGCAGGATGGCTCGAATACCAGAGCGGGCGCGAGGAGTCGCGCACGGTCGGCGTGCTGCATGGCTTCATTCCCAATCAGGGCGACGCGTGGACCCACGTGCAAGCCGAGCTGGGCCGGTATTTCGAGCACGCCCTCGCACACAAGGAGCGTGCCGTCGAGTTGCCGCCCCGGCCGCTGGTGAATCTGCTGGCCGATGAAGAGCCGAGCGCCGCCGTGCGCGAAGCGATCGGCGCGTTTCTCGAGACCGCCAGGCTGCTGGGGCGGCGCACAGCCGAGCTGCACGTCGCATTGGCGGCGGCCGTCGATGACCCCGATTTCGCACCCGAGCCGTATTCGACGCTGTACCAGCGATCGGAGTATCAGTCGATGCGCAATCTGGCGGGCCAGGTCTTTCGCATGCTCCGGGCGCGCCAGTCGACGCTGCCGGAAACCGAGCAGGTGAAAACCAACGCGCTTCTGTCGAAGACCGACCAGGTCGCCGGACGGTTTCAGGATTATCTGCGGCGCAGGTTTTCGGTCACGCGCATTCGCATCCACGGCGATCTGCATCTCGGTCAGGTGCTGCATGCGGGCAAGGACTTCGCCATAATTGATTTCGAGGGCGAGCCGGCGCGCCCGTTGAGCGAGCGGCGGCGCAAGCGCTCGGCGTTGCGCGACGTCGCCGGGATGCTGCGATCCTTTCACTACGCGGCGTTCGGCGCGCTGCTCGATCATCTGCGCGCGGGCACGCTCAGCCCGAGCATGTTGGACGCGCTCGAACCGTGGGCGCGCCTGTGGCAGCTCTGGTCATCCTGGGCTTACTTAAAGGAATACTTGAAGGCAGCGGAAGACGCGAATTTCGTTCCGCATGACAAAGAGGAACTGCGCGTTCTGCTCGATGCCTTCCTGCTCGACAAGGCGATTTACGAACTGGGTTACGAGTTGAACAACAGACCCGACTGGCTGGCCATCCCGCTCGAGGGCGTGAGCCAGATTCTGAGCGGCGCGGTTTAGAAACAAGGAAGTCCGTCGCGGGCCGGCGCGGACTGCACATTCGCCTATGGAACCTGACAGCGCAGCGGCGGGCCGCCACGACCTGCCCGACGGCCTCCAGCGCCTGATCGCGCTCGAACATCGCGATCCGCATGCCATCCTGGGTGCTCATCTCGAGCCGCAGGGCGTAGTGGTGCGCGTTTTTCGCCCCGACGCGTCGCGCGTCACACTGCTGATCGATGGCGAGGAGGAGCCGCGCGCGATGACGCGGATCGAGCCGGCGGGGCTGTTCTCGCTGCGGCTGCGCAGGCGGCGCGAGCTTTTCGGCTACCGGCTGCAGATACAATTCGGCGACGGCTCGTCGATCATGATGCGCGATCCCTACAGCTTCCTTCCGACGGTCGGCGATCTCGACCTGCATCTGATGGGTGAACTCAGGCACGACCGGCCCTACGAGGTGCTGGGCGCCCACGTGCGCGAGCCGGGAGGCGTCAGCGGCGTCGCGTTCGCGGTGTGGGCGCCAAACGCGCGCAGCGTCAGCGTGGTCGGCGATTTCAACTCGTGGGACGGGCGCATCCACATGATGCGCTCGATGGGCGGGTCGGGAATCTGGGAGCTGTTCATCCCCGGACTCGCCGACGGCGAACGCTACAAGTATGAAATTCGTCCGCACGAGGGTCCGCCCTACCTCAAGACCGATCCGTGGGCGTCGTCGCTGGAGCAGCCGCCGGCGACCGCATCGATCGTCTACCGCTCGCGCCATCGCTTCGAGGATGATCGCTGGATGGGCGAGCGCGGATCGCGCGATCCGCTGCGCGCGCCGCTTTCCATCTACGAGGTTCATCTCGGCTCATGGCGGCGCGTGCCCGAGGAGCGCAACCGCTGGCTGACCTATCGTGAGCTGGGTCCGGCGCTGGCCGATTACGTGAGCGATCTCGGCTTCACCCACGTGGAATTGCTGCCGATAATGGAACATCCGTTCAGCGGCTCGTGGGGCTACCAGGTGAGCGGCTATTTCGCGCCCACCGCCCGGTTCGGCACGCCCGACGATTTCCGCTCGTTCGTCGACGCGCTCCATCGCCGCAACATCGGCGTCATCCTCGATTGGGTGCCGGGGCATTTTCCCACCGATGCCTTTGCGCTTGCGCGCTTCGACGGCACCGCGCTGTATGAGCATCTCGATCCGCGGCGCGGGTTTCAGCCGGAATGGGGCACCTACATCTTCAATTTCGGACGCACCGAGGTGCGCAATTTCCTGCTCGGCAGCGCGCAATGCTGGCTGCGCGAGTTCCATGTCGACGGCCTGCGCGTCGACGCGGTGGCATCGATGCTCTACCTGGACTACGCGCGGCGCGCGGGCGATTGGCTGCCCAACATCTACGGCGGCCGCGAAAACCTCGAAGCGGTTGACTTTCTGCGCATCCTCAACGAGCGGATTTACGACCGACTCCCGGGCGCGATGACGCTGGCGGAGGAATCGACTTCGTGGCCGGCGGTCAGCCGTCCCACCTATACGGGCGGTCTGGGGTTCAGCTTCAAGTGGGACATGGGCTGGATGCACGACACGCTCGATTACTTCAGCAAGGATCCTGTGTACCGGCGATGGCATCATCGCGATCTCACCTTCGGCCTGCTCTACGCGTGGAATGAAAATTTCGTCCTGCCGCTCTCGCACGACGAGGTCGTGTACGGCAAGCGCTCGCTGCTCTCGAAAATGCCGGGGGATCGCTGGCGGCAGTTCGCCAACCTGCGCGCGCTCTACGGATACATGTGGGCGCGCCCGGGCAAGAAGCTGCTCTTCATGGGCGGCGAGTTCGGCCAGTGGAACGAGTGGAACGCCGAGGAGAGCCTCGACTGGCACCTGCTCGCGGGCGAAGAGCATCGCGGACTGCAGTCGATGATGCGCGAACTCAACCGGCTCTATCGCGAACATCCGGCCCTGTGGGAAGCGGATCACGATCACCGCGGCTTCGAATGGATCGCCGCCGACAACAGCGACGACAACGTGATCGCATTCATGCGCATCGCGCCCGCAAGCGGCGGCCGGGTGATCTGCGCATGCAATTTCGCTCCCGTACCGCGCGAACATTATCGTATCGGAGCGCCGCGCCCCGGCTATTATCGCGAGATACTCAACACCGACGCGGCGATCTGGAGCGGCGGCAACGTCGGCAATGCGGGCGGCGTCAATGCGGAGCCGACGCCGTACAACGGAATGCCGCATTCGATTTCGATCACTTTGCCGCCGCTCGGCGTACTGTGGTTCGAAGTGCCGCGGGATTGACGGCTTTGCATTTCTTGCAAAGCGGCAGCGAGCGGCTATGATGCGCCGTGAAAGCGGCCGGCTGGCCGGCATCTCACCGGAGGACCCGCGCGATGAAAACCGTCGAAGAGACGCTTGCCGAACTTGCTGACCGCGAAGCGATTCGCGACCTGCCGGTGCGTTACTGCGATTGCGTGTGGCGCAACGACGTCGCCGGTATCGTCGATCTCTTTACCGCCGACGGATCGTTCACGGTCAAAACCGCCGATGGCGAAACCGTGCACAAGGGCCGGGAGGCTCTGATTAAGACCTACACCGAGGGTCTGCGCGATCTTCAGCCACGGCCTTATATCCATAATCACGTGGTTGAGCTTGGCTACTACGGGCGCGCGACCGGCCGATGCTACCTCGATTTGCGCAGCGAGAAGCGCGACATGGAGTGGATCGGCGCCGGCCATTACGACGACGAGTACGTGAAGGTCGGCGATAGCTGGAAATTTGCCTCGCGCTATTTCACCGCCATTCGGCTCGAATCGGCCGAGCGCCCGTCCAGGCCTCGTCCGTCCAAACCTGCAGCGCGACCGAAGCCCGCCCGCGCCAAGGCGGCCCGCAAGCGAACGGCAGGCGCCCGAGGAAAGTCCCGGCGCTGATGCACCGGAAGGGCGGCCGACGCCAAGACCTTCGGCGCACCGGGGATTAAGTCGGTATTGAGTCGCCCGCCAGCAGCGATTGTGCGCCGCGCAGGCTCTGCTCGGTCTCGCGCAGCAGATCGGTGAAGACCTCGGCGGCCGGCTTGACGCGATCGATAAGGCCCGCACCTTGTCCCGTCGGCATGAAGGTGCGATCGGGATCGGCGGTTTCACCCGGGCGTCCCGTAAAGCCCATCACGCCGTTGCGATAGGACACACGCGCCTGTTCCGGAAAGGGCCTGATCCTCGACGGGTCGCGCTCCCATTCGAGCGCATAGGACGTACGCACGACGCGGCACGGCTTGCCCGTGTACGATCGCGTGCGCAGGGTGGAATCGTCGCGCGCCTTGACAATCGCATCGCGATAGACGGCGGCCGCCTGGGCCTCGGGCGTGGCGATAAATCGGGTGCCGATTACCACGCCCTGGGCGCCCAGCGTCAGCGCCGCCGCGATCTGGCTGCCGTGCGCAATCCCTCCGGCTGCGAGCACCGGCAGGCGAACCGCGCGCAGCATCTGCGGGACCAGCGACATCATCCCGATCTCACCCGTATGGCCGCCGGCCTCGGTGCCCTGCGCGACGACCACGTCGGCGCCGGCCTGCTCGGCCTTTTCGCCATGATGGACCTTGCCGCACATCACGACCACCTTCATCCCGTGCTCGTGCATCGTGCGGATGAATTCAGCGGGAACGGCGAGACCCGCGACGAAAATTTTGATTCGCTCTTCGATCAGCACCGGCATGTGCGGGCGCATCATGTCCGGAATCGGCGCGAGCAGATCGACGGCAAAAGGCCGGTCGGTGAGTTCGCGCGTGCGCCGGATCTCCTCGCGCAGTTGTTCCGGGGAGCATCCGGCCGCGCCGATGACGCCGAGGCCTCCGGCGTTGGAAACTGCGGCGACCAGCCGGTGCATCGCGACCCCGCCCATCCCGGCGAGGAGAATCGGGTACTCGATGCCGAAATAGTCGCAAATCGGCGTGTGCAGCATGGCAACCTCCGAAAACGCTCGCACGTGCGGCGCATCGAGGACTAACAAAACTTCGCGCGCCGGGCCATCGCCGCGCGCAACCCTTGAGAAAGCGCGCCGGCTGAGGCACTCTCGCGATCGGCGCAGCGAGCGGCGCCGCCGCCGCCGACCACTTGCATGGAGGATCAATCATGAGTTGGGATTTCGAGACCGAACCGGCGTTTCAGAAGGAACTCGACTGGATCGACAAGTTCGTCCGCGAGGAAGTCGAGCCGCTCGACTACGTGCTGGAGTCGCCGTACGACGTGCGCGACGCCAACCGCAACAAGCTGGTGCGTCCGTTACAGGCCGAGGTGCGCAAACGCCGGCTGTGGGCGTGCCATCTCGAACCCGAACTCGGCGGTCAGGGTTACGGACAGGTCAAGCTCGCGCTGATGAACGAGATCCTCGGCCGCTCGCGCTTCGCGCCGACGGTTTTCGGATGCCAGGCGCCGGATTCCGGCAACGGCGAGATTCTCGCCAAGTACGGCACTCCCGAGCAGAAGAAGCGCTATCTCGAACCGCTGCTCGCCAACGAGATTGTCTCGTGCTTCTCGATGACCGAGCCGCAGGGCGGCGCCGACCCCAAGGTGTTCACCACTCATGCCGAGCTGCACGGCGACGACTGGGTAATCAACGGCGAGAAATGGTTTTCCTCGAACGCGCACTACTCGTCGTTCCTGATCGCGATGGTGGTGACCGACCCGGATGCGCCGCCGTACCAGCGGCTTTCGACCTTTATCGTGCCCACCGACGCTCCCGGGGTGAGCATCGTGCGGCGCGTCGGCGTCGGCCAGGAGGCCAACGGGACGCACGCTTACGTGCGCTACCACGACGTGCGCGTGCCCAAGGACCATCTGCTGGGGCCGCGCGGCGGCGGTTTCGTGGTCGCGCAGACGCGGCTCGGCGGCGGCCGGATTCATCACGCGATGCGCACCATCGGGCAGGTGAAAAAATCCTTCGACCAGATGTGCGAGCGCGCGCTCTCGCGGACCACCCAGGGCTCGCTGCTCGCCGACAAGCAGATGGTGCAGGAGAAGATCGCGGATTCGTGGATCGACATCGAGCAGTTCCGCCTGCTCGTGCTGCAAACCGCGTGGCGCATCGACAAGTACAAGGACTACCTCAAGGTGCGCAAGGACATCGCCGCGGTGAAGGCGGCGATGCCCAAGGTGTTCCACGACGTCGTGGTGCGCGCGCTGCAGATCCACGGCTCGCTCGGTGTCACGCCCGAAATGCCGTTCGCCGAACAGGTGATGGAGAGCTTCGTGATGGGGCTTGCTGACGGGCCGACCGAGGTGCACAAGATCACGCTGGCGCGCCAGGTGCTCCGCGACTACAAGGGCACGCAGGGCCTCTTCCCGAGCGGCCATATTCCGGCGCTGCGCGAAGCCGCGATCAAAAAATTCGCCGATCGCATCGAGCTCGAGGTGGCCGCGCAATGACCAGGGGACCGGTGCAATTCGACTTCAGCGGCAAGGTGGTCGTGATCACCGGCGGCAGCCGGGGTATCGGTCACGCGATGGCGCTCGGATTCGCCGCGGCCGGCGCCCGGCTCGCGATCGCCAGCCGCAAGCTCGATAGCTGTGAGGCCACGGTGAGCGAAATTCGCGCGCTCGGCTCCGACGCCTCGGCTCACGCCGCGCACGTCGGCAAATGGCAGGATTGCGACCGGCTCGCCGAAGAGGTCTACGCTCGCTGGGGACGCGCCGACGTGCTGGTCAACAACGCGGGCATTTCGCCGCTCGCGCCCTCGTCGGTCGAAACCAGCGAGGATCTGTTCGACAAGATCATCGGCGTGAATCTCAAGGGCCCGTTTCGCCTGTCGGCGCTGTTCGGCTCGCGGATGGCGGCGGGCGAGGGCGGTTCGATCATCAACATTTCATCCACCGCCGCGATTCGTCCCGACCCCGAGACCGCGCCCTACGCCTCGGCCAAGGCCGGCCTGAATATCCTGACCGTCGCGCTGGCCAAGGAGTACGGCCCCAGGGTGCGTGTTAATTGCATCATGTGCGGTCCGTTTCACACCGACATCAGCAAGGGCTGGTCGCGGACGGAGGATTTCGCGCGGCGCGCGAAGGCGATGTTTCCGCTGCAGCGCGCGGGCGAACCCGAGGAAGTCGTCGGCGCGGCGCTCTATCTGGCGAGCGCGGCGGCAAGCTTCACCACCGGCGCGATCCTGACGATCGACGGCGGTTCGGCGCATCTGATCGTGCGCACGACGTACGAGTGAGGCGGGCCCTCGGCGCTGTCGCGCCGACCGGGGTCGACGCCGAGCCCTGATGTCGCTCTAATATTTGGCGATGACCTCGCGGCTGAATTCTTCGATCATCTCGCGGCCCTGCGGATACACGACCTGGATTGCAACCTGGGTCAGGCCCGCGGCTTCCAGGGCCTTGAGGCGGGCGATGATCTCCTCGGCCGTGCCGGTCAGCGTGGTCGCGCGCACCACCGCGTCGTCGAGATATTTTTCCTCGCCCGGCTTGAGATAGATCAGATGGCCTTCGTGAACTTCGAGGTAGCGGCGATCGGCCGGGGTCTTCATTTTAGCCACGTACTCATCGCGGTAGCGCTCCCACTGCTTCTGGTACGGCGATGAATCCGACGCGGTGATCGCGGACGCCTCCCACATCGCATGCAGCAGCACCACCGCGAACGGGCCGACGCGCTTGATCGCCCGCGGCGAGACCGCCGACTCGCCCGGCTTGAGCACGCAGGCCGACGTCAGCAGCAGCGCCGGAAAATTGCCGAGCGTGCGGCGCGCGCGCGCCGCGCCCGCCTCGATATGCTTGAAGTCGGCGCGGATGCGGTCGGGATCGGAAAGCGCGGTGATCCATCCGTCGCCGACCTCGCCCGTGAGTTCGAGCGCCTTGGGGCCGTTGGCGGCGACGTGAATCGGAATCGGATTCTTGAGATTGATATAGCCGTGGTCGGGATGCAGGAAACGGATCGCGCGCTCGCGGTTGCCGTCGCGGTACATCACCTCTTCTCCGCGCAGCAGCTTGCGGCACATCTCGATGTACTCGCGCATCCGCTGCAGCTTTACCGGCGGCAGACCCATCGTGTTGCGCCCGGTAAAGCCGGTGCCGATTCCCAGCATCGCGCGTCCCGGCGCGAGCAGGTTGATGGTCGCGATCGAATGCGCGGTCACCGGCTCGATGCGGTTCGACGGAATCGCCACGCCGGTGCCGAGCTTGATTCGCTTGGTGTGCTCCGCCGCCAGCGCCAGGCACACGTACACGTCGCTGTAGATCATCTGCGAGTCGTAAAACCACGCATGTGTGAAGCCGTTGTCTTCAGCGATAGCCAGGTCTTTCCAGGCGTCGGGGCGGGCGGGATACGCGATTGCGAATTCCATCGTGGTCCTCTCTTGCGCGAGCGCTCGGGCGCGGCCCACGCGCGAATTTGCCCGATAGCATCGCGCGTCCGGTCCGTTTGTCAAGCGAAGCCAGGCCGCGGCGGGCGCGAGCGATGCCGCGGCGGCGCAACGGTTCGCGGCCGATGAGCGAAACGTGCCGATGAGCGAAGCGCCGCAATGAACCAGACGTTCGACATAATCGTGCTGGGCGCCGGCGCGGCCGGCCTGATGTGCGCGATGCGCGCCGGGCAGCGGGGCCGGCGCGTGCTGCTGCTCGAGCGCAACCCGCGCGCGGGCGAAAAAATCCTCATCTCCGGCGGCGGACGATGCAACTTCACCAACCTGACGATGACGCCCGCGCGGTTTCTCTCCGAAAACCTGCACTTCTGCAAGTCAGCGCTGAGCCGCTATACCGAGCGCGACTTCATCGCGATGGTTGAGCGGCATCGGATCGGTTATCACGAAAAAACCTCGGGCCAGCTCTTTTGCGACGGTTCCGCGCGCGAGGTCCTGGCAATGCTGCTCGATGAATGCGCGGCCGCGCACGTCGATCTGCGCCTCGCTCAGCGCATCGCATCGGTCACGCGTGCCGATCGGTTCCGCGTCGATACCGAGCGCGGCAGCTTCAGCGCGCCGGCCCTGGTAGTTGCAACCGGCGCCCTGTCGATCCCGAAACTGGGAGCGAGCGGCTTCGCCTACGACCTGGCGCGCCGCTTCGGATTGGGCGTGGTCGAGCCGCGTCCCGGCCTGGTGCCGTTCAAGTTCGACGGAGCGATGCTCGCGCTCTGCCGGCTCCTGGCCGGCGTGTCGGTCGAAGCGCGAGTATCCTGCGGGAAGCACGATTTCCGCGAGAGCATCCTGTTCACGCACCGGGGACTCTCTGGTCCGGCGATTCTGCAGATTTCTTCATACTGGCGCACAGGCGATACGCTTGTGATCGATCTCGCGCCGGGAGTCGAGCTCGAGGCATTCCTGTACGAACGCAAGCGCATCCGTCCGCGCGCGGATTTGCGCACCATATTGGCCGAACTGATGCCGGCGCGCCTGGCGCAGGCGATCGTCGAGCGCGACGGAACCGAGAGCATCGCCCCGGGCGCGATGGCGAACCTGCCGGACCGAGCGCTCGCGCGGCTCGCCGCGCGGCTCAAACGATGGTCCGTTGTTCCGGCGGCTTCCGAAGGCTGGTCCAAGGCCGAGGTCACAGTGGGCGGTGTGGATACGGCGGCGCTGTCGTCGAAGACCATGACGGTGAAAGAAGTCCCGGGCTTGTATTTCGTCGGCGAGGCGGTGGACGTCACCGGATGGCTCGGCGGGTACAATTTTCAGTGGGCGTGGTCGAGCGGATGGTGCGCCGGCGACGCGATATAGGGGGCTAAGACCCTGCGTAGATGCCGAGATCAGGGAGGACAGCGTTGGAACAGGAAAGAATTTTCGGTCCGTTTTTCGCCATGATGCTCCTGACTTTGGCGGTGTGGGTTTACATGTACGTGCGCCGCATCGGCTTCATCACCCACAGCGGGCTCACCGTTGACGAACTTGCGGTGCCCGGTGCGCTCGCGCGGCATTCCCCGCCCGCCGTGTCAAATCCGTCGGATAATCTGAAGAACCTGTTCGAGATCCCGGTGCTGTTCTATGCGCTGGCGCTCTACCTGTTCGCCGCCCGGCGCGTCGACATCGTATACGTGGATGCCGCGTGGGTTTTCTTTTTCTTCCGCTTGTTGCACAGCGCCGTGCATTGCACCTTCAATCGCGTGATGCTGCGCTTCTATCTTTACCTGGGTTCGACGCTTGCGCTCTGGTTCATCGCTATCCGGGCGGCGCTCGCCTGGTTGAGCGGTTGAGTCGGGTTCGGTGCGCTTTTTCTCTTAGGGTGTGTTACAAATCCGTTTGCATTCGTAGTCAGCGATTTTTGTACGCGACTGACCATGCGCTCGCGGATGGCGAGCGTGGCCGCGGCAGCTTTTCCACAAGGTACTCGCGCCTGGTAATCAAAAGCGATCCCGACACTTTCCCTTCGACGGCGACATGCGACCCGGCAAACACGGCACTGCTCGTAATCGATATGCAGTTCGATTTTTGCGGTCAAGGCAGATAACTCGACCGGATGGGCTACGACATCGCGCTCACGCGTGCCGCGATCGAGCCGATACGCAAAACTCTGATGGCCGCGAGATCGTCGGGGATGCCTCATTCTGCATACCCGCGAAGACCATCGCGCGCACCTCGCGGGTTTGCCCGCCAACAGGCAGCGGCGAAGCCGTTGCATCGGCGCAGGCGTTGGCGACCCCGGTCCGAACGGCCGCATCCCGAGTGCGCGCGAAGCGGGATGGCAAATCATTCCCCGACTGTCGCCGCTTCCCGGCGAAACGATCGACCTGAAAAGGGCGCTTGCCACGCGACCGATCTCGAATTGATCCTGCGCCGCGCGGGACTCCGGAACCTCGTCTTCACCGGGATCACCACCGGCGTGTGCGTACATACGACGATGAGGGAGGCGAACGATCGCGGCTTTGAACGCCTGCTGCTGTCGCTCGCTGCCACCAGCCGATCCGTCTGGTAGGGCGGCGCTTCCCGCCGTAGAATCGGAGCATCGTGCCGTGGGATGAAACCTATTACCCGCGATCGATGCAGAACCTGTCCCCGGAGGTGCGGCTGAAGGCGATCGAAATCGCAAACGCGCTGCTCGAGGAGGGTTACGATGAAGGCAAGGCTATCCGCGTGGCGATCGCCAAGGCCAAACAATGGGCTGAGTCCCGCCAACGTTCGTGACTCGCCGTGGGCGAATTGATGAATTCAGTCCGCGGGAGCGATAATTGAGCGCAACGACCGCGATGGCGACCGAGCGTATTCTTATCCTCGACGACGAGCCGGATATTGCCCGGAGCTGGGTGCGCATCCTGGAGAGCGCGGGCTATCAATGTCTCTCCTGCAGCGAGCCCGAGGAAGCCCTGCGGCTGCTCGAATCCGAGCATCCCGATCTGCTTTTGACCGACCTGCGCATGCCGCAACTGGACGGGATGGAGATGCTCAAGCGGGCGCGAAAGGTCGATCCCCACATTCCGGTGGTGGTACTGACCGGGTACGCCTCGCTCGAATCGGCGGTCGCGGCTGTAAAGGCAGGGGCGTTCGATTTCCTGTCCAAGACCTTCAGCAACGATCAGTTGAAGCTGACGGTTGCGCGAGCACTCACCAGGCGCCGTCTTGAACTCGAAAACCTGCACCTCCGCGAACAGCTGCAGGGCATGTTCGGGTTCGAGAACATCGTCGGCCAGAGCGACGTCCTGCAACAGGTGCTCGAGCTGGTGCGCAAGGCGGCGCGCAGCGAGGCCAACATTCTGATCCTCGGCGAATCCGGCACCGGAAAGGAACTGATCGCGCGCGCGATTCACGCCAACAGTCCGCGCGCCGCCCAGCCGTTTGTACCGGTTGACTGCGCATCGCTGCCGGAAAATCTGCTCGAGTCCGAACTGTTCGGGCACGAGAAGGGCGCGTTCACCGGCGCCGTCAGCTCGAAGCAGGGGCTGATGGAATCGGCGCATCGCGGCACGCTGTTCCTCGACGAGCTGGGCGAGCTTCCAATCGGACTGCAGGCGAAGCTGCTGCGCGCGCTCCAGGAGCGGCAGATCCGCCACATCGGAGGTACGCGGCACATCGACATCGACGTGCGCATCGTCTCCGCGACGAATCGCGATCTGCGCGCGCTGGTCGCCGCCGGCAAGTTTCGCGAGGATTTGTATTTCCGAGTCAATGTGATCGATGTGGCGCTGCCGCCGCTGCGCGAACGGACGGGCGATGTCGAACTGCTCGCGACCAGTTTTGTGCGCAGATATGGGAAGATCGGCGGCGCCTCGGTCAACGGACTCGAGCCGGAAGTGGTCGCGGCGCTCGAGTTGTATTCGTGGCCCGGCAACGTGCGCGAGCTGCAGAACGTGATTGAACGCGCCTGCGCTCTCGCCGACGGCGAAATGATCACGCTGGCCGAGCTGCCGCAGCACCTGAGAGCGCCGGCTCCGCCGGCCCCCGCCCCGTCGATCAGCGCGGAATCGGCGGGCAAGCTGACCTTGAAGGAAGCCAAGGAGCGTTGGATCGGCGCGCTCGAGTCGACTTACGTCGCGGAGCTGCTCAAACGCGAGGGCGGCAACGTGTCAGAGGCCGCGCGCAAGGCCGGCGTCGATCGCAAGACGCTCCATCGCATCCTCAGCAAGCACGGGCTTCGTTAGCAAATGATGGCGAAGCAGATCTCGGTGGCGCGCACTCGCCGGCGCAGTTCCGGCCGGCATTGCCGCATATCGGTCCGCTCGCCTGTCAGACCTTGTAGGCGAGGATGAGAACTTGTCTGCTGAGCGTCTGAACCCGCCCGGCTAAGCGTTACCGAATCCGACGTTGCCGCGAACCGTTGAAACCGTCCCCGCTCATGCCCGGGAGCGGGGGCAAAGACAACCGAGGAGGGTGCTTCAGGCGAAAGCAGGCAGCCGAATGTTGAAGGTTGTGCCCTCACCGGGCCGCGAGGTTACGTCCATTCTGCCATGGTGCTCTTGTACGATGCGTCGGCTCAACCACAGACCGAGCCCGCTGCCGTCGGATTTGGTGGTATAAAGCAGATCGAAGATTTTGCCGAGCACGTCGGCAGGGATTCCCGGTCCGTTGTCCGTCACCGTAATGTGGAGCGACGCCTGTTCGTCGACCTGCAGCAAACGGCTCGCAATGGTGATGGCGCCGCCCTGCGGCATCGCCTCGCGCGCGTTGGTCAGCAGGTTAATCAGCACCCGCTCAAGAGCGATCGCATCGCCGTTTACCTTGGGTAGATCCGCGGCAAGATGTGTCTCCAGACTGATACCGCTCTTTCTCAGTTCGTCGCCGATCAGCAGCAACGTGCGGTCAATCAGCGCGTTGACGTCCACGGGCGCCAGCACCCTTTCGCGATTGCGCGACAACTCCAGGAACTGTTCAACGATGGCGCTTGCCCGCTGGGCTTGACGATGAATCGTCCCTACGTCCGCGAGAATCTCAGCAGGCGGAGGCTCCGGTGAATCCAGCAGAAGCTCGGCTCTAGAACGGATCACCTGCAGCGGATTGTTGAGATCGTGCGCGATGCCGGCCACCAGGATTCCCAACGACGTCAGCGTCTCGGCCTTGCGCACCTCCTGCTCGAGAGCCAGGCGCGCGGTGATGTCCACGACCGCGGCCACGACGAGCTCCCCGCGATTGGTATCCGCCGCATACGTGAGGCTGATCTCCAGTGGGAATTCACTGCCGTCTTTGCGACGGCCTGCCAGACTCAGCCCGCGGCCCATCGCGCGCGTGCGCGGCGCGGCAAAGTAGCTCTGGACGTAACCGGCGTGAGACTGACGGAGATGCTCGGGAACGAGCAGCTCGACCGGCCGCCCCTGGAGTTCCGCCTCGGAGTAACCAAATAATCGCTCGGCCTCCGAATTGGCCTCGACGATGCGTCCGCTGCGGTCGACGATGATCAAGCCTTCGGTTGCGGATCTGAAATACTCCGCATAGGGCATTTGCCGGCTCCCTTAAGACTCGGCTCTTAATCCGGGTTCCCCCGGACACACGCGCGCCGAGAACAGTTTATCAAGACCCCGAATACTTACATGCACAGCACTATGTATGTAAACTGTCCTCGTATGAATAATGCCTTTCGCGATACCTCCGATCCGACCGCGGTGTCCGCAGCGACGTTACGTTGTCTGACAAATGCGACTGAAACGTGAAATAAAGCGAATAGTAATTGGCTCGGTTTGGAAAGCTAAGCTGATTACTCTCGATAGCCGGGGCTCTCCGGGCGAGGCACCCGGAACCGATTTCGCTTTGACGCTCTTGCTTCGAGCTAACGAGCATCGAGTTGAACCGCAAGGCGTCCGCTCACCGAGCAGCGCCGAGGTCATTTGACGCTGTATCCGCGGCCTTCGAGACAAGCGGCCATAGCCCGGCTATAATTCATTTGTCGCGAGGAGGCAGCCGCGGCGGCATTAGCCTGTCGTTGCGCCGCCTGTTGCTGTCTCTCCTGTCTCCTCTGAAAGCCGCCGGCCACACCGCCCATCGCGGCTCCTGCCGCCGCTCCCGTGCCAGCATTGCCGGCAATCGCACCGCCGACGGCTCCTAAAGTAGCGCCGCGCGCCGCTCCCCGCAGAACGTGCGGCTGCGATGGCCGGTACGGCTGCGGGTCGAGATGCGTAGGATCGTTTGGATATGATCTGCTCGGATCAAACCCCGTCTGCTGAACTGCCCAGCGATGGCATTCGTACCGGTCCCTGTCCTGCTGTTCGTTACTCTGTCTTTTGAGCGGGTAGATGTACAATTCCGGTTGAGTTTGCGCGAGCAATAGAGTGGGAAAAATCGTAATCAGCCCCAGGACCCCGGCGCGCAAGCAGAAGCCGCGAAGATACGTCGGCGCGAGCAGCGACGCGAATTGCTTCTTCATCCTTCTCCTCCTGACGTTATGACACAGTCGGTTCGGGCGCCTGTCGATCGATCCGCAAAGCTCACCGTACTCGACGCCTGAGCCGATGGCTATGGAGTGCCGATGCAAATTTCACGTACGGCAGCGTGGATCGCACCCCAGCCTTGAGCGATGGTGGTCGCGAATGCCATCACGACATACGCCGCGGCTCCTTGCGATCGCATCGATGTCTTGTGATGGGCGGGGCGACTACTCTTCAGCATTTTCATTAAGGATGGGCTGCCGCGCGGCCGCGTTTTCTGCTGTCTTTGTAAATCGGGCTCGGCGGTTTTCAGATACAGAATCACCTTTAATATGCTGCCGGTAAACCCATTGTCGATCGTCTTGTAATCTTCGGTGCCCGGCGTCGGCGCCGTCATCGGAGGAGATGATCAGGTGAATGGTTTTGTCTATCCGTCTTTCCACTACTTGTCGGTCGTCGATAAAGAGTCAGCCGAGCCCACCGCCTCCGAGTCCGCCGTGTTGATAGGCAAAATCGAAACGAATTGAGTGTTTACCTGTAGTGACTCGTTCCTTGCCCGTGCCAGGCCAAGCCAATTATGAGCATGCATCGCCTTCCGTTTCCAACGCGCGTTCTGCCGAGGAGTATTTTAATGCTGAGCTCTCGAGACTGGATGAAGGGTTGGTGACCCAAAACCCTGGAAGTAGACCGGGGATAAGTTGAGAAGACGGGCTTCGGTGTGGTCCTCTGGGCACGGAGGGCGACGAAGATGCCGAGGCGGGGTCACAGCGAGGAGCAGATTCTCGGGGCGCTGCGGCAGGCAGAGAGCGGGACGAAGGTCGGCGACATCTGCTGCGACCACGGGATCAGCGAGTAGACCTTTTACATCTGGAAGAAGAAGTACAGCGGGCTGGGGCTGAGCGA
Organism: Binataceae bacterium (SeqCode); assembly: GCA_035295545.1. Taxonomy (GTDB): domain Bacteria; phylum Desulfobacterota; class Binatia; order Binatales; family Binataceae; genus JAKAVN01. The sequence continues at coordinate 182,917 of DATGIT010000010.1, forward strand.
GCTCAGGCAGTTGCGCGAGGAGAACGGCGGGATCGTCCGAAAAAAGCTGTGAGGCCTCGCCACCGGCGCGAGTTGGCGCGCTGGGCGCAAGCGCCTTCGTGGTGAGCGAGCGCAGGGTGGCGAGGCTGTTGCCGGTCCAACGGGTAACGCTGCGGCATCAGAGCCGGCGCGATCCCCAGACCGCGCTTCGGATGCGCCTGCGGGAACTGGCCGCGAGTTGGGTGCGGTTCGGCTATCGGCGACTGACGGTGCTGTTGAGACGCGAGGGCTGGGCGGTGAATGCGGAACGGATCTATCGCTTGTGCAAGGAAGACGGGTTGACGGTGCGGACCAAGGTGCGCCGGAAGATCGCGCGGCGCCAGCGCGCGCCGCTTCTGCGCCCAACCAGGCCGAACGAGCGCTGGGCCATGGACTTTGTCAGCGACCGAGTGGCGGATGGGCGCTGGTTCCGGGTCCTGACCGCGGTCGACCAGTTCACCCACGAGTGCCTGTTGCTGCTGGCCGACGGCTCGCTCGCCGGGCAGAAGGTCGCCGAGGCGCTGTCCCGGGTAATCGCCGAACGCGGAGCGCCAGCCGCGATCACGGTCGACAACGGCACCGAGTTCGCGAGCACGGCGATGGATGTCTGGTCCTATCAGTGCCGTGTGCAGCTCGACTTCATCCGGCCGGGGCGGCCGGTGGAGAATGGCTACATCGAATCGTTCAACGGGCGCTTGCGCGATGAGTGCTTGAACGTACACGTGCTCTTCACCCTGGCCGACGTGCGCGAGAAGCTCGAGCGGTGGCGGCAGGACTACAACCAGGTCCGGCCGCACAGCGCGCTGGGTGACTACCCGCCGCAACAGTTCGAACAGTACTGGCGGAGCCAAGCCCTCGCGCACACCGCTGGACCACCGGTCCAAACGGCGGCCGGCGCGGTGCAGTGCGCGCCGGCTTCGAGCAGGGATCTGAACAGCTTTTCGGCCCGCCCTCAGCAGAAGTGAAGGGCGGGGCCGAAAAGCTGTCAGCAACAGGCGAAGAAAGCGGAACCTCGAGGCCTTTGCTGGAGGTTCTCACTTGAGCTACATGAGGTCGACAGCTGCCGGTCAGTCCGGCCAAAAACCGATCACCCGAGGCCGAAAACTCAACTCGGAGATCGGTCTACTTCCACGGGGCAGGTCATATGCCGAATTCCTCACTTCATTGCCGGACCAAAAAACCGGGAGGACTCCAAATGCGGAACCTCCGTGCAAATGATCGAACAGAGCTACGGCAGATACATCCGCAAGGACTTCCTCGGACCTCTGATTGCCGCACGCCCAGAGAGCCTACCGAAGGCCGCGGTTGGTGAAAAAACTGGACCCCCAACCGGACCCCCGTTGGGGGTTGTGCGAAAAAGGCCCGAATTTACTACAGAATCTTGGTGGAGGCGGGGGGAATTGAACCCCCGTCCGAAAACCGTCGAGCGGCAGTCACTACACGCTTATTCCGCGGTTTGATCTCGCCGCCAGCGCGTTCGCGGACGAACTCACTGACAGCCAGCCGCTTTGAATTTCGGACGCGCGCCCAAGCGGCCGACGGCGTTTGTCCTAGCCCACTGAATGACGCCCCGGCCCACTGCCATGGGCGAGTAGCGGCGGGACGCTAGCGGCCCTTAGGCCGCCAGAGCGTAACCGTTATTGTCTGCGGGTAAATTTCGCAGGCTGTTTGTTTTACGGGATAACAGCACCCCGGCGTGCGACCACGGCTTTCCTGTTTCCGTCGAACCCATTTCGCCCCCACTGGCGGCGCAGTCGAGCTTGAGTCAGCCGTTTACGCTTCACCCAATTTAAGCTCTCGGTGACCTGTGCGCAATCGCGCCCTTCTCGTGCGAAGGGCCGTTTGGTGATGCGCCGGGTTCGTGTAGCTTAGATGGTCGAGCGAGAGCGGGATACGCTCGGCATGCGTCCCGACCGCCTGACTCGACGCGAAGAAATGGCAAAGTGCATCCTTGGTATCTCCGCCTATTACCATGATAGCGCGGCGGCGCTGGTGCGCGACGGCGAAATCGTCGCCGCAGCCCAGGAGGAGCGCTTCACGCGAAAAAAGCACGACAGCGCCTTTCCCCGTCGCGCCGCAGGATGGTGCCTGGCCGCCGCCGGCCTGCATCTGAGCGACCTCGACTCGATCGTCTTTTACGACAAGCCGTGGGTGAAGTTCGAGCGCATGCTCGAGACCTATCTCGGCTATGCACCGCGCGGGCTCGGTTCATTCCTGACCGCGATGCCCGTCTGGCTCAAGGAGAAACTCAATTTGCGCTCGGCGCTGCGGCGCGCGCTGGCAAGCCTCGACGGCGGCAGACTCGACGAGGTGCCGCCGCTGCTCTTCACGGAGCATCATCAGGCGCACGCCGCGTCGGCGTTTTTTGCCAGCCCGTTCTGGCGCGCGGCGGTGCTTTGTCTTGACGGTGTCGGGGAATGGGCGACGACCTCGGTGTGGACGGGCGAGGGCAACACGCTGACGCCGCGCTGGCAGATCGATTTCCCGCACTCGCTCGGGCTGCTCTATTCTGCGTTCACCTACTACGCCGGTTTCCGCGTGAACTCGGGAGAATACAAGGTGATGGGCCTGGCTCCGTACGGCGAGCCGCGCTACGCGGGCGCAATCCTCGACCATCTGATCGACGTCAAGCCGGACGGCACCTTCCGCCTCAACACCGAGTATTTCAACTACGTCACCGGCCTGACGATGACCAACGAACGTTTCGATGCGCTGTTCGGCGGTCCGCCGCGCAAACCCGAGTCGCCGCTGACCCAGCGCGAGATGGACCTTGCCGCTTCGATTCAGAAGGTCACCGAAGATATCGTCTCGCGCCTGGCGCTTACCGCGCGGCGCGAGCTGGACGCCGATTACCTGTGCCTGGCGGGCGGCGTGGCGCTGAACTGCGTGGCCAACGGCAGACTGCTGCGCGAGGCGACCTTCCGCGACATCTGGATCCAGCCCGCCGCCGGCGACGCCGGCGGCGCGATCGGCGCCGCGCTGGCGGGATGGCATCTGTACCGCAACGAACCGCGCGAGATTGACGGCGACGACCGCATGCACGGCGCGTTCCTCGGTCCCAGCTTCGGCGCGGACGAGATCAAGCGCTCGCTCGAGCGCGCGGGCGCCCGCTACGCGCGGCTGGCCGAGAGCGAACTGCTCGAGTCGGTGGCGGCGATGCTGGCCGAGGGCGCGGTGGTGGGCTGGTTCCAGGGGCGGATGGAGTTCGGGCCGCGCGCGCTGGGTAATCGCTCGATCCTGGGCGATCCGCGCAACGCGAAGATGCAGTCGGTGATGAACCTCAAGATCAAGTTTCGCGAATCGTTCCGCCCGTTCGCGCCCGCGGTCCTGGTCGAGCGCACGGGCGAGTACTTTGACCTCGATCGCCCGAGCCCCTACATGGGGCTGGTAGCCGAGGTCCGTGAGGAACTGCGCAGGCCGATGAGCGAAGCGGAGCGCAAGCTTTTCGGCATCGACAAGCTCAACGTGCCGCGCTCGAGCATCCCGGCGGTGACGCACGTCGATTACTCGGCGCGCATCCAGAGCGTCGATTCGCGCACCAACCCGCGCTTCCATCGGCTGATCGAGCGCTTCGCCGCGCGTACCGGATGCGCCGTGCTGGTCAATACTTCGTTCAACGTCCGCGGCGAGCCGATTGTCTGCACGCCCGAGGATGCGTATCGCTGTTTCATGCGCACCGAGATGGACGTGCTGGTTATCGAGGACTTCCTGCTGATGAAGGGCGATCAGCCCGAGCGGCCCCGCGATGACAGCTGGAAGCGCGAGTTCGAACTGGATTGAAGGCCGGATGATGGCGCACGGGGCGGGCGAGCCGTTATCCAGGACCGAGTTGCGCAACTTCGGCCTCGTGCTGGGCGCTCTGTTCGCGGCCTTGTTTGGCCTGTTGCCGCTATATCGGCGGCATGCGACGCCCGAATGGCCGTGGATTGCCGCCGCGATCCTGTGGCTGGCCGCGCTGGCGTGGCCACGTGGTCTGAAATGGCCGTATCACGGGTGGACGCTGCTGGGGCATGCGATGGGATGGTTCAACACGCGGGTCATCCTGACGTTAATTTTCATGGTAGTGATCACCCCGTTCAGTTTTGCGCTGTGGGTTTTCGGACGCGATCGGATGAAGCGCGGCTTCGATCCCAAAGTCGAAAGCTATCGCGTGCCGAGCGCGCCGCGTCCGCCGCGCGGCATGGAGAAACCGTTCTGACGCGAGATCTGGAGTTGGTCTGAGATGCTCGATCTGTTGAAGGACTTGTGGGGCTTTGCGAGCGAGCGCAAGAAATTCTGGCTCGTGCCGCTGATCGGCACGCTGCTCGTTTTGAGCGTTTTGATCGCGATCGCGGAATTCTCAACGGTGGCGCCGTTCATCTATACGCTGTTTTAGTTCGGTGAGCACCAAAGGACGCCGCGCGGCCGATCTTGCGCTGATTTTCTCCGGGATCGCGATCGCGTTTCTGCTGGCCGAGGTCGCGGTGCGCGTAACCGGTCTGGCCAGGGTCAGCCTCTATACCTTCGACGTCGATCGCGGATGGGGCCTCAAGCCCGGCGCCGCAGGATGGCAGCGCGACGAGGGCGCCGGGTTTGTCAGCGTCAACCGCGCCGGCTTCCGCGGTCCCGAATGGACCGTCGCCAAGCCGCCAGACACATATCGAATCGCGGTCGTGGGTGACTCTTTCACCGAGGCGCCCCACGTGGCTTACGATCAGACCTTCAGCGCGGTCGCGCAGCGCGCTCTCGGTGAATGCCCGCTGCTGCGCGGCAAGCGCGTGCAGGTGATGGATTTCGGGGTCGACGCCTATGGAACGGCGCAGGAATTGATCACGCTTCGCCGTCATGCCTGGCGATATTCGCCCGATCTGGTGGTGCTGGCGTTTTTTTCGGGCAACGACCTGCGCAACAACTCAGTGGCGCTCGAAGGCGACAAGTGCCGTCCCTTCTACCTGTACGATGGCGATCGCCTGGTGCTCGGCGGGCCATTCGAGCGCTCGCGCTGGTTTTACCTGTCTTGCATGATGCGCTTCGAGTCGCGCCATTCGCAGGTCCTGAACCTTCTGGGCGACGCCAAGAGCGAGATTCGCTCGAGGATCAAAGCGATGGAAGCCGCGCACCGGCACGGTTCTTCCGATCGAACTTCCCGCTCGGGTGCGGCTTCGCGCGCGTACGCGGGCGCGGTCGCCCGGGTCGCCGATCGCCAATCCGCCTCCCTGCATGAGGAGGGAATCGAGGACAATATCTATCGTCCGCCGACAGCGCCGGCATGGCGGGAAGCGTGGCGCGTCACCGAGGGCATCATCGCGATGATGGCGCGCGAGACCGCAGCGCATCGCGTTCCGCTGCTGGTGGTCACGCTGGCCGATCCGCCGCAGATCTATCCGGACCCCGCGGTACGCGCATCGTACATGCGGGTTTACGGCGCGAACGATATCTTTTACCCGGACGAGCGCATCAAGGCGCTAGGAGAGCGCGAGGGCTTCGAGGTATTGAACCTGGCGCCTCCGATGCAGAAGTACGCAGACGAGCATCACGTTTACCTGGTGGGTTTCAAGAACACCAAAATGGGCGTCGGCCACTGGAACGCCGCCGGCCACCGGGTGGCGGGTGAGCTTATCGCGCGCAAAATCTGCGCGATGCTTTCCGCGGGCGTGCCGCCGGTCTTGGCGCACTAGACCGCGCGCTCCCGCGCAAGACATGCTCCGCAAAAGCGGGTGCTTGCGGAGGTCGCAATCGACTCCTAAGGTTTCGGTAGGGGACGACGCTCAGCCGTCTCCCGGGGGAGGCGCAAGACTACATGATCGAGGCCAATTCGGCGGCCGAGGAAAACCGCCAGGTCCGGCGTCGGCGACAAAATACCGCTTTATTTCTGGGGGCGACGACGCTGGCGATGCTGATCCTTGCCGTAAGCGCACGGCCGCAGACGACTCCGGAGCCGACCCCCAAAACATCCAGGCACGCCAAGAGCGCCGCCACGGCCCATCATGCCGAGAAGCGCCGCGTCATCTCGGTCACCCTCAACAAGGGCGAGACCTACACCATAAGCGGGCTCGCGCAGGGCGCCAAAACCGACTCAAAACCGGGCAAAAATCCCAACGCTCTGAGCGTCCAGCCGCAGCCCTCGGGGGATATCGTCCTGCTCGGCACCGAGGCCGGCAGATGGAAGATCGACGCGACGCTCGCCGACGGCGAAAAAGTCACCTACGACGTGAAGGTCAAGGCGGAAGCGCCGCCGATCAACTCGCTCGAGCCCGGGACTGCGCCGACCGCGATCGGGCCATAGCCGGCGGTGCAGATTTTCGACTCGCCCGGGTCATTTCATCGCGGGGGCAGCACCAGGATCTGACCGTTCATCTCCGGCTGATGCACCGCGCAGCCGAAGAGCAACAGGCCCTCGCGATGAAAAGTATAGATGTAGGTGGTCTTCGAGAGCGGCGGCAGCCGCAGATGCATCAGCGCATGTCCCGGCCGGTCCTCGAGCATGAAGTCGTGCTCGTCGTCGGGCTGCAGGTTCCACAGTGTGATTCGGGTCGGTTCGCCACGATGCACGGCGATGAACTGCGGCGAAAAGGCGTAGACTTCGCCGAAATGAGCGATGGTTGCCTTGGGTCCGGTTTCCTTTACCGCCACGGCCTCTGTCAGCACAACGATGCTCACGTCCGGCGCACCTGTCGCTCTGACACCCACGATCTTTGAGGCGTTCGCATCGGGCATGAAGTAGCGCGCGGTCGAGTTCGCGGGCTCCCTCTTTTCGCCGGCCTGCGCGCCGGCTGCACCGAGCGACATCGTCGCGCCGGCCAGCAGGGAGGCGAGCAGCCGAACGCCGGGACGGCAGCGGTAGTCGAAGAGCATCCTGGGGCATTCGCTAATGGTTCGATCCATCGAGTGACGGCCGCAATGCGGCTACAATTCTAAGCGATGAGCAAAGATTTTGGCAGCGGCGGCGTGAGTCGGGTTGTGTTGGTCACGGGTGGCGCGGGTTTCATCGGGTCGCACCTGACCGACGCGCTGCTCGAGCGCGGCATGGCCGTTCGCGTGATCGACACTTTCGCCACCGGCGAGCGCCGACATCTTAATCCGAGCGCGGAGCTGCACGAGGCCGACATCCGCGACCGCGCGGCGATCGAGCCAGCCTTCGCCGGCGTTGATTGCGTCTTCCACGCGGCGGCACTGCCGCGAGTTGGATTGTCAATCGAACGGCCGGTGGAAACCGAGCTGGTGAATGTCGTCGGCACCCTGAATGTGCTGATGGCGGCGCGGGCGGCCGGCGTGCGGCGCGTGATTTACTCCAGCTCCTCGTCGGTCTACGGCGAGCAGCCGCGGCTGCCGCTCAGCGAGACGATGGCGCCGAATCCGCTGAGCCCTTACGCCCTGCAGAAGCTGGTCGGCGAAGAATACGTGCGGATGTTTCATCGGCTCTACGGTCTGGGCGGGGTTTCGCTGCGCTACTTCAGCGTGTACGGCCCGCGCATGGACCTCAGGGGCACGTACGCGACGGTCATCGGCGCCTTCATCCGTGCGCGCCTGGAAGGACGCGCGCTCGAGATTCGCGGCGACGGCGAGCAGCGGCGCGATTTCACCCACGTCCGCGACGTGGTGCGGGCGAATCTGGCCGCGATGGACTGCGCAATCGCCGACGGTCGCCCAATCAACGTCGGGCGCGGGCGCGCATCCAGCGTCAATCGCATCGCGGAGCTGATCGGCGGACCGCGGGTTGCGGCGCCGGCCCGGCCGGGCGAGCCGCGCGACACGCTGGCCGACCTCGAGCGCGGCCGCGCGCTGCTCGGATGGCGCGCCGAGATCGAACTCGAGGACGGCGTGCGCGAGCTGATGCGGCTTAATGGACTGGAGCCGGGCGCCGCCGCCGCTCAGTAGGGCTTGCTGACCAGCACCCGATTGTCCTTGAGCGCCGCGATCCGATCGTCGGTGTAGCCGAGGTATTTGCGCAAAATCACCTCGTTGTGCTCGCCCAGCAGCGGCGCCTGCTGATTGCTTGGATGCGGGAAGCCCGAGAAACGAATCGGGAAGCCGGGCACCTTGATGTCGCCGAGCACCTGGTCATGCACGTCGGCGACCGTGCCGCGCTCGCGCAAGTGCGGATGGTTCATCGCCTCCTCGAGCGAGCGAATCGGCGCCATCGGAATCCGCGCGGCGCGCATCACCTCGACCGACTTATCGTCGTCCGGCATGGAACCGAGCCACTGCTCCACGATTTCGGTCACCAGGTCGCGGTTTTTGACCCGCGCGGGAAGGTCGGCGAAGCGCGGATCGCTCGCCAGCTCGGGCCGGCCCATCACCTTGCACAGCTCGGCCCAGTGCCGGTCCATCCAGGCCATGATGATGAAATAAATCTTGCGCCCCTTGAACACGCCGCAAGGGCTCAGGCCCGGATAATAGCGGCCCGAGCGCTCGATGCGCGCGGTGCCGCCGCTCGCCGTGAGCAGCTCGACGCCCATGTCCTGGTAGCCGAAGTATGAGTCGACCAGCGACACGTCGATGTACTGGCCGACGCCGGTGCGCTCGCGATGGAGCAGCGCGCAGGCGATCGCGCCCATCCCGTGCACGCCGGTGCTGACGTCGCCGATCGCCATCAGCGGAATCACCGGCGGCCCGTCTTTGTCGCCGATGAGGCCGGTGACGCCGGCGTAAGCCTGTCCGATCAGGTCGAAGCCCGGGTCTTCGGCGAGCGGACCGGTCTGGCCGAAGGTCGATACCGAGCACATCACGATGCGCGGATTGAGCTTGCTGACCTCGGGATAGCCGAAACCGAGCCGCGCGATCGCGCCGGGGGCGAAGTTCTCGACCAGCACGTCGACCCGCTTGACCAGCTCGCGCAGGATCTCGGCGCCCGCGGGATGCCGCGCGTCGAGGCAGAGACTCAGCTTGCCCAGGTTGTGCTGAACGTAATAAGCGCTGCGATTGTCGCGCACATAGGGAATGAGACGGGAGCGGTCGCCGTCGGGGGCCAGCTCGACCTTGATCACCTCGGCGCCCATCGCCGCCATCAACCGCGTCACCGTCGGCCCGGCGACGAACTGCGTGAAGTCCAGGACCTTGTAGCCATCGAGGACGTGTCGGAACTGACTCGAAGCCATCGGCAACTCTCCGCACCGAGCAGCGCTCAAACTGCTCTAGCAAGGGCCGCGCGCGATTCGCAACCGGCCGCCGCCCTGCGTCAGGCGACCTGCGAGCGCATCACGCTTCGCTCGCCGTGGGAAGCAGGCGCGGCGGGCAGTACGCGCACCGGCAGGATGACGAGGCTCAGTCCGTGCACCTGGAGCCAGTTCTGCAGTTCCAGCGCGGTGTGATTGTGCAGAAAGCGGCTGATGAATCCCTCGAGCTCGGCTTCGAAGATGAGCTTGCCGGCGAAGAACACCGCCTGCGGAAATTCATGCGCGACTTCGAGGCACAGCTTGCGTAGCTCGAAGACGACGTCGGGTCCGATGCTGACGCGCAGTTCCGAATGGAGGCCGAGGTCGGCGCCGAAGCGGCAGTATTCGCTGAGATCGTCGGCCACCTGTTGCTCCAGGCGCTTGACCTCCTCCGGACCGCGCATCCGCGACGATTCGACTTCGCCGACGCCGACGAAGATCACGTTGCGATACTGATCGCGAAAGAGCCGGCGCAACGTGAGCAGGGTGGCGAGACCGAGGCCGTTGAAGCCGTTGACCAGCAGCACCGCGGTCGGCGCGGTGGGATCGTACTTTTCGGGCGCGCGCTCCTTGGCGGCGAACAGTTCGGGCAGGATATCGGCCTCGAGCTGCTCGATCGCGTGTCCGATGTACTCGTAATGATGGCGCACCATGTAGCACACCGCCACCAGCGCGCCGGTTATCACGATCGTCACCCATCCGCCTTCGTCGAACTTGAGCGTCACGGTGAGCAACAGGATAAGCGCGGTGAATGAGCAGCCGATGCCGTTGATGGCGAGCTTGCGCTGCCATTTGGGCTCACGTCCGCGTTCCTGCCACCAATGCACGCTCATGCCGAGCTGCGAGAGCGTGAAGGTGACGAAGACGTTGATGGCGTAAAGCACGACCAGCAGATCGACCCGTGCGTGCGTGAACACGAGGATTGCGATCGCCGCCAGGCCCATCGCGAACACACCGTCCTGCGTCACCAGGCGCGAGCTGAGCTGCGAGAAACGCCGCGGCAGCCATCGATCGACCGCCATCGTGGCCAGCACGCGCGGCCCGTCGATAAAACCGGTCTGCGCGGCGACGAACAGCAGCGCGCCTTCGGTTATCAGGGTGAAGGTGATGATCGGGACGCCCACGTGCAGTCCGAACAGCGTCCAGCCGCCGGCCACGCGATCGAACAGTACCGCGTTGAGCGTCTGTCCATGCACCGGCGCCACGTTGTAAAGCAGGTAGCCGATCAGGATTCCACCGGCGAGTCCCGCCAGCGAGAGCGCCATGTAAAGCATCGTTCGCTTGCCGGTCGCGGTGCGCGGTTCGCGCAGGATCGGCAGGCCGTTGCTCACCGCTTCGATTCCGGTATAGGTGCCGGCGCCCATGCTGTAGGCGCGGAAGAAAATGACAGCCAGCGCCAGGGTGCCGATGGTGCTGATGCCGCTATGGACCTGGCCGATCGCGTCGCGGGTAATCGCGGGCAGTTCCGGGCTGCGCACCAGCAGCGCATAGCCGACCAGCCATACGTGCATGACCACGAAGGCGAGAAATATCGGGAGCAGCGACAGCACCGATTCCTTGACCCCGCGCAGGTTCATCCCGACCATCAGCAGCACGACGATGAGGCAGACCCAGAATTTCATCCACAGCCAATTGGTCGGCAGAAAGCTGAAGATAGCGTCGGCGCCGCTCGCGATCGAGATCGCGATGGTCAGGACATAGTCGATCACCAGGGCGCAACCGGAAACCAGTCCCGGATAGGGTCCCAAAAGCTTGCTCGCGACCAGGTAGCCGCCGCCGCCCGAGGGAAACAAATCGATGGTTTGCGAGTACGAGGCCGAAATGATGAAGACGGTCAGCGCGGTCATCACCGCCAGAAAGACCGCCAGGTATTGATCGTGCCCGAGCGCGAGGAAAGCCTCTTCCGGGCCATAGCACGACGAGCTGAGCCCGTCCGAACCGAGGCCGACCCAGGCCAGGAACGCGATCAACGAGAGGCTGTGGAAGATCCCGGGGTCGCGAACGTCGCGCGGCGGTCCGATAAGGACGTCGGTGAGAGTGCGCTTGGGGCTGCCGTTGGGTCCGTCGGTTACGGTACGTCTAGAGCCAGCGGGGCTTTCGCTGCCGGATTGTGTCGCCATCGTTGGGAAAGAAAACTGCTCCTGTTGAGAGGCGGAGTTTAGACGCGAATTGAAGGGCTGGCCATATGGTACGGTCAAGTGCCTGAAATCGTTGAGAAATCGATGGAATACGCGGCGCGCTCGAGGCCCAGCCGATAGCGCGCGGCGTCAATCAGGTTCTGCATCAGTGCGAGCACCGTCATCGGGCCGGTTCCTCCGGGATTGAGCGTAAGCCATCCGGCAACCTCGCGCACCCCGTCGAAATCGACGTCGCCGGCGAACTTGCCCGGCCCGACGCGGCGGAAGCCCACATCGACCACGCATGCTCCCGGCTTGATCATGTCGGCGGTGATCAGAAAGCGCCGGCCGCTGCCCGCGCCCGCACATGACACCACGATATCCGATTCGCGGCACACGGCGGCCAGGTCGCGAGTATGGCGATGACACCAGGTGACCGTCGCATTGTACATGCGTCCGCCCATGATCAATGCGAGCGGCTTGCCCGCGATGTCGCTGCGGCCGATCACGGCGACGCGCGCGCCGTCCACCGGTACCCGGTAGTGGTTGAGCATGGTCAGCACCCCGCGCGGCGTGCACGGGATGAAGCGGCCGATCTGCGCGCGGTAAAAATGTCCCACGTTGCTCGCGCCGACCGCGTCCACGTCCTTGGGCGGATCGAGGGCGTCGAACAGCCGGAAGCGATCCACCCGATCGGGCAGCGGTAGCTGCAGCAGGATCCCGGCGACGGACTCGTCAGCGTTGAGTTGCGCGATCTCGGCGAGCAGCCGCTCGGTGTCCGCGTCCTCCGCGCTCATCGCGATCATCCGGCTCTCGAAGCCCAGCTCCTCGGCGAAGCGGCGCTTGTTGCGTACGTATTGGCGCGACGCCGGGTCGTCGCCGACGAGGACTGCGGCGAGCGCGGGCGCGCGCCCGCCGCGCTGCTTCAACTCGCGCGCGTACTTTTCAAGCTCGGGTCGCAGATGGCGGCTCAGTTCGCGGCCGTCCATGATCGTGGCTGACATTTGGACGCGTCTTTCCTCGGCCGGCTATCGCGGCCGGCTCTCGTCCCTATAGTACCGATGCGGCCCGCGCAAATCGCGGGGCCGCGCGCCGGCTGCTCACAGGCGCTTGAACCAAGAGTCGATAAGCTGTGGGAGAACATGGGGCGTTGCGCCTCGTTGCCGATCCGCGGCTCTGATAGGATCGAAGCGCACATGGAAGCGCCGCGACGAACGGCCATTTTTGATTTGCATCGGCAGCTTGGCGCGCGGATGACCTCATTCGGCGGCTTCGAGATGCCGCTCAGCTATTCGGGCATCATCGAAGAGCATCGAGCGGTGCGCGCGCGCGCGGGGATTTTCGATCTCGGCCACATGGGCGAATTCGAGCTCAGCGGCCGCGCGGCGGGCGAATTGCTCGAGCGCGCGCTCACCAATTCGGCGGCGCGGCTGGAGCCCGGACGCGCACAGTACACGCTGATGTGCACGCCCGAGGGCGGGACGATCGACGACCTGATCGTCTATCGCCTCGACGCCGAGCGCTACATGCTCTGCGTCAACGCATCCAACACCGCGGCGGATCGCGAATGGATGCTCGGGCTGGGCGCGGGCAGGGCCGGCTTTCGCGACGCCAGCGAAGAGACCGGGCTGATCGCGATTCAAGGCCCGCTGGCGTCCGACATCGTGCAGCGCCTGAGCGCCGCGCCGATTGCTCCGATGCGGCGCTTTGCCGTGAGTGAAGCGGAGATTGCGGGCGCACGATGCGTGGTGGCGCGCACCGGCTACACCGGCGAAGACGGCTTCGAGCTTTTTACGGCAGCGGCGGCCGCGCCTGCGCTCTTCAGCGCGCTGCTCGAAGCGGGCGCGGCGGCCGGAGCGTTGCCGTGCGGGCTCGGCGCCCGCGACACGTTGCGCATGGAAGCCGGGCTGCCGCTTTACGGCCATGAACTCGACCGCGACACCTCACCGCTGGAGGCCGGGCTCGCGACATTCGTCAGGTTCGGGCGCGATTTCGTCGGCGCCGCCGCACTCGCCCGCCAGCAACGAGATGGGCTCAAGCGCCGGCTGGTGGGAGTTCGCACGGTCGACGGCAAGAGCATCCCGCGCCAGGGCTATCGACTCTTTGCCCGCGGGCGCGAAGTGGGTGCGATGACGAGCGGTACGTTCGCGCCCAGCTTCGACCGGCCGCTGGGGATGGCGTATCTGGCGACGGCGGCCGGCGATCCCGCGTCGGTCGAAGTCGAGATTCGCAACCGCCGCGTAGCCGCGGACATCGTCGGCTTGCCCTTCTATCGCCGCGGCAAAACCGCCGGCCAGGCAGCGAAAGCGAGCGGTGCGAATCGGCCCGAATGATTCAAAACAGCGGCGTGCGACCGCGGATAAGCTGAGGAGAACAAGAACCGCCCGATGAGATTCTTTGCTCATACTGAAAGCGACGTGCGCGCCATGCTCGATACGATTGGCGCGCGGACGATCGACGACCTGATTGGCCACGTGCCCGCGAACCTGCGCGCCTCGGCAACCCTTAAGCTTGAGCCCGGACGGAGCGAGGCGGAGATTGCCGTCGAGCTGGACGGCCTTGCCGCACGCAACGCCGGCGCGGTCGGAATGGCGAGCTTTCTCGGCTTCGGCGCCTATCGCCATCATGTCCCGGCGGCCGTGCGTGCGATCGCCGCGCGCGCCGAGTTCGCTACCAGCTATACGCCGTATCAGCCGGAGGCGAGCCAGGGGACGACCGAGGCGATTTTCGAATTCCAGACGATGATCGCGCAGCTCACCGGGCTCGAGGTGGCCAATGCCAGCATGTACGACGGCGCGTCGGCCGCTGCGGAGGCGGTCCTGATGGCGCATCGCATAGCGCCCAAACGCACGCGGGTCGTGCTGTCGCGCGCGCTATGGCCCGACTATCGCGACACGGTGCGCACCTACCTGAGCGCGCTCGAGCATCTCGAGCTGCTGGAGGTGCCGTTCGACGCGCGCAGCGGCGCGACCGATCTTCGCGCGCTGGAACGCGTTGCCGACGAACGCCTGCTGTGCGCGGTGCTCGGCTATCCCAACGCGTTCGGCGTGGTCGAGCCGCTGGGTGCGGCGGCGGCGATTGCGCGCGGCGCGGGCGCAATCGCGATTTCGGCGACTGCCGAGCCGCTCGCTCTCGGCCTGCTCAAGTCGCCCGGCGAACTCGGCGTCGATATCGCCGTGGGCGAGGGCCAGAGCTTCGGCCTGGCGCCGCAATTCGGCGGTCCGGGAGTGGGTTTCATGGCCGCGCGCACGGCGCATCTGCGCCAGATGCCGGGACGGCTGGTGGGCGAGACGCGCGATCGGTTCGGCCGCCGGGCGTGGTGCCTGACGCTCGCCACGCGCGAACAGCATATCCGGCGCGAGCGCGCGACCTCGAACATCTGCACCAATCATTCCTTGTGCGCGCTGGCGGCGACCGTGTACCTGGCGATGATGGGACGGCAGGGATTGCGCGAACTCGCGTCGCGCAACGTCGAGCTGGCCCATCGCGCGGCCGCCGCGCTCGAGACTGCGGGAATCCGCGCGCGTTTCAGCGCGCCTTTCTTCAACGAGTTTGCGGTGAACACCAAAGACGCGAACGAGGCGCTCGCGCGCGCCGAGCGAGCCGGAGTTCTCGCCGGCGTCGCGCTGGGCGATTATTGGCCCGAACTCGACGGCGCGATCCTGGTGAGCGTCACCGAGATGAACACGCGGTCGGAAATCGAACGGCTGGCCGGTGCGTTTGCCGGAGAGAGTTGATGGGAGGCGAGGGTAAAATGGCGACGGCGGGCAAGCTCGCGCGCGACATCGAACCGAGCGAAGCGCAGGCGGGCGCGGCCCCCGGACCGGCGGGCGCGTCGGATGTGCGCAGCGTTGCGCTGATCTTCGAGGAATCGGCGCCGGGGCGCTCGGGCGTGGATATCGCGAGGCGCGCGGCGGGCGAGCGCGATGCGGTTTCCATCCTGGGCGCGGAACTCTGTCGCGCGGATATCCCGGGCTTTCCTGAACTCAGCGAACCGCAGGTGATGCGCCATTTTCTGCGGCTGTCGCAGCTCAATTTCGGGCAGGCGCTGCAGTTCTATCCGCTGGGCTCCTGCACGATGAAGTACAATCCCGTCCTCAACGACGAAATGGCGGCCCTGGCCGGGTTCGCCGGACTGCATCCGCTGACTCCGGAGCATCTGGCGCAGGGCGCGCTCGAGCTGATGGCGCGGCTGGAGGCGGCGCTCACCGCGATCACCGGGATGGACGCGGTGTCGCTTCATCCTGCGGCGGGCGCGCAGGGCGAGCTCACCGGACTGCTGATGACGCGCGCGTACCATCGCAAGCGCGGCGCGATGCGCCGCAAGGTGATCATTCCCGACACCGCGCACGGCACTAATCCCGCAAGCTGCACGTTGGCGGGGTTCGAAGTGGTGGTGGCCAAATCGAATCGGCGCGGCTATCTCGAGGCGGCTGAAATCCGCCGGCTGGTGGACGACGATGTCGCGGCGCTGATGGTCACCAATCCCAACACGCTGGGGATCTTCGAGCCCGAGATCGAGCAGATCGCCGAAGCGCTGCATCGGCGGGGCGCGCTGCTCTATCTCGACGGCGCCAACATGAACGCGCTGCTGGGCGTTGCGCGGCCGGGCGACATGGGCGCCGACATCGTGCAGCTCAATTTGCACAAGACCTTCTCGACGCCGCACGGCGGCGGCGGCCCGGGCGCGGGGCCGGTCGCGGTGAAGCGTGCGCTGGAACCCTTCCTGCCCGCGCCGCGTCTCAGACGCGAGGGCGAAGCCTGGCGTTTCGATCACGCGCGGCCCGACACGATCGGCCGGCTCCGCGCTTTTCATGGGAATTTCGGAATGCTGGTGCGGGCGTACGCCTACATTCTCGCGCTGGGCGGCGACGGGCTGACCGACGCGAGCCGCTTCGCCATTCTCGCCGCCAACTACCTGCGCGCGCGCCTGGCCGCGCATTTTCCGAGCGCGACCGCCGAGCCCTCGATGCACGAATGCGTGCTCACCCACGATCTCGAAAAACGCGCCGGCGTGAGCACGCTCGACATCGCCAAGCGGCTGCTCGATTTCGGAATCCATCCGCCGACCATCTATTTTCCGCTCGTCGTGCATGGAGCGTTGATGATCGAGCCCACCGAAACCGAAACGCGCGAGACGCTCGACCGGTTCGTCGATGCGATGGAGCGAATTTACCAGGAGGCGCTCGCCGATCCCGAGCTGGTGCGCACGGCGCCGCACACGCTGGCGCTCTCGCGCGTCGATGAGGCGCAGGCGGCGCGCCGCCCGATGCTTCGCTGGCAGCCGAGGGCGAAGTGATCGCCGGCGCGTGCTTATCGCCGCGCGTCGCGCTCCATTCGCGTCGCGCGCGCGTAGTCCCCGGGCGTATTGATGTTGAAGCAGCTGAGCGCCTCCGGATCGGCGCGGCGGTATTCGGCCTCGTCAATCACGCGCGCGGTTATCTCCTCGAGCAGCGCGCCGAGGCGGCGCTCCCCGCGCGCGCTCATGGCGTCGAGCGCATCGGCGCATCGCCGCCGGTAGACGGCGTGAAGCAGTTGCAGGCGGTTACCGACGCGCGGAATTACCGCATCGAAATCGTCGATCAGCGCTATCAGCCGGCGCGCAACCTCGGCGCGAAGCATCGGCAGATCGCACGAGCAAGCGAACGCGACGTCATGACGAGCGGCGCGAAGCCCGCGCGCGAGCGCCTCGGCCGGCCCGCGATAGGCCTCGCTGTCGCGCAGGATCGCCGCCGCTCCGAGCGCGGGCAGTGCGATGCCTTCGGTCTCGGGCGCGGCGACCACGACCACGTCGTCGAACGCGCGCAGGAGTTCGCCGGCCGTGCGCTCGATCAGGGTTGAGGCGCCGATCCTGAGCATCGCCTTGGGCCGGCCCATCCGCGCGCTGCGGCCGCCGGCCAGGACGATTGCGCTGGCACCGGCGGCGATCGCTTCACGGTTCCTCGGCACGAGACGAGCTTAGCAGACCGCCGCGCGAAATTTCGCGGTGTGCATATTGTCGCATCGCGATTTTGCGGCGATGGCGGCGGCTCGCTATTGTCGGTCGCGTGTGGCAGTGACGAATTCACCGCTGATCGCGCAGTATCTCAGCGTCAAGCAGAAGGTGCCTGACGCGATTCTTTTTTTCCGTCTCGGCGACTTCTACGAGATGATGTTCGAGGACGCCGAGGTCGGCGCGCGCGTGCTCGACATTCAGCTCACCTCGCGCTCCAAGGACGGCGTGCCGCTGTGCGGCGTGCCGTATCATTCGGCAGAGCCGTATATCGCGAGGCTGCTCAAGGCCGGACTCAAGGTCGCGATATGCGAGCAGACCCAGCCCGAGCCGCGCGTGCGCGCAACGGCGGCCAGCCGCGTGGCTGCCGCCGCCGGAACCTTCCAATTGACTGCGCCGAGGGGCCTGATGCCGCGGCAGATCGTGCGCGTCATCACGCCGGGCACCGTGGACGAGGAGACGGTGCTCGCGGCGCACGACAAGAGTTTCCTGCTCGCGCTCCGGGAAGACGGTACGGCGGCCGACGGCGAGGGCGGGAGCGGGTTCGCGCTCGCCGCGCTCGATGTTTCCACCGGCGAATTCATCGCGACGCGGATTGCCGGGAGCGCGGGCGCGCGCGAGGAGATCGCGCGCATCGCGCCGCGCGAAATCATCGCGCCCGCTGGCGGCGCGGCGCTCGAGGCGCTGCTCGAGGGGGTCGGCTGCGCGGTGACGCGGCTTGACGCGTCGCGCTTCGCGCCGCCACGCGCGGCCGAGCTGCTGGCGTCGCGCTTCGGTGCGGACATCGCGCGCGGCCTCGGTGCGGCGCTTGGCGACGCCGCCGGCGCCGCCTTGATCTACGTCGAAGAAACCTTCGGCCGCGAGCTCGCGCATCTGCGCCCGCCCCAGCTCTACCGCGCGGCCGAGTACATGCTGGTCGACGAGGTCAGCCGGCGTCATCTGGAGCTGGTCGTCTCGTCGGACGGCACGCGCCGCGGCTCGCTGCTTTCGGTTCTCGACGAGACGCTGACGCCGGTGGGCGCGCGCGCGTTGCAGTACTGGCTGCTCTACCCGCTGCTCGATCTTGACCTGATTTGCGCGCGCCATGACGCGGTCGAGGAGCTGTTCGAGAGCGACCTCGGCGGCGAGATCGCCGAGGCGCTGAAACGGATTGGCGATCTCGAACGGCTGGCCGGCCGCATCGGCAGCATGCGCGCTTCGCCCCGCGACTGTCTGAAACTCGCCCAGGCGCTGTGCGCGGTCGCCGAGCTGCGCTGCGCGCTCGAGCGATGCCGCGCGCCGCTCATCCGGGGGCTCGCCGCGCGGCTTACGCCGATGCCCGAGCTGGTCGCGCGAATCGACGCGGCGATTGCCGACGAGCCGCCGGTCAATCCGCGCGACGGGAACGCGATTCGCGCCGGGTTCAGCGCCGAAGTGGACGAGCTGCGCGCGCTCGCCTCGGACGCGCGCGGCGTGATCGCTAGCCTGGAAGCGGCCGAGCGCGCGCGCAGCAATATCCCTTCGCTCAAGGTCCGCTACAACCAGGTCTTCGGCTATTACATCGAGGTGACGCGGCCGAACCTCGATCGCGTGCCCGCCGATTACGAACGCAAGCAGACGCTGGTCAACGCGGAGCGCTTCACGACGCCGGCGCTGAAGGAGCTCGAGCGCAAGATTCTGGGCGCCGAGTCGGGCTTGAAGGAGCTCGAGCTAAGGCTCTTCACCGCGCTGCTGCGTGAGCTCGCGATGCATGCCGGGCCGATTCTGTCGTGCGCCGCCGCGGTCGGCGAGTTCGACGCGCTGCGCGCGCTCGCCACGGTCGCGCGTCGGCGTGGCTACGTGCGGGCGCGGATGAATTCCGGGTACGCGCTGGCGATTCGCGACGGGCGGCATCCCGTGCTCGAGGCCGCGATGCGCGCGGGCGAATTCGTGCCCAACGATCTGCACAGCGACCGCGACGAGCGCCAGCTCCTGCTTATTACCGGACCCAACATGGCCGGCAAATCGACCTACCTGCGGCAGGTCGCGCTCATCGCGATCATGGCGCAGGCCGGAAGCTTCGTGCCCGCGACCGAGGCCGAACTGGGACTGGTCGATCGTGTGCTGACCCGGATCGGCGCGCGCGACGATCTGCGCCGGGGCGAATCGACCTTCATGGTGGAAATGCGCGAGACCGCCCGCCTGCTGAGCGGATTGGGCGATCGCAGCCTGCTGCTGCTCGACGAGGTCGGGCGCGGCACCAGCACTTTCGATGGACTCGCCATCGCGTGGGCCCTGGCCGAGCATCTTCACGACCGCACGCGCGCCAAGGTGCTGTTCGCCACGCACTTCCACGAGCTGACCGACCTTGCACGCGAGCGGCCGCGCGTGAAGAATCTGAGCATGGCGGTGCGCGAATGGGAGGGCGAGGTGCTCTTCTTGCGGCGCGTGATCGAGCAGCCGGCGAGCCGCAGCTACGGCATCGAAGTTGCCCGCCTGGCCGGGCTGCCGGAGAGCGTGATCGTCCGCGCGCGCCAGATTCTCGCCAACCTGGAAATGGGCGAACTGGACGAAGCCGGGCAGGCCCGCCTGGCTCATCGCCCGAATGCGCCCGGCGCCGCCGGCCAGCTCGGATTGTTCACGCCGGCCGAGCGGCGCGCGCTCGAAGACCTGAAAACGGTCGAGATCGATCGGCTGACGCCAGTCGAGGCGCTCAACACGCTGGCGCGCGTGCTTGAACGGCTCAGGCGGAGCGCGGACTAGCAGCAGCGCAGAGCGGGAAGGACCATGCGCGCGGGTGGCATCGAGGTGCGGAGCGAGGTGGCGGTTTGCGGAAGTTCCGGCGGCGGGCCCGGCCGATAGCAGCGACGGCGGCCGCGGCGGCGCTGTTCGTCGCGCTCGGCGCGGCGGCGCGGCTCGACGCCGCGGTCATCGACAGCGCCGACACAGTCCGGCGCGGCTCGATCGTCGAGCTGCGTTTCGGCTATCGAGGCAGGGGGCTTGCGTGGACGCTGAGCGCGCACGGCGACCAGCTCTGGATCGACCTTGCCCATACCCGGATCGACCTACCGCCGCGTCCGCTTTACGGGCGCGAGGCCGCGCCCGTAGTCGCCGTGCGCGCGATCGACGCCGGCGCGATGCGCTCGCGACTGGTGATCCAGGTGGCCGGCAAGACCGACTACGCGGTCGGCAAACTGCCGCACGAACTGCTGATCCGGCTGGCGCCGGCCGGCCGCGCGCCCGACCTGGCGGCGCCAGTGCTCGTGCGTGCGGAGCGCCGCGCGGCTCCATCTGCAGACGCAGCGGCAGTCGATGCGCGACGGTCGGTCGCCGGCCAGGCGACCGAGCCCAGGGCGGCTTTGCCGTCAGCGGCGGCGCCTGCGGCCGCGCCTGATCGGAGCGCGGTTGCACCGAGGCTGGCGAACCTTTCAAGGGCAGCTCGCGTGCCGGTACCACCCGACGACGGCGCGGTTGCGCCGCAGAGCCGGCTGGTCGTGATCGATCCGGGCCACGGCGGCTACGATTCGGGCACCGAGGTCGCGTCCCCGCTGTTCGAGAAGGACCTCGCGCTGCAGATCGCGCTTCGGCTGGCCGGCGAACTGCGCGCGCGGGGCATGCGCGTCGCGCTGACGCGCACAGGCGACTACTTCGTCACGCTCGCGGATCGCACGGCGTTCGCGAACCGGGCCGGAGCCGACCTATTCATCTCGATTCATCTCAACTCGAGCTCCGACGTCGGCACTGCGGGGATTGAGACCTACTACCTCAACAACACCACGGATCGAGCGACGATTCGGCTGGCGACGATGGAGAATTCGAGCGGCGGGGCAGGCTATGGCACGCCATCGGGCGGCGACCTAAACTACATCCTCAGCGATATGCGCCAGCAGTACAAGGCAAACGAATCGGTTGCGCTCGCATCGATGATCGAGGCGCGGACTGCCGCCGATCTCCAGAGTTCGCTGGGGGTTCAGGTAAGCGCGCGCGGCGCGATGCGCGGGCCGTTTTACGTGCTGGTCGGCGCGCACATGCCGGCCGTGCTGGTCGAGTGTGGATTTCTTTCCAATCATGACGAGAGCGCCCGCCTCGCCTCGGCGCAGTATCAGCAGGTGCTGGCGCGCGGCATCGCCGAAGCGGTCGCACGCTATTTCGAGGCTGACGCCGCAGTGGGCAACCTGTGAGCGGGACGCCGGTCAGCAGTGCCGCCGAAAAGGGCGGCGCGACGGGCGCCGCGATCGCGCGTGACGAGGCCTCGCTGTTCGACGAGTTTCAGAGCGGCGGGGGGCCCGGCCAGGCAGCCCGCGCATGGCTCGACGCGGTGCGCGAGGAACTGGCGCGGCGCCACTTCGCCGGCGCGGGCGGGATGGAGATCGTGCACGAGTACACCGCATGCGTCGATCGGCTGGTGCGCGCGCTCTATCGCCACGCCGAACATCACCACGCGCGCCGCTTCTCGCGCCTCAATCAACGGCTCGCGGTAATCGCCCGCGGCGGCTACGGGCGCGGCGAGCTTAACCCCCAGTCCGACATCGACCTGCTGTTTTTGCACGACTACAAGCCCGGCCCGTATGTCGAGATCGTAACCGAGATCATCCTGCATGCGCTGTGGGACGTGGGGCTGACGGTGGGCCAGGTGGTGCGCAACGCACGCGAATGCGTGCGCGCGGCCGGCGACGATCTGAAGGAGAAGACCGCGATCCTCGACACGCGGATGCTGGCCGGTGACGAGAAGCTCTGGGCCACGCTCGAGCAGGCGCTGATCGACGACGTCCTCAACCGCAATCAGCAGAAATTCTTCCAGGCCAAGCTGGCGGAGACGCGCGAACGGCATCGGCAGTATGGCGATTCGATTTACCTGCTCGAGCCGCAAATCAAGGAGGGCGAGGGCGGTCTGCGCGACCTGCACACGGCGCTGTGGCTGGCCAAGGTCAAGTACAAGGTTCGCTCGCTCGCCGAGCTGGTGCAGAAGGCGATCGTCACCGGCGCCGAGCTCGAAGAGGTCGAGCGCGCGGAGGATTTTCTTTATCGGGTGCGCAACTCGCTGCATTTCCTGAGCGGACGCCATCACGACCAGCTCACCTTCGAATACCAGGAACGCATCGCGCCGCTGCTCGGCTTCAGCGCCGCGGCCGGCGCCGAGGACGGCGCGGGCAGCGCGGCTTCGGTGCTGATGCGCCATTACTACGCGCAGGCGTCGGTCATCCTGCGCTTTTCCGAAGGGCTGATCGCCAGGGTGACCGAAGATCCGACGACCGGCCGCTTCATGCGGCGCAGCGGCGGGCGCCTGATTCGCCCCGGCGTCCTGATCCAGGGGCGCCTGCTGGCCATCGCGGACAAGGATTTCTTCACCCGCGCGCCGATCAACCTGATTACCATTTTCGCCGACTGCCAGGCGCACGAGGTCGAGCTTTCGGGCAGCGCCTATCAGCAGGTGCGCGACAGCCTGGGGCTGATCGACGACGCCTTTCGATGCGATCCGCGGACCGGGCTCGCCCTGATGGGAATCCTGTCGGGACGCCAGCGCGTGGCTGAGACGCTGGAGGCGATGCATCGCGCGGGCGTGCTCGGCGCCGTCATCCCGGAGTTCGGCAATCTATACGCCCGTGTGCTGCACGATCTTTATCACATCTACACCGTGGATCGTCATTCGCTGGCCGCAGTGCGCGAGCTCGAGCGGCTGCGCGCGGGCGAGTTCAAGGACAGCAATCCGCTGCTCACCGAGGTGGCGCGCGAGGTCAGCGCGCTGCCGCTGATTTTCCTGGCCCTGGTCCTGCACGACATCGGCAAGGGCCACGGCCACGATCATCATGAGCGCGGCGCGCTGTTGGCGGCCGAGGTCTCGCGCCGCCTGGGACTCGATGGCGAGGAGACCGACCTGGTGCTGTTCCTGGTGCGCAATCACCTGATGATGTCGCAGGTGGCGCAGAAGGGCGACGTCGACGACGTGCGCACGGTCGAGGAGTTCGCGCGCACGGTCGGCTCGATCGACCGGCTGAAGGCGCTCTACCTGATGACCTTCGCCGACATGCGGGCGGTGGCGCCCAAGGTTTACAACAACTGGCGCGACATGCTGCTGAGCGATCTCTACATGCGCGCGCTCAAAATTCTCGAGCAGGGCGACCGCGAGGCGGTCGATCCCGCGCGCCGGCTCGCGCTGGTCAAAGCGGCGGTGCGCGAGCGGCTGGGATCGGCCAACGGCGCGCGGCCCGAAGTCGCCGCGTTCCTCGACCTGATGCCCGACCGCTATTTTCTCACCGTGGCCGAGGAGGATATTCCGATTCATTTCGAGCTGATGCGCGCGCTGGGCGAGCGCGCGCTGGTCTGCCGCCATCGGCACCACCCCGAGCTGGAGTTCAGCGAGTTCATCGTCGCCACGCGCGATCAGCCCGGCCTCTTTTCAAAAATCGCCGGCGTGCTTACCGCCAACAACCTCAATATCCTCTCCGCGCGCATTACCACGCGCGACGACGGGATCGCGCTCGACGTCTTCCGCGTCTCGCACGGCGCGGCGAAGATGGCGATGGAAGACGACCGCTGGATGCGGGTCGAGCGCGATCTCGAAATGGTGCTGGCGGGGCAGCGCGATATCGAAGCGATGGTCGCGGAGGCGCAGCGGGCGCGCGTGGCGGGACGCAAGTTCGTGCGCCGCGTGGCGACCGAGGTCACCGTGGATAACCGCACCTCCGAGCAGTACACGGTGGTCGACGTATTCACCCAGGACCGGGTGGGTCTGCTGTTCGCGATCACGCACACCCTGTTCAAGCTCGGGATGGTGATTCACCTCGCGCGGATTTCGACCAACGCCGACCAGGCGCTGGACGTCTTCTATATCAGCGACATGGGTGGACGAAAAATTGTCGAACTGGAAACGATGCGCCGACTGCGCGCCGCACTGCTCGAGCGGCTGGACGAGGTTCCCGCATCGAATGGAGCCGCGTGAACCGCGTGATCGCACCTGAGCGCCGGCGCGCGGAGTTCGCGGCGGGCGATTGCGACTGGGACGAGCTTATCGACCGCCATCTCGACCGCCTGCGCGTCGAGCGCGGCCTGGGTAACAACTCGGTGCAGGCGTACGCGCGCGACCTGCGCGAGTTTCAGCAGCACTGCCGCGAGCGCAAGGTCGCACCCGCCGCACTCGCGCCGCGCGTGATAAGCGGCTACCTCGAAGCCATGGCGAGGCGCGGGATGGCGGTGGCCAGTCAGCGGCGCCACCTGGCCAGCATTCGCGGCCTCGCCCGCGAGCTGGTCGAGCGCGGCGTCATCGAGCGCGATCCGGCCGCGGCGGTCAAGCTCAGACCCCATCCGCGCGCGCTCCCGCGCACGCTTGGCCGAAACGACATCGCGACGCTGCTGAACACGATCGATACTGCGACGCTTCGCGGCAAGCGCGACCGTGCGATGCTCGAGCTGGCCTACGGATGCGGCTTGCGGGTCTCGGAGCTGGTCGGGTTGCGCGCCGGCCAGGTGAACCTTAGAGAACGCGTGGTGATCGTGCTCGGCAAAGGGGGCAAGGAGCGGATCGTGCCGATCGGAACGGCGGCCGTGCGCGCGCTTGCGAGCTATCTTGCGGCGCGCGAGAAGGAGGCCCGCGGCAAAAGCTTGGCCGCACGGCCCTCGTTGGCGCTGTTCACCAGCCGGCTCGGACGAGCGATGACGCGGCAGGGGTTTTTCAAGGCGCTCAAGGGATGGGCGGCGCCCGAGCCGCGCCTGCAGTGGATGAGCCCGCATACGCTGCGGCATTGCTTCGCCACTCACCTGCTCCAGGGCGGCGCTGATTTGCGCGCGGTGCAGGAGATGCTCGGGCATAGCGACATCTCGACCACCCAGATCTATACGCATCTCTCGCAGACCCATATGCGCAAGGTGCATCGCACGTTTCATCCGCGCGCCCGGCGGGCGGAGGCAGCGCGAAGCGCGATGCCGCCGGCGGACTGAGGAGCAATCCGCAAAGACAGGCGTGGCAAACATCGGCGAATTCATCGTGGTGCTCTCGATTTACGCGGTGCCGACCGTGTTCGCGATCGTGCTGCACGAAGTCATGCACGGTTACGTGGCGAACCTGCTGGGCGACGATACCGCGGCGCGTGCCGGTCGGCTCACGCTCAATCCGATAAGCCACGTGGACCCGATCGGCACGATCATCATGCCGGCGGTCCTGCTGTTTCTGCATCTGCCGATCTTCGGCTACGCCAAGCCGGTGCCGGTCGATTTCCGGCGGCTCAGCCCGCGGCGCGCCGGGATGATCGCGGTCGCGGCGGCCGGGCCGCTGACCAACCTCGTGCTCGCCCTGGCCAGCGCCTGGCTCGCGCGCAAGCTCGCGCCGTGGGCGAGCGCGCCCGGGGGCGAGACGATCGCGCTCCCGCTCATGTACATGATGCAGGCGTCGGTGATGATCAACGTGCTGCTGGCGGTGTTCAATCTGCTGCCGCTGCTGCCGTTGGACGGCGGCCGGGTGCTGGCGGGACTGCTGCCGCTGCCGGCGGCGCGTGCCTTTGCGCGTCTGGAACCGTACGGACTTCTGATATTATTCGCCTTGTTGTATACGAACGCGGTGAACGCGGTGATCGATCCGTTGATAAACGCGCTCGAGCGGGTGCTGTTGTGAGCGACGGTTCGCAGGACACGGCGGGGCGGGAAGCGGCCGAGCGCATCGAGGGCGGCTCCGCGCCGCGCTTTCGGCTGCCTATCTATGAAGGACCGCTCGACTTGCTGCTTCATCTGATCAAGCGTGCCGAACTCGACGCGCGCGATGTAACCGCGAGCGTTATCACTGAGCAATATCTCGCCTACCTGGAATTGTTGGACTCGCTCAACCTGGACGTCGCGGGCGAGTACCTGGTGATGGCCGCCACGCTGCTGCTGATCAAATCGTTCTCGATGCTGCCGCATGCGGGGAGCGAGGAACTGGAAGAGGCCGAGGAACTCAAGCGCGATCTCGTCGAGCGCCTGCTCGAATACCAGCGCTATCGCGAGGCGGCCGAGAAGCTCGGCGCGCGCGCGCTGCTCGGGCGCGACGTTTTCACCACGCCGGGCGAGAAGCTGCCCGACGCGCCGGAGGCGGAGGCCGATCCGCAGCGCCTGCAGGTCTCGCTGTTCGACCTGGTCGAGGCGATGGCAGCGGTGCTCAAGCGGCTCATCGACACGACGCCGCGCCAGATCGCGCTGCGCGACATCCCGGTCGCGGAATGCATTCCGCGCATCATGGCCGCCCTCGATCGCTGCGGCGGCGCGCTCGAGTTTACGGCGCTGTTCGCGGATTTTCACTCGGCGAGCGATCGCCCGGTGGTGATCGCGACCTTCATGGCGCTGCTGGAGCTGATACGGCAGGGGCGGGTGCGCGCGCGTCAGGCGCGGCGCTTCGGGCCGATCCTGCTCGAGCGCCGCGAGCCGGCGGTTTCCGGCGAGACATCTCCGGCGGGCGAGGCGTGATGGAACCGGAACGGCTCAGAGCGATCCTGGAAAGCCTGCTGTTCGCGGCCGGTGAACCCGTGCCGCTCACGCGGCTGACTGCGGTGCTCGACAACGTGCCGCGCGAGGAGATCAAAAAGGCGCTGGCCGAGATGGGTTTGGGCCAGGGTCCGCGCGGCATCGTGCTCGAAGAGGTGGCCGGCGGCTACCAGCTGCGCACACCGAGGGAACACGCGCTTTATGTGCGCAAGCTGCTGGCGGCTAAGCCGCCGCGGCTCAGCCGTCCGCTGCTCGAGACCCTTGCCATCATCGCCTACCGCCAGCCGATCACCCGTCCCGAGATCGAGCAACTGCGTGGTGTGGACTCGGGCGGCGTGCTCGACACCTTGCTCGAGCGCAGGCTGATCAAGATCGCCGGACGCAAGGAAGCGCCGGGACGTCCGATCGTGTACGCGACGTCGGCCGAATTCCTCGAGGTCTTTGGACTGCGCGATCTCGACGGATTGCCGGACCTCGAGGAATTCAAAGAACTCGAAGGGCGCCAGGCTGCCGAGGACGATCTGGCGCCGCCCGCCGGATCGGCCAGCACGTCCGAGGCCGCCGGCGCGCCGGACGAGCATGCCGCCGCGGCGCACGAATCGGAAGGGCGGGAACCGGCATTTGAAGAAACGCCCGCGCCGTCCCCGGATGGGCCGCCATCGCGCGACGACGAATCGCGTTAGCACCGCACTAGGGCTTGCTGCAGCGATCGCGCGCCTGGGCGCTCAGCGCTGCTGGCGCCAGTTCGCGATGCTGGTACACGTAAGCGATTTCGTTATGAATTCCCGCCCGGAGTTTTGCCGCTGTCGCAGCGGGCAATCGGTTGCCCGTGGTTAGCCGGTAGAGCCTGCCGTCGGGCCGGTCGATGCTGTCGAGCTGTGCTTGTTCGCTGATACCCGCGTCACGCATTTTGGCCAGTTCCTGTGCCAGCGAACCGACCATCGCGCAAGCCGTGCGACCTTGAGCGTCTGCGGGCGCTGCCGCTCCGCCGCCGGTGCTGTCGGAGGATGCCGAGTTGCCGGCATTCGCGTTCGGGCCGCCGCTCGAAGGCACCTGCTGCCAATCGTCGTCTTGTGCTAGGAGCGCGGGTGGACGAGCCGCGCACGCCATGAGCGCCATCAGTGCCGCCGCAGTGATTGCCGCGCCGCGCATTGCTGGCAACCTAACGTGCGCACCTGCAGAGAGCAATTGCGCGGCCAGCGAATCTTGAGACGGCAAACTCGCGCCACCGTTATTGCCAGCGCTCGCGGGGCTTTGTATAGTCGGACTAACCAATCGGACAGGCTCGGAGACGACCGCTACATGGACGTGATGAAGACGCTTTTTCTCAATCCTCCTTCGTACGAGGACTTCGACGGCGGTGCCGGCTCGCGCTATCAGGCGACGCGCGAGGTTTGGTCCTTCTGGTATCCGACCTGGTTGGCTTACCCGGCTGGTATGATCCCCGGGGCGCGGCTGCTGGATGCTCCGCCGCACGGATACGATCTCAGGCGCACGGTTGAAGAAGCCAAACAATACGATTTCATCGTATTGCACACTTCGACGCCGTCTCTGCGGATGGATGCGCGCACGGCCGAAGCTATCAAGGCAGCCAATCCCGACTGCAAAATAGCTTTCGTCGGCGGCCATCCGACGGCTCAACCTGAAGAAACGCTTAAGATTTCGTCGGCGATCGATATCGCCGGGCGGCGCGAGTTCGACCATTCGATGCTCGAGGTGGCCGAGGGGCGTGACTGGAGCAAAATCGGCGGAATTTCGTACCGCCATAACGGCTCGATCCATCACAACCCTGACCGCCCCCAGCTCACCAACGAGGATCTCGATCGCCTGCCCTTCGTCACCGAGGTTTACGAGAAGAACCTCGACTATCTGAAATACAACAGCCCCTACTGCCAATACCCGTACGTTTCGATGTACACCGGACGCGGATGCCCGGCGCGATGTACCTTTTGTCTGTGGCCGCAGGTCACCCAGGGTCATCGCTATCGCGTGCGCAGCCCCGAGAATGTGTACGAAGAAGTGGCCGCGATGAAGAGCAAGTTCCCGAAGATGAAGGAGCTGTTCTTCGACGATGACACGTTTACCGCCGATGCGGGGCGGGCGCGCAGGATCGCGCAACTGCTCAAGCCGCTCGGCATTACGTGGTCAACCAACTCGCGCGCCAACGTCGATTACGAAACGCTCAAGGTGCTCAAGGAGGGCGGCCTGCGGTTGTTCGTGGTCGGTTACGAGAGCGGCAACGAACAGATACTGCGGAACATCAAAAAGGGCGTCCGGCTCGACCGCGCGCGGCGTTTCACTCGCGACTGCCATGAGCTGGGCATTCTGATCCACGGAACGTTCATCCTCGGCCTGCCGGGCGAGACCAGCGCGACCATCCAGGAGACGATGCGTTTCGCGCGCGAGATGGACTGCGAAACCATTCAGGTGTCGCTGGCTTCGCCCTATCCGGGCACTGAGCTTTACGACTACGTGGTGAAGAACGGCTACCTGGCGGTCGACCCGCTGCTCGACGAGTCCGGATATCAGAAATGCACGATCAAGTATCCGGGATTGAGCAACGACGAAATCTACGGTGCAGTCGAGCGCTTTTATCGCAGTTTCTACTTTCGCCCGCGCTATATTTTCAAAGCGATGCGCAAAATGATGACCTCGCGCGAGGAATGCAAGCGCCTGCTCAAGGAGGGAGGGCAGTTCCTCTCCACCATGCGTCAGCGGCGCGCGCAGGCGTCCGCGGCCGAACAGGTCTCGGCCTAGCCGCGCCGATCGTGCGCGCGGCAATCAGCTTTGTTTGGCCTCGCCCGTCGGGGCGCAGCGGCATGCCGGCGCGCGGTCGTCGCGGCACTGCAAAGGCGCGCATGCACGGTGATCCGATTTTTCCGTGAATACGCTCTTTCTTTCGCTCACCACGCTGGGTGTTCTGTGCTCGCTCCTCTACTACGCGGCTTCGCTGGCGGCCGCGATACGGTTCGCCAAACGAGCCGCCGAACCGGCCCCGGCGTTGCCCAGGCCGGCGCCGCGGATCGCGGTGCTGAAGCCGCTTTCAGGCCTCACGCCAAGCCTGCTCGACAATCTCGCAAGCTATCTGGAAGACGGCTATCCGCGAGCGGACTTCTTCTTTGCCGTGCCCAGCTACGAAGATCGCGCGGCCGAAGCCCCGGTCGCGCTGCGCTCACGCTATCCCTACGCCAGCATTACGCTGATCGTCGGCGATGAAGCCGGCATCGCCAATCGCAAGATGGCCAAGGTCATCCGGATGGCCGAGCGCGCCGAACGCGCGGAGGCATTTGTCCTGAGCGACGCCGATATCTCGGTGGAACGCGGACACCTCGAGCGCCTGATCGGCGAGCTGTACTCCGACGAACGCGTGGGTCTCGTCACCTGCGCCTACCGCGCGCGTCCGTCGGGGTCGTTTGCCTCGCGCCTGGCGGCGCTCTTCGTGAACACGGATTTTACGCCCATGGTAATGGTCGCAACCGCGATCGAGCCGCTGCGCTACGCCTTCGGCGCGACCATCGCCGTGCGCCGCGCGGCGCTCGAGGCGGCGGGTGGGATGCGTCCGCTGGGGGATAAATTGGCGGACGACTTCGAGCTGGGACGCGCCGTGGTCGAGAACGGATGGGAGGCGCGGCTGTCGAGTTCGCTCGTCACCTCGGCCTCCGAGGAGCGCACCTTCGGCGAGTTCTGGCGACGCAAGCTCAGATGGGCGCGGACCTACCGCACGATGCGTCCGCTCAGCCTGCTGACCATCCTGATCAACGGTCCGCTCTGGGGTCTTCTGCTGCTGGCCGCGGCCCACGCCCGAGCGGCGGCGATCGCCGCCTGCGGCGTCGTAATCGCCGCGCGCATCGCGAGTTCCTCGTTTATTCTCGGGCGCACGCTCGGCGTGCCCCGGCTCGTGCGCGACGTGTGGCTGGTGCCGATTAAGGACCTGGTGATGGCGGCGATCTGGGGCGCGAGCCTCTTCGGTAACGAAGTCGCATGGGGCGGCCGGCGCTTCACCGTCTCGCGCGACGGCGTGATGCGCGAGATTGTCGATGGCTAGCGCGCAGGCCGCGCTCGCGTTGAAACTCGCGCTGGGGCTGCTTGCGAGCCTCTTGCTGGCGGTCGGGCTGACGATGATGAAGGCGCGCGCGGGCGCGCTTCCGATCGCGCGCGGGCGCGGGATGCTGCGCGCCATCCTCGCCTGGCTGGCCGACCCGGTATGGCTCGGCGGTCTCGCGGTGCAGACGACCGGTTATGCGCTGTACATGGCTGCGCAGGCCGGCGCGCCGGTTTCGATGATGGCGGTGGCGATGCAGGGCGGCATCGTGCTGTTCGTGGTGCTGGCGGTCGTCGTGCTCGGCGAGCGGGCGCGAATTTGGGAATGGATCGGGACCGGCGTCTTCGTCGCGGCGGCGCTGATGCTCGCGGGTTCGCTTGGCGCGGGCGCAGCACAACGACCGCCTGACGTAGCCGATCTCTTGCTGTTGTCTGTCGCGGGAAGTGCAATCGCCTCGATGCTGCTGCTGGCGCCGCGGCTGAAACAAAACGGCGCGGCAGTCGCGATTGCGTCGGGAATCGTTCTCGGCTTCGCGAGCCTGTATGCCAAGCCGCTCGCCGATCGGCTCGCCACGGGCTCGGGGCCGTCTTCGCTCGCCTGGTTACTGCTGGTCAGCCCGTATTCCTACCTGACCATCGCGGCCAACCTCGCCGGCCTGGTGATGCTTCAGAACTCGTTCGTCATGGCGCGCGGGGTTATCGCGATGCCGCTTTCGTCGGCCATCTCCAACGTGGTTCCGATTATCGGCGGGATGGCGGTCTTTGGCGAACGGCTGCCCGGCAATCCGTCCGCCGCCGCCATGCGCCTGGGCGCGTTCGTGCTGACCATCGTCACCAGCGCGGCGCTGGCCGCGGGCGATCTCGCGCCGGCGCGCTGAGGCTGCTGCAAGTCGCCGCGCGCCGGCACGCGCCGCTCACGCCGATTGTTCGGCTGCGATCCGCAACGGCGGCGTCTCGGTCAGGACGAAGGCCACGACGCCGGTCAGATTGCCCAGCGCGGTGGCTGCGAACCACAACAGGCCGAGCGCGATCGCGTCGGCCCGGGCCATCCCGGCCATTCCGAAGAGCATCAGATAAGTTGTCTCGCGCACGCCGAGGCCGTTGAGCGTCACCGGCAGGCTGGCGAACACGTTGGCGATGGGTACGCACAGCACGAAGAGCATCAGCGGCGCGGAGAGGCCGAGGCCGCGCGCGAGCATCCATTGACACAACGCCAGCGAAAGCTGCAGCGCGACCGACAGGCCCGCCGCCGGCAGCATCGCCAGCGGCCGCTCGAGATACGGCGCGACGGTGGCCGCGAATGCCGCGATCCGTGCCTGCATCCGCGCGGCGAGCGCGCCCAGCAGCGGCAGCGCAAGAAAGCCGGCCAGCGAAACCGCTCCGACCGCGATCGTCGGCAGCGTCACCGTGCGCGGCAGCTTGACGCTCATCGCGGCCGCCGCGGTCGCGGCCAGCCAGAACAGTCCGAGCAGGCCCACGATGCGGTCGGCGGCGACCGAGGCGATCGCGTCGGCCATCCGTTGATGCCGGCGGCCGAGATAGACCGCGCGCAATGCGTCTCCGCCGACCAGCCCGGGCACGAAGACGTTGGTGAACATTCCGATAAATCCGTAGCGCAGGTAGTCGAGGAACGGCGCCGGAATCCTAAGCAGTCCGCCGAGCAGGCTCCAGCGCCACGCCGACATCACCTGGCCCGCAACGTAAATCGCGATCACCGCCAGGAAATAGCCGAGCCGCTCGCGCGCGAGCTGATGGATGACCGGGCGAATATCGTAGTGCCAGAGCAGGAGGGCGACGATCAGCAGGCCGGCGCCGGCGCGCAGCGCGAATCCCAGCACCGGGCGCGATTTGCGCGCCGGCGGCGGTGGCTCGGGCGCGCGGGTTTCCGACCATCCGGCGGCCGGTTCAGCTTGCATAACGCGGCTCGCCCGCTTTGAGAATCGCGCGCTTGTGCCATTCAGAACCAATCACCGTGAATTCCCCCAATCGATCGCGCAGCCGGTCAAGCTCGTGCTGGTCAATCACCAGGACCACCGGCCCCGGCATGTTCCACAACCGCAGCACATCGTTCTCCGAGCGAAAGAAAAATCGGTCTGCGTCGGCGGCGTGCATCTCCCCGAAAGCGAGTTCGGTCGGCGCGCCGACCAGGATCGTCCGCCGCCGGGTATAGAACGGCAGCGCCTGCACGTAGCGCGGGTAGCAGACCAGCGTCGCCTCGGGCGCGCGGGCTGCAACCTCGCGCGCGAGCACGGCATACGAGCGCAGAAACTCAGCTCCCAGACGCGCGTAAGTGCCCGCGCCCAGCGCCAGCGCCGCGGTTGCGACGATCGTTGCGAGTCCCGCGTCGATGCGCCAGTGGCGAAAGCTTTCCGCCGCCAGGAGGCCACCGGCGAGACCGATTAGACCGATCGCATACATCGCCGGGCGCGTGGCGACGACGTAAGGGCTGCTGAAGAGCGGCGCGATTATCGCCACCGCGATCATCGCCGCACCCAGCAGGCTCAGTATCAGGCCCGCCGCGGCGTAACGCATGCGTACGTCAGCCAGTTTCTCGCGACTGTGCGGATTTTCGGGAAACGCACGCGTGACGATGCCGTCCGCGAGCAACACCGCGAGCGGCGCGGCCGCCGGCAGGATGTACGGTATGAGTTTGGCGCTGGCGAGGGAGAAGGTCGCGATAACAACGGCGGCGGCGACAATGCAGAACCGCGCCGGCGCAGTGCGTGCGCGCTCGCGCCAGGCGACAAACGGCGCCATCAGCGTCCACGGCATCATCCCCGCAACCAGCACCGGC
This sequence comes from Binataceae bacterium (SeqCode), assembly GCA_035295545.1. Taxonomy (GTDB): domain Bacteria; phylum Desulfobacterota; class Binatia; order Binatales; family Binataceae; genus JAKAVN01. Next base: position 216,418 of record DATGIT010000010.1, read on the forward strand.
ACATAATAGTAAAAGGGCTCGCCGTGACTGTAGCCCGACTGAAAGAAGCGGCGCAGATGCTCGCCGACGAAGTAGAAATCCGCGAAGCCCGGCTCACGAACGGCGATCGCGACGAACCAGGGAGCGGTTCCGGCCAGCACCAGTGCGCCTCCGGCAAACGCATGGAAACGCTCCGCCGCCCCGCGCAATTCGCCTTGCCACCAGAGAAAAATCGCCAATGTCGCCAGAGGAATAGCGGCCGCGATTGGGCCCTTGGTAAGCAGACCCGCGATCATCGCCGCGTAAGCCAGCCAGCACCAGCGTCCGCCCTCGGCCCAGTGGAGATAAAACGCGAAGAGCGCGACCGTGACCGCCGCCGCGAGCAGCATGTCGGTGGTCAGCACTTGCGCCATCACCGCGTACAGAGTCGAGGTGGCGAGCATTGCGCCCGCGAGCAACGCGCGCCCGCGGCCCATCGTGCGCCGCGTAAACGCCCACGTCATCATCACGCCCGCGAGCCCGGCCAAAGCCGGCGTCAGGCGAACGGCAAATTCGTTGACGCCGAACAGGGCCATCCAGGCCGCGCCCAGCCAGTAGAGCAGGGGCGGCTTCTCCACGTACGCGACATAGTTGAGATGCGGCACGATGAAGTCGCGCGTCGCCAGCATCTCGCGCGCGATCTCCGCGTATCGCGCCTCGTCCGGTTCCCACAGGCCATAGCTGCCGAGGTTGAAGAAGAAGATCGCGGTCGATAACGCTAACAGCGCAAGGCCATCGAGCGCCGGCCAGCGCCACAGCGCCATCGCTCCCTCAGCCGCGGTCGTCGCGGAGGAATCGGCGAGCGGAGCGGCGGATGCGCGATGCTGCCGGGTCATGGGAGCGGGGCCGGACACGATGCCCAAGTGTAACGTGCAGGGTGCGCCGATGCAGCCATGCGCCGGCGTGCGGGGCGCGGGGGATGCGATGCTTACAGTCCGGCGGCGCCGCCGCCCTTGCGCGGATCGAACGCCCCGTTCAAGTCCCCGGGCGCGATCTCGATCGCGCCGATCGCGCCGAGCGACGGCACTTCCTTGAGCCTGTAGCCCATGCGCGCCAGCGCGCGCCGCGTGGCTGCCGGCATCGCCGCCTCAACAAACACCGCGTCGGGCGCGGCCTGCTCGTGCACCCGCGCCTCATCGACGGCGGCTGCAGGTCCGAGATTGAAGTCGAGCACGTTGAGCGCGACCTGCAGCACCCCGCTGATTATTGTCGGGCCGCCCGAGCCACCGGCGGTGAATATCGGATGACCGCGGCGCATCACGATTATGGGCGACATGCTCGAGAGCGGGCGCTTGCCTGGCGCGATCTCGTTCGCCACGGCGCCTTCGAGCCTGAACACGTTCGGCACGCCCGGAGCGGCGGCGAAGTCGTCCATTTCGTCGTTGAGCACCAGGCCGAGGCTCGGGATCATCATCTTGGCTCCGAAGATGGTGTTGATGGTCGTGGTCACCGCGACCACGTTGCCGTCCTTGTCCACCACCAGGAGATTCGAGGTGCCGTGGTCGGCCGCCGGCGCCAGATGCGCGGGCGTGGAGCCGCGATGGAGTGCGCGCCGGAGCGCCTGATCGATATGGTTTTGCGACAGCAGCGTCTCGATCGGCACCCTGACGAAATCCGGATCGGCGTACTGCGCGCGATCGATGAAGCCCTGGCGCATCACTTCGATGAGCCGTGCCAGGTAGGGAGGCGAGTCGGCGCCCAGCCCCGCGATCGGCGCGCCGCCGAGCATCCCCATGATTTCGAGCACGACCCCGCCCGAGGACGGCGGCGGCATGGTCCATACCTCGTAGTTGCGATAGGCGCGATGCAGCGGCTGTCGCCAAACGGGATGATACTCGGCCAGATCTTCGGCGGTGATAATTCCGCCGTGAGCTTTCATCCACTGGGCGATCGTCTGCGCAATCGCGCCATGGTAGAAGCGCGAGGCAGGATCGTCGCCCAGCGAGCGCAGGGTTGCGCCGAGCGCCGGCTCCTTGATGATTTCGCCGGGCCTGGGCGGAGCGCCGGCTGCTGTCAGGTAGGTCGCCTTCAATCCCGGATCGGCGGCAATCTCCGCCGCCGAACCCGCGATGTCCCGCGCCATGTGCTCGCTCAGCGCGAATCCGCCTTCCGCCAGTCTGATCGCAGGTGCGGCGACCATTGAAAACCTGAGCGTGCCGAAGCGGCGAAGCGCGGCATCCAGCCCGGCAAGTTCGCCGGGGACGGCGACCGCCAGCGGGCCCGAGCGCGCGAGCTTCTCATCGGCTTTCCCGTCGCGCACGTACATCGTGGCGCTGGCCGCCAGCGGGGCGCGTTCGCGATAGTCGAGCGCGTAGAAACTGTGCGTGCGTGCGAGATAGATGAGCATGAAGCCGCCGCCGCCGATTCCGCACGAGGCCGGATTGGTCACGCCCACGGCGAGCGCGGTGGCTGCGGCCGCGTCAACCGCATTGCCGCCGCGGCGCAGGATTTCGACGCCCGCATTGGCGGCTGGCGCGCTCTCGGCCACGACCATCGCGCTGTGCGACTCAGCCGCGCGTCCGGGAGCGGGCAGGGCACACGCGGCAACGATCGCAAGCGCGATGCACGCGCGATTTGTCCGCCCGACACGAGCGCGGACAGCCTTCGAGATACGCCTGGCGCAAAGCGAAAACATTCTCGCCTTTGTAACAGCGCAAGCTGACCAAGAAAAGCCGGGTCGCCGACGATCGCTCATCCGCATTTCTCCGGGCGGGAGGCCCGCGCCGGTTAGATTTTGAACCTGCGAAGTGCTTTGATCGGCTCGGCGCACCGCCAAGAGGAACCGCTCAAATGGCATTCGACGAGATCATCTACGAAAAGGCCAATCGCGTCGCCGTGATCACGCTCAACCGGCCCGCCCGCCTCAATGCGTGGACCGCGCAGATGGAGTCCGAGTTGCGCGAGGCGCTGCTCGACTCCGAGCGCGACGACAAGGTCGGCGCCATCGTAATTACCGGCGCGGGCAAGGCCTATTGCGCCGGCGCCGACATGGGCCTGCTCAATCGCGTCGCCGACGGCACCACCTCCGCCGCCCAGGCGGTGACGGGCGAGGTGGCCGGGACCTCCGAGACGCGCGCCGATTTCCGCCAGCGCTTCTCATGGATCGCGGGCCTGCGCAAGCCGGTGATCGGCGCGATCAACGGCGCCTGTGTCGGGATGGGTTTCACCACCGCGCTCTATCACGACATCCGCATCGCGTCAGAGCGCGCGCGGATGGGCCTGATTTTCACGCGCCGCGGGCTCGCGATCGAACACGGCGCAAGCTGGCTGCTGCCGCGGATCGTGGGTCTCTCCAACGCGCTCGATCTGGCGCTGAGCGGCCGCCTGCTCGAAGCCGACGAGGCCCTGCGGATCGGGCTCGTGAGCCGGGTGGTTGCGCCCGAGCAGCTCATGCCGACGGCGCTGGAGATGGCGGGTGAAATCGCGACCAACTGCTCGCCGTTGGGAGTCGCTCACGCCAAGCGGCTGATCTACCATCACCTGCTGAGCGATCTCGCGACCGCTTTGAACGAGGAGAACGAGTCAATTGCGGTGATGACGCATTCCGAAGACTTCAAGGAGGGTATTCGCGCCTTCCAGGAGAAGCGCGCGCCCCGCTTCGTCGGCCGATAGAGCCGACGGTCTCGCCGCTCCGCGTCAGCGCGCCGTCGAAGCGTCAGGTTACTTTTCGAGCGGATGTTTGAAGCGGCGGCCGGGATGGCGCACGGTCAGCACGGCGCATCCCGCCTTCTGCACCACGCGCTCGGCCACGCTGCCCAGCAGCGCGTGCGCGAGTCCGGTGCGGCCGTGCGTGCCGAGCACGATCAGATCGGCGTTCTCGCTCTGGGCGGAATGGATGATCTCGACGAACGGCGCTCCCACGCGCAGGAGGCTGCGGGCCTTGATCTGGCCGTCGCGCAAATGGGTCACGATCTTGTCCAGCTCGCGCTGCGCCGCCAGGCGCTGCTCTTCGGCGATCTGGTTCATGGCGCTCACGTCGAAGGCCGGTCCCAACTCGCTCACCATCACCGGCGGCAGTGGCTGGTCCACGTGCAGCACGACGATCTCGGATCCGAACTTGTGCGCCAGCTCCTCGGCCAGGCGCTGCGCGTTGATCGAATCGTCCGAGAAGTCGGTCGCCAGAAGAATCTTACTCAGTTCGGGCACGGTGCAGTGACGATACGCCAGTGATGGCAGGTCGGCAAGTATTCGATTTGTGGATTGTCGGCCCCGCGGCGCACTAATATCATGAGAGCATCGCATGAAGCGCTCCGACACGACAACTCTGCGCGAGTTCGAGCGCGCCTGTGACGAGCTGTTTGACGAATGGCTCGGGCGATGGCGCGGCGGGGGGCCCGCGGCCGGCAGCGCCGGAGGAATCGCCGGCGCCGTAGTGGTCGATCGCGGCCAGGAATACGAGGTGCGCATCGAAGCCCCGGTGGAAAACCCCGAAGTCATTGAAGTCGAGGTCAATCAGGTCGACCTGGTCGTGCGCATTCCGGCCGGAACCTACCCGGCGGTCGAGCGCCGGATGACGTTTGCGTCTGCGATCGATCGCGATCGCACCGTCGCGCGCTGGGCCGACGGCGTGCTCACCATCGTGCTGCCCAAGTCGCGCGGCCGGCGCATCAAAGTGCAGTAACCCGGACCCGAGGAAGAATCATGGCTGAGGGCGACCAGAACCAGCCCACGCCTGCGCAGGAACCGGCGCTCAAAGCCGCGGCTGCGCCGGTAGAACTCGCCGCCGGGGAAGTGCGCGGCCGCTCGCCGCTCAGCCCCGACGAGCTCGTGCGATCGGCGCACGACGGCGCCGGCGAGCTGCTGGGCCAGCAGCGCGCGCTGGACGCGGTCCGCATGGCGGTCGGCATCGGCGCGCCGGGATACAACGTTTTCGTCAGCCGCATCCGTACCCGCCGCGAGCGCGAGCCGATCCTGCGGATTCTGCGCGAGCAGGCGGCTGCGATGCCGACGCCGGGGGACTGGGTTTACGTCAACAACTTCCGCAGTCCCGAGTCGCCGACGGCGATCTACCTGCGGGCCGGCCAGGGCGCCGAGTTGCGCGAGGCGATGCGCGATCTGGTGAGTTTCCTGATCGAGCAGCTGCCCAAGGCGTTTCGCCGCGAAGACTTCGACCAGGAGCGCAAGGCGCTGCGCGAGAAGTATAACCGCCGCGCCCAGGAGCTGTTCGCGCAAATCGAAGCCGCGGCGCGTCAGCGCGGCTTCGCCATCCAGGGCACAAGCAGCGGCCAGGTCGTCTTCATCCCGCTGTTCGAGGGCAAGATGCCGGAATCGCCCGAGGATCTCGCGCGCAGGATGCAGGCGCTGCCCGAGGACGAGCGCGAACGGCTGACCAAGGCACAGGGCGAGCTGGCCGATCAGTTCATCACTATGAATGCGCGTCAGCAGGAGCTGATGCGCGAGCTGATCGAGGAGATTCGCCAGATCGAGCGCACCTTCGCCGCGCGGCTGATCGCACCCTCGATTGCCGCGCTCAAATCCCGCTTCGAGATCCCCGCCGTCGCGACTTATCTCGACCAGGTCACCGAGCACATGCTCGACCACCTCGAACGCTTCCGCGAAGCGGCCGAGCCCGCCGCCGAGCCCGTGGCGCGAGCGCCGCAGGAGCAGCGACACGACCGCGTCAGCGACGGTCGTTTTTTCGAGTACCAGGTCAACGTGCTGGTGGACAACGCCGGCAGAAGCGGCGCGCCGGTCGTCATCGAGGACGCGCCGAACTACCGCAACCTGTTCGGCACCATCGAGCGCTGGATCGATCCGACCGGACATTCCGCGACCAACTTCACCCGCATCATCGGCGGCGCGTTGGTCAAGGCGCACGGCGGCTTCCTGGTCTTCGACCTCGACGACGCGATCGTCGAGCCGGGCGTATGGAAGACGCTCAAGCGCGCGCTCAAGACCGGCCGCATGACGCTCGAGACGCTCGAGCCGTTCGCCTTCTTCATGGTAAGCGGACTCAAGCCCGAGCCGATCGAAGTCGCGGCCAAGTTGATTGTCACGGGCAGCCCGCTTCTCTACAACCTGCTCTACTTCTACGACCCGGAATTTGCCGAGCTGTTCAAGGTCAAGGCTGAGTTGCGGCCGGTGGTGAGCGCGGACGCCGAGGCTGCGCGACACTATGCGGCTCGCGTGGCGGCGCTGTCGCGGGCCGAAGGCCTGCCCGAGTTCGACGGCAATGCACTCGCCCGCATGGTGGAATTCGGCATGCGCGAGGCGGGCGATCGCAAGCGGCTGCTGAGCGCGATGGAGCCGATCGACGACCTCGCGCGCGAAGCCGCATACTACGCCCGGGCCGAGAACGCTTCCGAGGTCGGCGCTCGTCACGTGGATCGCGCGCTCGGTGAGCGCATCCTGCGTCTCAATTTCATCGAGGAGGAGATCCGTCGCCTGATCGCCGAGGGCACCTTCATCGTGCATCTGGAGGGCCGCCGCGTCGGCCAGGTCAACGGCCTGGCGGTGCTCGACGTCGGCGGCTACAGCTTCGGCCGTCCCTCGCGCATCACGGCCACAGTCGCGCTCGGCCAGGCCGGCGTGATTAACATCGAACGCGAGGCGCGGATGTCCGGCTCGACCCACGACAAGGGGATCATGATCCTGAGCGGCTTCTTCCGCCAGCGCTTCGGTCAGCAGCTGCCGGCGGCGATGACCGCGAGCATCGCGTTCGAGCAGTCGTACTCCGGAATCGACGGCGACAGCGCGAGTTCGACCGAGCTGTACGTGCTGCTGTCCGCGCTCAGCGGCGTTCCCTTGCGCCAGGATCTGGCGGTCACCGGTTCGGTCGATCAATATGGCGCCGTGCAGGCCATCGGCGGCGCCAATGAGAAAATCGAGGGCTTTTACCGCGTGTGCAAGGCCACGGGACTGAGTGGCACCCAGGGCGTGCTTCTGCCACGGGCCAACGTCACCAATCTGATGCTCGAGCCGGAAACGGTCGAGGCCGTGGCCAACGGCCGCTTTCATATCTATCCCGTCGATACGATCGACCAGGGCATCGAAATTCTGACCGGCGTGCGCGCGGGCACGCTGGACGAGCCCGGCACGATCAATCATCTGGTAAGCGCTCGCCTGCGCCGCATGTCCGATATACTGCGCGAGCGCCGCCCTCCCGAGGACGGCCGCGCGGTGCAGACGGTGGGCCCCGCTGCTCCCGAACCGCCGCCGCCGGCGCCGCCGGCTCCGCCCCGCTGAGCATCGGTCGAACTGCGGACTTGCCTACGATGCCGATCGATCTGCGCCTGGAGGCTGACGAATTTCCGTTACTCACTGACTTCTATCAGCTGACGATGGCGGCGGCGTATCTCGCCAGCGGCTACAATGACGCGGCCTGCTTCAGCATGTTCACGCGCCGCATGCCGCCGCATCGCGGCTTCCTGGTCGCGGCCGGGCTCGAGCGGCTGCTCGAGGCGCTCGAGCAGTTCCGGTTCGCGCCGCGGATGCTCGACTACCTCGAATCGCTGCGCCTGTTCTCCCGCGAATTTCTCGATTTTCTCGGCAGCTTGCGCTTCACCGGCGAAGTCTGGGCAATGCCGGAGGGGACGCTGTTCTTCGCCAACGAGCCCATCCTGGAAGTGCGCGCCCCGCTGATCGAGGCACAGCTGGTCGAGACCCTGGTGCTTAACCAGGCGGGGCTGGCCTCGATGATCGCAAGCAAGGCCGCGCGCAGTCTCGTCGCGGCGGCCGGGCGGCGGCTGGTCGATTTCGGCCTGCGTCGCAGCCAGGGCGCGGATGCGGGACTGGTCGCCGCGCGCTCGAGCTATCTCGCCGGGTTCGCCGGCACCTCGAACGTGCTTGCCGGAATGCGTTACGCGATTCCGCTCTACGGCACGATGGCGCACAGCTACGTGATGGCGCACGAGCAGGAGCGCGAGGCCTTCGATAGCTACGTCAGGATTTTCCCGCGTCTGAGCACGTTGCTGGTCGATACCTACGACACGCTGCGCGGAGTTGAAAACGCGATCGCCGTTGCGCTCGAAATGCGCGAGAAAGGAGCCAAGCTCCAGGGCGTGCGGCTCGATAGCGGTGATCTGCTCGAGCTCAGTCGCCGCGCGCGCCGCCTGCTCGACCGCCACGGCCTCGCCGACGTGCCGATCTTCGCCAGTGGCAATCTCGACGAATACCGCATCGCCGAGCTGGTCAAGGCCGGTGCGCCGATCGATGCCTTCGGCGTCGGCACGGCGATGTCGGTGAGCGCGGATGCTCCGGCGCTCGACGTGGCCTACAAGCTGGTCGAGTATCGCGGCGAGCCGAGGCTCAAGACCTCGAGCGAAAAGCTGACGCTCCCCGGTCGCAAGCAGGTGTTCCGCGCGCGCAATGCCGCCGGGGGGCCCGGCGGCGATGTGATCGGCCTGTTCGAGGAAACCCCGGACAATCTCGTGCGCGAGTTGCGGCCGGCGCCCGATTCGCTTCAGCCGATGCTCGAGCGGGTGTTCGCCGACGGCCGTCGTATCGGACCGCGACCTTCGCTCAATCAGGCGCGCGAGCGCTTCCTCGAATCGTTCGCCCGCCTCGAGGCGCGCTACAAGGATCTCGATCGTCCCGACGCCTATCCGGTGCGTCAGAGCGCCGCTCTCAACGCGCTTCTGATCAGCGAGAAATTGCGCGCGAACCGTCGCCAGAGCTGAGCGCGATGGCCATCGAGCATGGTCGCGGTCCTTTATGCGTGCCGGGGCGGACCCGCGCGCCCTCGAAGCGATGGATCGCGTACGCGCTGCTCGCGATGGCGCTCGCAATCGGCGCCGGGGTTCGCCTGTATCGCCCGGGCATGGCGCCGATGGACGTCGACGAGGGAGCTTCATGGGCCGGCGCCACCGCGCCCACTCTCGCCGCGGTGGTTGCATCCGAGCGCAGGATTGATCCGGGCAAGCTTGCTCTGTACGACTTGATGCTGCACGGATGGATCGCGGTCTTTGGCGACGGCCTGGCGGTCATGCGCGCGATGTCGGCGCTTCTGGGCGCGACAAGCATCGTGCTCGTCTTCCTTGCGGTGCGGGACGCCTTGGGCGGCGGCGGCGGCTTGCATGCGTATCCGGCGGAAATCGGCGAAATGGCCGGCGCGCTCGCCGCCTTGGCGGTCGCGACTAATCCGACGCTCGTCGTGTCGGATCGCACAGCGCGCATGTACGCGCTGCTGGTGGCATCCGAGCTCGCTCAGGTGATTTTCTTTCTGCACGCACTGCGCGCGGGCGCTTGGCGCCGCTACGCCGGCCTCGCCGGCTTCAGCGCCGTGGCCGTTGCGACCAATTTTTCCGCGCTTTTTCTGCTCTTCGCGGAGGGGCTGTGGCTCATTCGCCTGCTGAGCACCGCGAAGGCGCGCGCAACCGTGGCCCCGCGAGCGGTGCTGTTCGCCGGCCTCGCGGTCGCGATCGGCCTGGCCATGCTGCTGCCGCTGCTGCTTGCGGTTGCTTCAACCACGACCGCCGCGGTCCGCGGCGGCATCATGGCCTGGGTCAAACCGCGGCCGGCGTCGTGGGCGTTTACGATGATCGAGCAATGGACGGGTCATACGTTGATCGTGCCGATGGCCGTGCTCGCCGGATTCGGCGCGTGGTATCAATGGCGGGGCGCCGCGGCGGCGCCGGCCTTCTTTGCGCTCTGGCTGCTGGCCCCGATCATCGCAGTCGCCGGATTTTCGTGGGCGGTGATGCCGCTGATGGTGCCGCGCTACCTGCTGTGCAGTCTCATTGCGTTCTTCGCATTGGCCGCGCTCGGCGCGGCGTCGATTCCCGGCCGAATCGCGGTGATTGCGCTTGCCTGCGCGCTCGCCTTCGTATCGCTGCAGCGCATCCATCGCCGTTTCGGCCGGCCGCAGGGGCCGCAATGGCGCGAGGCCGCCGTCATCGCGAGCGCGGTTGCGGGGAGTGCCGGGGAGATCGCGGTGGTGCCCGATTACGCTGCGGATGCGGTGCGATACGGCATGTCGCGCGATGCCCGGCGCCTGGTATTCGGCTTTACCGGCGATTGCGGAGCCGCGCGCACTGCAATTGTTGACGTCGCAACCTATATTCCGCAAGCCGTGGCCGAGAAATCGCGTGCCTGCTATCCGCGAGTGATGGCGAGACTGCGCCGGGTTGAAGTGCGGACGCGCTGAGATGGCGGAGCGAGGAGCAGCGGGGCGGGTCTCGACCGTCGCCCGGAGCGCGACCGAGGCGGATGCGCCGGCGCAGCGGCCGGCGCTGTTCGCCCTGGGGTTGCTCGCGATTGCGCTGGCGCTCGGCGCGTTCCTGCGCTTCGCGCATCTGCGCCGGCCCAACCTGAGCGCCGACGAAGGCGCGACGTGGGCCGCCGCCTCCGAGCCGACTGCCAATGAGGTTGTCGCACGGGGACATCAGCTTGACCCGGGCAAGCTGCCGCTTTACGACCTGCTTCTGCACGGCTGGATGCGCGGCTTCGGGGAGGGCGAGGTCGCGATGCGCGCGATGTCGGCGGCCCTGGGCACGCTCGCGATCGTGCTGCTCTTTGCCGCCGTGCGCGAGAGCTGTCGCTCGCTGTGCGCCGATCCTGGCGCGATTGACGGCAATCTGGCCGGCGCCTTGGCTGCGCTGATTTATGCCGTCAGCTTCATGACGGTAGCTTCGGATCGCACGCTCCGCATGTACCCGCTCGAGGTCACCGCCGAGCTGGCGCAGATTGTCTGTCTGGTGCGCGCGGTGCGCCGGCCGGGCTGGCTGGATTATGCCGGGACGGCGGTTTTCACCGCGGTGATGATTGCCGCCAATTTCACCGCATCGTTTCTGCTCTTCGGAGAGGCGCTCTGGTTCGGCGGTCTGCTGATCGCACGGCTCGTATGGCCGCACAAGGATGAACTGTCGATCTTCCGACCTGGGTTGTCAGTCATCGCGGGCATAGCCATGCTCTCGCCATGGCTGCCCGCGGCGTTTGCTTCTTCGCGCGGGGCGATCGCGGTTGGCGCGCTCGACTGGATCAAAATGCAACCGCCGTGGTGGCCCGGCGTGGTACTTTCCGCGGCGGCTGGCGGTACATCCCTGTTCCTGGGCTTTGTCGCTCTCGCGATCATCGGTATTTGGCGATACTGGGGGAGCGCGCCCGCCGCGCTGGGCTTTTTTGCCGCCTGGACCCTCGGCCCGTTCCTCGGCGTCATGGCGGTCAGTTATCTGATCCGGCCTCTGGAGTTTCCCCGTTACGCTCTGATCGGATGCATCGGGATGTACGCGTTTGCCGGGTTCGGCGCGGCCGCGCTGCGCACCCGTGCGCGTGCGCTCAACACGGGCCTGCCAATCGCGATTGCGGCCGCGGTGATCTGGTTGTCGTTCGCGTCCACGCAGCGCAAACTCAGGCATCCGTACGAGGCCGACTGGCGCGGGGCGGCGCGGTTCGCGGTCGAGACCGCTGCGCCGGACGACGTGATTGCCGTGTATCCGGCGTTTTGCAAAAACGTGCTGCGCTACTACGTGCCGCCGGCGCGCCGTTCCTCGGTGATCGGGTTGAGCGCGTGCGGCTCCGCCCGGGTCCTGGTTCTGACCGGGCGCGATATCGTCAGCGAGGACCGGATCTCGGCGATGGAAACCTGCTATCCGCGCCTGGTTCGCCGGCTGATGCTGGTCGAGGTTCGTACACGCTGACCACCCGCCATAGCGCGCTGGCGCTGCTCGCGATGGCGCTGATGCTCGGCGCGGCGCTGCGCTTGTACCGCCTGGGCTACGCTGACCTGAGCGCCGATGAAGCGGCCGCCTGGGCCGGCGCTTCGGCGCCCACCCTGCGCGCGGTGGTCGAACGCGAGCGCTTGCTCGATCCGGGCAAGCTCGCGCTCTACGACCTCGCGCTCCATGCATGGATCGCGGCGGGCGGCGACGGCGTCGGGTGGATGCGGACCTTTTCCGCCATGCTGGGCGTGTGTGTCGTCGCGTTGATGTTCGCGGTGGCCCGCGAGTTGATGTTGGGTCTGACAGAAACGATCGAATTCTCGCGCATCGAACTCGCCGGCGCGTTTGCCGCACTCGTCGCCGCGGCCAATCTCACGCTGGTCAATCAGGCGCGCACGGTGAGGATGTATCCGTTGACCCTGGCGCTCGAACTGGCACAGGTGTTTTGCCTTTTGCGCACGCTTTCCGGCCGCACCGGCGCGCGTGGCCGGGTGGCGAGCGCGATTGGCGTCGCACTGCTGACCATGCTGGCAATCTCAGCCAATTTCACCGCGGTGCTGCTGGTCGCGGCCGAGGTTCCGTGGCTCGCGATTCTGCTCGCGGCGAGACACCTGCGGCGAAGCGCACCGGCCATGAATGAGCCCGGGAGAAGTGGCGTGTCGGGAGCGCACCTGCTGTCGGCCGGGTTGGCGCTCGCGGCGGGAATCGCATTGCTCGCGCTGATCGCGCCGGTCGCCCCGCGCAATTCGATCGAAGTCGTGCGCGCGGGCGTGCTCAACTGGTCGCGTCTGCGGAGCCCGTGGTGGCCCCTGATGGTGCTGCGCGGCGCCTCGGGCAAAGCGCCGTTCCCGATGCTGCTCGGGCTCGCACTGTATGGCGCATGGCGAATGCGGCGCCGCGGTAATATTGCCGCGCTCGGCTTTCTGCTGTTCTGGATACTCGGGCCGATTGCGCTGGTGATGGCCATTTCCTACGCGTTTACGCCCTTCGAAGAGGCGCGATACGTGATTGGCAGCGTCGCCGCATTTTTCATTCTGGCGGGCATCGGCGTCGCCGAGATTGCTGACGCGCGGCTCGGCCTCTGCCTGCTCGCATTGCTGCTGGTGCTTTCGCTCGATCACGTCCGCCGCAATTTTGCCAGGCCGGAATTCGTGCAATGGCGCGCGGCCACGGCGCTTGCGCTCCACTTTGCATCTCCGGACGAGGCGGTCGGCGTGGTGCCGGCCTACGCCGTTAACGCGGCGCGCTATTACACGCCCTCGGCCCTGCGGGCGAAGGTGGAGCCGGCTACGCCCCGCTGCGACGCGCCGCAACCCCGGGTGCTGATTCTTACCGGGACCGAACTGATGAGCCGCGAGAATCTCGCGGCGATTCGCGCCTGTGCTCCAACCGTGCTCGCGCGCTGGCGGCTCATCGAGGTCCGCCGGCGCTGAAGATGCGATCGCGATGCGGCGCAGGCGGCGTTTGCAGGAAGTCGCGGCGCGGTTATTCGCGCCCGGCGTCCGCGCGCAGCTCAGGTAAAGCCGCCGGGCCCAACTGCGCGATCGCCCGGGACAGTTTCTGCGGCCTGAGCGAGACCACCAGCCATCCCAGTTGTAGCGGCATCCGGTCGAATCTCGGTACGACGCCCGGTTGGGGAAAATAAGTCTTGTCCGCGATACCCCGCAGGCGATTTGCTATGAGCTCCGCTCCGGGCGAAGACGCAATCTCGCCAAGCCTGATCTCGTTGTCGCCGCCTCCCTCGGCGTACAGCGAGTACGCCAGGTGCGGATCGATAATCACGTTGGGAGCGGGCGGTCCTCCCAGATCGATAGTTACCGGCGGCCCGACGATTGAATCCCTGTGAATCATGTCCCGCTCGACAAGCTCCAGAACCGACAAGGACTCGGGCGAGCCGCTTTGCGCCAGATATGCGTCGGACGCCAGCATTAGTTGACGCATGCGCTCGCGGTCGAATTCGATCCTTGCCTGATCGGCCGCCGGCCGCCGGCCGTCCGCCGTCTCACGTTTCATTCGGTATAGCCATACACCGCCGACGTGCAGCGGCTCGCTTCCGAGCCCTGACAAAAGCGTCCGCCACGCCGGCAGGCCATCTTCGGTGACCACGATCGCGCCAACGTCGTGCGCAGCGAGGAACATTTTCAGTTGTGTAACCGCGTCCGGCGTGTAGGTGGAGCGCAGGAGAGCGTCGCCTATCGGCCATAGACGAAAATTCAGAGGACGGCTCGAGCCATAGCCCTCCGCTAGCGAGAAATACATCCTTGTCTTCGCCTGCCAGAGCATGCAATCGCCCTTGTAGCCATAGGGCAGCGTCACGATTATCTCGTGCTCGGTCAGGTATTGCCGATACAGGTCGCTGTTGAAAAAGGCCGGAACGTCTACGTCCGCTGTCCACAGGCGCGACGCGGCATTTGGCATTCCCAGAACCAGGATAGCGAGCGCCAACCCGAGCTTCATAGTCGGCCCGGCGCCGGAATATGCGAACCAGAGGGATACCACGACTGCCGCAAGCAAATGGCCGTACATCATGAAGCGCGCCGGCAGCGCGTTGTTCAGCAGTGGTAAATCGACCAGCGGCCAATAGGGCAGGGCGATTGGATACTCTCGACCCAGGAGATGCAAACGAGGCCCGAGCGAGGCTATCATCACGGCGAGCAAAACAAACATGAGCAGCCGCGACCCCGGCTGGCTCATATGTCGCCGGAAGTACGCAATCAGGATCCCGAGTATCGGAAGGCTGAGGTAAGCACCGCTTTCCGCCGACCAGCCTCCGAGAAACTGCTTCGAAATCGACCGCAGCATGGCCTGGCCGCCGATTTCGAGCGTTTCGGTCGGGACGATAAAATTGAGCAGATCGGTCGAGAATTGAGCCGGGTCGAACCCTGCCGAGCCGCTGCCGATCATGTCGGATCGGAAAAAGTAGTACAAATACGGGCTCACGATGATCAAGCTCAGTGCGAGGCCGTAGATCGCCGGTCTCACGATCGCCCTGACGTCATTTCCCAGCTCGCCGCCCATCCGGTAGCAGACCAAAATGGCGAACGCTCCAAACAGAATGACGGTTGCAAAGGTCTCGAGTGAAAGCAGGAACTGGCCGACGAACAGGAGCGAGACAATTGTCATGCACCGAGTCGTCGCGAGTTCATGCCGCGCGCACCGTATCAGCACATAAGCTATCAGCGGGACCAAAAACGCGAGCGCGATATGCAGATGGCCGAACCTGAGCTCGCTCAGGATGAGCGGAGAGAAACCATAGATGTAGCCGCCGAGAATGGATGCCCAGTACCGGCGGGACAAATAGCGACAAAGGATGAATGCGCACCAGGCGTTGAGAACAGGGCAGACCAGACAAAGTATATTGTATGCTAATAGTGGACCAAAGATAGCTGTGATCGGCGAGGCGATCAGCGCTGCCAGAGGTATGCCGGTTTGCGAAGCTAAATGAAACCCGTCGGGAAACCATACGCAATTCGTGAAAAATGGATTCAGGTGCTCAGCAATCGAATGCGGCCACCAGACCAGGAACCACATGAAAAGACCGGCATCCGGGCCGACGCTTATATGTGCATCGGCGCCTCGCGCCAACAGAAACCGGCCGAAGAACCCCGTGGCGAGCGCGGAATAGATCCCCAGTGGCCAGAAAAAGGATCCGCGCGATTCCGTGGCAGCCTCGTTGAAACCGAGCGGTGTCAACGTACCAGCGTCGCAAGGCGCTATCCGCTGCTCGCTAACGCTGGTTTCCAATTTTCGACGAAGCACTATCGTTCGTTGTTTCGCGTGACTACAGCGTGACGAGTATCGGATGCGCCTGGTCGCCCTTTAGGCTCCTCACCCAATTTAATTTCTGATGATCGAACGTAAAAGGTCCAGTTCGGAATAACCCGTTCCTGATGGTATGCTGCCCACGATCGACGGAAAGCTGAATCCTCTAAAAGAAGCCCTAGAATATTAAAACGTCCCTCCATCGCGAATGCTGTATGGTCGTCAGCCGTTCGCACTGCTATCACGAGCGGTCGATATCGTTTGAGATCTGTGACTATATTTCGAGCCCATATTTGTCTGAGCTCCGCTGCACGTTTGTGGTCGGCCGAATTGCCTCGAGAGAGCTCGACGATTGCGGGTACTAGCAACTGTGGAGAGGTCCTCGACGACCATTGATCATCCAGCAGCGATACAGCCGGAAACACCGAGTCAAGGCCCCACGTTGCGATGGCCAGCACTGGTCGTCTTCTTCCCGCTAGCTCAGCCAAGGTATGCGAAAACGGCTCAGCCATGAAAGCAATGCCGGACCTAAAATTTGATACAAACCACGGAACCGTCACTAACCAGCCCACAGTGAGAAGGCCGAACAGCAGAGCGATTGCACCAATCCGGCGCGCCGCCTGCATGCGTATTAACGATGGCCAAATAGCCACAATTAGCAGCGCTAAAGTCAGTGGCATCAAGAGCAAAGCCGGTAGATTGTGATAATCCCAGGTTTTGTGCTGAAACACAGCGCAGCCGAATAAGATAGCAACTGCGAGACCCAAATGACGCAGCAGTGTGCGAGAGGGGTCGGCCAACTGAAGTAGCTCTCCCATTATCAAAGCGCCCACCACGACGAGCGGGGGCAAGCAAAACATTCGCACTACGACAGCTATCCGCTGATCAAAGTAGTGGTAAATCTCGATTATCAGCTGAGCGACTTTGAAGTATTCGGGAAACAGCAAGGTGATTGACGCCAGATAGAAAACCGTCAGAGCACTGAACACCACAGCGTCGCGCGATAGAGTCGCGCGCCAACCTCGATGCTCTATGGCCCGAAGTAACAGCATTCCCATAGGCAGCAGTAGGAAAAAAGGCTTTATTAAAACGCCGATGGCAGCGACTGCTGTTTCAAATATCGAAGAGAACTCTCCCGATTGAAGCTGACCGTGACCTTCCAATGCCGAACGGAATAGCCACGGGCAGAAAAGGATGGTTGCGATATGTTCTCGCTGCCCGAATTGATAGCCCGGCAGAAAGCACACGATCGTGATATAAGTAAACGCGGCGGCTAGTCCAGCGGCACGCCTCGATTCGAACAGACGAAGGAGTAGGGCCGTAATCCGCGTTGTCGACCATGCGATCAGCAGGCAGACTGCGGCGCTGAACAAGACATAAACATCTACACTGGTCAGATGCGCTAGAAGAGCGACAGGCTCGAGTAGCAGAAAAATCAGCGGAGGGTTCGGATCAAAGATGTCATAGTAAAAGCGTCCACCATGAAGTAGCCGATCCGCGCCTAGTAGCATGAAAAGATTATCATGATTTGGAACGATGTAGAAGGCGTGTAACCAGAACGTCACGATGACCGTTGCGGCACCTGCAATCGCCAAGACCAGGCACTGCGCGCGACGCGAGTCGATGACCGGCGGCGATATCAGCGAAGTTGAACCTTTGAAGGCCGAGCGCATGCAGTCCATGAACGCCGCCGTCGGCGTCAATGAGGCGCGCACTACGACTCCGAGCGGCGTGCCGTCCGGCGCGTCCTTCATTGGTAAGTGCGGTTTAGCGGTGCCGCAGCCGGCGGCAGCTCCGCTCAGAACGCTCTGGACCACCCGCGCGGGCATGATTCTCTGCATGCAAACATTATTTCCATGGCACGGAGGTTGATCCGCTTCATAGAGGCACGGGCTGCAAAACACCTGTTCGTAAATTATCGATACCATCGGCAGCTCCTGACCGTAATGCTCAGGATTCGCGGGTCCGAACAGGCAGACGGTCGGACGCTGCAGGGCAATCGACATGTGCATCGGTCCGCTGTCGTTCGTCAAAACGCAATCCGCCCCTTGCAGCATCGCAAGCAAGCCGCCGAGCGTGAGCAAGCCGGCGCTATTAGCCACATTCCGCACCACCTCGGAAGGCAGTCGCTCCACCAGGCCTTGCACGTAGTCTCGCTCGCTCGGCGATCCGATCAGCACGATCGACTTTCCCGCTGCCGTCAGGCGTGTCATCGCTTCGATCACGTGCGCGTCCGGCCATCGCCGCTCTAGCAGCAAATCCGACGCGTTTGGATTTATCACTATATAAGGCTTCTCGGCTCCCCATCCCGCGATGCGCGCGAGCACGCTGCGTGCTTCCGTGCGATCCGACTCGTCAATCCTGATCGGGCCTATTGTGTCCGGCTCACCTGACGGCACGCCCGCCACCCGGCCCAATTGGAGGTACAGCAACCGCACCGGCATCCGGGTGTTGAAATATACCAGGTGAGTGTAAATGCCTTTCTTGAATGCGGTGCTGTGACGATAGAAGCCCAGGCGGTTCCGCGTCACCGCGCAGAGCGCCAGGACGGAAGCGAAGGCGGAATACAGCTCGAGATCGAAATACAGGTCCGCGCGGCGGCGAATCAGGCCGGTAATCGTCCGCAAGGTCGTCGACAGCATCGCGAACGGGGTTCGGTCGTCGAGCGTCAGCATCTCGTCCACCCAGTCAAGGCGGCCGAGAAGCTCGCGATTCGAACGCAATGATACAAACGTGATAGTACAGCCCGGATATGTGCGTTTCAGGGCCTTCAGCAGCGGCGTAGCCTGGAGAATGCTGCCCATCCCGATGAGCTTCGCCACGACGATGCGTTGGACGTTGTCGGGCCTCATCGAATGATCGCGGTGCAGGAGCGCGCCCATGATCCGCGCCAGCCCATTGAGCAGGAAAGCCACTGGAGTGGCCAATAGCCGGTCAGCCCGAATTCGGGTTCGATGCGTCATGCGGTGTGCTTGGTTTTAATCGTCAGCTTAATGCGCGGGTCGTCTCTGAAAAACCAATGCCGCCAGGGGTCTCTGCTGATCGGGTCCAAAATGTCCAAAGGTGCGAGTCAAGCTATAATGTGATGTCAACCATTTATAAACTTCGAAATCATAATCCTGTCCGAATTTGTCGTGGGCGAAGCGGCTGGTCCAGATCACATAATCCACTCTTTCCTGTTCAAGCCTTGCCACATATGCGCGCTCGTCTTCCTGAGATAAAAGACCGGCATAGATATCGTACCATCGGCTTGGTGCTTCCGTACCGGTGAAGGCATACATCATAGGCAGCTCAGGGATGAGCACGACCTGTCGCGCGCTGCGCTTCTGCTCGAGCATGAAGTCGTAGATCTGATGTGCGATACGAGCATCCTCCGAGTTCAGATAAATCGATCCCCAACTTGTTTTGAAGTCAACGTTTCGACCGGATCCCGTCGGAAACCGAATGGCGGCAAACAGGAGCACCTGGGCAGCCAATAGCGAGGCAATGATTTTCTCCCGCTGCGCGCTCGTCAGTTCTGGCACGGCGCGATCGGCGCATCTGGTGACGACGAGAAGGAACACAAGAAAAGCAGGGGCTGAATAGTAAATGCCGTAGCCGTACGGCTCGGTTTCGGCCAGCGTCCGAAGGCCGGTGACGATTGCGAAGAAAGAAATCGTCATGTCACAAAGGATTCGAGGCTCCGACGGGTTCTTGCGGAGCTCATTCGATGAGTAGAGGAGAAACGCCAGAGCGATTAGCCATGAGCCTTTGGGGAAAATCAAAAGGAACGCAAAAAATACGATGGTATTTTTCAGATCGCCGAGGCCGTCGGAATAATAGTTGATCAAGGTCAGGATAACCGCCAGGATCAGAACAGAAGAGGCAAAGCCCGCGGCGCTGCGCCGCACCGCTTTCGCGATCAAAATCCACGAAGCGATCGCCGCGACGGAACTGAGCGCCAGTGCTATCAGTTCGGAAGGAACAAGGCGCAGACCGATATGGGCAGTGTCGCGGGCCGCGAAGGTTCGTGCATAATAGCCGCCGGGAGCGTATTGCCAGCTCTTGTAGAGGATGAGCGTGAATCCAGCCAGATCGAAGAACACCGCATAGACCGCGGCCGTCAGCAGCAGTCCGGGCGTAAGGCTGACGATCTGGCCTGGAATATCTCGAAGCGATCTCTGTCGGATCGCTTGGACTGCAAACACGAAGCCAAGCATCAGATAACATGCCGCTCCCATTTCCTGTTTGGTTATGAGAGCGAGCCCGGATGCGAGTCCGGCCAGAGCCAAATAGTTTCTGGCGAGCCCCCTGAGCAGATAGTTCAACGTAAAGAGAGCGCAGCTCAGGCTTAACAGAACCCCCAACGAGGTTGCATAGCTATACGGAAATATGTAATTGAAGATCGTAAAACCGAAACCCTGGAGCAGGAGGACCAGCGCGGCGGTGAGTCCGACTGCTCGCCCCCCCAGCAGCTGGCCGACTTCGAAAAGCGTCAGTGCTGAGCCAACCAGCAGCGCGAGCCCCAATCCATAGAGTATGGACAGGCGCTCGCCGAAAATTCCGAGCAACAGCGCTGAGATATACGGTTCCAGCGGTCCATATGGGTACCACAGATCGCGGTATAGCAGCTTTCCGCGCAGAAGCTGGTAGGGAACGTACACCTCGCGTCCGCAGTCAAGCTGTATATCGCCCCAATGCGCCCAGGTCAGGCAGAAGAGCAATACCGCGACGGCGACGGTCGTGGCGCGCGCGGCGGCATCCGGCCATTCGCGAACGATGCGTTTGAAGGAATCAAAGGCCCCTTCAGTGTCCGTGATTTTCTCGAGCGCGGAACCTGCGTCCGTGTATGCGGCGGCGGCACGCATTGACATGCTGCCGGATTGCGCGGCGGCGGCGGACTTCGAGGTCCTCAGTCCGTCTCCACCACCACTTCTCATCTATCCCCCTTTCCGGTAAAGGCTGATGCCGCCTTAAGACATTTCATGCTGTCTTAAAACATGATAAGAAACAAGTGCGGCCCTCGGACGGATCATCATGTTTCAACGCGACTCGACGCTTGACCCCGGTCCGATCAGGCCGGGCAAGCCGCAGGGTGACTTTTCGTCTGCAGCTCGGAGCGTGTGGTTCCGGTCAGTCCCGCGCAGGCGAGCCGGCACGATAGCGTCGATAGCGGCCTTTTTCTCGACGGTAGCAGCGCCCCGGACAGGTCATGCCAGTTGATGGCCTGGCGATTATCGGCCTGACGGGGACGCAGACGGCCTTGCCGGCGATCCTCGATCGCCTAATTGATGCTTCGAGCAACGACTTCGCCGTGATCGCAGGCCGCGACCACATCGTTCGCTCCCGGTCCGGCACCGACTAATCGCCAGGCAATGGAGAGCTCCGCGCATCAGGAGGCTGCTCGAGGCGGGCCCCAATGTTCAGCGGGCCGCGAGGGACGAGAGCCGGCGCCGAATGTGTCGGTCAATTTGAGCCGCTCATTTCGGATGTCGGGCCATCGTTCGCTAATAGTATTCACGCTGTTTACGGCCGAAGCCGTACTTCTGGCGATTCTCTTTCTGCCGGCGACCTTGGGCTTTGCGGCATGGGCGTACTCCGACCAGGGCGCCAATCTGACGGCTCAATATCTGGTAGCCAGAGGCTATCAACCGGCAATAGATTTTGGATATCCGTACGGTCTGCTCCCGCTTTTGGTCGCGCATATATGGTTCTGGCTTTTTGCCGCTACACCTCAGGCTTGCTTCGGCATCACTGCCATCTGCGCGGTGCTGATCGCTTGTGCATTCGCTCGCATCGTCCTAGCGCTCAACGTCGAGTTGGCAGGTATTATGCTGCTTCTAATAACCCTGCCCCTGACAATTCCGTTTTATCCACCGAATCTCACTCATATTTGTGAAGCTTTGCTCCTAACTAATGCGCTGGCTGACCATGCCGCGCGGAGATATTCTCGGGCGCTCGCGCTCATTGCTGCATGCCTGTTTGTGAAACCCAGTATGGGGTTTCTTTATGGATTCCTGCTGGTGCTGATGATCATTTGCAAGTTAATGAAAGAAAAACGGCTGAGCCTGCGGAACATAGTACGCATAGTTGCTCCTGCTCTGCTTACCACAGCCGTCGTAAGCGCGGTTCTGGCCTTGTCTTATGGATCGTTGAGTCTGGTCGAGTCGCTATTGCCATTTGCCGGCATGCATACATACGCGGCACAGAATTTCGGTTTTTTTCGGGCCGGAAGAGCCCTGTGGAACCCCCTACACCCTACAGTAGGCTATTATCTGAAGACCCCCGCCGGGTTCTGGATTGTGGCGAGCCTGTGGCTGGTTGCATGCGGGATTGCGGCCGCGAAGAAAGCTTTCTCACGAGGAAGCATTTCGCATGAGGTCGTATTATGCTGCGCGCTTCTGCACATCGGATTTGTAGCGCTGTTCTTCGGTAACCGGATGTCCTGGGTATACTATGCGTATATTCTTACGATAGGAGTTGCGATCACGAGCCGTTGGAGCCCCTTTTTTCGAAACAGCGTCTGCGCGCTCGCGCTTTTAGCGGTCGTTGGGCAGACAGCCAACGCGTCGATATTTAAGCTCATGTGGAAGGCGACATCACCCGATCGCGAGACCGCCGGACTGTGGGCCTCCAAGGCGACAATAGCGGATTGGCATCACCTGGTCGAAACGGTCAGTGATGTGCGCAGAAAAGGGGGATCGGCCAGCTTTCTCGAAGGAGACGGATGCGCGGAACTGCTGCTGCCGGGGCTAAACCCTCCGGTGTCGCTTTATTTGTATCGTGGCGAAGCAGCCGAGTCCGATGTGAGCAGGAAACTACAGCAGCTGTCCCAATCGGCGATGATAGCAGTGCTGACAAGGACATTGACGGAAGGGTTGTTACCGAATGAGCCGGAATTCAGACGGATACTCAGTCGGTATCGTCTAATCTGGAAGGGTGAAGCGATCGAGATATACGAAAGGTGATTCGGCGGTCGGCAGACAGATTGCGGGAGTTCGACCGCAGAGGAGATTGTCGGCGCGCCGGCGTCGAGTTGTGGCGGCGGAGCTTGACGGCTAGGCCCACGGCTAACCGCGTTCGCGGAAGGCTAGCGTAACGGTCAGCTGTAAGGTCGGCTAGGGCGAGCGCATCGCCAGGTGGGCTGCGCGTGCGAGCTGATCCACGTCGAACACGATCGTCATCAACGCGGGGCTGTCGTCCTGCGGTGGATTCGCGGTGAGCGGGTGCGGGTACGGAAAATTGATCGCGGTCGCGAACGGGCGATATCGGTCAATCAGCGGCTCGAGTGCGGCATAGGAGCCCTGGACGCCGACCGCGACTCGATACCTGCCCGCCGGCCCAAGCATCAATCCGTCGAGCAGCAGGCCGGGCGTTTGCGAGCTGCGCAGCAGCGGACCTCCGACCCAATCCGTCGGCAGTAGACCGGCCTGCCGCGCTGCGAGCGGCGACAGCTCCGTCAGCGAACGGCCGCTCGCGACGTATCGATAGGCGGCGATGACGAGGGCATCGAACCGAATAGCGGCGGCGCGCGCCTGGAGTGCCACCGGGTCCTGGTCCGGCCATGCCGCGCGCATCGCGGCGGGGAATTGATAGAGCGTCACGCCGCCAACGCTGGTCGACGGCACGCGCAGACCATCGAGGAGCGCGTTCCAGATCTTACGATCTCGCGGAGGGATCGGCCCGCGCTGCCATATTCCGGGACCTTCGGCATGAGTGACGTCGATCGAGTGTTCGCCCTCGCCGGCGAAAATGACGGCGCTCACGTCGTGCCGCTTGAGAAAGGCCTTGAACTGACCGGACGCTTCCGGCAGCGGAGCAACGTCGTAGAGGGCGTCGACTATCGGCCAGCGTTCGTATTCGGCGGGAATCGGCGGAGCAAATCCGGTATAACCGCCGGCGAGGCGGAAATGAAATCCGCTCAGGGCCTGCCACAACATCGCTTCCCCTTCGAATCCATAGGGCAGCACGACGACGATTTCGTCCGGCTGGATATACTTCTTGTATAGACCGGCGGCGAAGAATTCCGGCGTGTTCAGTGTCGTGGCCCAGAAAGAGGGCTCGAGATTCGGCAGAATCGAAATCGCGATCAGCGCTGCGCCAAGCCATTTCAGCGGCGTGCGGCGCCGCGGCTCGCTTATCCACATCGCGCTCAGAATCGCGAGCGCCAGGAACACATACACGGTCAGCCGTGCGGGCACTGCTTTTGAGATGAGCGGCAGTTGCGAAACCAACAGCCACGGCATCGGCGCGACAAAGCGGCCGTCCACCTGCAGCCACGATCCCATTGCCAGTACGCCGATAACGGCCGCGAACAGGATCAGCAGCCGCACGGCTGGCTCGCGCCACCGGCGAAGTGCCATCGCAATTGCGACCACCAGTGTCAGGCCGAGATACGCATCGGTATCGTAGATCCCGGCGCGAAAGTCTACGGCGATCGACCGTATTGCGTGGAACTCGCCGAGCCAGCTTGTCGACACCGGCACGATGAAATTGAGGAGGTCAACTGAGCCCGTCCTGGTGGACCAGATCGCGCCATGCGGAAAGCCGAAGGCGAACAGGTAATAGAGGTAGGGCGCCAGCAGGAGCGCGGCGATCGCATAGCTCATCGCGATCGGTGCAATCAGGGCGCGGACGCGTGCGCGGTCGCCACCGTCGCTGACCAGCAGCGCAATTGCGATTGCGATTGCGGCGCTCAGCGTCAGCGTCGCGAAGGCTTCGATGAAGATCAGGAACTGCGCGCTCAGAACGAGCGCGAGCAGTATGACGAAACTCCCGCGGCGCAGTCCGCCGTCCATCACGCGCAACGCGAGATAGACGGCGACAGGCAGCATCGGCACCAGCGCGAGATCGACGTTGCCCAGCAGCTTGCATGCTAGATAGGGCGAGAAGCCGAAGATAAATCCGCCGAGCAGCGCGGGCGCGAAGTCGCGCACGATATAGCGGCTGAGCACGAACGCCGCCCATCCCGCCAGCACCGGGCACGCGAGCGCGAGAACGTTGTACGACGCGACGGGCCCGAGGGCGCGCGTGATCGGCAGGACCAATATCGCGGCGAGCGGAATGTTGGTGGTCCAGGCGAGATTCGCGCCGGCCGGCGCCCACAAGCAGCGCGTGTAAAGCGGGTTCAGATGCGCCGCGAGCGCGTGCGACCACCAGGCAAGAAACCAGATCGATTGCTGCGGGTCGGGACCATTGCCGACATAGGATGAAGATAAATCGCCAATTACCGCGCGGCCGAAGAACAGAATCGAAAAGCCGGCGTAGCCGAGCAGCGCGGCGGCGTCGCCGCTCCATCGCCGCGTGCGGGGCCGTTCGGCATCCGCAATCGGCAGTGAAGTCATCGCGCGGCGCGACCCGCGGCGGCCGAGTCGCGCGCGTGCGCGGCGGCGCGAGCCAGGCCTTCTGCACTGAAGGTCATCACAAGACGGCCGCGGAGATCGTCTTCGCCATCCGCGGACGGATGCTCGAGGCCACGCGGCACGAAGCCGATCGCATCGCCGCGGTATTCGGCAAGGACCGCGCGCAGGGCGGGATACCATCCGCTGACGCCGACCTCGACGCGGCCTTGCTCGTCGCGGCCAAGCCAGAGATCGTCGAGCTGGCGCGGATCGTTAGGATGCCGCGGGAGATTCAACCCGCCGCTGTCCCACGGAGGTTCGGTCTTTTTCGGTACGACGATCCATCCCGGCGGCATCAGGCCCAGCTTTTTCACCTCGGCAGGAGTCAATGCAGTCAGCGGGTGGCCGCCACGCACGTAAGCGTCCGCGGCGAGCACGAGCGCCGCGAAACGGGCGCGATCCAGCCGGGTCTCCATCTCGAGCGCGGTTGCATTGCGCCACGGCGCGAGCGCGTTTTCATCGATACGATATAAAGTCATCCCGCCCGCTTCGGTCGGTGCCGTGTCCAGCGTCTCCAGCAGCGGCCGCCACACGTTGAGCTCGCGATCGTCCACCAGAACGGCGGCGACGCGATGCGTGGCGAGAAACGCCTTGAGCTGATCGCCGGCATCAGGAAGCTCATCATCGCCGACGCGATAGAAAGCGCGCACGATCGGCCATTGGCGAAACACGAGCGGAGGGTTGCCTGAGTAGCCCCCCGCCATTTTGAAATACCAGCGGCTTTCGAGCTGCCACAGCATGCTGTTACCGTTGATGCCGTATGGGAGTATCACGACGGTCGCGCCGTGAGAGAGGTATTTGGCGTAAAGCGAGTCGCCAAAAAAGGAGGGTAGGTCAATCGCCGATGTCCAGAAGCGAGCCGAAAGGTTCGGCAGCATCGACAGCACGATAATCGTCGCCGCAGCCCCACGGATCCATGAGGGGAGAGTGTCGTCGGCCAACCACAGCGCAATGACGATGGTCAGCATCAGGAACGCGTACAGCATAAAGCGCACTGGCAGAGCCTTGCCGATAAGCGGCAAGAGGCCGAGGAGCAGGCCCGGCAGCGGAAGGATCGGCCGGCCGGCGACGATGAGAAACGGCCCGAGCGAAAGTATCACCACCACGACGAGTACGGTCACGAGCGCGCGCGCCCATCCCTTTCCCCAGTTGCTGCGGGCGAATGCCGCGGCGACCAGCATCAAAGGAATTCCTATGTAACCGCCGGCCTCGTAGATGTAACCGAGAAAGCAGTTTGAGACTTCGCGCAGCCATCCCGCACGTCCGAGCTCGATCGTTGCGGTTGGAACAATCAGGTTCAGGAGGTCGAGCGAATAGAGTATCGCTGGATGCTGAGCGCCGGACTCATAGCCGGAAGCAACCATCCAATAGAAAATCGGGGCCAGCGCGAGCAGCGCGATCGCATAGCTAAGAACCACGGTCGGCAGCAGGTTGACCGCGCGCGTCCTTTCCGCGCCCGAACCGGCGATGAGCATTGCCAGGAATGCGATACCGGCAAAGAAGGTCATGGTCGCGAACAGCTCGATGAACATCAGGAACTGCGCAATTAGAAGTAATATCAGTCCCACCACCAAGGCGCGCCATTCGATGTCCGCTTTGAACGCGCGAATCAGGAGAAGGGCAAACAGCGGTAGCGGAAACACCAGCAGCAGATCGAGATGCGCCAGGCTCTGGCCGAGCATGTACGCGGAGAACCCGAAAACATAGCCTCCAATCAGCGACGGGTAGTATGCGCCGCTCAGGTAGCGGCACAGTGCAAACGCGCTCCACGCCGCCAAGGCTACAGCCAATACACAAAGCGCGTTGTACACGTGAATCGGACCGGCGACGAGGATCGGCACCGCTGCGATCACGCTGATAAGCGGCATCGAGGTCGCCCACGCCAGGTTGAGGCCATGCGGCGCCCAGATCGCGTCGGTGTGAAAAGGATTCAGCCCGCGAGCCAGAGCATGCGGCCACCAGGACATCAGCCACATCAACTGCGGCGGGTCGACGCCCTTGCCGATATACGCGGTTGGCCAGCGGCCGCTCAGACCGCGCGCCAGGTACGACACAGCCAGCGCCGTGTAGATCGCAAGCGCCAGGATTCCGCGGCCATCGAAAGCCAGGCGCGCGCGCGGCTCCTTCATCGCTGCCGCCGTTGGCTGTGAGGACTCAGCGCGGATTGTTCTGCCGGCCATTTGCCGCAATCGGTGTATTCGCGTCGGCCGGCTTAGGCGCGTGCACTCGGTCGGCCGCGCGCGCGAGGGAGGCGCGATCGAAGGTCATTACAAGGAGTTCCAACTGCCCATCGCCGGTGGCGCTTCCTGCCGCGGCAATTGGCATCTCAACCACGTCGAGCGCGTCGTGGCCAAAGGCGACGCGGAGCGCGACGAGCGCGCCGCGCGAACCGAACGTGCCCAACTCGATCTTTCCATCGGTGTGCGTACGCGCCCACAGCCCTTCACTGACGGTGATGTTCGGTCCGGCGATCCAATTATCGCGGATGAGACCGGCTCGCTTGAGCCGTTCGGGGCTGAGGCCGATCAAATCGCCGCCACCGTTAACGTATCGGTTCGCCGCGTCGAGCAAAGCAAAAAACCGCGCCTGATCGACGCGCCGTTCGAGCTCCTGCGGATCCAGATTGCGATATGACGCGAGCGCTGTCGGAGCGAAGCGATATATCAACATGCCGCCGTCCTCTGCCGGGGGCGGCCCGAGCGCGGAGACGATGGTCTGGTAATTCTGCCGTTGCTTCGGATCGGAGCTGTCGCGCGCGCGCCGATCGACGAGTGCGACGGTTACGTGATGAGCGGCCATGAAGGCTTTCAACTGCGTCTGCGCATCCGGCAGCCACCTTCCATTGAAGAGTGCGATCATCGCCGGCCAGCGCTGGAACTGGGCCGGAGGCATCCCCGTATACCCTCCGGCCATCCGAAAATACATGTCGCTTTGCGCCTGCCAAAGCATGCTGTTGCCGGTCCATCCGTACGGTGCAACCAGCGCGATCGCTCCCGGTGCCATATAACGGCGGTAGGCCTGATCGGTGAAGAACGGCGGCGTGTCAGCCGGAGTGTCCCAATAGCCAGCGGACAAACTGGGTAACAAAAACAGGACCGCAAGGCCGGCGGTAATGCATCTCATCCTGAGCGAAATCGTGGTGTCAGCGAGCCACAGCGAGACGATGACCGCAACGATCAAATTCAGGTACATGGTGAATCGCGCCGCCAGGGCGTTGCGAATAAGAGGCAGAAGATTCAGCAGCAGTCCCGGCATTGGCAGCAACGCCCGTCCGTAGACGGTCAGGACGGGGCCCAGCGATAGCAGCGCGACGACTCCGAAAAGCGCGATCAGCAGGCGGTCTCGAGCTTCATGTCGGCGCTGCAGGGCAAAAGCGGCGACCACGACGAGCATCACCGGGCCCAGGTAGCTGTAGCCCACGTACGGAGAATTCGGCACCGCGCTCGCGATCTTCTGAAAAAAGGGCAGCTGACCTAAAGCGCTGGCGTTCGAAGGCAACAGGAAAAAAGCAAGGTCTGCAGCATAGAGTCTAGCTGGCCAGATCGCATTTGGCAGACTCGCAGCGAATATGTAGTACAGGTAGGGTGAGAGGACGATCAGGGTGAGCACATAGCTAGTCAGGATTGCCGGCAATATTACACGCAGGCGCGCACGCTCGTCATTTTGCGTGAAGCCGAAAGCCAGGACCAGCGCGATCACGCCGAACATCGTCGCGGTAGCGAACAGCTCGGTGAACAGCGCGAAAATCGTGACCAGCAGTACGGTCAACCATCCGATCAGCGCACGCTTGCCGATTCCACCCTGGCAGGCACGCACCACAACATAAACCGCCAGAGGAATCGGAAATACCGCGATCAGATTCAGGTCCCCGGTCCACAGGTAATAAAGCATATAGCCCGAGAAGCCGAATATACTGCCACCGACCAAAGCCGCCCACCACGATCCGCTCAGGTGCCGGCACAAGATGAAAGCGCTCCAAGCGCCGAGCGGCAGCGAAAGGAGCGCGAGCAGATTGTACGAAGCGATGGGACCCTCAATCGCGGTGATTGGCCATGCGATCAAGGCTTCGAGCGGCAACCACATCGTCCAGGTCAGGTTGACGCCCTCTGGCGCCCAGACCGCGTCGCTGAACACCGGATTACGGCCATGCGCGAGCGCATGAGGAAGCCACGCCAGCGACCAGATGCACTGAGCCGGATCGCCCAGATATCTGCCAACATGAAAATCCGTGAAATGCCCAAACAGACCGCGGGCGAAGAACAAAAAGGCCACCCCGGCATATATCAGAAATGAAGCCGCCGCGCCCCGGTCAAGAAAGCGACCCCTGGGTGCGATAATACTATTCATGCGTGAGCAAACGCTCCATGCACTCCTAGCGAACGCGGGCCGACGCTGCGGGTGCCACGGTGAATGGGACAGCATTCACGTCGGTCGCGCTGCCAGCATGCTCTGCCGCCAGCGCCACGCTGCTGCGATCATATGTCAACAGCAACAGTGCCAATTCTTCGTCTCGATTCGCAGACCTGCCAGGGATCGGAATGACGCGCACGCCGAGCGCGTCCCGCTGATATTTCGTGGCGAGCGCCGCGATGACGGAGTGCGAGCCGAAAATTCCAGCTTCGATCTTTCCACGCGCAATAGCCTTTAGCCAGAAAGCTTTACTGATGCGGATGTCAGGGCCACCTACCCAATCTCCGCGGATGAGGCCGGCTTCTTCAAGCCTCGGCATGCTGATCTGGGAAAGCTCGGCGCCGCTCTGAAGGTAGCGCTCGATCGCACCCAGTAATGCGGCGAGTCGGGCTTCGTCGACGCGGCGCTCCAGGTCAAGAGGCTTTAGATTCCGCCATGCGGCGAGATCGGATAGCGCCAAGCGATATATTAGAACTCCACCCACCTTCTCGGGGGTGGAGCCGAGCGCTGCAATTACAGTGTCATAATCCTGGCGTTGCTTTGCATCATCACTGGTCTTCGAACGCTCTTCGACCACTACTGCGGTTACGTCATGCGCGGCCAGAAATGCCTTGAGTTGGAGTTCGGGCTCCGGAAGGTAGTTTCCATTGTACAGCGCAACCATCGCAGGCCAGCGCTCAAATTCATGAGGCGGCATTCCAGCCCAGGCCCCTGCCATGTGGAAATACATATCCGTGTGTGCCTGCCAAATCATGCAATTGCCGGTCCATCCATAGGGCACGATGATTATGTTTTCGCCTGGGCGCAAATAGCGCCGATACGCGCCATCAAGAAAGAAAGCAGGCGTGGTGTCAGAAGAGTTCCATTGAGCAGTCGATAGACTCGGCATCGTGAAGGCGATAGCCATAGCCATGACGGCACACTTCGCGTATAGAGCCGTGCGACTCGTGCTGAGCCACATCGCGACAGTGAGCGATGCGGCCAATGCCAGATAGATCACAAACCGCACCGCTACTGCAGCTCGAATGAGCGGTAACGCAGTCAGTAAAGCTCCAGGCATGAGCGCTACCCGACGCCCGTCGACGATGAGCTCCGGGCCCATCGCCGCGACTGCTATGACGATCATAGTCACAAGGAGCAGCTTCGCGGTCGGCTCGCGCCTGTTGTTCCACAAAAAGGCCACAACAATCGAGAGCAGTATAGGGCCTAGATAAGTGTAGCCAACGAAGATCGTGGTGGGCACGCTATCGAGGAACCGTCGGACGCCGGAGATCCGACCGAGTTCGCTAACGTGAGAGGGCAATAGAAAGAAGAGCAGATCGGCACTGGATAGAAAGGTCTGCCATATAGGAGCTTTCGGCGCAGGAATCGACCAGAAGCAATATAGATACGGAGACAGAACGACAAGGGCGATTAGATAGCTCGCGAGGATCGGCCAGATTAGCGCACGAAGCTGCTTGCGCGTCTCGGGGTCGTAAACGGCTATGGCCACTCCAAAAGTTACAGCTGCGAACATTGTCGAAGATGCGAAAATTTCAGGCGATATTAGGAAGATCGCAACGAGCAGACCCGCGAGATACGCGGTAAAGCGCCATGGCGAAATTCGGGCGCGCAGCGCCTGCAGCGCGATCAGGATTACAAGAGGAACCGGGAACACCGCCAGAAGAATCGGATCGCCGACCCAGAGATAGAACGTCATGTAGCCGCAAAAACCGAACAAGTAGCCGCCGAAGAATGAGGGCCACCACGAGTCAGTTACATATCGGGAGAGTAAAAACATGGACCAGGCCGCAAGCGGAATCAACGGCAGCGTGACTGCATTGTAGGCGGCGACCGGCCCTAATGTCCGGGTAATTGGCCATGCCAGGAATCCTGCCAGCGGCATCCACGTCGTCCATATCAGACTAATACCTGCGGGCGCCCAGATCGCGTCGCTGAACGTCGGATTCTTCCAACTATCGAGCGCGTGAGCTAGCCATGTAAAAAACCACATGAACGCGCCCGGGTCACCTTGATGTTGTCCCACCCAGGCGTTATTGAAGTGTCCAACGACACCGCGTCCAAAGAACAGGATCGAAAGCGCGAGATAGATCCCTAAAGCGCCTAGACCATAACGATCGCGACGCACTGCGTCTTTCATGGCAGCAGTCCCCTCCGGGCACGGAGGTGCGTCGAGCCAAGCTCGCGTCATGAGGTCTTTTCGAGCAGCCAATTGAAATAGAGTGAGATACCGGGAAGCGGCCGCAGGCGCGCGTCGCGCAGGACGCGAAACCCCACCCGATCGAACGCACCCGCCACGGCGCGCGGCGTGGTTACATGATAATCGTCGATTCCCTTGAAGCCGATCGCGCGAAACCCGAGCTCCATCATCGCGTTCACCGCGGGCATGCCGAGCAGAAACCGCCCGCTCGGCTTGAGCACGCGCGCGATTTCGAGCAAGCCCCGCTCGTAGCGATGGAGATGCTCGAAAACCGAGAAGCTGAGCGCCAGGTCGAATTGCTCACTTTTATAGGGCATTTCGTAAACGCTTGCCCTCATGAGCTGCGCCTGGCGCCCATGACGTGAGAGCCACGTCTGCGCCACCGTCGGGTCGGCATCGAGGTCGATCCCATGCAGCCGCTCCACCAGTGGCGAGATGGCGCGCAGAACGGCGCCGGCGCCATATCCGATTTCGAGCGCCCGGCCGTAGTGCCGGTCCGCAATCATGCGAAGTCCCAAATTGATCCGTTCGCGAAAGAGTCGCCCGATTAAAGGCCGCTTGTAGTATGCGATCGGGTCGGTTGGCCCGTTGGGCGCCAGGTCCCGCAATAAGTCGACCGTCAGCGTTGGAACTCCGGGTTGGACGTCGGTCAAAATAGACATGGCGCAACGAATTCGCGTTCAGAGCGTCGCAAACTCGGCCGCCGACCGGGAGCGAACCAGCTCTGGTTCATCATCGGCTCCGGGATGCCGTCGGCGGCCGCCAATGCACTGTAGTCCACGTCAGCCAATAAGCAGACATATAGGCGAGTATCAGCGTTACGAAATAGATTTCGCCTATTCCGAAGAACAACACCGGACGATGGTGCCGGCGCGCGATTTCGATCAAATCGTTCGGGACTTTAAGTAATAGGTAGCTGGCCAGCATCGCCCAGATGGCGCGTTCACTGCACAGTCGTGCTTTGGCGGCGAGGGCGAGTACGACGTCAAGGCCGAGGCGACGTGCGACCTGCGTTAGATCGGTTACGTAGGGATTGCCGCCATGACGCAGCACCAGCGCCGAAGAGTAATAAACGCTGAAATCCGTCTGCGTGGCTCGCTCGGGTAACCGTCCGAACAGCGCCGCGAGATGAATAATCGCGGCCATCAGAAGTATCGTCAGGATGAAGGGCCGGCGCGCAATTTCCCAAAGCCGATTCAACAATCGCTCTGGAGCGCGCGGCTCATCCGACACCTGCGTAACACCCATGTCCCCACCACACCGCCCGATTGAGACGGCCCCTCCGGCGGCATATGGTATCAGCCGACGATATTCTGCGCTACAGAGCTTCTTAAGCCGAAAGTGGTTGATTAGACCGCTCGATGTTTTAATTAGCTTCAATTTGGCCAGAATCCCATCGAGCTATTCGAGACAAATCCGAGGCGCATTTCGCATGGCGATGCCACGCCTCGACGAGGACCGCGCCGCGAACAAACCTGAATGCGGATAATGCATCAAGGCTCGCTGCGTCTCCCGGGGATGGATTCCGTAAGCGCCGCGGCGCGCGCCAGATGCACGCGATCGAATTCCATTACTAGCATGGCGTCGCGGTTCGGCCCGACCGACGCAGCCGATGTCGCCGGGTACGGGAAATAGACGGCAAGGGCCTCCGATCGATAACGGTCAACGATCGGCGCGAGCGCGGCGTAGCTGCCGGCGAGACCGATACGCACGAGACCATCTTTGGTCGCGGCAAGGAGCGAATCGGTTTCGAATGAGGGACTGCCGCTGTACTCCGGAAATGGCTTGCCTCCGAACCAGTCGAGCGGCGCATAGCCCAGTCGCTGTATTTCCTGCGGCGTCAGCCTGGCGGGGTCGCGATTGTGGGCGAGGTAATTGTGCGTCGCCGCCAGCAGCGTCGCGAATCGCTCTTGCGCGACGCGTTGCTGCATCTGGAGCGCGGTCGCCTGACGATAGGGAGCGAGCATCGCCGGCGAAATGCGGTAGAGCTGAATGCCGCCAATCTCGAGCGGCGCGATGCCCAGCGTGCTCATCAGTTGCCCGAGTTCCCGCCGTTCGATTGGGCCGATAGGCATCCGGATGGGTACGTCCGGTGTCGGCCCATCGTCGTATTTCACCAGTTGGTAGCGCTCACCGGCGACAATAATCGCGCTGACCGAATGACTCGCCAGGAAGGCCTTGAATTGCTCGGCGAGATCAGGCACGCCGGCTATGTTGTACATGCCGACGACGATCGGCCATTGCGCATATTCATCGGTTACGAGCGGCGCGAAGCCGAAATAGCCGCCAGCCAGATTGAAGTACATGCCCGTACTCGCCTGCCACAGCATGCCCTCGCTCTGCCATCCGAAGGGCAGGACCAATACAGTCTCGCCCGGTTTCAGGTAGTCGCGATAGGCGGCGCTGGAAAAAAAGGGCGGCAGGTACACCGACCGAACCCAGAATTTTGCCGACAGATTCGGCAAGCCACACAACACGATCGTTGACGCGAGCAACCATTTGCCGCGTGTGCTCACGGCGCTCGAAGAAAACCAGAGTGCCACGATAATCGCGAGCATGAGAAAGACGTAAACCGAGAGCCGCGCGGGCAATGCCTTGTTCAGCAATGGCAGGTTGCCCAGAACCAGCCAGGGCAGCCCGATCGTCATTCGACCGGCGATCTGCAACCACGGACCCAGCGCCAGCACACATGCCAATATCAGCAGATCACAAATCAGCCGCCCTTGAAGCGTGCGCCAGTACGCACGCGCGTAGTAGCCGGAAACCAGCAGCAGCGGCGGCGATATGAAAGCGCCCGCCTCAAACAGGTTCGTACGAAATAGCGCCGTTAGTTTCGCCAGCGCGGTTATCCGACCAAGTGCGTTGAGCGGCGACGGGATGATCAGGCCGAGCAAATCCGCGGAATATAACCAGGGCGAGAAAATCACTCCACGTTCAAAGCCGTAGGCGAACATATAGTACAACAACGGAAGTAAAATTATCCCGCCGAGGATCCATGCCTCTGCCACAGGCACAATCAGCGACCACAGACGCTGCCGCGCATCCGCCGAACCGAAAAGCAGCGCGAGGCTTAGAGCGAGACCTCCGGCAACTGCGCCGGTCGCCAGGCCTTCGATGAAGCATCCGGCCTGGATGACGATCAACGCGGCGAGTGCTACAGTCATCCGTCGAGCGCTGATTTCTCCCGCCAGTCGCCGAAGAGCTACATACACTGCGAGCGGGAGTGGAAACACCAACAAGACATGCTCATGTCCCGCCATCCCGCCAAGCATGTAAGGCGAGAAGCCAAAGACGTATCCACCAAGCCATGCCGGTAGAAAATCCCGGGCGAGGTGCCGACACAACACGAACGCCGCCCATCCTGCCAACCCCGGTGCCATGAGCATGAGGACGTTATGCGCGACGATCGGACCGCTGACGATCGTAAGCGGCATCAAAAGCAGCATCGCCAGCGGATCCTGCAGTCCCCAGGCAATATTCGCACCGCCCGGCGCGAACACTGCGGACGTCAGTATCGGATTAAGATGATTCCCGATAGCGTGCGGCCACCACTCCAGCAGCCAGACGAACAACCCCGGATCCGGGCCCTTCCCAATCACGGCTGTGGAGAACGAGCCAATGAGCCCGCGTCCAAAAAACAGCCATGAGAGGGCCAGGTACGAAGCCAGGGCAGCCACGGCCTGGATGTCTAATAAACGCGGATTTGTCCGCGGATCAGGCCCGGCGTGGATCTGATCATCCCGGCCTCTTCGATCGTAGGCGACGGCTACCAAGCTGACAGGTCCTACAGTGTGATTCGGTTTGTCACGGAGCCGGGGCGAGGTTCGAACGTCATTGTATGGATAAGGTGCGGCGCGAGCATCGCGCGAATCTGTGAACAAGATAAATCAAAAAGCCTGTCCTCGATAGTCTATCTCAAGTTTCACCTGTTTAACATCGCTGCGAAGCGATTTGAGATGCTGAATGCCGCAATTGCTTCGCGCCAGCCATCCGCGAGTCTTGCGTTCGGCGGGACCGTGCGGCACCAGTCGTTCAAAAGCACGTCGACAGTGGCGCCGCCCACGAACGCACAGTCCGGCTGCGCAATTTCAGCTCGCTTGGGAGCCCCAACGCAAGGAACTTCATCCCGGAGCCGCGGGCAGGGCCGCGCACGCAAGGCCTTGGCGATCGAACACCGCGAAGAGCATCGATCGATGATGCAGCGCCTCGTCAGCGTCGAAACGACGTGGACGCTGGAGGTCGATGCGGATCGCGCAGCTCGCGTAGTGTTCGGCCAGGGGCTGCAAGGCTCCGAATTCAGCTTCGAGGCCGACCTCGATTGCGTCCGCGGCTGCCACGTGGAGGGTGACTGCGGAGGCAAAGATCGGATTCGACTCGCCATCGCCGAGAAAGGATCCGCCAAACCATCCGCGAGGAAACAGGCCGAGCTGCGAGGCCCGCTCGGGGCTGAGCCGACGCGGGTCAGCGCCTGAATCGAGATAGCGTTGCGCCGCCGACAACAGCGCGGTGAAGCGCTCACGCGCGGCGCGCTGCTCCATCATAAGCGCGGTGAAATCGCGGTATGGCGCGAGCGACGTGGGTGAGAACCGGTACAGCGCAACCCCGCCGACCTTGAGTCCGGCGGCGCCGGTTTTTTCAAGCATGGCGACGGTCGCGTCATGTTCCGGCGCGAGCGTCCCGGCGCGGAGCCAGGTCGTGGCGGTCGGCCCGCCATCAATCCATCCGACGCGATACTGCCTTCGCGGGCCGACGATCACCGCGGCGACGTCGTGATTCGCCAGGTAGGCCATGAACTGCTCGCTCGCGTCGGGGACGCCGCGCAATCGATACAGCCCCTCGATGACCGGCCATCGGCGCTGCTCGTCGGGAACCGGCGGCGCGAAGCTCACATAACCTTCGGCCATGCGGAAATGCATGTCAGTGCTCGCTTGCCATAACATGCCCTCGCCGAGCAGTCCGAACGGCAGCACCACGACGGTATCCGCGGGCGCCAGATAGCGACGATAGAGTCCGGTGGTGAAGAATTCAGGCATTTCCGCTGAAGTTGCCCAGTACGAGGCCGAAAGATTGGGCAACATGAACGCGAGGCTTGCTACAGCGAGCGCCCAGCATCGGCGGTCGTGGTTGTCGGCGAGCCATTTCGCCGCGATTAGCGCGAGCACCAGGTATGCGTAAAGCATGAAGCGCGCGGGCAGGGCCTTGTCCAGCAGCGGGATTCGCGCGATCGCTGAACCCGGCAAAGCGATACCTATATGGCCGGCGAGTTCGAGCCGCGGTCCCATCGCGAGCAGGCAAATCACCACCAGGAGATGAATCAGGAACCTACCGCCCGGTGCGTGCCATCGCTCGCGCGCGAACCACGCGACGATCGCGATGAGCGGCAGCCCCAGATAGGCGCCGCTCTCGGAGAGTTCCGCGCGGAAACGATGGGCGAGCGGCGTGAAGCATGAAATCCGGCCGAGCTGATTGACCGAAGTAGGTATCATGAAATTCGCGAAGTCGATCGCAAAATGCCAGGCTGAGAAAATGCGCCCTTGCGGCGCGGGGAACGCGAACATGAAGTATAGATAGGGCGACAGGACCAGCGCGGCGAGCGCGTATGCCGCCGCAATCGGCGCCGCAGCGTCGCGCAGTCGCGCTTGCTGTCGCGGCGTCATCGACGGCAACGCCAACAGCAGCGCTGTTGCCGCGAACAGGGTCGCGCTAGCAGCCACTTCGGCAAAGAGCAGGAATTGCGCAGCGATCAGCGCCGCGAGAGCGACCGCCAGACGCCGCGCACCGATTTCGCCGGCCAGCGCGCGCATCGTCACGTATGCGGCGAGCGGCACCGGCCAAATCAATATCAAATCCATATTGCCGAGCATCCGGCTCAGCACATAGGGCGAGAACGCGAACAGCGTCCCGCCAAACAGCGCGGCGCGCCAGTCGCGCGTGTACCATCGGCAGAGCACAAACGCGCTCCATCCGGCGAGCGCGGGCGCCGTCAGGCACAGCAGATTATATGCGGCGATCGGCCCGAACAGACGGGTTATCGGATAAATTGCGATCGCGGCGAGCGGCATGTTGGCGGTCCACGCCAGGTTCACGCCGCCTGGCGCCCAGATGGCGCCGGTCAGAAGAGGATTGTTCCAATTCGCGATCGAATGCGCCCACCATGCGATAAACCAGATGTACAATTGAGGGTCCGGCCCGCGCCCGACGTACCAGGTTGTCGGATGAGCGACGATTGCGCGCCCGAAAATCAGCACTGACAGAGCAAGGTAGAACAGGAAAACGCTCGACGCCTGCGGGTCGAACAGGCCGTGTCGTGAGGGCGCTGAGACCTCTGGCGGACCAGAGCGGACGGCCAGCGTGCGTGATGGTACGTGACGGCACACTCGATCGTGATAGTTACCAGTTGGTGTCGGAGGTCGCTAATCGCAAAGGTGAGTATTAGTCACTGTGCGTTCGGCGAAATACATCGTTATAGCCAAATGGTGTGGGGCACTTCCGAACACCACAAAATCGGGGTGCGATAAGCATCGATTCGACGACGTACGGATTAGCGCGGCGCGGCGGAAGGCCTGGGTCTGAGATCGAGCCGAATCGGATTGGCAGCGGCCAGGTTGACGGCGCGGTCGAGCCCGGCACGATCGAAGGTGATTATGACGGGATAATAATAGGTGCCGGGCGGAAGGTGCGAGGCGGCCACGTGCCGGCGGTCGGCGAGAAATACGACGCGGCGCGCGCACGATTTATAGCGGTCGATTATCGGCTGCAAGGCTTCGCGCGTCCCCATAAGTCGGATCGCGATCGCCCCGCCGGGCGCCGAGTACATGTCGACTCGATAGTCATGGCCGCGGAAAGCCCTGTTTATCCAGGTCATCGGCAGCAGACCCATCTGCGCTGCGCGCACAGGAGACAGGCTGGCGGGTTCGGCGCCCGAGGCAAGGAATCGCTGCGCTGCCATCAATAAGGTCTCGAAGCGCCGGCCGTCTTCCAAGGTCTCCATCTGTACCCAGTCGAGCCCGCGGTAAGCGGCGATTTGCGCCGGTGCGACGCGATACAGACGTACGCCCCCGTCGGCGGAAGCCGGCGGGCCCAGCGCCGCGAGGATCGGCTCAATCGATGGAACGTCCCGCCGCGTCGGCTGATCGCCGACCAGCACTGCGGTCACGTCGTGATTCGCGGCGAATGCTTTCCACTGCTCTACAGGATCGGGAATTGTCGCGCGCTCATTCGCCGCTCGCACGATCGGCCAGCGCAGGAAGGACAGAGGGCTGAGCGCGGGATAGCCGCCGGCCAGGCGAAAGTACATTCCGGTCAGGGCTTGCCACATCATGCATGCATCGGATCCGCTGTGCGCGTAAGGCAGCGGGGCGACGATTTCTCCCGGCGAGAGATAGCGGCGGTATGCTCCGGTGGTGAAAAGTGCGGGTGGCGGGGCGACCGCCCCGGGCGTGGCCCATATGCGCGCGGACGGGTTGGGAAATAGCGATACAAAGACGAGCACGCCGGCGATCGCGCGCAGACGCCGATCCTGCCCTTGCGCGCCAAGGCATCGCGCCGCGACGATCGCGAGCAGCAAGAACAGGTAAACCGCAAGACGGGCTGGCAAAGCCTGATCGATAAGCGGCGTGCGATGAAGCAGCGACCACGGAAGCTTGAAGTAGCTCTGCCCGGCCACGTGCAGCCGCGGCCCCATCGCGCCGACCGCGACCGCGATCAGCATCAGGCCAAGCATCCGCCCCTCGAACCTGCGCCTGGACCGCCAAAGAAACCACAACGCAATCGCGAGCAGCGGCACACCGATATAGCCGCCCTGCTCGGACAGGTTGCCGGTGAACGTGGAACTTGTGCGCAGGAAGGGGGCTATCGCGGCGCCCAGCGCGTCCGTCGATGTCGGTACGAGAAAGTTCAACAGATCGATCGAATTCCTGCTCGGCGAATATATTGGCACGGCGCGAAACCCGGTGAACAGATAGTACAAATAGGGGCTTACTATCAGGGCCGTTGCGCAGGCGGCAAGGAAAACGGTGGCCGCGAGTCCCACGACGCGCCGGCGCAAGTCGCCGTCGCCCATCGCCCACGCCGCCGTGATCGCGAGTGCGCCGACGATGGCCATGGTGGCCACAATCTCGGTGGTGATGAGAAATTGCGCGCTCAGCAGCGCGAGCATCGCGATTCCAAAGCTGCGCCGGCCGACGGTTCCGTCCAGTCGCGCGATCGCCAGGAGCACCGCCAGCGGAAGCGGAAAGGCGGCGAGCAGATTCAAATGCCCGCCGAACATCTGTGCGAGCATGAACGGAGAAAAGCCATAAATGTAGCCGCCCAGCAGCGCGGGCCACAGGCGCGGCGTCAGCCGGTAACAGAGCGCGAACGCCGCCCATCCCGAAAGCGCAGGGAAGAGCACGCAGAGCAGGTTGAATGTCGCAATCGGCCCAGCCGTAGCCGTAAGCGGAAACGCGAGCAGGCTCAGCAGCGGGATCGAAGTCGACCAGGTGAGGTTGAAACCCTCGGGAGCGAAAATCAGGCGCGTGATGAAGGGGTTCAGATGATGCGCGAGCGCGTGCGGCCACCATACCAGGCACCAGACGAAGAAGCACTGGTCGATGCCCTCGCCCAGGTAGATCGTGCTCAGGTGCGGCGCGGCGGCTCGCCCGAAAATCAGCGCCGAGAATGCAAGATAAAGGCCGAAGGCGAATGTGCGCGGACGCGCGGCCAGCGCGGCCTGAAGCCAATCGCTGATGCGTTGCGCCGTGGGACCGGTCGTCATGATGAGCGATCGTCAGCGGAGCGCACCGCGACGCAGGAGGCCGGAGCCGCTCGCCGCTGCCGTCCTCGCCCCGCGGCGAGCGCGACGCGTCAGCGGTGTGCGGCGGCGGCGCGGGTGATGCCCGCGGGCGCCAGCGCCGCGTAGGCCTCGAGCAGGCATTGCTCGGTCGTCGGCCAATCGATACACGGGTCGGTGATCGAGACGCCGTACTTGAGTTGCGCGCGATCGGCGGGCAGCGGCTGATTGCCGGCGTTGATGAAGCTCTCGAGCATCACGCCCATGATCGCGCGGCTGCCCGCGCGCACCTGTGCGCACAGCTCGGCCAGCACTTCCGGCTGTTTGCGAAAATCCTTGCTGGTCTGCGCGTGCGAGCAATCGACCATCACGCGCGGCTCGAGCCCCGCTTTGAGCAGAATGGCGCAGCATTGCGCGATGCTCGCCGCGTCGTAATTCGGCGTGCGTCCGCCGCGCAGCACCACGTGCGTGTCGGGATTGCCGGTGGTGCGCACGATCGCGGTCATGCCGTCCTGCGTGATGCCGATGAACGAATGCGGGCGGCGCGCGGACTCGATCGCGTTGACCGCCACCTGGAGATTGCCCTCGGTGCTGTTCTTGAACCCGACCGGCATCGAGAGGCCGCTTGCCATCTCGCGATGGGTTTGCGATTCCGTGGTGCGCGCGCCGATCGCGGTCCACGAGACGAGGTCGGCCAGATATTGCGGCGTGATCGGGTCGAGCATTTCGGTTCCCGCCGCCAGGCCCAGCGCGTTGATATCGAGCAGCAGGCGGCGCGCGCGATAGAGCCCCTCGCGCATGTCGCATGAGTCATCCATGTGCGGATCGTTGATCATGCCCTTCCATCCGACCGACGTGCGCGGCTTCTCGAAGTACACGCGCATCAGGACGAACATGCGATCGGCCAGCCGCTCGCGCAGCCGCGCCAGCCGACGGGCGTAATCGA
>DATGIT010000011.1:0-28579 GCA_035295545.1 Binataceae bacterium (SeqCode)
CCGCGTGCTCTCGTTCGTGGCGTTCTTCGGCATGTCGGTGCCGAACTTTTTTCTCGCCTTCCTGATGATGTACCTGGCGCTGCGCACCGGATGGTTTCCGGTCGGCGCGACCTTCTCGCCCTATTACCAGAGCCTGGACGCGTGGGGCCGCGTCGCCGATCGCATCAATCATCTGATCCTGCCGGTGTTCGTGCTGGGCGTCGCCGGCATGGCCTCGCTGATGCGGCTGATGCGCTCGCAGATCCTGGAGATCAAGAATTCCGAGTTCGTGCGCACGGCGCGCGCCAAGGGCCTTTCCGAGCGCGCCGTGATCTACAAGCACGTGCTGCGCAACGCGCTCAATCCGTTCGTCACGCTGGCCGGCTACGGGCTCGCCGATCTGCTCGGCGGCGCGGCGCTGATCGAGGCGGTAATGAATCTGCAGGGGCTGGGGCTGCTCCTGCTCGACGCGGTGCGCTCGCTCGACATCTACCTGGTGATGGGCTCGGTGCTGATGGGCACGGTGTTGCTGCTGGTCGGCAACCTGCTCGCGGATATTGCCCTGGTGATGGTCGATCCACGGGTGGATTTTTCCTCGCTCGGCGGACAGTGACGATGCCGGCCGCCCCAGGTATCGCGCGCAATGACGCTCCGGCTGCCGGCCCGCAGCGACCGGTGCGCGCATCCCGCGCCGGCGCCCTGGCCGGGGGTGTCGCGCGCGAATGGCGCCGCGCGTCATGGGTGGTGCGACTTTCGGTGCTCTGCCTGCTGACTTTTTACCTGCTTGCCGCGGCATCGCCGTTCATCGCGCCGTACAATCCGATTCGCCAGTATCGCGATCTGCCGGATTGTCCGCCGATGGGGCTGCATCTGGCGTCGCCGGCCGAGTGGGGGCGCGGCTTCCTGTACGCGCATCCGATGCGGCTGGTCGATCCCGCGGCGCGGGTCTTCGCTCCCGACCAGTCGCGCCGGACGTACATCAGGTTCTTTCATCGAGGCCATCTGTTCACGAGCGAGTCGCCCGACAACCCGTATTTCATCATGGGCAGCGACGGGCTCGGCCGCGACCTGTTCTCGCGCATCGTCTACGGTTCGCGCGTCAGCATGTGCGTCGGCCTCATCGGCGTGCTGATCACGTTCTCGCTCGGCATCGTGGTCGGCGCGCTCTCAGGCTACGTGGGCGGGCTCACCGACAACCTGATTATGCGCTGGTCGGAAATCGAGATGTCGCTGCCGTCATTTTATTTCCTGCTGGCGCTGGCCGCGGTCATCCCGTCGGGGGTGAGCACGGTTACGACTTTTTTCATCATCGTGGCGCTGATGAGCTTCATCGGGTGGGCCGGCTTCGCGCGCATCATCCGCGGCATGGCGGCGTCGGTGCGCGCGCGGCCATACGTCGAGGCGGCGCGCGCGCTGGGAGCGTCGCGCACCCGGATCATTTTCCTTCACGTGATCCCCTCGGTGCTGGGTTACGCGATCGTCGCGGCGACGCTTTCGATCCCCGGCTTCATCCTGGGCGAGAGCGCGCTGTCGCTGCTCGGCCTCGGCATCCAGGAGCCGGCCGCGAGCTGGGGCAATCTGCTGGCGCAGGCGCAGGACGTGCAGAA
Source organism: Binataceae bacterium (SeqCode) (assembly GCA_035295545.1). GTDB lineage: Bacteria > Desulfobacterota > Binatia > Binatales > Binataceae > JAKAVN01. The sequence continues at coordinate 1,587 of DATGIT010000011.1, forward strand.
TCTCGCGCGCTACCCGTGGATTCTGATCCCGGGAGTTTTCATATTTCTCACCGTGATGTCGTTCAACTTCCTCGGCGATCACCTGCGCGACCGCCTCGACCCAGGCAACCTGCGCTAGGCGAGGTTCGACCCGCGGCCCGGAAATCGCCAATGGCTACCGCATCCTTCGAGGCCGACGCGGCGCCTCCGCCGGCGGCGCGCAAATGGCTGGTCGCGGGCGCGGTGATGATCGGCGCGGTCATGACCGTGCTCGACACCTCGATCGTCAACGTGTCGCTGCCCTACATGCAGCAGAGTTTCGGCGCCGATGTGCGGCAGATCACATGGGTCGTCACCAGCTACCTGGTCGCGGTCAGCGTGACGATTCCGATGACCGGATGGTTCGCCGTCCGCTTCGGGCGCAAGCGCTACTTTCTCGCCTCGGTCCTGGTCTTCGCCGTCACCTCGGCGCTCTGCGGCCTGGCCCGCGGGGCGGGAGAGATGGTCGTCTTCCGCATTCTGCAGGGCGCCGCCGGCGCGGCGATGATTCCGCTCTCGCAGGCCATCCTGATCGAGACCTTTCCGCCCAACGAACACACGCTCGCGATGACCACCTTCGGGATGGGCCTGATGGCGGCGCCGGTGCTCGGGCCCACGCTGGGCGGATGGATCACGCTCAGCTGGAGCTGGCGCTGGGTGTTCTTCATCAACGTGCCGACGGGCGCGGTTGCGATGGCGATGGTGTCGGCGTTCGTGCACGATCCGCCCTATCTCAAAAGTCAGCGCGGCAGCGGCAGGATTGACTACCTCGGCATCGTCCTGACCGCGCTGGCCGTTGGGCTGTTTCAGATCGTATTTGCGATCGGCGGGCGCGCGGGATGGTTTGCCGCGCCTTGGGTGCGGTGGGCTTCGGCGCTATCCGCACTCGCCGCGGTCGCGCTCGTGTTCCACGAGTTGCGCTTTGCGGATCCGATAATCGATTTCCGGCTGTTCAAGGTGCTCGGCTTCACGCTTGCCGTCGCGATCATCTCGCTGCAAGCGCTGGCCCTGTTCAGCATCAACCTGCTCAACCCGCTGTTCCTCGAAACCCTGCTCGGGTACGACGCCTGGAAGGCGGGGCTGGCGGTCGCGCCGCGCGGCATCGGAGTGGTGATCGCATTGCTGGCCGTGGGTCAGCTATCGCGCCGCGGCGTGGACATGCGGCCGATCATCGCGGGCGGCTTCGTCCTGGGCGCGTACGAGGTCTGGCGTATGGCGCATTGGGGACTGGCGATCGGTATGAGCGCCGTGCTCTGGCCCATATTTTTCTTCGGCCTCGGCCTCGGCGCGGTGTTCCCGACCGTCACCGCGGTAGGCCTGGGCCAGATCCGGCGCGAGCGGATGGGCTTCGCCTCGAGCCTGTTCAGCGTGATGGTCAATATCGGCGCCGCGACCGGAATTGCCGCCTCGACCAATCTTCTGGCCACACGCCATCGACATCATCTTGCCCAACTGATGAAGAACTCGGCCACCGCCATGCATCATCCGGTCGGCGCGACGGCGACGGCCGTGGCCTGGCTCCACGCCTACAACGACGTGTACCGGGCGCTCGCGATAGTTGTACTTTTCCTCGCGCCGTGGTGCATGCTTCTAAAGCGCGAAGGCGCGGCCATCGGCGCCGGTACAATTACCGACTGAAGCAATCGCAGGGGGCATCGGAAAATGAGTCGCAAAGACGAAATCGCGTGGCTCGACGCCACGGCTCAGGCGGAACTGGTGGGCAAAGGCGCGGTGACTCCGGCGGAACTCGCACAGGCGGCGATCGGCCGTATCGAGCAGCTCAACCCCCAGCTCAACTGTGTCATCTATCCGCGCTACGACAAGGCGCGCGCGCATGCGCGCGAGCGCCGCGCGATTCCGCAAGGCCCGTTTCACGGCGTCCCGTTCCTGATGAAGGATCTGCTTCAGACCAACGAAGGCGAGCCTTTCAGTTGGGGATGGAAACCCTTCAAGGAAGCGAAGCTGGTCGCGCAGACGACGTCCTACGTGGCGACGAAATTCCATGCGGCCGGACTAATCACGCTCGCGCGCACCACCGTCCCCGAATGGGGCGCGACGCTCTCGACCGAGACGCGCGCGTGGGGCGCGACCCGCAATCCATGGAACCCGGAGCGTATCGCCGGCGGTTCCAGCGGCGGTGCGGCGGCAGCCGTCGCGTCGGGGATGGTGCCGATTGCGCATGGCAATGACGCGGGCGGGTCAATCCGCATCCCGGCCTCGTTCTGCGGCTTGGTCGGCCTCAAGCCCTCACGCGGCCGCACCTCGCTCGGGCCCGCGCACGCCGAATTCTGGCACGGGCTCTGTGAAGAGGGCGTGCTCTCGCGCTCAGTGCGCGACACCGCAGCGGCGCTCGACGCGATTGCCGGTTACATGCCCGGCGACCCGTGGATGGCGCCGCCGCCGGCAAATCCGTTCCGCGACGAGGTGGACCGCGCGCCCGGCCGGCTCAGGGTCGGCGTGATGGACCGTGCGCCGCGCTCGCATCCCGGCCTCCATCCGGAATGCGTCGCCGCCGTGCGCGGAGCGGCCAGGTTGCTCGAATCGCTGGGCCACACAGTCGAGGCGAGCCATCCCGCGGCGCTGGACGAGGAGACGCTGACCTCCGCATTCGGCAGAGTGGTGGCAGGCGGCGTGGCGCGGCAGGCCGCGGCGGTCGAACCGATGCTCGGGCGTGCAGTGGCCGCCGAGGACTTCGACCAATGGACGTGGTTCCTGATCGAACGAGGCCGGCGCCTCAAGCTGGTCGATTACCTGGCCGCCTGCGAATGGTTCAATCATTTTTCGCGCGCGGCGGCGGGATGGTTCGTCGACGGCGGCTTTGACGTGCTGGTCACCTCGACGATGGGGCAGCCCGCGCCGAAGCTGGGCATCTTCAAAACGGCGCCGGGCGAGCATCCGCGCAATGTTGGCGTGCGGCTGAACGAGGTCAGTCCATTCACCGCGCCATGGAATATCGCGGGCCAGCCTGCGATCTCGCTGCCGCTGCACGTGAGCGCGGACGGGCTGCCGGTGGGCGTGCAGTTGGTTGCGCGTTACGGCCGCGAGGACCTGCTGCTAAGATTGGCGTCGCAACTCGAGCAGGCCGCGCCTTGGTCCGAGCGCCGGCCGCAGGTGCGCGCGTAGGGCGCGGAATTGGTCGGATCGGATCCGCACCGATCGCGAGGACGCCTTCAGAGCCGCAGCATCAGCCACAAACGAAAACATGGCGTCGCGCATATAATTTAACGACATGGTCGCGGTCGCGAGCCCGCAGGAGCGGATGGCAGCGCCCGGTTAAACGCCTACGCCGACGGCGGGAGCGCATCGCCTGCGTCTTTTTTGAAAACGGCGATGTTACTGTGCTTCAAGAGCTCGATGTCGTGAATGATTATTGGCATCGGTGCCATGGCAGCCATTTTTTCCGCCGTCATGTCTGAGAAATCCGGGTGGCGCGCCGCAGGCTTGGCCTTTTCCGCATACTGGATCACGGCGACGCCTTCTCGTCTCAATACGCGGCGGATATGCGACAGGTACTGGGCAATACCTTCCGGCTCGATATGGACGAAAGTGCCAAAGGAAAACACGAAATCAATCGAACAGTCAGCGATGCCGTCCAACTCGCAGTCGCGCGGATGGTAGAATTCCAGGTTCGCGTGAGGAAAGCTGGTCCGGAGTAGGTCAAAGAATTCCGGATTGAGATCGACGCATACAATCCGCCGAGCCCCGATGAAGTAGCGCGTCCAGCGCCCCCCGCCGGGCCCGATTTCAAGCACGGTCGATGAAGGCCCAACGTAAGGCCGGATGTAACGATCGACCACCTTGTAGAGAGGGCCCGGTCCTAGAGTAGGATGGAGCAGACGCTGGAGCAGATAACGCCATCCCCGGATGCCGGGATCGCCCCACTGCATTCCGTACGCGGTTTGGGGATGATTCTGGCTGAATTCGCGCAGGTCATGCGGCCAGCAACGGTTCCATTCCAACGAAGGCACGCCTACCCACTAGCAATCCGACCGACCCACCGCAATGTGGACGATTCCAGATTGCCCCGCTCTGCCTTGCTCACCTCGGCGGTTGATGGGCCGGCCAGCTGCCAGAACCGGCCAACCATTCAGTCTCACGGTGGCCAGTGGCCCGGTCATCTCGCCGCTCGCCCTCCTTTCATACCCAAACCCCGCCGAATGTAACCGGTTGTCGCAGGCGGCGTCTAACCGTGCTGAGAGGGACGAAAGGCTGCTGCGGTGAGATTCCGAGGTGAAAAAGGATCGAGATGGCCAGATTCAGAAAAATTCTGTGCCCGATAGACTTTGATCACGACTTCACCCAGGCAATTGAGATCGCGCGCGAGCTTGCCGAAGCTAACGATGCCACGGTGCATGTTCTGCACGTGGCAAGAATTCCCAATCAGGACATGGACGTTCCCTTGCCCCTGCGGCCGAACCCGCGATGGGAACGTGCCGCCAGAGTCAAGCTCGAAAGTATCGTCCGCGACCGACTCGCCGGAGTGCGCACGCAAATCCATGTGATCAGCGGCACGCCCGATGATGACGTCGTGCGGATGGCGAACGAACTTCGCGTCGATTTAGTAGTAATGACCACGCACGGGCGTAAAGGATTGAACCATTTCATCCTCGGAAGTGTGGCCGAACGAGTCATGCGCGAGGCCGATTGCCCAGTGCTCACAATGCGCACGAGGCGAAGAGCCGTGGCAACACCCGCTGCGGACTGACGTTACGCGCCTTATAAAGGTATCTTACCCTCTCCAACCCGCTCGACCGGGTCGAGGTCCGGATCGAATAGACATCATGACCGGCGACAAGAAACCGATCTTCCCGTTTCCCGCCCGGTCGCGGCCCGCAATCGATTCGATCTGTTCCACGATCTCGACCAGCGACGACTTTATGCCTGCACCTGCGCCCGCTGTTGACGGCCCCAAGCGCAACTGAGCTATCGTACCGGCACCTCGTTGGCGCTACCGTAAAACAAACCGGCCCGGGGAAATCCGATGCTCCACGCGCCACGCCGGCCCGGTCGCCGCATCGAGAGAAATGACGGCACGCCGAACGCTCCCGCCCGACCCGCAAATCCTCCGTGAAACACGGGGCAACCGCGCGGTCACACAGGCTCCGGGACGGCCAGTAGGCTAACGGTGGGCCTCAATTCCGGAGTGCTGAACCTGGCAGTCGCGCTTGGGGTTGGCCTTCTGATCGGCGCCGAACGAGAGCGCCGCAAGGAGGAAGGTCCCGGACGCTCAGCCGCCGGGATACGCACTTTCGCAGTCAGCTCGCTCGCAGGGGCGGTCAGCTTCATGATCGGCGGCAGCATACTGCTCGCCGTCGTCCTAGTTGGCGTGACTGCATTGCTCGGCATCGCCTATTGGCGCGGAAATCAGGAAGACCCGGGCCTGACCACCGAAATCGCGCTGGTCCTGACCACGCTACTTGGCGGCCTTGCCATACAGGAGCCCGCACTGGCCGGCGGCCTCGCGGTGACGATCACGGTTTTGCTCGCCGCTCGCTCTGCGCTCCACAGGCTGGTGCGCACCGTGCTGACCGAAGACGAACTGACCGATGGTCTGATCTTCGCCGCTTCGACATTGGTAATTTTGCCGCTTGTTCCGAATCGTCCGATAGGACCATACGACTCGTTGAATCCCCATTCCATTTGGATACTGGTTATTCTCATCATGGCCATCAGTGCCGCCGGGTACATCGCGGTGCGCACAGTCGGTGCACGCTTCGGACTCCCGATTGCCGGCCTTGCCTCGGGATTCATTTCCAGCACGGCAACCATCGGCTCGATGGGAGAGCGCGCTGCCGAGAGCGGGGACATTCTACCGGCGGCAGTCGCGGGGGCGGTGCTCTCGACCGTCGCAACGATCATTCAAATGGCGATCGTGCTCGCGGCGACCAGCGTCACGGCCCTGCAGCGCCTTTCGGCGGCGTTGGTCTGCGCGGGCCTGGCCGCGACGGTGTATGGCGCGGTCTTTACGATTCGGGCGCTGCGACGGCACACGGACAATCGCGGTCAAACCGGGCATGCGTTCAGCCTGTGGACGGCTCTGGTCTTCGCACTGATTCTCGCTGCGATCCTCGTGCTTGCCGCAGCCTTGAAGGACTGGTTCGGCGAGACCGGTGTTACCCTGGCCGCCGCGCTCGGCGGCTTCGCCGATACCCACGCAGCCGCCATCTCCGTGGCCTCACTGGTCGCCACAGGCAGGATGAGAGCGGATGACGCGGTGATACCGATTCTGGCCGGGCTTTCGACCAACACGGTAAGCAAGTTGGCACTCGCGGCAGGCGGTGGACGGTCCTTCGCTCTCCGCGTGATACCGGGACTGATAATAGTCGTGTCGGCAGCGTGGGCCGGGGCCCTGTTGTGCGACTCGCAGCACGCATACGGCGTGGCGGTCCGTTGTTGGCCATGAACCGCAAGGGCGGGTTCATGATCGCGCGCGAAAATTCGCCCACGATTCCTCACCGCCGGGCATCGACGCTGCGACGCAAGGGGAAAAACTAAAGCCGCAGACAGCTTTCGGCGGCCAGATGAAACAGCCGCTCGCGCATCGCGTGCCGGTTCCAGCCGCGCGGGTTCCAGCGCCGGCCCGCAAGGCTATCGCCGCCGTATAGAAGCTGCGCAAATTCGACGCGGCGAAAACGCGCGACCGCGAACAACGCCGCCGCCTCCATCTCGACCACCACGCATCCTTCGCGCCGCCGCCGGTACATCCGCGCGCGCGTCTCGCGATACACCGCATCCGTGGTCCAGGTCTTGCCGCGCACGTACGCGTGATTATTTTCCCGCAGCACGGATTCGATCGCGGCGAGCGCGCGCGGCGTCGGCGCGATCTCGCGCGCGGGCCGCAGGTAATGATACGACGTGCCCTCGTCGCGCACCGCCGAGACCGGCACTACGATATCGCCCGCGTTGATTGCGCGGTCGAGCGCGCCCGCGCCGCCGCAGGCGACGAACTTGCGGCATCCGAGCGCGATCATGTGCTCGAGCCGCGCCGCCGCCGCGGGCGCGCCGACCGCGGGCGACACGACCGCGAGCCGCCGCCCGCCGTAATCCAGTTCATAGACCGGATAATCGCCCGCCTCGCTCTCGGCGGTATGCACCAGCCGGCAATTCGCCCCCGCGCGCGCGAGTTCGCGTATGACCTCGTGGAAAAAGCACAGCACGCAATGCTCGGCGATGTCGAGCGGCCTGAATACCCGCGCCGGCTCGATAATCGCCGTGCGGCCGGGGAACCGGAAATCAAGCAGCGGCACGGCGCGATTCGCCGGCACATCGATCGCCGTCGCCGCCGCACGCGCAAGCCGGGAAGATTTCCGAATTTTGCGCTTCGCATTCACGCTCGAAGTTGCGCGCTACGCTAGCGCGCCCGCCGACCAAACGGAACGAGCGGAAGGACGCCGCACCTGATGAAACGGCGGTGGCGCGGATGATAGGCTTAGGCCCGCGTGCAACCGCTGCTTGAAGTCAAAGACCTGCGGACCTCGTTTTTCACCGACGCGGGCGAGGTGCGGGCCGTCGATGGGGTGAGCTTCGCCGTCGCGCCGGGCAAATTGATGGGCCTGGTCGGCGAATCGGGCTCGGGTAAGACCGCCAGCGTGCTCTCGATCATGCGGCTGCTGCCGGAAAACGCCCGCGCGATCGGCGGTATGGTGATGTTCGAGGGGCGCGATCTCCTGCAACTCGCCGAACCCGAGATGCGCGCGGTGCGCGGGGCGAAGATCGCGATGATCTTCCAGGAGCCGATGACCTCGCTCAACCCCGTCTTCACCATCGGCAACCAGATCGGCGAGGCGGTGCGGCTCCATCAGCACACCGGGCGGCGCGAAACCCTCGCCCGCACGATCGAGGCGTTGCACATGGTCGGCATCGCCGACCCCGAGCGCCGCGTCAAAGACTATCCGCATCAACTGTCCGGCGGGATGCGCCAGCGGGTGATGATCGCGATGGCGCTCGCGTGCGAGCCGAAGCTGCTCATCGCCGACGAACCGACCACCGCGTTGGACGTCACGATCCAGGCGCAGATCCTCGACCTGATTCGCGAGTTGCAGTCGCGCCTGGGGCTCGGGGTGATCCTGGTGACGCACGATCTCGGGATCGTGTCCCAGTATGCGGACGAGGTGACGATCCTGTACGCTGCGCGCGTGATGGAGCAGGCGCCGGCGGCGGAGCTGTTTCGCAACCCGCTCAATCCCTACACGCGCGGCCTGCTGGATTCGATCCCCGGCGCCGACGGTCATCGCAGCCGCCGCCTGCGCGCGATCCCGGGCAGCATCCCCAACGCGCTGCGGCCGCCCTCCGGATGCCGGTTTCATCCGCGCTGTCCGATGGCGATCGACGATTGCGCAAAGGTCGACCCGCCGTTGGCCCCGAAGGCTCCGCAACATCTGGCCGCCTGCATCCGTGTCTGATTCGACGACCGTCGCGAGTCCGATAATCGCCGCGATGCCGGCGCCGGCACGCGCCCTGGTACGCACCGAAGGACTGCGCAAGGAGTTCCCGGCCGGCTCGCTCGACCTGCTGGGCCGCAAGCGGCTCGTGGTGCACGCGGTGGACGGGGTCGATCTCGAGATCATGCCGGGCGAGACGCTGGGGCTGGTCGGCGAATCGGGATCGGGCAAATCGACCCTGGGCCGGCTGATTCTGAAGCTGCTCGAGCCGACCGCGGGCCGCGTGCTGTTCGACGGCCGCGACCTGGCGGCGCTTACGCGGCGCGAGCTGCGCGCGCTCAGGCGCGAGATGCAACTGGTCTTCCAGGACCCGTATGCGTCGCTCAATCCGCGAATGCGCGTGCGGTCGATTGTCGGCGAAGGTATCGAGATCCACAGGCTCGCACGCGGCAAGGAGAAACAGGAGCGTATCGCGAGCCTGCTCGAGATGGTGGGGCTCGGCGCCGACGCACTCGAGCGCTATCCGCACGAGTTTTCCGGCGGCCAGCGCCAACGTATCGGGATCGCGCGGGCGCTCGCGGTCAATCCGCGCTTCCTGGTGCTGGATGAGCCGGTTTCGGCGCTGGACGTTTCGATCCAGGCGCAGATCATCAACTTGCTGCAGGACCTGCAGGAGAAACTGCGCCTGACCTACCTGTTCATCGCGCACGACCTGCGCGTGGTCGAGCACATCAGCCAGCGCACGGCGATCATGTACCTGGGCAAAATCGTGGAAATCGCGGGCCGTGACGAAATTTACGCGAATCCGCGCCATCCCTACACCCGCGCCCTGCTCTCGGCAATTCCGGCGCTGCACGGCGGCCCCAGCGGCGAGCGCATCAAGCTGCCCGGCGAGATGCCGAGTCCGGTCAACCCGCCGTCAGGATGCAGCTTCCATCCACGATGCCCTTATGCGAAAGATATCTGCCGGACGGTCGAACCGCGGCTCGAGGCTGGCCGGGGCGGGCATTCGGTCGCCTGCCATGTTTTCCCCGCGCCCTAGGCGGGAATTCGGTAAGAATCGGATGGCGAAGTCAGGCACCTCGGAATACTCTCGCGCCGGCGCCGCGGATAGCGACTTTGTCGCGTCGCAGCCGACCGCGGCGATTCCGGCGACGCCGGGCGCGGCGTGGGTCGAAGAACGCACGCGAATCGCGGTCGCCCGCAACATCAACGTCTCCGGACGCCTGGTGTTCCAGGAACCCGTGCGCATCGAAGGCAATTTCCGCGGTGAGGTCACGTCGAGCGACCTGGTGGTGGTCTCCGAACACGGCCGGATCGAGGGACGGGTGCGCACGCCGCGCCTGCTGATACTGGGCGAGCTTCAGGGGGACGTCACCGATTCGCGGTTGGTCGTGCTTGGCCCGCGCGCGCGGGTCGTCGGGCGCATCGAAGCCGACAACCTGCGCGTATGCGAGGGCGCGCTGCTCGAGGGTGACGTGCGCGTGCCCTGCGCCGGCGCCGCCGCACGCTAGAAAATTTCGCCGCACAGCCCCGCCTGAAAACGCCAGGGCGCCGGAGCCGATTTCACTCCGGCACCGTTGGCCTACCGGAAACGTTTGGGGTGCGTGACGACTAGGCCGACGCTACGCGGGCGGCTTTGCCGGAGAGCGCGCGCAAATAGTAAAGCCGCGCGCGGCGCACGCGGCCGCGGCTCAGCACCTGGATTTTATCCAGGCGCGGCGAATGGAGCGGGAAAATTCGCTCGACGCCCACGCCATAAGAAATCTTGCGCACTGTGAAGGCCGCGCGGTTGCCGCCGCGATTGATCTTGATCACCACGCCCTCGAAGGACTGGATGCGTTCCTTTTCGCCCTCGACAACCTTCACCTGCAGGCGAACCGTGTCACCGACGCGGAACTCGGGAATGTCCTTGCGCAGCTCGCGCTCTTCAAGCTTGCGGATGATTGCATTCATGGCGGTTTCCTCAGAGAAGAGCCAAATAATCTACCGCAATCCCGCCTCTGACTCAATCGGTTGGGCGCCGATGCCGGTTAGCGAACGAATCCAAATGCCCGGTCCCGGCGGCGGCGCGAGCAGCGCGCGATTCACCTTCCGGCCGACTCTTGGAGTTTATATTCACGCGCCATTTCACCGTTAATCAGCTTTCAACCTCGGTCCGATTGGAGCATCGCACTAGCATATGTCCACGTTTCGCGGATCACCGCCCGGCGCTGCGCGCGAGTGCCTCCGCGCGGCGCCGGCCCCTTATTTGTCGATGATGTTCCCGAGCAGCAAACCGGCGCGAACCATCCTCCGAGCCCGCCCCGGCTTGTCGCGGATCTCGCCCAGTGAGAGTGCGCGGGGATTTTTAATAGCACTGCTCGCCCTCGCCTGCATTGCCGTTCCCGCCGGCGCGATCAACACGTGTTCAAATCCGATCGCCAGTTGCCCGTGCGCGATAGTCGCGCCGGGCGTTTACACGCTCGCGAGCACCGGACTGATTGCGGCCCCACCGGGCAACTGCATCAAGGTCAACGTCCCGGGAGTTACGCTGGACCTCGGCAGCGCAACGATATCGTCATCGCCCTCTTCGAGCGCGGATATTGGCGTATGGGTGAAGGCGGGCGCAAACAACGTGACGGTGACGGGAACCCAGGGTGCGCCGGCGACCATCACCGGATTCACCACCGGAATCCAAATCGACGCTTCCAGCGTGACCCTCGCAAACGTGATTGCGCAGACCAACAGCGTGGGGATTCGCTTCAACGGTGCGGCGGCCTATGGCACCGGCCTGGTCGTACACGACAGTTCGCGCAAGGGTATCGTGATCAACGGACCCGGGGCGGGTTCGTACCTCGACGGCGTCAGCGTGGACACCACGCTCGGCTTCTCGGGCATCGAGCTTAACGAGGTCAGCGGGGCACTCCTGAACAACGTGACCGTGACCACCAGCGCGACCTACGGCATCTGGCTTCGCGGCTCCTCGCGCAACACGATTTTAAATTTCAACGTGTCGCGCAATACCAACGCTGGCATCTACCTCGGATGCTTTATTAGCGGCGGCCTCCTAGGCAATGCATGCCCTCCCAGCAGCCCGCCCACGCCTCCCAGCGACGCCAACGTGCTTGCCTCGGCGGGCGATCCGAGCTCGGCCGACGGCCCGACCCAGCCCGACCAGGCCTATGGCATCGTGGTCTCGACCGGATGCATCCGCAATCGCATCATCGGCGTTCAGGCGACCGGCAATGGCAACGGGAGCTTCGGCGTGGATGCTTTCGACGGCAACCCGAGCTGCGGCCAGAATCTCTGGAGCGGCAACCAATTCGGAGTCGTCAACCAGCCCGCGTGCATGCATTAGCCGCGCCTTGCTGGTTTCCGGCCGCGATTTCTTCGCTGAATTGGACCGTACGGCATGTGCCGGCGGTATTTGCCCCGGTTGGGGCCGCTGAGATAAAATTTGACCGATTGGTAAGCGCTCCTTAAGCGCATTCCCAGCAACAGTCGTCCCGGAGGACTTTTCGATAATGTCTGAAGAAATCCGCAATGAGCATGAGCACCAGCAAAGCGTCCAGGCCGCCAACGGCGGCGCGGCGACGGATGGTCCCGCCGTCATCCTGACGCCCCGCGCGCTCGAGATGGTCAAGCAGATGCACACCAAGGAGGGCTTGGGCCCGGACCAGGGACTGCGTATCTCGGTGGTCGGCGGCGGATGCTCCGGCTTTCAGTATTCGCTCAGCTTCGATGGGTACAAGGAAGGCGACGTAGTGCGCGAGATCGACGGCACGAAAGTTTTCGTGGACGAAATCTCGCTGCCGTATATCGCAGGCGTCACGCTCGACTACGTCGAGAGCCTGCACGCCGGCGGCTTCCGCTTTGACAATCCGCGCGCGAGCCGCACGTGCGGATGCGGATCGTCGTTCAGCGCCTGAGCGCGCGCGCCATTCAGCCAGGTAAACCAAGACCGCCCGCATACAAAAATGCGGGCGGTCTTTTTTTATTTTTGGCGTTCGTCGCACGCGCCGCCATCTGCTATCTAAGTGCAGATCGAAGCGCCGCATCCAGGCGCGTTTTTACCGGCGGAATTTCAAATGAATGATCTCGCAGGCAAGGGAATTATCGTTACCGGCGCAACCCGCGGAATTGGCCGCGCGATCGCGCTCGAAGCCGCCCGGCGCGGCGCTCACGTCGCGTTCAACTACGTCAAAAGCGAGCAGCAGGCGGCCGCCCTCAAGGACGAGATCGCCGCGCTGGGGGTCAAGGCGATGGCTTTTCAGGCCGACGTCGCCGACCTCAAGGCGGTGCGCGCGATGGTCAATGCGGCCAAGGCCGAGTTCGGACGCCTCGATGGAGTCGTCAACAACGCCGGGCTCACTCGCGACAAGCTGCTGGTGATGATGAGCGAGGAGGACTGGGCCGCGGTTATCCAGACCAACCTCACCGGCGCGTTCAACGTCGCGCGCGCCAGCGCCTTCATCATGATGAAGGCCAAACGCGGCGCGATTATCAATATCACCTCGATCTCGGGACTGGTCGGGATGGCGGGACAGGTGAATTACTCGGCCTCCAAGGCCGGGCTGGTCGGGATGACCAAAGCGATGGCGAAAGAGCTCGGTCCGCTCGGCGTGAGGGTCAATGCCGTAGCCTTGGGATTTATCGAAACCGACATGACGGCGGTCCTGTCGGAAGAGAATCGGGCGCGGGCGCTCGAGCGGATCCCGCTGGCGCGCTTCGGCAAGGTCGAAGACGTAGCGCCGGCGGTCGGGTTTCTGCTTTCGGATGCGGCTTCCTACATCACGGGCGCGGTAATCCAGATCGATGGCGGTCTCGCGATGTGAGGCGACCGGCGCGTCCTGGCTGACGCATCTTTGCATGCCAACAAAGCTGGACGACTCGGGCCCGACGATACCGTCCTTGGTCTCGGATCGGTGATTTAACATGCCATAATGTAGTGGGCTCGCGGAGGGGTACAGGGTGCGCTGCTCGAAGTGCGGGGCCGAAAATCCTTCCAACAAGAAGTTCTGCGGCGACTGCGGTGCGCCGCTGGCGAATCTCTGTCCAAAATGTCGCGCCGATAATCCGGCAGGCAAGCGCTTCTGCGGCGAGTGCGGCGCGGCTCTCGGCACAGCGGCAACGGTTGCATCAGCAAGCAAGTCAGCCGATTCACCCATTCGGGTGACCGGTGCACCCGCTCCTGAAACCCTGGAGGGCGAGCGCAAGACCGTCACCGCGCTGTTCGCGGACATCAAGGGTTCCACCGAACTCATGGAGCACCTCGACCCTGAAGACGCCAGGCGAGTGATCGACCCGGCGCTCAGGTTGATGATCGACGCGGTACATCGCTACGACGGCTACGTCGTGCAAAGCACCGGGGACGGCATCTTTGCACTATTCGGGGCGCCAATCGCTAACGAAGACCACCCGCAGCGTGCCCTCTATGCTGCGTTGCGAATGCAGGATGAGCTTAAGCGCCATTCGGATCGGGTACGCGCGGAAGGCGGATTGCCTGTCCAGGCACGTGTAGGGATCAACACCGGCGAGGTCGTGGTTCGATCCATAAAAACCGGTGAAGGACACGTCGAGTATACGCCCGTAGGACACACGACCAATCTGGCGTCGCGTATGCAAACTCTCGCTCCCATAGGCTCGATTGCCACAACGGATGCAACACGCAGACTCTGTGAGGGTTACTTCACGTTCAAGGCGCTCGGACCTACGAAAGTAAAGGGGGTCGCTGAACCGGTTGCGGTCAATGAGGTGACCGGCTTGGGCCCGCTACGTACCAAACTGCAGCGCTCGGCCGGGCGCGGATTGACAAAATTCGTCGGTCGCGACCGCGAGATGGACGCGATGCGCGCAGCGGCACAGCTCGCGCGCGAGGGTCGCGGCCAGATCGTCGCCGCCATCGCGGAAGCGGGCACGGGCAAGTCGCGGCTGTTCTTCGAGTTCAAGGCCAAGAATCAGTCGGGCTGGATGGTGCTGGAGACCTTCTCGGTGTCGCACGGCAAAGCCTCGGCGTATTTCCCGGTGATCGACCTTTTGCACGGCTATTTCGGAATCGAGGCGGGCGACGACAGCCGCAAACGGCGCGAGAAGGTCAACGGGCGGGTCGTCGCGCTGGACCGTAATTTAGAAGGCACGTTGCCGTACCTTTTCGGACTGCTGGGCCTGGTCGAGGGGAACGACCCATTGGCACAGATGGATGGACAAGTGCGCAAGCGACGGACATTGGAGGCATTCAAGCGCATACTGCTGCGCGAGAGTCTCAATCAGCCGCTGATGGTGATCTTCGAGGATCTGCACTGGATCGATGAGCACACCCAGGAGTTCCTGAATCTCCTCGCTGACTCCATCGGGACCGCGAAAATCCTGCTGTTGGTGAATTACCGTCCCGAGTATTCGCATGGATGGGGCTCAAAGACTTACTACACTCAGTTGCGCCTGGATCCGCTGGGCCGCGAGACCGCCAGCGAGTTGCTAACCGCGCTGCTCGGCGGTGGCTCGGAACTGGCGCCGCTAAAAAGCGTAATCATCGTGAAGACCGAGGGGAATCCGTTCTTCATGGAAGAGACGGTGCAGGTGCTGCTCGATGACGGCGCACTGATCCGTAATGGAACGATGAAGCTCACCCGACCGCTAGCCGAGTTGAAGATCTCGCCAACGGTGCAGGGTATCCTTGCCGCACGCATCGACCGCTTGCCGCAAGACTCCAAGGAGCTGCTGCAGACGCTGTCCGTCATTGGTCGGGAGTTTCCGCTATCACTAGTGCGTGCGGTCGTCACGAAATCAGACGATGAACTCACTCGTATCCTCAATGACCTGCAACTCGGCGAGTTCATATACGAGCAGGCAGCCCTGGGTGAAACCGAGTTCGTATTTAAGCACGCATTGACGCAGGAGGTCGCCTACAATTCCGTTTTGGTTGAGCGGCGCAAACAACTGCACGAGCGCATCGGTGCGGCGCTCGAAAGTCTTTATCCGAGTTCGCTCGACGACCATCTTGCCGAACTGGCCCATCATTACAGCCGCAGCGATAACATCGAAAAAGCGATCGAATACCTTGGTCGGGCAGGTCAGCAGGCGGTGCAACGCTCTGCATATGCCGATGCGATCAGTAATTTCGGTTTGGCGTTGAATCTGCTCCAGCGACTACCGAACGGTCCCGAGCGCATTAGGCGCGAACTGTCCCTGCGGTTGGTTCTTGGTACCGCGCTAAGTGCCGTTCAAGGGTATGCAGCTCCGGAGGTGGCCGGAGCTTACATTCGAGCGCGAGAGCTTTGTGAGCGGCTTGGCGATCCTCCAGAGCTCTTCCCGACTTTGTATGGACTGTTCGTCGTCCATGCATTGCGAGCAGAATTGCGTAAGAGTTATGACCTAGGCGAACAGCTCTTGGTGCGGGCCCAAGCCAAAGGCGATCCGGAGCTACTGCTATACGCGCACCGGGCTTTGGGAAGTACTTCGTACCAGATGGGGAGGCTCCCTCAGGCCAAGGAACATTTGGAAATGGCGCTCTCCTTCTATGATCCTGAGCGTCGACGGCCACTCGCCTTCCGCAGCGGGGTTGATACAGGGATAACTTGTCTGTCCCATGCGATTTGGACTCTATGGCAGCTTGGTTATTCGGAGCAGGCCCTTCAGAGAGCCAATGAAGCGATCGCACTGGGTCAAAGGCTGTCCGATCCTCGTAGTCTAGTTCATGCAGGCTTATTTGTCGGAGTTTTACGTCAATACCGCCGGGAAGTATCTGCGGCTCGAGAAAACGCAGAGATGATGATAGCGATCTCTGCGGAGCACGGATTGACTGACTACTCGGCCTTTGCGACTAGCCTGTGCGGCTGGGCGATGGCTGAACAAGGGCGCCGCCAAGAAGGAATTGCACAGATACAGGAAGGTCTCGCCATGTCTCGTGCGACGGGCGCGGAAATCCTGCGACCGTATTTCCTTAGCCTGCTTGCCGAAGCCTACATTGAGACAGGCCGCCTCGATGACGGGATGAGTGCTTTGACGGGTGCGCTGGAGGCCGCCGATGAACATGAAAACCGTCACTATGAGGCTGAGACGTATCGGCTCAAGGGCGAGTTGGTGCTGAGACGGCACAATTCGAACGCTGCGGAATCTCAGAGATGCTTTCAGCGGGCGATTGAGATTGCACGCAGTCAGAGCGCCAAATCTTGGGAACTCAGGGCCACTATGAGTCTCGCACGACTGATCGCGTGGCACGGCCGTCGCGACGAGGCGCGCGCGATGCTGGCCGAGATCTACAACTGGTTCACCGAGGGGTTCGACACTGCCGATCTCAAGGACGCGAAGGCTCTCCTCGACGAATTGTCACACTAGCTGTTCGACGTGCGGCAAATTCGCCGGCAACTAATGACCCGGCGAGTTGCCCCACTCGGCCGCGCATTTCAGGATATTCAACGTCTGACCCTGCCGGAGCGCATCAAACTTCTGCCAGAAAGCCTGATCGATAAGCCGCAGGGATTTTGGTTCTTTGGCGCTGCGCCAGCGGTTCAGCGCCCCGGGGCCGCCGTTATAGCCGGCGTATACCGATCGCGCGAGCGCCTCGCCATGGGCGGCGTGCGCGGCCGCCGCACGCGCCATCAGGCGGGCCAGGATCTGGCTCCCCGCGCCCGCATTGTACGCGATGTCCCATTCGATATGCCGGATGTCATAGAAGCCGCGCCATACGTAACGGTTCACCTGCATCAGGCCGATATCGTGCGATGACGATTCGAGGTAGCGGATTCGTCCGCCGGCGATCACGAACTGCCGCCAGCAGCTCTCCTGCCACGCCGCGGCTCTCACGATCATGCGATATTCGTCATGCAACGCCGGATCCGGCTGCTCATCGGCAATTTCACTCGCGGCTGCGGCGTCGAGCAATGCGCTGACGTCGCGCGTATAGCCGTCCACGTTGTCTTCATTTACCACCGCGCGTCTGAGCCGCACGCCCAGTTGCTTGAGCGCGGCCGGTTGAGGCGGCGCTTCAGCCAGCGCATCCCGTGGCGCGAGCAGGTCCAGCAACAAGGCCGCCCCCGGGACGCCCGCAGAAGGTCCGGTCGGGGATGCCCTGGGCGCCGGGGTGGACGGTGCGGGTGCGATTGACATCGGCGGAGCCGGCGCGACGGACGCCGGGGATGAGGCGGTCGATGAGCCGGCAACAGGAGTGTTCGACGCCTGCGGAGTCGGGGGCGGCGCGGGTAGCGAAGGGGTGGCAATCGGCTCGCCCGCGTCCGTATCCGACGGCTCGACGGAATCGGGAGTCTGCGGCGGAGGCGTGAAGCCGAACATGTGTTGCAGTTCCGGATCTGCCTGATAATTGAATTGGAGCGGGTCGACGGTGGATTGGGGGGCCATGATGCGCGCGAGCCGGCGCAGATCGGCTGCCGAAATACGGACGCCGAGCACCGGCGCCGCCTCATCGAAGGCCATCAGCGCGTCTCCCGCCGAAATGAATGAGAGAAACTCGAGCGCGTGATCGCCCAATTGTCCGCTCGCGGCCGCTCGGCGTATCACGTCGCGCAACTGCCGCCATTGGTCCACGAACAGCACGCGTACCGGGTCCGCGGCGCCCGGCGCAGGCGGCTGATCGATCGCCTCGGCGAGGCGATAGCGGCCGTTCAACAGCACGTTGAGCAGATCCGCCCGGACCTGGCGGTCGGGAACCGCCGCCCCGACCTGTTTGATCGCGAACACGACGAAGGCATCCCATTCGTCGAGCTTGCGGTTCCACGCCGCCTGTTCGGCCGGCGTCAATGGGCCCGAGGGGGCGGCCGGCGCCGGCGCCGCAATCGGCGGCGCGGTGAGCGCCAGCGTCAGCTTGATTCCCTCGGGTGTTGCGACCGCGGGACCGGCGCCGCGAACGGTGGCTAGCACCTGCTTGAAGCGCTCTGCCTGCTCGGGCGGCGCAGCTTCCTCGGCTAGCGTGCGAAATTCCTCGATCGGCGGGCGCAGATCGAACTTGAAGGACTCGATGCGCGGGATGAAATTGCCTTTGATAAGATCAAAGCCGCGCCCGACGATCAGGGATTTCCGATGCTGCCGGTCATAGAGGTTGACGTCGGTCACGTGGAAGATCAGCGTGAGCGCAGGGGTGAACACCGGCGTCAGGTCCATCGCGACGATGCCGTCCCATGAAACCGCGTTGACGCATTGGTCGCCCAACGGCACTCCCAATCCAAGCTCGCCCTCGCTCTCGAGCGTCACGGCGGTGGGGGCGTTTTGCGCCAGGCGCGGATTGCGCGCGTAAAGGAATTCGCACGCGTTGTCGCCCCGCCACAGGATCGCGCGGCTGTCGGCGGCGTTGTAAATCTGCTCTTTGAGCGCCGCGGTGAGCGTGACGTAATCGATGGTCAGCGGCACGAAAATCTGCACCCCGCCAGTCTCAGCCGCAGGCGGGGGATTGGACCAGGCGGAGCCCCGGGCCCAGGCCACGACGCCAAGCAGGACCAGGAAACGAAGCCAGCACGGGCCTCGGAACCGGGTAAAGCCCCCGAAAATGACGGCGAGCGAAGCTGGCAGCGGACGCATCGATCAATGATTGCAGGCGCTTGTCAACAATTACAGGCATCCGCGCTCGACGTTACTGCACATCCGCGGACTCCCCTGCCGCCCGAATTACCTTGAAAGCCCTGCGAGCGCCAAAGATAATTGACTGTTGAGTATGAACGAGGGGTCCAAATCGATCTTTTACGAGGCCGAGACGCCCCAGGCCTCGCGTGAATTGTCCGAGGCGCGGCGCGCGGGCGGTTACGCGCCGCCGTTCGTGGTCGAGCGCCGCCGCGTGATCGACGACTTCAACGAAGGCCGCATGACCATCGACGCAACAGTGGTCCTGCGCATCGGCAATGTCGAGGAGACCGAGGCCGCGCGCGGCGTCGGCGTGGTGCATGCGCTCGACCTGGCGCTGCGCAAGGCGCTGCTCAAGTACTTCCCCTTCCTCGAACCGGTGCGCGTCATCGAAACCTATATGCATGCGAGCGGCGAATCGACCGAGGCCGAGGTGATGTCGATCAAGAAGTTCTCCGACGGCCAGAGCACCTGGACCACGCTTGCCAAGTCGGCCAACACGGTCGAGGCCGGATGGCAGTCGCTGGTTGACGGCTACGAGTGGCGGATCAGTCATGAACGCCATCGGCTCAATCGAGCGACCGCCAACCCCCGGTTGTCGAGGCGCTAGGGCGGTCCGGATGGGACGACTGTTCGGAGAGCCGTCGCGGATAGCCGCGCGCGCAACGGCAGGCAGGCTCGCCGTGCTCTACGACGGCGGCTGCGAGATGTGCCGCAACGTGGCCGCGGGCATCCTGCGCTACGACAACACCGGTGAGCTCGAGTTGTTCGACGCGAACGATCCGTCGGCGCGCGCGCATTTCCCCGAGCTCCGGCTGGGCGACCTGCTGTACGAATTGCACGTGATCGACGATCGCGGCCGGGTGTACCGCGGCGCCCGCGCCGTGAACGAAATACTGCGCCGGCAGTCCGGGTTGCGCAGTCTGCTCGCGTATCTGTGGTACTTTCCGGGCTACGCCTGGGTCGCCGATCGGCAATACAAGGCGATCGCCGGCGCGCGCCGGCGCGATGCTGACGCGCCGGTCGCCGCCGCTTCGGCGCGTCAGCCTTGAGCGCGGGACCCCGCGCGGGCAGCCGGCCCGGCGCTGATGCGCGGCCGCAAGGCCGCGCGGACCACAATCGTGTGAAGCCATTTTCGGTATACAATTCGCTGACTCGTCAGATCGAGGAAGTCACGCCGCTCAATCCGCCGGTCGCGACCTTTTATTCGTGCGGTCCGACGGTTTACCTGCCGCAACATCTCGGCAACATGCGCGCGTACGTGTTCGTTGACACCCTGCGCCGCACGCTCGAGCTGAACGGCTTCGAAGTCCGCCACGTGATGAACATCACCGACGTCGGACACATGACCTCGGACGCGGATTCCGGCGAGGACAAGATCGAAAAGACCGCGCGGGCCGAGGGCAAAACGCCGCGCGAGGTCGCCGATTTCTATATCGAGCAGTTCAAGCGCGACTGTGCGCGGCTCAACATCGCGCTGCCCGCGCCGCCGCGCCTTTGCCGAGCGACCGATCACATTAAAGACATGGTCGCGCTTATCGAGCGTATCGTGCAGCGCGGCTACGGCTATGTCACGCCGTCAGGGGTGTATTTCGATGTCGAAAAATGGCGCGGGCCGAGCCGCATGGGCAGGCTCTCACGTCAGAGCCTCGACGAGCAGCACGCCGGGCAACGGCTGGAACATTCGCCCGACAAGAAAAGCCCGCACGACTTCGCGCTCTGGGTGCTCAATCAGCCGCATCACCTGATGCAATGGGAGAGCCCGTGGGGGCGAGGATATCCGGGATGGCATATCGAGTGCTCGGCGATGTCGATGCGCTACCTGGGCGAGACCATCGACATCCATTCGGGCGGCCTCGACCACATCCCGGTGCATCACGAGAACGAGATCGCGCAGTCCGAAGGCGCGACCGGCAAACCGTTCGCGCGCTACTTCGTGCACAACGCGTTCATGGTCGGAATGGAAGGGGCGAAGATCAGCAAGAGCTCGGGGCGCTTTCCGGTGCTCGACGATCTGGCTGCGGCGGGAATCAATCCGCTCGCCTTCAGGCTCTTCTGCCTGGGCGCGAAATATCGCTCGGAACTGGCGTTCTCGCTGGACGCGGTGCGCGCCGCCCAGGTGAACCTCTACTATCTCTGGAATTTTACGCGCTCTGCACCGGAGAAGGGTGAAGACAGCTCTTGGGCGTTTGGCTATCTTGAGCGATTCAGAGAGGCGGTGAACGACGATCTAAATACCCCTGAAGCCCTAGCGACGGCTTTGGAGATGGTGAAGAGGGCTAACCGCGACAACGACCGCAGGATTTGGAACACACTCAAGACGATGGACAACGTACTTGGCCTCAGAATAGAAGAACAATTTGATTTTGTTGCTGGGACCAAGGGTAAGGGCGCCCCCTCGGACGTCCAGGCTCTCATCGATCAGCGCAAGGCCGCCAGGCAGCAGAAAAACTATAGGCTTTCTGACGATCTTCGTACACAGATTATCGCTTGCGGCTGGACCGTTACAGATAACCCGGACGGTACGTCTGTATATATGCCCGTTTGGTAGTAGACTATCGGCAACTAAACGGCGGTAGCTTGGGAACACAGGGTTAAGCCATGTCGATTGAGCTCAGGAAATTCGATACGCGGATGCAGGCGGAAGGGCCTGAAGTCCGTCACCTCGATCCGCACAACGCGCCCTACTACCTGCCGATCGGAGACGAGGCCGAGATCTTCGAGGCGGCCTACAAGGCGCGCCTGCCGGTGCTGCTCAAGGGACCGACCGGCTGCGGCAAGACGCGATTCGTCGAGCACATGGCCCATCGGCTCGCGGCGCTGACCGACGGCCCGAATGAGTTGATCACGGTCGCCTGCCACGAGGACCTCACGGGCAGCGACCTGGTCGGTCGCTATCTGATACAGGCTGATGAGACCGTATGGATCGACGGGCCGCTGACCCAGGCCGTGCGGCGCGGCGCGATCTGCTATCTCGACGAAATCGTCGAGGCGCGCAAGGACACCACCGTCCTGATCCATCCGCTTTCCGACCATCGGCGTATCCTGCCGGTCGAGAAGCGCGGCGAGACGCTCGAGGCGCACGTCGGGTTCCTGCTCGTGATTTCGTATAACCCCGGCTACCAGAGCATCCAGAAAAATCTCAAGCACTCGACGCGCCAGCGCTTCGTCACCATCGAATTCAACTATCCGCCCGCCGACAAAGAAGTTGAGATTATCGCGCACGAGGCGGGCGTTGACCGCGACATGGCAATGCAGCTCGCGCTGCTCGGCGAGAAGGTGCGCAATCTCAAGGCCTCGGGCCTCGAAGAGGGGGTCTCGACCCGCCTGCTCATCTACGCCGGCGAGCTCATCCGCCAGGGAATCGCGCCGCGACGCGCGGCGACCGTCGCCGTCACCTGGTCGCTCACCGACGAGGCCGACAGCAAGCGCGCGATCGACGAAGTCGTCAAGGCCATCTTCCCCGAATAGGCGGACGCGCAAGTGATCGACCTGCGCAGCGACACGGTCACTCTGCCCACGCCCGCGATGCGCGAGGCGATCGCGCGCGCCGAACTGGGCGACGACGTGTACGGCGAGGATCCGAGCGTCAATCGGCTCGAGGCGATGGCCGCCGACGCGATGGGCAAGGAGGCCGCGCTGCTGGTTGCCAGCGGAACGATGGGCAACCTGATCGCGATGCTGGTGCATTGCGCGCGCGGCACCAAGGCCGTGCTCGGTGCGCGCGCTCATACATATCTGTACGAAGCAGGCGGCGCGGCGGCGCTGGGCGGCGTGGTGCTGACGCCGGTGCGCAACACGGACGACGGCGAATTCGCGCTCGACGAACTCGAGGCCGAGCTGGCGACGCCCGCGGATCCGCATTTCGCACCGCACGCGCTGGTGGCGCTGGAGAACACGCACAACCGCTGCGGCGGCGAGGCCGTCGGGCTCGCGCACATGGCCGCGGTCGGGGAGCTGGCGCGCGGGCACGGCCTCGCGGTGCATCTCGACGGCGCGCGGATTTTCAACGCCGCGCTTGCGCTCGAGACCAGCGCGCAGCGAATCGCCGCGCACGCCGATACGGTCTCGTTCTGCCTCTCCAAGGGGCTCGCCTGTCCGGTGGGCACGCTGCTCTGCGGCCCGCGCCCGTTCGTCGAGCGCGCGCGCCGCGTGCGCAAGATGCTGGGCGGCGGGATGCGCCAGGCGGGGATAATCGCCGCCGCCGGCATCGTCGCGCTGAGCGCGATGGTCGATCGGCTGGCCGAGGATCACGCAAACGCGCGCGCGCTGGCCGAGGGACTCGCGCGCATCCCCGGCCTGCGCGTTCATCCGGCGCGCCGGCGCACCAACATGGTGTTTTTCGAAGTCGCGGGCGGGCCCGAGCGCGCGTCGCGATTTGCCGCGTCACTCAGAGATCGCGGCGTGCTGGTGGGCCCGCGCAGCCCGGTCGAATTCCGGGCCGTAACGCACTACGGCGTAAGCGGCTCGGATATCGCGCACGCGGTAGCCGCGGCGAGTGAAGCTGCGGCCGCGAGCACGGGTGCGGGCTCGGCTGCCTCGGCGAACGGATAACCATCACCATGGATTCGCTGGAATCGCTGTTTTCGCTCCGCGGGCGTGTCGGTTTCGTGACCGGCGCGTCCTCGGGCCTTGGCGTCGATTGCGCGATCGCGCTCGCGATGGCCGGCGCCGACGTCGCGCTCGCGGCGCGCCGCGGCGAGCGCCTCGAGCGCCTGGCCGCAGACATCGCGCGCGAGTTTGGCGTACGCACCGCCGCCATCCCGCTCGACGTGACCTCGGACGAGCAGATTGACGCCGCGCTGGCACGCGCCCGCCAGGAGCTTGGCCTGGTGGATATCCTGGTCAACAACGCCGGCATTTCTCCAACCGGCCGCGCTGAGAACCTGCCGCGAGCCACCTGGGACGCAGCCATCGCGACCAACCTGACCGCGCCGATGATGCTCGCGCAGCGCGTCGCGCGCGCTCTGATCGACGCCAAACGCCCCGGCCGCATCATCAACATGGTCTCGATCTACGCCACGGTTGCGAGTTCGATATACCGGCTGTCGGCGTACACCGCGGCCAAGGCCGGGCTGCTTAATCTAACGCGCCAGCTCGCGGTCGAATGGGCCGGCTACGGCATCCTGGTCAACGCACTCGCGCCGGGATGGATCCCGACCGAAGCGACCGAGGCCGGCATCGCCAAGGGCGACAATCGCGAGCGGATGGAGCGGTGGACCCCGCTCGGCAGGCTCGGGCGGCCCGAGGAGATTCGCGGCCCGATAATTTTTCTCGCCAGCGCCGCGTCCAGCTACGTGACCGGCGCGATGCTCTCTGTGGACGGCGGATACCAGGCCTGGTGACGCGCTGCCCGACAACCGATAAATTGCGCTGATGCAGCGGGGGGACCTCAGAGCGCAGCTGCTGCGGCGCAAACCGGTCGCGGCCCTGATGGAAGACGCGGGACCGCATCGCGGCGGCCTGCGCCGCGCGCTCGGCGCGCTCGATCTCACGGCACTCGGCATCGGCGCGATCATCGGCGCGGGCATCTTCGTGATGACCGGAGTGGGTGCGCGCGAGGCCGGACCGGGCCTGATCGTTTCGTTCGTAATGGCGGGCGTGGCGTGCACGATGGCGGCGCTGTGCTATGCCGAGTTCGCCGCGATGATTCCCGTAGCCGGTTCCGCCTACTCCTACTCGTACGCCACGATGGGCGAGCTGGTGGGATGGATTATCGGCTGGGACCTGGTGCTGGAGTATGCGGTGGCCTCGGGCGCGGTCGCGGTCGGATGGTCGGGCTACTTTCGCGTGATCCTGCAGGGCGTCGGTATCCATCTGCCCGCCGCGATCAGCTACGCGCCGGGAACCGAGCCGGGCGCGATCGTCAATCTGCCTGCGGCGCTGATCGTCCTGCTCATCTCGGTCGTGCTCTACGTCGGCATCCGCGAAAGCGCGCGGCTCAACTCGCTCATCGTCGGCATCAAGCTGTGCGCGGTGGCGACGGTAATCCTGGTCGGGATGTTTTTTGTGCGGCCGCAGAACTGGAGCCCGTTCGCGCCCTTCGGCTGGTCGGGAATTTCCAAGGGCGCCGCGTATATCTTTTTCGCCTACATCGGCTTCGACGCGGTCTCGACCGCGGCTGAGGAGGCGGTCGATCCGGGACGCGACCTGCCGCGCGGCATCCTGTGGTCGCTCTTCGTCTGCACCGCTTTGTATATTGCGGTCTCGGCGGTGCTGACCGGCATGGTGCCGTTCGCCGAGATCGATCGCAACGCGCCGCTCGCGTCGGCTTTCGTCACGCGCGGGCTGAATTTCGTCGGCGGCGTGGTGTCGATGGGCGCGGTGATGGGGCTGACGTCGGTGCTGCTGGTGCTGCTGCTCGGTCAATCACGCATCTTCTTTGCGATTTCGCGCGACGGGCTCCTGCCGCGCGCCTTCAGCCGCGTGCATCCTCGTTTTCTCACGCCCTACATCCCGACCGTGATCACCGGGCTGGCCGTCGGCGCCACCGCGGCGCTGCTGCCGATCCGCGAGATCGCGGAACTGACGAATATCGGCACGCTGTTCGCTTTCGTACTGGTATGCCTGGGGGTGTGGATCCTGCGTTACATCGATCCCGACCAGAGGCGCCCGTTTCGTACGCCCTTGGTGCCGCTGGTGCCGATTGCGGGGGCGCTGTCGTGCCTGTACCTGATGGCCAGCCTGCCGCTCGTCACGTGGATTCGATTTTTTGTCTGGATGGGCATCGGGTTCGCGATCTATTTCAGCTACGGCCGCTACCACAGCCATGTGGCGGACGCAGCCGCGACGAATGCGGCTGCGGACTGAGCCGATGCTCGGCTTTCAGAAAGGCGCAGGGCCGGGAGAGTTCGCTCTTGCGACCCCGCTTCCTTCCGCCTCGATGATTACTGTTTGACCCCTGCCACCGAATCGAATTTGAGGTCCAGCATTGCTACGCCGGCCGCGACGTTGAGGCCGGTGTTGCCCTCGATGCTGAGCGGCTGCAGCGCAATGGAACCGTCCATTCCGCCGACCAGCACGTTGCCGCCGAGGCCGAGGCCGACCGTGGCGCTCGCGGTCGCACCGCCGTAGTGACCGGCGAGGAGGCCCGGATGCTCGGTAATCTTCATGCCCGGCGCAACCACGGTCCACAGCATCACCGCGGACTGCAGATAGCCGATGTCCGCGCCGAACTTGCTGATCGAGCCGCTGTAGCGTTCGATCTTCTTGCCCGTCTCAGCCGGGGTGTAGGTGCACTGCAGCTTGCGCGAAGAGCCGAAGATGAAGCCCCATCCGCCGGCGACGTGGCAACTGAGGTAACCAATCTTGGTCACCTGCTTGGCCGGCGCCATCCCCTGTGCCATTGCGCTTGGGCCAATCGAAATCAGCGCCAGCGCCATCATCGCACACAATCCAATCGATAATTTCCGCATATGGTTTCTCCCGCTCCTCTGCTGGGAAGTTCGCATCCCTCGGAAGCGTAGCAAACAATGGTCCGATATCCGTTATGTCCTTTTACGGGTAGGCGTTGCTCGACTTGATTCCGCGGCCGAACGCGGCGACCTCCGAACGCCATTGTTCGCCAAAGGCCAAGATTAGCACCTGCTGATTGATATGTTCGTCTTTCGTCAAGCTCCGCCACGATCCACCGCCCGCACGCGCCATCGCCTGATACGCGGCCTGAGTCTCAAGATAAAACTCGGGCAACGAGGATGCGGTGACAGGCACCGGCCCGCTGTAGCTCTGCCATTGCTTGACGAATCTTTCGTGCTCTTCGACCGTCAGATCAACGGTATTGAAGGTGCCGTTCTCGGCGCGAAACTGCCGGATGTACTGCAGAGCCGGGTCGAAATCTTCCTTGAACGGCGGCGTATCGCCGACCAGGATGATCACTTTTTTGGCATACGAACGCCAACCCGCATTCTCAACCGCCATGCGGATAGCGCCCAGCGTATCCTCCTGCCATTCGCCACCGTTGCGAGCCTGGATACCGCTGAGAAACTGCACCACCGCGCCGGGTGACGTGGTCAGCGGCAGCATCTCCATCTGCTCGCCGCGGCCGCC
>DATGIT010000012.1:0-96031 GCA_035295545.1 Binataceae bacterium (SeqCode)
GAGGTGAAAGTGCGCGGATTCCATCAGGGCCAGGTGTACCAAAGTGTCACCCCAGCAGAAGGCCGGATATATGTAAGCAACCGATTCTCCGCGTCGAGAAGCAGCCTTGCGCCGAGGCTGGGTCCATATATGCCTCAATGAGCAGGTGTTCCGCTGGCTCGACGATGCGCAGCGCAAGATCGAGCAGTGGCGCAATAAGTACAATCGCCTGCGGCCCCATTCGAGTCTCGGCTATCTGGCACCTGAGGAGTTCGCGGCATTGCACAGTCACTTGAGGAGCGAGCTCGCCGCGCGCAGCGCTGGGCCGGCGCAAACCATGCCGTCCGGCGCGCTGCAAGGCGCGTCGGCCTCGGTCAAAGAACCTGACAGTTTTTCGTCCCAGCCTCAGGTCGGGTGAAGGCTGGGGCCGACAAACCGGGATTAGCAATGGGTCGGAAATGTACCTAAAACGCGGCGGGTACTAACTTATAAATGGGATACCGAAAGGGGTAAGCCCAGTTCCAGATTCGTTTTCGCCGGCTTTTACCTAGCACGCTCACTTCGTCATCATTGTGATTCGATCCGGCGTCGTGCCCCTGAATGGCAGAGATCAGTGCCCCGTCTTTAATTTCGGTAAACCGAGCATCTAGTATACTGGCTGCGGAGAAAAGAGGTTGGACAGCCAACCTCCATATCGTTCGAGAATTTGATCTTCAACCTGCTCTCGGTTTGTATCATACGCGATGTGTTCTGCACTGAATCCGAGATATGCAAAATAGGCTGCGTACGGAGCCGCTGGTGCTGTAGCGAGTGCTAGGACTTGGCCCAGAGTCAATGTAGTACTTATTGTTAAGTCAATTGATCCTCTTTGAAAATCTTCTAGAAGCGGGCGCTCTGGATGATTTCTTGCGTCTTGTACGCTTAGAATTACCGACAGCAGAGGGTCAATACGATTCAAAGAGCAACAGTTTTGCCGCGGGTCCTGTGATGAACCAAGCGCGAACCGGAGCGACTGCCACGTTGCGGGAAAATGAAAAGGTGCTAATCGCCGGAGGAATAGGTCCGACAGAAAACAGCAATGCACCCGCCAGCGTTGAGGTCTACAATCCCGTAACTAACAGCTTCGCTCCTGCGAGCTCGACACCTACGATGAACAGCGGACGAACGAACGCAAGCCACGCCGCCAGTTCCGGTGATGCCGCTGGCTCTTTCGCGAGCTGCCGTTGCGGGGCGGCGAAAATTGGCGGTACGCCGCGGATAAGATGGGGGCACAAAGACACAACGATGCTCCAAAACTTTACTGTGAGTGGCGGCCCGGCTAAGTCGCTAAGCGACCGATCGATCCGATCGCGGACGCCCTCGGGGTCGCATCTGACAGTCGGTCGCAGTTTGAGTTCTGATCCATATCGCCGTGGAGGAGCGGACGATAACAAATGCTGTAGCCCTGCCTGGGAGAGAGACCGAAGTAGCGGAGAGTTCCTCTTACGCCTACAGATTTGTGGTCCTACGTGGCACGACGTTGGGATGGCTTCCCTCAAGAGCGTGCAACACGGCCAGCTTACTGGCGGTCTCTTTCAACATCGCCTCGTCCGCGATCGCGTATCGACGATAGATCGATTCGGTGCGATGACCCACCATCGCCATGGCTGCAGACCGCGGGACGCCGGCGCGTTCGAGGTTCCGAACCGCCGTTCGTCGGAAGTCGTGCGGAATCCGGCCGGCCAATCCGGCCTTCTTGCATGCGGTTGACCAGGCCTTCCGGAAGCTGCCGATCGGCTTCCCGTTTTTGTGAAACAGCCACGGAATGATCTGGCCAGTTTCCCGCTCGAGCGCTCGGGTTTGTTCGATCTGTCGTTCGAGCACTTCGCGCAATCCCGGAATCAGGGGAAAATTCCGTCCCTCGCCGCTTTTGCCCTCGCCAGGCTCCAGCCGTAGCCAGCCCGCGTCGAGGTCCACATGATGCCTCTGGCGCGTGAGGATTTCCGATTGAATCCGCCACCCGGTGATGTAAGCCGTTTGAATCACCGGTTTCAGGTATTCCGGAATGTGCTGAAAGAGAGAGGCATATTGGTCGGCTTCGAAGAATCCCTTCCGCCGATTGTTTTCCCGCAACAACGTAACTTCCGGCCGCAGGGCCACTTTTCCCGCGCGCGCAGCTAGGCGAAACGCGCGTCTCAATGCGGCGAGCTCCCGATTGATTGTAGCCGCCGCGGCGCCTTCATCCTGGCGATACCTGATGTAACTTGTGATCCGGTCACTCGTGATGTCGAGCGCGAGTTCATTCGCGAAGAAAGCACGGAGGTGTTTGATCGAACCTTCCACGCGGTCAGCGCTGCGGCGGCCATTTGCCCGATAGTCTTCGATTAGAATCCGCGCAAGGTCTTCGAACCTCGTTCGGTCCACGCTCGGTCCAACGGGCTTGCCCTGCGCCGCCGCCCCGATGCGGTCCTTCAAAAGCTTGATCGCGACGTTTCGATTCGCGGAACCGGACGACTCGCGATATCGTTTGCCGCGTATCGAGTATTGCACCCACCACGTGGCTGCAGTTTTGCGCTCACCCGTCCGCTTATCGACGTACGTCGGTTGGTAGACGAACCCGAGTCCGCGAGTCTTCTTCATCGCATCCTGTCGCAGAATTCTAGCTGCGTTCTGCGATCAGGCTACTGATGGATCGCGAGAGCGATCAACTGTCACTGAGCGATAATTTACGCAGTTGCAGAGCGCTATCCAAAGTTGTGCCGCACTGTGCCACGATCGAATTGCCCTGCGATACCACCGGTATCGCACCGCTGCTCACGGTTTCCTTGGAGGATGTGGGCGGGTCGCTAGCCAACGTTGCAGCGCACGCCTGGAACAAATGTAGTGCTTGCGCGTTACCCGGGTGACGAACGGAAGCTCCGCAGCGTTCCGGATGATCCATCGTCTCGGCTTTCCCAGGATTGCCGCGGCTTCCTCAACTTTCAGAACGTCGTCAAGGCTCGCCGGCGCTGCACACCCAGCTCCTGAACCGTTACGCTGAGCTCGAAAGGCGTACTGGTTCGCATCGCTCGCCGCATCCGCCTCTAACAAGCGAAAGAGCGAAGCCGCGAGTACGCCGAGTGCCTTCGCCGCGACGATTCGCGCCGTCCGCGTATCGAGCACCCCAGCTTTGCTGGGGTCCGCTGCCAGCTCCTCCAACCTTGGGACCGCATACAGCCCCACCTCGCCCGACCTCCGCGGCACACCGGGAAAGCCACTTCCATTGCCTTCCATACCGTTCCGCATAAAGGACTTCTTCCGGTCGGAGTTGAACCAATTGACGCTCAGCAGCAGGTCTCCTGAATAGAGGCTGTCGGGTCCGATTATTATTGAATTTATCGGCGCGACGGCGCCGTGGTCGCGAATCAGTTGTCGGAAATTGAGAACCAGAGATTAGTGGCGGGCCGTATCGCGCTTCTGCGTCGCAGCTCGTTCAGCCAGGCGCCGGCCGCGCTCGCGTCCGCAGGAAGCGCATATCGAACCAGCCCGAAGCTGGCGATCATGAGCACGAGGAGATCACGCCGGCAATGGCCGCTCGCTTTGGGGCGGAGAGGGTGTGCCGCGCGGAAGGTTGTGCCGCGCTTGTCATCGGCCTCGCAACGAGTGCCGCTCGCCGAAGTCAGCGGGATGCGCAGCCACACGCGATCGATAGCTGCCGTCCCGTTCCGGCTTGCCGGCGATCGGACGGTCGTGAGGCGAGCGCCTGCGTAGGGCTAACCGCACGAATAGCTGGCGGCCAACGGCCGTCGCGAGGGGCGCCGATTACCGATCCGGCCCGCAAGCGAGTAATCCCGAATCGGCGCTTCCCGCTCGACCCAATCGCGCTCGATCCCCCGCTCGCGCGGCGTTACGAATCGGCGGCGATTTGCGCCGCCGCGCTCACCGGACGCATCCGGATTTCCGCCAGCCGGGTGAATGCGCCGTGCAGATAAATCCCCGCGACCATCGCGATTACAAACAGCGCCACCGGCGCGGCGCCCGAGGCGAGCGAGGTGATCGCAGGTCCCGGGCAAAAACCCGCCAGCCCCCATCCCGCTCCGAACATCGCGGCGCCGGCGATCAGGTTGCGATCGATGTCCATGCGCTCGGGGATGAGGAATCTTTCACCGAGCAGCGGCGCCCGACGCCCGCGCACCAGCCGATAGGCGATCGAGTAAACGGCGATCGCGCCAAGCATCACGAACGCGAGGCTCGCATCCCACTTTCCGGTGAAATCCAGAAATCCGATCACCTTGATCGGACGGGTCATCCCCGAAATACCCAGGCCGAGGGCGAACACGATTCCGGAAAAGAATGAGACAAGGAGCGCCTTCATAGCGATCCCCTCAGCAGATGGTTGACCGCGTAGACGACGGCCGCGCCGGCGACCATGAATGTCGCCGTCGCCGCGATTGAACGACCGGACAATCGCGCCGTGCCGCAGATGCCGTGTCCGCTGGTGCATCCGTTGCCCAGGCGCGTGCCGAAGCCGACCAGCAGACCGGCGACGGTGAGCGCGCCGGGCGAGCGGATCGTACCGAAGTCGAATGCCTGCGGCAGATAGGCCCGCAGCATCAGCCCGCCGGTGAGCAGGCCGGCGAGAAAGCACGCGCGCCAGAGCGTATCCGCCTTGACCGGCCGCAGGACGCCGGCGAGGATGCCGCTGATGCCGGCGATCTTGCCGTTCAGGAGCAGCATCGCGGCCGCGCTCAGCCCAATCAGAACGCCGCCAATGAAGGACGCGACCGGTGTGAAGTTCGTCATTTGCTATTCGCCCTCCATTTTACGTCTTCCATATTCTCCCGACCGATGACGAACAAACCTGGACGCGACTCAGGTGAAGCCGAGTTCGGCGGCCGCGATCATCTCGAGCACCTCGTCGCGCTTGACGGTGTGCAGCGGGGCTGAACGCAAGTCGCGAAAATAGCGCTCGAGCGGATTGCCCTTGAGATACCCCTGACCGCCGGCGATGCGCGTGGCCAGATTGGCGACCTCGAGCATGTTCTCGGCAACGTAGGTGCGCAGCGTCTCGATGGTCAGCACCTGCCGGTCGCCGAAGTTGCGCCCGGCCGAAATCTCGCGCGCGAGGTTATGGATCAGGATGCGGCACGCGTCGAGCCGATTGTACATCTCACCCAGGGCAAAGCGGGTCGCGGGCAGGCTGCCCACCGGCTGTCCGGTCTTCTGCAGCTTGCGCGTGCGCGCGTAGTCGAGCACGTAGTTGTATGCGGCCTGGCCGATGCCAAGGTAGATTGCCGAGAACGAGAGGCAGTACCAGTGCGCAACCTGGATGAATTCCTCGAAGAAGTGTCCCTCCTCGCCGATGAGCTGCTCGGACGGCGCGAACACGTCGCGCAGCACGATGGTATTGCTGCCGGTCGCCCGCATACCCATCGCGTCCCAGTTTTCGATTACTTCGAGTCCCGGCGCGCCCCGCGGAATCAGAAATACGCATCCGCCCGAGGCGCTACCCTTGTAGTCTTCGAGCGAGGTGCTGATGCCGAACCAGTCCACCGCCGGCGACAGCGTCGAGAACACCTTCTGGCCGTTGATTCGGTAGCCACCCGGCACCTTGCGCGCTTTGGTATTGGGCGAAAGAATCGAGCGCGCTCCGCCGCCCTCGGTATAGTAGCCGTTGAGCAGCATCCGCCTGCGCCCGACGCCCTCGAGATAAAGGCCCTTCTGCGCCGCGGTCATGAACGGCGTGTAGAAGGCGACCGAGTTCAGATGCATGTTGATGGCGAAGGCGGTCGCGCAGCATCCCTGCACCAGTTGCTCCTGGGCGAGAATGAAGGTCATCGGATCGGCGCCCCATCCGCCGTGTTCCTTCGGCGTGGTCATCGCCGTGTAGCCGGTCTCTTTGAGGCGCGCGATATTTTCGAAGGGGAAGCTGCCTTCGCGATCGTGCTGTTCGGCGCGCGGCGCAAACTCGACCGCCAGCTCGCGGGCGAGTCCGACGATGCGCTGCTGTTCGGGCGTCAGCTCGACGGCCATCGGTTTTCCCCTGGCATGCGGAAATTGCGCCCGCTCATGCGCGCTTGATCGCGATCGCCTCGACCTCGATCAGCAGCGCCGGGAAAGCGAGCCCGGCGACGACCACGGCGGTGCTCGCCGGCGGATCGTCGCCGAAAATTTCGCTGCGCACGGCGATCATATCCATGAATTTGGATCCGTCAGTGATGTAGGTGTTGATCTTGACGATGTCCTTGAGGCTGCTGCCGGCGCTCTCGAGCACGCTGCGGATATTGTTGAAAACCTGCCGCGTCTGCGCGCGCATGTCGCCTTCGCCGACCAGGTTGCCGTTGGCGTCGTAGGCGATTTGTCCCGAGACGTAGATCGTGTTGCCGACCTGACGCGCCTGCGACAGGGGCAGCCGATCATCCCAGGTCCATCCCGGATCGATGCTCCGGCGCAAGGCGGGAGCAGAGGCGATCCGCCGCGTCTTGGGTGCGCTCGCCTTGCGTGCGCTTGCCTTGGTGCGTTTGCCAACGGCTTTCTTTTTGCTCGTCGCCATGTTCCCTCCCTCCTGTGCGAATGCCGGTGAGCCGGTGCTATAGAAGTGTCTTTATCCGGCAACCGCGGAGAAAAGGCAAAGCCGGAATCTTGTGGGGGAAATCATGAACCTGAGGCTGATTCGCCAAATCCGCCGGGGTGCGCCCGTCATCGTTTTCGTCCTGGCGTCAACTCTGCCGTCGGCCGCGTGGGCACAAACGGCCGCGAATTCGCTGGCCGAAGCCTACCGTATCATCGCGTCGAAACAGTTCATCGATCTTACGCATTCGTTCAGCCCGCTGACGCCCGTATGGAAGGGCTTCGGCCCGGCGACCTTCTCCGCGGGCGCGAATCCCGAAACCGGGCGTCCGTACACCATCGAAAAGGATGAGTTCCGGGTATTCTTCTACTCGATGGTCGGGCAGTACGGCACGCATGTCGATCCGCCCGCGCATTTCGACCGGGGCGGCATCACGATGGATCGGATTCCGCTGAAGCAGATGATCCTGCCGCTGGTGGTTTTCGATATCACCCCAATGCTCAAGCGCGATCCGAACCATGCGCTCAGCGTTGCGGACATCGAGGCCTGGGAGGCCGGGCATGGCCGCGTTCCGGCCGGCTCGTTCGCGGCGCTGCGCACCGATATGTACAAGGACTGGGATACGAACCCCGAGCGCTTCAAACGTTCGCCGTTTCCCGCCTGGTCGCTCGAAGCAATCAAGTTCCTGTACGAACAGCGCGGAATCATCGCCAACGGCCATGAGTCGATGGACACCGACACCACCGACGATCTGCGTTCCGAGGCGTGGCTGCTTCGTCATGGTCATTGGCAGATAGAAGTCATGGCTAACCTGGACAAAGTGCCGGCCACGGGCGCGCTGATTGTCGTAACCTGGCCCAAGCCCGCGCATGGCCTTGGCTTCCCGGCGCGAGCGTTCGCGATTCTGCCCTGACTTTTGACCGCTTTCATCGCTGTTGGCATCGCACGCGGCCAGCGGATACAAAAGACACTACTTCGGAGTGGCAGGAGTCGATGATGAAAACCGAGACTATCGAGTACCGCGACGGCGAGGTGAATCTTCGCGGATTTCTGGCCTACGACGAACGCAAGTCCGGCCGGCGACCAGGCGTGCTGGTGATGCCGGAGGCTTTCGGCCTCGGGCCACAAGCGAAGCGGCGCGCGGAGCGCTTAGCCGAGCTTGGCTACGTCGCGTTCGCCGGCGATCCTTACGGCGACGGGCTGCAAGTGAACGATCTCCAGGAAGCGATCAAGCGTGCGATGGCGCTTTTCGCCGATCCGGCGAAGTCGCGGGCGCGGGCGCGCGCGGCGCTCGACAAGCTCGCGTCGCTGCCGCAGGTCGATCCGGGCCGGCTCGCGGCAATCGGCTACTGCATGGGCGGCACGCTGTCGCTCGAACTCGCGCGCGACGGCGCACCGGTTCGTGCAGTCGTCTCCTTCCATGGCGGGTTACAAACGCAGCGTCCCGCGCCCGGCCGGATTGCGACGAAAATCCTGGTCTGTACCGGCGCCGACGATCCTTTCGTCCCGGTAGCCCAGGTAAGCGCATTCGCCGAGGAAATGACCACTGCCAAGGCCGACTGGCAGGTTGTCAGCTACGCAGGCGTGGTGCACAGCTTCACCAATCCCGAGGCGGACAAGGTGGGCAACCCCGGAATCGCTTACAATCGCAGCGCGGACGAGCGTTCATGGAGAGCGATGGCCTCGCTGTTCGAGGAGACCCTGGCGCCGGCCTGAGGACACGCCGGCCCGCGCCATTCGGTCTTCATCTCGCATCGCGAACCGAGGCGCCCCGCGCGCGTAACGGCGCGGCGGTTGCAGTTTCACTGCATGCAATAAGGATGCGTCGGGCTTGGTGTGTGATTTGGCGGAAGAGTGAAGGTATTGGAGAACCAGAAGTTACCTGCGCAGGCCGGCCCGCTGTTAGCGTCGAAGCCGTCAAAGAGCGTATCGCCGGGAGCAGCGCAGCTTGCGCTGGTATCAGTCGCCGCTGCAAACACGTGATTCATCGAGTTTCCGAGGTCGATGACGATCCCGTAGGGCTGGTTATGCTGTGATCCGGACGGGCAACTTCCTATCGTTAGACGGGTAAAAATCCCCTCGATAGTGTTTCCGTTGCCGGCTGGAATCGAACAGCCGGAATTACTTGGACCGCCCGCGTGACAGCCGATGTAAACGCCGGCAACCGCGTTTCCTTCAAAATCGCCGCCTTCAATTCTGTTAAACGAGGCGCCTTTGAGCCACAATCCGTAACCCACGTTCTCGACGGACATCGCGTTCACAACCGTGACTCCAGTCGCGCCGTTAAGAACGATTCCGTTCGCGCCGTTGCCCGTGGAAATGGGATCGGTTATGAGCGAACCTTTCGCCGTCGCGTCGGCAACTATGCCGTTCTTCAGATTTGCGCTCGCCGTAAGCAGGAATGCGAAAGCCTCCGGCCCGTTGAGGACAAAACCCCGGTCATTCAGCGAAGCCCTCAGTAGTTCGGTGAATGTGTTGGGTGCGTCGCTCTGAAACCCGGTCGCGAACTTCTGAACCACGCCGCCACCACTGCCACTGACGGTAACGTTGGCAGCGGTGGAAAGCACATGGATTCCGATCCCTGCACCAACTGGCCCGCTGATGGTATGGCCGTTCAAGTAGAAAAGCACGTTTCGCGCGGAAATGTCGATGCACTCGCCCGACGCAGTGATGTCGCCGCCAAGCTGATAGGTTGTCGCCGGCTGATCGGCGATGCAGCACGTGGAGATGGGTGCTGAGACCGGGCAGGACGGAACGGCCCAAGCTTGACCGATAGCAAGCGTCGCGGCCGTCAGCGGCGCCAGGAACGCAAACAAAAGTCGCGCATCAGAGGCGGCCCTTTTTCCGCGGTTCGAGCGCTCGATCCTCCGGGTATGTGCTCTGAGCCTGAAGTGAGTGCGCGCTTCATCGCCCTTCGCTGATTGCATCGCCCTCTTCACGAACAAGGAGTAATTCAAATTTCCAGACACCTCGCGCTTTTGCCCCGGCTTCTGCGAGGCACTCGATCTTGTCGCCCCCCCAGGTTCATCACTGCGGCGAATTTTTACGCGGAGATTGAAATGAACTTGCCCGCGATCTGTTCGAGCTCGGTCAGGAAGCCGTCGCCGGGCCGTCGCGCGAGGAAGATCATCCGATGCGCGCCTGCTTCCGCATATTCGTGCACCAATCGCCGCGCGGCTTCGTCACTTATGTCGTGCGCCGGGGTCCCCGCGCCCGCGTCGGTATAGATCGAAATGTCCATCCGCGAGTAGTCGCGTCCCGCTTCTTCGCACATCTTGCGCAAGCGCCCGAGCTCGACCGCGAGTTGCTCCGGTGTGAGCCCCAGCGGAGCCCATCCGTCGGCCCACGCGACGGTCATCTTGAGCGCCCGCAGGTTGGGGCCGAAGCCGCCGGCCCCCAGATGGATCGGCGGATACGGTTTCTGCACCGGCTTGGGGTACGACTTGACCTTCGGGAAGCGCACGTGCTGGCCCGAGTAGCTCGCCTCCGTCTCGGTCCACAGCGCCTTCATCGCCATGATGTACTCGCGCGTAACTTCCCATCGCTGCTTGAATTCCACGCCCATGATTTCGGTCTCGTCCGCGAGCCATCCCGCACCGATGCCGAAAATGAAGCGGCCTCCCGAGTAGAAATCGAGCGTCGCCACTTCCTTAGCCAGCAGTATCGGATCACGCTCGGGCACGAGACATATACCGGTGCCCAGGCGCAGGCGTTTGGTCGATGACGCCGCGAGGGCAAGCGAGACGAACGGATCGGGCATATGAGCGTACGGCTCCGGGATCTTGCCGTCACCGAGTGGATACGGCGTCCGATGCTCCACCGGGATGATCGGATGTTCAGGAATGAACATCGATTCGAAGCCGAGCGCCTCGCATTTGCGCGCGACCGTCGCGGGATCGGGAGTCTGCTCGTTGGTGAACGCCAATACGCCGATTTTCATAGCGCCTCTAAGAAGGAGAGTTGTTTTATTGCTTTCTAATGCAAAGCCGCGGAGCGCGCAAAGGCGAGGAATCGAGCGATCGGGTCCGCGCAATCCCATTTATCGAATCGCTAGGACTTCCACTCCGTCCAGATCCGTATAAATGAATTGGCCAGCATCACCGAATGCCACGCTGGATCGCGTGTACTTGGGCAGGTATTTGCGGAAGACCTCGGCGCCGTCCGTCACGCGCACGACCGAAACCGCGTCGGCCGTCGAGCCGATGGAGAGCGCGCTCGTGACGCTGAGCGCAATCCATCGCCCATCGGGGCTTACCGCCAGAGACGTGATGCTTCGTCCTTTGGGAACACGCAGGCTGCCTGCGCCGCGGGCCAGCGACCAGGCGACGCGGTAGGGCTGGTTCTCGCGATAGGCGTCCCAGGCCACCCATCCGCGATCCACCAACCGGATGGTCTGCGGCTGAGGATCGACGGCTGCGGGCCGCAGGGTTCGCCGGATGCGCCCGTCGAAACCAATCCAGAAAAGCTCGTTCAGCCCGCGCGCGACGGCGATTTCCTCCGTACGCGTGTCGAGTTCGACGAGCTGAACCATCCCTCCGCGCTCGAGCGCCGACAGACTCACGATTCGCTCGCCGGCGGCGCCGATTTTTTGAATCACCGCCTCGAGCTGAATCGGCGGCGTCGCACCAGCGACCGGACGCAGCCATCCGATCGACTTGCCGTCAGTCGAGAGAATCGGAAACTGGCCCGCGTCCGTCCCGACAGTTCCGAGCTGCACGCTCGCGCCCGATGCAAAATCGAACACCGACCAGCTACGCCGCGCATCGGGCGGCGGCGCGGTCAAATAAAGGGCGCGGCCGGCGACGGTGTAGGTCACATACCGGGCGGCCGATTGCTCCAACGCAAGCGTTCTTACCGAGCAATTGGAAGGATCGAGCAGACCATACCGGTTTGGCGGATTAACGTCCGCGGTCACAATCGGCGTAAAGCCCGAAATGGTTGGAGGCGACGCGATCTGTGGAATCCAGACGTTACGCGCGGTGCATTGCACCGGCCAGTTGGTTCGCTCCGCCGCCGTGTCGGGCTCGAGCAGGAAATGAATCGGGATGGCCTCCATGTAGGCCAAATTCAGAAGGAATATGGCCGGAATAACGCTCGCACCGAGGCACAGACCGCGCAACCAGCCTGGCCGCCGCCAGAACCAAAAAATCATCAGGAACAGTGCGAGTTGCGCCAACAGCCCGACGCCGACATCGGTTGCGATCCAGCCGAGCGTGCGATCGGCGCCTCCGTGGATCGCGTGACCAGTGTCGTCGAGGATGACCTCGCCGAGCAGAAACGCCGCGTGCGGCCCGACCAGCGGCGTCAGGTAGGCGGCGAAGGAGAGCGCAAACGCCGCGGCGGCGCGCTTTCTGTCGCTTGATCGAGGCGGGCCTGCCAACGGAGCGAGTGCGCCGAGCGACCCTCAGCCGGCCGAATGGCGCGCGCGCGATTCGGGCGACCAATTCGAGCAGACTATGCATTCTTCGGCGAGCTTTCCTTCGCTGGCCGCGATCATGTCGTCTTCGCTCTGGTAGGTAAGCTCTTCGGTGCGCGGTGCGCGATTGTCCCCCTCGCCCGCGCCTGCGTGCTTCCATGAATGGTCGGGGCTCCACTCGAAAGGCAGCAGCTCGATCGAGCCCGGGGTGCGTATCGTTTCAAACGCGCGCAGCGTGGCGATCATGATCTCGCGATTGACCGCGGGCTCCAGCGGCTTGCCCGCAGTATGGCCAAGCGGAAAATCGTTGAACACCGCGCGCGGCGGATTCACTGCGCGCGTGATGTCGAGCGCGCTGCTCATGGTCATCGTCGGAATACCGGCGGCTTCGGCGTGACGCGCGATCAGTCCAACGGACTGATGGCATACGGGTCAGACGGGCACCAGCAGTGCGATATCGGCACGTTCGGCCTCGAGGTAGCCGGCAATCGTGGGCGCCACCTCTTCGCGCACGCGGCGCGAAGAATAAATGCCGCCCATGAAGGTGATTGCATGCTCGGTCAGGCCGCCGAGCAGCCCTTCGCGAACCAGGCCGCGCAGCGTGTCGATCGGAAACACCACGTTGGGATCGCGGCGCGCGTCGGTCTGATCGTAGGCAAAATGCGAAGTGCGCAACTCTTCGGTGCGCACGTCGGTGGGGATGAGTCTGAGGCTCGTGTCGTCTTTCGAGTGAAATGCGATCTGACCGCGCCGATAGATTCCACCCGACGCAACGAGCGCGAGGCGCGATTGCGCGAGCGGCTTGCGCAACGGCTGCCACGGCGGCGTATCGGTGTTGTACACCCACGTGTAGGGTTTGTAGCCCAGCTTCGCGTACTGGCGGGTGATGCTCCTGATGTACTCGACCGGTGGTTCAGCCATTCGACGCTCCTGCACCAGTCATTCTAGTCAAAGCGGCGCTCCCGTAACAGCACCGCGGCTTTCAGTGTCCGGCTTCCAGCTCGCGAAAGATCAGGATTTTCTGCACCTCGTTGGTGCCGTCGTAGATCTGGAACACGCGCGCGTCCCGATAGAATTTTTCGACCGGATAGTCGTTGATGAAACCGTAGCCGCCGTGGATCTGGATGGCGGCCGAGCAGACCCGTTCGCACATCTGCGACGCGAACAGCTTGGCCATCGAGGCCTCCTTGATACACCGCGCGCGCTCCTCCTTGAGCGCGGCGGCGTTGCGGCACATCTGCCGCGCCGCCTCGATCTCGGTCGCCATCTCGGCGAGCTTGAAGGCGATCGCCTGATGCTCGGTCAGCCTTTTGCCGAACGCCTCGCGCCCGCGCGCGTAGGCGAAGGCTGCGTCGAAAGCTGCGCGCGCGACGCCGATCGACTGCGCGGCGACCCCGATGCGTCCGCTGTCGAGACCGGACAGCGCGACTTTGAGTCCGCGACCGCGTTCTCCGAGCAGGTTTTCTGCCGGCACCTCGAGGTCCTCGAGCGCGACCTGGCAGGTGTCGTTGGTGCGATGGCCGAGCTTGTGCTCGACGCGCAACACCTTGTAACCGGGGGCGTCGGTACGCGTCACAAAGGCCGAGATGCCGCGCTTGCCGGCCTGCGCCTCGGTAACCGCCAGCACCACCGCGTAGCGAGCCGAGCGTCCCGAGGTAATCAGCGATTTTGAGCCGTTGATGACGTAGCGATCGCCATGGCGCTCGGCGCGCGTGCGCAAATTGGCCGCATCCGAGCCGGCCTGCGGCTCGGTCAACAGCATGCAGCCGAGCTCGCGGCCGCTCGCCACGGGGCGCAGGTACTGCTCCTTTTGCGCGGGCGTGCCGAAATCGCGCAGCTTGAAGCCATAGGAATTGCTCGCGCTGACCATGTTGCAGATGCCGGCGTCGCCGTAGGCCAGCTCCTCGGTGGCCAACGTGTAGGCAATGAAATCCGCGCCCGCGCCGCCCCACTCTTCGGGGATGCACACGCCGAACAGGCCCAGCGCGCCGATTCTGCGCAAGGTGTCGAGCGGCACGGCGGCGTCGCGGTCCCATTGCGCCGCGAACGGCGCAACCTCTTTGCGCACGAAATCGCGCGTCATGTCTCGAATTGCTGTCTGGCGATCGGTAAGCCGATTCATAGCGCTGCCGCGAGCGGACGAACCGCGCCCCTCACTGAAACAGGTTCTGCTTGCATCAGAGCGAGGCTGTAGCAACCTTGATGTTGAATTTCAAAGCCGGCTCCGCACTTGGTAAGCTCAACGCGAGGCCAATGCAGATGCGCTTTGAGACCATCGTGACCCGGCAGGACGGGCCGTCGTTCACCGTAACGCTCAACCGGCCCGGGCGGCGCAATGCGATCGGCCTCGCGATGATGGATGAAATCGAGGCCGCCGCGGCGCAGGCCCGCGCCGACGATTCAATACGTACGTTGATTATCACCGGCGGTCAGGAATGCTTTTCGGCGGGCGTCGATCTCAATGATGTACTGCCGGTGCGCTCGCCTCAACAGTGCGCGGATTTTTTCGGCCGATTGCATCGGCTAAACGCCACCCTGGAAGGCCTGCCCAAGCCGGTGATTGCCGCGATCGAGGGCTTCTGCTTCACCGGCGGATGCGAGATGGCGCTCGCGTGCGATATCCGAATTGCCGGTGAAAGCGCGAGCTTCGCGATCACCAGCGCTCGTATCGGCACGATACCGGGAGCGGGCGCGACCGTGCGCCTGCCGCGTATTGTCGGGATCGCCAAGGCGCTCGAACTGATGTTCTCGGCGAAGCCGATCGATGCTATCGAAGCTGGTCGCATCGGATTGATAAACCGCGTGACGCGCACGGGCGAAGCGCTCGAGGCAGCCCGTACCCTGGCGGCGATATATGAAAGCTGCGCGCCGCTTAGTCACGCGCTTATCAAACGGGCGGTGCGCGACGGGATGCAAACGGATTTCTCCTCGGCGCTCAAGCTCGAGACCGCCTTGGCAACTGAAATCTACGGAACCCAGGATAAACAGGAAGGCATCTCGGCCTTCCTGGAAAAGCGCGCGCCGGTATTCAAGGGCCGCTAAGGACTACACGACGGGACCGGTCGCACGCATGGCGAAGTATGACAGGATCATCGATGGCCGGACGTTCGAATCCGCCGCGCCGATC
This sequence comes from Binataceae bacterium (SeqCode), assembly GCA_035295545.1. Taxonomy (GTDB): domain Bacteria; phylum Desulfobacterota; class Binatia; order Binatales; family Binataceae; genus JAKAVN01. The sequence goes on from DATGIT010000012.1 coordinate 15,052, forward strand.
CGCGTTACGCGAGCGATGATCGAGGCATTCTGCGCCGCCGTCGGCGAGACCAACCCGCTGTTCACCGCCGCCGCTTCGGCAGCCGATGAGCCGGATCGAGCTCTCGTCGCGCCGCCTTCATTCGCCGCAATCTTCGGCGACGGCGAAAACATCTTCAGCCACTACCCCGAGCTCAACGAATTCAACTCGCGCCGCCTGCTGGCCGGCATCGACGCCGAATACCTGGCGCCGATCCGCGCCGGCGACTCGATAACCATCGTTTCGCGCCTGCAGGCGGTCTATGAAAAAACCGGCCGCAGCGGCCCGATGATCTTTGTCGTGATCGGCTCGCTGCTGCGCAAACACGACGGCGAGGTCGCCGTCCGCATCGAGCATCGTTTCACCAATCCGCTCTAGAGTGGAGCGCGGGCTACCCCGGCACGGTCACTTTCTCGGCCGCGACCGCGACGTGCGCACGCGCCTGCTGCATTTCGGCCGGCACGTAGGGGTACACGCTGAGCCAAGCCAGCGGCGGCCCCAGAAGCATCGCCACTGTCGCGTACAGCCACGGCGCGAACAATCCCCCGATGGTCGTCACATGGGCCGACAGCACCACGCCGACGAAGCCGGCGAAGCCGAAAAAGATCCCGGGCACCAGCGCGAACATCGGCACGCGCGCGAGATAAAGCAGGCCGAGCGTCATCGAAAAAACCAGCGCGCTGTTGGTCAGGGCCACCGACCCGAGCATTGGGTCAAGCGTGAAGGCGAGGATAAAAAAGACCACGCCCGAGACCGTGCCGACGAACAAGGTCGGGTAAAGTTTCCGAATACTCTCGTTCGGGCCGACCAGGAAGGCGCCCGCCCACGTGATGTACGTGGTCCACATCGGCAGGCTGGTGTACACGGAGAGCGGCACGCTCAGAGCGGCAAGTATGGCGATGTACCATTCCATCGGAATGGGGTTCCGTTGCATCGCGTATCCTCCCTGGATCGGCGAATCGCGGCGTACCGGGCCACGCCGACTGTTCGCATGTACGCAGCTTGCGGACTTGCGTCAAGGCCGGTTCGCGGTCTTTGCCGGAGGCCGCGTCATGCTCCCCATGGCCTGAGCGGCCGTGACTTTGACCGGGTACTGTGAATAGTTCGTCTTCAGCTCGAGCAGGTAGCCGTCGGGGTCGAGGATGTAGATCGATGTGCCGAAGCCGGTGGCGCCGTAGAGCTCGCGCACGGGCGAGGCGGTTTCGACCTTATGCGCGGCGAGGTACGCGACGATCGCGTCCATGTCGCCGCGGACGCTGAGGCAGAGGTGATCGATGCCACGCTGCAGTCCCTGGCCGAGGGCGGCGCCGGCGGGCAGCGCGCAGAGATCAATCAGGTTGCGCCCGCAGCGGAGCTGGTAGATGCCGACGTCCTCGATTATGCGCTCGAGGCTCAACCCGAGCACGTCGACGTAGAACTTCAGGCTGCGCTGGATATCGGTCACGCGCAGAACCGCGTGATCGATGCCGTCGAATTCCAGGGGTCGCGTCGGCATCGCTGCCTCCTGTGCCGGTCGATGCGACCGGCTCTACTTGACCGGAACGATGAGCTGTTTCGTCCATCCCTGTTCATGAGGCGCCAGCATCCGCAGCTTGATCCGCAAGTGCTGGTACTTCCACTGCCCGTTGACCTTCACGTAATCGTCCTTGTACTGCAGCGCGATCCAGCGCGAGTCCTGCCCGGCGCGAAACTTGAACGGCCCCATGAAATACCATTCGCCGGTCGCGCGATCGCCGTGCACTTCGATGATCGGATTCATCACGTTGTGCTGCGAGAACTCGATCAATTTCTGGAATCCCTGGAACAGCTTGCGGATTTCCGCATGGCCGCGCCCGGTGCCGAACTCGGCGCTCTCCCAGATGCCGTTCTCGGCGAACACCGAAGTGATGCGATCCGGGTTGTGGTCGTCGTCGCAGATTTCGCAGTACCTGGCCTTGAGCTGCTTGATCGCCTCGATGTCCTCGAGGCGCGTCAGCCGCCGCTCCATCTCTTCAAGATTCATGTTCCACCCTCCGTTGCTCCGGACTGATGATGTCCCTGCGCGAAAGATAGCCGCGAGCGGGTCCGATGATCCACCGCGCGCCGTCTCAGGCGGGGACCGGCGCCGGCGCCCAGCCGCCCCTGGCGCGGATGCCCGCGGCGGGCCTGATTATGTCTTCGCCGAAGCGATGAATCTGCGTCTCCAGTTCCTCGACGCGTCCGAAGCAGTCGAAGATGAACACCACCAGCGAATAGCCAGCCGCCGCAAACCGCTCGAGGTCGGCCAGTACCTGGTCCGCGGTGCCGGTGCAGATCGGACGCCCGCCCCGCGCCGGTTGCCGCTCGCCCGCCGCCGCGAGCCGGCCCGAGGCGACCGCCATCATGAAGAACTTCGAGAGGTCGCGCCCGATACGCTCGGCCTCGCGCCGAATCTCGTCCTGCAGCGGCGCAAACCGATCCGGATCGGCCTGCGGGTCGAGAAATATCGGATAAAAGCCGTCGCAATGGCGCACGGCGCGGCGCGCACCGGCGGGCACCACGCCGCCGAATACGATCGGCGGGCGCGGCTTCTGCGCCGGCTTGGGATCCATCGAAATATCGTCGAAGTCAAAGAAGCGGCCGTGAAATTCCACCGTCTCGCGAGTCCACGACCGTTTGTAAATTTCGATGCATTCATTCGCCATCGCGCCGCGCTCGGCATACGGCCGGCCAAGCGCGTCGAACTCCTCGCGCATCCAGCCCGCCCCCACCCCGAGCATCAGACGCCCGTTCGACAGCAGATCGACGGTGGCGAACTGGCGCGCGTCGCTCAGCGGGTTGCGATACGGCGCGATCAGCACGCTGGTCCCGAGCTTCAGCCGCGAGGTCGCCGCCGCCGCCGCACCCATCGTCACCGCCGCGTCGAGCATGTTGTGACGCGCTTCGTAGGCGCGCTTGCCCGACGCGTTGGCCACGTGCGCGCTGCTCGAGCCGATCGGCATGCAGACGTGGTCCGGAAACCACATCGAATGGAACCCGGCGGATTCGACGAGCTGCGCGATGCGGACCGGCCGCATCTGCTCGACCGACGCGCTCCTCAGATAGAAGTCGCTCTCGTCGCGATAACCGATGCCGTGCGTGGTGGCATAGATCCCGATGTCCATCGCCCATCCTCATTCACATCCGGCTGCGCGTCAGACCTTGAAGCCGTCGATATATTGCTTTCTGACCCAGCCGTCCTCGTACGGCGTAAGAAACAGGATTTTCACCTTCAGATGCTTGAACAGCCATTTGCCACCGCTCCTCACGTAAAGATCGCTATAAACCCCTGCCAGCCACACCGCCTTGCCGTCGACCGTGCAGGGCTGCAGCAGCTTCCATTCACCGGTCGCGCTGTCACCCTTCACCTCGATGATCGGGTTCATCACGTTGTGCACGGCGAAGACGAAGGATTTGGACGCGCCTTTGAAGAACCTGCGAATCGCTTCGCGCCCTTCGAATCTGCCGATGCCGGTGCCTTCCCATACGGCGTCTTCCGTGTACAACGCCGCGATGGCGTCGGCATCATAGTTCTCATCGCAGTAGTGACAATAGCGATGCTTCAGTTGCTTGATCGCTTCGAGATCCTCAATCATCTGGATTCGCCGCGCCAGGTCGTCCGCGCTCATGGTGGTGTCCTCCTTGGCTGGTCCGCCGCAGTGTGACAGCAGCGCCATGGCGCTCCAATGTCAAGCATTCAGGCCCGCGCGCGCTGCGAGCGCGGGCCGAAAACGGAATGGGCACTCCGACCTGCGCGAGATCGCGTCAGCAGCACCGCGTCAGCAGCCGCGTCTACGGGTCAAAACGGCAGCCTGGCAACCCGCCGACCGATCGCGTCGAAGAGGATCAGGTATCGACCCGACCAGGAGCGTCAAACCTGCGGCGGCAACGAGCCGGCATGAGTCGCTTCCGTCTTCTCCCGGGACTCGAGCTCCATCGCCACGGGCAGCCATCGATCGAGCACGGCAGCGAGTTCCTCGATCTTAACCGGTTTGCTGGTGTAATCGTCCATGCCGGCGGCGATGCATCGTTCGCGATCGCCCTGCATCGCATTGGCGGTCATCGCGACCACGATGTGGCGGCGCCGGCCTCTTTCGCGCTGGCGTAACTCCCGGGTCGCCTGGTAGCCGTCAACTTCGGGCATCTGGCAATCCATCAACACGATCGAGTAATAGGCGCGCTCGAGCGCCTCGAGCGCTTTTTTGCCGTCGGCCGCCACCGCGGGACTGAAGCCGAGCTTCTGCAGTTGATGGACCGCGACTTTCCGCGAGACCGGGTTATCTTCGGCGACCAGCACATGCAGGTCGCGGCGCATCTCCCGGATGCGCGAGTCCTCGGGCGACACCTTCAGCGGTTGTCCGGAATCCCGCTCGGCGACGGGTGCGCCGCGCAGCGTCATCAGGGCACGGAACAACTCGGCAGCCTTGACCGGCTTGGTAAGCCATCCGTCGATCTGGGCCGTTTGGCCGCCGCTGTCGGCTCGGCCGCCCCGCGACGACATCATCAGCAACCGCGTGGCCGAAATCGCCGCTTCGGTCCTGATCAGTTGCGCGAGCGTCAGACCATCCATATCCGGCATTTCCAGATCCAGGATGGCGAGGTCATAAGGTAGGCTGCCGGCATGCTCGCGCAGCTCGGCGAGCGCCTGCGAGCCGCTGTAAACCGAGCGGCTGACGATCCCCCACGCTTCAAGCTGCGCCCGCAGGATCTGGCAATTGGTGGCGTTATCGTCGACGATCAGCGCGCGCATGCCGCTTAGGTCCGCGTGGCTCGGAAGCACCGGGCGCGTTTCCGACGAGCGGCGCAAGCGCGCGGTGAATTGGAAAGTCGAGCCCTGCCCGGGGGTGCTGCGGACTCCAATCTCCCCGCCCATACAAGTCACCAGTTGCCTGGCTATGGCCAGACCCAGGCCGGTCCCTCCATACCTGCGCGTGGTCGAACTGTCGGCCTGGGAAAATGCCTGAAACAAGCGCGACTGCGCGCGTTCATCGATCCCGATCCCGGTGTCGGTGACCTGAAATCGCAACAGCACATCGCCCTCGCTCACACTGAGCATTGCGACTCTCACCACCACCTCACCCTGCTCGGTGAACTTCACGCCATTGGAGATGAGATTGGTCAGCACCTGTCCCAGACGGGTCGGATCGCCGCGCAGGAAGCGGGGGACATCGAAGTCGATCGCGAAAGCCAGCTCGATATGCTTTCGCTGGGCCCTCTCGGCCAGCAGATCGACGGCGCTCTCGACCACCAGGGCGAGTTCGAAATCAATCTCTTCCAACACCACCTTGCCGGCCGCGATCCTCGAGAAATCCAGGATGTCGTTGACGATAGCCAGCAATGAGTCCGCGCTGCCGCTGATTATCTGCGCAAAATCGCGCTGCTCATCGCTTAGCGCGGTATCCAGCAGTAGCCCGGACATCCCGATGATGCCGTTGAGCGGCGTCCGAATTTCGTGGCTCATGTTGGCGAGAAAGTCCGACTTAAGCCGCGCGGCGTCTAACGCCAGATCGCGCGCTCTGGCCAACTGGAGCCCAATCTCTCTGCGAGTCGCGATTTCGGCGACCAGCCGCCTGGTCGCCTGGCGCGTGATGAACGCTGATATGAGGGCGGCGAGCAACGCGGTGATCACGGTGCCGCTCGCCACGATCCAGAACAGCAGGCGCTGCGGCGCGTAGGCCAGGTCAAGCGTCGTGCCGACCACGAATCCCCAGCCCAGCCCATGCGCCGTGCGGGCGTTGCTGCTCGGCACGTATGCGACCAGAAAGCGCCGTCCGGTCACGAGGCTGCGCACCTCCATGGTGCCGATTCGCCGTTCATCGGCTAGTCGGCCGACCTCGGGGAAAACTCCTCGCATACTCCTGCCAACGTCAATTGATTCGGTAGCAAGAAAAATCTTTCCCGTATTGTCGCTGATGAAATACGAATCGTCGTTGGTGGTGATCCTCTGAATGAATTGCGCCACCGCCCCGATTGGCAAGGTCGCGCGAAGCACTCCCGTTGGCGGCGTAGTGGCCGCACTCCGTACCGGAGTTGTCATGCGCACGGCCTTGAGGTCGGGTGACAAGGAAAGCTCGACGAACGGGGTCGCCGGAACATCTGCCGTCAGCAGCCTTCCAAGCTCGCTTCTTCCAAGGTCCGCCGTGCCCACCTTCGCGATCCGGCGACCCGCCGCGTTCCATAGCCCTACGCCACTGAAAATCGCATAAACTTTCCGGAACGCAGCCAACTCTGCAGCCTTGGCGCTATCGGGCGCTCTCGCGTCGGTTATCGGCTCACTTCGCGCCAGCGCCAGAACATCCAGCGCCCGCTCGTTCATGAAGCTCTCGACGACTTCGCGGATAGCCAGAGTCTGCTCGAGGTTATCTGAGCTGATTTGTTTCGTCAGTGCGCGCTTCGCCAGGTAGTAACTAGCCGTTCCAATGATGTATACCGGCAGCGAACTCAGAGTGATCGCCGCTATGATTTTGGCTAGTCTCGATTCGCGTAGCGATAGCGCTCTCTTTCGATCGATCACTGCGCCCGTCGATTGCTCGGCATCCCGTTAGCGAAAATCCGTGTGCACCAATGCTTCCACAGTCAATGCAGCATCGGCTGTCTGCGGGCAGTTTCAGCAAGTGACATACCATGTTGTGATGTATCGCTCTTTTCCGCGGCCAGCACAAAAGACTGACGGAAATTATGCCGAACTTGGGATGAATTGCGGGCTATAGCAGAAATAGAAGGGCCCGTGGTCGTCAATGATCATGTGACTTCCGATCGGGGCGAACTCGATGCTGAGACAGCGGCCCGAGGTGCATCCGAATCTTGAGACAAAAATCGGGCATTTCCAAGGCAGAAAATCTGTCCCGGGACAGACAGTCATGGTGCCGGGGCCGCGACAGGAATGAGCGGCAGTTCGCTCTCAGCGATCGCTAGATGCCAAGCCTATGAGACGCGGCCGGCCGCCAGCCAATCGATCGTTCGCGAAGACCGCGTCTGTTTCTCGCGCTATGAAGCGAGCGCCGATCGCACAGCCGCGATCAGCTCGGAATTGGCAAAAGGCTTGCGCAGGTATCCGACGGCCCCCGCCGCCTGTGCGTTACGCGCGACCTGAGGTGAGTGCCGAGCGGTCATCAGGATCACCGGGATTTCCGGCGATCTTCGGCTGGCGTGTCGAGCCACGGCAAATCCGTCGACGACGGGCATTGTGATGTCCGAAACCACCAGCGCGGGTTGCTCCGAGTCGATCAGGGCCACCGCTTTGCCGCCGTCATACGCGACGAGGCATCGGAACCCGGCAGCGCGTAAAACCCTCGCAAAGGCGTCAGCCATATCGACTTCGTCGTCGACCACCAGGACGATTTCGTCGTTTATCACTCGCCACCTGTTTCGCGATCAAGCAAACGACATACCAGAGGGCTCGACGACCGTGCAGAAAGCTGCATGCCCATCCACGAAAGCGGATTGCATCAGACGCTGGCGAAGCAGCGCTAACGCCGCCTGCGAAATTGTTTCCAAAGCCGCTTCTGAGCGCCGCACACTGGCCGCGGCCGATCGGACTGAGGAATCCGCTCCCCACGTGGGGTCTTCCCGCCCCACCCTCAGCGGCCGTGAAACAGGAAACCGATGGATGTATCAAAGGGCTACACCTGGCATGCGGCGTGCTCTCTTGCGAGACATGTCAACAGCAATGATCGATCGGGAAACTCGCTTTCAGGATCGCGACCGCGAGGGCGCTATCGGATACCTGTCCGCCGCCTCCAGGGATCCCGCTTGCCATGATTCGGCCGGTGCGCTGCACGGAATGGTGGGGACGACCGCGGTGATGCGCGGCTTGTTTCGTCGGATCGAGGCGGTTGCTGCGGCGCGCTCCACGGTGTTGATCATCGGCGAAAGCGGAACCGGCAAGGAGCTGGTCGCGCGCGCGATCCATCGATGCGGCACGCCGCACAAGCCGTTCGTGCCGTTCAACTGCGCCGCGATTCCCAGAGACCTGGTCGAGAGCGAACTGTTCGGGCATCGACGCGGCGCGTTCAGCGGCGCCCATAGCGACCATCCAGGGCTGTTGCGCGCGGCCGACGGCGGCACCGTCTTCCTGGACGAGATTACCGAGATGAGCCCGGACCTGCAGGCCAAGCTGCTGCGCGCGATCCAGGAGCGCACGGTGCGGCCGGTCGGCGCAACCAGCGAGATTCCGATCAACCTGCGCATCGTCGCATCGACCAATCGCGATCCCGAAGAGGCTGTGCGCGGCGGGCGCCTGCGCGCTGACCTGTACTATCGGCTGCAGGTCAACGTGCTCGAAATTCCGCCCCTGCGCGATCGCGCTGACGACATCGCGCCGCTGGTCTCGCATTTTCTTCGGCTGCTGAACGAACGCAGCGCGGGCGAGCGAACGGTACAGGGCGTCGATTCGCACGCGATGGAGGCGCTGAGGGCGTTTGCCTGGCCGGGCAACGTTCGCGAGCTCAGCAACACTCTCGAATCGGCCTTCACCTTCGGCACCAGTTCAACGCTAACGCTCGACGACCTGCCGGTCAGGATCGTCAGCGCGTGGCGCGAGGGTCGGCAGTTCGCCGGCGCGCCGGTGCCGGTCCATCCGGCGTCCTGCGCAGGCGCGCAGTCGGCGGAGGTGGTCGGCAGCTATGCGCAGTTCGAGCGCGAGGTGATCGCCAAGGCGCTCATTCGCAGCGGGGGCAACAAGGTCCACGCGGCGCGCCTGCTGAAGATCTCGCGCAAGAAGCTTTACGACCGGATCGAACGCTACGGGCTCGCCGCTGCGCGCGTTTCGGCGGCTTGACCGCTCGCCGGCGCGCCGCGTCGCGCGCGCCGCCGGGGACGGCCGCGGTCGGGCACGCCAGGGCTCTAGACGGGCCGGGTGGTGAGCACCGGACAAGTCGAGCGGCGCACGACCTGCTCGGTAACACTGCCCAGAAGCGTATGTTTTCTGCCGGTTCGCCCGTGCGTCGCCATCACTACCAGGTCGGCGCCCAGCTCCGCCTCGGCCTTGAGCAGGCCTGAAACGGGCTCGCCGGTGCGCACGACGATCTTGTGCGGAACCTTGCCCCGGAGCCATTTTCTTGCGACGCCGCGCAGGCTCTGGGTCGCTACCTCCTCGACATCCGCGCTCAAATTGGCGCCGCCCATCTTCGGAATGATGTGAAAGAGCACGATCCGGGCCTTGTTCTGCCGCGCGACACGCACCGCGAGTTCGAGCGCGGGAATGGAAATCCGATCGAAATCGATCGGGCAGAGGATCTTCCGAAACCGCTTTTTCATCTTGCCAGGATCTCCTGTGCCGAACGGCCCGCATGCCATTCTTGCATCCAACTGATCCCCGGTCGCACTCGGCGGCTTACAGCCTGCCCCACGCGGGCAGCGGCGCCGCCTGCGCGATACTGCGCGCCATCAGCCGGCCCATCCACGGACCCAGCGCCACGCCGTGGCCTGCGTAGCCCCCCGCGACGAACAGCCGCGACGCCCGCGGATGGCTGCCGACCAGCGGCGCCCCGCCCTGTGGGATTGCGATGGGGCCGCCCCAGCGATGAGAGATTCGCACGTCGCGCAGCGCCGGATGCAATCCGCGCACGCGCGCCTCGAGTCGCGCCAGGGCGGCGGCCGGCGCGGCGGCATCGATCGCGAGGCGCTCCAGCCGCTCGGCTGTATCATAGGTCAGGCCGGAGCCGAAGATCACGCGCCGCTCGCCGGTAATCCGTCCCCACAGATAGGGCGTATCGACAGTGTAGAACGGAATGCCCGCCGCGAGACCGATTTCCGCCAGTGCCCATTCGCTCAGCGGTTCGGTTGCACAGGCGAAGGTGATCGCGCTTTGCAGCGGACGCACGTCGGGCAGCAGATCGCTCGTCCAGGCATTGACCGCCATGATCGCGAACTGCGGCTCGATCACGGCGCCGTCGAGCTCGATCGCCAGCCGCGGCCCGGTCGCGATGCGCCGCACGCGCGCGTGCTCATGGATGACCGCGCCGGCGCGGGCGGCGGCGCGCGCGAGCTGCGTCACGAGTTTCATCGGTTCCACGACGCCGCCGGCGACGGTACGAACGATGTGCACAGCGCGATTGTCGTCGCGCCACGGCAGCATCTCGCCCGATGAGCGGTCGCCGTGCGCTATTTCCCAGCATCCCGGCAGGCGCAGATCGCAATCGAGCGCCGCCTCTTCGACCAATTGCTTCAATGCGGGGACGCATCGATCCGCGTCTTCTCTGGCGCCCCACGCGGTCCCCTCGAGCACCAGGCCGCCGGTGCGTCCGCTTGCGCCCTCGCCTATCGCGTCGGCCTCCAGAACCACGGCGCCGATACGGCGGCGCGCGAGATGCCACGCGGCGGCCATGCCGGTGAAGCCGCCGCCGACGATCGCGACCTCGGGCGACGAACTCGCGACCGGTCGGGCGGGAACCGCGACGCGGCGCCATGGCGGCTCACCCCAGGCTCGCATGATCTCCAAGCTACTAAGCGAAGGACGCGGGCGAAAGCGGAGCGCGAGGACCTGCCGGGCGGCGGCGCTTTCGGCGCCGGCGCAATGCACGCGGATGCGCCGGACGCGTCAGCTCTGCGGCGACAGCAATCCCAGGCGCATGCGGCCGTACAGCTCGCCCGACGTATCGAAATCGATGCTGGCGTGCTGCGCACCGACGTTGACGTTGCGGAAGGCGGCCTGCAGGAGCGACGTGTCGTAGACGCCGTGCGCGCCCGATCCGGCGAACAGCCGCGAGACCGCGCGCCGGCAAAGCTCGGCCGCATATGCGGCCTGCCATTTGACCCGCGCGCGATAGCCCATGTCGGTCGCGCCTTCTCCCGACTGCGCGACCGCGCCCATCAGCGCGGCGCTGTCGCGCACCAGCAGCTCGGCGCACTGCACCTCGGCCATGGACTCGGCCAGCCGGAGCTGGGTGGGACCGTGCTCGGCCTTGCGCGCGCCGGTGACGATCGCCCGCCGCTCGCGCGTGCGCTCGACGAATTTATCGAGCGCGAATTTCGCCGAGCCCAGGATTGCGGCGGGCACCGATCCGGAGAGCATCGAGTCTGCCGATACGCGGAAGAGATTCGTGCGATGGCCAAGCGTGTGCGGCGACGAACCCTTCATCAGCTCGCGCGTATCCACCGTCATCTCCGTCGGCACGAACAGGTCTTTGGCGACCACGTCCTTGCTGCCCGTCCCTTCCATGCCCAGCACGTACCAGGTGTCGTCGATCGCGATCTGTTCGCGCGGTACGACCGCATGCACGCCCGGCCCTCCGCTTTGCGCATCCGCGCAGCCGAGGATCACCCAGTTGGAGCGATCGACGCCGCTGCAGAATTGCCATCGCCCGTCGACCCGGTAACCGCCGGCGACCTTGCGCGCCTTCCCCTGCCATGCAAGCGTGCCCGAGACCAGGCCGTCGCGCCCGCCGCCGAAGACCTGCTCCTGCGCGTGCGCGGGCCAGGCGCCGAGGCAGAAGTGATGGGCGCCCATCACCATCAGGATCCAGCCGCTGGAAGGGCAAATCTGCGATACGGCGGTAACTGCATCGTACTGAATGCGCAGGTCAAGCTCGTATCCGCCGACCTTTGCCGGCTGCAGGATCCGGAACAGCCCCGCCTCGACCATCGCCCGCATGCTGGCCGCAACCACGCTGCGCTCGCGCACGCAGGCTTCCGCGTTTTCCGCCAGAACCGGGGCAATCGCGGTAATCCGGCGGCTGATTTCTTCGCTGGAAGGGTTCATCTGCCTTTGTCCTCGAATCGACCTGGTCAGTGCCGCCTCGAAGTTTGTTCCGCGCACTCGACGGACGCAAGTCCGGCCTGAACGGCGCATCGCGGGCCCCCGAACGGATCGGACGGACGGCGCGCGAGATTTGACCATATCAAATGCGCAGACACTCAGAACGAATTACAGGCTGCTTCAGTACGATTTACAGGGGCAAGCAAACGCAGCTTTGCTTCTTGGCGTTCGCGGCGCACGTCTACAACGCATTTCGCGGGCACGCAAGTTGCTGCATGAACTGACGCGTCGGCGGGACTTTCCATGCAAACGATCATACGATGCCTCGACCCGATTCCGCTGCCGCCCGCGCATCTTTCAACTAGAGCGCCAATCAGCCCCGGATCATCCTGGTGATAGTCATCAAGCGCAGACTGGCGGGAATACTTTCCTACCAGCGAATCTTCTTCGCCGATGAAGCTACGCTTCCCTCACTCATCGAGAGCCTCAGGTCGAACGAAATCGCGCGCGTATTCCATTCGTCACGCAGACTCGCGCCTGGCGGCTCCATCATCGCATGCGAGCGCACCTTTACCGTATGCAACGACTTGCGCCAGCCGCTCGAGCGCCTGTGGCAGGGTTTCGCGCCCTATGCGCGCGCCGAGATTCGCAAGGCGCAGCGATTGGGCGATCGTGTCCGTATCGCGTGCAATGAGTCCGCCGATGCGCGCGATTTCCTCGCCGTCTTCAATGAGTTCGCGCGCCTTAAGGACGGTGTGACGCCGCTCTCCGCAAACGCGCTTGCACTGTACGATCATCTCGCCGACCGGGTCGTCCTGTACCTGGACGGGCAGCCGATGGTGGTCAACCTCGTCTTACGCGACCGGGACAGCGGGCGCGTCAGGGGATTGCACAACGCAAGCCGCCGCCTGACCGTGGATGAACGGCGGCAGGCGCGGATGCTCGGGAATCTCAACCGGTTGCTCCATTGGGACAATATGCGCAGGTACAAGGAGGCCGGCTTTTCAACTTACGATTGGGGAGGAATCGGAGAGCGGCGCGACGACGGCAGGAGCAAATTCAAGATGTCGTTCGGCGGACAGGTCCAGGAAGAATATACCTACCTCTGCGCGGGCTGGCCGCGTTTGGGTCAGATCGCGAATCGGCTGTTCGGGATTCCCGCGGCGCGCGCGCGGATGGCCCGTTTTCTGCGCCCATCAGATGAACTCTTTCGCGATGCGCGGCTCGCCGGTCACACGAGCGATGGCGCAACCCATGCGCGGTGAACAGGCGATGCGGCGGCGGGAGCATGGCGGGGAGCAGCCGCTCGATTTCCGGCGGCTCGCGGCCATTGCGAAGACGCTAAGGCTCTGCGGCCTGGCGTTGCTGTTCACGATCGCCGGGAGCGGCGCGACAACGCCGCTCGCCGACACCGCTGCGGCCGCGATCTTTCGCTCGCACTTCAGCACCATGTACCCGCACACGGCTTTGCCCTCGGGGCAGGAATGCGCGGCCGAAATACCCGCAACTCCGGAAAGCATTCCGGCGAACATCCCTTTCAATCATACGATGCCCACGCCGGCGCAGCTCGCCGCCTTCTACGCGCATCCCGTGTTCGGCTCTAATCCGCCGGCATCGGACTACTTTCGCGTCGACGGCCATTACACGGGCTCAACCGACATGATTCTTCGGTGGGCCGCCTGCAAATGGGGTGTGGACGAGGACGTCGTGCGTGCGCAGGCGTGGACCGAGAGCAAATGGCGCCAGGGCGGTCCCAATCCGGGGGACGGCGGCGGCGACAAGCGGACGCTGCGCAGCCAGTGCGTGCAGGGCAGCTTCGACGCGCTATGGGATTACGGCTGCCCCGGCTGCTGCTACCAGTCGTGGGGGATCCTGCAGACGAAAGTGTATTACGAGTGGGGAACGTGGCCGATGATCAAGGACTCGACCGCCTTCAACGCGGACTATCGCCTCGCCGATCAGCGCGCGTGCATGAACGGTGACTACGCCGGATACTTCGCCAGCGCGGCGCAACAGCCGAATACCTATTCCGCGGATATCGCGAGCGGCAATTTCGATCGCGTGCTGTGGGGATGTATCGGGATGCACTATTCCGGCGGATGGTATACTCCGCAGACCCTGCGATACATCGCCGAAACCCAGGATCATCTCGCGCGCAAGCCCTGGCGCGCGCTGGCGAAATAGCCCCGAGGGCCGGGGCAGCGTGTGCGCGCGCGGCGCCGTGGCCCGTTGCCTCGAGCACCGGCTCACTGCCTGCTGTCGACTACGACCGCGCCGCTCTTGCGCAGGACCTCGGTCACTGCGGCGCCGTCCGATCCGCGCCTGACCAGCAGGCTGACCGAACCGTCGCCCACCTGCACATTCTCCAGCTTCAGCCAGTCGAGCCATGAGGGAATTGCCGGCGCATCCATCACGACGCGCTGCTCACAGCCGATGATCTCAAGCCCGAGCGCCGCCTGCAGCATCATGAACACGCTCGCCGCCGACCAGGCCTGCGGATAACAGGCTACGGGATAGGGGACCGGGCCGAGCGCGGCTTCCCGCGCGAAACCGCAAAAGAGCTCCGGCAGGCTCGCGCTTTCCAGGTGCACGGCCGCGTCGAACAATCCCTGAAGAATCCTGAGCGCGTCGGCGCGATACCCGGCGCGCGCGAGCCCGATCGCGGCAATCGCGTTATCGTGCGGCCATACCGATCCGTTGTGATAGCTCATCGGATTATATCGCCGCTCATCTGCGCTGAGCGTGCGCAATCCCCAGCCTGAAAACATGCGGTCCTCCATCAGCCGCTGCGACTGGCGGCGGGCCCGCTCCGGATCCAGCAGCCCGGCGGCCAGGCAATGCGCGGCGTTCGACGCCATCACCCGGCACGGCTGCTTGCGGCCATCGAGCGCGAGCGCGACGGTTCCCTCGCCGTCCAGCCAGAAGTCGCGCACGAAGGCCTGGCGCAGCCGCGCGGCGCGCTCCGCCAGACGGTCCGCGGCGCCGGCGCGTCCGAGGCGCCCGGCCACCTCGGCAATGACAAGGTAAGCTGCGTACACGTAGCCCTGGACTTCGGCCAGCGCGACCGGCGGGTCGGCGAGCTGGCCGTCCGCGTGCGAGATCGCGTCGCCCGAATCTTTCCAGCCCTGGTTGGCGAGCCCGCTCGCGGCCTCGCGAATGTACTCGACATAGCCGTCGCCGTCGCGATCGCCCCAGCGCTCGATCCATTCGAGTGCGCGCTCGACGTTGGGCCATAGTTCGTCGGCCAGCGCGAGATCGCCCGTGGTCATGATGCAGCGGCCGTAAAGCCATAGGAACAGCGGGGTCGCGTCGATGCTGCCGTAATAGCGCGCGAAGGGAATTTCGCCGGTGCGCGCCATCTCGCCCTTGCGTATTTCATGCACGATCTTGCCCGGCTGCTCGTCGCGGCCCTCATCGATGCGCGTCCCCTGCATCGCCGCCAGCGCGCGCAGGGTCTGGGCGGCCAACTGCGGATTGAACGGCAGCAGCGCCATCGCAGTGACCAGGCTGTCGCGGCCAAACAGGGTGGCAAACCATGGTATGCCGGCCATCATGAACGTGCCGGTATCGGTCTGCGCGATCAGCGACAGCAGGTCGGCGCGCGATCGCTTGAGCAACGCATCGAAAAGCTCGTTGCCGCACGATATGGCGGCGAAGCCGCCCTGCGCGCGCTCGATCGCCGTCCGGCGCATCGCCAGCGTGCGGTCGAAATCGGGCGAGGCACCGCGGCCCTCGCGCGCCGCGGCGCGTTCGCTGCCGACCGCCACGCGCAGCTCGAGCGTCCTGCTCTGGTCGGGCGCGAGTTCGATCTGAAAAGCCGCGCGTTCCCCGCCCAGCGCGCGGGGCTCGGCGTCGAAGGACACCTCGGTAAAGCGCTTGACGCCGTCCAGGCCCTGGTAACCCAGGCGCAGCGAGGCCGCGCCCGGCACCGGATCGAGCGCGCGGCCGCGGCGCAAGCGATCGATTCCGCGCACCTCGAAGATGTCGGCGAAATCCGCGGCGAGGAAGAACTCGAGCGGGATGTCCAGCGGGATGCCGGCGTAGTTGCGCAGACGCAGCCGATGGACCAGCGTCGCGCCGTCAAGCACCCAGCTTCGCTCCATCTGGATGAGATCGCGCGGCAGGACCATTTCGCCGCCACGCAGCTTGAGATCCGGGTTGGTGAGATTGACCCGCAATTGCGCCCGGTCATCGCTCAGGTACGAATTCAGCAGGCAGGGCGCGCTGCCGTAAATTTTCAGCTCGCAGCGGCTGAGATAGCGCGTATCGCGCCAGAAAAATCCCAGCGGCTCCAGCGGGTAGTCGAGGATGTCGCCGGTGAGATCGAACACGGCGAAGCTCTGACCGCTGGCCAGCACGCGCGGCGAGCGCCGCGAGCCAAGCGCCGAGGCAAGGATATAGAACTCGGACCCGACCTTCAGCAGGTTGCGCGGGCGGCGCGCCTGGCCGTCAGCGCCATTGTTGTTTGCCCCGGCTTCTCTTGAATCGCGGCGTTTCACTGACCGGATTCGGAAACGCGGGCGAGCGGCCGGCCCTGTCCGGTCGGATAATAGACGTCCATGGCCTTTCCGGGATGTTTCGACTGGGCCCGTTCGATGAGCTCGCGGTACACGCGCTCGTAACGATCGACCATGGCGTTCACCGTAAACCGTTCTTCGAACTCTGCGCGGCATCGCGCGCGCGAAATCTTGTCCAGATTGCGCACTGCCTGGGTCAGCTCGTCAAGCGTCGCGGCCACGTAGCCGCTCACTCCGGGCCGGATGATCTCGGGCACCGAACCGCACGGCCGCGCGATAACGGGCGTGCCGCAGGCCAGCGCTTCGATCATGGCGAGCCCGAACGGCTCCGGCCAGTCGATGGTGAACAGCAGCGCGAGCGCGTTGCCCAGGAACTCACTCTTGTCGGCCTCGCCGATCTCGCCGATATATTCGACGTCGGGCGGAGCAAGCAATGGCTTGATCACCGCATTGAAGTACTCGCGATCGACCACGTCGACTTTGGCCGCGATCTTGAGCGGGATACCGACCTTGCGCGCCACCGCGATTCCGATGTCGGGGCGCTTTTCGGGCGAGATGCGGCCAAGGAAGGCCAGGTATTTTCCGGGTTGCGGACTGAAGCGCAGCAGGTCGCGCGGCAACCCGTGATGAATGGTGTCGACCCAGTTCATGTACGGGAGCGGCGCGCGCTGCGCGTCGCTGATCGAGACCAGCGGCATGCTGCGATAGCGCGCATACACCGGATGGAAATCCGGGATATCGAGCCGACCGTGCATCGTCGCCACCGTCGGCACGGCGCTCTGCTGTGCGAACGGAAAACTCCAGAAATCGATGTGCGAGTGGATCACGTCGAACCGGGCCGCGGCATGATCGTAAACATCCGTGAGCATCGGCAACTGCAGGGCGCACCCGAGTTCGGGCTTGCCCGACAACCGCAGCGATTGCGGACAACCGGGCACCAGCTGTGCACCGCTCTGCGAGTCACCCGAGGCAAACAGGGTGACCTGATGGCCGCGGCGCACCAGTTCCTCGGTGATGTAGGAGACCACACGCTCGGTGCCGCCGTACAATTTCGGCGGAATCCGTTCGTATAGGGGCGCCACCTGCGCGATACGCAGGCGCGATGACTTGGAACGCAAAGTGCCGCTTTCGCCGCTATACACTGTAACCAACTTCGTTCTCCTGATTTCGTTTAGTCTAAGCCGCGATCACGCACGCGGGATACGCCGGGGCTTCCGGGCGCGCGCTCCGCGCCGACGCGTCGGCCCGCCGCGTCCCCGGATGCTCGCGCGGACGTCGCCGGCGAGCCGCCCGACTAGGCCTGCATCGAGCGATCGTCCGCGGCTGCGGCGAGCGGCTCAAGGGCAAGCCCGCGAACCTGCTCGTTGAACAGATGCGCGTACGTCCCGGCGCGGGCGAGCAGTTCCGCATGCGTCCCGGTCTCGACCACCCTGCCTTGTTCGAGGACGACGATGAGGTCGGCGTTGATCGCGCTGCGCAGACGATGAGCGATAAGGAACACCGTGCGCCCTCTCATCAAACGCTCCATCGATTCATGAATCAGGTTTTCCGATTCCGAGTCGATCGCGGACGTCGCCTCATCCAGAATAACGATGCGCGAGTTTTTAAGAAAGGCACGGGCCAGTGCCAGCCGCTGACGCTGGCCGCCCGAGAGCTTGACGCCGCGCTCGCCGATCACCGTGTCGATCCCGGCCGGCAGGGTCTCGACGAAGGCGCGCAGATTGGCGAGCTCGAGCGCTTCCCATTGCGCCGCCTCGTCGGCATCCGCGCGCGCATACAGAAGATTGTCGCGGATGCTCGCGCTGAACAGCAGCGCGTCCTGCTGCACCAGGCTGACGCTGTCACGCAACGACTTGAGCGTATAGTGGCGCACATCCTTGCCGTCGACCAGCACTCGGCCGGCGCTCGCTTCGTAAAAGCGCGGGATGAGATTGGCGAGCGTGGTCTTGCCCGCGCCCGAGCGTCCGACCAGCGCCACCCGGCAGCCGCCCGGCACGCTCAAACTGACGTCGTGCAGCGCATCGCGCCCGGGGGCGCCATTGCGCGCCTGGTAGACGAAATTGACGTGCTCGAACTGCACGCCCCCGCGCCGCACGGCGAACGGGCGGCTCAGCGGATGGTCGGTGATCTCGGGCTTGCTGTCGAGGAAGTCGAAGATGCGCTCGATCGCGGCCATCGACGAAGACACCACGACTGAGAACTGGGCGAAGCGCTCGAGCGGCAGGTAGAGGAATCCGAGATAGGTGAAAAAAGCGATCAGCGTACCCAGGGTGATGCTGCCGTGCAGAATCATCAACGCCCCGACCCACACCACCACCGCCGGAGCGCATCGCGTGAGCAACTGGATGAGCATCTCCTGGCGCGCAGCCAGTTTGACCTTATCGATAGTGCGGTCGCACAGATGCTCGTTGCGCCGGCGAAAATTGTCTATTTCGTGATCCTCGCGGCCGAACGACTTGATGGTCGCGGCGCCGGCAACCCGCTCATGAACCTCGCCCGAGATCCCCTCGAGCGTCTCCTGCATGCGATGGCTCACAGCCTTGATGCGCGGGGAGAAATAGCGCATGAAGGTGACCCACACTGGAGCGATGCACATCGCGACCAGGGCCAGCCGCCAATCCATCGCGAACAGCACCACCACCACCAGACCCAGCGACACTGCGTCCATCCATACGTCGATCAGCGCGGAGTTGAGCAATTCCTGCGCCTGCTGGACATCATTGAGCACGCGCGAGACGATGGCGCCGCTGGGATTGCGGTCATAAAACATGTGCGGCAGCTTCTGCAGGTGGGCGAAAAGCCGGCAGCGCAGTTCAAAAATCAGTCGATTTCCGGCCAGTCCGGCCCAATAGTTGCGATAGTAGCTGGCCACCGACTGCACGGCATAAAGTAACAGCAGCACGAGGCTCAGCGCGGCGAGCTTGTGCTCCGAATCGGGCGTTACCCTGGCCATCCGGTCGAGCGCGGCGCTCCAGCGGTCGATGGTCAGGTTGATCCCGGTAAGCTTCGGCTGCGCAGCCAGCAGGACATCGATGACGTATTTGAATGCTAGCGGGAAAGCGAGCGGGAGCGTGAATTTGCCAATCCCGGTAAGGGCCGCGCCGATGACCAGCCGCAAATGCGGTCTGATGAACGACAAGAACCTCGCCAATGGGGAACGAGCAGAATCAGGTTCGTTCGAATCCATGGGCACCAAACTTTTATCCAGTAGTGAAAATTTTTCGCGCTATTCGACTGAACGGTAGAGCAAGCGACGTGCCCCTCAGTTATCAATTGGAAATTGCTGATTTACTTGTCTTCTTTTGGCCCATTGCACCTCGCGTTCACCGCCCGCCGCACGAGATCGTCGAGCGGCTAACCGATATCGAACTGCCTGACTGAACTGCGGCTGGGGACGGATGCGGATGCGTAGGTTTGCGCCGCTCGCTGGCGGCCCTTAGCGTGAGAAAAAGGCTACCTGCGGGACCTTGCATGCTTTGGGGCGAAGCCGAAGAGCATAAACACGATAGCGATCGTCCACAGGCTCCTGCGGGCCGTGGGCGGAGCGCCGCCATCACCGCCGCTATCGTGCTGCTGCTGATTTATCAAGGCTACAGCCTGTCCATTGTCGGCGTCGCATCGCCCTGGATTGCCAAAAGTTTCGCTCTCAGCCAGGTGCAGCTCGCCGAACTGTTCGCGTGGATGTCGCTGGCGGCGATCGGCACCATGATACTGGCAAGGTTGGCCGATCGGGTCGGCAGGCGCCGGATTATCCTCGCGAGCCTTGTTTTCGCTCCATTATTAGCGATCGGCGCGGCGATGGTGCGCCATCCGTCGACCTTTGCGCTGTTCGAAATCCTCATCTCGGCGCTGCTCGGCGGGTCGGTATCTTCGGCAATCGTCCTGCTGGCCGAGGAAATGCCGCTCGAGCAGCGCGCCAAGGGCCAGGCCTTCGCGGCCGGCGCAAGCGCGATCGGCGGTGTGCTCGGATATATCGTGGTCCCGTTTCTGCTCGAGTGGGGCTATTCGTGGCGATGGCTGCTCGCGCCATGTGCGGCCGGAATCGTGCTGGTTTTTCCGATCGCGCGGATGCTGCCGTTGGACTCGCGATGGACCCGGCTGGCGAAGAGCGATTCCGTCTCGCGAAGCCATTTCTTCGATATTTTTCACCCGCTGTACCGCCGCCGCGCGCTCACGCTGCTCGCCTGCGCCGCGCTCGACACCATCGCCGGCAGCGCGGTCAACGGATGGCTCTACTTCGACGCGGTTTCGATCATCGGCCTCGCTCCGCAACGCGCCAGCATCATCGTCGTCGCGGGCATGGCGGTCGGGATGTTGGGCTTTCCTGCCGGTGCATGGACTTCGGAGCGCTTCGGCCGGGTGCCGACGGTGATGTACATCGGCGGCGCCGCATGGCTTGGCGCCCTCGCCTTCTACTGGGGGCCGCCGAATCTCGCCGCCTCGCCGCTGACCTGGCTGCTTGTCGCTTATTGCTGGTTCAAAATCGCCTCGGCGGCGATGACCGTAGGCGCCAATTCGGCCGCCACCGAACTGTTGCCCGCGGCGCTGCGCACCACGATGATCGGCTGGCAGGGAATCACCGCCGCAGCCTTCTCGATGCTGGCGCAGGCGCTGATTGCGGCGCTCATCGGTCCGCTCGGCGGGCTGACGAACGTTATCCGCTACCTGGCGCTGCTGGGAATCCCGAGCGCCCTCATCTTCGGAATTTTCATCGATGAGACCCGTGGACTTCCGCTCGAAGTTGCTGCGAAAGAGGAGGAATGGGCCGCCGCCATAGGGCATCCTCCATCCCCCGCACAAGTGCGGCAGTGTGGCGCATGATCGTCAGGGCGGCGGCGCGCCGGTCATCGATTCGGCGCTGGCTCTATCGGATGGCGGCCGCGGCCGCTGTGCTGTCGATTTCCATGGCGCCCGCCCATGCTGCGCATCGTCGCCGCCGCCATCACCCGCACGTTCGCAAACCCACCCCTTCGCCCACTCCTTCCCCCAAACCGACGCCCCGGGTCGCCTCGGTGGTCGTGCTCGCCGGGGGAACCGGCATCGTGGATACCCCGACCGGCGAAAGTCCCGCAGTGCTGGATACCGCGCAGATCTACAATCCGCTGGCCCGCAAATTCGTACTGATCGCGCCAATGACGGCGCATCGCGATCGCGACGCCGCGGCCGTCCTGCCCGACGGCAGGCTGCTCGTCGTCGGCGGGGTGGATTCGGTGCTGGTGCCGTTGATTTCGTTTCCGGGGCCGGCGATGCCCTGGATTCTGCAGTCCGCCGAGACGCTCGATCCGCGCAGCGGGCGCTTCGCCGCCACCGCCGAGATGGAGACCGCGCGCGACGAGCCCACCGCCACGCTGCTGCGCAACGGCAAGGTGCTGATTGTCGGCGGCGGCACCAACCAGGCCGAGCTGTACGACGAAAAGACCGGGAAATTCACCCCGACCGGCGACATGGCGGAGGATCGGTCCGGTCAGACCGCGACGCTGTTGCGTAACGGAAAGGTGTTGATCTGCGGCGGCGGCACTCGGCAGGCCGAACTCTACGATCCGGCGTCGGGCAAATTCATCCTCACCGGCGCGATGAGCATGAATCGCATCTTTCACACCGCAACCCTGCTCACCGACGGGCGGGTCCTGATCGCGGGCGGCAGCCCTTACGCGCGCAGCGCGGCGCTCGACGCCACCGAAATCTACGATCCCGCCAGCGGAACCTTCAGGGCCGGTCCGAAAATGAACGAGCGCCGCGCCGGCCATACCGCCACCCTGCTGAAAAACGGCCGCATCCTCATCGCCGGCGGCAACGACAACAATTCAGCCGAGATCTACGACCCGGGCGCGCAACGCTTCACGCGAACGGCCAAAATGAACGCGAGCCGCTTCGGCCACTCGGCCACCCTTCTGCCCGACGGTACGGTCCTCATCGCGGGCGGCTGGACACCCGCGCACAAAGCCCTGGCGAGCGCGGAAATCTACGATCCAGCGAACGGAAAGTTTACGGCGATTTCCGACATGGCCCAGGCAAGCGCGGGCCAGGTCGCGGCCGTGATTCAGGTGCCATTCGTGGCAAATTGGATAAAGCCGACGCCAACACCGACGCCGACACCCACTCCCACACCCTCGCCGACGCCGACGCCGACACCCTCGCCGACGCCGACGCCGACTCCGACGCTATCGCCGTCTCCAACGCCAACTCCCACGCCAACACGGACGCCCTCCCCGATTCCGACGCCAACCGCATCGCCCACGTCATCGCCGACGCCCGCGCCGTCTCCGACCGCCACGCCGACGCCGGCCGCGACCCAGTCGCCGGCTCGATCCCGGAGTCCGGAGCCGAGTCCGGCGCCATCACGGACCCCGCAACACGCGCCGTCCGCGACGGCGGCCGCGGCGGCGGAATCGACGCCTGCTCCTGCGGGCAAGCCGACGCCCGTCGCAACGCGTGCGGCCGCTTCGGCTTCCGGTACAGCCGTGGTCGCTCCACCGAGTCCTGCGCAGACCGCCGTCCCGCCCGCGACTCCGACGACCGTCGAAGCAACCACACCGACCGCAGCCTCCACGATGCCTGGTCCGGGCGGTTCGCCTCGCCCACCGGCTGCGACTTCCACTCCGTTGGTTATCCGGAACACGGCGGCGCCTCTATCCGGACCAACGGCAACCGGATCCGGCGACGATTCCGCGCAACCCGCCGCGACAGGAACAGGAACTCCTTCTATCAAGTAGCTACGTGCCGAACAGACCCTGATGTCGTGACGGCGGGCGTTCGGATTCATCGCCTCGGCATCGGAAAAAACTTCTTAATCCGGCGCAGTCCGGGGGTCATTACAACGCAGAATCGCGCATTATCCCGCGACGAAACCATCGGCACAGGTCTTGCCCGTGTATCAAACCAGCCAATTCGGGAGTCGTCCCCCAAAAAGAGAGGAACAAGATGCAACGAAACAGACCGACGATAGTCATATCGGCGATGGCCGCCCTATCGATCCTCATCGCCGGCGGATGCTTCAGCTACCACAGCAACACCAGGGAATATCGCAGCCCGACCGCGCAGATTCCACCTTCCGAGCCGCCCGGCGCCACCACGACTACAACCACGACTACGCAGTCCGACGACGGAGCTGTGCATCAGCATTCAACTACTACATACAATCCGTGAGGAGACGAAAAGTCTGACTCATCAAAGAATTGCCGGCGGCGGAGTGGATATTGCGCCGAAGGGATTGCGAGCCGCGTAATGGCTATTCCGCCGCCGGCGCACAACCTGTCAGCGAGGTCGCACGACGATTGACTGACAACGGCGCGTGGCGATTAGCCGACGCGCTCCGTAGCGTCGGCGATCTCGCACAGCGTCGCGAACCAGGCGCCGCGGTCCCGCATGTGCACGATCAGCTCTTCGAGCCGCGGGATCATGTGCGCGCGTCCGATCGACTGCGGATGGACCACGAACGCGTAGCACGCGCCTTCCTCGTTCTCGACCGCGTAATCGAAAATCGCCTTCCAGCGATCGAGCAGGTCGCCCGCCGGACGCATCCCCTCCTGCAGGCCGGGGATGAAATCGACCTGGGAGAAATCCGTCAGATACCATTGACCCGGAATTTCGAGAATCCGCCCGGGCGAGCCGAAAACGTTGCCGCGCTCGGTATGCACTTCGACCGGGCGGATCCAGTACGGATGAAAATCGTTGGCGAGCAGGCTGCTGTCGATATCGAAGCCATATCGCTCGAGCAGTCCCAGCGTGTTATCGCTGAAGTCCCAGTACGGCGCTCGATAGGTGCGCGGCTTGACCCCGATGCGCGCGAGCGCCGCCAGCCCGAGCTCCATCACTTTGATTTCGTCGTCGAGCGTGAGCGATTGCGGATTTTCATGGGCGTAGCCGTGATGGCCGATTTCATGTCCGGCGGCGGCGATTTCGCGGCACAGCTCGGGCCACGTATCGATGGTATGTCCGGGGATGCAGAAGGTGGTCTTGACCCGATACTTGTCGAGCAGGCGCATCAGTCGCGGCAAACCGACTTCGGCGCCGAATTCGCCGCGCGACATGTACGCGGGCGAGGTGCGGTTGAGACAGATCCATAGCGACTGAGCATCGAAGTCGCAGCCGAGATTGACCGCGATCCTTTTGCCCGCGGGAATCCTGACCCTGCCCCATGCCTGCGGCATAAAAATACTCCAGTGAGCGTGATTGCTTGACGCATACGCGCGTGCGACGCGGTTTGGCAAGCGCCTTCGCATCCGGCTTTCAAGGAGCGCGAGCCGGTGGCGCTCAACCGGCCAACTGGCCCGCCGCGACGAAGCCGGCCAGAGCGCCGGCCGCGATGAGCCAGGCCGAATTGATTCGCCAGCGGATCGACACCGCGGCGTTCGGCATGGCTATCGCTCCGGTCACGGCATCGATCACGGCGGCGCGCGACCAGGCCGCGCCATCCGGCGCGTATGCATTAAGCGCGGCCGAGGCTGTAGAACTCGTCGTTCGGGCGCATGTCGCTCACGTTTGCGAGGCGATTGGACATCGCGAAGAATGCCGCGATCGCGGCGATGTCCCAGATGTCTTCCTGACTGAAGCCGTGGCCTTTGAGGACTTCGAAGTGCGATTCGCCGACCCGCCATGGCGCAAGCGCGACCTCGAGCGCGAAATCGAGCATCGCTTTTTGCCGCGGCACGATGTCGGCCTTGCGGTAGTTGATCGCGATCTGGTCGGCGATAAGCGGGTTCTTCGCGCGCACGCGCAGGATCGCGCCGTGGGCGATCACGCAGTAATGGCATTGGTTGGCGCTGCTGGTCGCAACCACGATCATCTCGCGCTCGGCCTTGGTCAGCCCGCCGCCCTTATCCATCAGAGCGTCATGGTAGGCGAAAAATGCGCGGAACTCGTCAGGGCGATGGGCCAGCGCGAGAAACACATTGGGGATGAACCCGGCCTTGGCCTGGACCTGTTCGATTCGGTTCCGAATGTCCTCAGGCATGTCAGAGAGGCGGGGCACGGGAAATCGGCTGATCGGATTTTGCATCGAAGCCATTGAACAACCTCGTTGACCCGGAGTTACCCGGGTCAGGCTCCGATAGCACAAACCGCACAGCCAGGTCAGCCTGTGCTCTGATTGCAGACGCGCCGCGTGAGCGCTCTTGAAAGGTCGTGTTAAAGTAACGTTATATTTCAGTTGAGCCGCGTTCATGTGGAGGTGACGATTTGTCCGGTCCAGGTCCTGCGGATGCGCCGCAATCCTCAAAAAATGACGCGCGTCGCGCCGCGCTTGAAAAGCTCCTCCGCGATCGTCAACGCAAGTTCACTTCGCTCCTGGTGAGGGTGCTGTCGGCTGAGGATGCGGGTGCGGTGCACGACCTCCGCGTGTGGAGCAGGCGCCTGCAGCAGCTCATCGCCGCCGGTTGCGCCAAGCCGATCGCGCCGCAGGCGCGCGGCGCGGTCCGCGCGCTCCGCCGGGCGCGGCGCGCGATGGGCGTATGGCGTGACTGCGACGTCGTGATCGACCTGCTCAACCGCAAGCTGCGCCGGCTGCGGAACGCGGAAGAAAGACAGGCGTACGCGATGATTCGCGATCTCGCGGCGAGCAAGCGCGAGCGCGGAATTCGCCGTGCGCGGCGCAAACTCGCCAGCCGCAGGCTGCTGACGCTCGCCGAACGCACCGAGCAGCTCCTGGCGGCGGACTCGCAGCCCGCGTCCGCGCATCCGTCCGAGACGTTGTCGCGCTCAATCGGCGAAGCGTACGAGCAATGGCGCGCATCGCTGGCGCGGGCCTGCGAGGGTTTCGCTCCCGGCGATATTCACTTCCTTCGCACGCGTACCAAGCGGCTGCGCTATCGGATCGAAATGGCGCGCGACCTCGGCGATCGGGAGGCCGAGACCGCGCTCGATCTTCTCAAGTCACTGCAGGAAATTCTCGGCGCCTGGCACGACCATCAGCAGCTTCTGCGGCTCACGGCCGAGGCCCTGGCCGACCCGGAATTCATGCTGACGAAGACCAAGCTGGTCGCGACCCTGCTGCGCAAGTCGCACACCCAACAGACCATCCGCGGCAAACACGTGCAATCTCTCCTCGCCGCCACGCAGCAGAATCTCGAGCAGTCCGTCCTTCACCGATGGATCGCAGGGCTCCGCACGACGGTCTCCGCGCCGGCGACCGCATCTGGACAAACCGGCGAGCATGCAACACCTCATCAAGCGGACTCGCCGGCGGAGTCGGACAATCCCGAAAGCAGCGCGAGCTGCGCGTCATTGCCGGCGGATGCGCCCGCCGACGCCGCTGCCGTGCACCACTTCGTCGGGGCGATGAGCGAACCGGTCCGCTGACCAGCCGCGGATTGCGTATCGCGCGCGGAACCGTTCACACCCCGTGGCGTAAGAGGCGCCCGGGCAGTGCGCCGGTTTCGCGGCCCTCCTCGAAGGTGACCTCGCCATTGAGAACGACTGCGCGGTAGCCCTCCGCGCGCTGTACGCGTCGCCATTCGCCGCCCGGAAAATCGTGCGCTATTTCCATCGGCATTATTTTCAGCCGCTCGAGGTCGTAGATCACCACATCTGCGGCCGCGCCCTCGACGAGCGTGCCGCGGTTGCGGAAGCCGGCGCACAGTGCAGGATGGGCGCTCAGTCTCCAGTGGGCCTCTTCCAGCGAGATCACGGGATTATCGCGCGCAAATTTGATCAGCGTCTCGGTGGCATAGCGGCCGCCGGTGAAGAACTTGGTGTGTGCGCCGCCATCGGAGAGGCCAAAAATCGGAACCACGTCAGACCTGATCATCTCACTCATATGTTCGAGCTTCTGGTTGATCGACGGCGTGTAGAATTCGGCATTGAGGCCGTCCGCAACCGCAATATCCAGCAGCACGTCAACCGGATGCTTGCCCTCGGCGCCGGCGATCTCGCCGATGGTCTGATTTTCGTACTTCTTGAGTTCAGGTGCGCGACATTCGAGCACGATGATATCGCGCACATTGTTGGTGACCAGACCGGTCATCTCCTCGATCTTGCGCAACTCGGGCCGCCGTTCGGGGTCGGCCAGCTTGAGCAGGCGATCCTCGATTTTGCCGACCGTGCATTCGCGCCACGCCGGCATGTCGTCCCACAAGTTCCAGTCTTTGAAAGTAAAGGCGAAGTTCTGCTCCATCGTTTCGGCCTGGCCGTAAACCCGCAAGCCCTTGCGCCGGCAGTCGTCAAGCCAGCTGAGCTGATGGCGGTAGCGATCGGGATGAGCATCGTTGACCAGCACCACGTTGTAGAGAATCGGCCGACCGCTGACCCGCGCGAGGTCCTCGTAATGACGCTCGGCGTGCCCCTCGCCGTCGCCCTCGTAGGACATATTCTCGGGAAGATAGGTCATCTGGATGAAGCCCTCGTTGCGCTCGGCCAATACGCCGGCAAGTTCCAGCGCCGTCTCGTCGTGCATGATGTCGGTAACCATCGGACTGCCGTCGAAATCCGCCTGCACGCTGTTGCGGCCCAGGCGCTGCGCGGACCATCCGCATGCACCGCGGTCCATCGCCTCATGCAGCAGACGCTTCATCTCGACGTGCTCGCGCTCCGTCGGCATCCGCCCCGACTTCGCATCATCGAGACCCATCACCCATACCAGCAGCGGCGCAAGCGGCATGAAGGGCAGAAGGTTGATGCCCATCGGGCGACGGTCAACGCTGTCGAGAAACTCCGGATAGGTGATCCAATTCCACGGCATGCCGGCCTTCATCGAGGCATAGGGGATAGCCTCCGTGCGCGTCATCGTTAACATCGCCCGCTCGCGCAAAGCGGGCTTGACCGGCGCGAAGCCGAAACCGCAGTTGCCGATCACGACCGAAGTCACGCCGTGCCAACTGGAGATCGTGCAGTACGGGTCCCAGAAGAGCTGCGCGTCGTAATGAGTGTGCAGATCGACGAAGCCGGGGACCACGTTGAGGCCTTCCGCATCGATCGCGCGCTTCGCCTGATGGCGCTTGAGATGGCCGATTTTCGCGATCTTGCCGTCCTTAATACCGACGTCGCCGCGATAGCGGGGCATCCGCGTACCATCGATCACCATCCCACCGGTAATCACCAGATCGAATTCCGCCATTGTCATTTCTCCCTGGGTTGAATGGGCAGTTCCGTGCCGCGCCGCACGAAGGCTGTTCGCGCCATCGCGGCCCGCATCGCCTGGCTCGCCGCCGCGGGTTACCCGCCGCACGCGCCGTTAAGGCACTCTTTTCGGAGGCTACGGATGAAGACGAACCGACCGACACGTCACTAGCCACATTGCACCTCGCAACTGCAGGCTAGAGGGCCGTTCTCAGATACGAGACCGCTATAGCACAAAGCGCTGTATGGGAGTTAACCCGCCAGACGCTTCGACGCGGATGCGGTCGAAGCGATCTAGCCGATCGACGCAAGCATGCGATGCGTCGGCGCGGTCAGGGCGTCGATCGCGATCCCGTGCGGGCAAGCGCCCACGCACGGTTTCGCACTGCAGGCCAGACAGGCCCCCGCATCGGCCGTGAGAAGCGCATACTCGTCGCGCGCCAGCCGCAGGTCGCCGTAATCGACCGCGTACATCCGCGTCCGCATCACGTCCGCGATCGGCACTCCGACGGGACAGGACCCGGCGCACGCGTCGCAGCCGTGCCTGCAGTAGGAAGCCCCATGGACGCGCGCGTAACGCTCGAGCAGCCGCAGGTCGGAGTCATCCGCCGCGCGCGCGCCAGAGGCGCCCAGGTACTCGTCAATGAGCGCGCGATCGGTCATCGACACGATAAGACCGTCGACGTCGCGGTTGGACAGCGCCCAGCGGAAAGCGGCCTGGGCGAAGGTCGCGCCGCCGCGTTCGAACGGGCGCATGTCGTTCAAACGCGCGCCCATCAGCGTTTTCATCACGACCACGCCGATGCCCCGCTGCTGCGCCTTGCGAATCACGCGCGGCAGGTCGGGCTGGCGCGCGACCATGTCGAACCCGCCGAGAAAGCGCTGGTAAAACCGCGGGTCCTGGCCGAAATTGTACGCGCATAAAATGACGTCGAACTTGCCCGTGTCGATCGCGTGGTCGAGGCATTTCGTCAGATGCCCGGCATGGCCGGACATCCCGGTGAAACGAATCTTGCCCTGCTGCTTCGCCTGCTCGGCGAACTCGTACCATTCCGCGTTCTTCAACCGCTCGAGGTCATTGACCGCGTGGTTGAAGTACACGTCGACGTGGTCGGTCTGCAGGCGGCGAAGGCTGCCCTCGAGCGCCCGCATGATCGCGCCGCGATCGGTGTCGGGCCATGCCAGCGTCTTGGACGTGAGGAAAACCTTGCAGCGCTTGCCGCGCAGCGCCCGCCCGAGCGCCGTTTCCGAATCGCCGCCCCGATACGTCTCGGCCGTATCGAAATAGTTGATTCCGCGGTCGAACGCATGGCGTACGAGGTCTTCCTGCCCGGAGCTGAGCCGGTCGGCGCCGAACGAAATATCGGAGATTTTCATGCCGGTGCGGCCAAGCGGTGAATAGTGGCGGACTTCCGGATTCGGCGGTATCGCGGCCGCGCCGACACCCGCCAGCGCCGCGATGCCGACGCCGACTCCTGCGAGCGTGCCGTCGCGGATGAATTCGCGACGTCCAATCCCGGCTGTTCGCGGCGGATGCTTCGGATTCATGTGTCCGCTCCACGCAAATGATCGGCAGCTGGCGCAACGATGTCGGGCCGGCCGCGAAAACCGTATGCCTGCTCAGCGCAGATAGCCGCGCGCGAACTTCTCCAATTCGCGGTCGTAGACGTCTGGCGCGAGCGCATTCACGGTAACCACCAGGCGCTGCGCGCCCGCGGCCTCATAATCTCGCAATTCGCGCGCGGGATCGTCGCCCGGCGCCATCAGCAGCATCGAGATGTCCAGCCGCTTGAAGTCGCGGTCCGCCTCGCCGCACATCCGGCGCAGCTTGCCCAATTCTTCAGCGAGCTGCGGCGGCGTGAGCACGATCGGCATCCATCCGTCGCCCATCGAGACCACGTCACGCAAGGCGCGCTCGTTGCCGGCGCCGAGACCGCCGGCGCCGATAATCACGGGCGGATGCGGCTTCTGTGCGGGCTTCGGATAGGACTTGACCGGCGGAAACTTGACATATTTGCCCTCGAACGAGGCTTCGGTCTCGGTCCACAGGCGTTTCATCGCGGCGATATACTCGCGCGTAACCGGCCAGCGGCGGCGGAACTCGACGCCGAAAATTTCGGTCTCGTCGGCGAGCCATCCGCCGCCGATACCGAACAGCACGCGCCCGCCGGAATAGAAATCCAGCGTCGCGATCTCCTTGGCCATCACAATCGGCTCGCGCTCCGGCACCAGGCAGATGCCCGTGCCGAGCTTGATCCGCGTGGTCGCTTCCGCCGCCAGCGCGAGCGCGACAAAAGGGTCGGGAAGATGGGCGTAGTTCTCGGGAATTTTTCCGTCGCCGACCGGATAGGGAGTGCGATGATGAAACGGGATGATCGGATGCTCGGGCAGCCACAGCGAATCGAAGCCGAGCGCCTCCGCCCGGCGCGCGATGGCCGCCGGGCTGGCGCTGGTATCGGTGATGAATGCGAGCAATCCGACCTTCATTGGCAGCTCCTGCCGATCCGGGAATTGAGTTTCGGGCGATTGCGCCGGCTGCCGGATTATGCGCCGCGCGAGTCCGGTGCGGCAAGGCGCTGCGAAAAGCCCGCGCGCCGCTGCGGCTGCGTGGCGTCGCCGGCGCTTTCGTCTTAGGGATTTTCCGCCAATCATCCGGCTCCGCGGTTCATCCTGCGCGCCTTGACTGGACCGACCGGTTGGTATAGTCAGGCGTCATGGCCGCAGCCGCCGCCTCGCGCACGAGCATTCTCAGGACGGCGCGCGACCTCATGCTAAGATACGGCTATGCCGCGACCTCGGTCGACGACATCTGCTCGAAAGCGGGAGTTACCAAGGGGAGCTTCTACCACTTTTTCGCAACCAAGGAGGAACTCGGGCTCGCCGTCCTCAACGGATTCTACGAGGACGGCGTAGCGCGCGTGGCCGGCGGCGCGTACGCGACGATGCCTGACCCGTATCGGCGCCTGCGCGGCCTGTTCGACCATCTCGAGGCGATTGGACCGCAACTGTGGCGCAACGGATGCCTGATGGGGAACTTCGCGTGCGAGCTCGCCGAAACGAGCCAGACGATACGGCGGCGAGTGGCCGAGATTTTCGCAGCGCTGGTGCAAAGATGGGCGCCGCTCTTCCGACCGGTCGCGTGCGATCCAAGAGAGGCGGCCGCGCTGGCCGAGCAAACCCTCATGGTGATCGAGGGTGCCGTGGTCATGGCGCGGGCGCACGACGATCCGAGCCGCATCGCCGCGGGCCTGCGCCGCTTGCGACGCACGATCGAGGCGCGCATCCCACCGTCGCGAACCGTTGCCGGGAGGAGCAAACGAGGGCGAACACGTTCGCCCCTGCAGCATAAGGGAGGATAACCGCCATGTCCGAGTCGTGGACCCTCAAAGGCTCGTACTTCGAAACCTGCAATTGCGAGACCGCCTGCCCATGCGTGTTCCTGAGTCCGCCCACCGAAGGCGAATGCACGGTGCTGATCGCGTGGCACGTCGATCAAGGCCGCTTCGGCGACGTCGCGCTCGACGGCCTCAACGTGGCGCTTGCCGTCCACAGTCCGGGCCACATGGCCGAGGTCAAGTGGAAAGCGGCGCTCTATCTCGACGCACGCGCATCCCAGGCGCAGCGCGACGCCCTGACGAGAATCTTCAGCGGTCAGGCGGGCGGCCATCCCGGACGCGTCGCTCAGCACATCGGAGAAGTGCTCGGGGTCCAAAGCGTTCCGATCGAGTATCGCGCGGACGGTAAGCGACGCTCGGTCCGGGTGGGCAAAGTGGCGGACGCGACAATCCAGGGACTCGAGGGGCCCGCCGGCGAGGTAACAGTCAGCGGTCATCCGCTGGCGATCGCGCCCGGCTTCCCGGCGGTCGTTTCGCGTTCGGAAAAGCTGCGTTACCAGGATCACGGCTATAGCTGGGAGATCTCGAAAAAGAACGGGTTCTATTCGCCGTTCCAATACACCAACGGGTAAACTGGCGCCGATTCCCTGCAAAAGCGCGCGGGCGCTTGCTGAACAGAGCCTCTGCGGACCGCCAGGCTGAAACTATCGCGCGTCGCGCGCTTTTCGCTCTCACATGCGAAAGACGCCGTAGCGCGAAGTCGCGATCGGCGCGTTGAGGGCGGCCGAGAGCGCCACGCCCAGCGCATTGCGCGTGTCGACCGGATCGAGGACGCCGTCGTCCCACAATTCGGAAGTCGAATAGTACGCGCTCGACTGCGCGCGGTAGCTTTCGAGCACCGGCTCGCGGATCGCCGCGATCTGCTCGGGCGTGAGGGTTGCGCCCTCGCGCTCGAGCTGGCGCAGCTTGACCTCGCTCAGCACGTTGGCCGCCTGCTCGGCGCCCATCACCGAGATCTGCGACTGCGGCCACATGAACAGCAGCCGCGGATCGTAGGCGCGGCCCGCCATCCCGTAGTTGCCGGCGCCGTACGAGCCGTTGCAGATGACGGTGAACTTGGGCACTTCCGAGCCGACCAGCGCCATAATCATCTTGGCGCCGTCCTTGGTGATCCCGCGCATCTCGTATTCGCGGCCCACCATGTAGCCGGTGATGTTCTGCAGGAAAACCATCGGCGTGACGTTCTGATTGCAGAGCTGCATGAAATGCGCGGCCTTGAGCGAGCTGTCGTTGAACAGCACGCCGTTGTTCGCAAGGATGCCGACCTGGTAGCCCCACAGATTCGCGTAGCCGCAGACCAGCGTGGTCCCGTAGGCGGGCTGGTATTCGTGAAAGCGGCTGCCGTCGACGATGCGCGCGATCACCTCGCGCATGTCGAACTGCACGCGGTTGTCGCGCGGGATCACGCCGTAGAGTTCGGCCGGATCGTAGTACGGCGGTTCGGCCTCGCCGCACTCGAGCGCCTTTTGCGGGCGTCGCAGGCGCGCGACGATATCGCGCGCGATCGCGATTGCCTCCTCTTCGCTGTGCGCCGGATAGTCGGCGGTGCCGCTCACGCGCGTATGCAGGTCGCATCCGCCCAGGTCGTCGGCGCTGACCTCTTCGCCGGTCGCCGCCTTGACCAGCGGCGGACCGCCGAGAAAAATTGCGCCGGTGCCGCGCACAATCACCGAATAGTCGCTCAGCGCCGGAATGTAGGCGCCGCCCGCGGTGCAATGGCCGAGCACGATCGCGACTTGCGGCACGCCCATGCGCGAGAGCGTGCACTGGTTGCGGAAGATCCGGCCGGCGTAGTAGCGGTCGGCGAAAAATTGCGCCTGCAGCGGCAGAAATCCACCCGCGCTGTCGCACAGATGAATCACCGGCAGGCGGTTTTCGATCGCGATATCCAGCGTGCGCACGATCTTCTTGACCGAGAGCGGATACCACGCGCCGCCCTTAACGCTGGCGTCGTCCGCATGCACGATTACTTCGCGCCCACCGACCACTCCGATACCGCTGACCTGCGCCGCGCTTGGCACCTCGCCGTCGTAGGCCTGGTTGGCGGCGAGGGTCGACAGCTCGAGAAAGGGCGTGCCCGGATCGAGCAGCAGGTCGATGCGGTCGCGCACGAACATCTTCTTCTGCCGCGCGAGCCGATCCAGATCGCGCTGCGGACGCTCATAGCGCGCGCGCCGCTGACGCTCGCGCAGTTCCGCCGCGAGCCGCTCGTTGTGCTCGCGATTGAGCCGGAAATTCTCCGAATTGATGTCGAGCCGGCTTTCGATTCGGCGCATGCTTCCCTTTACTCCTCGCGCGAAGCCGCGAGCGTCACCAGCGGCGCGGCGCGCTCGAAGGTCTGCCCGGCCGAGACGTGCAGCGTCTCGATCACGCCGTCGCGCCACGCCACGATCGCGGTCTCGAGCTTCATGCTCTCGATCACCATCATCGTCTGGCCGCGCGTCACCCTCTCGCCCGGCTTGATCTGCACGGCGACCACCGTACCCGGCATCGGTGCGAGCGCGACGTCGTCGAGCGAGGCGCCGCCCGCGTGCGCCAGCCTGTCCAGCGGATCGATCCAGCGCACCGCGTACGATTCGCCGCCCAGGCGAACGAAGGTGTCGTCACCCTCGCGCGCGATAACGACGCGCGCGACGTTGCCGGCGACTTCTATTTCGGCCGCGCCGTCTGGAAGCTGACGCAGCGCAACCGGATATTCGCGCCCGTCATGGAGCAGCACGTAGGCGCGGCCGCGCCGCGCGAGCGCCGCGCTCAGCTTCTCGTCGCGGATCGCGAACAGGTGAAACATCTCAGTTGCGCCAGCCGCCGATCGACGCGAGCGGCTCGGGCACCGCGTATGCCGTCTCGAGCACCTGCGGATGGCTGAGCGCGGTGGCCGCGAGCAAGGCCAGCCGCGCGTCGGGCTCGATCGGCGAATCGGCCGCGAGTTCCGGATGCGCGTCGAGAAACCCGGTGTGAATCTCGCCGCGCGCGAACGCCGGATGCGCGATCAGGCGGTCGAGAAACGACGCGTTGGTGGGACAGCCCAGCAGCACGAGGCGCGCCAACGCGAGACGCACGCGCGCGATCGCCTGTTCGCGGTCGGCACCGTATGCGATCAGCTTCGCAAGCATCGGATCGAACGCCGCGGTCACTGCCTGTCCTTCGCGCACGCCGCAATCCATCCGAATACCCTCGCCCTGGGGCAGCCGAAGCCGCACGATCCGGCCGGTAGCGGGCGTGAAATTGCGCGCCGGCTCTTCGGCATAGATGCGCAGCTCGATCGCATGGCCGTGCCGGCCAACCTCGCCCTGAGCTAAGCTCAGCCGCTCACCCATCGCGACTCGGATCTGCTGCTCGACCAGGTCCAGACCAGTGACCATCTCGGTGACCGGATGCTCGACCTGCAGGCGCGTGTTCATCTCGAGAAAATAGAAGGAGCCGTCCTCGGCATAAATGAATTCAACCGTGCCGGCGTTGCGGTAACCGGCGGCGTGCGCGATTCCGGCTGCCGCGGCGCAGATTTGCCGCCGGCGATCCGGATCGAGGGCGGGCGACGGCGTCTCCTCGATGATTTTCTGGAAGCGCCGCTGCACCGAGCATTCGCGCTCCCACAGATGTACCACGTTGCCGTGCGCATCGCCGAGCACCTGCACCTCGATATGGCGCGGGCGCTCGACGTAACGCTCGACGTAGAGCCTGCCGTCGCCGAAATAGCGCTCGCCTTCCGAGCGCGCGCGCGCGATTTCGCTCTCGAGCGCGGCCGCCTCGCGCACGATGCGCATTCCCTTGCCGCCGCCGCCGGCCGCGGGCTTGATCAGCAGCGGGAATCCGACTTTGCGCGCGCGGGCGACGAAGCTTGCGGGAGCGTCGTCCTCGATCGCCGAAGGCGCGACCGGAAATCCGCGGCTCTCGACGAAGCTCCGCGCGCGCACCTTGTCGCCCATCAACTCGATCGCCTCCGGCGAGGGTCCGATGAATGCGAGGCCCGCCTGGGCGACGCGGCGCGCGAAGGCGGCATTTTCCGAGAGAAACCCATAGCCCGGATGGATAGCGTCGGCTTGCGCCTGCTCAGCGGCGCGGAGGATCTCCTCGACGTTCAGGTAGGCGCCCACCGGCGTCGCGCCGTTGATTTGAATTGCCAGGTCGGCGGCAGCCACAGCCGGCGCGTCGCGGTCGGCGGCGTGATAAACCAGCGCGCCCCGCAGGCCCATAGCGTTGACGGTCCGCAGCACGCGCATCGCGATTTCGCCGCGATTGGCGACCAGCACTGTGCGAATCGGCCGATGCATGGATAAATGCGCTCTTGTATCCGGCGCGAGAGTGAATATCGTTAGGTTTTCAAAGTCAAGCAAACCCCGCGAATCGAGCGCGCGCAAGGAACACCATGGCCCAGCGAGAGCGAATCAGCAGCGCCGCGAGCTTCGCGCTCGGCGACGAGCAGCGCGAAATTCTCGACCAGGCCGACACCTACGCCCGCAACGAGCTGTTCCCGCTGCAGCAGCGGATGGACAACGACGAATGGTGGCCGCCGCACGTGATGCCGACGCTCGGCCGCATGGGCTATCTGGGCGTGACCGTCGGGCCCGAGTACGGCGGCAGCGGCGGCGATTTCTTCACCACCGGCCTCATCACGCAGGCCTTTGCGCGATGGAACCCGGCGGTTGCGCTGTCGTACGCCGTGCACGAGAACCTCTGCCTCAACAACATCTATCGCAACGGCAACGACGACATCCGCCGCCGCTACATGCCGCGCATGTGCGACGGCAGCGCGATCGGCGCGCTCGGCCTGACCGAGCCCGAGGCCGGCTCGGACGCGCTCGGCGCGATGGGCACGACGGCGCGGCGCGCGGGCGACACCTACGTGCTCAACGGCCGCAAGCTCTACATCACCAACGGTCCGATCGCCGACGTGCTGCTGATCTACGCGAAGACCGACAAGGCGCGCGGCGCCAAGGGCATCTCGGCGTTCGTGGTCGAAAAAAATTTCCCCGGCTTCCAGGTCGCACAGAAGCTCGACAAGATGGGCTTTCGCGGCAGCACCACCGCCGAACTGGTGTTCGAGGATTGCGTGGTGCCGGCGGCCAACCTGGTCGGCGAAGAGAACCACGGCGTCGCGGTGGTGATGAGCGGGCTCGACCTCGAGCGCGCGATCATCGCGATGATCAACCTGGGGATGGCCGAGCGTGCTTTCGAGCTCGCGCTCGAGTACGCGCGCACGCGCAGGCAGTTCGGACGCGCGATCGGCGAGTTTCAGATGGTGCAGGCCAAGCTCGCCGACATGTACACGGCGGTCGAGACGATCCGCACCTTCTGCTACCGCACGATGGCCGAGTCGAACGATCTCGAAATCGGCGCGGGCGGGCGCGGCGACATCCACAAGCTCACCGCCGCCTGCATCCTGTACGCGGCCGAGGCCTGCTCGCGCGTGATCAATGACGCGGTGCAGATCCATGGCGGCGCAGGCTACATGCGCGAAACCGAGATCAACCGGCTCTACCGCGCAACCAAGCTGCTCGAAATCGGCGCGGGCACCACGGAAATCCGCAAGCTCATCATCGCGAGCGAGCTGATGCGGCGGGCAACCTGATCCGCCGCCCCCCTATTTCGAGCGGCCGAGAAAAGCCGCGAGCCGATCCTGCGTCTCGGGAAGATCGGCCTGGGTTGCGATCGAAACCGCTTCGGCCTCGAGATGCTCATCCAGCGAAGCGGTGAGACTCTTGCGCACCAGCCGCTTAAGCGCGCACAACGCGCCCGCGGGCCCATCTTCTATCTGCCGCGCTATGCGCGCGACTTCTGCATCGAACTCCGTATCGTCGACCACGCGCGAAACGATTCCGAGTGCGCAGGCATCATCGGCGCCGAGCGTCGGGTTGGTTGCGAAGATCTCGAACGCTCTGCGCCAGCCAACTATTCGCGTGAGGAACCAGGTCCCACCACCGTCGGGCGTGAGCCCCGAGCGAGTGTAGGCCGGATTGAATTTGGCCGAGCGCTTCGCGATCGCCAGGTCCGCGGCGCATACCATGCTGAAGCCGCCGCCGGCAGCGGTGCCATTCACTGCCACGATCAACGGAGCGCTCAAATGATGCAGGCGCGCGACCGCGACATGAAACTGCGCGGCCGTGGTCAGCACATGCTCGCGCAGCCGCTCGCGGTTTGCGACAAATTCCTTGATATCGCCGCCGACGCAGAACACATCGCCCGCTGCCGCGATCAATACCGCCTTGAGTCCGGGTGCGGACGCGCATCGCGTTGCGGCATCGGCCAGCTCATTGCAGAACTGCAGGTCCATCGCGTTATGGCGCGCCGGATTGATGAAAGTGATGCGGGCGAGCCCGCGCGTGATTTCGAAGGCGACGCGTGAAGGTGGCATGGCATATACTCCGAGCGCTTCTATTATCATTGTCGGCCGCCGGACGGCACACCGCTTGTACGATTTGCGCTTTCAGGATTTTGCCGACTGTTCTATAGAGTTCAGGGATCAACCCCAAGGAAATCGCAATGAAAATCCAGGCCGCCGTCTTTCGCGCACCCAAGGCGCCGCTCACCATCGAAGAGATCGAAATCGACGACCCCGCTCCGCATGAGGTGCTGGTGCGCACGGTTGCCAGCGGCGTGTGCCACAGCGACTTGCATTACGTCCACGGACTCCTCCCCCTGAAACCGCCCGCGATCCTCGGCCACGAACCGGCAGGCATCGTCGAAGGTGTAGGACGCGACGTGACCTCGGTCGCGCCCGGCGATCACGTGATCGCGTGCACTTCGCTCTACTGCGGCAACTGCGCGCAATGTATCGCGGGACGGCCGCATCTGTGCGCGGACCGGGCCGCATGCCAGCGCGCGCCGGGCGCGCGACCGCGGCTCTCGCAAAACGGCGCGCCGCTGCATCAGTTCGTCGATCTCGCGGCGTTCGCGGAAAAGATGCTGCTGCACGAGCGCGCGGTACTGAAGGTTGAGAACGACATACCGCTCGAATGCGGCGCGCTGCTCGGATGCGCGGTCACCACCGGCGTCGGCGCCGCGCTGAACACGGCGCAGGTCGCGCCCGGCTCGACGGTCGCGGTCTTCGGCGCGGGCGGGGTCGGGCTCTCAGTGATACAGGGAGCGCGCATCGCCGGCGCGCGGCGAATAATCGCGGTCGATCTCCTCTACAACAAGCTCGCGATGGCAAGGCATTTCGGCGCCACGGACACGGTCAATGCCTCTGCGGGCGACGCCGTGCGCGAGATCAAACGCATCAGCCAGGGCGGCGTCGACTACTCGTTCGAGGCGATCGGCAACCGGCAGGTGGCCGAGCAATGTTTTTACTGTCTTGCGCCGCGCGGCACCGCCACGCTGGTCGGCGCGATTCCTACCGGGCAGAAAATCGAACTCAACGCCGGCCACTTCTTCGTCGAAAAGCGCATCCAGGGTTGCTACATGGGATCGAACCGCTTCCGGCTCGACATGCCCAAGTATCTCGACTTCTACCGCCAGGGACGGCTCAATCTCGACGACATGGTGAGCCGACGCGCGCCTCTAAACGACGTCAACGAAGCCTTCCGCGCGATGGAGGCGGGCGAGGTCGCGCGGACCGTCCTGATGTTCAACTGATTTGATTTGCAACCGGAGGGGCCGGGAAATCCGCCGGCCGGAGGAAAGAATGGCAGAAACGTTTGTGCTGGTGCATGGAGCGTGGCACGGGGCGTGGTGCTGGGCCGCGGTGATCAATCAGCTCGAGCGGCTGGGCGATCGCGCCTGGGCAGTGGATCTGCCAGGACACGGTATGAACCGCGCCGATCGCGCGCAGGTGACGCTGGAGAGCTATGTCAAAAGCGTCGCCGGATTCATCGAAGAGCGCAATCTGAGCAACGTGGTGCTCGCCGGACACAGTCTCGCCGGCCTGACGATACCGGGCGTCGCCGCGCGCATCCCGTCGCGCATCAAGCGCGTGGTCTGGGTGACCGCGCTGGTCGCACTCGACGGCCAGCCGATCGTCGATCCGGCGACCTCGCCGCTGGCCGCGGCGGCCGACTCACAGCCCGAACGCTCGCTGACGATCGATCTGATGGGTCAGGAATTTCTCGACGGCATCTTCAACGACGTGCCGCCGCCGCTCCAGGACTACGTCAGGTCGGCGCTGTGCCCGCAGCCCATGGCGCCGCTGTTCGCGCCGGTTGCGATGGCGCCCTACTTCGCCACCGGTATTCCGAGCAGCTATATCGTGTGCGAAGACGATCGTACGCCGGTCGCGGGCGCGCCCAACTGGCATCCCCACTTCTCGAGCCGGCTCAGGAGTCCGACGCTCAAGTTCATCAAGAGCGGGCACGAGGTAATGTTCACGCATCCGGTCGAATGCGCGCAGGCGCTGCACGACCTGGCGACAGCGAAACCATAGGAGCGAACGCCAGCCAGCGTGCCGTGCGCGATCTCTTGGGGGGCGCTCAGTCGCGAAACGGATTGTTGAGCACGATCGTCGCTTCGCGCGCGGCGCCGACGCCGACCATCGCCAGCGGCACGCCGGCCAGTTCGGCAATGCGCTCGAGGTAGTGCCGCGCCGCGGTCGGCAGATCGCCGAGCGCGCGCGCGCCGCTCAGGCTTTCGCGCCATCCGGGCAGCTCCTCGTAAATCGGCCGCGCGCGTTCGAGCACGCCGCGCCCGGGCGGCATCTCATCGTAGCGTTTCGCGCCGAATTGATATGCGACGCAGATGCGCAACGGATCCATTCCCGTGAGCACGTCGAGCTTGGTGAGCGCGAGCCCCCACATCCCGTTGAGCCGCACCGCCAGCCGCGCGAGCACCGCGTCGAACCATCCGATTCGCCGCGGCCGTCCGGTGGCGCTGCCGAACTCTTCACCCTCGGTGCGCAGACGGTTGGCCAGCACGCCCTTGATCTCCGACGGAAACGGCCCGGCACCGACGCGCGTGGTGTACGCCTTGCTGATGCCGAGCACCGCCTCCAGGCGTCCCGGCGCCAGCGGCGCGCCTGAGAACACCGCACTCGCGATGCAGTTGGACGAGGTCACGAACGGATACGTGCCATGATCGATGTCCAGCATGGTGCCGTGCGCGCCCTCGAACAGCACGCGCCGGCCGGCGGCAATCGCCTCGGCCAGGAACGCGCCGGTATCGCACAGGTACGGCACGATCCGCGCGCGCACGCGCCCCAACTGATTGGCGATTTCCTTCGCCTTGAGCGGCTTGGCCTTGAGCATCGCCGCCAGGTACTTGTTTTTCTCGGCGATATTGCGCGCGAGTTTTTCGCCGAAGCGCCGCGGGTTCTTTAGTTCGTCGAAGCGGATTCCGACGCGCGCCATCTTGTCTTCGTACGCCGGCCCGATACCGAAGCCGGTGGTGCCGATCGCGCGGCGGCCGGCTCGCGCCTCGCGCGCGCGATCGATTGCGCGATGGTAGGGCAGCACCATGTGTGCGTCGCAACTGAGCTTCAGCAGGTCATCGTCGAGAAACCGCCCGCGCGCGCGCAGCGCTGCGATCTCCTCGGCCAGCGCGAGCGGGTCCACCACCGTGCCATTGCCGATCACGCAGACTTTGCCCGGATGCAGCGCGCCGGCGGGAATCAGCCGCAGGATGAATTTCTCGCCATCCACCACCAGCGTGTGCGCGGCGTTGTTGCCGCCCTGGAAGCGCACCACCACGTCGGCGTCCGCCGCGAGCAGATCGACGATTTTGCCCTTACCCTCGTCGCCCCATTGAGTGCCGACCACCGCCACTGTCTTCATCGAGTTACATCCGCGCGCGGCGATGCCGTGCGGCGCATTGCGCCGGCCGCAGCATCGAAGGTTCGCGCATCCATCTAGAGTTTGAGCAATGCGGCCGAAGTAATGGCCGGGATCGTTTTGAGCCGTTCGATCACTTCGGCCGGCACCGCGCCGTCAACCTCGACCAGGCTGAGCGCCGTGCCGCCGGCGCGATCGCGCCCCAGTTCCAGCCCCGCGATGTTGACGCCGGCCTGCCCCAGCATCGAACCCACCGCGCCGACCACGCCCGGCACGTCGCGATTGTGCAGCATCAGGAAGTAGCCCTCGGGCACCGCCTCGACGCGATAGCCGTCGATACGAATCAATCTCAGCCCGCGATTGCCGATCACTGCGCCGGCGACTTCATGGATGCCGGCCGCCGTGCTCACGCTGAGCGTCAGCGTATTGATGTAGTCGGTGGTCTCGCGCGAGCGGCTTTCGGTCACGCTGATGCCGCGCTCGCGCGCGATGAACGGCGCGCTCACGTAGTTGAATTCCTGGTCGAGAAAGCCGCTCAGCAGCCCCTTGAGCGCGGCGGCCGTGATCGGCTCAGCCTTGAGCCCCGCCGCCTCGCCGCCCAGCCCGATCGTGATGCGCGTGGGCGGCTCGGCGACAAGCTGCGCGGCGAGCCGGCCCAACCGCTCCGCCAGGCGCAGATGCGGCCCGAGGGTCTCGAGCTCCTTGGGCGAGAGCGCCGGCATGTTGACCGAATGGCTGATCGCGCCGTTGAGCAGGAACTCGGCGGTCTGCTGGGCAATATCGATCGCCACCTGGATCTGCGCCTCGTCGGTCGCCGCGCCCAGATGCGGGGTGGCGATCACGTTTTCGAAGCGCAGCAGCGGATGATCGCGCGGCGGCGGCTCCTCGACGAACACGTCGAGCGCCGCGCCTGCAACCTTGCCCGCTTCGAGCGCCGCCGCCAGCGCCCGCTCATCGACGATTCCGCCGCGCGCGCAATTGATAATCCGGACGCCGGGCTTCATCATCGCGAACGCTGCTTCGCCCACCAGCGACCTGGTATCGCGCGTGAGCGGCGTATGCACGGTGATGAAATCGGCGCGCCGGTAAAGCTGCTCGAGCGTCACCATCTCGACCCCGATGCGCGCCGCCGCCTCGGCGGTCAGGATCGGATCGTAACCGATCACCTTCATACGCAGACCGATCGCCCGCTCGGCGACAATGCGTCCGATGTTGCCCAGGCCGATGACGCCGAGCGTCTTGTTGCACACCTCAATACCCGTGAATTTGCCGCGATCCCAGCGGCCCGCGCGCACCGCGGCGGCCGCTGCCGGGATATGCCGCGCGAGCGCCATCATCATCGTGATCGCGTGCTCGGCAGTGGTGACGCTGTTGCCGAGCGGACTGTTCATCACGACGATCCCGCGCCGCGTCGCCGCCTCGAGGTCGATATTGTCCACGCCGACGCCGGCGCGGCCGATTACGCGCAGGGCGTCGGCACGCTCGATCACCTCCCGCGTCACATGCGTGGCACTGCGCACCACCAGCGCGTGATAGGGAGCGATTATTTCGGCCAGCGCCTCCGGTTTCAGACCGGTTCTGCTCTCGACCTTGATCTCGGGATAGCGCCTGAAGACCTCGACCCCCTGCGCGTTGAGCGGATCGCTCAGCAGCACGCGAAATTTGGTCTCGCCCATGCGACGCTTCAAGTCCCTTGCGCCAGGCAGCGCGCGACCGCGGCCACACCCGCGCCGCGCTCGAATTTGTATCCGAGATGCGCAAGCGCCATCTCCAACGCGCCGATCGCGATGAGCATGTCGAACGGGCTCAGATAGCCCATGTGCCCGATGCGCACCAGCTTGCCCTTCATCTGGTCCTGCCCGCCCTGCACCGACACGCCCAGCTCGTCGCGCATGTAGCGTACCAGCTTCGAGCCGTCGAGGCCTTCGGGCGTGAGGATGCCGGTGACGCCGGGCG
This sequence comes from Binataceae bacterium (SeqCode), assembly GCA_035295545.1. GTDB lineage: Bacteria > Desulfobacterota > Binatia > Binatales > Binataceae > JAKAVN01. The sequence continues at coordinate 58,379 of DATGIT010000012.1, forward strand.
CGGGATTGTCGGGGGCCATCAGCCTCAGACCCAGCGCGGGCGCGGCGGCGCGTGTCGCCTCGGCCATCGCGCGATGACGCGCGAAGACCTGCGGCAGACCCTCGGCGTGGATCAGCTCGAGCGACTTGTTGAGACCCATGACCAGCGAGACCGCCGCGGTCCATGCGGTCGTATGCTCGTCGCGTTGCGCCTTCAACTCGCGCGCCAGGTCGAAGTAGTAGCGCGGAGCGCGGGCCTGCCGCACGCGTTCGAGCGCGCGCTCGGAAAGCGCGGTCATGGCGAGCCCAGGCGGCAGCATCAGCGCCTTCTGGCTGCCGGTAACCATCGCGTCCACGCCCCATTCGTCCATCCGCTGCTCGAACACGCCGACCGAAGTGATGCCATCGACCACCAGCATCGTGTCGCGCGCACGGGTGAGCGCCGCCACCTCGGCCACCGGATGAACCGCGCAGGTCGAGGTTTCGCTCGCCTGCATCAATACGGCGCGCGCCTGGGGATTTGCGCGCAGCGCTTCTTCCACCTGTTGCGGCCGCACAGCGCGGCCCCATTCCACGCGGATTTCATGGCCGACGATGCCGTAGGCGCCGAGCAGCTTGCCCCAGCGCTCGCCGAATTTGCCGCCGTTTATGTAAATCGCGTGATCGCCCGGCGCGAGCAGGTTGATAACCGCCGCCTCCATCGCGCCCGTTCCGCTCGCGGCAAGCAGGATCACTTCCTGGCGCGTGCCGAACAGCGGGCGCATCCGCTCGCGCGCCTGGTCAAGCGCGGCGCTGAACTCAGGCGTGCGGTGATGAATCATCGGACGCGCCATCTCCAGCAGCACCTCGGGCGGGACCGGCGCGGGGCCTGGGGTAAAGAGATATTTTTTCGTTGGATGTTTCACTGCTGCCTGGGACGGGGATGCGCCGGGCGACGGCCAAAAAAAAGCCTGGTGCCCGCCCGTGAGCGGAGCGCCAGACCCCGAATCGCCCATGCGCAATACGCGCGTCCCCTAAAATCGATAACCGAGCCCCCCGGCACTGTCAAGGCAGTGCGTTCGATTCGGCCGTTGACGCGCGACGTCGCCGGTACATCGGGCGCGCTCGCCGCGGCGCGCGTTGAAAAGCCGCTGCGGGCAAGGATACAAGTTTGACGATGCCGATCGAATACGAGCTTCGCGACGGCGCCTTGGTATGGATCAAAAACCCGATCAACGGCGTAATTTCCTACGTCGTTGACGTGCGCGGCAAAAGCTTCGCCTTCACGCTCGGCGGCCGCAGCGAACTCGATCCCGAAGCGCCGACGCTCACTGCAGAAGAAGTGGCGCGGGCGCAGGCCGTGTGCCCCTTCTGTCCCGGCAATGAATCGATGGCGCCGGAGGAGATCCTGCGCGTTACGCCGGCCGACTTTCCGCAATGGCAGGGCGACGGCACGCCGGGCAAGGCAGGCGCGGGCGCGCAATGGGTGATGCGCGTTTTCAACAATCTGTTTCCGCGCGTGCCGGCCGAGCTTACCGGCGGGCGCAACGAATCCTACATCGTGGTCGAGGACCCGCGGCACTTCTCCACTCCGCATCCGCGCGCGGCCGGCGACCTGATGTGCACCGGCGCGCTCGGCGAAGAGCACTTTCTGCGGCTCATCCAGACTGACGTTGCGCTCATCCGCCGCGCCGTGCAGAACAGCGCCGTGCGCTCGATCGTCATTCGCAAGAACCAGGGCCGCGAGTCCGGCGCCTCGCAGCCCCATCTGCATCAGCAGATCATCGGCGCGCCCGCCGCGCTGCCGGCGCTCGTCGCCGAAGCCGAGGCCGAACGGCGCTCGCCGGGGCTGTGGGAGGAGTTGCTCGAACTGGTCGAACGGCTGGGATTGCTGATCGAGCGGCGCGGCGGCGTGGTCAGCTTCGCCAACCCGATCGGCGCGTTCCCGCGCAGCTACGACGTGATCATGCCGCGCTTTCGCGGAACGCTGGTCGATCTCGAACCGGCCGGGCTGCAGGAGTTCGCCCGCGCCCTCTGCCGCATCCTGCGCGTGCTTGGGCCGCTGCCGCTCGATTATGAAATTCACCAGGGCGAGGGCCTGCCGCTGCACGCGCATATCAACTCGCGGCTCTATCCGTATTCGGCGGTTGCGGGAACTCTCAACCTGCCCAGTATCCTGGTGCAGAACGTGGCCGCGCTGCGCCGCGCGCTGCAGCGCCACGACGAATTCTAGCCGCGAGGAAGTTTGCGGCGGCGCCATCCGGCCGCGCATGTCGTTTGCGGGACAGAGCGCCGCCATCGGCGCGGCGCTCACGACGCTCGAGCTACTCGGCGCGCCAGATGGGCTTGCGCTTTTCGAGGAACGCGCGCACGCCCTCGCGCGCGTCCTTGCTCGCGCGCACCATCCGGCCCATCTCGAGGATGTCGTCGTGCCAGGTGTCGTTGGCGCAGCTCAGCGAGCGGCGCAGGCTCTTTTTCATCGTGCGCAGCGAGAGCGGCGCGTTGGCCGACACTTTCTCCGCCCATGCGACCGCGGCCGCGTCGAGCTTGTCGTTGGGCACCACCTCGTGCACCATCCCCATCGCGAGCGCGCGCTGGGCGTTGACCGGCTCGCCCGTATAGAGAATCTGCGCGGTGTTGGCCGAGCCGATGATCTCGACGAGCTTGCGGATGAAGTCATAGGGCACCACCAGTCCGACGCGCGCGACGGTCATGCCGATGCGCATGTCCTCCGCCGCCACGCGCAGGTCGCAATGCAGCGCCAGTTCGCATCCGCCCGCCAGCGCTGCGCCCTGCACCGCCGCGATAGTCGGCACCGGGATCTGCTCGAGGCGATGGAACGTGCGCTCGATACTCACCGGCGTGTGCCCGCCCTCGAGCCGGTCCGCTTCGGCCAGGTCGAGCCCGGCGGAGAAGCTCTTGCCCGCGCCGCGCAGGATGACCGCGCGGATCTCCTTGTCGTCCTCGACCGCGGCAAACGCCTTGTCCATCGCCGCGAGCAGCGCCTCGTTGAGCGAGTTGCGCTTCTCCGGACGATTGAGCGTGATGGTCAGATAATTCTGCTGACGTTCGACCTTGAGAATATCCTCGGCCATGGGCGGACGGCTCCTTGTGTAATGGAAACGATGCGGATGTCGTGCGGGCGTGAGCATCGCACGACCGCGCGCCGCCCTTCAAGGGTCGGCGGCGCGGGCGCACGCGAGCCGCTTACGTGACGATGCTGACGAGCTTGTCGGGCACGTAGATGATCTTCTTTGGCTGCCTGCCGTCGAGATGGCGCTGGACCGCCTCGCTCGCCAGCGCCAGCGCGGTGTTGGCCTCCTCCGAGCCGCCGGCCGGAACCACCAGCCGGTCGCGGAGCTTGCCGTTGACCTGCACCGGCAGCGTGATCATCTCGTCGCGCGCGAGATCCTCGGAGTACTTCGGCCACGCTTCGAGATGCACCGAGGTTTCATGCCCGAGAGCGCGCCACAATTCCTCGGCAATATGCGGCGCCATCGGCGCGAGCATCACGACGTAGCTCTCGAACGCGAGACGTCCCGCATCCGCCGGCGCAAGCTTCATCAGGTAATTGAGCTGGTCCATCAGCGTCGCAAGCGCGGTGTTGAAGCGCAGGCGTTCGAGATGATCGGTGACGGTCTTGATCGTCTTGTGCACGCGGCGCGTGGTCTCGCTGCTCGGATTGCCTTGCGGGCATCCGGCCTCGACAAAGCGCCGCACCGCATTCCACACCCGCGAGAGATAGCGCGCGGTGCCGACCACGCCTTCCTCGTTCCAGTTGGTCGGCTCCTCGAACGGCCCCATGAAAAGTTCCCACAGCCTGAGCGCGTCGGCGCCGTATTTCTCCACCATCGCGTCGGGCGTGACCACGTTGCCCTTGCTCTTGGACATCTTCTGGCCGTCGGCGGCCCAGATCATGCCCTGGTTGCGCAACACGGCGAACGGCTCCTTGAACTTCACCATGCCCGCGTCGAACATCACCTTGGTCCACATCCGCGCATACAGCAGATGCATCACCGCGTGCTCGGCGCCGCCGACGTAGAGGTCGACCGGCAGCCAGTAGTCCATTTCGGCGGGCTCGAACGGACCGCGGTCGTAATGCGGCGAGGCGAAGCGCAGGAAGTACCACGACGAACAGGCGAAGCCGTCGAGCGTGTCGGTCTCGCGCTGGGCCGGCCCATCGCATTTGGGACAGGTCGTATTCACGAACTCGGGCGCGTTGGCGAGCGGCGAGCGCCCGGTGCCCGACGGCTGGTAGTTCTTCATGTCCGGCAGCATCACCGGAAGCCGATCCTCGGGCACCGGCACGATACCGTCGCGCGGACAGTAAACGATCGGGATCGGGCATCCCCAGTAGCGCTGGCGCGAAATCAGCCAGTCGCGCATGCGGTAAGTGACGGTGGCGCGGCCGATCTCGTGCTCCTCCGCGTATCTGCATACGGCGCGAATCGCGTCCGCGGTCTTCATCCCATTGAGATTCAGATCCTCTCCGGCGGAGTTGATGTTTACGCCATAGTCTGAGAACGCGCGGTCGGCCGGCGGCGCGCTGCCATCGGCAGGCGCGGTGACCAGTGGAATCTCGATGTCATATTTTTTAGCGAACTCGTAGTCGCGCTGATCCTCACCCGGCGCGCCCATGATCGCGCCGGTGCCGTAGCCCATCAGGACGTAATCGGCGATCCAGATCGGCACGCGCTTGCCGCTGAAGCAATTGCGCGCATACGCGCCGGTGAAGACGCCCGTCTTCTCCTTCACAGTCGAAAGTCGCTCGATCTCGCTTTGTCGGCGCGCCTGCCCGACGTATTCCTCGACCGCCCGGCGCTGCTCGGCCGTGGTGATGGCGGCGACCAGCGGATGCTCGGGAGCGAGCACCATGAAGGAGACGCCGAACACCGTATCCGGACGCGTGGTGAAAAAGCGCACCTCGCTCCCCGGATGTCCTTCGACGGGGAACGCGAGTTCCGCGCCTTCCGAGCGCCCGACCCAGTTGCGCTGCATCAACTTGATCGGCTCGGGCCAGTCGATCCCGTCGAGGTCTTCGAGCAGACGGTCGGCGTAGTCGGTGATCCTGAAGAACCACTGCTCGAGGTCCTTCTTGGTGACCGGCGTGTCAGTGTGCCGCCAGCAGCATCCGTTGACCACCTGCTCGTTGGCCAGGATGGTGCGGCACTTTTCGCACCACCATTGCGAACCCATCGCGCGGAAAGCGAGGCCGCGCTTGAGCATCAGCAGAAAGAACCACTGCGTCCAGCGATAATACTCAGGGGTGGAGGAGTTGATTTCGCGCGACCAGTCGTAGGCGCATCCGACCAGCTTCAACTGGCGCTTGAAGTTGGCCGCATAGCGCGGCACGGTCTCCTTTGGATGCAGGCCCTTGAGCAGGGCGTCGTTCTCGGCCGGCAGGCCGAAAGCGTCCCAGCCCATCGCATGGAGCACGCTGAAGCCGGCCATGCGCTTGTAGCGGCCGATTACGTCGCAGGGCACGTAGTTATGCAGATGGCCGACCGAGAGGCCGTCGCCCGAGGGATACGGAAACATCTCGAGCACGTAGAATTTGGGCCGCTCGCGGTCCTCGCGCGTGCGGTAGAGGTCGGCACGGTCCCACTCGGTCTGCCAGCGGGGCTCGATCTTCTTCGGGTCGTAACGCTCGTCCATCGCCATCCGTGGTTCTGGTGGTTCTCGCTCGGGCAGTTAACTTTAGCGCGCGGCGACGGGCGGTTGAAACGGTGCCCGGCGCCAGCCGCGTCCGGTCTGGCAGCCGCTATCGAAGCGCTGCGCAGCCCTTTCGATAAACCTATCGGCGCCGGCGCGATATCTCGCGATACCTGTTGATAAGGCTCTTGTCATCAAACGAATGGGGCGCGACAATGGGCTTTGTCAACGGGAAGTTGAGGGCGCGTGCCAGATGAAGACGCGGAAGGTCAGTGAAGCCAGCCGCAAATGGTTGACCCCATGGCACTTCGCGGTGTTTGCGATGGGTGCGATCGCCGGATCGATCCTCGGCGGATTTTACGGGGCGGCCTATACCAGTGCGGCAGTTATCGTCACCTGCTGGTTCGCCGCGCTGATGCTTGTGGCATTCGATCGGTCGAGAGTTGTCGCGCCGCGCTCGGCGGCGCGGCGATGGCAATCGCCGATGCAGGCCCGGGGGGGCATGGAAGGCGGCTTTTCACAGCCGGCGCGCAAGCGCATAGGCGCGGCGCAAAGCCTGGACGCGGCGCGACGCTCGCGCCTGCGCAGTATCGCCGGCGGCAAGAACGAACCGCCGTGGCGCGCATCGTAAGCCGATAAACCCGCGCGGCCACGCCGCCACCGCGCACCGCTCCGGCGACCGGTTCCAGCGGGCAGCATTATCGGGGAGGTCCAACGCCATGCGCGCTTTCGTGATGAAGGGGATCGGCAAGGTCGGTTTCGCGGACAAGCCGCTTCCCACGCCCGGCCCCACCGACGCAATCGTCAGGACCACCAAGGCGCTGATCTGCACCTCCGACGTGCACACCGTGCATGGCGCGATCGGACCGCGCGACAATCTCACCCTCGGACATGAAGCGGTCGGTGTCGTTCACCAGGTCGGATCCGACGTGAAACGTTTCAAGCCCGGCGATGCGGTCGTGGTCGGCGCAATCACGCCGGACTGGGGCGACCCGGCTTCGCAGGCGGGCCACTCCTCGCAATCGGGCGGCGCGCTCGGCGGATGGAAATTCGCCAACATCAAGGACGGCGTGTTCGCCGAATACTTTCACGTCAACGAGGCCGACGCCAACATGGCCGCCATCCCAAGTGCGGTCGCCGACGACGCCGCAGTCTACTGCTGCGATATGATCTCGACCGGCCTGATGGCGGCCGAGAACGCGAGTATCCCGCTCGGCGGCACGGTCGCCGTATTCGCGCTCGGTCCGGTCGGCCTGATGGCCGTCGCGGGAGCGCGGATGCTCGGCGCTGGTCTGATCATCGGCGTCGATTCCGTGCCGCGCCGCCAGGAACTGGCGCGCGCGTACGGAGCTGACGTGACCGTCGACTTCGAAAGGGAAGACGCAGTCGCGCGGGTGATGGAGCTCACGGGCGGCGCCGGCGTCGACTCTGCGATCGAGGCGCTCGGCGGCGACGAATCCTTCCAGAATGCGGTGCGCGTCACCCGGCCGGGCGGCACGATTTCCAACGCCGGCTACCACGGCAAGGGTGATTTCGTGCATATTCCGCGCATGGAATGGGGTGTCGGCATGGCGGAGAAGACCATTCGCACAGGCCTCTGTCCCGGCGGCCGGTTGCGCATGGAGCGGCTGCTGCGCCTGATCGAGCATCGCCGTATCGATCCGACGCGTCTGACCACGCATACCTTTCGCTTCGTCGAACTCGAGCGCGCGTTCGAAATGATGGAGCGCAAGAGCGACGGAATCATCAAGCCGCTGATTTTGTTCTAGAAGAAGACGGCTGGACCGTTGTTCTGAGTCATTTTTCACACAGCCCTGTCTCGGTTCGGAGACGGCTGTTTCAGCCATTCAAATCCGGTCTCGCTTACCGCCTCGCGTGCGAGGATGAGACCTCCGGTCACGCGCGCAACTTCATAATGGCCACTCGATAGCATCCGACCGTCCGGCGGCAACACCATTCGCTTGGCACAGCCCGTGCGTACGCATTCGATGCGGTGTCTAGGAGATGGCGGGCCTTGCGGGAATAGGACAGCGTCGTCGATTGGGCGACACTTTAGGTTCAGAATCTATGAGCGCGGACATCAGGGGGCTTACGCGCCGTCTGCGCATGGGCTCGGGGGCGGCCGTCATAGCGCTGAGCATGGCCGGGCTGCTCAGCTATCGCAGCGCCCAGTATCATCTCTTGGCGAATTCGCGGGTCCAGCACACTTACAGGGTTCTGCACCATCTTGAACTGCTCGAATCGATTATTCGGCGGGCCGAGACAGACCAGCGCGATTATCTGCTGACCGGCAATCGGGCATACCTGGAACACGTCAACAACGCGCCGGCCGACATCAAATCGCAACTGGAAATTCTGCGTCGACTAACCGATGACAATCCCAATCAACAACGGCGCCTGGCCGCGCTGGCACCCGTTATCGACCAAAAATTCGTGCAGATGAACAGCCTCGCGCAGCATCGGCCCGGAGACCAAAATCGCTTCCCGGCGTTTCAGCTTAGCCTGGCCGGGTCGTTGACGGCAGCGACGTTGCTGATGAATGACATCTCATCTCGCATCGGCGACCTCGTCGGCGCGGAAAGCGCATTGCGTTACAAGAGTCAGGCGGCCGAAGCGCGCGCCGGACGGTGGGAAGAAATGATGGCTGCGACGGGCAGCGGAGTCGGGATCGTCGCCGTGTGCCTGGTGGGTCTTCTGACCAAACGCGCGATCCGCGATCTCGGCGCCAGCATGGCCGCCCAGGGCGCAGCGGAAGCAAAGCTCACCGCGTTCAGCACCGAACTTGAACGTCGCGTCGTCGAACGCACGGCGGAATTGGCCCGGCAATCGAATATCATGAAAGCGATCTTCGACTCGGTCACCGACGGGGTGATCGTTTGCGATCGCGATCTGCGGTACACGTACGTCAATAGTGCCGCTATCGCAATCGAGGGTAACCATCCCATGCAGTCCGTGGCCGACCAGGTGACCGCCGGCTTCAAGTTGCAGACCGCAGTCGACGGTCCGGCCCTGCCGCTCGCTGAGTGGCCGCTGGCGCGCGCGGCGCGCGGCGAAACGATGGACCATGCGCGCCTGCTGTTCAGCGGCCCCGCGATGCCGCGCGAGCTATGGTTGGAAATCTCAGCGCAGCCGCTGCACCACGCCGACAGCGGTTTCTACGGCGGCTTGGTTGTCTATCGCGACATCACCGCGCGCATGCGGGCTGAGAACGAAACGGCCCATGCACATGCGCTTGCGCTTGAAACCGCGCGTCTGCGATCCGAGTTCCTGTCCAATGTGAGTCACGAGGTGCTCACGCCGCTCAACGGTATCGTCGGAATGTCCCGGTTGCTGCTGAACAGCGGGCTCAGCACACCGCAGCGCGAATATGCCGAGGCGCTCCGGTCCAGCAGCGATATGCTGCGCGGCATGATCGAGGACGTGCTCGACTTTTCACGCCTGGCCGACGGACGGTTTGTGCTCGAAAAACGTGGATTTGACCCGCGTGATTCGATCGAACGCGTCGCCGCCCAGTTCGCCGCCTCGGCGCGGCAGCGGGGGCTCGCGCTGACGCTCGAGATCGACGAACGGCTGCCGCGCCGGGTCACCGGCGACCCCCGCCGGCTCGAGCAAATTCTGATTAACCTCGTCAGCAACGCGGTGAAGTTCACCGAGCGGGGACAAATCGTAATGCGCGCGCGCAAGGCCGACGACGGGGCCGACGGCGTGACATTGATGTTCGAGGTCTGCGACACCGGAATCGGGATCGCCGCGGACCAGCACGGCAGGATTTTTCAGCCCTTTTCCCAAATCGACGGATCGGCGAGCCGCAAGTACGGCGGTTCCGGCCTCGGACTTGCCATCTGCGCCGAACTGGTAAGATTGATGGACGGCGAAATCTCGCTGGACAGCGCGCCCGGCCGCGGCTCGACCTTCCGCTTCACCGTCAGGATGAGCGCCCCCCCTCTGGAAGCGCCGGGCAGCGGAGCTCGAGACGACGACCGCAATCGCGAGGCCAAGGTTGAAACGCCGATCGCTGTTCTCGTGGTCGAGGACAACGAGGTCAATCAGAAGCTCACGCAGGCCCAGCTTGACGTCCTGGGTTTGCAATCGGACGTCGTGAACGACGGCCGTGAAGCGCTCGCGGCGCTCGCGCGCAAGCGCTATCCGATCGTTCTGATGGATTGCCAGATGCCGGGGATGGACGGCTACGAGGCGACCGCGGAGATTCGCCGCCTGGAGGCCGGCTCGGGGCGCCGGACCACCATAATCGGCGTGACCGCGCATGCGCTGAGCGGCGCGGCCGAGAAATGTCGGGCCGCAGGCATGGATGACTACATCAGCAAGCCGGTCGAGATCGAGGATTTGAGAGCGCTACTCAGCCGTTGGGCAGACGTCCGGCCTGCTCCGAGCGGCAACCCGTTCCCCATTCGACCCACCTGATTCTTCCCGCGTCTGCGGATCCGGTCCAATCGGCTCCAGTCCTTTCTCCGGCGACATCCGCCAGTCCGGATCCTGGGGGCGGACCGTCCCGTAGGGTGCTTACGGCCGAACGATCTGCGGAATTTCCGAAGGCAGCAACATCAGCGCCCCGCGCCGCGCAAGCGCGATCAAGCGCTCGCGCAGCGAATTGCCGATCGGTCGCGCGGCCAGCACCGTGCGAGTCCCGGACAGCCGCGACCAAGCGGCAAACACAATACGGCGAATCGCCGCGCCGGGGTCCGGCCCCACTGGCGCCGTGACCAGGGCGAGTCCGGCCGCCCATAGGGCACGCTCCGCCGGCGTTTCCGCCGCATCTATATTCGAGTCCCGCAGGGTTGAAGCCGATTCGCGCGCGCGGGCTTCGCGCGCCAGATCATGGGCCGTCCGTGCGGATGGGAAACTGCGGTCGCGGCCTGAAATCCAGCCGTCCGCCCAGGATATCCATTCATGATCGGTGCAGGCTGTGCGCGCGTCCACGATGGCCGCCATTACGTAACGCTCAATGGCGAGTCTGGTATCTCCGTTGTCGGTCAGGATGCTGAACATCGGGCTATCCTCAGGGTCTGGCAGGTTTGGCGGTCCATCCGCTGACTGCTGGCTTCACCCTGATTGACTCGGACAGCACCTATCATGCCAAATGCTTTCTCTAGTGAAAATTAGCCTCTTTTGATTGCCTTTAATAGCCCAATGTAGCGGAACTGCAACTCCGGGCGCATTCCAGCACTATCAGAGTTTATCCACAATTAGCAGTTTTGGCTTTTTGGAAGCTTTCCCAAAATGAACGGCCCCGGATGCAAACGCATCCGAGGCCGCGAATTCGAGCCAAAGAGGAAGGACCGCCCGCCTAGCCCATCGAGTTCCCGACCACTGACACGAAGCTGACGCAGCGCCCGGGCTGGCCGCCCAGGTTATGGGTCAGGCCGAGTTTTGGATTGCTGACCTGACGCTGGCCGGCCTCGCCACGAAGCTGCAGCCACATCTCGTACATCATGCGCAGTCCTGAGGCGCCGATTGGATGGCCAAAGGACTTGAGCCCGCCGTCTGGATTCACTGGCAGCCGCCCCTCAAGGTCGAAGAACCCGTCGATAACGTCCTGCCATGCGGTGCCGCGCGGGCTGAACCCGAGGTCCTCGTAAAGCACCAGTTCGGTGGGGGTAAAGCAGTCGTGGACCTCGGCGAGACTTATCTGCTCGCGCGCGTTGCTGATGCCGGCCTGGGCGTATGCGTCGCGCGCCGAGGCGACCACTTCGGGAAATGACGTAAAGTCGTACTCGGGTGAGAGCGGACCTTCCGCCGGGCCCGCGACGAACGACAGCGCCTTGATGAAGATGGGATTTTTGCAGTACTTGTGCGCGTCCTCGGCGCGAACGACGATGGCCGCGGCCGAGCCGTCGGAGACGCCGGAGCAGTCCATGATGCCGAGCGGATCCGCAATCTTGGGCGAGTTTTTGATCGTCTCGATCGGCACTTCCTTTTGAAACTGCGCCTTGGGATTGCGCGCGCCGTTGCGATGGTTCTTCCACGCGATGCGCGAGAGCACATCTTTGCCCTTGTCCGGGTCGAGTCCGTACTTCTTGAAGTATGCGGGCGCGAGCAGCGAGAAGAGCGCCGGCGGCGTCATCGCGGCCGGCGTTCCATCGTTGGGCGGGTTGGTCACCACCAGCCCCGAAAAGCCTGAATCCTTGAGTTTCTCGACCCCGATCGCCATCGCCACGTCAAACGCGCCGCACGCAACCGCATAGCATGCCTGGCGCAGCGCTTCGGACCCGGTCGCGCACATATTCTCGACGCGGGTCACGGGTTTGTATTGAATTTTTAGCGGTTCGGAGAGCGTCAGACCGGAGATTCCCGATCCCATCGTGCCGAGCCAGTACGCGTCGATATCGTCGGGCGTGAGTCCGGCCGACTCGCAGGCCTGGTAAGCGGCATCGACCAGCAGGTCCTCGGCGCCCTTGTCCCAATGCTCGCCGAACTTGGTGCATCCCATGCCGACGATCGCCACCCGATCCCTGATTCCCTTGCTTGCCATCGCAATGCCTCCCGCTTTCGTTAGCGCTTGGGCCGCGCCTTCCAGAAATAGTTGTGCACGCCGTCGGCGGTAAACAGGCGGCGGAACGTCATTTCGACTTCGTCGCCGATCGCGACGCGGTCCGGCTCGCAATCGGTCATCTCGCACAGGAACCGGCCGCCGCCATCGTAATCCACGACCGCGTTGACGGTGGGCGGATTGAGCGAATATGCAAGGCGATCCACGGCGTAGGTTGCGATACGGCCCGTCCGATCGGCGAACGGATACGCTTCCATCTTACCGCGTGTACGGCACTTTACACATACCAGTTGCGGCGGAAGCTGGGGCGTACCGCAGGCGGTGCAGCGCGAGCCCACCAGCCCGAATTTCCACTTCTCCGAACGCATCATCGGCGGCGCCGCCGGACGCTCGGGATCGGGCCGGCGCGGCGGCTCGGTCGGCAGGATCTGACGCCACTTGAGGTAGTTGCCGTAGCTGACGTCGCCTTTTGATTCGATCATGCGGCCGACCGAATGCGCAGGGCGGAATTTCGCCGCCGCCGGCGTGACGCGCAGCACGAGCGCGTCGGCCCCGTCGGCCACTGCCGCCAGCAGGACCAGGTCACCCGGCTTGAGCGAGGGCAGTGCCGCCGTAAGCATCAGGCCCGGATGCGCGGCGCCCGCCTGTCCGACGGTCAGCGCGAGCGTGTCGCCGAGCTGCGCCGGGCCGAGCTTCATGCCGCGCGCGACTTCCTCGGCCGCGCGCGGATTCGGAGCATCGAGGATCACGCGCGCCAGTGCGGCGGGCGCGACGCCTGACTTTTCCAGCACGCTCTGAATCGCCTTGCCGAGCAGCGGGACGTAGGCCTGGGTGAGCGCGAAGCGCTCTTCCCATGAATGGCCGAAGCGCTCCTCGGGCATCCGCCACGTGTCGAGAAACTCGCGCGTGAACGAGGCGCTCGCGACGATCTCGGCGATTACGCCCTCGCCCGCGGCGAGCACGAATGCCGCCGCGCCGTCACCGCTCGCTTGCTCGAGGCGGCCTTCGGGCGCGCCCAGCCGGCAATCGGACATCACCGCGAGCGCCGGCGCGCCGCCGCCCGCGGCGGCGTCGGCCGCCTGTAGCAGCGCCGAGAGGCCCGCCCGCACCGAGCCGGTCAAATCGGCGGCGCGGCTTTCGATCGGCAGCCGCGCGGCGGCCGCGACGATCGCCGCGTTGAGCTTTTCCGCGTACGGCGGGGTCGAGGTGGCGAAGAGCAGCGTGCGGATTTGCTCCGCGCCGACGGCGCGCACGGCGTCGCGCGCGGCCTCGGCGGCCATCGACACGCTGTCCTCATCGAAGCTCGCGACCGCGCGTTCGCCCTTGGTCGCGGCGACGCCCAGCACCTCGGCGATCGCGGCGCGCTTGAGCCTGCGGTACGGGATATACGATCCGTAAGAAACGATTCCAGTCATACGCTATTACCAGTCATGGCGCTATTACCAGTCATGGCGCGATTAAAGGTCCCCTGTCCTCAGGCGTCAACCGCATAGCGGCCGCTCTCGTGTCAACATAGTGCAAAGGCTTCCCGGCGCATAACACACGCGCTACGGCAGCAGCACGCTCGAGCCGGTGGTCGCGCGATCGCCGAGCGCGCGATGCGCCGCGGCGGCATTGGCGAGCTTGAAAGTGCGCCGCACCTCGCATCGTACCGCCCCGCTCAGCAGCACGTCGAAGAGCCGGCGCGCCGAAGCCTCGAGGTCTTCGCGCCGCGCCGTGTACGTGAGGAGCGTTGGACGGGTGATGTAGAGCGAGCCCTTGGCGCTCAGGATGTTGATGCTGAACGGCGGCACCATGCCCGAGGCCTGGCCGAAGCTCACCATCAGGCCGCGCGGCGCCAGGCAATCGAGCGATTTCATGAAGGTGGTCTGGCCCACCGAGTCATAGACCACCGGGACTTTGCGGCCGCCGGTGATTTCGTTGACGCGCGCGACGAAATCCTCGCGCGAGTAGTTGATCGTGTGAGCGCATCCGTGAGCCGCGGCGATTTTGGCCTTCTCGTCGCTGCCGACGGTGCCAATCACGGTCGCGCCGAGATGCTTGGCCCATTGCGAGAGGATCATGCCGGTGCCGCCCGCCGCCGCGTGCAGCAGAATCGTGTCGCCGCGTTTGACCTGGTAGGTGGCGTTGACGAGGTAGTCGGCGGTCAAGCCCTTGAGCATCGCGGCCGCCGCCGTCGCTTCGTCGATCTTGTCCGGCAATTTCACCAGATGGCGAGCAGGAATCACGCGCGCCTCGGAATACGATCCGAGCGGACCGCCAACGTAGGCCACGCGGTCGCCGACGCGCACTTCGCTCACCTCGGGGCCTACCGCCTCGACCACGCCTGCGGCCTCGCTGCCGGGCGTAAACGGCATCGAGGGCGCCGGGTAAACGCCCGAACGCAGGTAGATTTCGACGAAGTTGAGACCGATCGCGCGATGGCGCACGAGCGCCTCGCCCTTCCCCGGCGCCGGGACTTCGACTTCCTCGTACTTGAGAACCTCGGGGCCGCCGGTCTGATGCACTACGATCGCCTTGCATTTCATAGAAACGACTCCGTGACGCGCGCGGCGAAGTGCGCCAGGCTGCGCCGGTAATCTCGCAGCAGCACTATTACTCGATTCGCGCGCGTTCGTCACACGCTCGCATCGAGGCCTGCACTGGCATTGTGCGATGCCCGCGCCTATAAACTGTGCCTGTTCGCGCTCAGCCCGCGACGAGCGCGGCCGCCGCATCGTGATGCGCTCCGCCGCTGTGGCGACAGAGGAGGTCCGGCGATGCCATACGTGATGACCGACGACGGCGTCAAGCTCTATTACGAAGAGGCCGGCGAGGGCGTCGCGGTCCTTTTCGTCCACGAATTCGCCGGCGACCATCGCAGCTACGAGCCGCAGATGCGTTACTTCGCACGGCGCTACCGCTGTGTCGCCTACAACGCCCGCGGCTACCCGCCCTCCGATGTTCCGGGCGAGGTGGGCCGCTACTCGCAGGCGCGCGCTCGCGACGACATCCGCGCAATGCTCGACGGACTCGGCATCGACCGGGCGCACGTGGTCGGCGTCTCGATGGGTGGCTTCGCAGCGCTGCATTTCGGCATGCGCTACGGTGACCGCGCGCGCTCGCTGGTCATCGGCGGATGCGGCTACGGGGCCGAAAAGGGCCGGCGCGCGCAATTTCAGGAAGAGGCCGAGAACGCGGCGCTGATGTTCGATCGCATCGGCATGGCCGAAGGAGCAAAGCGCTACGCGCTCGGCCCCACCCGCGTCCAGTTGCAGAACAAGGATCCGCGCGGATGGCGAGAGTTCGCGGCGCAGATGGCCGAGCATTCGGCGCCGGGCTCGGCCAACACGCTGCGTGGCGTACAGAAGGAACGGCCGTCGCTTTTCGACCTGGTCGACGAGATGCGCACGATCGCGGTTCCATGCCTGGTGATGGCCGGCGACGAGGATGACCCATGCCTGGAGGCGTCGCTGTTGATGAAGCGGACGATTGCGAGCGCGGCGCTGGCGGTTCTGCCACGGACCGGGCATGCGCTGAACCTCGAGGAACCAGCGCTGTTCAACGCCCTCGTCGATGACTTTTTTCACCAAGTCGAGTCGGGCCGTTTCAGCGAGCGTGACCCGCGTTCGAAGACGAACAAGATTCTTTAGTTTTTCGCCGATGGTCGCGGACGCGAGACGCCGTCCTGTGGCGAGGCTGCAACGGCTCGCTCAACGCCCGGCTCTCGGGCTGGACGCCTAGGACCGTCATTGACAGATTGGAAATATCAGAACATCTGGCACGCTATATGCGCTTCCCTGAGCGCCCGATCTTGCGGCCTGGCTCAAGTACGACTCGGAGGGCGGGGGGAAACATGAACAAGTGCGATGCGTGCGAGGCGATCTCAGGCGACGTGCATATCCTCGAGGCTGAAGGCGGCCCGATGCCTGATCGGGGCGTGATCGCCGTCCGGATCCGGATCTGCAATTCCTGCTATTCGCGGCCCGAACGATCGCAGATGCTCTCGAAGCTCTGCGGCGATATCCTGGTGCCTCCGTCGTACTGGTTTGGCCGCAGCCTCGCGTGGTCGTCCGCCATCCGCGTGGTGCGCTCGCCGCGCGGCCAGCGCGCCCCACGTTTCTGGTACGAGCCGGAGACCCATCCGCTGGGCTACTGGAATCAGACGCGGTCGATGCTGGTCAATGGCAGCGCTCGCCAGGTCGGCGCGGTCGCCGTGGGCTCGCGCTAGCCTTCGCAGGGCGGCGCGCGACCTGGGCCGCCGCCGGTGGATGCGCAGGTAAGAAAGGACTGCCTATCAATTCGCGGTCACGGATGGGAGGCTTTGTTTGGCCAGCCGCCCGAATCTGGTGAGGGCTCACGCGCGCGAGCGCATCCCCAACGCGACCGCCGCCTATATTGAAGCCTACCTCGCGCTCGAACTTTGCGCGCGGAAGGCTCAGGCTCTGGTGGATCGCATGCTCACCGTGACCGGCACGCTCACCGACACCGGGACGCGCCTGCGCCACGACGCCTGGAAGTTTGCCCCGATCGACGAGCTGCCGGCGCTGCGCGGCACGTTCGGCGACAACGGCCGATCGATTAGGCTCGGACACATGCCGCGCGCCGAACAGCTCCTCGAAGCGATCGCCGACTGGCGCAAGAAGCGTAACTATCTTCAGCAACTGTGGGACAATCTGCCGGCCGAGGCGCGAATCACGCTCAAGGTGCCGGAAACACTCGACTGATACCCGCGCGCACGGTCGGCCAGACGCAGCCGCCGCTTCAGAGCGAACGCAGGAAATCGACCAGGATCCGGTTGACCTCGGCCGGGCGTTCCTGCTGGATCCAATGGCCCGCGCCGGGCAGCACGACTTGAGCGGCGAGGTTGGGGGCGTTGTTTTTGAGCGCCCCGCAGGCGTCCGCGTAGAACTCGATGACCGCGTCCTTCTCGCCGGCGATAAACAGCGTCGGCTGCGCCAGCCTGGCCCCGTCGAGAAAGCCGGTCAGTTCCCATCCGCGATCGATGTTGCGATACCAGTTGAGCGCGCCGCGAAAGCCGCTGCGCTTGAACTCACCGGTAAAGAACTCGAGGTCGGCCTCGCTCAGCCATGTTGGCAGCGCGCGCGGCACGACCAAGCTGTCGAGAAACGTCTCGTCGGGGCCGAACGCGTAGCGCCATCGCTCGTTCGGCGCCGCGTCGCCCGAGAGCGAATAAAACATCCCGAGCAGGCTCGCGCGCGCGTCGCGCTCCAGTTCGCGCTCGGCCACGCCCTCCTGCTGGAAATATTCCTGGTAAAACATCCTGCCCGCGAACACCGCCTTGACGATCGCGCTCGGGCGCATCGGCCCGCGCGGGATGTACGGCACGCTCAGCAGGCCCACCGCACGGAACAGATCCGGCCGCAACAGGGCCGAGTACCATGCCACCGGCGCGCCCCAGTCATGGCCGACGATCGCGGCCGAGCGCTCGCCCAGCGCGTTGACCAGGCCGACGATATCGCCCGCCAGATGCAGCACGCTGTAGGCATCGACCGCCTCGGGCTTGTCGGTCTCGCCGTAGCCGCGCTGGTCGGGGGCGACCGCATGGAAGCCGGCCGCGGCGAGTGCGGCAAGCTGATGGCGCCACGAATACCACGACTCCGGGAAGCCGTGGCAGAGCACGACCAGCGGGCCCGCGCCGGCTTCGGCGAAATGCATCCTGATGCCGTTGGTCTCAACGAAGCGGTGGTTGAATGCGCTCATCGCCTGCTCCGCCCGGCGCGGTTCAATTCGGCAGCCATGCGAGCGCGCGCACCTCGCCGAACTCGCGCCTGAGCTTGCTCCATGACCTCCCGGCGTCGCGGCTCAGGTAAATGTATCCGTGCAGGCTGTTGGCAACCACGATATCTGGATCGGCCGGGTTGACCCCGAACCAGTACATGGTCGAGTTCGGCTCGACCTCGAGCGCGCACTTCTCCCAGCTTGCGCCGCCGTCGGCGCTGCGCTGGATTGCGCCGCGCTTGCCCGGAATGAAGTCGCCGTTAGCGACGAAAATGACGTCGGGATCGCCCGGACGCAGGGCCACGCCGCGGCAATAGGAAATCGTGTCGCGCTCGGCAAAACGCGGAAAGCCATGGAGCGACCAGCTCTCGCCCTCGTCGGCGCTGCACCAGATACCGTCGGGCGTGGTAGCGAGCAGCTCGGCGCGCGCGCCGCCGGGGCGCACCGCGAGACCATGGATATCCTGGTTGAGCGGTTTGTCGCCGAGCGGCGGACAATGGCTCCACGAGCGGCCGTCATCCGTGCTGCGATAGACGCCGTCGATCTCGACGCTGACCCAGAGGGTGCGCGGGTCGCGCGGATCGAAGACCACGTTGGTGACCTTGGGCGCGCCCGCCAGGCATCGTTCGGCGAAGGCGATCGCGAGCCTCTCCCAATGCTTCCCGCCGTCAACCGTGCGGAACAACGCCGGCGGCTTGGTGCCGGCATAGATCGAGTCCGGGTCGCGCGGATCGACGGCGACCGACCAGATCTGCATTCCGTCCATCGGCGACGGTACCAATTCGAAACTCGCGCCGTTGTCGCCGCTGCGGTAAAGCCCGGCCTCGGACCCCGCATACACCTGGTGCGGATCGTGGGGCGAGAGCGCCAGCGCGCGAATCTGGATTTCGCCCGGTTCGGCATGAAACGGCAACGCCATCTTGCTGCGCCGCCAATGCTCGCCGCCGTCGGGGCTGAACCACACGCCGGCGCCGATCGTGCCTACGCAAATCGTGAATTGTTCGCTCATCGCTCACCCCCGATCGCTCGGGCCGCAGGCCCGCGCGCATGACCGCCGCGCGCGCGGGCTGTCGCGCGCGGCGGACCGAGCGTGTCAGGACGGTCAGGATTTGGGCTCCGCCTTTTGGTCGAACTTCAGCGACAACTGGGCTACGCCCGCCGCGACGTTCAGGCCGTTCTGGCCTTCGATCGAGATCGGCTGCAGCGCGATCGATTTCTTGAATCCTCCGACCAGCACGTTGGCGCCGGCGCCGACGCCGAGCGCCACGCTCGCGGTCGCGCCGCCGTAATGGCCCGTCAGCGCGCCCTCGCCGAGATTGGTCGTGGGCGCGACCACCGCCCACAGCATCACGGCCGAAGACAAATAGCCGACGTCGGCGCCGAACTTGGTAATCGATCCGGTGTAATACTCAGTATAGTTCTTGTCGCGCGTGTACGTGCATTTGACGGTGCGCGACGAGCCGAAGATAAAGCCCCATCCGCTGGCCACATGACATGTCAGGTAGCCCGCGCGCACCGTCATCTTCTTCTCCTCGGCATGAGCGGGCATGGCGCAGAGTGCGATTCCTATCGCGAGGGCGGCGATCGTGCCTAATTTGCGGGCGCGTGCGTTCATGGTGTCCTCCTGCCTCCTGACTGTGGTTTGTGAGTGTACAGGCTTCAGAGTGACCGTTTCCGCGGGTCTACTTTGATACCAAAATCGCGCGAACTCGAAACCCGTGAACGAAGGCGACCGTGCGATTGTCGCAAAAGCACCTCGGGATACGCAAACGTTCAGCGCGCGCGCATTTCACGCTTCGGCGTGCGCTTTCAGCAGATCGCCGAATTGCTTGTGCAGCTTGCGCAGCTTCGGTTCGATTACCACCTGGCAGTATGGCGCAAGCGCATTTTTGCGGTAGTAGTCGCGATGATAATTCTCGGCCGGATAGAACGCCGTCAGCGGGCTGACTTCGGTCACGATCGGACGCCCGCGCGGCTCCGCCCGATTAAGCTCCTCGATCATCTGCTGCGCCATCCGCTTTTGCTCCTCGGTCGTATGGAAGACGACCGAACGATACTCGGTCCCCACGTCCGCTCCCTGCCGGTTAAGCGAGGTCGGATCGTGAGTGGCGAAAAACACCACCAGCAGATCGCGGTACGAAATCCGCGCGGGATCATATTCGACGCGCGTGACCTCCGCATGGCCGGTCGTGCCGGTGCATACCTGTTCGTAAGTCGGATTGGCGAGGGTGCCGCCGGCGAAGCCCGGCATCACCGACAGCACGCCCCTGAGCTGTCCGAATACCGCCTCGGTACACCAGAAGCACCCGCCGCCGAACACCGCGATTTCAGTTTTGCGATCCATGTCGAGCAGCATAACTTACTAGTTGCGGTTGTAAACCGGCAAAACGGGGTCGGGAGCTCCGCCGACTGACTATCGCGACAGGTATCCGCCGTCCACCAGCAGCGGGCATCCGGTCACGAACGAGGCCTCGTCCGAAGCGAGGAACAGGATCGCGCTGGCAATCTCTTCGGGTTGAGCATTGCGCTGCATCGGCTCGAGCCGCGCCGCCTGACGCCAGACCTCCGCCGCCTCCGCGGCGCTGGCGCGCTTGAGGATATTGGTTTCGACGTTGCCCGGGCATACGCAATTCACGCGAATCCCCTCGGCGGCATAGCGCGACGCCAGCGATTTCGTGAGCTGCAGCGCTCCGGCCTTGGTGATGTTGTAGGCGAAAGTGCTGGCGCCTTCCATCTCCTGACCGATGAACGACGAGATCGACGCGAGGTTCACGATCGATCCCCTGCCGCGCGCCAGCATGTGCGGGATGACGTGCTTGCAGCACAGGAACATGCTCTTCAGGTTGATGTCCATCAAGCGATCCCATTCCTCGACGCTCATCTCGGTCACGTCGCGCACGAAATGGGTGCCCGCGTTGTTCACCAGGATGTCGATGCGGCCGAACGCCGCCATCGCCTCCTGCGCCAGCCGCCGCGCACTTTCCTCCTGCGCTATGTCGCCGGCCGCGGTCCGCACGCGATCGGCGCCGATTTCCGCGCCGACGCGGGCCAACGCTCGCCCGTCGATGTCGTTGAGCGCAAGCCGCGCGCCTTCGCGTGCGAACAGCAACGCCGTCGCGCGCCCGATGCCGCTGCCCGCGCCGGTCAAGATCGCAACCTTGTCCTCAAGCCGCATGCGCGTCGCCTCCGCGATTAGGATCCGCAGCCAGCGTCGCGCAGATGCGCCGAATGGGTCAAGCGCGCATCGCGCGCCGCCCGCTATGCGGCGTGCGCCGGCACGATTTTCAGCCGCAGCCGCTCGGTCCCGCGAATCACGGTGAGTTCCGCGTCGGCGCCGATCTGCCCATCGGAAAGCAGGCGATGCAGATCGTCCACCGCCGCGACCGGGGCGTCGCCGTAAGCGACGACGATGTCGCGCGCAAGCACGCCCGCCTTGTCCGCCGGGCTTCCTGGCTCGACCGACATCGCCATCACGCCGCTCTCGCGCGCGAGCCGATAAAACCGCACCATCCGCCGATGGAGCGGCACGGTCATCCCGGCGATACCGACGTAGGCGCGCACGATCCGCCCGTCGCGAATCAGCCGTGCCGCCACGTACTTGGCGGTGTTGATTCCGATCGCGAAGCAGATGCCCTGCGCGGGCAGGATGACCGCCGTGTTGACGCCGATTACCTCGCCGCGCGAATTGACCAGCGGTCCGCCGGAGTTGCCCGGATTGAGCGCCGCGTCGGTCTGGATGACGTCGTCGATGAGGCGGCCCGACTGCGAGCGCAACGAGCGCCCGAGCGCGCTCACGACGCCCGCCGTGACTGTACATTGGAAGCCGTAGGGGCTGCCGATCGCGATCGCCACCTGCCCGACGCGCAGCCGCGATGAGTCGCCGAGCGCGGCGGCGTTCAGCCCCGCGGTCCCGATGCGCACCACGGCAAGATCGCTATGCGGGTCGGCGCCCACCAGCGTGCCCTGCACGCGGCGTCCGTCCAGCAGCGTTATGCCAATCCGATCCGCGTGCCCTACGACGTGGCTATTGGTCAGCACGAAGCCGTCGGGGGTGAAGACAAACCCGGAACCCGAGCCTGCAGGCGCCTCGGCTGCGCCCCTGTTGTGAAAAACCTCGATATTGACGACCGAGGGACTGACCCGCTGCGCCGCACCGGCAACCGCCTGGGAGTAGGCGTCGAGCAGACCGGTATCGCCACCCGGCGCGCCGGGCGTAATCGGAGGCCCTCCCGGAAGATCGTTCAACACACGGCGTAAGGCCGATTTCATTTTGTTTGACTCCTCGCCCCAATCTAAGCATCGCGTCAACCCCGCTGGGCGATACATTGAATCCAATGCAGCAATCTAGCTTTATTACTCGGCGATTGAAGTTTATTTGCGATTCTTATAAGAAATAGAAGTTCCTTGATTGTTTACGCTCCGAGGGAGGACGAGGGATGAGGCGGACGACGGGAGCATTGAAATCGATTCTCTTCCTTCTGGCTTTGACGTTACTCGCCGGACCCTGCGCGTCAGCGGCACGGGCCGCCACTTGCGGCGCCAACCAGCGCGAGCTGCTGGTCACCAACAAGTCATCGCAACCCATATGGATTGGTGGCGGCGGCGGCGCGCTGCGATCGGTCTGCGTGGTTGACGCGAACACGTCCTGTCTGGCCAATCCTTCGACGATCAACTCCTCGACCGGAGCATGCATGTGCGGCACGCAGTCCGGGACGCTTGCCTGCCCGGGGACATCGGTGGCCACCGGAGCCGGATCCAACAACGGCCTGAATTGCGCCTGCACGCAGGACTCGGATTGCGGCACCGGCGCGGGGTGCAACACCAGCACCGACTGGTGCTACTTCAAACTGCCCAATCCGGTGGCGCATTCAGGCGCGGGGGCGTTTACCTGGAAACTCGCCCGGTCGGCGAGTCCGCCGCAGCCGGGCGGCTGGGCGGAATTCTGCCTCGACCAGGCGTCTGTCTCATGGAACGGCGGCAGTATACCTTCCGAGGTCTGGTGGAGCGGCGGTGTGGCGCCTCGAACCGGATGCGACCCGGACGGCACGAACTGCATGACCGGCGATTGCGGCGCGTCGCCGAACTCCGATTGTCCAACCGGCCAGGCCGGTGCCCCGCCCGCCTCGCTCGCCGAGTTCACGCTGCAGGTTCAGCAGAACGATTTCTATGACATCAGCGTGATCAACGGCGCCAACGTCGCCGAAATGATGCGGCCGCTGCCCGGCCAGCCGGTGGCCTCACCCAGCGGTACGACGGCGGCCTATTGGTGCAAAGCTCCCGGGCTGAAAGCCTGGCAGGGAGGCAAGTGCGACTGGGACTTCGGAAAATACATCGGCAACGTGCCCTATCCACCGGGCACGACGCACAGCTACATACCGCTTCTGCTCGACAGCTCGAAACCCTGTTCCACGGCGAACACTCCCACTGGCTGTCCGGCGGGTTATACATGCTCCGGAGCGCCGGGGGCATGCTATCTCACCTGCACTCCCGGCGACCCCAATGCATGCCCGGGTTCGCTTCAATGCCTGCAGGCGGAGGGCAGTACTGACCATTACTGCCAGTGCACCCGGGGCAAGGATTGCCACGGCAACGGTTACTGCGGCAATCAACTGATTCCGGGTCTGGGAATCTTTCTACAGCAGTGCGGGGAATTCGCCGGCTGGTGGAGCGCCGATGATTTTTGCGCCGGCCATCCCGGCTTTGTTTTCGGCCCGCTCGACTGCGGGGCATCGATCCTCGACGGCGACAACTCGAGTCAAACCACCCGGGCCTCGCTTTTCGCCTGCGCGGCCAAGGGCGGCGACAGTGCCGGCAACACGACCTCCTGCTACAACAGCAGCACCGCCCAAACCTATCCCTCGACGTGCTGCGGATGCGCAACGCACGATCAGGACGACGCCGACGGGCTCAGCAGATTCTGGCCGAAGAACGGCACCAGCAAATGCGCCGCGGTCGGCGATCTGACGGCCAACGACCCGGTATGGGATGCGGAAATCCAGCCGTGGCTGGTGAACCTCAAACGCGCATGTCCGACCGCTTACAGCTACCCGTACGACGATCCCACGAGCACCTTTCAATGCCGCGGGACGGGCACCAGCAACATGCTCGGCTATAAGGTCATTTTCATGAACATGCCGAAGCCGGCGGCGCCCTGAGGCACGGACTACTCGGGGTCGCGATCGAAGTCGGTCGACATCGCGACCTCGCGCCACCCATCGAGGTCGCGGCGGACCGCCGCGAGTTTGTTGGCCACGCGCTCGACCGCGTCCGGACCCAGTATCAGACGCAGCGGCGGATGCGCCGACTCGACCGCGTTCACGATCGCGCGCGCGGCCTTGCGCGGATCACCCGGCTGCTTTCGGTTGCGCTCCGCCATCAGCTTGACGGTGCGGCCGGCGGTCTCGGCGTAATCCGCGAGCGTGGTCTTCGCCGTGCGCATCGAGTCATCGAGAAAGTCGGTACGCAGATAACCCGGCTCCACGATCAGCACGCGGATGCCGAGCGGTGTCAGCTCCTGCGCGAGCGCTTCCGAGAGACCCTCGAGCGCAAACTTGCTGGCATTGTATGCGCCGGCGCCGGCGCTGGCGGAGAACCCGCCGACCGAGGAGATGTTGACGATCCATCCGGCGCGTCGGGCGCGCAGCGCCGGCAGGAAAGCACGTAGCACCTGGTGCACGCCAAAAAAATTGGTTTTGAAAACGCCTTCGATTTCCGCCGGCTCGAGCTCCTCGATCGCGCCAATCAATCCGTAGCCGGCATTGTTGACGAGCACGTCGATTTTGCCGAAGCGGCGCAACACGGTTGCCGCCGCGTTTTGGATCGACGCGCCGTCGGTCACATCCATCTCGACCGGGAAAACGCGCTCAGAGGCTCCCAGAGCCTCGCGCGCGCGCTGGCGATCGCGCGCGGCGGCAATCACCGTGCCGCCCCGTTCAAGCACCGCCTGCGCGATCGACAAACCCAGGCCGCGCGATGCTCCGGTTATCAACCAAACCTGCGATAACATTGGAAGGCGTGCTCCCTCCTATCGGCCTCGATGGCGCGAAATTTTCGGACCTAAAATTGACCGGTGGACAGCATGGCGCGACAGGCGTTTCCCGCCTTCAGTGGCCGGCGCCGTGCGATTGCGAGTTGCCGAAGGTCTGCATCTGCTGGCCGAGGTCCTGGATTTGCGTGCCCAGGTAGCCGACGCCGCGCCGCGCCTCGTCGTAGGTCCAGTTGGCGCCGGTGTGGATCTTCGCTTCCAGGGCATGCATCTGGTCGGACGCCTCGGCCTGCGCGCCCGAGGGCGCCCGGCCGGTCCACGCCATCGCGTCATCGACGCAATCGCTCGCGGCCTTGAGCCAGCGCGCCGCGCCGGCGCGGTCCTTGTCGGCCACCGCCTTGTCGGCGAGCGAGCGGTAGTGCGAAGCCAGGGCAAGCTCGGCGTGCGCGAAGGCCAGTTCGAGATCGCGCCGCGAGCCGACGTTACCGTTCACGACGTTGTCGGCAAGCGTGTCCAGCTCGCTCGCCGTCGTCCGCAGCTTCGCTTCGTCCTGCGCGCCGCCGCGACCGGCCTCGATCCGGATCAGCGCCGCCCCGGCGCGGATTTCCGAAGCCGCCGATTCGGCATCGCCCCGAGCATAAGAATCGAACGCGCGACGGAAATGCTGATTCGGCTCGCCGATCAGCGAATTGAGCGCCGATTGCGGAACCGTAACGTCGCCGGACGCGGCATTCGCCGCGCCGGGCAAAACCGTCGGCTGCGCAACCGCCAGCATGCCAATCAACACTGCAGCGCCCAGGACCGGGCGCATCAGAAGCGAACGCATCGGCAACACACCTCAGAACGGATTCTCTCCAATGTACCCCGTTCGCCGGTCGCAATACACCGGCGTCCGCATCGCCACTGCGCCGCGCGCGCCTTGGCGAGCAATGCGAAGGACGCTGTTCATGAACAGCGCGCGTTGTCCGCGCGCCGCGTGGTTTCCGAACTCCCGGTGGGGCAGGTGTAAGCGTATGCGACGCGGGTAACCTTGAGCGTGCTTGCGCTGAACAGCACCATCATCACGGTGCAGCGGTCGATTTGCCCCTGAAGCTCGATGACCCGCTCGTCGTGGCCGGTGTCCTTGAGCACGGGAAAGCGCTTGTGGATCGCTGCGGGTCCGAGCCCGCCCAGCGGCGAGTGCGCGTCCTCGATAATCACCAGTTTGTCGTGGTCGTCGAAGAAGAGCGCGTAACTCGTCCCCGGCGGATTGAACACGGTCGTGGGCTGAGGCTGGACCTTGCCGATCTTCACCTCGGGATATCCGACCGGCGGGCGCGGATTGCCTGGATAATTCTCGGGCGCGGCCGGAAACATCCTGACCACGCCATCGAGCGTGCTGATTCCCGGAACCAGGTCACCAACCTTTTTGCCGCTGCGCAGCACGGCGGGGTAGTGAAACGGCTCGGTCGCCATCGCGATCCGCGTAGCCGCCGCCGCCATGACCGCGCAAAGCAGGAAGAGCGCCGGCGCAAGGCGACGCGGCGCATGACGAAACGCGAGGGGCATGCAATTCCCTTGGCTCATTTTCGGCGCCTCTTCAATCGCGGCAAATCCGCGTTGCGATCGGCGAAAGACAAACCTCGACTGAGACGCGCTTTACCGCGGGCGTCTGAATCGCTCGAGCGCAGCCGGTACATCGCCCAGCGTGGCCACGCAATGCTCGTGTTCGACGCGCGCGCCGACGCCGAGAAAATGCGTCCCCGCTCCCCGCGCCGCATCCAGATCGATCTGGCTGTCGCCGACGTAAACGGCGCGCTCCGGCGCCACGCCCGCGCGCTCCAGGCACAGCAGCACGATATCCGGCGCGGGTTTGGGCCGCACCTTGTCGTAGGCGCTCGCGACGGCGTCGAACACGCCGGCGAGGCCGAGATGCTCGATCAGTCCGCGGGTTGTCGCCGAGCGATTGGTCGCCAGCGCCACCCGATACTCGCGCTTGAGGCCGAGCAGGAAGGGCCGCAGCTCGAACGGCGGCCGCAGGAGCTTGAAGAACGGCGTGAAGTCGATTCTGCGCGCGAGCTCGCGCATGCGATTCAACCTGGCGGCCTTGCCGGCGGCACGAAACTCGAACACCTGGGTCGCGGCCATGAAGATACACGCGCGCTCCTCTTCGGCGCTGAGCGGCGGTTCGCCCAGTTCCGCGAAGATCGCGTTGTAGTATGCAATATTCGATTCGGCCGACTCGAACAGCACACCGTCGGCGTCGAACATCACCAGTTCCAGCATCGCCTGCGCCGCCCTCCCGCGCGCGCCGCAACGAGGATAGCTGATACGGGGCACGGAGTCGCATGAGCCGTCAGCGACCGATGGAAAGCAGGGTTGCGGATTTGCTCCGGCAAATCGACCTGCATTAAGGTTGGAGCGGGTTCGCTGCGCCGTCCCAGGCGGGCGGGCATTAAACTTGTGTCGTGGCGCGGCCGGCGTCGCGGCCCTGTCGCGGTAACGGAGTTTCAATGGCCTCGAGCACACAACAGCCCGGAGTAGCGGTGGTGGTCGGCGTCGGACCCGGATTAGGGGCCGCGCTGGCGCACCGCTTCGCGGACGGCGGATACGCGCTGGCGATGATCGCGCGCTCGCGCGAATTCATCGACGATCTTGCCGCAAGGATCGGCGCCGCGGGCGGCCGCGCGATGGCTCTTACCGCGGACGTGGGCGATGCCGCCCAGGTCGCGCGCGCTTTCGACGCAATACGGAGCAAAATGGACGCTCCGAACGTGCTGCTCTACAATGCCGGCAACGCGGCCTGGGGCACGATCTCTGAGATCACGCCGGCGCAGTACGAAGACGCCTGGCGGGTCAACGCGTTCGGTGCATTCCTGTGCGCGAGGCAGGTCGTGGCCGACATGATCGCGAAGGCGCGTGGCGCGATGCTGTTCACGGGCGCGACCGCCGGGGTCAAGGCGGGGCCCAAGTCGGCCGCATTCGGACCGGCCAAGTTTGCGGTGCGCGGGCTCGCGCAATCGCTCGCGCGCGATCTCGGTCCGCGCGGCATTCATGTCGCTTACGTCAACGTGGACGGCATCATCGACATTCCCCGTACGCGCGCGGCGATGCGCTCGCTCAAGGACGAGGACGTGCTCAAGCCGGCGGCGATTGCCGAGGCGTATTGGCATCTCGCCCATCAGGATCCGAGCGCGTGGACCCAGGAATTGGACGTGCGGCCGTTCAAGGAGAAGTTCTGACGCGGCGCCGGCGCGCCGACCGTCGGCCAGCGCCGGCCGAGCCCGGAAAGCGAGCATCGCGATGAGTGGCCATTCGGCGAGCGGACGCGGGTCATTACGCATCCCTAAAGGTCCGGCAAAGGTGATTCCCCTCCCCACCGGCGCGCGCCGCAGACGCGGCCGGCGCACGGCCGGCGTCGGGCTGGCCTCGCTCGGGGTGGCGCTCGCCGGCGGCGTGCTGGTCTGGTTCTATTTCGTGCCGCCTGGCGGAGTCACGACCGATCCAATGGCGGGAATGAGCGCGCAGGAGGCCGAGATCCTGCGCCTGGTCAACGACGAGCGGCAGCGCAGCGACGCGCCACCGTTGAAACTATCGCGGCGCCTGATGCTGGCCTCGCGCGGCCACAGTTATGACATGGCGCTGCGCAACTACCTGGGCCATTACGGCCCGGCCGGCGATACGCCGGGGGAACGCGCGTCAAGCGTGGGCGTGAACTCCGGCGCGATCGGCGAGAACCTCTACCAGGATCGCGACCGCGACGGGGCGCATCTGGCCGAGCGCGCCATTCGCCGATGGCTTGGCGACAAGGAGCGTCGGACCAACATGCTGTCGCGCGATTTCGCGACCACCGGGATTGGAATCGCGCGCGCGGCCGACGGCACTGCCTACGTGACCGAGGACTTTGCCCGCTAAGCCGCGACGAGCGCGTTGAAGCGGGTGCCGCATGGAGCACACGGGCAGCCGCGCGAGCGGAGCGCTAGCCGACGGCCTCCAGCGTGCGCGCGAGCCATTTCATCACCTTCGCGTGCGCATGAATCTCGGCCTGGGCAAGCGGGGTAATCGGCAGGTTGAGCGCATCGACCTGAACCGCGGCGGCGATGTCGGCGACGGTCATTTCGGGTCCGGTCAGGAATCGCCCATCCACCATCGCGTCGAGCCAGTCGAGCGCGGAGCGGAACCTGTCGCGCTGATCGTCGAGATTCAGCCGACCGAGGCCCTGTGCCCGTAGCTGGCGGCGCGTGTGCCGCGCGAACAGGACCTTGACCGCCGGCCGTATCGCCGCCGGTACCGGAGCAAACACGACCTCGCCAAAATTCCTGAACTGTTCCCTGACCTGCCATCGTTCGTACACCACGTGCCAGTAAAGCGATTCATCCGCCCAGTCCTCGAACAACAAGGCCATCGCGCGCGCCCGCGGCTCCTGCGGATACAGGCGCGGCTCGGGCTGGCGGCTTTCGAGATGGCGAACGATATTGCTGGAATCCACGATTTTGAGGCCGTCGTCGATCAGCACCGGCAGCTTCGCGCGCGGATTGAGTCTGCGCACCTGGAGCGGCGAGGTGGCGTTGATCGTGTCGAACGCCACGCGCTTGTAACGCATCGCGTAACGCGCCTTTACGCAGAACGGCGACGCCGACTCCTGGTTGAGCAGCGGACCGAACTGATACAGCTCGAGCTTGCCCATCGTCACGAGACCTCCGAATCGTCGCCTTGAACACTCAATTTGTACGGTTTAAGCCGCGGCTGGAAGGTTGAATGTGCAACCCGCCGGAGCTTCGCGGGGTTCCATTCGCGGAGTTTCGAAGAGCCGGCAGAGTTGCCGAATACGCCCAACTGGCGCTGAATGGGTCAAGCGCTTACAATAGCCATCAAGGACGCTACAGGATAAACAAAATGGAACGAGTGGAACTCACGCGAGAATGCGGGGCGATCCAGGTGCCGCTCGGCAGTCCGATCACGCTGGAGAAGGGCCTCGAAGTCTTCATAACGCAGTCGCTGGGCGGCAGCTTCACCGTGCAGGTGCCGGCGTACGGCGGGCTTTATCGAATCGCGGGCAAGGACGCCGACGCGCTCGGCAAGAGCGCCGAGGACGCGGCCTCGCTGGCGGCGGCCTCGGGCGATCTCGAAGCGATGGTCTGGGAGCAGCTCAAGACCTGCTATGACCCGGAGATTCCGGTCAATATCGTTGACCTGGGGCTGGTTTACGCGATGGAGGTCCTGCCCCTGGAGGGAGGCGCCAAGCGGGTGGACGTCAAGATGACGCTCACGGCGCAGGGCTGCGGAATGGGCGCATCGATCGCGATCGACGCGCGCCAGAAATTGCTCTCGCTGCCCGGGGTCGGCGAGGCCAACGTGGACCTGGTGTGGGATCCGCCCTGGACTCCGCAGATGATCTCGCCGGAAGGCCGCGAGCGACTGGGCCTCGACTGAAACGCCTCGAATTGCATGGTTGATCGCGATGCGCGGCCGAACGCCGGGCATCACGTCAGCGGCACGCCGGCGTACTGCGGGCTGACGCAGCCAATTTGACACGGCCGCCCTGCTCCGGTAGCTAAGAAGGTTCGGGTCAATCGGATGTTTGCCATCGTAAGGACAGGCGGAAAGCAGTATCGCGTCGGCGTAGGCGACCAGATCACGGTCGAGCGCATCGAGGGCGAGGTCGGCGCGGATGTCGAGCTGGGCGAGGTGCTCGCGATCGGCGGCGATGACGCCCCGGCGATCGGCACCCCGACGGTGCCCGACGCAGCGGTGCGCGCGCGCATCGTGCAGCAGCCGCGCGGC
The DNA here is from genome assembly GCA_035295545.1 of Binataceae bacterium (SeqCode). Classification (GTDB taxonomy): domain Bacteria; phylum Desulfobacterota; class Binatia; order Binatales; family Binataceae; genus JAKAVN01. The sequence goes on from DATGIT010000012.1 coordinate 88,965, forward strand.
ACCAAGATCATCGTGTTCAAGAAAAAGCGCCGTAAGAATTACCGGCGCAAACGCGGTCACCGACAGGAACTGACCGTGCTCAGAATCGAAGAGATCAGGCGCGCCCAGTAGCGCGCGCATTCAGGCTTGAGCCGGCGGCGGACGCCGGCTCGAATAGCAGGGAGACAGGTTCGTGGCGCACAAAAAAGGGCAAGGCTCGACGCGCAACGGCCGCGACAGTCCGGGGCAGCGCCGCGGCATCAAGGTTTACGCCGGCGAGACCGTGCAAGCCGGGAACATCCTGGTACGGCAGGTCGGCACCCGGGTTCATCCCGGACGCAACGTCGGGATGGGTCGCGACTTTACGCTCTATGCGCTGGTCGACGGCGTGGTCAAGTACGAGACCTTCCGCACGGACAAGCATCGCGTGTTGATTGAACCGTCGGCGTCGGCAGGCGAGCAGCAAGCTGCGGCAGTATCCGGGCCGCCGGCCGAAGCTTAGCTTCCACGGCCGGCACGGCTTAGAATTTTCAATTGCAAGCCCCGCGGCCAAGGCCGCGGGGCTTTTGTTTTTGTCTATGATGAATATCGCGTCCGGCGCATCAGCGAAGCGCAGCCCGGGCGCGAGAAGGCGACCGCGATGCGGCTTGGAGTGCTGTACGGATTTTCCCATTCGCATGACTCGCTCAACCTGGTAATCGAGGCCGAGCGGCTGGGTTACGACTCGGTGTGGACGGGCGAGGCCTGGGGTTCGGACACGATCGTGCCGCTCGCCTGGGTCGGCGCGCTCACGAAGAAAATTCGGCTCGGCACCGCGATCATGCAGATGCCGGCGCGCACGCCCGCGATGACGGCGATGACCGCGATGACACTGGACGCGATGTCGGGCGGACGCTTCATCCTCGGTCTCGGACCGTCGGGGCCGCAGGTGGTCGAAGGATGGCACGGCGTCGCTTACGGCAAGCCGCTCGTCCGCTATCGCGAGTACGTCGCAATCGTGCGCAAAATCCTTGCGCGCGAAGCGCCGCTGCAATTCCAGGGCTCCGAGTATCAGATCCCGTACACCGGACCCGGCGCCACCGGGCTGGGCAAGCCGCTGCGTTCGATTCTGCACGGGCGGCGCGACATGGAAATCTACATGGCCTCGATCACGCCGAGCGGTATGGCGCTCGCGGCGGAAATCGCCGACGGCATCATCCCGGTGTGGATGAATCCCGAACGCTGGGATCTGTTCCAGCCGAGCCTCGAACGCGGCTTTCGCAAGGCCGCCGCCGCGCGCGATCCGCGCAGGTTCGACGTCGCACCCTTCGTGACCTGCGTGATGGGAGACGATATCGCGAAATGCCGCGAGCCGGTGAAACAGAACCTCGCGTTCTATATCGGCGGGATGGGCGCGCGCGACCGGAACTTCTACAACGACTATGCGCGCCGCGCCGGCTACGAGGATGCGGCGCGAAAAATCCAGGACCTGTTTCTCTCCGGGCGGCGCGATGAGGCGGTCGCCGCGGTGCCCGACAAGCTCGCCGACGAGGTCGCGCTGCTCGGACCGCGCGAACGGATCGCCGAGCGCCTCGCGGCGTGGAAGTCCTCGCCCGTGCGCACGATGCTTATCGCGACGCGGCAGGTCGAAGCGCTGCGCGCGCTGGCGGAGCTGCTACTGTAAACGCGCCGCGCGCGCGTTTGCCGTTGAGCGATGAAGTTCGTCGATGAAGCGCGAGTGTTCGTGGCCGCCGGCAAAGGCGGCGACGGCGCAATCGCGTTCCTGCGCGAGAAATATCGTCCGTTCGGCGGACCGGCCGGCGGCGACGGCGGGCGCGGCGGCGACGTCATCTTCGAAGTCGACGAAGGACTGGCCACGCTGCTCGATTTCAAATTCAACCCGCGCCTGGTCGCACGCGACGGCGAAGCCGGCCGCGGCAAGCATCAATACGGCCGCGCCGGCGCCGATCTCGTCGTGCGCGTCCCTCCCGGCACGATGGTGTCCGACGAGGCGAGCGGCGAGCTGATCGCCGACCTGGTAATGCCGGGCGAGCGCGCCACCGTCGCGCGCGGCGGAGCCGGCGGCAAGGGCAATATGCATTTCGCCACCGCGACCCGTCGCGCTCCGCGAATTGCCACGCCGGGCGGTCCGGCCGAGCAGCGCTGGATCAGAATCGAGCTGCGGCTGGTTGCCGATGCGGGCCTGGTGGGCCTGCCCAACGCCGGCAAATCGACCCTGCTCGCCGCGGTCAGTGCGGCCCATCCCAAGATCGCGCCCTACCCTTTTACGACGCTTACGCCGAACCTGGGGCGGGTTCAGCTCGCCGACGGCGGCGGCTTCAGCCTGGCCGATATTCCAGGTCTCATCGAGGGGGCGCATCGCGGCCAGGGGCTTGGCATCCGTTTTCTGCGTCATCTCGCGCGCACCCGCGTCCTGGTGTACGTGCTGGATGTGGATGCGAATCCGGAAGGCGATTTCCTCACCGTGCGCGGCGAGCTTGCGGCCTTCGACCCGATGCTCGCGGCGCGGCCGGCGATCGTCGCGCTCAACAAGTCCGACCTGGTCGGCGAACACCGCGCGCAGGAGGCCGCGCGCGCGCTCGGCGCGGTCGTGGCTCAGCATGGGATGGGATCGATTTTCGTCGTCTCGGCCGAACGGCGGGTCGGGCTCGAGCCGCTCGTCGCGGCGATCGCACGGCTGCTCGGGCTCGGCGCAATCGAAGCGCAATGTCACAGCTGAGCTACAAGGCGGAGCTGGTCGCGCGCGCCCGCCGCGTGGTGATCAAGATCGGCAGCGCCGTGGTGTCGGAGGCGGACGGGCTTCGGCCGGAGATCATCGGGCGCCTGGCCGCGGAAATCGACGAGTTGATGCGCGCCGGGCGCGAAACGATCGTCGTGACCTCTGGGGCGATCGCCGCCGGCCGCGCGCGGCTCAGCCGCCTCGGCGGCCCCGGGATTGCAGCGCGGCAGGCCGCCGCCGCCACCGGCCAGATCGAGCTGATGAGCGAATGGGCGCGCGCGTTCGGCGCATGCGGGCGTCCCGTGGCGCAGCTTCTGCTGACGCATCAGGACGTGGCCGAGCGCGCGCGCCGCGGCAACGCGATCCATACCATCCAGACCCTGCTCGCCGCCGGCGTGGTGCCGATCATCAATGAAAACGACACGGTCGCGGTCGAGGAGATCCGCATGGGCGACAACGACGTGCTCTCCTCGCTGGTGGCCGGCATGGCGCAGGCGCATCTGCTGGTCATCCTGAGCGACGTGCCGGGCGTGCTGACCGGCGACCCGCGCGCCCGCGCCGACGCGCAGCTCATCCCACTCATCACCGACGCCGAGGGCGGGATGCGCGGACTGGTGGCCGATCGCGCGGGGCCGCTCGGCAGCGGCGGGATGGCGACCAAGCTCAAGGCGGCGCAGCAGGCGGCGCGCGCGGGAATCGCGACGATCATCGCTCCCGGCCGGAGCGAAAATGCGCTCGGCGCGGCGCTCGACGCCGGGCGCGAGTGCGGCACGCTGGTGCTGCCGACGCGCGTCAGGCTCAAGAGCCGCAAACACTGGATCGCGTTCGCCCTGCGCCCGGCAGGCGCGCTGACGGTCGATCGCGGCGCCGCCGAGGCGCTCAGAAAAAAAGGCCGCAGCCTCCTGCCCTCGGGCATTCGCGAAGTCAGCGGCGAGTTCAGGAGCGGCGATTGTGTAAGTTTGCTCGACCAGGAGGGCGTCGAGTTCGGACGCGGGCTGGTCAACTATCCGGCCGCCGATATACTGAAGGTGAAGGGCCGGCGCTCGCACGACATCGCGCGCGCGCTCGGCTACAAGGTTGCCGACGAGATAATCCATCGCGACAATTTCGCGCTGATCGAAGAGCTGGCATGAACCCGCGGACGGATTTTTTGACGTGAGCCTCGAGACCGAAACGCTGGACGCGTTGCGCCGCACGCGCTCCGCCGCGCGCGCGCTGGCTTTGTCGGCGACCGCGCGCAAAAACCAGGCGCTGGCGGCGCTCGCGGCGATGCTGCGCCGGGAGCGCGGCGCGATTCTGCACGCCAACACCGGCGATCTCGAGCGCGCGCGCGGCGCCGGGATGGCGGGCGCGTTCGTCGAACGGCTCGCGCTGAGCGATGCGCGGATCGAGGCAATGGCGCGCGGGGTCGAGGAAGTCGCGGCGCTGCCGGACCCGGTGGGTGAAGTGATGGCGCGCTGGACGCGGCCCAACGGGCTCGCGATTTCGCAGGTGCGCGTGCCGATCGGCGTGATCGCGATAATTTACGAGTCGCGGCCCAACGTCACGATCGATGCGGGCGCGCTCGCGCTCAAGGCGGGCAATGCGGCGGTGCTGCGCGGCGGCAAGGAGGCGCGCGCGTCGAACACGCTTTTGGCCGATTTGATCGCCCGCGCTCTCGAGCACGCCGGGTTGCCGCGCGACGGCGTCAGTTTCGTCGCGAATCCGGACCGCGAGGTAATCCAGATTCTCAAGCGCCACACCGAGGCCATCGACCTGATCATTCCGCGCGGCGGCAAGGCCCTGAAGGAAGCGCTTAAGGGATCTTCGGTGCCGCTGCTGCCGCACTTCGACGGGCTGTGCATCACGTACGTGGACCGCGCGGCCGACCTCGAGATGGCCGAAGCGATCTGCTTCAACGCGAAATGCAGCCGGCCGTCGGTGTGCAATGCGATGGAAACCCTGCTGATTCATCGCGAGGTCGCCGAGCGCTTCCTGCCGCGGCTCCTCGCGCGGATGCGGCGCGCGGGCGTCGAACTGCGGGGCTGCGAGCGCACCCGCGCCCTCGCGCCCGAGGTAAAGCCGGCTTCCGCGGCCGACTGGGACACCGAGTTCCTCGACCTGGTCCTCGCGGTCAAGGTGGTCGATTCGATCGACGAGGCGCTGGCGCATATCGCGCGTCACGGGTCGGGCCTGGCCGACGCCATCGTCACCGCGGACACCGAGGCGGCGGCTCGTTTTCAGCACGAGGTCGATTCCGCGACCGTGTACGTCAATGCCTCGACGCGTTTCACGGACGGCTTCGAGTTCGGCTTCGGCGCGGAAACCGGCATCTCGACCAATCGCCTGCACGCGCGCGGCCCGATGGGCCTGCGCGAGCTGACCATCTACAAGTACCTCATCGCGGGCAGCGGCCAGGTGCGAAATTGAGCTTTGATCGAACCGGCACGAAGGGCGCGGGCCGATGCGCGTAGGACTCCTCGGCGGCAGCTTCAATCCCATCCACTTCGGCCATCTGCGCGCGGCCGAAGAAGTGCGCGAGACACTCGCGCTCGACCTGGTCTATTTCGTGCCTGCGGCCGTGCCGCCGCACAAGCCGGCCGAGGGGCTGGCGCCGGCGGAGCATCGTCTGGCGATGGTGCGGCTGGCGACCAAGGGCAATCGTCACTTCATGGTCTCGGACGTCGAGATCAAGCGGGCCGGCCGTTCCTACACCATCGATACGGTGCGGCATTTTCGGGCGACGCTGCGCGCGCCCGCGACGCTGTTCCTGATGATGGGCGCGGACGCTTTCGCGGATTTCGAGACGTGGAAGGAATGCGACGAACTTGCGCGGCTGAGCTCGATCGTGGTGCACACGCGCGAGGCGTCGGACGATGGCACGCCGCCGCGCATCACGCTTGCCGCATTGCAGCGCTTTGGTTACAGTAGAAAAGACGATCATTACGTGCATTCCAGCGGCCAGACGCTTTCCTTTGTCGCAACCACCGTCTTTCCGGTTTCAGCCACGCTCATTCGGGACAAGCTCCGCCGGCAGCAATCGGTGCGCTATCTGATGCCCAACGAAGTGGTTGACTATATTCAGCGGCACGGGCTGTACTGACGCGCCAGTGACTCAAGCATCACGCTTCCACACCGCGATTCGCGAAGCTTCCGCAGCATGGCGGCGGCGCGTTGCGCCACGGCATCGCGCGTGAATTCACAGGAAAAAGCCATCGTCATCGCGCAGGCCGCGCTCGAGAAGAAGGCCTACGACCTGGTCGTGCTGCAGGTCGAGCATCTGAGCTCGATTGCCGAGTACTTCATCATCGCGACTGGCCGCTCCGACGTGCAGGTGCGCGCGATCGTGCGCGGCATCGAGGAACGGATGAGCCGCGAGGGCGAGCATCCGCTGTCGGTCGAGGGCGCAAGCCACGGCCACTGGGCGGTGCTCGACTTCAACGACGTCGTAGTGCACGTCTTCTTCGAAGAGACGCGCGAGTTCTATCGCCTCGAGCGCAACTGGCTCGACGCCGCCGAAGTTGCCCTGCCCGAGCCGTATCGCAGCCAGGCGCGCGACCTGCGCCTGCGCGCGCTTGGCTGACGGCCGGCCGCAGCGCCGACGCTCCACTTCCGCAACGCCGCTACGCGGCGGCTTCGCGATGCCCCAGTAGAAACGGCAGGACCGCGGCGTTGAACTCGCGCGGCCGCTCGATGTTCGGCAGATGGCCGGCGCCCGGGATGATCGTCAGGCGCGCGCCCGCAATCCGCTCGCTCATCGAGCGCGCCAGCGCGGGCGGCGTCAGCAAATCCTCGTCGCCGACCACCACGTGTGCCGGCACCCGGATTTTCTCGAGCTCGATCTGGATATCCGGACGCGCGCTCCCGCGGATGGTCTTGATGTAGGACTCGCGATGCAGCGCGCACATGCTGTCGACCACGCGCTGGTAAACCGCGGGCGGCGCGGCTTTGCCGATGAGCGAGCGCGCGACGCCGGGCGCGATCTCGCTCAGCGCCTTGCCCGCGAGCAGCGGCTCGAGGCGCAGCCGGATGAACTCGCGGCTCTGCTCGGGGCTCAGATGGCTGAAGCCGGGCAGCGTATCGCACAACGTCAGGGTCGCGACACGTTCGGGAAAGAGCGCGCTGAAGTCCATCGCGATCAGCCCACCCATCGACAGGCCGACCAGATGCGCCCGCCTTGCGCCGAAATGGTCGAGCACGCGTGCAAGGTCGCGCGCGAAGTCATGGAAGTCGAGCGGCCCTTCGTAATCGTCGCTCAAGCCATAGCCGCGCGCATCCCATGACGCGGCATGAAAATGCCGGGCGAACTCGGGCAGCTGATCGTGCCAGTTGGTGCGATTGCCGCCGATCCCGTGCAGACAGATGACGAGCGCGCCCTCGCCCGTGTGAT
>DATGIT010000013.1:0-42362 GCA_035295545.1 Binataceae bacterium (SeqCode)
CGCTCGACCAAATTGAAGCCAACGTGAAACTCGAAAAGCGCGTATGCGGCGGCGCACCTTTCTATGTGTTGGGTCCGCTGACTTGCGACGTCGCGCCCGGCTACGATCACATTACGGGAGCGATCGGCGGCGCGATTGCCGCAGCGAACGGCACCGATTTCCTTTGTTATGTCACGCCGGCCGAGCATCTGCGCCTGCCGGATATAGATGATGTCCGCGACGGCGTCATCGCCACCCGCATCGCGGCGCATTCGGGCGACCTGGTGAAAGGCGTGCGCGGCGCGAAGGTGTGGAACGACCAGATGTCGCGCTATCGCAAGGCGCTCAACTGGGAAGGCATGTACGCGATGGCGATGGACCCGGACAAGGCGCGCCGCTACAAGGAAGAGAGCGAAGCCGCGGGCTCCAACGTGTGCAGCATGTGCGGATCGCTGTGCTCGGTGAATATCGACAACGCGGCGATCAAGTTCGCTGCCCGCCGCGCGCTCGGCGAGGTCGAAACTCATGCCGCCCAGTAAGCAACTGCGCGCGGGCGACGATTTGGGGGCGGCGGCCGAGATCGCGGTGCGCGATCAGAACGGACACGAGCGTCGGCTTTCCGAGTTCCGCGGGCGACGCTTTGTGCTGTATTTCTATCCCGCCGACGATACACCCGGCTGCACCGTGGAAGGCAAGGAGTTCCGCGACCTCGAGGGAGCCTTCGCCGAGTTCAACTGCGCGATCCTCGGCGCCAGCGTCGATTCGGTCGAGTCGCACCGTGCGTTTGCCGCCAGGCATGCGTTCCCATTCGATCTGCTCTCGGATCCCCAGGGTAGGCTGGCGAACGCCTTCGGCGTGTTGCGCGACGGAGTCGCTGCGCGTTCAACCTTTGTGGTCAACGCCGAGCAGCGCGTTACGCGGGCCTTCCATGAGGTCACCCCTCGGGGGCATGCCCAACGCGTGCTTGAATTTGTCCGTTCTATCCTGGAATCGCATCGAATGCTCGGCGGCTGACGCGGTCGACCCGGCCTGGACAGCTCGGAAAACATGGTTAGTTTCGAGGGTCTGGCGAAATAGAAGACAAAAGGCGTAATATAAGGAACAAATTACCCGGCAGGTCTTGAATCATGGCCAAATCGTCAAAGAACATACTCGACGAGGCGCGCTCGCAAATTAAGGCGATCGATATCGATGAGGCGCGCCGGATGATAGAGCGGCCCGGCACGGTGCTCATCGACGTGCGCGAGAGCGACGAGTGGCGCCAGGGGCATATACCGCAGGCGATCGGCATCCCGCGCGGCTTTCTCGAGCTGCGGGTCGAGGAAAAGGTTCCCGACCACAAAGCGCCGGTGATCCTGCAGTGCGCGTCGGGAACGCGCTCGCTGCTGGCCGCGCGCACGCTGCGCGAGCTGGGCTACGAGAACGTGTACAACCTCACCGGCGGCTTCAATGCATGGAAGGATCGCGGACTGCCGTGGGTTGCGGATCGTCAATTCAGCACCGACGAGATCACCCGCTATTCACGTCATTTCGTGATACCCGAGGTGGGCGAGAAGGGGCAGGCCAAGCTGCTCGATTCCAGGGTGCTCCTGCTCGGAGCGGGCGCGCTTGGTTCGTCGTCGTCGCTTTACCTGGCAGCGGCCGGAGTCGGCACGATCGGCCTGGTCGATTTCGATGTGGTCGATCTCTCCAACCTGCAGCGGCAGATCATCCACACGACCGACCGGGTGGGCATGCCTAAGACCGAGTCGGCGCAGAAATCGATCAATGCGATCAATCCCGGGATCAAGGTCAATCGCCACGATATCCGGCTCACCTCGGACAACGTGATGGACATCATCGGGAACTATGATGTCATCGTGAATTGCGGCGACAACTTTCCGACTCGCTACCTGATCAATGACGCGTGCGTGCTCGCGCGCAAGCCGCTGGTGGACGGCGCGATCTTCCGTTTCGAGGGCAACGCGACGGTGTTTTATCCTGCGGCGGGCGGGCCGTGCTACCGCTGCCTCTATCCCGAGCCGGCGCCGCCGGACATGGCGCCCTCATGCGCGGAGGCGGGAGTACTGGGTGCGCTGCCGGGCATCATCGGCTCGATCGAGGCGCTCGAGGCGATGAAGCTCATCCTGGGCGCGGGCGAGCCGCTCATCGGGCGCATGGTGTACTTCGACACGCTGTCGAAGGATTACGTGCGCATCTTGAAAATCAAGCGCGATCCGAATTGCCCGGTCTGCAGCGACCATCCGACCCAGAAGGGCCTTATCGATTACGAGGCCTTCTGCGGTCTGGCTGCCGCGCCGAGCGCCGGCGCGGTGCCGAACGGGCATGCTGCGGGCGCTCCTGCCGGCGGTCGCTGAGCTGTAGCCGCCAAAAGCGCGCGGGCCGCGATGCACCGCCCGCGCGCTTTTCTTTTGGGACAGCAATGCGTTCGGGGCCGGAGGGTAAGAATTTCCGCACACCTGACCGCTGATTCCAAATCCTTCATTTCCGCCGACCGCGCAGCGCGCGCCTGACCAAGCTAAGGCGCCGGTAATCCGCCACGGTATGCGGACTGGCACGGCCTCTGCTCCCCTCAACCGTAGCGCAGCGAAGTAATGGGGCTGCGTCTTCCCGCCCTTAACAAGGATGAAAAAATTATGATGCGAAGAGAAAAGTTGTCCTTTATCGGTTCGCTCACCGGCATGGTGGCGATGGCGGCGTTCCTCGGCTCGGCGATCGTGGGATGCTCGAGCGCGCCGGACAATTCGCGCAACCCCTACAGCGGTACTTCCGCCTCGCCGGACAATAGCTCGTCATCCCAGTCTCCCGACCGGCCCTACACGCGTTAGGTCGTCACCCTCTAGTCCCTGTAGCCGGGGATTCGAGCGTTCACGCCCGATCGCGTGACTATCGGCATGGCGGACGCGTTCTTCGGCGTCCGCCATGCCGCGGCTTTGGCTTGACGCCCGAGAGCGGACCGCGAGCTGCGCACGAATCTTTGCGCCCGTGGTATGCAGGCGTCCTCTTCATCACATGGCCTGTTGATTCACCGGCAGCCTGGATTAGCCGAAGGCCGCGCTCGCCTGTCGATTAAGTGCCGCTAGGCGCTCTCGTTTCCGGCGCGCACTTCGGCTTAAATGTTCGCGGGTGCCGCGCGCCGGCGCCCGCCGAATGTCTGAACGGAGCGGGCGAGGCTAATGGCACTTGGGCCGTTTTACGTGGCGGAGAAGCTGAAAAAGTCCGGCGGCGTGCGCGGTGTCGCGCTCCTGATGCGCCATGGCGAGACCGCCTGGAATCGCGCGGGACGAGTGATGGGCCGCAACCCGGTCGAACTCGACCCGCACGGGCGCGCGCAAGTGGCTGCGGCGGTGGACTTCGTGCGCGCGCTCACGCCCGATCTGATCGTGACCAGCCCGCTGGTGCGCGCGCGCCAGTCGGCGGAAATCATCGCTGCCGGCATCGGTGGCGACGTACCCATCCGCGAAGATCGGCAAATTGCTGAAGTCGAGTACGGGCGCTGGGAAGGGATGACGTACGAGGACCTGATCGTCGATGCCGATTATCTCCGCTACCGCGAAGAGCCGATCCTGAGCGCGACACCGGGCGGCGAATGTATCGTCGACGTGCAGACGCGCGGCGTCGCGGCGGTGACGCGGACGCTTGGCGAAAGCGACGGGCGGCGCGTCCTCTTCGTCTCGCACGGCGATATCATTCGCGCCGTGCTGTGCCATTTCATGGCGATGGATCTGCGGCAGTTTCGGCGCATCCGAGTAGACAACGCGGCGCTTTCCGCGGTGCAGATCGCGGGCGACTTCGCCGAAGTCAAATTCCTCAACGTGATTCCGGACATCGGACGCACCTTCGTCGCGCCGTTCCCGACCCGGGCGGCGGAGGAGAACTCGCCCGCCGAGCCCGAAGACGAATAGGGCCGCGCGGCCGGTGTCACTGGGAGCGTCGCACGGCAAGCTAAGGCAGACCGCGCTTCGACCCGCCGCCGATCTGCGCGTGTGGCGCGCGAACGCGTCGAAGGAAAAATCAATCGCTCGTGAAGGTGTGGCGCGAATTTCGCCCCTAGGGTCCGGCGTATTCGCTGGGGCCCGGGCCGACCGTCACGCCCTTGCGCACGCGTACCGAGAGCCCGGGCCGGTCCGGCACGTCGACGCGCAGGCTGCGATAGCCGGGGCGCGACGGATCGGGAGCAACGAAACCGACCGTGTACTGCTCGCGCAGTTCGTTGCTGATCGCCGCGCAATCCTGGCGCAGCATCTCGCCGTCGCCGACCTCGCGCACCAGGAAGGTGCGCGCGCCGGTCTCGGTGGACAGTTCGGACAGCGTTTGCGTATCCACGCGATCCATATCTCCGCCGAACATGAACGGCCCGATCGCGATGCCCATGCCGCCCGAATTCGGATCGCCGATGCCGATCGAGTAGATCAGCACGCCCATCCGCCGCGCCTGCGCGACCACCTGCTGCAGGGTGGCGTTGCTGGCGTTATCCATGCCGTCGGTCACCACCAGCAGCGCCTTTTTGTCGTAGCGCCCGTGGCGGACCATGATAAGGCCGTCCATGATCGTATCGAACAGCGCGGTCTGGCCGTAAGCGTGCAGCAGGGCGAGCCGGCTGCGCACCAGGAAGTGATTGGTGGTGAACGGTTGCAGCAGGAACGGACGATTGGAAAACGCGAACAGAAAGACGTCATCCTGCGCGTTGAGATTGTTGATGAATTGCGAGATCGCGGCGCGCAACTGCTGCAGCTTCGGCTCCATGCTGCCCGAGGTGTCGGCGAGGATTCCGATCGAGACGGGGGTGTTGAAATCCTGGCGCAGGAACTCGAGCGGCCGCTGGGTGCCGTCAACGTAGATTTTGAAGTTGCCCTTCTGCAGGCCGGTCACGTAGCGGCCGTTCTGGTCGGTCACGGTCACCGTCACCTGCTGATAGCCGGACTGATTGCGCAGCTCGCGCGAGGGCAGCTCGAGCTCCGACCCGGTCTGCGGGTTGAGCGGCATCGTCATCGAGTTGTTGCCGCCCTGGTGTGCCGGAGTGGTCGGCAGCTCCAGTACCGAGCCCCCCTGGCGATTGTTCAGCGGCTGCGGCGGGACGAACGAGCGTTGCTGCGCCGAGGCACTGCCGCCGGCTGCCAGCAGGAAGCAGGCGAGTACGACCAACGCCACCCTTGCCGTCGGCGCTCGGTCCGAGCCGCCACGGCTTCCTGAGCTCAGCATCGCGAACATCCTCGGATGCAAATTTCGCCGCCTCAGAGTCAAGGAATCTACATCGAGTCTATCTGATCTTCCTACTTGATCTTCCTATTTGCCAACGGCTTGAGCAAGTACGAGCGAAATCAGCCGCTGGCTCGCCGGCACGCCCGAGCGCGCGCCCGCTGCTTCCCGATTCATTAGACGCATTTCGACGCCTGCAGTTTCGACGTTGGATCGCGCCTTGTCGCTGCGCCGGGTCCGTCGTAAGGTGATGGCTGCGGCGGCCCGCGGCAATGCAAGCGCCGGTATTCGGGCAAGGAGGATCGATGAAATTCGGGATTTTCATGGCGCCGTTCCATCGCACCGGCGAGAACCCCACGCTGTGCTTCGAGCGCGACCTCGAGCTTATCGAATGGCTCGATCGCACGGGCTACGACGAGGTCTTCATCGGCGAGCATCATTCCTCGGGATGGGAGATTATCCCGTCGCCCGATATCTTCATCGCCGCCGCCGCCGGCCGCACCCGTCGCATCATGCTCGGCTCGGGCGTGGTCAGCGTGCCTTACCATCATCCGTTTAACATCGCCAACCGTTACGCCCTGCTTGATCATCTGACGCGCGGTCGCGTGATGCTCGGATGCGGTCCGGGCGCGCTCGCCGCGGACGCGCATATGCTGGGGATCGATACCACGCAGCAGCGGCGCCAGATGGTCGAGGGCGTCAAGGCGATAATCCGGCTCTTCACCGAGGAGGGCGGAATCACGCTCGACGGCTCGTACTTCCGTCTGCAGGACGCGCATCTCCAGGTCAAACCCTACCGGCAGCCGCACATGCCGATATTCGTCGCCAACACGATCTCGCCCTCGGGCATGGTCGCGGCGGGCGAACTCGGCTGCGGCGTTCTGTCGGTGGCGGCGTTCGCGACCGGCGGTCTTGAAGGGCTGCCGAAGCGATGGGCGGTGGCCGAGGAAACGGCGGCCGAGCACGGCAAGACGGTCAGCCGCGACGACTGGCGCATGGTGATGCCGATTCATCTGGCCGACTCCAGACAGGAGGCGCTGAACGACATCCGCGCGGGCGGCAATTCGTGGATCCAGGACTACTTCGTCGACACGCTCGGGGCGAAGATCCAGTTCGAGGAATATCCCGGCCAGCCGCGCGAGGAGATGACCGTGGACCGGATGGTCGCGCGCGGTGGCGCGATTGTCGGCACGCCGGACGACGCGATCAAGCGCATCCGTGAAATTCAGGAGGCCAGCGGCGGCTTCGGCGGCCTGCTCGGCCTCGCCCACGAATGGGCGACGCGTGAGAAAACGCTGCGCTCGTACGAGTTGTTCGCGCGCTACGTGATGCCGCAGTTCCAGGGCACGGTGGCGGAGATCGAATACTCGCAGAGCTGGGCTGCGCGTCAACGCGACATGCTCTTCAACAAGTCGGTCGCGGGCATCATGACCGCGATGAATGACTACAAGCAGCATCGCGAGGCCAAGGGCGAGAAGCCCTCGGAAATCGCCGAGCAGCCGATCACGCGCATCCGGCCCTGAGCGTTTCGGAACGCGGCGTAAGATTTCATCCGAGCGTCGAATTCGCACATTGACCCGCTGCGGTCGCGCCGTTAGCGTGTTCGTCGCGCCCGGCGGCGCCCTCGAAATCGCGAAAAGATGAATTCGCGCCGCGCGCGCGGGCGATCGCGTGCGTTCTCCCCTGGAGTGAACCTTTGTCGCATCTGAGCGAAGCGCAGATTCTACGCTTCCTGGCCGAGCTTGCCGTGCTGCTGATCGTCAGCCGCGCGATGGGCGACCTGATGAAGCGTCTGGGACAGGCGCCGGTGATCGGTGAGCTGATGGCGGGCGTGATCGTGGGGCCTTCAGTGCTGGGCAATATCGCGCCCGGCACGTTCGCCGTGATTTTCGGCGGTGGCCCGGATTCGCACCATCTGCTGGAGGCATTTTCCTGGACCGGCGCGATCCTGCTCCTGCTCTACATCGGTCTGGAAACCGACCTCGATATCCTGCGCGGCCAGGGACGCGCCGCCGCGTGCGTTTCGGCCTGCGGCATGATCGTCCCGCTGGGATGCGGAATTGTGCTCGGCCTGATGATGCCCGCGCAGTATCTTGCCGCGCCTGACCAGCGGCTGATCTTCACGCTCTTCATGGGCGTGGCGATCGCGATCTCGGCCGTGCCGGTGATCGCCAAAATCCTCATCGAGCTCGGGCTGATGCGCCGCGAGCTGGGCATGCTGATCCTGGCCGCCGGGCTGATCGATGACACCACCGGATGGCTGCTGCTGTCGCTGGTTGCCGGGCTGGCGAGTGGGCGGGCGCTTTCGGCTGCCTCGTTCGGCTTGCTGCTGGCCGAGGCGGCCGCGTTTATCGCCTTTTGCTGGTTCGCCGGCGTGCGCCTGACGGTGTGGCTGATGCGATATGTGGACGATCGCAGCGCGGCCGAGCATGCCAAGTTCAGCGCGATGGTGCTGGTCGCGTTCGCCTGCGCGATCGTGACCCAGGCGATTGGGCTGCACGCGGTGTTCGGCGCCTTCGTCGCCGGTCTGATGCTCAGCCGGGCGCCGCGCGTGCGCGCGCGCGACCGCGCCGAGGTCGAGGCGCTGACGATGGGCCTGATGGCGCCGATCTTTTTCGCCTACTCGGGCCTGCAGGCGAATATCTCGGCGCTCGCGAGCCCATACGTGCCGTTGATCGTGCTGGGTGTCGCCTGCGCCGGGAAAATCGGCGGAGCTCTGCTGGGCGGGCGGCTCGGCGGACTGCAGTTTCGCGAGTCGCTCGCGGTGGCGTTCGGAATGAACGCGCGCGGCGGTATGGAAATCATCCTGGCCCTGCTCGGGCTGCGCCTGGGGGTGCTCACGCCCGCGATGTACACGGTGATCGTCGCGGTCGCGGTCGTCACCTCGGTCACCACGCCGTCGCTGCTCAACTGGGCGCTGCGCGGGGTGAGCCGCCGTCCGGGGGACGAGGAGCGCGCCGAACGCGACCGTATCCTGTCGCGTCTCCCGTTGCGCGCCGCGGGCGCCAAGCTGCTGGTGTTGAGCGGCGGCGGCCCGCACGCGGAACTGGCGGCGCATATTGCCGCCACGCTCGGGAAATCGGCCGACGCGAGTCTGACGATTTTCCACGCTGCGGCCGGCACGACCAACGGCCATCCTGATGCGGGTGCGGCCTTCGACGCGCAATTTGCGCGGCTCAAGCAGATCGCGACCGCGGCCGGCGCGGCGAACGTCTATCAGCGCACGGGCGCCGGCGATTCGGTAATTGAGGCCATCCTCCAGGAAAGCGAACGCGGCTACGACGCCATTTTTGCCGGAGCCTCCGAAATGCACGGCCATGTCGCGCTCGGCGGAGAGGTGCTGCGGGGTCTGCTGAGCGAGGTGCGCGCGCCCGTGGTGATCGCCAGCAATAGCGGGGCCGCGATGCCGATGCGCAAGCTGCTGGTGCCTGTGAGCGGCGCCCCGTTCGCGCGCCTGGGGGCTGCGGTCGGAATGCTCTACGCGCACGCGGCGGGCGCCGCGGCCACCGCGCTTTACGTGCGCCAGCGTTCGCTGCTCGACCTGCGCACGCTCGTCGGCAATGCGGGCGAAGGCGAAGGCGAGGAGGCGGTGGGCGAGATTCGCCGATTGGCGGAACAGATGGAGTTGCGCATTGACACGCGTATCGAGACCGGGCTCAGCGCCGAGAACGTCATCCTGCGCACGCTCAAGGAGGGCGAGTTCGACCTGCTGATGATGGGCGCGCTGTTTCGCTCGGCCGAGGAGCGCCTGTACTTCGGCAGTCGGGTGGAGCAGATTCTGCGCGGCGCGGGATGCTCGGTGGCGGTGGTGGTCGCGCCCGAGCAGCGCCCCCGGCTGTGAGTGGAGCGCCGATGTCGGAGCTGAGCGCAGTCACCGGCGCGCTCGGATACACCGGCCGCTATATCGCGCGCGCGCTGTTCGAGCGCGGCGGGCGCGTGCGCACGCTGACCGCGCATCCGGCGAGATCCAATCCGTTCGGCGATCGCCTGGAGATCGCGCCGCTCGATTTCGCCGCGCCCGAGCGGCTGGCCCGCAGCCTCGAGGGCGCGACCACGCTGTTCAACACCTACTGGATTCGTTTTCCGTGGCGCGGCGCGACCTTCGACACCGCGGTCGCGAACAGCCGCGCGCTGATCGAGGCCGCGTGCATCGCGGGCGTGCGCCGGATCGTGCACATCAGCATCACGGGCGCGAACCCCGGCTCGCCGCTGCCGTATTTTCGCGGCAAAGGCATGGTCGAGCGCGCGATCCTCGATTGCGGCATCCCGTACCTGATCTTGCGCCCGACGCTCATCTTCGGCGCCGAAGATATCCTGATCAACAACATCGCCTGGATGCTGCGGCGGTTTCCGGTCTTCGCGATTCCCGGCCGCGGCGACTACCGCGTGCAGCCGGTGTTCGTCGGCGATCTTGCGGCGCTGGCGGTCGGTGCGCAAACGGCCGCGCCCGGCCGGATCATGGATGCGGTGGGGCCCGAGACTTACACGTTCAGCGAACTCGTGCGCGCGATCGCGGATGCGATCGGCCGCAGGCCGCGCCTGGTTCCCGTTCCGCCCGCGGTCATGCTCGCGCTGGCGGGCGTCTTCGGCCGCGTTCTCGGCGATATCACGCTCACGCGCGATGAAATCGACGGTCTGATGGCGGGTCTGCTGGTTTCGCGCGATCCGCCCGCATCTGCGACCTCGCTGAGCGCCTGGCTCCGGAGCAATTCCGGCCAGGTCGGCAAATCCTACCGCTCCGAGCTGAGCGCAAGGTCGGAGGGCTAAGCTGCTTTCGCACCGGGCGGCCGCGTTTAACCGCCGAGCATCCGCTTTGATACGATGCCCCGGTACCGGCGAGACGATTTCCGTCCACGGTGTGCGAAGGGGAGCGCGTTCAATGGATATCCATGACGAGATCTGCCGCGCGATCGATCAACTGGGCGAGCACGCCGTCGGCCTCGGCCGTCAGATACATGCGCGGCCCGAATTGAAATTCCAGGAGCACTTCGCCGCCGAAGTTCTGACCGCGGCGCTGCAATCGTTGGACGTGGCGGTCGAGCGCGGCGTCGCCGGGCTGCAGACCGCGTTCCGCGCGCAGACCGGCAAGGACGGCCCCACGGTGGCGATCCTCGCCGAGTACGATGCGTTACCCAACGGACACTCGTGCGGCCACAATCTCATCTGCACCGCCGCCTTCGCGGCCTTCGGCGGGCTCGCCGCGCTGGGCGCGCGCCTGCCCGGCCGCATCGTGATCCTCGGCACGCCGGCCGAGGAGGGCGGCGGCGGCAAGATCCTCATGCTCGAACGCGGCGCGTTCAAGGGAGTTGACGCGGCGATGATGGCGCATCCGGTGGACGGCGAGTACGCGACCTTTCCGACTTTGGCGACGCGCCATCTGCGGCTCGCCTTCCACGGCCGCGCCGCGCATGCCGCGGCGGCGCCCTGGGCCGGGGCCAGCGCGCTCTCGGCGGTGATCCAGACTTTCCAGAGCGTGGACGCCGCGCGGCTGCATCTGCGCGACGGCTCGCGCCTGCACGGTATCATCACCAACGGCGGTCAGGCCGTGAATATCATCCCGGAGAAGACTGAATGCGAGTTCCTGTGCCGCGCGCACACGACCGCATACGCGCATCACATCGCCGAACGGGTCGTCCGCTGCGCCGAAGCGGCGGCGCAAGCGACCGGCACACGGCTTGCGCACGAGGTGGTGGGCGGCTACAGGAACATGATCAACAACCTCGCCATCGCGCATCGCTACGCGCGCCACAGCGAGGCGCTGGGCGTGGTCGCGCCCGACGCGCCGCCCGACCTGCCCACCGGGTCCACCGACATGGGCGACGTGAGCCACGCGATGCCGGCGATTCATCCGATCTTTCGCATCGGGGATCCCGGCGCGGGCAACTGCCATGAAGAACGTTTCGCGCAGCTTGCCGACACGCCGCGCGCTTACCAGGCGATGCTTCGGGTGGCCAAGGCGATGGCCCTGACGGCATACGATCTGCTCGCCGAGCCGGCGCTGATGAAGTCGGCAGGCGAGGAGTTTGCCGCCTGCGAACGGACCTAGGCGGCGGCGACAAGTTTCGCCATATCAAAACTATCCGCGCATGCGCGCCTCCGCAGGGGCGGCGCGGCTCGCCCCGCCGATTGCGGCGCGCGGAATTTATCGGCCGGGAATCGGTAGCTCATCGGCAGTGCCCGAATAAAACCGCGAAAGTGAGGATTGTCTCTTGCGCAAGGGCGACGTTGCTTTGCTCTGCTCCGTCCTGCTGTACGCAGTGGGATGGATCATCCACCTGAAGGTCAACCCGCACGCCGGCGAAGTGATTCGCATGGCCGGCGAAGCATCGCTCATCGGCGGGCTGTGCGACTACATCGCGCTCAAGATGCTCTTCGAGCGCAAATGGTACCTGCCGAATTCGGGCGTGCTGCCGCGCAACCGCGTGCGCATCATCGAGGGCATCGGCAGAACGGTCGAGACCGAATGGCTCACGCCCGATATGATTCATCGCAAGCTCATCGAGTACGACGTCGTAAGCAGGCTCGGGCGCTGGCTCGAGGAGGTTTCGCTGCAGGACGCCGATCTCAGGTTCCTCGAGGAACAGGCGGTGCGCATGGCGCAATGGCTCAACCGGCCCGAGGTCGTCGATCGCATCGTGGTCGAGTTGCGCCGGCTGCTCGAGATCGGACCGCTGCTCAGGATTGTCGAGCGCCTGCTGGTGGACTTCGAGGGCAAGCTGCGCAACCTGGCCCGGCAACTGCCCCAGATCGTCGCCCGGTTGAGCCACGATCCGGACTTTCTCGCTTACCTCGAGGGTGAGATACATCGCCTGGGCATCCGCCTGCAGACGGCCGACACCACGGAGCGCGAGCACGTCCTGCGATGGGTCGAAGAGGTGCTGAACAAGTCGGTGGGAAACATGCGCGGCCAGATCGCGCGGCTGGTGGTCGAAAACCTAAGCCGCAAGACCGACGACGAGATTCGCGTGCAGATCGAATCGCGCACGCGCACGCATCTCGAATGGATCCGCGTCAACGGCAGCCTGTTCGGCGCGCTGTTCGGCCTAATCGCCGCGTTTGCCGTCCATGCGCCGATCGGGTCGTACGCGCATCTGTTACGCACCATCGGGCGCAGCCATTAACGGTTCAATGTGGCTTTCGCCTGACTTACGGCTTGTTGAAGTTTCGAAGTTCGACTCCGAATCTTCCGACCTGGATGAAATTTTTTCCTTTTGCTGCCGGGCCCGGGTGAGCGAGCGGATCAGGCGGCGGTCGATCGAGTCGAAAAAACGGCAGTCGATGGGCGACAGTGAACTTGAAGCTCACTTCGTGCGCCGTTTGGCATGCGGTTTGCCCTGTCCCGTAAAGTGGTGGGACGAGTAGTGAGGTCGCTGCGCTTTCCGATACGCTTCTTCCACGCTCGACTTATTGACTGGCGGGCCGCGACGCGTCGCCTGCTGCTCGTCGGCATGGCGGCGATGCTGTTTTTCAGCGCGACAAACTGCGACGCGTTCTCAGTGCTGGCGCATCAGGCGGTGGTCGATCAGGCCTGGGACGGCACGCTGGTGCCGCTTTTGCGCAAGCGATATCCGAACGCGACCAAGCAGGATCTGGAAGACGCGCGCGCGTATGCGCGCGGCGGATCGCACCTGCCGGACCTGGGCTACTTTCCGTTCGGCAGCCGGCTGTTCACCGATCTGCTGCATTACGTGCGCACCGGAGATTTCTACGAGCGTGCGCTCAAGGAAGCGGGCTCGCTGCAGGAATACGCATTCGCGCTGGGTTTGCTGGCTCACTACGAGGCCGACTCGGTCGGCCATCCCGAGGGCACGAACCTCGCCGTGGCGATCATCTATCCCGAGCTGGCGCAAAAGTACGGCGATGTGGTGACCTACGTGGACTCGCCGTCGGCGCATCTGGAGACCGAGTTTCGCTTCGACGTGCTCCAGGTCGCGCATCGCCACCAGATTCCCTACCTGTTCGAGAACTCGATCGAGTTCAAAGTTCCGCGGGAATTCCTCGAGCGCATTTTCCAGGAAACATACGGGGTCAAGCTGGACGATTTGTTCGTCAACTACGACGTTGCGCTGACCACGTACCGCTGGGGTTTCCGCACGCTGCTCGATGAGGGCACCGGCATCGCGTGGGCGCTGTATAAGCCCGAGATCGAAGCAGAAGAGCCGGGAATAAAAAAGAAGCAGTTTGTTCAGTCGATGTCGCGCTCCGATTTCGTCCATCAGTTCGGCCGGGCATTTCTCGAGCCGGGCTACTTCGCGCGGGCGCTGTCGTTCCTGGCCAACCTGGTGCCCAATGTCGGTCCGCTGAAGCGGCTTCCATACAAGCCGCTGCCGCAAGACGTCCAGCAGATGTACTTTCACGCCTCGCGCAATGCGTACGCGCAGTATTTGCGGGAAGTCACATACGTGTCGCGCGACGAAATCCTCCTGCCCAACCTGATCCTCGACACGGGGCAGCCGCCCATTCCCGGAGCCTACGAACCGGCCGACCACGCATACGCGGAACTGCTCGATTTGCACGCGAAGGACGGCTTTGCGCACCTGCCCAAGGAGATGGCCGACGACCTGCTGAATCATTTCAGCGATCGCAATGCAGCGCTGGCTTTCGAAAAGAGCGACGCACAGCGCAGCCGGACCATGGCGGACCTGGACGCGCTCTCGCGCGCGCTCGCGGCGTCACACAGCGCGCCCGCCCGCAACGCGCACGCCGGCGGGCGGCCGGGTCAGGCCGAGCCGAGGCCGGCGGCCGCCGGCGCGGGCTGAATCGCCGGCAACTCGCTCATCAGCGAGCGGTAGAGCACGCCGCCGACGATCCCTCCGGCGATCGGCGCAACCCAGAACAGCCAAAGCTGACCGAGCGCCCAGCCTCCGACAAACAGCGCGGGGCCGGTGCTGCGCGCCGGGTTCACCGAGGTGTTGGTCACCGGAATACTGACCAGGTGAATCAGGGTCAGCACGAGACCGATCGGAATCGGCGCGAAGCCGACGGGCACGCGCGCATCGGTCGCGCCCATGATCACGAACAGGAACATCATCGACATCACGATCTCGCACACCAGCGCCGAGCCGAGGCCGTAGCCGCCGGGCGAATGCATGCCGTAGCCGTTGGCGGCGAAGCCGTTGGCCACGCTGAAGCCGGGCGCGCCGCTTGCAATCGCGTACAGCACGGCGGCGGCGAGAATGCCGCCCAGCACCTGCGCGATGACATAAGCGCCGATGTCGCTGGCGGGAAATCGGCCGCCCGCCCATAGCCCGAAGCTCACAGCCGGATTGATATGACAGCCGGAAATGTGACCGATCGCGTACGCCATCGTGAGCAGCGTCAGTCCGAAGGCGAGCGCGACGCCGGCGAAGCCGATGCCCAGATGAGGGAAGCCGGCGGCCAGTACCGCGCTGCCGCATCCGCCGAAAACGAGCCAGAAGGTTCCGATGAATTCTGCTCCGGCGCGGCGCGAAAGGCTCATCGCCATGGCTACTTCCCTCCTGCTGCGAGTTTCGCGCAAGCCTAGCCGGTTGGCGGGATTAAGTCTTGCGGAAATCTTTAACCGGACGTGAACCGCTGGGAGCGTGGCGCGCCTAGTCGGGCCTCGCGCTCACAGGCCCAGTTCGGAGCGCGAGCGGGTCAGCGTGTCGATTACGGTGTACAGGATCGCGCGGGCGGACTTGATGAAATCGCCGATGCTGGCGACGCCCATCCCGCCGAGTCCTTCCTTGTACTCCGCGGGACATCCGCGAGGCGGCCACGGATATCCGATGCGCGCGCAGGGGATTCCAAGCCGGCGGATCAGCGCGCCGTCGGTCTGGCCGCCCATTTTGGGCGCCTCGCCGTGCGGGCGGCCTTCCACGCGTTCCCATCCGCGATAGCTCGACTGAATGATCCAGTTCTGCGGATCGGTTGCGCCGCCCGGGACAGCGCCGTACATCTCCCAGTCGAACTCGATTTGCGGATTACGCTCGCGCACCGCGCGCATCGCTTCCGCAAACTGCGACTTGACCTCGCCCGGCGACGTTCGCGGGTTGCAGCGCACATCGAGATAGATCTCGGTCGTGGCCGAGGGAAAGGCCGGCCGCTCGGGCCATCCAGCGCGCAGCGCTGCGATATGGCCCTCGGGCAGCACGGTACCCGAGGTATTGCGCGCGGTGTATTGCGGCAGCCACCTTTCGATCTCCTCGATCACGCGCACCGCCGGAATTATCGAGCTTCGATAGCCCGGGGTGCCGCGAGTGATTCCCGCATAACCCATCGTGCCGCGCACTGAGACCTTGAACCAGCACATTCCGGGCTCTTCGGCGAACACGGCCCACCATGGCTTCATGATGATCGCGAAGTCGGGGGCGACACCGCGCGAGAGCATGTGGTAAACGCCGTCGCTCATCCCGTAGTGGCGCCGCTCGGGCAGGCTTACCGGCATTCCGCCGCCGGCGAAGCCGACCTGGAGGTCGCCCTTGACCGGCACGCCGGCCTCGGCCAGCGCGGTCGCGACCTCGGTCAGGCTTGCGACCATGCCCTTGGGGTTGGCCGCGCCAAGTCCGTAGACCAGGTCGCCCTCGGCGAAGCCTTTGGGCAGCATGTCGGCGCGCAGCGCCGGTCCGACCCACGGCAGATCGCGTGCCGGATCGGCCTCGATATGCGTGTCGATGGGCGCGTAGAGCAGGAGCGTCGCGCCGCCGCCGCTGCCGCGGATCTCGCCGATCGCGTTGCCGGTGTCTTCGCTGATCGGCTGGTAGCGCGAGCGCTCGCCGACGTGTTCATGCAGGTAGTCGGCGATGAATTCGCTCGCGCGCCGTTCGGCGCCGGTCGGACTGTGAATGTCGATCAGGCGCAGCAGCAGAATCTTGAGCCGTTCGGGATTGAGCCGCTCGCATGCCGCCGCGTACCACTTTTCCTGTTCGTCCGAGAACGGAACGATGCGCGTCTTCTCGGCCATCGGAGGTTATCCCTGTTGCGCGTGCGCTTCGGCTAGCGATGACCGTTGGTCGGATAGCCCAGCGAGCGTTCCTGGATACCGCGATTGTAGCGCGAGGCGACCTTGCGCCAGGCGGTCAAGGCATTGTCGAGCTGGCAGAGAACCTCACGATCCCATCCGTCGCCGTTGGCGTAATACTCTTCCATCGCCTCGCGCGCGAAGAGATCATTGTCGTTGAAATCGCGCAGCGCCAGCGACTCGAAGACGTTGTTATAGCGGTACTCGGCGTCCTTCAATTCCGCTTCGTCGCGGCAATGCGCGACCAGCACTTCCCAGTACTCGTGATGCGTTTCGTCGGTGGGCACGTACCATTCGTATTGCGCCCAGCCCGGAATCGGCCAGTGCTCGACCAGCAGCACCCCCGGCACGTACATCGAAGTGCGCAGGTAGTATGGTTTGGTGCCGCGCGCCTTGAGCCCGAGCAGCTTGTTCTCGAGCACCATGTTCCAGGCCTCGGGCCGGTTGTACATCATCATCACGCCCTTGGGGCCGTGCTCTTCCTCGATCGTGCGCACGGCCTCGGCGGACACCGGCTGCGCGCCGAGCGGGAACAGAACGTCGGCGCTCGCGATGATCGTGTTGCCCATGTGCACCAGCCAATGTCCCGGGTCGTATCCGTTTTCGACCGCCAGGCGCCAGTTGGAATTGCCGGTGCGATGAATCCCGCGCACGAAAACCTGCGGGTCGAGAATATAGGCGACCGCGTTGGGGTCTTCGTCGGTGCCGATACGCAGCGGCAGATCCGAGGCCAGCGGAGGCACCGGTTGGTAGTCCTCGTCGCCGACGAAGACAAAAATCATCCCGTTGTGTTCCTCGACCGGGTAGGTGCGGATGCGCACCTTGCCGAGGATCGGGTCGTCGGGCGAAGCGACAATCGTCCGCAGCACGCCGTCTTCGAGCCCGTAGCTGTAACCGTGATACCAGCAGCTCATCAGCTCGTCGCTGAGACACAGCGGCCGTCGCGACATCCGCACGCCCCGATGCAGGCAGCGGTCCTGCAGCGCGTAGGTCCTGCCCCTGGCGCGCCGCAGCGCGATCTCGTGCCCCGCGATCAGCACGCCCTTGACGTCATTGTCCTTGAGTTCGTGGCTGAAGAGCGCCGGGTACCAATGGTTCTTGAAGCCGCACGCGGCTTCGAGGTAGGGCGCCCATTGGCGGCTGGAGGACACGTTCGGTCTGCCTGCGCCGGACGGTTTGCGCGCGGACTCGGCGGTTGCCATCGCAGTTGCCTCCCGTATTGACGCGACCTTTATAGCACGAGCCGGGCGAATCGTTACGCCATGAGCATCTCGATCAAGCGCGGACCGGGCTCTTTGAGCGCGCGTTCCAGCTCGCGCGCGAGCGCCTCTGCCGTCTCGACGCGCACGCCCGGCACGCCCATCCCCTGCGCCAGTGCGACCCAGTCGAGGTTCGGCCGGCCGAGGCTGGTGAGCGCGCGCGCCGCCGCGCCGGGCTCGCTGATGCCCGCGCGCGCGAGTTCGACCTGCAGGATCCGGTAGCGCCGGTTGTTGCAGATGAGCGTGGTGACGTTCAGGCCCTCGCGCGCCTGCGTCCACAGCGACTGCACGGTGTACATGCCGCTGCCGTCGGCCTGAAAGGAGATAACGCGGCGATCGGGGCAGGCGATCGCGGCGCCGGTGGCGCACGGCAGGCCCTGTCCGATCGCTCCGCCGGTAAGCGCGAGATAGCTGTGCGCCGGCGCATCCATCGATGCGCCGAAAAACGGCAGGCCGGTGGTCGCCGCCTCGTCCATCACGATCGCATGCTCGGGCATCAGGGCCGCGATCGTGGGGCCGATCGTGGACGCGTCGAGCGCACCTGTCGGACGGCCGGCGCGAGCTTTGGCCTGGCGCGCGGGCGCGTCCTTCGCGGCGCCAATCAGGTCGGCCAGTGCTTCGAGCGCGAGCGCCACATCCTGCTCGAGCGTCGCCAGCGTCGCCACCGCGCGTCCCTCGGGAATCAGGACGCTGGGCCTGTTGGGATAGCCGAAGAATGCCACCGGGGCGCGCGCGCCGGCGAGGATGACCGCGCTCGAGTTGGCGAACGCCTCGAGCGCCATCTCGGGGAAGTACGGCAGCTTCTCGACCGGCGGCATCGCTCCGCCGCGTTCGACGCGTGCGGGAAACGTTTCGCACATCAGGCGGCATCCGCTCGCCGCGACAATCCGCGCCGCGGCGCGCAGGCCGCGCTCGCGCAGCGCGGCCCCGCCCATGAAGAGCACCGCCCGCGCGCCCTCGCGGCGCAGCATCTCGGCCGCGGCGCGCACCGCGCCGTCGGGGGCCGCCGGCGGCGATACCGACGGGTGTGGCGCGGCCGCGGCGCCCGCTTCGCTCCACTGACAGTCGGATGGAACGATCAGCGTGGAAGAATGGCCCGGCGGACGCATTGCCTCGGCGATCGCATCGGCCGTATCCGCCGCGACGGCGGCCGCGCTCGCGCAATGGCGGACCCACGCGGATACGGGCCGGGCGAGCGATTCGATATCCGAGGTGAGCGGCGCGTCGGCTTTCAGATGCCAGGTCGCGTGATCGCCGATCACGTTGACCACCGGCGAGTGCGCGCGCCGCGCGTTGTGGAGATTGGCGATGCCGTTGGCGAAGCCGGGGCCGAGATGCGTCAGCGTGAGCGCCGGCCGGTCGGCCATCCGCGCGTAGCCGTCGGCGGCGCCGGTGACCACGCCCTCGAACAACGCCAGCACGGCGCGCATGCGCGGCGCGCCGTCGAGCGCGGCGACCAGCGGCATCTCGGTAGTGCCGGGATTCGCGAAGCATACGTCGATTCCGCAATTGAGCGCGGTCTGGATCAGGCTTTCAGCTCCGTTCATGTGAAACTCCGCCCGGATGCGTTGAGTGTCCGGCGTTCGGTGCGCTGCTCATGCGCCGGCGTCCGCGCGGATCACCTTGCCCGGCAAGCCGCCCTGGTACTGGTTGTGCGCGAACAGGACTTCGCCGCCGACGATCGTGTACGCGATCCCCTCCGCGCGCTCGATCAGGCGCGGCCCGCCGCCGGGCAGATCGTTCACCCACTCGGGCGCGAGCGGTCGCACCGACGACGGGTCGAATATGACCAGGTCCGCGTCCATCCCGGGCGCAAGCCGGCCCTTGGCGGGCAGCTCGAGAAAATCCGCGAGCTCCGAGCTGAGCCTGCGCACCGCCTCCTCGAGCGTCAGCAGGCCGCGGCGCTTGACCCATTCATGCAGCAGATAGGAGGTCAGGCCGGCATCGCAATGCTGCGCCACGTGCGCGCCCGCGTCGCTAAGTCCGATCAGCGTGTTGGGCAGCTTGAGGATATCACTGACCACCTCGGGGTTGACGTTAATCACCGAGAGCGTCACGCCGAGCTGCAGGCTCTCGTCGAGCGCAAGATCGAGCAGCGCATCGACGGCATCCTTGCCGGTCGTTTGCGCCAGCTCGGCGACGCTCAGGTTGAGGAAGCGGCGGTTGTGCTCGTTTTGAACCCGCGCGATATGTACGCGGTCCCAGCGCCCGCGGAAAATCGCGTTGCCGCCGCCATTGGCGATCTCTTTGCGGAACGCGTCGCGGAAGGCGGCCGCGCCGAGCAGCGCCATCTGTTCCTCCGCCGGGCGATTGAACACCGCTTTCCACGAGTCGAGCGCGGCGAAGATGAACGGCTCGCGCATCGTATAGTACTGCTGAATCGGCCGCGGCGTGACCTGCGGCAGAATCTTGAGGCCGCCGCGCACCAATGGCGCCAAACGTTCGATCGTGCGCCGATGAGCATCGGGCGGCGTCCCGGGCAGGTCGAGCAGCGCGAGCCAGGTGACCGGGCGTCCACTCTCGCGCGCGAGCATGGTCAGGAGCGCGAGCCCGTCTTCGTTGGGCACACTGGTCGAGCTTCGATTGGGCAGGATTTCGATCACGCCGCGCCCGAGCCCGCGCATCACGCGGCACAACGCACGCAGTTCGTCGTCGCTCGCCAGCCGGCTCGCGAGCGGGCGGCCCTGGAAGCCGATATGCTGCGGCGCGAGACTGAGCGAAAATCCGCTCGCGCCCGCGCGCAGCGCCTCACCGAGCAGCCGCGCCATCTCCGCGGTTTCCGCTGCGGTCGCGGCGCGTTCGGCGGCTTCGTCGCCGATCACGTAAAAACGCAGCGCCGAAAGCGGGACCAGGAAACCGACGTTAAGTCCGATGCCGCGCCGCTCGATTGCCGCCATGTACTGCGCAAAGCTCTCCCACTCCCACGTCACGCCGCGCATCAGGACTTCGTGCGGCAGCGCTTCGACGTTGACCAGGTCCCACGCCATCGTCGACTGCTGTCCCGGACGGCACGGCGCCACCCCCACGCCGCAGTTGCCCGCGATCACCGTGGTGACGCCGTGCCAGCACGAGCAGGTGAGCAGCGGATCCCACGAGATCTGCGCGTCGTAGTGCGTATGGATGTCGATGAAGCCGGGCGCGAGCACCGCGCCGCCCGCGTCGATCTCGCGCCGCGCCGGCCCGCCGGCATCGCCGACCGCGACGATCCTGCCATCCTTGACCGCCAGCGCTCCGGGACGCGCCGGCGCACCGGTGCCATCGCAGATGATCGCGTCGCGAATCAGCAGGTCGTGCGCCATCCGGTGGACTCCTCTTGCGCGGTCTTCCCGGAGCATAGCGTGGACGCCCGCTGTTTGATAATGCGCCGCGCACGCGAAGCGACGCCTTACGCGCTGATTTCGGCCTGTGGCCGGAGACTCGCGGCGCGCGCGATTGCGAGAGGGCGCGGAAAGAGCGAGACGCCAGCGGCCCGCGCTGCAGAGAATCCTGCAGCGCAGGCCACTTTATCCTTTTCGTCTGAGAGTGGCAGTCGCCTTAGTAGCGCGGGCCGAAGGTGATCTGAGCCGCGAACGGCGGCAACCCACTCAGCACGATATGCGGCGTCGGTGAACTGGCGCCATTTGCCGCCAACTGGGCGGGACCAAATTTCGAGATGGTCGTGGCGACGCTGCTGGACGTGCCATAATTGTACACCCACAGTCGTCCCACATCGTCAAACGTGCATCCCCACGGAGTTACCAGGCTGTTCGAGCCATCGTCACTTATCACGGCGGTCGCGGTCGGATTACCGGTGGCCGCAAGTTGCGCCGGTGTGAACTTGACTACCGTGTTATTGAGCGCGTTGGTCACCCACAAGTTCCCCGAAGAATCGAAGGCCGGCTGTCCGGGGCCGTCGAGGCTCGGGCTCGAGATCACGACATGGGGCGCGGGCGAGCCGGTGGCGCCAAGCTGATCGGCGGCAAATTCCACCAGCTTGTTGTTGGAGAAACTGCTGACCCAAAGGTTGCCCGCCGAATCTATCGCGGCAAAGGCGGGTGACGACAGGTCAACGTCGTCAGTAATCGTGACCTTGGGATCCATGTCGACATTACCGCCGGTGGCGGTAGCGCTCAGCAACTGGGCGCGTGTGTACTTGTGCACCGCGTTGTGCATGGCATCCACCACCCACAGCGCGCCGAATGCATTCATTGTGCAGCCGATGTTGAAACCGAACTGGTTGCTCGAGATCGTTACCTTTGGCTTTGGCAGCGGCACTGCGGCAAGATTACTCAACTGACCGGGACTGAACTTGAGTAGCGTATTGTTGAGTGTGCATACCCATGCGGCTCCGTTGGCCTGAAAAACGATGCCCGATGAATTGGCCAGAGGCTCAGCACCTTCTTCGATGGTTACCTGCGTTGGCGTGCCGCTGGCCTTGAGCTGGCCGGGCCGCAGCTCAATCAGCCCGCCGACTGCCCCGGGCGGCCCCGGCTGCTGTTGAGGAGAGGCGATCCACAACGCGGGACCGGCCGCCCTCGCGGATGACCGGAAGCCGCTGAACAGAATCAACAGCAACGCGAGCGATGCGCTCACGATTGATGAAGATGCCCCGAAGTTGCGCAGGTCGTCGAATGTAATTCTGGAAGCGGGCATGAAATCCTCCATCATGCGGAACTCGACGTTTCCGCCTTGCAAGCGACGGCAAGCTAAAAAACCGTCAGGTACGTGCCGCCGCTGCCAGCAGCAATAACTATTCCGACGATGACGGATTAAATTTGCTTAGAATTTGCAAGCTCGCGCGACATGCCGCCGCACGATCTTTCAATCGGCAGGGAAATAGTTACAGGCTGTATCGCCACGATTGCCGGGATCCTTACAGTAAGTCACATTTCAGAAACAATAGCGCCGAGCCAGGCGGCTCCATTCCACGCCGACAAATTACATTGTTTGTCGCATCTGGCGCGCTCAACGAGTTAAGGGAGCCGCGGAATCATCTCAGGCGACGCTTGAGCGCAAAATCAATCGCGCCGGCTACGCGAACGCCGCCATTACCTCGCGCGCGAACAGCTCGACCGTTTGCGGCGGCGCCATGTCGGCGAACATGATCGTGAACATCGTGATGCCCCAGGCCACGCGCTCGCGCAGTTGCGCGATCACCTCGTCGGGCGTGCCCTTCACCGCGGTGAACGAAAACGGCTTGCGACCCTTGGCCATCGACCACTTCTGATCGACTTCCGCCTGGTTTGCGCCGATGCATACCATCAGCTGCTCGGACACGGTGATTTGCGCGGGGTCGCGTCCCACCGCGCGGCAATGCCCGTGCAGGGCGGCGAGCTTCTTCTTGAAATCGCGATAGCCGGCGGGACAGTTCCAGCGATCCGCATACTGCGCGACCAGCCGCAGCATCACCTTCTCGCCCGCGCCGCCGATCGTGATCGGCGGATGCGGTTTCTGCACCGGCTTGGGATTGTTGGGCGCGTCGTTTACGGAGTAGTAGCGGCCCTGGAAGGTCGCGCGATTCTGGGTGAACATCGCCTTGAGAATCTGCAGGCTCTCCTCGAGCTGGCGCAGCCGCGCGCCCATCGAAGGAAACTCGTAACCGTTGGCGCGGTACTCCTGCTCCATCCATCCGGCGCCGAGGCCGATTTCCAGCCGGCCGTTGGAGATGTGATCGATCGTGCTGAGCGATTTGGCCAGCAGGGCGGGATTGCGAAATGAGTTGCACAGCACCAGCGTGCCGATACGCACGCGCTCGGTGCGCGCGGCGATCGCGCTCATCATCGCCATCGCCTCGAGCAGGTCGAGGTCGGGCAGGCCGAGCGTCCAGAAATGATCGACCAGCCACAATGAATGGTAGCCCAGCCGCTCGGCCATTTCGGCCCGATCGAACAAGGTCCTGACCGTGGCGCCGGCCTGCGGCGACCAGAACGCGAATTCCACTTTTGCGCTCATCGCATGTGCCCCGGTGATTCGTTTTGCAGCTTCACTGTCTCACTGTTTTACTGTTTTACTGTGCGGATGCACAACGCGAACAGGCGACGGATCGCGCTGGCGCTTGCCATCGCGTTGACTCTCGCGATCCGCTACGCGAGGCCGCTCGAGGCGGCGGCGCCGGCGCAGGCGTTCGCGCCGGTCGGCTCCGAACGCGCGCTCGCCCGCACGCCCGGAATTTACGAATGGCGCTGGACGGCTGCGCGCGGTCCCTCGCCACTGGACCGCATCGGGCTTCACCGGATTACGGCCGGCCCTCATGCGCCGGCGCATCCGGGCCTGGTGGTGCTCTACCTTCCCGGCACCAACATGAACGGCGAGATCGCGATCGACGATGAGCGTTACTCGATGCCGGTCTATCTCGCGGCGCATGGCGTGGACGTGTGGACGCTCGACTATCGCACGCACTTCGTCGCGCCGGATACGGCGCCGGAGGGCCTCGCGGCGATGGCCGGATGGACCGGCGCGCTCTTCGCCGAGGACGTCGCGGCGGCCGCCGCGTTTGTGTGCGCGCAGACGCATGCCGGCAGGATCTTCGTGGCCGGCTTCAGCCGCGGCGCGGCCTTCGCCTATCTCTTCGCGGCCGAGCATCCGCAGCAGGTCGCCGGGCTCGCGATCCTCGACGGTTTCATCCCGCGCGGCGCGAAGTCCGCGGTCGCCGCGGGACCGGTCGCGGAGGATATAGGCGGGCGTCATCTGACCTATCAGAAGCGGCGCGCGCTGCTCGAGGCGGTGATTCGCGATCCGGGCGGCCCCGCGCCGCTGCCGGAGTTCAAGACCGCGGCGGAAAATCTCGAGCATGTGGTTTACAGTGCGGATGGTGTCTTCGGCGGTCATGGCGGGCTCGCAAATCCGCAGGGCGGGTTTTCCGACGCCGCGGTGCTCGCGCGAGTGCTAATCGAATACGATCGATGGTGGCCGGCGGTGCAGGAGCGCGACAATCCGTTCGACGCCAGCGTGCTCGCGCGGCTGCGAGCTTCCAGGATCCCGGTGATCGCGTTCAGCAGCACCAACATCGGGCCGCGATGGTCGGCGATGGTGGCAACCTCCGCGGCCGCGACTGGCAGCGCGGACGTGACGGTGAAGCGGCTTGCGGGCTGGGGCCATCTCGACGTGATTTGCGGCACGCACGCGGAGAGCGAGGTCTTCGCGCCGCTGCTCGCCTGGCTCAGGCGGCATCAGAAGTAGGCGGCGGCGCCGGCGTGCGCGTCGCGGCCGCACGCGGTCGAACCAGCAGCGCCGCCGCCAACGCCCACATCCCCAGCAGGAACCCCAACGGCGCCCACACGAGAACCGAGCGGCCGCGGCGCGCGGCGATCGTCGCGGTGAGGGGCGCCAGCGCCGCGTCAATCACGAGCGAGGTAGCGATTATCTCCGCCGGACTTCCGCGATAGCGCATCAGGGCGAAACCTGAGGCCACGTTCAGGATGCTGGCGATCGTCCACATGGTTTGCCGCGCTCCCCGACGGGACTATAGTGAGGCCGTGATGGCACGCCGCGATGCTGAAAATATCATCTCAAAGCTGCGCCAGGTCAGCGAAGAGGGCCTGGGCAGCGTGGTGGGCGAGCTGATGGCCAACGAGCGCATGCGCAAGGGATTGGGTCGAGCCGGAGAGCGGCTGATGGCCAACAAACACGCCTTCGATCGCAATGTCGAGACGGTTCTCGACTTCGTCAACATTCCATCCAAGCGCGATATCCGCGAGCTCAAGTCACGGCTCGATACGCTGTCCAGCCAGCTGGTCAATCTTAGCATGAAGATCGATCGCATGATGGCGGTGGGCGAGGAACCGGCGCCGCGCCATGAAGCTGCTACCTCGCGACATGCGCCCCGCCGGCGCAAGGGCCGCGGCGGCGCCGCCTGAGCAGCCCCGATCTCATGCTCCTTCGGCTGTAATCAAGATCGCGACCGCACGCCGGCCCGTCTCATTCCAGAACCGTCAGAGTCTGACCGAGTCGCACCAGATCCCTGAGCGCGGCCGGCTCGCGCTCAAAGTCGGCTATCGTGAACAACCGCATTGTCGCGGGCGAAGACGCGCGCAACGTCTCGAGCGCGGCTCGCTCGCGTCTGCCGAGTGCATCGAGATCGGCGGCGGCGAGCGCGAGTTTGCGGCGCAGCGCGGACGAAAACTGCGCTCGCGCGATCTCGGCCGACGAGACGATCGCGGGTAGCGTTCGATTGACGATGGCCGCGCGCGGTTCGATACCGGACTTGCGCAGGGCGGCGAGAAAATCCTGCGCCTGGCCGATACGCTCGGCTTCGGCAGTGGCGATCACGACTACAGCCGTGTCCTTTGCCGTCATCAAACGCTGAGCACGCGCGGCGCGCTCAGCGAATCCGGCGTACATGCCGTCGAAGTTCTGCACGAACGCCTGCACGTCCGTCAGCAGACGCAACCCGGTGAGGCGGTCGAAAGCCGCGAGCACCGCGCGCGCCGCGAAATCGACCACACTCAGCCCGCGCCGCATGCCGCCGCCCAGGAGCGTCACCGCGCGCGAATTCAGAAGCTCGAGCAATCGCCGCGGCGCATCGAGAAAATCAAGCGCTTCGCGCGCGGGCGGCGTGTCGAGCACGACCAGATCGGTGGCCGGCTCATCGGCGAGCTCGAGCAGGCGCTCGATGGCCATGTAGTTGCCAACCCCGGCCAGGGCCTGCGACAGATTGCGATAGATGCGATTTTGCATGATCGCGTCGGCGGCGGCAGGCGAGGGCGCATGCCGGGCGACGAGAGCATCGAAGGTGTCCTTGGGATCCAGACGGAGCGCCCGCAGGCGGCCGGCGCTGTGCGCCGGCCGCCTGCGGGCGCCCGCGGCCCCCGCGCGGCCGGCCGGCTCGCCCAGGTTCGCGGCGCCTGCGAGCCGGTCGAGGGAGACGGCGCGCGGCGTGCTCGCCGCGGCCGAATCCAGGCCGAGCGCGTCGAGGAGACGCGGCGCCGGATCGACCGTCATCACGTCCACCTGCCGCCCGCTGAGCGCGGCCGCCAGGGCGAGCGCGGCGCTGACCGTGGTTTTGCCCACTCCGCCGGGGCCCAGGCATATGAGCAGACGGCAGGCGAGGAGCTCCCGCAGCGGATCGCCGCGCGACGAGGCGATTGTGGAGAGATGCGTCGGCGACATGGCGGGGCTTCAGTGCGGCTTGCGCGCGGCGGCTCCGTGCCGATCGCGGGAGGGGGGCGACGAAGCATGGGCGCGCGCGGCGCGCCCATGCTTCGTCGCCCCCGCCGCGACGGGCGCCTGTGCGGCGGCTCGTCCCGGCCGGGCCGGGACGAGCCGCCCCTCGAGCGCAGCCGCCAGCGTTTCGAGCTCGGGCCGGCCCAGCGTCGGCCTGAAGAGCATCGGCAGCTCGACCAGCTCGAGCCCGGCGCGAAGCGCCAAGCGGCGCGCTCGCGCCGCCTGGCCTTCGGCGCCGTCGCGCCATCGCGCCAGGCGCGCGCAGGCCGGATCGGCCTCGAGCGCTGCGAGCTCGGCGCGCTCGAACAGGCGGTACGGCACCCGATTGAGGGCCGCCGCGGCGACGCTCACGCCCATGCGTCCGCGCAACACGTCCGACGTTTCCATAGCCTCGCGGATCGCAAACTCCTGCGGCGTCAGCGTCAGGATCACCGCGAAACGCGACGCATCGGCGATGAACTCCTCGACTCCCGTGGCGAGGCGATTGAGCGTGCCGAGCGGCGCGATGCGCTTGAGCGCACTCGGAACCGCGAGCAGTTCCAGCGCGCTCCCGGTGGCCGGAGCGTCAACGACAACGTAGCGGTCCTGCTCGGCGGCACGCTCGGCGTGTACGCGCAGCCGCTCGAGCATCAGAAATGCATCCAGTCCCGGCAACGCCGCGCTTACGTAGCCGAAGGTGCGGCTTTGAAGCATCCGCCGCGCGAGCGCCTTGATCGGCACGATCCGATCGATGAAAGCCGCGAGCTCCGCGCTCGGGCGCACCGATGCGGTCTCGAGATTGGGCACGGCGGTCGGCTCGGAATCCGATTCGCCCCTGTCCGGTTCCACCCCCGGTATGAGTCCGATCATGCGCGCCGCCCGCATTTGTTGGTCGAGATCGACCAGGGTCGTCGGATGCCGGCGCGCGAGCGCGAGCGCCATCGCGCCCGCCACGGTGCTTTTGCCCGTGCCGCCCTTGCCCGTGACCAGGAGTAGCCGCGCCAAATCCATCGGCTAGAATGTAGGGCCGCGCGCCGCCGTCGTCCACCCGGGGAACTCGATGTTGCGGCAGCTCCATGACATGGCCGTTATTGAGCAAGCGGATTTTCGAAGCGTGCTGCTGGCGATCGAGCCGGCGGCCATCGCTCGTTTCAAGGCGATCCTGGAGTCATACGACAACCTCGCGACACTGCGCACCGAGGATCCGCGCAATCACTACCTGCGGCTGTCCTTCGGCGCCGGCTCGGCCGGCGAGATCGATGCGCTGCTCGAGTCGTTGAACGACGAATTTCCGATTCGCCGCATCGGGTAGTTCGCCGGTACGGGTTAAGGCTCGCGCAGTTCGACCGCGTGGTCGCGGCCCTCCCACTTTTCCTCGTTCTCCCAGTAAAAGGTGAAGCGCACCGGCGCGCGGTCGGCGGCGGTGACCTCGATATCGACGAAGTAGAGGCCGACCGCGGTATGGGTCGAATGGCTGTCGTGGACGTGATGCCATTCGTCCTTGGTCCAGTGCAGCATGAACGGATCGCGCCATTGGATGCGCAGAGTGCAGGGGACGGTTACGCTGGCGATCTGACGGTTGTGCTTCCAGACTTCGATTTGCGGGCGCGGCCTGTCCACGCGATAGCGCGCGGCGACCTCTGGGATCAGGTCGAAAATGACGCCGTCCGCCGCGGAACGCAGCAGCTTCATGTATTCGGCGTGCGCCCACATCAGCGGCATCGCCGCGCCGGTCGGCCTGCCGTACCGCATCAGGGCCTCGGGTATGTCGGGGCGATCCCATACCTGTTCGGGCAGCAGCCGGGTATGGGTCGCAAAGTTCTCCATCGCCCGCAGGTAGGGCGTAACGTCGCGTCCGGCGGCAAGTTCGTAATGACCGCGCTCGCCGGTGAGCAGCGGCCACGGGCGTCCCACGCCCCAGTTGACGAACGGGCCGCCGTCGTCGCGCTGGCCATAGCCGTCATGCGTATAGCGCCTCCAGCAGGGCCCGCCCGGCAGGTCCGTTTTGAGCGTGGCGTCGATGACGCGCAGCGAGTCCTCGATCAGAGGATCGCGCGGCCGCCGGATTCCGTAGCGCACCAGTTCGAGGAAGCCGGCGTCCACGATTTCGGCGGCCTGGAACTGGTAGGGTGCACCCGGCGCGCAGTTGCGAACGGGCACGATTTTGCCGTCCGGGCCTTCATCGCAAGTCGCATCCCCGGGACCGCCCGGGTTGATGCGGACGTAATGGCGCTTGATGCCGGGTACGAGAAAGCCGCTGTCGGTGACGGTCCAGCGCTCGACGTGCGACTCCAGGAAATCCGCGTATCCGAGGAGAAATTGCGCGGTTCCGGCGTCGCCTCGCTCGTCAGCGAGATACGCCGCGCAGATCAGCGCCGCGATATTGCTTGCCAGCGTCGAGGGCGAATATCCCGAGTTCTCCTCCCATCGCTCCTGCGGCGTGATCGGCCCTTCATGGATCAGGTAGCGGGCCGCCGCCAGCACCATCGGGTAGGGATCGAAGGCGCCCATCGTGGCCCCCGCGCGCACCATCCGATAGGCGAGCATGATCGGAAAGGCGACCTCGTCGAGCTGGATGCCCTGCCAGTAGGGGGTGCCGTCGATCCAGAAATTCTGTGGAAAGCCGCCGTCCGGATGCTGCGAGCAGGCGAGATAAATCAGGGCGCGCAGGGGCGTCGCGGCATCTCCCGCCGCCAGCAGCCCGGTCGCGCTGTTGACCATGTCGCGCGTCCACACCAGATGGTATCCGCCAAGGTCTTCGTCGCCTTTGACCTCGCCCCACGGGATGCTGAGCGAGGCGATAAGCGCGCCGGGGAAGCGCTTGTCCTCGTGCGCCAGCAGAAGCTCGCGCGAGCGGCGGCACAGATGGCCGTCGTCGCCGGTCCATCGCTCGAGCGGATACATGTGGCTGCAGGCGCGCTTCCATTGCTCGGTGAAGCGGGTCGAGTGCTGCGCGAACGGCACGCCGAGCGCCTGGTAGAGGCAGGTCACCGCGCGATGCATGCTGTTGCCGAAGCCCACGCCGAGGGTGAAGCGCCGGTCCTCGGGCAATTCGATCTCCGCCGTCAGCGCAACATTGCCGTCGGGCGCGGAAGCGAACTGCCAGTCCAGCTCGAAATTCTGGCTGAGATCCTGCCATCCGTCCGTTCTGCCGACGTATCCGCACGAGCGTCGCACGAAAGGCACGCTGGCACTCATCGCCAGCCAGGTGCTGTCTTTGTGCGCGGTCAGAAACTCGTACCCCGCCATGCGCGCGACATTGGCGCTATTGCCCCATCCGCCGACGTTCAGATGGGGTGAGAGCAGCACGAACAGCCGCAGCCGCGGCAGCAGGTCAGGGTCGCCATCCAGCCATGTATCCAGCAGCAGGCAAGGCTGATGCGGGTCGGTGATGACGTCCATGATCAGGCGGTAGCGCCCGGATCGATCGGAGTTCACGATCCGTGCGCCGAGCCCGATTTCGTCGAGGTACTCGACCGACGTCTCCTGGTCGCGATGCGCGTCGTGGAAGAAGGTCTCGCCGTCGGTCACGAGATACTGGAGGTCGCGAATCTGGGGCCGGTCGATGGTTGGGAAATAGACCTCGCTCAGCACGCCGCCCGAGGCGGTGAACCAGATCGGGCTTGCGGTCGAATAGGCCGTGCCGACCACGTCCTTGGCACTGTGCGTCCATCGCGGCTCGATGCCGGGAGCGCCGGTGGCGCGGGGTGAGTCCTCAAGAGTGGCCATCGATGGTCCTTTCCTTTCGCCCCATGCACGAAGCCTGGCGCCGGTTCTTCAGAGCACGGCCGGCGGCTCGGCCGCGGGCGTGCTCAAGGGCGCCTGCGTGCGGAACATGTACGATACGCCCACGCTGAGCACGTAAAGCAGTAGCAGGGGAACCGCGAGCAGGAAAATCGAGACCATATCGGGCGGGGTAAGCGCGGCGGATACGACGAAGATGCCGAGGATCGCGTAACGGAAGTAGCGCAGCATCATCCGATAGTCGATCAGTCCGAGCCGGGTGAGAAAAACCGCGAATATCGGCATTTCGAAAGTGAGGCCGAACGCGAGCATCAGCTTGGCCGAGAAGGCCAGGTATTCGCTGATGCGAATCGTCGGGGTCACGCCGATCGAGCCGTACTCCGAGATGAAGAAGGCGTAGCCGACCTTGAATACCACCGCCCAGCAGAAGTATCCGCCGAGCGCGAAGAACAGGCTCGAGCAAATCACGAATGGCAGCGCCATCCGCCGCTCGGATTCGTACAGGCCGGGCGCGATAAATTTCCACACCTCGTAGAAGATGGCCGGGCTCGCGACAAACACGCCCGCCACCAGCGCCACCTTGATCTTGGTGAAAAAGGCTTCGCCCACCCCGGTGCCGATGAGCAGCAGCCTGGTCCCGCCCACCTCGCGCAGGGGCAGCGTAAGCAGCGCGAACAACCGATCGGCAAAGACATAGGACAGCGCGCAGCCCACCGCCACCGCGATCACCGCCCGGACCAGGCGCACGCGCAGCTCGCGCAGATGCTCGAGCAGCGGCATGCGCAGCTCCTCCGGCGCGCCGGGAGGATTGGTCGGGTTCTCCGGTTTGGCCACGAGCAGGGGTGCGAGCTATGGTTTGGCGGCCGGCGGGCCGGTGTACTCAGCCTGCTCGGCCGTCCGAGGTGCCGCCGACCCGTCGTGCGCGTTCGGCGCCGTGTCGCCGGGCACGGCCGAGCTTGCGGCCGCTGAGGCGGGTTGCGATGCGGGCGCGGGCGCAGCGTCCTGCGCGTTCGAGATAGTGTCGCCGTGCGCGGCCGGATGCGCATCCGGGGTGACGAGTTCTCCCGGCGGCTGGTCTGCGGTCGACGGCGCCAGGAAGCCCTGCGGTGCGGGCGCGGGCGCCGAGGGCGGCACTGCGGGCGGGGGGTCGTCGAAGCGCGGCGGCAGCAGGTTGTACGGCTGTTCGTCGCCGATTGCGCTCGATATCTCGCGCATCACGGTGTTGCTCGCCAGGCGCAACTCGCGCATGAGCTTGCCCGCCGTGCGCATCACCTGGGGCAAATCGTCGGGCGGAATAACGATCAGCGCGATTATCAGGAAGAGCAGTATTTCGAAGATGCCCAAGGATCTTGCCCGATGGTGGCGGCCGACCCATAGCCATCGGCCACGCTCTCTGAATTAATGATCGTTATCGAAGTTCGGAGTGTCAACGATGCTCAGGACCGCGCTCATCAGTGACCGCCGCTATTTGAAGCACTTCGCCGGCCGTAGCCATCCCGAACGCCCCGAGCGTGCGGCGGTGATGAACGAGATGGCCGCGACGCTCGGCCGAACGGGCATCGTCGCGCTCAGCCCGCGCGAGGCGAGCGATGCCGAGCTCGAGCTGGTGCACACGCCGGCTCACGTGGCCGAGGTCAGACGCAGCGCAACCATGCCGCGCTACGATTTCGATCCGGATACGCATACCTCGCCCGATTCATGTGAGACCGCGCTGCTCGCAGCGGGCGGCGTATTGACCGCGGCCGAGGCCGTGATGGACGGTGCCGCCGACAACGCTTTTGCGATTGTGCGCCCGCCGGGCCATCACGCGCTTGCCCGGCGTGCGATGGGCTTCTGCCTGTTCAACAATGTCGCGATCGCCGCGCGTTACCTGACTCGCCGGCGCGGAATCAGGCGCGTGCTCGTGGTCGATTGGGACGTGCACCACGGCAACGGCATCCAGGACATCTTCTACGACTCCGCCGAAGTGCTCTACTTCTCCACCCATCAGTTTCCGTTCTACCCCGGCACCGGAGCGCTGGATGAAACCGGGATGGGCGAAGGCGCCGGATACACGGTGAACGCGCCGATGCCGGCGACCTTCGGCGATGCCGAGTACCTGCGCGTGTTCGACGAGATCCTGACGCCGGTGGCGCGCCAGTATCGTCCCGAGTTCATCCTGGTTTCCTCGGGCTTCGACGCGCATTTTCGCGACCCGCTGGGCGGGATGCGCGTGACCGAGGGCGGATTTGCCGCGCTCGCGCGGCGCGTCAAGCG
The DNA here is from genome assembly GCA_035295545.1 of Binataceae bacterium (SeqCode). Taxonomy (GTDB): domain Bacteria; phylum Desulfobacterota; class Binatia; order Binatales; family Binataceae; genus JAKAVN01. The sequence goes on from DATGIT010000013.1 coordinate 32,539, forward strand.
AATCGCCGCCGAATGCTGTGAGGGCCGGATGGTCGCGGCGCTGGAGGGCGGCTACGACCTCGAGGCGCTGGCGGAATCGGGCCGCAGCGTGCTGATGGAGTTGGGGCGGGAGGCCGACGAGCCGATCGCGCCCGCCGCCGACAGCGCGCGGGTGATTCCGATAATCGAACGATCGCGGTATTTTCTTTCGCGATTTTGGAAATTCTAGCTGTGAAAATTTCAGCTCGGGGTCCGATGCGGCGCGAATCGCGATGAAAGTTCTGGATCACCAGCCGATCGTGCGGAAACTTCACGGGCGTGGCCGCGTCTGACCCTTCCCAAGCTTCAGCCAAGCTCCGCCTGGCCGCCGTTGGCGCGCACGCGCCGCGGGAATTTGCGCTCCGCGGCCGCCGCATCACGGTCGGCACGGCAATCGGCAACGACCTGCTCCTGACCGAACCGACCGCGTCGCGGCGCCATGCCACGCTCGAGCGGCGATGGACGGGATGGCGCGTCATCGATGTCGGCTCGAGCAACGGAACTTACCTCAACGGCCGGCGTGTCGCCGGCGCCGCGCGGCTCGCGCGCGGCGACGAGGTGCGCTTCGGCGATGCGCGGTTTGTGGTGATTGCGCCGGGCGACGATGCCGAGCGTCTGGCCGCGGCGCGCGCCCAGCCGCGCGCGCGGACCGCGCGGCTGGGCGGACCGCGCATCTTTGCCGCGATGGCGCTCGCGGTCGCGGTCGGCGGGCTGAGCTTCGTAATGACCCTGCATCTGGCGCATCGCGACCTGCGCGGCGCGGGGGCGGGCGCGGCGGCGCGCGGCGCCGCTACGCCCGCCCCCGCGCCTGCAGCCTTGCCGGCCGAGGCGGCGGCGGCGCATCGCGCCGCCGCCGCCTCGGCCGGCGCACCCGCCGCGCCCACCCGGGACGGAGCCGGTGGCGACGCTGCCGCCACCGGCTCCGTCCCGGCCGGCGCGCCCCAATGGCTTGCACGGCTCAACTACTATCGCGCCGGCCTCGGACTCGCGCCGGTCAACGAGGATCCCGCGCTCAGTGCGGCCGACACGCTGCATGCCCGCTACCTGGTGAAGACCTATGCCGACGACATCCGGCACAGCGCCATCGGCGCCGATGCGCACGACGAGAGTTCCGCCAGCCCGTGGTACACCGAGCAGGGCAGACAGGCGGGCAAGTCGAGCGATGTATCGTACTGGCAGGCGGCGCGATCGCCCGGCGCTGCGCCGCCCGCATCGGCGAACACGATGCCGGCCGAGATGCCCTGGGGAACGCCCGGATGGAGCGTCGACGGATGGATGTCGATTCCGTTTCATCGCCTGAGCCTGATCAATCCGTTTCTCGAACGAACCGGGTTCGGCCGTTATTGCGAAGAGGCGATTTGCGCGGCGGCGCTGGACACGCTCAGCGATTTGAAACGGCTCCCGGAAAGCCCCGTGCCGCTGCGCCATCCGCTGCAATTTCCGCCGCCCGACGGAACGATTGGGATGCGCGCGTTGGACGCGGAATGGCCCGATCCGATCACGTCCTGTCCCGGATATAAACGGCCGGCGGGCTTGCCGATCACTCTCGCGCTTGGAGCGAACATCGAGGCCCGCCTGTCAAAGTTCCGGATAGCCGATACTGCAGCCAATTTGGCGGCTTGCGGCTTCGACTCGACCAGCTACGTCAATCCGGATCCGGTGGCTCAGCAGCGTGGCCGCGACGTGCTGCGGAACTTCGGCGCCGCGGTGGTGGTTCCGCGGGAGCCGCTCAGAAAGGGCGCAACCTACACGGTTTCCATGACTGTGAGCGGCGGTGAGTACCAATGGTCGTTTTCGACCGCGCCCTGACGGGCGGCCGTCGCGGGCGCGGTCGGGTTGCGTCGGTGGAGCATAAAAACTAATAGTCAGATGTAGGCTGCCCGCGACTGCCGCAGGCCGGCGCGATGCCGGCACAGCGGGAGCCATCAAGGAGGCTCAGGAGAGCACCATGAAAATTTCGATGTTTCATCTGATGCCGTATCGCGAGCTGCCGGACGACTTCGAAAAGCGCTACCAGTCGGTCTGGGTCGATCCTCCTTACAGCGAACTCGCCGACACCTCGAAGATCGCCAAGTACTACAATTGGACGCTCGACGAACTGACGTACGCCGCGAAGGCCGGGATGGACGGCATCTGCGTCAACGAACATCATCAGAATGCCTACGGCTTCATGCCTTCGCCCAACCTGATGGGCTCGGCGCTGGCGCGCGCGACCAACGGCCTCAACGTGGCCCTGGTGCAGATGGGCGCGACGCTGCCGACCACGATTCCGCCGATCCGGGTGGCCGAGGAATACGGAATGCTCGACTGCATCAGCGGCGGCCGGCTGGTCGCCGGGATGCCGCTCGGCACCGCGATGGACGCGAATCTGTGCTACGGCATTACGCCGACTGAGCATCGCGAACGCTACTACGAGGCGCACGATCTGATCATGAAGGCGTGGGCCTCGAAAAAGACCTTCGCCTGGAACGGCAAGTACTTCAAATTACCGATGGTCAATCTGTGGCCGCGCCCGCTGCAGAAGCCGCATCCGCCGGTCTGGATCCCGGGCAGCGGCAGCCTAAGCACCTGGGATTTCACCGCCAAGCACGACCACTGCTACTGCTTCCTGAGCTACTACGGCAACAACCTCGGCAAGCGCGTGATGGACGGGTTCTGGGAGTTCGTGGCGAAGAGCAATCTGGACGCCAATCCCTACCGCGCGGGCTTCCTGCAGCTGGTGGTGGTCGCCGAAAGCGACGCCAAGGCCGAGGAGCTGTACTATCCGCACATCCGCTATTTCTACGACAAATGCCTGCACATCCTGTGGGAGTACCAGGCGGTGCCGGGCAATCAGGACTACCGCAGCCTGACCAACAGCGTGAAGAATCTGTACCCGATGCAGCTCGACCTGATGGCGAAGGTGCCCAACTGGAAGTACAAGGACTTCGTCGAAAACCAGTTCGTGATCGGCGGCAGTCCCAGGTCGGTCATCGATCAGCTCAAGGCGGCGGTAAAGAAGCTGCGCGTCGGCAATCTGATGGTGCTGCTGCACATCGGATCGATGCCGCACGAACTCACGCTGAAGAACATCGACATGTTCGCGCGCGAGGTCCAACCGCACTTCCGCGACATCTGGGACGACGAGTGGGAAAACCGCTGGTGGCCCGAGGGACTCAAGCAGAAGAAGCCGGCGGGGGCGCGACCGGGCGCGGCGCACGCCGAGCTGCAGCGCGCCGCCAAGTAGCGCGGACGCCGCGCACGAAATCGGATCGTTCGCCCCGCGTCGGGCTTTCAGTCCGGCGCGGGGCGTTATCTACCCCGGAAAAAGCCGCGAGAGGGCGATAGGCCATGGCCGGAGCACAGGATCGGACCGTCAGCGTTTGGGATGACAGGATAAAGGCGCGCGTCAAGGTGGCCGGCGCGGGTCCGGCGCTGGTTTTTCTGCACGCCGGATGGGGCCCGCGATGGACCGAGTTCCATGACGCGCTCGCCCGCGAATTCACCGTTTACGCGCCCGAGCATCCGGGCACCAGCGACGGCGATCCGGAAGCGCATCGCGCGCTCGACGACGTCTGGGACCTGGCGCTGTTCTACGACGAACTGTTCGACAAGCTCGGGCTCGAGCAGCCGGTGCTGGCCGGCCATTCGTTCGGCGGGATGATTGCGGGCGAAGTCGCCGCCAACTTCCCCAGGCGGATCGGGAAGCTGGTGCTGATCGATTCGCTCGGCCTGTGGCTCGACGATCACCCGATTCGCAACTACATGGTCACGCCGGTGGCCGAACTGGTGCCGATGATCTTCGCCCATCCCAATCATCCGGCGGTCGGGAGCTTTGTGCCCAACCCGGCGGACGTGGACGCGATGGTGCGGGTGCATTGGGCGCTCGGCTGCACCGGGAAGTTCTGCTGGCCGCTGCCGGACAAGGGCTTGCGCAAGCGCATCCATCGCGTGAGCGCGCCCACCCTCGTGCTCTGGGGCAAACAGGACAACCTGACCCCCGCAGCGTACGCTCAGGAGTTCGCCCGGCTGATCAAGGGCGCCAAGGTCGAGTTGATCGATAACGCAGGGCACATGGTGCCGGTCGAGCAGCCGGCGGCCGCGGCCAGTGCAATCGCGGAGTTCGCCCGGCGTTAGCCCGCGGGCCTCAGACGATAGCGCTCCGATATTAAGCCGACGGGCGGGTGAGGGCCGTGCCCGCGCCATCACAGCGCGATACCCATGGCGCCGGCTTTGATGCGGCCTGGGGACGGCGAACACGAGAGAACAAAGGAGAAACGGTGGTAGAAAAGGCGGGACGCATAATCAAATCAACGTGTCTTGTATTCGCGGCGGCGCTCATGGTCGCGGCAACATGCAGGGCCGCAACCCTCGACGGAGTACCCGTGCGCAACACCGGCCATTATGCGATCGTTGATACTGACCGCGGCGCGTTCGTGATCGAACTCTATCCCTCGGTCGCGCCGAAAACCGTCGCCAATTTCGAGACCCTGAGCAAGAAGGGCTTTTACAACGGCCTCACCTTCCATCGCGTCGTTCCCGGCTTCGTGGTCCAGGGCGGCGATCCCAAGGGCGACGGCAGCGGCGGCCCGGGCTACGACCTTCCGGCTGAGATCAGCCCGGCGGAAAAGCATCTGCGCGGCTCGGTCGCGATGGCGCGGCTGGGCGACGCGGTAAATCCGACGCGCAAGTCGAGCGGCAGCCAGTTCTACGTCTGCCTCGAGCCGCAGCCGGGCCTGGACGGCCAGTACACGATCTTCGGCGGCGTGGTCGAGGGCATGAACGTGGTGGACAAGATCCAGATCGGCGACCACATCAAGAAAATCACGCTGGCCGAGCAGTTGCCCAAGTAGACGCTGGCGCGCGCGGAGCCCCGCGTGCCCGGATCGTGGATGGATTCGATCGCCGCATGAGCCTCGAGGCAAACGGCAATCGCGGTGTGTCTTACTTCACCGTCGATCTTCACTTGCATACCAATCGTGGCAGCGCGGACTCGAACCTGGCGCCGGACGACCTGGTCGAGCGCGCCGCCGCGGTCGGCATCGGCGCGGTCTGTATCACCGAACACGATACGATGTGGGACGTGCGCGAGCTGGCCGCAAGCGCGCGCGAGCGCGGCGTGCTGCTGCTGCGCGGGATGGAAGTGACGACCGATATGGGCCACATCGGGGTCTTCGGCATGGACGGTTACCTGGGCGGCATCTACAAGCTCGCGGAGCTGCGGCGGGTCGCCGACCGGCATGGCGCGATCCTGATCGCCAACCATCCCTTCCGTTATCGGCTCGACGCGCGCATGTCCTTTCTCAATTCCGATCGCGAACCGATCGACCCGGCCCATCCGGAGCGCGCGGCAAAGATGGAAATCTTCGGGATGGTGGACGCGGTAGAGGCGCTCAACGGTGCGTGTTCGGAAGAAGAAAACCTCTTTGCGCTCAAGGTGGCCGCGCGCCTGGGCCTTGCGGTGGTCGCCGGCAGCGATTCCCATTCGGCGGGCTCGATCGGATGTGTTACGACGCTGTTCAGCGAACCGTTGCGTAACGAGCGCGAACTGGTGGACGCGATTCGCGCCCGGCGCTCGCGCGCGGGCCGCGGCCTGCTCGGCGGCGCGGTCGCGCCCTTCGAGCTACCCGGCATCTAGCGCCTCGTTTGCGGCGCATGCCATGCGCCCTCCCGGAGGCGCGAGCCGATCTCCTGAAGTGGAGGCGCGCGCCGATCTCCTGAAGTATCGACCGCGTGGGACCGCGGTAAGCCTGCGCGCCGGTTGAATCCCGGCGATCAATCGGCTGATGCGTTGTCGGCGGTTGTGGAACAAACATCGCGCGGGATAAAATTCAACGGTACTCCTGCATTATGGCCGTCAACCGCGACCGTCTCGCGCTCATCGAGGACATCTCCGCCATCGGCGGCGAAGCCACCAATAGCCTGCGCGAGACTCTCGACAAGATCGTCACCGCTATCGCATCGGGCATGGAGGTCGAGGTCTGCTCGCTCTACCTGTTTGACGCCCAGCGCGAGCGCCTGGTCCTGCGCGCAACCATGGGTCTGGAGGAGGAGTCGGTCGGCAAGGTTTCGATGCGCGTCAATGAGGGCCTGGTCGGGCTGGTGGTCGAGCACGGCCAGCCGGTGACCGTCGCCGACGCCATCAGCCATCCCCGCTACAAGTATTTCCCCGAGACCGGCGAGGAACGCTACCACGCGTTCCTGGGCGTGCCGGTGCAGGACGGCAAGCAGAAGCCGATCGGCGTGCTGGTGGTGCAGACACTGCGCAGCCGCAGGTTTCTCCCCGGCGAGGTGCGCCTGGTCCGCACCGCGGCCAATCAGGTGGCGCAGATCCTCTCGCATTTCCGCCTGCGCGAGACGCTCGCGACCAAGGAAAAGGAGCGCGACGAGTACCGCCGCCGCATGATCGAGGCCAACCGCCAGCTCAAGGGTTACGAAAAGATCGGCGGCGAAACCCGACTTGCGGCGCCGGTGAAGATGCGCCGGCCGCGCCTGGTCGGCCTTGCCGCATCGCCGGGTTTCGGCCGCGGCGTGGCGCACGTGGTCGGCACCTTCCTCAGCACGATCGATCGCAACCTGCGCGCGCGCGACATCCGGGCCGAGCATAAGCGGCTCGAGGAGGCGCTCGCGCGCTCGCTGACCGAGCTTGACGCGGTGAAGAACCGAATGGCGCCGCTGATGCCGGAGCCCGAACTGAAAATCTTCGACGCGCACAAGATGATCCTCGAGGACGAGGAGTTCGTCGGCCGCATCCGCGATATCGTCGCGACCGGCTACGCTGCCGAGAGCGCGCTGTTCCGGGTGATCGACGAACTGAGCGCGCAACTGCTGACCGTGGCTGACGGATACCTGCGCGAGCGTGCGACCGACTTCCGCGACGTCGGCCATCGTCTGCTCCGCCACATGCGTCAGGAGGAAAAGCGCAGCCCGTTCAGCAAGTCCACCATCCTGGTCGCCGAGGAGCTGACGCTTTCGCAGTTGACGCTGGTCTCGCACGAGAACCTGGTCGGGATCGCGATGGAGTCAGGCGGCACGACCTCGCACGCGGCATTGCTCGCGCGCGCGTTCGAAATTCCGACCGTGGTTGGTGTCGAGCACCTGATGGAATCGGTGGCCGAGGGTGACAGCCTGGTGATCGACGGCAACTCGGGGATCCTGTACGTCAACCCCGCGACCGAGGTCGAGCGTGAATACCAGGCGCTGCACAAGCGCTACGACGCGTTTCGCCGCGACCTGATGGCCGACGGCCATGAACCGTCGGCGACCCGCGATGGCAATCGCATCGAGCTTTTGGCCAACATCGCGCTCTACCAGGACATTCCGCTCGCCCTCAAGTACGGCGCCGAAGGGGTGGGGCTGATGCGTTCGGAGTTTTCGTTTCTGACCTACGAGGATTTCCCGGACGAGAACCAGCAGATCGCGCTGTATACGCGGATGCTGGAAGCGGTGGGCAAGCGGCCAGTGACGCTGCGCACGCTGGATATCGGGGCCGACAAGTATCCGCCCTACATGCGCGTGCCGCGCGAGGAAAACCCGTTCCTGGGCTGGCGCTCGATTCGCATCTCGCTCGAGATGCCGGGGCTGTTCAAGGTCCAGCTGCGCGCCATCCTGCGCGCGGCCGCGCGCCACGACGTGAAGATCATGTTTCCGATGATCTCGAGCGTCGACGAGCTGCGCCGCGCGCGCGAGCTGCTGGCCGAGGCCCAGGGCGAACTGTTCCGCGAAGGCCTCGAGCATAATCCCGGGGTCAAGGTCGGCATCATGGTCGAGGTGCCGTCGGCGGTCTGGCTCGCGCCGCGGCTGGTGCGCGAGGTCGATTTCTTCTCGATCGGCACCAACGACCTCATCCAGTACCTGCTGGCCGCCGACCGCAACAATCCGCGGGTGGCGCAGCTTTACGAGGCGCTGCATCCGGCCGTGCTCTCGGCCATCGCCGAAGTTGTCAATGTCGCGCGCGCCGCGGGGAAAGAGGTATGCATTTGCGGCGAGATGGCCTCCGACCCGCTGGCCACGCTGGTGCTGATTGGGATGGGGCTGGACAAGCTGAGCCTGAGCCCGCTATTCATTCCGGTCATCCGCAAGATCGTGCGCGAGACCAACTATCGAACGGCGCGCCTGATCGCTCACGACACGCTCGAGATGGCGAGCGTGCAGGAGATAAAGGGGTATCTCATCGAGCGCTATCGCGATCTCGGCCTGATAAAATTGGTGGAAATGTTCCGGTGATTTCTGCGCGAGCGGGGCAGACTCGCAGACCCGGTTGTGAAAGAATGCTGCTGAGTCGATCCGGCCGGTGATCTGAGGCCAAAAGCGATTGCTTTAAATGGCCTGCGGACCGCAATGATTGTGGACGCGGTCCGGGTCTGCAATGTTGACTTGTCGGGTCGGGATTAGTTTACTTAATCTGACCGTTCGGTTAGATGGCTTTTTCGCTCGAATTGCTGGGACATTCCCGGAGATTGGCGCTGGAAGGCTGCAAAAAGGATCGGAATGATGGTGCTACTCCTCTGCCTCGCATGCCTCGGTATCATAGCCGGCGTCAGCGGCTACCTGGTCATCGGCCGCAATCGCTATGGCGGCAAGGATTCGGGCCGCGCGCTGGAGCTTGGCGCGTCGCAAAGCGCGCTTCAGCAAGCTGCGATTCGCCCCGAGCCCTGCCGCACGATACGCGTCTATTTCATCAAGCCGTCGCGCTACGACGAGAACGGCTACGTGCAGTTCTTCCGCTACGGCGTGCAGCCCAACAACACGCTGACCGTGCTCGCGGCGCTCAACGACACGTTCAACAAGCGCTATTCGGCCGAGCGCAATGTCTATCTGCAGACGGTGCTGTGGGACGAAATCTGCGACGGCGCGATTTCGCCCGAGACCATCGTGGCGATCAAGGAGAAGGCGCGCGAGGACGGCGTCGAGCTGCTCATCGGACTTTCCGGGGTGCAGTCAAACCAGTATCCGCGCGGGCGCGATTTGGCGCTGCAATTCGTCGCCCACGGACTGACCACCATGATGGGCGGTTTCCACGTCAGCGGTTACCCCGAATCGGTCAAGTTTCTTAACAGCTGCGGCATCACCACCGTCGTCGGCGAAGCCGAGAACCTCTGGGGCGAGATCATTGAGGATTACCTGCGCGGCGAACTGCGCCTCAATTACTCGGTGCGCGAAGGCATCCGGGCCAAGACCGGCCAGGATGACATCATGGTGCCGATCATTACCGAAGCCCAGCTGCCGGTGATCGACGATCGTTACCTGACCCGCTTCTTCAACGAAGCGATGACCACCATCGACACCTCGCGCGGCTGCCCCTTCACCTGCTCCTACTGCAGCGTCAAGAACGTGATGGGGCGCACGATGCGCTCGCGCGAGCCCGAGGCGGTGGTGAACTGGGTGCGCGACGCCATCCGCTTCCATGGCATCGAGTCGCTGTTCCTCGTCGACGACGACTTCTTCCGCAGTCCGCGATGGGAGGAAATTCTGACCGGACTGGTCGAGGTGAAGAAGGAACACCCGCGGCTCAGCTTCATGATGCAGGTCGACGTCGACGCCTCGTGCTACGCCAATGTCGCGCCGGGCGAGACCGAAGGCGCCAAGCATCGGCGCAGCAAACGCTTCGTCGAGCTGGCCGCGCGCGCCGGATGCTACCAGGCGTTCGTCGGCATCGAGTCGCTCAATCCGGACAATCTCAATTTCGCCACCAAGTATCAGAACACGGACGACCGGCAGCACCGCCTTAAGCTGGACGAGGCGCGCGCGCGGGTGCTCGAGAAGTATCGGCGCGTGGTCGACAACTGGCATCGCGCCGGCGTGTCGGTGCATGCGGGCTACATGCT
>DATGIT010000014.1:0-387641 GCA_035295545.1 Binataceae bacterium (SeqCode)
CACGGACGAGAGCACGCGGTCCCACACCGAGTTCTGCTTGATCGCGACCACGATGCCGATCGGGATCGCGATCGCCCAGGCGAAAATCATGCTGCTGACGGCCAGCACCATCGTGTTGAAGGCGCGCGCCGCGATCAGCGAGGTGACGCTCACCCGGTAGCTCATCGACAGCCCGAGGTTCAGATGCAGCACCTGCCAGAGCCACTTCGCGTAGCGCACCAGCAGCGGCTGATCGAGTCCGAACTGCGCCTCGAGCTGGCGAATCACCTGCGGCGAGATCGCCGGGTTAAGCCGCAGGTTGGTGAGAAAATTCCCCGGCGCCAGCGACATCACGAGGAACGACAAAAACGTGATCCCCAGGATCAGCGGGACCATGTTAATCAGGCGCTTGACGAGAAACCGGGTCATTACCTGATCGCGGGCGGGTCGCGCTTACTCGGCTCGAAACTCGATCCATTCAGGCTTGTACGTGCCCCACACCGTGGGGTTGAAATTCACCAGCGTGTTTTTCCACGCCTCGAATTCCTTCTGGCGGACGGTCTCGATGATCGGCAGCTGGTCGTGCAGGATCTGCTGGATGCGCCAGTAGTAGGGCGCCCGCTTCGCCGGTTCCATCACCGTCGTGCCCTGCTCGAGCAGCCGATCGATCTCCGCCTCCCACGGCGTGGCCGGCTTCGGCTCCTTCGGATACCACAGGTGCAGCGCGCCCGAAGAGCGCAGGAAATCGGCGCCGTTGTTGGGCTCGATGCCGCCGGTGAAGCCGATCAGCACCGCGTCCCAGTCGTAAGTCGAATCGAGCTTGTCGACCAGCGTGGTGAATTCGAGTGGACGATAGTTCACCTTGATCCCCAGGCGCGCGAGGTCCTGCTGAAAGATAACGCACATCTGGTCGCGCACGTTGACGCCGCTGTTGGTCGCCAGGTTGAACTCGACGCGATGGCCCGCCGGGTCGTAGCGCACGCCCTTTTTCAGACGATACCCCGCCTGTTCGAGCAGGTCGGCCGCCAGCTTGAGATCGTAATCGTAGTCCTTGAGGTTTGGATTGTAGAACACCTTGTTGGCGGGCGAGGTGTCGGAGACCGCGGGCACGGCCAGCCCGTGGAAGCACAAATTGATCATGCCCTGCTTGTCCACCGCGTGCGCGATCGCGCGCATGAAGCGCAGGTCGGTGAACCAGCGGTATCTGGGGTCGGTCACGCCGTTGCGGATGTAGTGATTCGGGTTGCGGTTGAAGGCGAAGAACAGCGAGCCGGTGTCGATGCCGATTTCGCGCAGCACGATGCCGAGCCGCTGCTGCTTGTCGCGCAGATCGACCACCTCCTCGGGCCGCGGCGCATAGACGTCAAGCTGCCCGCCCAGAAAACGCAGGTATTGCGCGTTCTGGTCGGAAACGATCTGCAGCGTGCGCCCGTGCAGTCGCGGCAGGCGCGCGCCGTTCTCGTCGCGCATCCAGTAGTCCGGATTGCGCTTGAAATCGACGAACTGCGCCTGCACGTAGCGACGCATTTCGAATGCCCCCAACCCGATGATGTCCGCGGGCGGCGTATTGATGCCCCAGGTGTGATTGAACTTGCCCGCCTCCAGCGCGGGCTCGAGCACATGCGCCGGGATTATCGGCACGCCGATCGCATACAGCAGCGGCGCGAACACCCGCGGCATCGTCATCCGCACGGTGTAATCGTCGAGCGCCTCGACTTTGATCGGCTTGCCGTCCACCGTCAGGCTCGGCTCTTCGATATTCGGCACGCGCGGGTCGTAGATGACGCGCATGGTGAACACCACATCGCGCGCGGTGAACGGCTGACCGTCGAACCATTTCACGCCATGGCGCAGATGGAACACGATGGTCCTACCGCCGTCGCTCAGCTCCCAGCGCTCGGCCAGGCCCGGCTCGGGCAGCGTGGTGATCGGGTTGATCCGCACCAGGCCCTCGAAAAGATCGCCGATCACTTCGCCCGAGGCGTTGTCGGTCACGAGGAGCGGATTGAACGTGCGCGGATCGCTGATGCTCGACTGGTACAGGATCTGCTCGCGCGCGTGCTGGCTCGGCGGCCGTTGCACGCGGCATCCCGTCGCCATCGCGACAATGGCGCACAGCATCACAACGGGCGCGCGGCAAACGGTCATCGCGCGCAACTTCAGCCCGCGGCTCCCGGCGCGGCCGCGCCCCCGGCGTCGATCGAAATCTGCCGCGTGCCGGGCGCCGGCGTCAGCACGAACATCGCGGGAGCGAGCGTCGGATTGAGCGCGGGCGCCTGGTAGCGCAGCGCGATGCGGCTTGAGGAAAAACCGGCTTCGACCTTGAGCGGAAATTCGACCCCGCCGATGTCCCGCCAGTCGCCGTAGCGGACTTCGTAGCGCGTCGCGCCCGCGCGGTCGCTCTCGCGCACCATCCCGAGCTCGCCGCTGCCGCCCCCCGCCTGCGTGAAGCCCAGTGCGCGCGTGCCGCCGTCGCTCATGCGCCACGTCATCAGGGTCATGCCCTCGCTCTCGGCGACCGTGTCGGGCGGCGTCGCCAGTTGCGCCGGATCGGGCGGCAGGCCCATCAGCAAATCGACCGCGGCCGGCGGTGCGAGCGGGATATTGACGTAGCGCGCGAGCGTCGCGGCATTGGCGTCGCCGCTCATCAGCACGTTGCGCGACGGATCGAAGATCATCAGACGTCCCGCATCATCCGCCGCCAGCACCATGGTCGCGCCGAACGGCGCCACCGCCTCGACCCGGATGCTGGCCGGGCGCGCGAGCGCGATTTCCTCGTGCGTGCGGAAATGATGGCCGTCGGCGGCGCTGAATTCCATTATCGCGCCGCTCCGCACCGAGCGCAGCGCGCGCTCGCGCGCGGCGAGCGCCGCCAGGCTTGCAGCAGTCGCGGGTGACGCGGCGGCAGCGACGCTCGCGGTGGTCGCGGGCGGCGCAGGGCTGAGCGAAGCGCAGGCCGCAAGCTGGCAGATCGCCAGCGCCGCAGCCGTGCCGGCCGCGGCGCGCCATCCGCTGCCGCGCGCCTCAATGGCTGGCGCTGCCGACATTGCGCAGGGCTTGAACCTTTTCACGGAGCCGCGCGATCTGCTGCTGATCGGTGCTTCGCCTCAAGGCGTCTTCGTATTGCTGGCCGGCCTGCTCGCCGCGGCCCAGCTTGGAGTAGGCGTCGCCCAGGTGTTCGGTGATGGTCGGATCGTCGCCGGTCAGGTTGACCGCCTTTTCGAGCTGCTCGGCGGCCTTGCCGTACTCGCCCTTCTGATAATAGACCCAGCCGAGACTGTCGATGTAAAAGCCGTCCTCGGGTTCGATGGCGAGCGCGCGCTTGATCAGGCGTTCGGCTTCGTCGAGATGCTCGCCGGCCTCGGCGTAGGTGTAGCCGAGATAGTTGAGCGCCTGCGCGTTCTTGGGATTGAGTTCAATCGCTTTGCGCATCTCCGCGATACTGGCGGAGCGCTGCTTGCTCTCGTCGTAGAGTGCGCCGAGCGTGAAATGAAACTTGTCGTTCCTGGGTTCGAGCGCGATCATCCGCTGCGCCAGCCGAATCGCGGTCGGGTAGTCCTTTTTTTCCTGGTACACGCCGACGGTGAAGCCCAGAATCTCGGGATCGTCGGGCTTCTTCGCCAGCGCCTGGTTGAGCGCGCCGAGCGCGCGGTCGTAGTCGTGCTGCTTGTCGTAGATGTACGCGAGTTGCAGGCGCGACTCGACGTAATTTTCGTCGCTTTCGGGAACCCGCGTGAATTCGGCCGCCGCCTTGGCGTAATCGCCCAGTTCGCTGTAGGCGGTGCCGAGATAGTAGCGGACCCGGTAATTGTTCGGCTCGGCCCCCAGCACCAGGTTGAACTCGGTCGCGGCGCGATCGAAATCGCTGCGCTCGAAATACAGCAGGCCGATCTTGGTGCGCGTGTCGCTCGGGCTGATCTCGATCTTTTCCGGTGCCGGCGCCGGCTTCACCGGCCCTTCGGGCGCGGCATGGGCGGCGAAGTACAGCTCGGCCAGCCGCTTGCGCGCGCGATCGTCATTGGGATTGATCTGCAGAATTTTCTTGTAGATCGCGACCGCGTCGTCGCGCCGGCCCTGGTCCTCGCGCAGCGCGGCCAGATCGAGCAGCGCCAGCTCGGACTGCGGGTTCAGTTGCAGCGCCTTGTCGTAGTAGCGCTCGGCAGCGGCATAGTCGCCCGCCGCGAGCATCGTGCGCCCGGCGTAGTAGTAACCGAGGAAAGATTGCGGATCGAGCGCGATCAGGCGCTCGAAGACCTGGCGCGCCTGCTCATACCTGCCCTGCTTGGCGTAGGTCGTGCCCAGGAACAGGTATGCCTCCTGGTTCTTGGGCGCGAGCTTGATTACCGCTTTGTAATCCTGCTCGCCGCTCGCTTCGTCGCCCAGCGCCGAATCGATTCCCGCCGCGAGCAGCAGCGCCTGCGAGGAGTTCGGATTGAGCCTGATCGCCTGCTCGGCCTGCGCGCGCGCGTCGTTCAGCCGCCCGTCGCGGACGTACAGCGTGGCCAGCGTGATGCGCAGCGTGGCATTGCCCGGGTCGTATTGCACCGCGTCCTCGAGCGCCTTCAGCGCCTCGGCGCGATCGCCCTCTTCCGTCGCCACCTCGGCCTGCAGGAAAGCGCCCATCGCGCGCGCCTGCAGCGGTATCTCGACCGCGCGTTTGCCGCCGAAGGGCGAGCCCTGGTCGCTGGCTTCCCGGGCCCCGGCCGAGATCGCGCCGGCCGGCGCCTGAAAGCGCTGGCCGCGCGCCGAGCCGCATCCGGCTCCGATCACGAGCATGCTCGCGGCCGCGGCCATCAGCGCCGCGGCCGACAGTTGCGATCTGCGCGCGCGGGCATTCGATGCGCATTGATTTGCAATTAGCACTGAGAAAAATCGACTCGATGATTTTTTCGCGCGCGGCGCTCGACCGGGCCCGTGTACTCTACGCGTTATCCGCGCGCGTTATAAGTGTTGCGCCGATTCCGGTTCGCGCGCAATCCCCGCCGCCTTGTGCCAGCCGCCGCGCTCCGCTAGAGCCTAGCCCTGATGAACCCGCCGAGTTTCGATCGCGCCGCTGACCGAGCATTCGGCACACCCGCGGCCGTCGAGGCGCCCGCTCCCTCGGGCGCGATAACCCTGCACGGCGCCAAACTCGGCCTCCTCGCGCTCACTTGCGTTATTTACCTGGTCGTCAGCGGCGGGGCGTACGGCACCGAGGATGCGGTGCGTATCGCCGGTCCGCGCCTGACCCTGCTGCTGTGCGTGATGGTGCCGCTCACGCTCAGCATCCCGACCGCGCTGATGGCGGCCGAACTGAACGCGCTGATGCCACTCGAGGGCGGTTTCTATTTCTGGGTCAAGGAGGCGCTCGGGCCGTTCTGGGGCTTCGCCGAGGCCTATCTGACGATGCTCTACACCGCGGTGGACATGGCTATCTATCCGGTCCTGTTCAGCGCTTATCTTGCGGTCCTCTATCCACTGGGCACGGCGGCACAAGTCGTGGTCGGCGTCACGTTGGTGTGGTTGGCCGGTCTGCTCAATTTCCTGGGCATCCGCCCGGCCGGCGACAGCGCCGTGGGACTTACGGCCCTTCTGCTCGCCCCGTTCGCGGCGATGGTGGTGCTCGGTTTCGGCCATCTGATTCACTGGCAACCGCCAGGCGGTCACCTCTTCGGGCCGGACTTCAGCGTCGCGCTCGGCGGCGGGCTTACGATCATCATCTGGAACTTCAGCGGATGGGAAAACGCGAGCGTGCTCGCGGGCGAAGTGCGCGAACCGCGCCGGGTTTACCAGCGCGCGCTCGCGATTGCGTTGCCGATGGTGGTGCTGGGCTACCTGTTGCCGCTCGGCGTCGCGCTCTCGGGCGCGAGCAGCGGCGCCGGATGGGAGGTGGGCGGCTATTCGACGGTTGCGCGGCGGCTTGGCGGACCGGCGCTCGGCACGGCGCTCGCGCTCGGCGGGATGATCTCGGCGTTTTCGATTTTCACCGCCGCGATGCTGTGGGTTTCGCGGATGCCGTTCGTGCTCGCGCGCGAGAGCTATCTGCCGCGATGGCTGGCTGAGGTCTGGCAGGCCACGGCCACGCCGGGCAAGTCGATTCTCGCCTGCTGTGTGCTGTTCACGCTGCTGGTGCCGATGGGCTTCGTGACCCTGGTGGTTCTCGACGTGTTCTTTTACATGGGCGCGCTGATGCTCGAGCTGGGCGCGCTGGTTGCGATGCGCCGGCGGCGGCCGGCGCGCGACGGCCTGTTCGTGATCCGCGGCGGCGCCCCGGCGCTTGTGCTGGTCGTCGCGTTGCCCATGCTGACCTGGTGCGCGACCTTCGGCCTCGCGCTTGCCCAGGGCGGTATCAAGGCCGATTTCATTGTTGCCGTCCTCCTCACTGCGACCACTTATCCGGTTTATGTGCTGTGCCGTCGGCTGTGGGGCGGGCCCCAGGCTGACGCAAGCGCGCTGACGCGCGCCGCGTACCGCGGCTGAGGCGGCGCAGGCGCAAGGTCCCGGATGCGCTCGGCGACGATCAAGGCGTATTTCAATTACGGAGGGCTCGCCCGCCCCGATGAGCGCGTCTTGCATCGGGCCGCCGCGGTGGAACGCGAGTTCGCGCCTTTGCTCTATAGCGAAGACGGCGTGCGCATGCTGGAAGCTACGCTCGGCGCGGCGCGCCAGGCGGCCGCTTCGCTGCTCGGCGCGCGCGCGAGCGGCGGCGTCTCGCTGCTGCCGAATTCGTCCACCGCGCTCAATCTCGCGATCAGCATTGTTGGCCAGACGCTTGCGCCGGGCGATATCGCGATTACCACCGACCAGGAGCATCCGTGCGTCGCTTGGCCGCTCGCCCGGCTCGCGGCGCGCGGCGTGAAGGTCGTGGCGCTCGGCGGCGGCTCGCCAGCCGAGTTCCTCGACGGCCTCGGTGCGACGCTGCGCGAACGCCGCCCCGGGTTCGCCGTCTTCTCCCACGTCTCATGCAAGGACGGGCGCGTGCTGCCGGTGGAAGAGGCGGGCGCGCTGCTCGCGGCGCGGGAGATCCCGTACATCGTCGACGGTGCGCAGGCGCTGGGGCAGGTCGCGGTCGACCTCGCGCGCATCGGCGCATGGGCTTACGCGTTCACCGGGCATAAATGGCTTTGCGGCCCGATGGGCATGGGCGGGCTTTGGACGGGCGAGCGGTTCTTGCGCGCCAACCGGCTCGCATGGAGCGGGCCGCTGGGATTCGCGCGTGCGGGCGGCGGCGAGCTCGAGAGCGGAACCCTCAACTGCGCGCTCGTCGCGGGGATGGCCGAGGCATTGCGCCTGTGCGCCGCGGAACTTCCGCAGCGCGTTGCGATGCTCGCGAAGATCAGGGCGCGAGTCGCCGCGATGCTCGATCCGCTGTACGCGAATGCCGACCCGCGATGGGCGGGTCCGCACGCGCCCGGCATGCTGGCCTACGATCTTCCTCCCGATTCGAACTCGGAGGAATTGGCCGCCGCCGCGCTGCATCGCTACGGGGTCGCGATCAAGCCCCTGCGCGCGCCATACGAACCCAACGGCTTCCGGATTACGTATTCGCCGCGAACCGGCGATGCGGAACTTGGGCTGCTGGGCGATGCGATGCGCGCGCTCGCGGCTGAATCGAAGCTTGACGCCCCGAACTGATCGGCACCGCTTATTTCTCCGCCTGGACGGTTTTCAGAAACCGCTCGATCGCGGCGCGCGACTCCTCCGGCCGCTCCAGCCAGAAGCAGTGCCCGGCAGGGTCGAGCACTTCGAGCTGTGCGCCCGGGATGCGCTCGGCGATGATGCGCGAGTTCTGCCACGGAATAAGCGCGTCGTCGCGGCCGGTGATCACCAGCGTCGGACACGCGATCCGCGGCAGCCGATCGTAGGTGTCATGTGCCGCGATCGCCGCCATGCGATGGCTCAGCGCGGCCGTATCCAGCGGCCGATTGCGCCGCGCCTCGATCATCGCGACGACGATCTCCGGATGCTTGGCGAGATGACCCTTGCTGAACACGGCCTCGGCCAGTAGCCGGCCACGCTCCTCGGGCGGCATCGGCGTCAATGAGTATGCGCCGGCGAAGGCATTGCCATCGTCGCGGATCGCCCGCGCTCCGCCCGGCGAGGTGCATCCGAGCACCAGCGAACGCGTCTTTCGCGGATGCCGGAGCGCCAATTCCTGCGCGATCATGCCACCCATCGAAACGCCGATGACGTGCGCCGCGTCGAAGCCCACGTGCTCCATCAGCGCGGCCGTGTCGTCGGCGATCATCGCCATGGTGTAGTCGAAATCGGGCTTCTCGCTCAGTCCCGAGCCGCGCTGGTCGAAAGTCAGGACGCGAAAAGCCCCGGCAAAAGCCGCCGACAGCTCGGCGAACATCGTCTGGTCGCCCTGCGCGCCATGAATCATGACCAGCGGCGCGCCGCTGCCGCTCAGCGCGTAAGCCGTCTCGACGCCATTGATGCGCGCGCGTTCCATTTTCCGGCTCCTGCCCGCGGCGGAGTAACTTCACGCCGGCGTTACAAGGGATCACGTGCCCGCAATAATACGACATGCGGGGCGACGCGGGCAGTCCTGTGCATATCGGTGCATATCGGGCGCGGCGCGCGCGTGAGACGGCTTGGGCAGGTCCGCCGCGGTCGGCTACCATATGCGGACATGGCTAACATGCGCGTATGCGTTTATTGCGCGTCGAGCCGTCAATGCGACCCCGTCTATCATCGGGCCGCCGCGCGCCTGGGACGTGAGCTGGCGCTCGCCGGATGCACCACTGTCTACGGCGGCGGCAGCGTCGGCTCGATGGGCCATCTGGCGGACGCGGCGCTGGCCGCGGGCGGCCGCGTGATCGGTGTCATTCCCTCCTTCATGCACGATCTCGAATGGGCGCATCGCGGGCTCACCGAACTGGTCGTCGTCAACGACATGCACGAGCGCAAGCGGCTGATGATCGATTCGGTTGCGGCGGTGGTCGCGCTGCCCGGCGGATGCGGCACGTTCGAAGAGCTGTTCGAGGCCATCACCTGGAAGCGGCTTGGGCTCTTCGGCGGCGCAATCGTGATCGTCAATACCGAAGATTTCTATCGTCCGTTGGTCGAGCTGCTTGAACGTTCGATCGAGCGGCGCTTCATGGACCAGCGCCATCGGGCAATGTGGAAAGTAGTGGACGAACCCGAGCAGGTTATGGGGGCGATTCGCGATTCGGTGCCGTGGCCGCACGAGAACAGGCGATTTGCATCGCTATAGATGCTTTCAGCATGATTGTAGCGGATAAACTAGTCAAAAAATCCAATTATTCGCTATTTTACGCGAAAAACAAATAAAGCTAGGGTCTAGATCAGGTTAAGCGCCTATATACATTTAGCCGCGCGACGTAGCATAATTGTGTCCGAAAGCTTCGGCTGAAAGTGCATCGCGGATGTCCAGCCTGGAACGCAGCGCAAGAACCCGCCTCAAGGTGAACCTTGAACGGTTGAGCCGCATCAAGGCCTCGGATCTCGCGCGCGAGGAGCTCAGGCCGCGCAATCTCGACTTTCACGCCGGCCTGCCCTATTTCGAACGGACGCTCGCGCTGTTTCGCGCGCTCAATCGCAGCGGGCTCGCCAAGGTGCCGTCAGCATATCTCGAACTGGTCGCCGAGCACGCGGAACACGCGGTGAACCAGTTCGAGGAGATCCTGCGTTTCACCGGCGATGACCTGGTGGATCCCTTCGGCGTGCGCACTCATCTGATCGCGGAGGTGCGCGACTATTATCGCCAGCTCCACGACGATCTTTCGATCCTGATCCCGCCGCTGCCCGGACAACAGCAGCGTACGACGGTTGCGCCGTGGTACGAAGGCGCACCGCTGGCGGTCGCGATGTTTGTAATCTTTGCCGTCGGTGTGGCCGCCGCCTATCGTTGGGGACTGATCGGCTTCGCCGCGCAGGATATCGTCGACTCGCTGCGCGACATCGCGCATCGCTAAACGCCCGCTCGCGCGCCGGCTGACGACCCGGAAGCTCGCGGCAGGGTCAGCCGGCGCGCGAGTTCATCGCTACGCCGTCAGCCGGGCCGCCGGCCGGCGCGGGCGTTCCGCCGCCGTCGCCGTTGGCCGTGACTTCATTCGCCGCAACCATCGCATTGCGAATCTGGCCGGCGATGTCGGTCAGGCCGCCGGGCGAATGCGGCAGCATGATGGTATTCGAGCGGCCGCCGACTTCCTTGAGCATGTCGAAGTACTGCGTCAGCAACAGCACCATCATCGCCTCATGCACCGTCGCTCCCGGCAATCCCTGCTGGAACATCGCCGCCGAGTCGTGCAGGCCGCGCGCGATTTCGGTCCGCTCGCGCGCGATCCCGTTGCCCTGCAGCGCCTTGCTCTCCGCCTCGGCCTCGGCCTGCTTCACCTTGAGCACCTTCTCGGCTTCGCCCTTGGCCTTCGCCGCTTCGAGCAGACGCTGATTGGCGTTGATCTCGTTCATCGCCGCCTTGACCCGTTCGTCGGGGTCGATGTCGGTGACGAGTGCGGTAAGGATGTCGTAGCCGTATTCGGACATCTGGGTGCCGAGCGATCCTTTGACGGCCTGCGCCACTTCGTCCTTCTTGAGAAAGACGTCGTCGAGGTCAAGACTTGGCACGTGCGCGCGCACGACGTCGAAGACGAATGCGGTGATCTGCGGAGTCGCGTCGGTCAGGCTGTAATAAGCCTGGTAAACCTTGTCCGGAAACACCGAGAATTGCACGGCCACCGTCACATGGACGAAGACGTTGTCGCGGGTCTTGGTCTCGACCTTTACCGTGAGCTGCTGCACCCGCAGGTTGACGTTATCGACCACCTGGTCGATGAGGGGAACCTTGAAATTGAGCCCGGCGCGCGCCAGGCGCAGAAATTTTCCCAGGCGCTGGAGTACCGCGACTTCCTGCTGCTCGACGGTGAACCATGAGCCGAACAGCACGATCAGACCGATCATCACCACCACCGCCGCCCATCCGAGCAGCACGACATCGGGCGAGCTGTTCATTTGTCCGATTCCCCCCTTTGCCTTCGATCGCCGGTGACTGCTAGAGCGCTAACCAGCCGAAGGCGCTTGTAGACCGCAATTGTCACATTTTGGCGACTGACATGCCATGGGGGGCTGCCGCCCGCGCGCTGCACATTATGGCGGGCTCGGAAAGGAGAAAGAGCGATGAACTGGCCGAAGAACATGGAGCCCGCGGCAACTGCGGTTCACGCCCGCAATGAAATCGAAATCGGCGCCTCGCCTCAGCGGGTCTGGCGATGGCTGGTGCGGGGCGAGCTCTGGCCGCAATGGTACGGCAACTGTGCCAGCTTCGCTTTCATTGACGGACGCGAAGGGCCGGATCTCGCCGCGGGACGCCGGTTCAGATGGCGCACCTTCGCGACACCGGTGCGCAGCGCCGTGCTGGTGTTCGAGCCGTTTCGCGAGCTCGGATGGGACGCGAGGGCGACCGGGCTTTACGCCTACCACGGCTGGGCGCTGGAGGAGATGGATGCCGGATGCCGCGTGATCACTGAAGAGACGCAGCGCGGACTGCTTCCGCTGGTCGCGCGATGGTACCTGCGACGGATGCTCCTGCGCGGCCACCAGGGATGGCTCGAGGATCTGCGCCGCGCGGCCGAAGTGGGCGACCCGGCCTAGGCCGCCTGGCGTGAAACATCGGCGGCCGCGCGGGCGCCGGCGCGCAGTCCGCCTACGCGGCGAGCACTGAGGTGCAGTGGGCGCAGCGCTTGGCGGCGATCGGAATCTCGGTCGCGCATTCCGGGCAGGTCTTGGTGGTTGGCGCTGCCGGCGGATTGAGCCGAGCGAGCAGCCTGTTGACCGGCAGAACCACCGCGAAATACACGGCGGCGGCCACCAGCAGAAAGGAAATCAGCTGGTTGACGAAATCGCCGATCATGAAACGGCTGCTGTTGATGGTGAACGCGATGTTCGAAAAATCGGGCGTTTGCACCACCGCTGCGATAAACGGCGTCAGCAGGTCCTTGACGAACGCCGAGACCACGGTGCCGAACGCGGCGCCGACCACGATTCCGACCGCCATGTCCACCACGTTGCCGCGAAGCAGAAATTCCTTGAAGCCGCTCATCGGTTGACCTCCAAGTTTCGGTGGCGTCTTGCGCACCCGGATCTGCTGGAAGCGCTGCGCAAGCGAAAGATCGTCCTCGAGATTCTCGGTTTCCGCCGCCATCTGGCAACACCGAAACGCCTGGCGCCCGGGCGCCGCCCGTGCTTTTCGGCCCTTCCCTAATAACTGAACCGCCCGTGAGTGCCAATGACCTGATTGCGAGTGTTGATGACTCGCAGGTTGGGGCGCTACTGGCTGACCGATTCCATCACGCGGCCGCTTTGCGCGTCCGCGATATCCACGGTCACGGTGTCTGCTATGTGGTGCGCCTGTTTGGCGTCGGCGAGGCCGGATTTGATGTCCGCGATGAACTTGTCGCGTGCAAACGGCGGCATCGCCTCCATCGGAAAATTGTCCATCATCACCGTAGCCCGCGTTGCCGAGGGCCATCGGACGGAGGCAACCTTGGGTCCCGCCACCGGCAGCTTGCGCATCATGTCCGCGACCGCACCCTGGAAGGTCGGGGCGGCGGCGGACGGGGCGCTGGCGGTCGCGTTGCTCGCAGTCGCGGTTCTGTCGGTCGCGGTCGTGTCGCCGGCGTCCGCCGCACTGCCGCCCTCAGCCGCGCTCACGGTGACCGACTGCATCACGCGGTTGCTCGCGGCGTCCGCGATTTCAACCGTCACCGGTCCGGCGATGTGGTACGACTTCATCGCGTCGGCGGTGCCCGATTTCAAATCGCCCAGAAAGCGCGCGGCGGCGAAGGGCGGCATCTGATCCATCGGAAAATCGTCCATCAGCAGCCGCGCCCTGGAATCGCCGGTCCATTGCACGCCGTGCACCTTGGGCCCGGCGATCGCGAGCCCCCGCGCCATATCCTCGAAGGCGGCCTGGAAGCTTGCCGGCTTTCCGACCGAGCCGTTCGCCGCCACATTTCCGGCCGCGCCGGCGCCGCCGATGGTCGCCAGCATCTGGTCGATCTCGTCGCGCGATTTGTCGTCGGGCGCGAGCGCGCGTGCCTTGGCAAAGTAGCCGCGCGCGTTGGAGTTGTCCTGCTGCTCTGCGTAGGCCACTCCGAGATTGAAATAGGCCTCGAAGAAATCCGGATGCGCCGCGACGACTTTCTTGTATTGCACGATGGCGACGTCGGGGCTGCCGCTCGACAGATACATCGTGCCCAGGTCCGTGCGGACGCGCGGGTCGTCGGGCTTGCGGCTCAGGTAGTGCTCGTACGCGGCGATCGCCTGGTCGTAGCGCCGGCGATCGTAATCGATATTGCCGACGCCGCGCAGCGCGATGAGATTGTCGGGGTCGAGCCTGAGCGCGTGCGCGTAGGCTTCTTCAGCCTTGGGATAGTACGCGGGATCGAACATCGCGGCGCGCTCGGCCGCCTCGCCGAAGCGGTCCCACGCGTCAACGTTGTTGGGCGCGGCGTTCGCCCGCGCCTCGAGATCATCGATGAACTTGCGCGCTTTTTCGGGGATCTTGACCACGCCGGGATGGCCCGGCGGCAGGCTGCCGGTGCCGGCGGCCGCACTGGCCAGTTCGCGCTCGCGTCCGGGCTCCTGGCGCAGAACGATCGCAGCCGCCGCCAGACCGACGACCAGCAATCCCGCGAACACGGCGGCGAAGGCCGGCGTCAGGCGGCCCTCGGCACTCGCGGCGCGCTCGGCGGGCGCCGCCGGCGCGACCTCGCCAGCGGCGCCCGCCGCCAGCGCGGCGGGCAAGGCGAGGGCGAGGCCGCAGCCGACGCAGAACTTCGCGCCGGGAATCACCGGCGAACCGCATTCAGGACAAAATCGCATCGAGTCGCTCGCTCCCGGCGCGTCTGGCGCAACCGGAGCATCTCCGTGCAGGGCTCAAAAGAAAAAATCACAGCTTCAGTGGCAGGCGCAACCGAGCGGCCGCCCGGGCCGCCGCCGTCCGCCTGGCGCGATGCGCCGACGTTCGCCCCAACCGTGCGCAAGCTCATGCGTTGCGCAACCTCCGCCCGGGGCGCGGCGCGGCCGGCGCGCGCGGCGGTGTACTCAACGCGCGCGATGTTCTAGGGTAGGGGCGCTTGGCGACAGGGATGGCGCCCGGTGGTGTGCGGAATGCCCGGCGGATGAAGCACCATACGCCGGCCGCGCCGCGCTTGTCGCGACGAGTTTAGGCCAAATCAAGGAGATCATTGCGATGCAGGTTTACAATTCATTCGGCCCCAACCCGCGTGCGCTCAGGATGTTCCTCGCCGAAAAAGGAATTACTTTGCCGATGCGCGACGTTGACCTGATGGGCGGCGAGAATCGTCGCGCTCCGTATACCGAGGTCAATCCCGGCGGCCAGCTGCCTGCGCTGGAGCTCGACAACGGCAAGACGCTGGGCGAGACGGTCGCGATTTTCGAATACCTCGAGGAAAAGAATCCCAAGCCGGCGCTTGTCGGATCGACGGCCGAGGAGCGCGCCGAGACCCGTCAATGGCAGCGGCGGGTCGAGTTGAACATCACCGAGAACGTTTACAACGGCTTCCGTTATGGCGAGGGGATTGAGATTTTCAAGAATCGGATACCGGTTTTTCCCGAGGCTTCCGGCGCGCTCAAGACTACCGCGCAAAAGCGCATGGAATGGCTCGACGGACTGATCGCCGGCCGCGACTGGATCGTGCCCGGCCGCTTCACCATCGCCGACATCATCCTCTACTGTTGCCTCGATTTCGCAAGCGGCGTGGGCCAGACGATCCCCGCCTCGGCAAAGAACCTGCAGGGCTGGTTCAAGCGGGTTTCCGAGCGGCCGAGCGCAAGCGCGAGCCTGCATCCCGCCGCGGCCAAGCTCAAGATGCGCGGGTAGCGTCTTTGCCGGGTCCGGTCGGCAGCGCCCGAGCTGCGGACCGGACCACGTGTCGGGATTTGCGATCGATGGACCCGCAGACTGAAAGCATCGCGCCCCGGCTGCTTGCGCTGGCGCGCGCGAAGACCGGAGATCCCGCCGCGAGCATCAGCGAGCCGGCCGCGCTGCCCGGTCATGCCGGCCTGAGCTACAGTTTCGACCTGAGCTGGCGCGAGGCCGGCGGCCTCGCGCGCTCCGAGCGGCTCGTGATCCGGCTTGCCCCGCAAGGCGTCCCGATTTCCGGACCCACCGATGTTGTGCGCCAGGCACGGATCATGGCCTCTCTTGCCGGCACTGCCGTGCCGATGCCGGCGGTTCGATGGTACGACGGCGATCCGCGATGGTTTGGGCGTCCGTTCTTTGTGGTCAATTTTCTGGCCGGCGACAAGCTCGCGCTCGGCGAACATACTTACACCGCGGATCAGACGCAGGCGATGGTCGCGCAGGCGGTCGAGGCGCTCGCGGCGCTTCACGCACTCCCATGGGAGCCGCGCCGCGACGCATGGGGTGAGCCCCTGTCGCTCGCCGATGAGATGAAGCGGCTGGACAATCTGCTCGATCGGCCGACGCTCGACCCCGAGGTGGTCGGCCGCGCGCCGCTGCTGCGCGAGCGCCTGCGGCAGAGCCTGCCCGACTCGGGCCGCGTCCACGTGGGATGCGTGCACGGGGACTTCCAATGGTCGAATTGTCTGTTCGACAAATGTCGGCTCAATGCGGTGATCGACTGGGAGCTTTCGCAGATTGGAGCGACGCTCATCGATCTCGGATGGCTGTGTCTGTTCTCAGATCGCGAAAGCTGGAAGGCTATGGACCTTCTGCCGCCTCATGTTTTGGCCCCTGATGAAATAGCTGCTCTCTACGCCTCCAAGGCGGCCTCGAATGTGGATATCGGACAGGTGCGATGGTTTCGCGCGTTCGCCGGCTATCGCTTTGGAGTTATAACAGCATTTAACCTAATGTTGCATCGACGCGGTAAACGCCCGGACCCGACATGGGAGGATATAGCCCTGTCGGGCCCTCTTCTGTTTGAACGTGGTTTGGAGTTGCTAGACTAGCGTTCCTCTGCTACGGCTTTTAAGGCTGGCTGCATCGCGTCGTGGAGGCGACCAGATGAATGCCACTGCGAGGCAGGCCCCAGAGTTCGCCGACGCCCCCGAGACTTCAACCCGGGCGGCGGATGCCATTTTAGGCGCCAATCCCTTTGTCGGTCTCGAGCCCAACCAGATGCTCGAGCAGCTAACCGACTTTGTCAGTGATACGCTAAAGCGCCCCGAGATTCTCGGCGGCCAGGTGGTCAGGCTGGCCGTGGAATTGGCCAAGATCGCAGCCGGTGTTTCCGACGTCACCCCGGAGAGCAGCGACAAGCGCTTCGATGACCCGGCCTGGACGGACAATCCAGTCTATCGCCGCGTAATGCAGGGCTACCTGGCTTGGCGCTCGGCGATGCAGTCCATGGTCTCGAGCAACAGCGAGGGGGACGGCGACTGGAAGCGGGCCGAGCAGCAGCGCTTCGCCGTCCGGCTGTTGACCGAGGCGCTCGCGCCGACCAACACCTTGTTGGGCAATCCCGCGGCGCTCAAGCGCGCCTTCGAGACCGGCGGTGCGAGCCTCGTTCACGGCTTGCGCAATTTTCTCGACGATCTCTGGAACAACAACGGGATGCCGCAGACCGTCGATAAGCGGCCGTTCGCGGTCGGACGCAACCTGGGCGTGACGCCCGGAGCCGTGGTGTTCCGCTCCGAAGTGCTCGAACTGCTGCAATACACGCCTGCAACGCGCCAGGTCTATGAACGGCCGCTGCTGCTGGTGCCGCCGCAGATCAACAAGTTCTATATCATGGACCTCGCGCCCAGGCGCAGCCTGACGGAATACGCGGTCGGCCGCGGCATTCCGTTCTTCACCGTGAGCTGGCGCAATCCCAAACCGGTGCATCGCGACTGGGGCCTCGACCAGTATGTCAGCGCGCTCAAGGAAGCGCTCGCCGCGGTGTGTGAGATCGGCGACAGCGAAACCGCAAATCTGCTTGGCGTATGCTCGGGCGGCATCACCTCGGCGCTGCTGCTCGGCCATCTGGCGGCGCTCGGCGATCCGCGCATCAACGCCGCCACACTGGTGGTCACGATGCTCGATTCGAGCATGCCGTCGATGACCGGCATGTTCACGACCGCAGAGGGAGTTGCCGCGGCAATCGAGCGTTCGCGGCGCGAGGGCGTGCTCAACGGGGCGGACATGGCGCGGCTGTTCGCATGGCTGCGGCCCAACGACCTGGTATGGAATTACTGGGTCAACAATTACCTGATGGGGCGGGATCCCGCGCCGTTCGATATCCTCTACTGGAACGCGGATTCGACCAACCTGCCGGCGGCTTTGCACGCGGGCTTTCTCGACCTGCTGCTGCATAACGGACTTGCCCGCGCCGGCGCGGTGCGCGTGCTGGGCAGTCCGATCGACCTGCGCGCGTTCAACCGGGACATGATGATCGTCGGCGGCATGACCGACCACATCTGCACCTGGCGCGCGGTGTACAGCGGCGCGCGCCTGTTCGGCGGGCGCCTCGAATTCGTGCTCAATTCCAGCGGCCACGTTCAGACGCTGGTGTGCCCGCCGACCAATTTCAAGGCCCGTTACTATGTCGGCGCGACCCTGCGGCGCGACCCCGACGCCTGGCTCAAGGAGGCTGGCGAGCAGAAAGGCTCGTGGTGGGATCACTGGCTGGCCTGGATCGAGAAGCGCTCGGGCGAGAAGCGCGAGGCTCCGGCGAATCTCGGCAGCCCGCGCTTTCCGACTCTGGAAGCCGCGCCGGGACGATACGTGATGGAGCAATAGCCAACGGCCGCGCCGCCGGGCTGGATCGCATGGCCCCGCAGGCCGAAAAGAGGTGATGAAACCCATGGCGAACGCGCGCGAATTGGAATCGGCCGAACTCGTGGGCGAGGGCGAGGAGACGCACGGCGACGCTCACGCGGGCGGTGACGGCCATGCCGGCCTGCTCAATCAGACCGCGCCGGCGACTCCCGCCGATGCCGAAGCGCTGGAACGGCAGCGCGCCCGGCGGGCCGCCTTCAAGTCGGTCGAGGGCCGCGTCATCGCGCTCGAAGAGCGCGCCGCAGTGCTGGCCGAGGAAATGGGCCGCGTGCGCGACCAGGTCGCTCAGCTCGACGCGCGGCTCGGCAAGATCGAGGGCCGCTTCGACGCGGGTTCGCCCAATGCCGACGGCGCGCCGGCCGATCTGGCGCAGGTCACCGAGCACCTGCGCCAGCTCGACGAGCGCCTGCAGAAGCTGGCCAACGCGCTGGCCGAGCAGAGCTGGTCCGTACCAGACGCCAGAATGCTGAAATAGCGCGGCGCGCCGGCGCTTCAGCGCGAGGCCAGCACTTCGGCCAGATGCCGCGTCTCGACCTCCATTCCCGCGCGATTCATCCCGCCGCCGATCTGCATCAGACATCCGCAATCCGCCGACACCAGCGTATCGGCGCCGCTTTGGCGCACGCCTGCGATCTTGTCGGCAAGCATAGCGCCCGAGATCTCCGGAAACTTGACCGAGAACATCCCGCCGAAGCCGCAGCACTCGTGCGAGTTACGCAGCTCGCATAACCGGATACCGCTCACTGCGCTCAGCAGCAGGCGCGGCTCGTCGCGCACGCCCATCTCGCGCACCAGATGGCATCCGGGATGATAGGCGACGGCGTGCTCGAAACGCGCGCCGAGATAGCGCACCTTCATCACGCCGACCAGGAATTGCGAGAACTCATAGACCCACGGTCTGAGCGCGGCGGCGCGCGCCGCGAGTTTGGCATCGCCCGCCAGCAGGTCGGCGTAGAATATTTTGATCATCGCGGCGCACGATCCCGACGGCACCACCACCGGAACGCCGGGCTCGCAGGCGTTGAGAAACCGGCGCGCGAGCTCGCCCGCCTCCTCGCGCATCCCGTCGTTGAACGCGGCCTGTCCGCAGCAGAATGCGCGCCGCACTCGGCGCACCTTGAGTTTGAGCCCGCCGAGCACGCGCGCGGCCGCGTCCACCGCGGAGGGATAGAATTCCTCCGCGAGGCAGGTGCCGAACAGCCGCACCTCAGTCATCGGCCTGCCATAGCGCCGCGACGTGGACCTCGCGCGGGCCGTGTACGCCGAGCACGATGCGCTTTTCGATGTCGGCGGTGCGGCTGGGGCCGGTCACCAGCGCCAGGCGATGACTCGCGAGGGTTTCCGGGCCGATTTCTGCGAGCACGGCGGCCAGATCGGGCAGGATGCGCGCGGCGCCGACCAGGATCACATTTACCGGCGGCAGCAGGGTGAGCGATGCGGGCCGCTCCGGTGTCGCGAGCATCGCGAGCGTTCCGGTCGCCGCGATTCCGTAATCAGCTTCGACCACGGCCATCGTGCACTGTGCGAGTTTTCCGCGCAATTCCGCGCGGGCGGCCTCGTCGGCGACGCGTCCGGTGCGAATCACCTCGATACCCGCGCGCTCGAGCGCATGGCCCAGCGGCTCGGAGTCGCCGACGATACCCTCGCCGACGGCGACGGAACGCGCCCGGAGCGCGGCCGCCAGGTCGAGAATGCGGGCGATCGATTCCTTTTGCGTGAGCGTGCCGAGGAAGCGGCCGCTCAGCGCTTCCAGTTCGCGCGCGAACTTGAGCGCCAGCTCGACGCGCCGCGCCGCTTTCGCCGTAGGTACCGGCGCGAGTACTTCGGCATCGCCGGTGGCGGCGCCGTTGTGCGTTTCGGCGCGCGGATGCTCGAGCGCGTCACGCAGGTTCGCGATGAGCTTGTGAAATTCGCTCATTGGGCTGCCCGCGATCCGTTGGCGGACGGCGCGGCGCCCGCCTTGGTCGACGAAGCACGCCGCTCGCAGCGCCGGCGGGTCAACTGCGGCGCCGGGAAGTCGCGTACGCGAGTCCAGTTGCTGAACGGCGGCGGCATCCATCGCAGGTATCCGCGGCGTGCAAAGGGCCGGAGCGCGAGCGCGGCGAGCTTGCCCAGCACGCGCATGGTGGTCGGCCTGTTCGCCATGCGGGCAAAGCGCGCGACACCCTCGCGCGCGCGTCGCGCCGCGCGCGGCCAGACCGGCTCCGGCAACGCGGAGCGGCCTTCGCCCGCGCTGCCGGCGGTTTCTTTCCAACGCAGGTGGAGCAGGATGCGCGGGATATCGATCTTCACCGGGCAAATCTCGCGGCACGCGCCGCACAGCGTCGAGGCGAACGGCAGCGCCGCGGTCGCGCCGCCGAAGAGGCTCGGGCTTACGATCGAACCGATCGGTCCCGGATAGGTCGAGCCGTACGCGTGGCCGCCGATACGCCGATAGACCGGGCAGACGTTGAGGCATGCGCCGCAGCGCAGGCAATAGAGCGCTTCGCGCAGCACCGGATCGGCCAGCATCGCGGTGCGCCCGTTGTCGAGCATCACCACGTGCATCTCGCCCGGCCCGTCGGCTTCGCCCGCGCGGCGCGGGCCGCTGACGAAGTTGGTGTAGGTGGTGAGCTTCTGTCCGGTCGCGGTGCGCGCCAGCACCTCGAGGAAGTGGCTCAGGTCCGCGAGCGACGGGATGACCTTTTCGATTCCCATCACCGCGACGAAAATCTCGGGCAGCGTGCTCGACATGCGTCCATTGCCTTCGTTCTCGACCAGCACCAGCGTGCCGGTCTCGGCGATGGCGAAGTTGACGCCGGTCACGCCCATGTCGGCGGCGAGAAACGTCTCGCGCAGGCGCTCGCGCGCAACCGCGGTCAGTGCTGGGGGATCCGAGGTGTACGGAATGTGCAGTTGCTCGTTGAAGAGCAGCCCGATGTCTTCCTTGGACAAATGAATCGCGGGGGTGATGATGTGCGAGGGACGCTCGCGGCGGAGCTGCACGATATATTCGCCAAGGTCGGTTTCGACCACGTCGCATCCGGCCTCGGCCAGCGCCGGGTTCAGCTCGATCTCCTCGGTCGCCATCGATTTGCCCTTGACCACGCGGCGCACGCCGCGCGCGCGGGCGAGTTCGACGATGTACCTGCGCGCCTCGGCGGCGTCGGCGGCGACGAACACGCGGCAGCCGCGAGCCTCCAGGCGTTGCTTGAGCTGGACCAGCAGTTCGTCAATGCGCGCGATCGCCTGCTCCTTGATCCGGCGCGAGGCGTCGCGCTCCGCGTCATAGGCGGGGAACTCGGCGCGGGTGGCGGCGACGTGCTCGAGGTGGCGCCCGGTTGCGGTTTCGAGCTTGCGGCGCAGCGCCGTATCGGCCACGGCGGCTTCGCTGCGGGCGAAAAAATCCTGCGCGGTGGTATCGTTCGGCATTGGGAGCAAAGCGGGGTTCAGTTGATCCGCGCGACCTGGCGCGCCAGCCGCACCACCGCCTCGCGCGCCGCATCGGCGGCGGGATGGTTTGCGTGGCGCTCGAGAAAATTCCGGAAATCCTCGAGCGCGGCGCCGAAGCATTCCAGGCGTTCGTAGAGCGTCGCGCGTTCGAGCATCTCGTCGGCGGCGCGCGGCTCGAGCAGCAGGATGCGGTCGAGCGCGGCGAGCGCGCGCGGCCAGTCCGCGCCGCTCGCGTAGATATTTTTGAGGTTGCGCAGCATGCGCGCGAGAATCTGCCGGCCGCCCACCGCCTTCAGCATCGCCGGCTGCAGCTCGACCGGCTGACCGTAGATCTGCTGCAGGCGGCCGCGGATTTCGTCGAGATCGAGGATCGCGCCGCCGTTGAACGGGTCGATGATCAGCTCGCCGCGTTCGTCCACCGCCTTGACCAGGAAGTGCGAGGGGAAGGAGACGCCGAACAGATTAAGCCCGGCGCGCCGGCCGACTTCGAGGTAGATCACCGAGAGCGTGATCGGAATTCCGAGCCGCCGCTCGAGCACGTCATTGAGGAAGGAGTTGCGCGGATCGCCGTAGTTGTCGCGATTGCCGGAAAATCCGGTGCGCACGAAGAGAAAGTCGGACAGCGTCTGCACGCGCTCGACCGTGTTCTCGGCCTCGCGCATCACGCTCTGCGCGGCGCGCCCCAGCGCGTCGAGGTGCTCGAGGTAATGCGGCACGTCGAGGTCGGGATATTCCTCCTTGGCGATCAGCAACGCGCCGTGGGCGAGTGGAATCGGTTCGCGGGCGGCGACACGAGCAAATTCGACACGCGCGGCGTTCATCTTATTTTTATATCGCCTCACGCATCACGCGCGCTACCGGTGCAGTTGCCATTCGCGAATCGCCTGGATCGGCCGGATCAGCATGACCACGTTGAGCAGCAGGCTGTCGCGAATCCACAGTGCCAGCGCCGCTTCCAGCAGAATTACGACCACGACGGTTGCCCGCGCCGGCAGGACGGCGGCAATCAGGAAACCGACGATACCGGCCGCGACGTCGCACATCGAGTTCATCACGCTGTCGCCGTAATAGTCGAGCGAAATCGTCGCCGCGCGATAGCGGTGGATGACGAAATCGGTGTTTTCGAACACCTCCCATGCGCACTCGAGCGCCACCGCGAGCATGAAGCGCGTGCGCAGGGTAAGTTTTCGCCCGACCAGCCATAGCAGGCCGTACCACAGCGCACCGTGCGTGACGTGGGTGAAGGTGTAGGGGTCGGTCAGGTATTGCGAGTTGTGCGAGCTGAAGATGTCGCCCGACCACAGGCCCGGTTCGCCCTTGATGCCCCACAGCCTGCGGCCCATCGCGAGTTCCGCCGCCGCGGCAACGGCGATCAGCACCGCCGCCACCGCCGCGCAAAGCCGGTAGGGCCACGGCTCAGGCACGCGCGAGGGGCTCGCATCCATCACGGGTTTCGCGCCGATGCGGGCGGCGCGCCGCCGGCGACGGCGCCGAGCGCGGCGGCGATTTCCGCGCCGACCTCGGCATCGGGCTCGCTGCGGCGCGCGCGTTCGAGCGCGGCCCGCGCCGCCCGGCCGCCGAGCGCGCCCAGCGCCCAGGCGGCGTGCGCGCGCACCAACGGCTCGCTTTCGTTGCTGAGACTGCGCGCCAGCACGCCGGCGGCCTCGCGATTGCCGGTGTTGCCCAGCACCACCGCGGCGTTGCGCAGCAGGCCGCGCCGTTTGCTTCGCGCGACCGCGGTCCTGCCGAAGCGGCTGCGGAAGCCCGCGTCGTCAAGCGCCATCAACTCGGGTAGGGACGGCATCAGCGCATCATCAGCCCGCGCAGCCTTGCTGACGTTCCAGGGACACACTTCCTGGCAGATGTCGCATCCGAAAATCCAGTTGCCGAGCTTCGGCCGCAGCGCCGCCGGGATCGGCCCGCGAAGCTCGATCGTGAGATACGAGATGCACACGCGCGGCTCGATAACGTAACCATCGGCCAGCGCGCCGGTCGGGCACAGGTCGAGGCATTGACGGCAAGTCCCGCAATGATCGCGATACGGTTCACCGCTTGATTCGAATTCGGCATCGGTAAAAATCTCGGCGAGGAAGAAGTACGAGCCGTGATGGCGGTTGAGCAGATTGGTATTGCGGCCGAACCATCCCAGGCGCGCGGTCGCGGCCCACTCGCGCTCGAATACCGCCCCGGTGTCGACGTACGCCCGCGTAATCGCGCCCGGGCGTTCCTGCACGAGGCGCGACGCCACCGCGCGGGCGCGCGCGAGCACGGTGTCGTGGTAGTCGGGGCCGAGCGCGTAGGCCGCAATCCTGCCGCGCAGCTCGGCGCGCCAGTC
The DNA here is from genome assembly GCA_035295545.1 of Binataceae bacterium (SeqCode). GTDB lineage: Bacteria > Desulfobacterota > Binatia > Binatales > Binataceae > JAKAVN01. The sequence continues at coordinate 23,499 of DATGIT010000014.1, forward strand.
AAGCGCGGCAATGGCCGGCGCGGCATACGGATAGCCGAGACTGACGACCGAGCGCAGACGCGCATCGATGCGGCGCGGATCGAGCCGGCGCTCGGGATCGCGCGCGAGCCACCCACGCATTTCGCCGGCGCGGCCGTCGGCGAGCCAGTTGTGGAAAAATTCGGCGCGGCTATCCAGGCGCGCGAGCGGCGCGAAGCCGACCAGGATGAATCCCTGCTCGTGGGCGGCCGCGGTTACGATTTCTTCCAGCCGGGACATCTCGTCGCACCCGTTTTTTCCTGCTTCGTGGAAGCTCAGGAGTCGCGCGCGAGCGGCGCCGACGAGGTGACGGACGAATTGTGGCGAATGCGTCGGCGCCGATTGAGCAGCAGTCCGCTGACCAGCACGGCGGTGCCGACGATCGAGACCAGGACGCCGAGCGGCGCGCCGACCGTGGCCGGCGCGCTCGCGGAACTGATCACCAGGTCGGTGCCGAAGGTCAGGAGGATCGCGCCGATCACGATCATGATGTCCGCCGGCAAACTCATAGTTGCGCCATGCTCCCGTCTCACTCCGCGCGGCGGCTCAGCGCCCGCGCAGCCGATCCAGGATAATGCTTGCGGCCGCGCGCACCGACAAATGGTTGTAGTCGCCCGCGCCGCGAATCGCCTCCAGCGCCAGATCGGCGCGTGCGCGGGCCGCCGGAGCGAGGCCGAAGCCGGTGCCCAGCATGATCATAACCGGCGCGGCGCCCGGTTGCGCAATCCGCCGGCGCATCGCGGCGAAGCTCACCCCGCCTTGCTCGCGGGCGGAGGTATGCACGATCTCAGGTCGTCGGCCGGCGCTTCGCTCTGCCGCGGTCATCGCGGCGTCCACATCGCTCACGACCTCGATCAGGTCGAGCGCTTCGACCCGGCGCGAGTCGAAGCTGCGGCCGTAACCGATACGCCAGTGGTCGATCACGGTGCGCGCGAACTCGCGCTGCTCGGCCACCGGATGGACGACGTAGAAGGCGCGCACGCCATATGTGCGCGACGAGCGCGCGATGTCGTGCAGATCGAGCGAGGTGATGGCCGAGGTGATGATGCGGCCGTTGCGGTCGATGACCGGGTGATGGATGAGGGCGACGAAGATGTCGGCGTGGGCCGCGTCCATCGGGCGAATCAGGAACGGCCGCGCCCGAGCAGGTCGGGACGCCGGCGCGCCGTGCGCTTGAGCGCCTCCCGCTTGCGCCATTCGCGAATCTTGCGGTGGTCTCCGCTCAGCAGCACCTCGGGCACGCGCATCCCGCGGAACTCCTCCGGTCGGGTGTAATGCGGATACTCGAGCAGGCCCTCGGCAAACGATTCTTCCGCGAGCGACTCAGGATTGCCGAGCACGCCGGGCACCAGGCGGGCGACGGCCTCGATCACAACCATCGCGGGCAACTCCCCGCCGCTCAGCACGTAGTCGCCGATCGAAAGCTCCCGGTCGGCCAGGCTGCGCACGCGTTCGTCCACGCCTTCGTAGCGGCCGGCGATGAGCAGCAGGCCGGGACGGCGGGCGCTCAAGTCGCGGACCATCGCCTGATCGAGCGGCTCGCCCTGCGGCGTCAACAGCAGGCGCCACAGCCCCGGATGCGCGCCCATGACCGCGTCGATCGCGCCGAACAGCGGCTCGGGCCGCAGCACCATTCCGCTGCCCCCGCCGTAGGGCGTGTCGTCCACCTGGCGATAGTTGCCGATTCCATGCTCGCGCAACCCATGCGCCTCGATGTGGATGAGCCCGGCCTTGAGCGCGCGTCCGATCATCCCCGGCCAATTGGCCGCGGCGAACATTTCGGGGAAGAGCGTGATGACGTGAAATTCCATCGCCGGCGCCCGCGGCTCAATCCAGCAGCCCGGGTATCGGATCGATCGTAACCCTGTGCGCGCCAAGGTCCATCGCCTTGACCACGTCGCTGATCACCGGCACCAGCACCTCGCGCTCGCCCGCCCGCACCACCCAGATGTCGTGCGCGCCGGTGGCGAGCACATCCTCGATCGTGCCCAGGCGGCGCCCGTCGGTGAGCAGTACCTCAACGCCTGCCAGTTGGTAATAGTAGAACTCGCCTTCCTTGAGCGGCGGCAGGTCGGCGATGGCGATCATCGCGGCGGCGCCGCGCAGCGCCTCCGCCGCGTCGGCGTCGGCGAGGCCCTCGAGCACGACCCTGTGATGGCCCGCGCCAAGCGGGTGCGCCTCGAGGACATTGAATTCGCGCCGGCCTGCGGGCGTTTCGACGAACAGGCGCCCGACGCTGGAGATCGTGGTCGAGCCCGGATCGTCGGTGCGCACGCGCAGCGCGCCGCGAACGCCGTGGCTGCCCGCGACATAACCGATGCGCAGGAGGCCCTCGGCCGTTGGCGCGCGGAGCGCATGAGCGGCTGCGCGCCTTGCGCGGCGTGCGGCCGCCGGCGCTTCGCCCGTCCGGGGCGTCCGGCGCTTAACCATCGTCGCGGGCCCGCGCGCCGCTACTTGTCTTCGATGATTTCGAGAACAACCTTGCGATTGGTCCGCGAAGCGACCGCGTTGAGAATCGTGCGGATCGATTTGGCGGTGCGTCCTTGCTTGCCGATCACGCGGCCCAGGTCTTCTTTCGCCACCCGCAGCTCGAGCACCGAGGCAGTATCCCCCTGGGTTTCCTTGACTTCGACCGCGTCAGGGTTGTTGACCAATTGCTGCGCCAGGAACTGAACGAGCTCCTTCATGGCAGGCTCCTAGACCAGGTGCTTAGGCAGTGCTGGAGGCTTGCACAATGAGCTTCCTTACTGTCGGAGAAGGGGTCGCGCCCGAACCGATCCATCGCTGCGCCTGGTCTTTTTGGATGTGCACCTTCGGTGGATCGAAGGACGGGTCATAGGTACCAATCTGCGCGACACAGCGGCCGTCGCGTGGCGAACGACTGTCGGCGACCACGATACGGTAAAAGGGCTTTTTCTTGCCGCCATGGCGGCGCAACCGGATAACCAGGGCCATAAACGATAAACTCTCCTTGGACTATTCTAGCTCCCCAGGCCCAGCCCGCGCATCATGCCGCGTGCTCCGCCGCGGGTGAATTTTTTCATCATCTTGCGCGTTTGCTCAAACTGCTTGACGAAGCGATTGACGTCCTGCACCGAGGTGCCGCTGCCCGTCGCGATGCGCGCGCGGCGCCGGCCGTTAAGAATCAAATGATTGTTGCGCTCCTGCGCGGTCATCGAATCGATAATCGCCTGGATGCGCTGAAGCTCGCGCTTGGCTTCTTCGGAATCGGCCTGGCCGGCGATTTTCTTCAATCCGGGAATCATCCCCAGGAGTTCCCCGATGGATCCCATTTTGCGCAACGTGCGCAGCTGCTCGGCAAAGTCAGTGATGGTGAATTCGTTTTTCTTGAACTTGCGCTCGAGTTCCCGGGCTCTGGTCTGGTCGTAATTCTGCTGCGCCTTTTCGATCAGGCTCAGCACGTCGCCCATCCCGAGAATGCGCGAGGCCAGCCGGTCGGGATGAAACACCTCGAGCGCCGCGGGTTTTTCACCGATTCCGGCAAAGAGGATTGGTGCGCCGGTGACCGCCCGTACCGAGAGCGCGGCGCCGCCGCGCGCATCGCTGTCGAGCTTGGTCAGCACCACGCCCGAGATGTGCAGACGCTCATGGAAACCCTGCGCCACGTTGACCGCGTCCTGGCCGGTCATCGCGTCGGCGACCAGCAGGATGTGATGGGGCGTCACCGCGGCGCGCAGGCGTCCCAGCTCGTCCATCAGCTCTTGGTCGATCTGCAGCCGCCCCGCGGTGTCGAAGATGATCGCGTCGTAGCCCGCGGTCTCGGCGCGGGCCAGGGCGCGGCTGCCGATTTCGATCGGGTCTTCGGTCTCGCGCGTCTCGAGCACCGGCACGCCGATTTGCGCGCCGAGCACGCGCAACTGCTCCATCGCCGCGGGCCGGCGCACGTCAGTCGAGACCAGCAGCGGATGGCGCTTGCGCTCGTCCTTGAGAAAACGCGCGAGCTTCGCCGATGAAGTCGTCTTACCCGAGCCCTGCAGCCCGGCCATCATGATCTTGACCGGCGGCTTGACCTTGAGATCGAGCTCGCGCGCGCTTCCGCCCATCATCTCGCGCAGCTCGATCGCGACAAAGCGGATGATGTGCTGCTCCGGCGTCAGCGACGCCAGCACATCCTGGCCGAGCGCCTTATGCTTGACGTGATCGATGAAGTCGCGGACGACTTTGATATTGACGTCGGCCTCGAGCAGCGCCAGCCGCACCTCGCGCAAGGCCTCTTCGATATTGCGCTCGGTGATGCGGCCCTGGCCGCGAAGCTTCTTGAAGACGCCTTCGAGGCGATCGCTTAAGGTATCGAACATGAATCAGGTTGTTGGCGGCCCGCCGAGAGGATTGTCTTCAGTAGAACAGTAAACAATTAAGACGCGCCGGCGCTCAAGTCAACCAAACCGGCAAAAACGCGCCCCGGCGTTTTCTTCGCCCGCCTGATTGTAGCCTTGTCGAGCGGGTCGAGCGAAGACCAAAAAAGCGGGACGGCCGAATCGCGGCCGTTCCCGCTCGCCAGGCGCAGCCGGCTCAATCGGCTCCCGTATCCCAGAGCCGATGCCACCACGGCTGCGGCCCGTCGCCGGGCTGCAGGCCCGCCTGCCTGAGGACGCCCGCGAGGTCCCATCCGGTGAGATCGGCGAGCGTCGCGGCCTCGGTCCGGCGGCGGCGATGCAATTCGGCGAAGTATTGCGGCGCGGCCGCGCACGCCTGCGGCGATCCGGTCCATGGATGACGAATGACGTAGCGCGCCTGGAAGTTCTCCTGGTCCTGGGTCTGCTGAAACACCAGATCCTCGGGGAAGGTCGCCGCCGAGTAGCGCACGTGCAGGCGCGTTAGGATCGCCTGCAGCGGGCCGGGCGCCGGCAGCGGGAAGGGTTGCGCGCCCGTCGGCGGTTGCGGCCTGATCATCGGAACCGGCGGCCGCGGCCCGTCCGGATTATTTTCATCGAGCCAGAAGACGCCGAGTCCGCGCAATTCCTCGCGGCTTAAGGGCGGCGCCGCGCACGGATCGCACCATCCCATGTTCCAAACGTACTCGGTGATGACGGTGCGCATCTCGTCGCGCTTGACCTGCTGGTCGAAGGCGGCCGTGTAGAAGCGGCCGAATTCGCCCTGGACGAATTCCGGCACGTCCATCCCGCTCGGCATCTTCACCGTGCGATAGTCGGTGGTTTCGACGCGGCCCTCGCGCGTCAGGACGTACACGATCAGATCCTGCGGGCCCTTCGCGTTAACCATGCCGAGACGCAGCGGCAGCATGAATTTCGGCGATTCGAAGGCGAACTGGATCGGCCGCAGGTAGCTCAGGCCGGTGCGCTGACGTTCCTTCAGGTTGACGCGCGCGACAAAGAATTTCATCCCCTGGCGGATATAGGGTGCCAGCGCCGGCGCAAGACCCGGCGGAATCTTGTAGCCGTTCCGTACGAGCCAGGTCTCGAGACCGTCCGATTGGCGGGCGGAGAGAATCACGATGTCGTATTCGCCGACCGTGTATTGCGCCTCGATTGATACGCCGAGAGCTTTCGCCGCAGCCTTGGCGACCGTGTCGGCCATCCCCGCCACGGCGGCCATGTTGGCGGAACGCTGCATCATCTCGGACATCGGCAACGGACACGGGCTCGGATCGTAGTATTCGACCAAACGGGGCGCGCTGTAGCTGTCGATACGCTGAAAGAGTTCGCGATTCCCGATATGAATCTGCCCCTGCTGCAGGACCGTCGGCACCGGTATGACCAGGGCGAATTCGGACGGCTCGCCCTCGTAATCGTTCATCAGGCTGAGCACGGTGCGATCCCCGTCGCGCGCCATCACGACCTGTGAGGCGTGATTGTAAAGCTGCGTGTCGGCGCGGCCGACATAGAAACCGCAAAACGCCTGCGCCTGGGGCGGATTGCAAAAAATCAGCAATGCGGCCGCTACGAGCCCGAAGAGCGGCGCCACGGATGCGCGGGCGATTGCCGCATGCGCTCGCAAATCAGGCTGCGGCTGCGTCCGGATTGCGGATTCCATTGCGACCATCGATGCCTCCTTGTGTCTTGGCGCGCGGGCGCGCCGGTGTCCAATCGAATCGAGGAGCGGGCCAGATCGCGTCCCACAACGCGACCAGCGGCGCGCTCACGAACAAGGCCCACAGCAATGCATTCGTACGGAACAACCCGAAGCCCCACGCATAGGCGATCGCCGCGACGACCGCGGCGTGCACGACCCGGCCCCTGGCGTCGTCGGGCGTGGTCATCGGGTCCGAGATCATGAAAAAGGCGAACAGCAGCAGCGCACCGCTGGTGAGCTGATGCGTCCACACATTCCAGCGCTGGCCCAGCCACGCGACGCGGGCCGCCAGGGCGCCCAGGTAAAACAGCAGAAAGCTGAGGCTCATATCGGCGCGGCGCGCCCGGTTCGCCACCGTCATTCCCGCGACGATCATCCATCCCGCAAGCGTCACGTCGCTGCCCCACTGGCCGGCCGAAATCCAGGTGCCCGGCAGCAGTGCAAGCGCGGCGACGATGCCGAAATTGGCGGGATTGAACAGATGCTTGCGATCCACGCACAGCGCGAATTTCGAGGCGATCGCGAGCGCCGCGGCCGCCGGCATTGCCCACAGGTTGTCGGCGCGCAAGAGCAGCGTCAGGCTGAGCGCTGTGATCGCTGCGCTCCTCAAACTTGGAGCGGATTTGCGCGTCAGACGGTCGAGGAGGCGCTGCGCGGCGAAGGCGGCGGCGAAGGTCAGCGCAATTTGCGCCGGGTGAAGGCTGAAATCGCGCAGGTACGCGCCCGCCGCGAGCAGCATCCCCAGCAGGACGATCTGCAGAATCCGCGGATCGCGCGGCAGAACTCGCGGTCCGCTCGCCGCCGGCGCGGCACGGAAACACGCGCGCGGCGAAGGATCATCGATCGGGGCAGCGCCGCGCGCTTTCGACGGGCAATCGGCATTTGCTATCGCGCGCGGCGCCACGCATCCGTTCCTCCATGCTTGGAACGGGGTGGCTGCGATTATTTGCAGGATCGGTCAGCGCCGGCGCCGCCGGCCCCTCAGGCGAAACCGGCTCGAACGTGTGCCGGCAAACGCTAGTTGGCGCGTTCCCAGTTGCTGCCGCCGTCGAAGGTGCTGTAGTTGACACCGCCTGAGGTGAAGATGGTCGCCACGTCTTTGCTTGCGGCGACGATTCCGGTCACATCCGAGGTGGTCGGGGAGTTGATCCGGTCCCAATGCGTGCCGTTGGTGGTCAGCAGGATGACGCCTTTGCGGCCCACGGCCCAGCATACGTTGTTCGTCGGCGCCATTCCGGCCAGCAAATCGGCCCGCACGCCCGTCACCACCGGCGTCCAGACCTTGCGATCGGTGGTGCGATAGATCACGCCCCCATTCTGTAGCGACCAGTAAACCGAATGGTCGGGCGAAGACACCAGTATCGCATGCGGCGCGACCGGGATGCCGGGGGCGATCGCCGCCGCAACCGGCGCACTCGCGGCCTGCTCCATCGCGATCTCGTTGCCGGAGGTCGACGCGGAAGCCGACGCTGGGGTTGACGCCGGCCGATGCGCGGCCGGGGCCGACGGTGCGCCCGGAGCGGCGGCCGATGCTGGCACGGTTGCCCGCGAAAGCGGCGCGCGTCGCGCCTGCTCGAGTTGCCGCTGCAAATCAACCTCGCGCCTGGCCTCGGCGGACTTGCGCGCGGCTTCCGCTTCGCGCAGCGCTTGCGTGCGCCGCGCCTGCGCGGCGGTACGCGCGAGGTCGGCCTTGCGCTTCGCCTCGGCGAGCGCCTGAGCATGCGCGGCGGTCGCCTGAGCGCTCGCGGCCTTCGCCGGCGCCGGTGCGCTCGCGATGGTCGCCTTCTGCACTTGCACGGAGCTTCCGGCCGCGGGCGCGGCTTTCGCGATCGTTTGCGCTATCGGCGCGGGATTGGGCGAGCCGGGTGACGCCGCACCGGCCGCTGCATGCGCGCCGTTCTCGCCGCTCGTCGCGGCTCCGGACGCCGCCGCCGGTGCTCCCCCGGCGGCTCCGGCGACTGCTGCGCCCGCTGCCAAAGCTGTGCGTCCGGCCGTCGTCGCCGCGGTTGGCTGCGCCTGAGCCGCGGGCGTGTTCGCGGCGGGCGCTGCCGATGCGGCAGGTGCGGGGGGCGAGGGCGCCGCCGCCAGCGCGCCGAGCGCGGCGGCCGCCTGGTCGGCGCTTGCCGGAGCGGCTTCGTTGTCGCGCGCGGCTGGCGCGCTCGGCGGACCGAGCGGCGCGGCTGGACGCTCAGCATTCGCCGCTTCGCCGGTTGCATTGGAAGGCGCGCCAGCGATTTCGCCCGGCGACGGCAGCGGCGCCGTTGCGGCCGCGCCGGCGTTGGCCGAGGCGCGGCGCTTCGGCGCAGCCGCTCCGGCGATTCCCCGCTCGGATTTCGCCGCGGGCGCGGCCGATTGTTTATCGTTGAGCGCCAGTTCCTGCGGCTTCGCCGTGCCCGTCGCGGCGACGCCGGGTTGCGCGCGTTGGCTCTCATACAGCCGGACGCCGGCGACCACGACGATGCCAAAGGTTGCGGCGGTGAGTGCGGCGGCGCCCGCGATGCGCCATCCGGGCGTGCGCCCGAACCAGCCTGGGGCGGCGCCGGCCGCGCGCTCCGCTTCACGGCGTGCGGCGGCCGCGGCCAATTCTCCCGGCTCAGCGCTGTCGCCCGGCGGAGACGCGCGCAGCAGGGCCGCCAGCGTCCCCCGGCATCGCGCACAGCCGGCGAAATGCGCTTCCAGGCGATCGCGCTCGACGCGTTCGAGCGTGTATTCGTAGTAGGACGAGATCGCATCCAGCGGCGGGCATTCGTCACCCTCCTCGGGCGCGCCGTTCTGGTTCGCGTCCGTGCCGCGCTCGAGGGCGGCACGCACCGCGGCGGCGAAACGGTCATCTAGATCATCGAGCGCCAAACTCAGACTCCCTGCATTCGGCGGAAATCAGGATCGCATTCCCCATATTGGAACGCAGCGGCCGGCCAGGCGTGCAGGCGGGGGCGGCGTTCATGATTCGAACTCCGAGAGCGCGCGGCCCAGGTCGAACGGCCATTGCTCGGCCGCATAATCATAGCAGAGCCGGATCTGCTCGTCGGTCAGATGCTCGCTGCGCAAATACTGTTCGACGTTGCGCTTGAGTTCGTCGCGGGTGTGCTGCAGGCGGCGCGAGACGCTCGAAGGATGCTCGTCGAGCAGCCGCGCGATCTCGCGCAGCGTGAGATTCTCAAGATAATAATAGCCCAGTCGCAGGCGATCGCGCGCCTCGAGCGCGCCAAGCGCCGCGCGCAGCGCTGCGCTGAGCGCGTTGACGTAGCGCGCGCGATTGGGATCGGGCGGTTCGCCGTCCGTGGCTGCCTCGGCCAGCCGCTCGCCCGCGGGCCGGGCGCGCGCCGCCTGGCGCGTCCAGTCAACAAAGCGTTGGGCGAGCACGGTGTGCAGCCACGTGCCGAGCGCGCTGCGTCCGCCGTAATAGGCGAGCAGGGAGCGCCGCTCGCCGGCGCGGGAATCGACCCCATAAAGCTCCGCCCATAGCGAATCCGTGAGCTCGCGCGCCGCATTGTCGTCATGGGTAAGCGCGCGCGCCGCCGCGTACAGCACCGGCTGATACTTCTCGATGAAGCCTTCCCAGGCGTCCTCGTGGCCCTTCGCACAGGCGGCGGCGAGCACGAAATCGTCGGCGCGCAGGCGGTCCAGGTACTCGTCAATCGCCGCCGGCCTGGCTTCGGCGTTCCACGCGCACACGCTGCGATAGAGCGTTACACCCAGGTCGGCCGGAGTCAGCGCGAAGCTCTCCGCATTGCCGCGTTGATGAAGGCGCAAGATCGCCTGCGCATGAGCAATGAGAAATTCAGCTAGCCGGTCCGTCGCCATCTGGCTCCGCCGCGGGCGCTCGGCTGGGCGCCGCGGCGAGTCTAAGACGTATAGCGAAAACCGGCGGTGACGGCGACGGCGCCGCGGTCAGACCTTGAGCTTGTTGCGGCCGTCGAAGTGGGTGATTTTCAGCTTCGCCGGGTCGACATTGGCCAAGCAGCGGACATTGACCGAGAATTTCGTATCGGGCGCAGTGCGCGGGTTACGCAGGACCGCGACCCCGCACTTGGGGCAGAAATAATGGCGCGCCTGTCCGGTGCCCCACAGGTAAAGCGAAGCCTCGCTGAGCGGCGTTTTGAGCTTCAGTTGGGACGGATCGATCATCCAGTGCAGATACCCGGACTCGTAACAGATCGAGCAGTTGCAATCGATCGCCTCGGTCAGCTCGCCCTCGACCTCGAACGAAAGCCTGCCGCAGTGACATTTGCCGCTGTAGATCATTGTCGCTTCCTCGTCGCGTTTTCAGGTTCGGGACTGGACCACGTTGCCGTCGGAATCGAGGCGAAGCCCGCTCTGCCGCGCCCGCTCGAGTACTTCGGGCTGCCACGTGACGCGGCCCGGATCGGTGCCGCCCAGGATGGCCATCAAAAATGCGTCTTCGTCGCCCGCGTTGCGAAAGCCACGCATCACTCCGGGCGGCACGGAAATGGTGTCCCAGGGTTCGAGAATGAGCTCGTTCTCGCCGCGGTCGCCCCAGATAATCGCCCAGCGGCCGCTAAGCGGCGTGAACACTTCGATCGTCGTGTGACTGTGCAGCGCGGCGCCCTTGCCCGGCGCGGCCTTGACGTAGGTGAGGTTGAAGTCGCGGGCGTCGCCGATCGCCGGGGCGAGCGACGCGTCCTCGGTGACGCCGCTGCCGATCACGTTGTAGATCAGGCGCTCGTGGCCGGGAATCCTGCTGTCCACGAAGGCGTGCTCGCTCGGCGTCAACTGTTTGAAACGCGCCACGCGCTTGAGCATTTCCTCTTTGGTGACCTGCAGCTTGCCCATGGCAATTTCTCCTTTGCGCGCGGTGCGGACCGCCGGCCGCGCCGGCGGAACGGGCCGTCGATGCTCTCCGGAATGTCCTTGATCGCCCGCGCAAAGGCAACCGCGCGGGACCGCGTCGCGCGCCGCTAGATCGACGGGCGGTCGAGCGAGCGATACTGGATCGCCTCGCTCAGATGGCGCGCCTCGATCGCGCCGCCGCCGTCGAGATCGGCGCAGGTGCGCGCGACCTTGAGGATGCGGGTGTAGGCGCGGGCGCTTAGCCCCAGCCGATTGATCGCGAGTTCGAGCAGGCGCTCGCCCGCGGCGTCGACCTGGCAGTGCTGATGAAGCTCGCGCGCGCCCATCTGCGCGTTGCAGAAGATGCGCGCGCCGGCGTAGCGCGCAAGTTGCACCGCACGCGCGCGATTGACGCGTTCGCGAATCGCCGCCGACGTCTCGCCCGGCGTGCGCGCGGTAAGCTCGCGGTACTTCACCGCCGGCACCTCGACGTGAATATCGAGCCGGTCGAGCAGCGGTCCCGAGATGCGCGAGCGATAGCGCTGGATCACGATCGGCGCGCAGGTGCATTCGTGCTGCGTGTCGGTGAAGAAGCCGCACGGACACGGATTCATCGCCGCCACCAGCATCACGCTCGCCGGAAAAGTCATCGTACCCATCACGCGCGCAATGGTGATGCGATTGTCCTCGAGCGGCTGGCGCAGCACTTCGATGACGTTTTTGCGGAATTCGGGCAGCTCGTCGAGGAACAGCACGCCGTTGTGGGCGAGGCTGACTTCGCCCGGGCGCGGCACGGTGCCGCCGCCGATAAGGCCGGCATCGGAAATCGTATGATGCGGCGCGCGGAAGGGACGCGTCGCGATCAGCGCGCGCCCGTCCATCAGCCCGGCCACGCTGTGCACCTTGGAAGTTTCGATCGCCTCCTCGAACGTCATCGCCGGCAGGATCGTGGGCAACCGCTTGGCGAGCATCGTCTTGCCCGACCCCGGCGGTCCGACCATCAGGACATTGTGGCCGCCCGCGGCCGCGACCTCGAGCGCGCGCTTGGCCTGCTCCTGTCCGCGCACCTCGCTGAAATCGACCTCGTAGCGGCTCGCCGCGCGGAACAGATCATCGACGTCGGTCGCGTACGGCTCGATCTGGCGCAGCCCCTCGAGGAAATCGACCGTGTCGCGCAGCGTCTCGACCCCGAGCACGGCGGTGCCGTTGCTCGCGACCGAGGCTTCGGCGGCGTTCTCGCGCGGCAGGATAATCCCGGCATAGTGCCGCGCGCGCGCCAGCAGCGCCGTCGGCAGCGCGCCGCGGATACCCTTGATGCGCCCGTCGAGCGCGAGTTCGCCCTGGATGAGATAGCTGCGCATGCGCTCGCCGCTGAGCGCGCCGGTGCTGGCGGCGATGATCGCGAGCGCGATCGGCAGGTCGAACGAGGAGCCCTCCTTGCGCGTGTCGGCGGGGGCGAGGTTGATGGTTATCTTGCGGTTGGGAAACTCGTAACCGGAATTCTTGATCGCCGCCTTGACCCGCTCCTGCGCCTCGCGCACCGCGCCTTCGGCGAGACCGACCGTGGTCAGGCGCGGCAGCCCGCCCGAGATATCAACTTCGACTTCGACCGGAAACGCGTCCACTCCGGCAAGCGCGCTTGAAAGAACGCTGGCTGACACTCGCTACGCAGGCTCCTCGCGCGCCCTGGCAAAGCGGCAGTAATCAACCTGAGTAGATTACGGCGGCGCGGGTGGCGCAATAGCGTATTCCTCAACTGCGCCAAGGGTTTGGTGCATTTGCACCGATTCGTCGCCCGAGCGCCGCGCGCGGCGGGTCGGCGCCTACTGTGACGTCGGACTTGAGCGCGCGCCGTCGGGCAGCGCCTGCCCGCGCAGCACGGCCATCTGCAGGTTCCAGTAGCCCCACGATTCGTGTTCGAGATGGCTCCTGACCTGTGCGTTGAGCGCCGGCAGTGCATGCCACGGCACCGCAGGCCACGCATGATGCTCGGCGTGGTAGTTCATGTTCCACAACCACCAACTGACAAAACCCGACGTGCAGGTGGTGCGCGTGCGATCGAGAATCGTGCCCTCGTGCGGCAGGCCGGTGTGCTCAGCGGTGATCCAGATCGCCTGGAGCACATGGCACGGAATCAGCGCGAAGAGTATCCATACGGTGCCGCTAACTCCCAGCAGGACCAGCAGCGGCAGCGCGCTCCACGCGCACGCCACCGCGCGCGATTCCCAGATGAAGGTCGTGCGCAGGTCGGGGTCGGCAAACGGCGGCGGTAGTTCAGTGTGCGCCGCGGACGATGCGGCAAGCCGGAACATCAGCCGGACCTTGAGCCACAGGAGCCACAGACCTGCGACCATGTATGCCCACGCCGACGGCGTCGTCGGCCATTGCGCGAAGGTGGCGTTGCCGGCCAGCTCCGGGTCCTTGTCCGGGATGTGCGTGTAGCGATGATGCTCGAAATGAAACTCGCGATAGACCGTCGGTCCCATGCCGAAGGGAATGCCGGTGATCCATCCGGCGATCGAATTCAGCCGGCGCGTGCGGAAGGCGGTCTGATGCGCGCATTCATGGAACGGAGCGAAGAACGTCGTCCACACAGCGCCGAGGGCGAGCGCCGCGACAAACGCTACGAGAGGAAAAGGCGACACGTAAACCACCAGCGCGATGCACGTCAGGAATGCGCCGAGTTGCAGGGCCAGGTGGATGGCGGAAGGCAAATCCCTGCGCGTCTGCAGCGCGCGCAGGGCGTCGCGGTCAAGCAGCGATCGGTACTCGAAGCTTTCTTCCATCGCCGTCGCGAATCGGCCTCGCGTGACTGCTCTATATCGCCGGGGCGCCCGCAAGCGCAAATCGGCGCGGCGCGCTAGCGGCCGATCTCCTTGAATGACGACAGAATCGGGTCATCCCCACGCAGCTTCGGCAAATCATCGTTGATCGTCACCCAGTCCACCTTCTGATCGAAGAAGCTGTGCAGCTCGGGCTTGCGATCGACCGGACCTATAATCGATGCCCGGGTCACGTGCGTTTCGCCGGGCGCCGCCGTGGACTCGTAAAACATCATCGTGCCGCAGCGCGAGCACGATCCGCGCCGGCTCCATTTCGAGGATTGGTACCAGTGAAGCGCGTCGCCGTCGGCCACGATGCGCACGCTCGCCTGCGGGAAGCCCACCCAGGTGACGAACGCGGCGCCATGCGCCTGGCGGCAGAAGCGGCAATGGCAATGGGCGCAGAAAAGCGAGGGCGCCGTCGCGGCGAAGCGCAATGCTCCGCACATGCATCGTCCGGTGAATTCTTCCATTGATGCCTCCATCGCAAGCCGCCCGTCGCTCGGGGCGCTCAAATCATCCCCAGACCGCGCCCTGTTCGAGGAGTTCGGCGCGTTCGGCGCGGCCGAGCCCGAGCAAGTCGCCCAGGATGTAATCGTTGTCCTCGCCGATTTCCGGCGCGACGCTGCGGACCGACCCTGGCGTCGCACCAAGCCGTATCGGCACGCCCGTGACGCGAGTCGAGCCGCCGTCGGGAAGCTCGACCGGCGCGAAGAATCCACGCGCCGCAAGCTGCGGATCGGCGGCCAGGTCCGCGCCGTTGAGCACGACGCCCGCGGCCACGCCTGCCTCCTGCAGCAGCATCATCGCGGCTTCGGCCTCCTGCGCCGCGGCCCATCGCGCGACCTCGGCGTCGAGCGCCTCGCGATTGCGCATCCGCAGGTAGAGCGTGCGGAACCTGGAATCGACGGTCCATTGCGGATTGCCGAGCGCGTGCGCGAAGCGCTCCCACTCGGCCTGCGAGCGCACGGCGATCGCGAGCCAGCGATCGTCGTCACCGTCGCGCGGACGACAGCGGTAGACGCCGTGGGGCGCGGCCGGCCGCTCCTGCGAGCGCCATCCGGGCGGCTCCTGCTCGCGGCCGTTGACGGCGATATCCAGCAGCGCCGGTCCGGCCAGGCTCGCGAGCGCCTCGAACTGCGAAAGATCGACGAACTGGCCGCGGCCCGTGCGCTTGCGATGCCACAGCGCGATCAGCGCCGCCAGCGCGCCGCTGTAGCCGCCCGCCATGTCGGCGTACGAGTAGCCATAGCCGGCGGGTTCGCCGCGCGCGTCGGCCATCATGCGCGTAAAACCGGCGAGCGCCTGCAGTGTCGGGCCATAGCTGACGAAGTTGCGCCGCGGGCCGATATGCCCCAGCCCGGACATCGAGATGCAAATGATGTCGGGCTTGACCTTCACGAGACTTGCGTAATCCATCCCCCACGAGCGCATCACGCGCGCCGAGAAATTATCCATCACCAGGTCGCTCATCGCGGCCAGCCGGCGCGCGATTTCGACGCCGCGCGGATGGCTCATGTTGATCGCGGCCGAGCGCTTGTTGCGATGCAGCTCGCCCTGCAGGCCGATGCGCCGCGGCCCCATCACGTTGACCACGTCCGCGCCGCCGCGCTCGAGCTTGATGACTTCGGCGCCCTGGTCGGCGAGGATGCGGGTCGCCACCGGCCCGGCGACGACCCAGGTGAAATCCAGGATGCGCACGCCTTCGAGCGCCCTCCGCGCCATCGTCAGATGACTCCCTCGGCGGCGAGCGCGGCCAGCTCATCGGCGCCAAGCCCGAGTTCGTCGCGCAGGATCTCACCCGTGTGCTCGCCGAGCAGCGGCGGACGCCGCGTTATGCGCCAGGGCGATCCGGTGAACAGATACGGGGCGCCCGGATAGCGGAAGCTGCGGCCGAGTTCAGGATGATGGACGTCGTGGAAATATCCGCGTGCCGCCAGTTGCTCGTCGGCGAACAGATCTTCGGGCGTGCGCACCGACGCGTAGGGCAGCCGCAGCGTTTGCGCGCGCTCCAGAAGCTCGTCGCGGCTGTAGTCTTTGACCCAGTTGTCGAGCACGTCGAACAGATGCTCCGCGTCCTGACGCCGCTTGTTCACGTCCTCCCATTCGGGACCGGCCAGGTCGGCGGCCTTGCCGTCGCCCTTGACCCATTCGATGAGCGAGGTCCAATCGCCCAGCGTGCAATGCATCACGTAGCCGTCGCGGCATCGCCCGACGCGAAAGAACCGGCTCCAATGGAGCGTGCCGCGCCGCCGCTCGATTTCGCCCGCGCCCAAAAATCCGGCCGCGACGTGCTCGACCGCCGAGGCCGTGGCCTCCTGCATGCTGACGTCGATCCATTGGCCCTCGCCCGAGGAATCGCGGGCGAGCAGCGCGCACATCGTGCCAATCGCGGCGTAATACGACGCCGAATGGTAGGCCTGCAGTCCGAACGGCCGCACCGGCGCCTCACGTGGAAAACCGTTCACGTAGAGCATCCCGGAAAGCGCGGTCAGCACGCTGTCATCCGCCGCATAGTCGCGATACGGCCCGTCTTGTCCGAACGGCGCAATCGAGCACAGCACCGTCGCCGGATTGAGCGCGTGCAGCGCGTCCCATCCCAGGCCCATGCGGGTCATTTCGCCGGGCGCAAAACTTTCGACGATCACGTCGGCGCCGGCCACGAGCCGGCGTAGGATTGCGGCGCCTTCGGGCCGGCGCAAGTCCAGTGTGAGCGAGCGCTTGTTGAAGTTGTAAAACCAGAACGGGAGGCTGCGATCGCGATGTGGGACATCGTCGACGAACGGCCCGACACGGCGCGCATCATCGCCGCCGGGCGGTTCAACCTTGATCACGTCCGCACCCATATCGGCGAGCAGACGGGCGCACAGATGCCCCGCGAGATCGGTCAGATCAAGAACCCGCAGCCCGGCCAGAGCACCGTTTTCATTCATCTGTTCACCCGGCGCATCTGCGCCTGATGCCCCGGATGCGTCACGCGACATGATGCGGGAAAAAACGCTGAACCGCGCGAAGCGCGATATTAGGGCAGCATGCGACGATTTTCAAATTTTTCCGATACGCATGATTTGAGCATGGCCGGCTTAATGGCTGTGCATAGTGGCAATACTCGGCATTGACGAGCTTAAACTGCCGGGACCTCAAAAGCGCCGTGACAGACACAGTATGAGCAAAGATACATCGCTTTGTATCGATCATGCCGCCTTGGACGTATAGGATCTGCTGTTGGGAGCTTCGGGCTGCCTGCATGCGCATGTCGGAATATCCGCGGGAGGTGGGGGATCATGGCCAACGATTCGGGCTTCAGAGTTGACCGGTTGGCCGAACTCGGCATGCGCACCAGCGGCAGGGCCGATCAGGTCCTCACCGTCTTCGACAATCCGTGGATTTCAATCTGGATCAGCCCGCGCGACACGATGAAGAAGATCCTCAAGGGCGACCCCAGGCGCCACGTGCTTGTCCTGGGCGCCCTGGCCGGCGGCCTCACGGTCCTGAATTTCTTTTTGAGCGCGGCGCTCGGTTTCCTTCCCACGCCGCCGCCCGCGCCACTGCTCCCGTACATGCCGGTGCTGACGCTCACCGCGCCCTTCCTCGGCGCCGGCCTCGGTATCGCCGGGGTCTACATCGGCGGGTTCGCGATGGAATGGTGCGGGCGTGCGTTCGGAGGCGTGGGCAATGCGGTAAACGTGCGCGCGGCCGTCGCCTGGTCGCAGGTACCGGAGATCTGCTTTTCCGTCGCGATGCTGCTCGTGCTGCTGGGCAGCGGGGTCTGGCAGGCGTTGGTGCCGGCATTGCCCGATCCCAACGCCGGTGCAGCGACGGCCGCAGTGAAACAATTCACGACCGTCAGAGGCATGGAGGCGATCGTCTCGATCTGGTCGTTCGTCGTGATGCTGCATTGCGTCGGCGAAGCGCATCGCTTCTCGGCCTGGCGCGCGCTCGGCGCCGCCCTCCTGCCGGGAGCGATACTGCTCGGCGTGGTGCTGGTCACGGCCATCGCGATGCACTAGAGCATGAGCATCGAGCCCCGGCAGATTTGCCGGGAGCAGAAGCACGCGATGAAAAGTACGCTTGGATGGTCGTGGTGCGCCGCGTTCGGCAGCATCCTGCTGCTCGCCGGTGCGGCGCGCGCCGCGATCAAAACCGAAACCGTCACCTACAAGGAAGGACAGGTCGAGGCGCAAAGCTTCCTCGCCTACGACGACAGCGCGACGGGCAGGCGTCCCGGCGTCCTGGTGGTGCCGGAATGGTGGGGCCTCAACGATTATCCGAAGATGCGCGCGCGGATGCTCGCGCAACTCGGCTACGTGGCGATGGCGGTGGATGTTTACGGCGAGGGCGAAACCACCGCCGATCCGAAGCAGGCGGAAAAATGGGTCGCCCCACTCGAGGCGGGCGATCGCGCCGAGCTGCGCGCGCGCATCAACGCTGCGCTGGCCAAACTAAAGAGCGACCCGCACGTGGACCCGGCGCGCACCGCGGCCATCGGATACTGCTTCGGCGGAGCCACGGTGCTCGAGCTCGCGCGCAGCGGCGCCGCGGTCAACGGCGTGGTCAGCTTTCATGGCCATTACGATACCGGCGCGCCGGCGCGGCCGGGCGCGGTGAAAGCGCGCATCCTCGTCTGCCACGGCGCCGACGATCCGTTCACCTCGCAGGCGCAGATCGCGGCGTTGGAGGGCGAGATGCGCAAGGCCCGCGCCGATTGGCAATTCAACATCTACGGCGGCGCCGAGCACAGCTTTACCAATCCGAACGCGGACGCGTATCACGTCGCAGGCATCGCCTACGATGCCGAAGCGGACCATCGCTCATGGCAGGCGATGAAGGATTTTTTCAGGGAAATTTTCCGCCAGGCGCCCCTGCCCAAGTGATAATCGCGCCGGTCGCGGACCGCGCGGCACGCACTCGCGCGCCCCCATGTGTTACGTTACTCTCAGGTCTCGATCTGAACCGGCATACGCATCCGGAGACGTGACTTTGATTTGCGGAGGGGCCGGCGCGAAACGCTTCGCCGCCGGCCGTCTTGCCCGTGGCCGAACCCGAGCGGAAGACGACTGACTATAAAGCAACCCTGAAGCTCCCTAAGACGGACTTCCCGATGAAGGCGAATCTGCCGCGCCGGGAACCCGAGATGCTCAAGCACTGGGAGGAGATCGGGCTCTACGAGAAGCTGCTCGAAGCGCGCGCCAACGCGCCCGCGTGGGTCCTGCACGACGGCCCTCCCTACGCCAACGGCCGCGTCCACATGGGCACCGCGCTCAACAAGGTGCTGAAGGACTTTGTCGTGCGCTCGCGCTCGATGATGGGGCGGCGCACGCCGTTCGTGCCCGGATGGGACTGTCACGGGATGCCGATCGAGTTCAAGGTCTCGCGCGACCTGGGCGAGAAGGCGCGCGCGATGCCCAAGCTCGAGCTGCGCCGGCTGTGCCGCGCCGAGGCGGAGAAATGGATCGACCTGCAGCGCAAGGACTTCATGCGCCTGGGATGCATCGGCGACTGGTTCCATCCGTACATAACGATGGACCCGGAGTATGATGCCGCCGAGATCGGAGTGCTGCGCAACCTGGTCGCGCGCGGTTACGTCTATCGCGGCCTGCGCCCGGTGCACTGGTGCTTTGCCGACCGCACGGCGCTGGCCGAGGCCGAGGTCGAGTACCGCGACCACGTCTCGCCGTCGATATACGTCGCTTTTGCCTTCAACGACCATTTGCGGGATGCGGGCGCGCTGGCCGCAAGTGCCGCAGATCGCGATGAGCTTGCCTCGGCGCACCGCGAGCATCGTTTGTCCGCCGTGATCTGGACGACTACGCCTTGGACGCTGCCGGCCAATCTCGGAATCAGCCTCAATCCCACGTTCGACTACGTCGCGCTCAAGGCGGGCGGACGCTACTACGTGATCGCCGCGCGCCTTGCCGAGGCGTTTGCCGGCGCCTGCTCGCTCGTTCCCGAAAAGACGATCGCGCTCGACCGCGAGGCACTCAAGGCGCTCGACGGCCAGGACATCTTTCGCCATCCGTTTGTCGATCGCGAGGTCAAGCTGATGTACGGCGACCACGTGACCGCGGACGCCGGCACCGGCCTCGTTCACACCGCGCCGGGCCATGGCTACGAAGACTTCGTGGTCGGTGCGCAGTACGGGCTCAAGCCGTTCACGCCCGTGGACACGGCGGGCAATTTCACGGCCGAGGGCGGCGAATGGGCGGGGCGCAATGTCTTCAAGGCGAACGGGGCGATCGTCGAGCGGCTGCGCGAGCGCGGCGCGCTGCTGCATGCGGAGAATTTCTCGCACAGCTATCCGCATTGCTGGCGATGCAAGACGCCGCTCATCTTTCTCGCCGCCGAGCAATGGTTCATGCGCATCGACCATGACGGCTTGCGCACGCGCGTGATCGAGGAAATCGACGGCGTGCAATGGATTCCGGCGTGGTCGCGCGACCGCATCCGCAACATGACCGAGACCCGGCCCGACTGGTGTCTCTCGCGCCAGCGTGCGTGGGGCGTGCCGATCCCGGCGCTGCGATGCGACGGATGCGGCCACGTCGGTCTCTACGACGACGTGATGGTCGCGGCCGAGCGCATCTTCGCGCGCGAGGGTTCCGACGCATGGTTCAGCCGGCCGGCGAGCGACTTCATCGCGCCGGGCGTCAAGTGCGCGCAGTGCCGGGGTGCGTCGTTCTCGAAGGAAGAAGACGTGCTCGACGTATGGTTCGACTCGGGCTCCTCGCAGGCCGCGGTGCTGGGCCGGCGTCCGGAGCTGAAGTGGCCCGCTGATGCCTACCTCGAAGCGGTCGAGCAGGCGCGCGGATGGTTCGGCTCCTCGCTCGCATGCGCTGTGGCTGAGCGCGGCGGCGCGCCGTTTCGCACCGTGATAAGCCACGGGCTCACGGTGGACGAGCAGGGGCGCAAGATGTCGAAATCGCTCGGCAACTCCGAGGACGCGGCCGACGCGGTGAATCGTATTGGCGCCGACGTGCTGCGCCTGGTTTACGCCTCGCTCGATTACACCTCGGAAATCGCGCTCGGCGACACGGTTTATACGGCGGTCGCCGAAGCCTATCGCAAGATTCGCAATACCTGCCGCTATATCCTCGGCAACCTCGCGGATTTCGATCCGGCGCGCGACGTGCTCGAGCTCGCGCGCATGACCGAATTCGATCGTTACATTCTCGCCCGCCTGGAGCATCTCAAGGAGGACGTGGGCCGCGCGTTCGAGGCTTACGACTTCCAGGCCGCCTATCACGCGATCATCAATTTCGTCGTCATCGATCTGAGCTCGCTCTATATCGACGTTGCGCGCGACCGGCTCTATTGCGCGGCGGCCGCCTCGCCCGAGCGCCGCTCGGTGCAGACCGCGCTCTACCACGTCATCGACGCGCTGGTGCGGATGCTCGCCCCGCTGATCCCGTTCACCGCCGACGAGGTGTACTCGTACATGCCGGGCAACCGTGCGGCGAGCGTTCATCTGCTGACGCTGGCGCCGCAAAATCCGGATTGGCGGGACGCCGAACTGGAAGCGCATTGGGAGCGGCTGCTCGAGCTGCGATCCGAAACGCTCAAGCTGCTCGAAACGATGCGCCAGGCGGGCACGATCGGCGCGCCGTTGGAGGCGGCAGTTAGCCTTGGCGCGGCGGGCGGCGAGAACGGCGCCCTAGGCGACGCGCTCGTCCGCCAGCGCGAGGCGCTCAAGGAGTTGCTCATTGTGTCGGAGGTTGCGACGCTCGACCCGTCCGAGACGGAAGATCTGCGGCGCAAGGCCAACGGCGCCGAGACGTTCAGTTTGGACGGAGCCTACGGGCGCATTGTGAGCGATCCGCCGCTGGTGATCGTCGGACGGCGCGCGCGCGGTCGCAAATGCCAGCGCTGCTGGATGTATTTCGACGACGATTCCGGCTCGGATCTCGACCCGCGATGCCGCGCGGTGGTGCAGGCGCTCAAGGCGTGAGTTCGGCTGAGGCTCAGGCGGCGGTCGCGAACCATCCCGAGACGACGACCGAATGGCGCAGGTTCGCCGCGCTGGTTGGCCTGGTCGCGCTGCCCGTGTTCGTGCTCGACCAGCTCAGCAAGCTCTACATCGTCGCGCACCTGAGACTCTTTGCCGAGATCGACCTGATCCCGCATCTGTTCGCGATCACGTACACGCTCAACTCGGGCGCGGCGTTCAGCCTGTTCGCGAACATGTCGCCCGTCGTGCGCGACGTGCTGCTCGACGGCCTCTCGGGCGGCGCCGTGCTGGTGCTCGGCTACCTGCTCGCGCGCGGCGCGCGTCCGACGACCATTTCATTCGCATTCGCGCTGATCATGGGCGGTGCGGCGGGCAATCTGCTCGACCGCGTGATGCGGGGCCGCGTGGTCGATTTCATTTACGTGCACTATTACGCCTGGAGCTACCCGGTGTTCAATCTCGCCGACAGCGCGATCACGATCGGCGTCGCGATCATACTCATGCATTCGATCTTCGCGCGTGCCGATTAACCAACACGCGCGCATCGCTCGGGTAACGGCGGGCTACGGTGTATTCGCGGCCTGCGGCGCGGCGGTTTGCGGATTTGCAGCCAGCGCCAGGAAATCCGCGAGATGGATTACGCGCGTGCGTGAACCGCGCCGGCGCAGCTCGGCCGCGATCTGAAATTCGCATCCCGGATTCCCCAGCACCACGTAATCGGCGCCGATGGCCTCGATATTGTCGGCCTTGCGCCGCGCCAGCTCGCGCGCCATCGCCGGTTCGATCAGGTTGTAGGTGCCGGCCGAGCCGCAGCACAGGTCCGACTCCGCCATCTCCACCAGCCGCACCCCCGGTATTGAGGCGAGCAGCGTGCGCGGCGATTCGCGCACGCCCATCCCGTGCGCCAGATGACACGAATCGTGGTAAGTGATCGTGCAGTCAAGCTTGCCGGCCGCTCCGCCGCGCGCGAGCAGCAGCGCGCTGATATCCGTCGCGCGGTTTGCAATCTCGGCCGCGTCCGCGGCCAGCTCCGGATCGTTCTTCAACAGCTCGCCGTAGGATGCGATTGCGGCGGCGCATCCCGAGGCCGCCGACACGATCGCCTCCGCGCCGCATCGTTTGAGCGCGCGCGCGTTGGCGCGGGCGAATTCGAGCCCGCGCGCGAGATTGCCGTCGTGCAGATCGAGCGCGCCGCAGCATACGGTCGGCTCGAGCTGCGCGACGCGGTAGCCGGCCGCGCGCAATGCGCGCTCGAGGTTGCTGTTCTCCTGCGGCGTGAGCACCTGCGCGACGCATCCGTGATGCACCACGGCGAGCGGCCCGGCGGAATTCTCGCGCACCGGCCCGCCGTACGCCGCCGCCGTCGCGTTCGAGTACGGCACTAGATCGATCCAGTCGCGCAACGGGCGCGGCAGCAGCCGGCGCGCGAGCGGCCGCAGCCCGAGCCATTCCATCAATCTGAGCGGCGCCAACATCGCCCTGAGGCGCGCCGGATATGGAAAGACGAAGCGCACGGCGGCATGGCGCAGCCGGTTCGCGAAACGCCGCCGATGATTGCGCTCGACGAAATCGCGCGCCCGCTCCAGGAGCCGGCCATAGTGCACGCCCGAGGGACACGCGCTCTCGCATCCGCGGCATCCGAGGCAGAGATCGAGATGGCGTACGACGTCATCGTCGAGCGTCACGCGCCCTTCGGCAAGTCCCTTCATCAGATAGATGCGCCCGCGCGGCGAATCGGTCTCGGCGCGCGTGAGCAGATAGGTCGGGCACGCTTCCAGGCAAAGCCCGCAATGGACGCAGTCGAAAAGGAGATCGTAATCGACCACGTCCCGCGCCGGCGCCCGGCGCCCGGCGCCGGAGCCGGACTTCGGCTCGACCTGCGTACCGGCCATCACAGACCCCCGACGAAGCATCCCGGGTTGAAAATTCCCGCCGGGTCGAACGTCGACTTCAGCCGGCGCATCAGCTTGAGCTCTCCGGCGGAGGGCTGGTCGAAAAAATCCACGTGCGCGCGAAGCGCGGGCGCCGCCGCAAGCAGGCGCAGATGACCACGGGCGGCGCGCGCCGCGCTGCGCCATCGGCTCACGGTCTCGCGCGCTCGCGTCGAATCGAGTTCGCCGCCGGTGAAAATCTCCGCGACGCCGCATCCGGCATGGGCGATAAATTCGACGCTCAGCGCTTCGAGCGAGCCGCCAAGCTCGGCCGGCGCGGTCGCCATCCGGGCCGTCATCGAGGCCGAGGCGAATTCGAAGTCGCGCACCCTCCGATACAGTTCGAGCGCGCGTGGACCGTCAACGAATTCGACCGCGTTCGGCGCGCCCAGCTTTTCGCCAAGCTGTTCACGCTGATATTCGAGCTCACGGGCGCTGCCGGCAAATGCCGCGACCAGCCGAAACGCCCCGGGATAGCCGATGCTCGCCGCGAGGGCGGAGCTCAGCACCTCGAGATGGACCAGCGGCAGCGCGTCATTGATCGCGCGCGCCCTGCCGAAGGCGTCGGCGGCGCGCGCGAACGGCGCGAGCGCGATCGCATAGCCCTCGGGAATCGGCCGCAGCTTGAAGGCGGTCTCGGTGATCATCCCCAGCGTGCCGAACGATCCGGTCATCACTTTCATCAAATCATAGCCGGCCACGTTTTTGACCACGCGTCCGCCGCCATGCACCAGGCGTCCGGCATGCCCGACAAAGCGGACGCCGATCAGAAGATCGCGCGGCGTGCCTTCGGAATGCCTGAGCGGACCCGAGTGCGCCGCGCCGACCAGCGCGCCGAGCGTGGTCGCATCGGGCGCGCGCGGATCGAGCGGCAGGCGCTGCGCCTGCCCGGCCAGGCGCGAGTTAAGCGCCCCGAGCGTCATCCCGGCTTCGGCGATGACGGTCATGTCCTCGGGTTCGTAGGACACGATGCGCGCCATGCGGGCGAGCGAAACGCCGAGTGACGCGGGCGCGCGGCGGATTTGGCCGAGAGTGCGCGCCGCACCAATCGGCGCGGTCGCGATTTTTTCGGCTTCGCAATGGCGCACGATTTCAGCGATCTCGTCGGCATCGCGCGGTTCAACGACGATCGCCGCGACGCCGGCCTCGTGATCCTGCGGCCGCCGCACGCGGTCAGAGTTGAGCAATCGGCGGATTGCGTTTTCGAGCCTGTCGGTCTGCGCTTCGTTCACCGGCTATAGGGGGGCCTGGCGGCGCGGCGCGGCGACTTCCACGCATCCGCCGGGCGTCGGGATGACCTTGCCGGGATTGGCGTGTCCGGCAGGGTCGAACACGCGGCGCAGTTCGCTCATGACAATCAGGTCTTCCGGTGCGAACAGGAGCGGCATTTCGGCCTGCTTCTCGACTCCGATCCCGTGCTCGCCGGTCAGGCTGCCGCCCATCTCGACGCACGCCTTGAGAATTTCGCGGCCGACCTCGATTGCGCGTCGCACCTGCCCGGGGTCGCGCTCGTCGTAAAGGACGATCGGATGGATATTCCCGTCGCCGGCGTGAAACACGTTGCCGATTGCGAGCTGAAATTTCCGGCTGAGTATCGCGATCACGCGCAGGATGTCGGGCAGGCGGGTGCGCGGCACCACGCCGTCCTGGGTCGCGTAGTTGGGCGCCAGACGCCCGACCGCGCCGAAGGCGCGCTTGCGCGCCTTCCACAAGAGCGCCCGCTCCGCGTCGTCGCGTGCCAGTTTGACCTCGGCCGCGCCAGCCGCCGTGGCGAGGCGCGCGATGCGCTCGGCGCGTTCGTCCAGGCCCGCGGCGAGTCCGTCAACCTCGACAATCAGCACCGCGCCGGCATCGGCGGGAAAGCCGACGTGGAATGCCGCTTCGACGGCACGGATGATCAGCGCGTCCATCATCTCGACCGCCGCCGGGATGATGCCGGCGGCGATGATCGCGCTGACCGCGGCGGTCGCGTGTTCGACGTCGGCGAACACGGCGAGCATCGTGCGATACGCCTGCGGTTCGCGCACCAGCCTGAGCGTGGCGCGGGTGACGATGCCCGCGGTGCCCTCCGCGCCGACGACCGCGCCCACGAGGTCGTAGCCCAGTCGCTCCTCGGCCATGCCGCCCAGCTCGACCACTTCGCCGCCCGCCAGCACCAGCTCGAGGCCCAGCACGTGGTTGGTCGTGACGCCGTACTTGAGCGTATGCGGCCCGCCGGAGTTTTCAGCGATGTTTCCGCCGATAGTGCAGGCGGCTTGCGAGGAGGGATCCGGCGCGTAGAAAAATCCCGCCGCCTTCACCGCGTTGGTGACGTTGATGTTGACCACGCCGCTTTCCACTACGGCGCGGCGGCTGGCGAAATCGCACGCGACGATATGATTCATGCGCGAGGTGCAGACCATCACCGGCGCCTGCAGCGGGAGACATCCGCCCGATAGCCCCGTTCCCGCGCCGCGCGGCACGAAGGCCACACCGCGGCGCTCGAGCGCCGCCAGCACGCCGCTCACCTCGGCCGTGGTGCGCGGCAGGACCAGCAGGTCGGGCGCGCTCTTGGCGATCGTCCATCCGTCGCATTCGTAGACGGCGAGCTCGCCCGCGCGGGCGATCACGCCGCCGTTGCCGACGATTTCCGCCAGCTCGGCGGCGAGGCCGGAGAGCCGGGTGTCGGCGTCGAATCGCGATGGCGGGACGGGGAGGTTCTCCATCGCATGCCACTGTAGCACGATCGCGCGGGATCGAAGCGGGTGCGCCGCGGCAGTGCGTCATGCGGATCGGAATTGTCCGGCCGTTCATCGAAGGGTGCTTTTGCCATGCGCTCCGGTCCGGTCAATAATGGCTGTAACACAAATGCGCCGGCGCGCGGCCGCGCGACAGTTCGCCGCCGATGCGCCCGCCGGCGCCGCACAAAAGGGGGACCGCCCTTGGCCAGTTCTTCGTTTTCGGAGTTGCAACCCTCAGCCCGCGTGCTGCTCGGCCCGGGCCCCTCCAACGTCCATCCGCGCGTGATGAAGGCGATGCTTTCGCCGGTGGTGGGACATCTCGATCCCGACTTCATTCGCGTGATGGACGACATCAAGAAGATGCTGCGGATCGTGTTCAGCACGTCCAACGAGATTACTTTCCCGGTCTCCGGCACAGGCTCGGCCGGGATGCAGACGGTGATGGCCAACCTGGTCGAGGCCGGCGACGAGGTGGTGATCGGCGCCGCCGGAGTTTTCGGCACGCGCATGGTCGAGGTCGCCACGCGCCTTGGCGCGCGCATCCATCGGGTCGAGGCCGAATGGGGCAGGATCGTCGAACCGGCCCTTATCGAGCGGGCGCTCGCGGCCGCCAAAGCGCCCAAGCTGGTCGCTATCGTACACGCCGAGACCTCGACTGGTATTCATCAGCCGCTGGAGGAGATCGCGCGCATGGCGCACGCGCGCGGCGCATTGATCGTGGCCGACGGCGTGACGTCGCTCGGGTGCATGCCGCTCGAGATCGACCGCTGGGAGATAGACGCCTGCTACAGTTGTACGCAAAAGGGTATCGGCGCCCCGCCCGGGCTCGCGCCGGTGACCTTCGGGCCGCGCGCGATGGAAGTTGTGCGCAAGCGCAAAACGCCGTGCACGTCGTGGTACTTCGATCTTTCGCTGATCGAAAAGTACTGGGGCCCCGACCGCGTTTATCATCACACCGCGCCGATCACGATGAATTACGCGCTGTACGAGGCGTTGAGAATCGTGATCGAAGAGGGGCTCGAAACCCGCTTCGCGCGCCATCGCGCGAACGCCGCCGCGCTGCAGGTCGGAATCGCGGCGATGGGACTGGGACTCGCCGCGCAGGAGGGTTACCGCCTGCCGCAGTTGACCACGGTCGCGGTGCCCGCCGGAATCGACGAGGCGCGCGTGCGCACGCAACTGCTGGAAAAGTTCAACATCGAGATCGGCGCCGGCCTCGGGCCACTTCGGGGCAAGGTCTGGCGTATCGGCCTGATGGGAGAGTCGTGCAAACGCGAGAACGTGATGCTCGTGCTGAGCGCGCTCGAGACGATCCTGGACTCGATGGGATTTGAGATCGCGCGCGGCAAGTCGCTGGCCGCCGCCGACCAGGCCTACGCCGGTTCGGCCGCGTAGCGGTTCAAGCCGCCGCCGGCTCCGTCTTCGGCGCCGGCGCGAGCTCGGCCGGCGTATCGCCCAGTGCGACCTCGCGGATCACCCGCAGCAGCGTGGCGCGTTTGAGCGGCTTGCCCAGGTGCGAATCGCATCCGGCTTCTGCGGCCTTGCGCACCGTCTCGTCGAAGGCCGATGCGGTGAGCGCGATGATCGGCGTGCGGCGCAGCCCGCGCTCACTCTCCGCCTGGCGCAAGCGGCGCACGGCCGTGAATCCGTCCATCACCGGCATCTGGATATCCATCAGCACCAGGTCGTAATGCGTGCTGAGCATGCGATCGACCGCTAGCTGCCCGTTCTCGGCTTCGTCGAGGATGTAACCGGTCTTGCCGAGGTAGGCGCGAATCAGCAGGCGATTGTCGAGCGAATCGTCGGCGAGCAGGATGCGGCACGGCGCGGCGGCGGGATCAGCGCCGGCGAGCGTCAGGGTCGGCTGCGCCGGCGGGGGCAGGGATGCAGGATCGGCGGGCTGCCCTGCCGCGACCGCGGCTATCGCGGCCGTCACTGACGCCGCCGCAGGCCGGCTCGACGCCGGGGCGTGGCGCGCGAAAGCAGCCGCCGCCGCCAGCAGGTCGGCGCGCTTGAGCGGCTTGACCACGTAATGTTCGAGCCCGGCTTCGCGCAGCCCGGTGAAGGCGTGCGAAAGATCGTAGGCGCTGATGGTCGCGACGGTAAGTCCCGAATCGCCGCCCGCCCGGGCGCCGATTCGGCGCGCCAGGGCGAGGCCGTCGGCGTCCGGATGCGAGCAATCGAGGAAGGCGAGCGCGAACGGTCTGCCCGCGCGCGTCGCCCGCTCGATCTGCTCCAGCGCTTCGCCGGCCGAGGCGGCCTCGATGACCTCGGCGCCGCGGCTGGCGAAGATCTCGCCTGCGGCCGCGCGGCAGGTCGCGTTGGCATCCATCATCAGCACCCGGACTCCCGTAAGATCGACGGGCGCCGGTGCCGGCGCTTCCGCGGCCGCCGGCGGCACGCCGAAGCGCGCGGTGAAATGGAAAGTGCTGCCTCGACCGACTTCGCTCTCCACCCATACGCGCCCGCCCATCAGGTGCACCAGCCGGTCGACGATCGCCAGACCGAGGCCGCTGCCGCCATACTTGCGCGTGGTCGATGAGTCGGCCTGCGCGAAAGGCGAGAAGATCGAGCCGAGCTTTTCGGGAGCGATGCCGATGCCGGTGTCGCGGATCGAGAAGCGCAGCGCGCCGGGGTCGCGGCTTTGCGTGTCGCGCCCGACCTCGATCACCACTTCGCCGCGCTCGGTAAACTTCAGGGCATTGCCGATCAGGTTGGTCAGGACCTGGTTAAGCCGCAGCGGGTCGCCGATGAGCGCGGCCGGCAGATCCGGCGCACAGCGCACCACCAGTTCGATCTGATGCTCGCGTGTGCGGATCGCGAGCGTGTCGGCGACGCGCTCGGTCAGTTCAGCCACGTTGAACGGCGTCTGCTCCAGGTTGAGCTGGCCGCTCTCGACGCGGGTAAGGTCGAGGATGCTGTTGATGAGCTCGAGCAGGTTGGCGCCGTTGCGGATCACGCGATCGACGTATAGGCGCTGTTCGGGCTCGAGCTGGGTGTCGGTCAGCAGATCGGCCGAGCCCAGGATAACGTTGAGCGGCGTGCGGATCTCGTGCGACATGCAGGACAGGAACTGCGACTTGGCTTCCGAGGCGGCGAGCGCGACCTCGCGTGCGGCAACCAGCGCCTCGTGGGTCTTGCGCAATTCGGTCACGTCGCGCACCACGCTGATCACGCATTCCTCGCCGTTGATGATCGCGCGCACCGAAGAGATCAGCGCGCTGACGGTCTCGCCGCTACGCATGCGGAAGCGGCCTTCGACGTTGCGCACCGAGCCGATGGCGTTGATCGCTTCGGCTACCAGCCGCGCCTGTTCCGGGTCTTCCCACAGGTTGAGCTCGGTCGGCGTGTGGCCCAGCGCCTCATCGCGGCTGTAGCCCGTGCGATCGATGAACTCTCGATTGACGTCGATGATGTGGCCGTCGGCGCTGCGGGTGATGACGATGCCGTCGGCGCTGGTTTCAAATACGCGGCGAAATTTTTCCTCGCTCTCGCCCAACTGCAGGTCGCGCTCGCGCAGCGCCTGGTACTGCTGGGTGCGCTCGCGGTAACGCACGCCGAAGCTGGTCGCGCACTGCGAGAGACAGGCCGCCGTGATCACGCCGAGCCAGTGGTAGAGCAGGTTGGGATCGAGTTGCGCCGCCATCACCGTGTTAGCCAGCAGCGCCAGCACGCTGAGCGCGCCCAGCCCCAGTTGCCACTGCGCTTCCCACGGTACGAGCATCGCCGAGCCCAGCATGATGAGCAGCACCGACAGAAACAGCGCCTCGTGCCGGCCGCCCGCCGCGATGCTCATCACGGTCGAACTCACGATCAGCATCGCGCACAGCGCGAACGCGGCCGCGCGCCAGTGAGCGCGAAAACCGCGCGTCCAGCTGATGCTCAGTCCGCCCAACGCCGCCGCGGTGTTGAACAAGTGAAAACCGGCGAGCAGCCACGGCTTGAGTTCGTATGCGCGGCCGAGCTTGAGTTCCGAGATGATGAACAGCGGCTGGGTCATCAGGATGACCACGATGCCGACCCGGGTGAGCAGCACCGCCCACGCGTCATCCGGCAGTGCCGGCTTGATGTCAAACAGCTCCTGACGCAGCTCTTCTGGAGTTACAGGCATAGTTGCGCGCATGCGGAAGGCCTCAGGTTCTTCAAGAGCCGGTCCTACGCAAGCAGCATGCCCCGGAAAGATCGAGCTAAATGGCCATAAATGAGGCTTTTAGACGCCAAGAAGCTGGCGATCTTGCATCAAGGGCTTTGCAAATCTGCAACATTAAGCTAAAAGAGAAGTGTAAAAGACAGTGATATCGGGTGCTGGGCAGAAGATTAGAGTAATCGATTGCAATTACGGATCCTGACATCGAAGGCCCACCGACGCGAGTTCGCGGAACGCTTGGTGCGCGCGCGGGCGAGCAAAGGACTCGGCTTTGCTGAAACCGGTCAATCGGTCGTCGGTGAAATTCATCTCAATTACGGCGAGGTATGCGCGCTGTTCGACGAAAGCGGACCCGAGCCCGAGGAGATGCTGGCCGGCTTCGTTATCCACAACCTGGCGACCTTTCCGCAGAGTTATCCGCGTCCCGACCTGACCCATCTGCCGCCCGAAGATGTGTACGAGTGCGGGGAGTTGTGGGCGCTGGCTCCTGGAGCCGCGCGGCTGGCGCGTCATGCGGGCTACATCCTGGCGGGATTGCGCAAAGCGCAGGCGATCATGGTTTACGTGATGATCAAGCCGCGCGACACCAGCTCGCTGTACAAGACTTTCGCTCGCGTTGGTCCGCCCTTCCAATGGCATTACGCGAAAGCGATCGACGGCTCGCCCGCATGGGTCCAACCGATGGTGCTCGAAGGCGTGGCGCTCGAGATGACCGTAAACATTGCCGCCGCAGTGAGTTTTGAGTCGTTCGACGGTCAGACCCTGCAGTTCAAAAATCCGTTTCCCATCGTGCCGCGCATCAACCGGCGCGCTCCGCGCTATGTGCCGGAGCAGCCGCAGGAGCGAAGCGGGCGCGTGCTACAACTGCATCGCGGATAGTTGCAATGGCCGCGGCGCGCGGCGACCCGCGCCGGTGCGTTTGCGGAAGCCGTTGGCGTGTCCCGCGGCGCGCGACGCGGTGGCTGTGCGCGCCGGAGTCGAGGACCGCTTCGCCGCCTGCTCTAAAACGGCTTGATCAGCGCGAGCGCCAGGATTGCCAGCAGCAAGGCGCTGACCAGGCCGTGGATCATTTTGAACTCGCCGGCCGAGGCGCTGGCCGGATCGCTTTCGAGGTTCAGGATCCGCCGGTAAAGGCGGTAGTGGAAATACAGCAGCACCAGCACCAGCAGCAGCTTCACGTGCAGCCATCCCACGGTCAGCACGCCCGGATCGAGCAGGATCAGGACGATACCGAAGAAGACCGTAGCCAGCGCCCCGAGATTGCATCCGATCTGAAACAGCCGTCGCGCGACCAGGACCAGGCGTTCGCGGGCCGTGCCCACTTCTTCGGTCACCAGCGAAAGCATCGACGCGATTACCAGCAGGTTGCCGATCCAGACGATCACGCCGAACAGATGAAAGACGATCGCCCACTTGATAAGGCCGGTCCAGTTGGCCATCCGCTCTCCCCTTTTTTCAGGCCGCTCGAATATGGCCGATCCGCGTCGCCAGCACCATGGCCACGAACGCGGCCGCGGCGCCGCCCAGGTACGGCGCGGCCGGTCCCTGCGCCTGGTATGCGATGCCGCCGGCGAGCGGACCCAATACGCGCGCCAGCGACAGCATCGACTGATTGAGGCCCAGCGCCTCGCCCTGCAACTCGGGTCGGGTGCGCCGCGAGATCAGCGTCGCCACCGCCGTGGTGCCGAAGCCGTAGCCGGCGGCGATCAGGATGAGCATCGCGTAGAGCGCCGCGCGCGAGGGCCAGCTGCCCAGCGGGGCGAGCCCAAGCGCGAGCGCCGCCGCTCCCGCGATCGCCAGCGTTGTCTCGCCGACGCGCGGCGCGAGCCTGCCCACCAGGTAACCCTGCGCGAGCGCCTGGGCCAATCCGGCCAGCGCGAGCAATCCGCCCACGCCCGCCGCGGCGTAGCCGTAGACCGCCGGAACCGTCAGCGCGAAAGTCGCTTCGAGCGCGGCGATGGCGAAGGTGATCAGAAAGGCAACGACGAAGAGGCGGGCGAGCGCGCAATGCCGCTCGAGCAGGCGTGGCAGGTCGAAAAGCGAACGCCGGCCGGCGCGCGCTTTGGCGGCGGGCGCGGCGGCGCCGCCGGCGCGGACGGTGCGCGACTCTGGCAGGCGCGCGGCGGCAAAAATGAGGTTCGCAAACGTCAGCGCCGCGGCGAACAGCACCGGCGTGCGCAGGCTCACCGCGCCAAGCACGCCGCCGATTGCCGGTCCGAGCACGAAGCCCAGGCCGAAGGCCGCCCCGATCATGCCCATCGCGTGCGCCCGCTTTGTTTCCTCGGTGGTGTCGGCGACGTAAGCCTGCGCGGTCGAGATCGTGGCGGCGCACGCGCCGTGCACCAGGCGCGAGAGTAGCAGCGCCGCGAACGAGGCGGCGAAGCCGTAGATCAGGTAGCTCACCGACGAGCCGAAAAGACCGAGCAGAATGATCGGACGGCGTCCGATCCGATCGGAGAGCCGTCCCAGAAACGGCGCGCACAGCAACTGCGCGATCGAGTACGCCGCCAGCACCAGCCCGATCGCGCCCGCGCCGACGCGAAGCCGCGCCGCGTACATCGGCAGAAACGGAATCACGATGCCGAAGCCGAGCAGGTCGAAGAATACGGTCACGAACAGGATGAAGCGCGCGGCGCTGCCGTTGGCCGCAGCAGGCGCGGCCGCCTTGGATGGTTGCGAAGTCGGCATCGGGATTTTTCTCGGCGTGCGACGATGAAGGAAATCGTATGGCGGCCTCGCAGTCAAGCAAGCGCCGCGCACGGAGCGCGGCTCGCGGCGACGCAAACGCCCGCCGCCGCGAGCGCGCCGCCCGCGGCGCGCCGCATCGAGCCGCTCGCGGAAATGTCAGCGCGCTACGATTTGTTTGCCGCGCCCGACCTAGCGATCGGCCGCAGAGGGATCGGTCGCGAATCGATAGACCAGCTCATCGGGACGCACGTATCCCAGCTGCTCGCGGATGCGGCGTTCCAGGTAATGGTCATCCGTGCGGAGTCGCTCGAGCTTGAACTTCAACGCGGCGTTGGCGCTGAGCAATTGCCGGTGGGTGGCTTCGAGCTGAGTGCGCCGCGCGCGCAGCGCCATCAGGTCGCGCAGGCCCAGGGGGCCGACGGCGAAATCCACGGCGAGCGCCGCGGCGATGGCTCCCAGGACGATGGTCAACCATTGACGGCGCAGATGGAGAGCGAGCCGACTCACAAGTTGCATCGTAAAAAGGCTTAGGCGGAACTTCAAGCGGGCTTATGACTGAACGTCATTCTAATTTCGCAAAGGCGAGATTCGGCGAGGCTTCTTACAGTTTTAAAATTTCTTTATAAAGATATCGCCTACTGCTTGATTTATGAATAACACGTTTCTATAATCCATCACGAAGGCGAGGCCTTCGACGGCTAGGCCAGAAAAGTTTGCGGGGTTTTGGGACGCTTGTCCGGCAGCAGCAAATGAAGGAGGTATCTATGCCAGTAAAGAAAAAGAGAAGTTCCGCTAGAAAATCCAAACCGAAACTCAAGACGAGTATGAAGAAGAAAGCCGGCAAGAAGAAGAAGAAGTAACGGCATAAGTTTTCCTCCGGAATTCCGGAGGCTGGCCATGATGCCGGGCATGCTGCTGCGATAAGCCGGGGTGAGCTAACCCCGTACCGCGAGAGGGCCCCCACAAAGGGGGCCCTCTTTTTTTTTGATGCAGTCGCCTCGCACATGTCATCGCATGAACCCGCGCGCGCCCGGCAAGCGGGTACGATTTCAGGACCGGCCGGATCGACCGACCGTCCGCACCTGCGGCGATGCCGCTTGCTGCGCGCCGCAGTCGTGGCGCAACGTAGCGCTGATGGAGACGCGGCTTGGGCCATTTACGACCGAACACGAGCTGCCCCAGCCGCTCAAGTTCGCGTGGCCTCTGATCCTGCTGCCCGAGCTTTTCACCGGCGCAACTCATCTCGCGCTCGCGCGCGGATACTTTGCCAGTCTCGGATGGGAGGTTTATACGCCCGATCTGCGGTCTGCATCGGGCGCCGACGAGCTTTCACGGATCTCTCGCGCGAGCGGATTCGAGAAGCTGCGCGCGGCGCTCGCCTGCGCGTTGGACGCGCTCGCGCGTGACGTGATCTTTGTCGGCCACGGCATCGGCGGCTTGCTCGCCCTCGACGCCGCGCGCCATCCGCAGGCGAGGGCGGCGGTGGCGCTTGCCCCGATGCTGCCGGGCGTCCGTTCGCCGCTGGTCAGCGGTATCGCCAACTGGCGGGCGCGGCGGTTCGGCGGAGCGCTCCGAGTCCCGCGCGGCAGGATACTGATCGATCTTTTCGCCGACGCCGATCCGTTCCAGCGCCAAGCGCTCGAGCGCGCGCTCGTCAGCGACGATGCGCGCGCCGCCGTGGAGGTGGTGCGCGGTCGCTGCGCGCCGGCCGGCGAAGCCATGGCGCCGCGGCTGATCGTGAGCGGCGATTCCGATCCGTTTGCGCCGCTCGAGATGACCCGCGCGTTCGCCGAGCGTATCGGCGCGACGTTGCGCGTGGTGCGCGGACGCGGTCATTGGCTCGTCGGCGGACGCGCGCTCGAGCGCATGGTGGCCGAGGTGCAGCGCTTCCTGGTGCGCGGCCTGGGCCGTGATCTCCTGCTGCTTTATTCGGAGGATCGCGCGGGCGATGCGGGCGAGGAGGAAAGCGACGACGAGGACTGAGCGGCGCGCCTGATTTGATCGTCCGTGCCGGTTTTGCTAAATTACAACATGGCGCACCACCAATCCTGTGACATGATTTCGAGCCCGCGGACCACCGCGGGCTTTTTTGCATAAGGAGACTCGACATGCCGCTTTCGGAGCTTCGCGAGGGCCTCACTTTCGACGACGTTCTGCTGCTGCCACAGTCTTCCGATCTGCTGCCTTCCGCCTGCGACGTCTCGACCGCGCTCACGCCGAACATCCGCCTGCGCATCCCGCTGGTCGCCAGCCCCATGGATACCGTGACCGAGTCGCGCACCGCGATCGCGATCGCGCAGATGGGCGGGCTCGGCTTCATCCATCGCAATCTCCCGATCGAGCGCCAGGCGGCCGAGGTCGCCGCGGTAAAAAAATACGAGAGCGGCATGATCGCCGATCCGGTGACGGTGCATCCCGAGCAGAAGATCGCGGATGCGCTCGCGATCATGGAGCGCCACGGCATCTCGGGCCTGCCCGTGGTCGCCGACGGCCGCCTCGTCGGCATCCTCACCAATCGCGACCTGCGCTTCGAGAAGCGGCTCGACAAGCAGGTGCGCGAGGTGATGACCACGCGTGTGATCACCGCGCATCCCGGGATCGGCCTCGAGCAGGCCAAGGAGATCCTGCAGGCGCATCGGATCGAAAAGCTGCCCCTGGTCGACGAGCGCCAGCGCCTGTGCGGCCTGATCACGGTCAAGGACATGGACAAGGCGACGCGCCATCCGCATTCCAGCAAGGACAAGATGGGGCGCCTGCGCGTCGGCGCCGCGATCGGCGTCGGGCCCGAGCGCGAGGAGCGCGCGGCGGCGCTGGCCCGCGCCGGCGTGGACGTGCTGTGCATCGACACGGCGCACGGCCATTCGCGCAACGTGATCGATGCCCTGCGCGCGACCAAGCTCGAGCATCCGGGACTCGACGTGGTCGCCGGCAACGTCGCGACTTCCGAAGGCGCCAAGGCGCTGATCGACGCGGGCGCCGATGCGCTGCGCGTCGGCATGGGCCCGGGATCGATTTGCACCACGCGCGTGATCTCGGGCGTCGGCGTTCCGCAAATCACGGCGATCATGGACTGCGCGGCGGTGGCCGAGCCGCGCGGGATTCCGCTGGTGGCCGACGGCGGCATCCGCTTTTCGGGCGACATCGTGAAGGCGCTCGCCGCGGGCGCGGCGGCGGTGATGATCGGATCGCTGTTCGCCGGCAGCGAGGAAAGCCCGGGCGAGACGATTCTTTACCAGGGGCGCACCTACAAGCTGTATCGCGGGATGGGATCGCTCGGCGCGATGCACGAGCGCGTGCGCGACCGCTACGGCCAGAGCGACGTCGAGGAGAGCAAACTCGTGCCCGAGGGGATCGAGGGGCGCGTGCCGCATCGCGGGTCGCTCGCCTCGAACATCGAGCAACTGGTCGGCGGCCTGCAGTCGGGCATGGGCTACGTCGGTTCGGCCAATCTGGCCGAGCTGCGCCGGCGCGCGCGCTTCATCCGCGTCACCGATGCCGGCCAGCGCGAAAGCCACGTCCACGACGTGTTCGTGACCAAGGAAGCGCCCAACTATCGGCCCTGAAACCGCAGGCTGCGCCTTGATACAGGGCCTTTGCCGCGCGGCCGGAGCCAATCCCGCCATTGCCTGCCCGGCCCTCGATGCCTGCGCCTGCGCATGGCAGAATCGTTAAGCCAGAGGCCGCGCACGCAACAGGGGGGGCGCGCACGCAAGAGCGCGCGAGGGGTCGGCGCAGATGGGTGAGCATCGCAAAATTCGGGTAGGCGTTCTTTTCGGAGGACGATCGAGCGAGCACGAGATCTCGATGCGATCCGCGCTGACGGTGATGTCGGCGATGGATCCGGCGCGCTACGAGATCGTGCCGATCGGTATCGGTCGCGACGGCCGCTGGTACCTGCGTGCCGACGCGATACGTATGCTTTCGGATGCGGCGCCGCGGCTCGAAGAGCTCGCCGGCGGCGGCGTCGAGGTGAGCCTGCTGCCGCGCCCGTGCGCCAACGCGCTGGTCGAAGCGCCCGGCAACGGCCAGGGCGCCGCGGGCCAAGCGGCCGCGCGGCCGCGCGCCGACTCAGGGCAGGCGCTGCCCGGCGCGCTCGACGTCGTGTTTCCCATGCTCCATGGCAGCTACGGCGAAGACGGCACCGTGCAGGGCCTGCTCGAGCTGGCCGGGATTCCCTACGTCGGCGCCGGCGTTCTCGGCTCGGCGGTGGGCATGGACAAGGACATGCAGAAGCGGCTGCTGCGCGAGGCCGGCCTGCCGGTGGTGCGCTACGTCGCGGTCGAGCGCCGGCAGTGGCGCGACCAGCCTGCGCGCGTGGCCGAGCGCGCGCGCGCCCTGGAATACCCGGTATTCGTCAAGCCCAACGCGCTTGGTTCCTCGGTCGGTATCACCAAGGTCAAGGGCGAGAGCGAGCTGGCCGCGGCGCTCGAGGAGGCCTTCGCCTACGATCGCAAGGTGTTGATCGAGGCGGCCTGCATCGGGCGCGAGCTGGAATGCGCGGTGCTCGGCAACGAGCGCCCCGAGGCATCGGTCCCCGGCGAAATCATCGTCAAGGGCGGCCACGAGTTCTATAGCTACGAATCGAAGTACGTCGATCCGCAGGGCTCCGAGACCAGGATTCCGGCCGAGATGAGCCCCACTCGCGCCGAGCACGTGCGCGAACTCGCCTGCGCCGCGTTCCGCGCACTCGGCTTGCGGGGGATGGCGCGGGTGGACTTTCTCGCGCGCCCCGCGCTCAGCGAAATTTACATCAACGAGGTCAACACGATCCCCGGCTTCACCTCGATCAGCATGTATCCGAAATTGTGGCAGGCTTCGGGTCTGCCGCTGCCGCGGCTCATCGACCGGCTGATCGAGCTGGCGCTCGAGGAGTCGCGTGAACGCGCCGCGCTCAAGATCACTTACGAGATCAAGCATCGCTAGCCCGGGTTCGCGGGCTGTTGCGTTTCGTGTGATGAAATCGCTGCTGGTCGCCACCACCAATCCGGCCAAACTGGACGAGTACCGGCTGTTGCTGCGCGAGTACGAGCTCGCGCCGATTTCGCTCAGCGACGCGGGCGTTGACGGCCATGCACCCGAGGAAACGGGCGCGACTTTCTCCGAGAACGCGCTGCTCAAGGCGCGATACTATTTCGCCCGCGCCGATCTCCCGACCATCGCCGACGACGGCGGGCTGGCGGTCGATGCGCTCGGCGGCGAGCCCGGCGTGCGCTCTCATCGCTGGCTCGGCGAGCGCCATCCCGCCGCGGGCGCGCACGGCGACCTCGATCGCGCACTGGCCGAGGAGGTGATTCGCCGGATGGCCGGCGTCGCGCGGGACCAGCGCGGCGCGCGGCTGCGCGCGGCGGCGGCCCTGGTCTATCGCGCCGACGGTCGCATCCACGAGCGCGTGAGCGAGGCTGCGCTCGAAGGAGTAGTCGCCGAACGGGTATGGCCGAACATGCGGCCGGGGTTTCCCTATCGCGCGGTGCTGCTGCTGCCGCAGAGCGGACGATACCTGGGCGAGCTTTCGGACGAGGAGGCGGCGCAGCTCAGCCAGCGCCGCCTTGCGCTTGCCGGCCTGCGCGCCGAGCTCGAACGCATCGCCGGAGCGCGCTGAGATGGCCCCCGCGCTTGCATCGCCGGCGCACGATGCGCAGTCTTTGATCCCCGGGGCCGCCGCCGGTGCGCCCGCGCGATGAACAGAAAATTCCACGGCAGAGTCGTCGTCCTGCACCTGGCCGCGCGCTATCCGTTCGCCGGCGTGGTGTGGCAACTGCTCCATCATCTGGTCGGCCTGCGCGCTCTGGGCCTCGACGTTTACTACCTCGAAGACCATCGGGCGTGGGTCTACGACCCGGTGGTGCAGACCGTCTCGCCGGACGCGAGCCGCAACCTGGCGCGCTTCGCGCAGGTGATGGAACGCTTCGGCTTCGGCGATCGCTGGGCTTTTCTCGACGTGACCAGCGACGAGTACGTGGGGATGGGGCGCGCGCGCAGCCTCGAGTTGCTGCGCGAGGCCGACGCGGTGATCAATCTCTGCGCCGCGACGCATCCGCGCGAGGAGCATCGGGCCAGCCGCTGCCTGGTCTATCTCGAGACCGACCCGGGCGTGTACCAGATCCGGGCGCTCCACGGCGACGACAGCGCGCGGCGCTTGCTCGAGGCGCACCAGGTGCATTTCACCTACGCCGCCAATATCGGCAATCCCGACTGCCCGCTGCCGACGCTGGGCCTGCGCTGGCACCCGACACGGCCGCCGGTGCTGCTGGACGAATGGCCGGCGCAGGGCGCGCCGGCGGATTCGGCGGCGTTCACCACCGTCGGCACCTGGCGCAACGAGGGCAACGACGTCGAGCTCGGCGGTCGGACGTACTACTGGTCCAAGCATCTGAACTTTGCCAAAATGCTCGACGTTCCGCGCCGCGCCGGGCAGGCGGTCGAGCTGGCGACCAGCCTCGACGCGGGCCCGGAATACGAACGGGCGCTGGCGGGCGGCTACAGCTTCCGGCCGGTGGTTCCGATGTCGCTCGATATCGACACCTACCGCAGTTATATCGAGGCCTCGCGTGGCGAGTTCTCGGTGGCCAAGGATCTCTACGTCGGCACGCGCTCGGGATGGTTCAGCGACCGCACCGTGTGCTATCTCGCCGCCGGCCGGCCGGCGATCACCCAGTTCACCGGTTTTGAAAAATTCATTCCCGCGGATGCGGGCCTGGTCGGGTTCGACGACGAAGCCGGCGCAATCGAGGCGCTGCGCTCGGTCAGCGCCGACCATGCGCGCCACGCGCGCGCCGCGCGCGAGATCGCGCGCGAATATTTCGACGCCCATCGCCTGCTCGCCGAACTGGCGGAGATCGTCGGTCTTTAGATGCTTGGCAGCGTTACCCAGCTCCAGACGGTGCTCGGGCTCGACAACCTCTCGGTCGACATCCGCGTGGCGCTCGAGTCGATCGCCGCGGCCGCGGCGCTGCTCTATGCGCTCGCGCTGCGCCATCGCCACGGCAACCTGAAGGCGTGGCCGGTCGCGATGGCCGGCGTGGGGCTGGTGCTCGACGTGATCACGCCGATCGTCAGCCATTCGCGCTTCGCCTTCCTCATCGACACCGGCGCGCTGATCCTGTTTCTGTGGGGCATCATCCGCATCGCGCTCGAGCTGGCCGACGCCGCGACCCATCGCGGACGCGAGCATTTCTCGACCATCTTCCGCGACCTGCTCACGCTCACGCTGTGGGTGGTGGTGGTGATGGTCGTGTTGCGGACCTCGTTCCATATCGACCTCGGCGCGTTGATCGCGGTGCCGGCGGTGCTGACGGTGGTGCTCGGCTTCGCGCTGCAGGAGACGCTGGGCAACGTTTTCAGCGGACTGACGCTGCAGCTCTCGCGCCCGTTCCATCCCGGTGACTGGGTGCGGGTATCGGACAAAGTCGGCCGCGTGCACGACATCGGATGGCGCGCGACCACGGTGATCACGCGCGCGAACGAGCGCCTGGACATCCCCAACGCGCAGCTCTCGAAGGATCTGCTGTTCAACTACGGCCGCCACGCGGTGGCCGACGAGATCTCGATCGGGCTCGCCTACGGCGAGCCGCCCAACCGCGTGCGCGAGGTGGTGCTCGACGTGCTGCACGACATTCCCGAGGTGCTGCAGCGGCCGGAGCCCGAGATCATGCCGTGGGAGTTCGGCGACTACGCGATCCGCTACCGGATCAAGTATTGGCTCGCCGACTACGAGCACAGCGAGCGGCTGCACGCGCGCGTGGTGTCGGGCCTGTGGTACGCGCTGCGCCGTCACGGGATCGAAATCCCGTTCCCGGTGCGCACCATGATCGTGAGCCGCGAGCGCCGGATCGAAGAGTCCGAGGCGCAGCGCGAGATCGAGGCCGAGCTGCGCAACGTCGATTTCCTGCGCGAGCTCAGCGACGAGGAGATGCGTCTGCTCGCCGGCACCGTGCGCGTGCATCAGTTCGGCGCCGGCGAAGCGCTGGTGCGCGAGGGCGATAGCGGCGACGCGCTCTACATCATCCGCCGCGGCGTGGTCGACGTGACCGCCAACGGCAGCGACGGGCATCCGATCCATCTGAGCGAGCTCACGCGGCCCGCGTTCTTCGGCGAGATGGCGCTGATGACGGGCGAGAAGCGCAACGCGACCATCCGCGCGCGCACCGACGTCGAGGTAATCGAGATGAACCGCGCCGGCTTTACCGAACTGTTCAAGAGCCATCCCGACGCCGCGGCGCAGATGAGCGAGATTATCGCGGCGCGCATGATGCAGCGGCGCGAGCTGCTCGACGCGAGCCAGCAGGGCGACGGCGGATCGCGCGGCCGTTCGAGCTGGCTGCTCTCGAAAATGCGCGAAATCTTCGATATCTAGCGCATCGGGGACCGGCTTCGACGCGGGACCTCAAGCCGCCGCGCATGCGCCTGCCGCGCCCGCGCGACCAGGAGACAGTCATGGTCAAGACCATCACGTTCATTAAACGCAAGCCCGGGATGGATCGCGAGGAGTTCGGACAATACTGGCGCACCCGCCATGCGCCGATCGTCACCCGCCTTCCAGGACTGCGCCGCTACGTCCAGTGCCACACCATCGCGTCCGGCTATCGCAAGGGCGAGCCGGTCTACGACGGCGTGGCCGAGGTCTGGTTCGATTCGACCGAGGCGATGCGCGCGACCGCGCGCAGCGCCGAGTTCCAGGCGGTGCGCAACGACGAGCCCAACTTCCTCGACGTCGCCAACCTCGATTTCATCATCACCGAGGAGCGCGTGCAGAAGGACGCGCCGACGACGCCGACGATGGCGCACCTGGTCGAATTCGTCACGCGCAAGCCGGGGATGACCGTCGAAGCGTTCCAGCGCCACTGGAGCGCGATCCACGGCCCGCTCGGCGCGAAAATTCCGATGGTTCGGCGCTACGTGCAATGCCACGTGCGCCCGTCGGCCTATCGCGACGGGCGCCGGCCGCGCTACGACGGCGTGGCCGAGGTCTGGTTCGATTCGACCGACGCGATGCGCGAGTCGGCGACCACGCCCGAGTATCGCGACGTGCGCGCCGACGAGCCCAACTTCATCGATGCGTCGCGCCCGGTGCCGTTCATCATCACGCGCGACTACGCGATCGTCTGAGCGAAGCCGGCGCGGCTACTTGGTCTCGAACTCGAAGACCATCTCGGTCGGCTGGCCGTCGGTCGCCTCGATGATCTTTTCCAGGTAGAGCGAGACCAGCGCGTCGTCGGGCGACTCGCGGCTGAGCGTGGCCAGCACCGCGTTGGCCGCGGTCGCCTGGCCGTTGCGGATGTGCTCGAGCGCCTGGTTGAAGCGCTCGTAAAAGGTCGGGTCGATGCCGTTGCCGGCGCGGCCGGCGACATCGACGATCGGCACCAGCTGGGCCTTGCCTTTGACTTTGACCAGGCCGACCTCGCGCGCGCAGTAGCCGCCCGCGGCCTCGGTCAGGGTTTGGCGGTTGACCAGCAGGTGGACCTGGAAATGGCGCGTCAGCCCCTCCAGCCGCGCGGCCAGATTGACCGTGTCGCCGACCGCCGAGTAATCGAAGCGATGCTCGCTGCCGAGGTTGCCGACGATGGCGTCGCCGGTGGCGATGCCGATGCCGATATCGAGGTCGGCGAAGCGCTCGTCGGCCTGGCGCAGTCGCTTGAGCCGCTCGAGCATCTCGAGCGCGCAATCGATCGCCGCGCGCGCCGGATTGTCGATCGCGTTGGGCGCGCCCCAAAACGCCATGATGCCGTCGCCCATCAGCTTGTCCAGCGTGCCGCGCGCATCGAGAATCACCTTGCTCATCTCGCTCATGTACGAGTTGAGGAGCGCGACCAGCCGCTCGGGCTCATAGCGCTCGGCGCGCGAGGTGAAGTTGACGATGTCCGAGAACAGGATGGCCAGGTGGCGCCGCTCGCCGCCCAGGCGTAGGCCCTGCGGATCGTCAACCACCGAGGCCACCACCTCGGGGTTCAGGTAGTGCTCGAACGCGTTGCGCAGGTAGAGCCGCGCGCGGCCCTCGGTGAAGTACAGGTAGGTCGACTGCAGCATGTAGGTCAGCAATCCGGCCGTCAGCGGCAGCACCACGCTGATCAGCACACCGTCGTCCACCAGCCGGTACTGCGCGTAAGCCGAGAAGCCCGCGATCGCCCACAGCGCCGTCAGCGCCAGCCAGAGCGGCGAAAGATAGGCCGCAGCGAGGCTGATCGCGAGCACCAGCACCAGCGCCGCCGCGTCCTCTTCGGCGGTGCCTTCGACCCGCGAGCGCCGGACGAAGTCGCCGTGCAGGACGTTGTCGATCGCGTTGGCATGCACTTCCACGCCCGGAAAATCGCCCGCGGTCGGCGTCACGTCGCGATCGCCGAGCGCATGCGCGGTCAGACCCACCAGCACGATCTTGCCGGCGATCGCCGCGCGCGGCACGCGCCGCGCGATCAGGTCAGCAACCGACCAGGCGGGAAACGTGCCCGGCGGACCGCGAAAATTGATCAGCATCCGTCCCAGCTCGTCCACCGGAACTTCTTCATCGCCCAGCGTCAACCGGCGCACGCCTTCAGGGCCGATCACCAGCCGCAGCGGCGCATTCCCGCGATAAGCCGCGGTCAGCGCCAGGTAGAGCGGAACGCAATAGCGCCGACCGAAGCGAATCACGGCGATCTCCGAGCGCAGCACGCCGTCCGAGTCGTGATCCACGTCGACGTAGCCGGTTCCGCGCGCCGCGCGGTTGAGAACTTCGATCGGCGGCAGATAGGCGCGCGCGGTGATCAGGTCCGGCGGCGGCCCTGGCAGCTCGCGCACCATCCCGAACGCGAGCGGCGGCGGCGCGACCTGCTCGGTTTTGAACCCCGTGGGTACGGCGGATTCGAGGATCGCGCGCTCGCTTGCGCGATCG
Organism: Binataceae bacterium (SeqCode); assembly: GCA_035295545.1. GTDB lineage: Bacteria > Desulfobacterota > Binatia > Binatales > Binataceae > JAKAVN01. The sequence continues at coordinate 67,479 of DATGIT010000014.1, forward strand.
AAATGCTTTTCGAATGCGTAGCCGAGAAAGGTCGAACCTTGCTGCCTGATGGCATCGGCGAAAGCCGCGTCGTTGCCGGTGCCCAGCGTTTCCTGGACGGCGGTGTCGCTGACGCCGCGCCGCTTGAGCCGCTGCGCAATCTGCTCGGCCTCGATATCGTCGCCGTCGCGCTCGCTGAACAGCACGTCATAGCCGATGGCCGCAGCCCCGTAGTCGCGCAGAGCGTCGTTGAGCCGCGCCTCGACGCTGCGCGGCCACGGCCAATGCCCCAGCTCGGCGACGCTCTTCTCGTCGATCGCGGCGATTGCGACCGCGCCCGTGAGCGGCGGCCGGCGTGTCACGTACATGCGCAAATCTGAGGCCTTCAGGTCGGCCAGATCGAAGACTGCCGGGTGCTGCTCGTTGAAGACGAACACCGCGATAACCGTGGCCAGCCCGATGAGCAGCGGACGCCACGGGTGCCGATGATAGCGGCGGGTTTTGACGCTGGTCGTGGTAGCCATGGCCGGGCGAACCGCCCAAGCTTAGCGCGCGCCGGAGGCGCGACCAACCAGGCATCCGGCCTGTCCGCATAACCGGATTGAGCCGCCGGTCATCGCGCCGCCGGCCGCTCAGCGCAGCCAGTGAATCAAAGACCGAGCGGGTTCGGGATCGCTGATCAAAAGCGAAGTCGAGAGAAGCTCGCGATGTTTACTGATTCGGGCTTTGCGGGTTACGCGGAGCGTGGCTGCTGCCGCCGCTGAAAGCTCCTCCCGCGCCAAGTCCGCCCACGGCACCGCCCACCACTATGGCTCCGCCAAGGAACAGCCCCGCGGCGCTGCCGGTGCCGGCGGCGGCCGCAGCCGCTCCCGCCGCAGCCGCGGCGATTTCGCTGGGCGGGAATGGCGCCAGACCGCATACCACGAGCGTCTTGTGGCCTGCCGGTACCTGCACCGATCCACCGGCCGGGTTGGTGGTGTTTGTCACCTCGACCGTGCCCTCATAGACCAGCACCTGCGAGAAGCGGCGGCAGTCCTTGTATTTCTGCTTGTCCTCCTCGCTCATCGTGTTCGGCGCTTGCGTCTGGGTCGAGGTGTCGTACTCGGTGCCGCGCGCCGAGGCGACCGCGTTGGGTGTATGAACTTCGAAATTGGGCTTCGGCGACGACGAGTACGAAACGAAGGATCGAACAAGACCGCCGAACAGACTCAGCTTGGTGTTGCGCGAGCCGGCCGAGACCATCTGCTGATCGATCGCCAGCGTGCTGGACTCGTCCAGTTCGAGCTTGCTGTTATCGGTAAGGGTGATCGTGCCGCGGCTGTTGGCGGCGGTGATGATTCGGTCGCCCACATCGATGGTCATCCCGGGAGTGGCCGGCACGGTGGTCCCGGCGCGCTGCACGCGCACGTCGCCCGTTAGCGCTGCAACAGATCCGGCAGGCGTCTGCGCTCTCGCAATATTAACAAACAATAGCATCGATGAGGCAATCGAAGCTAACAGAAAGCGTAAATTGGTATAGTTATTCATGCAAAGGCGTTTTTGAAGAGTGATGACGCCTCACATCGCGCATTTCTAGCGTTCCGTCACATCCGTGTCAATTGCCCACAATCCGAGCAGGCATCAGCATAGATGGGCGAAACCGATAATCCAAGAGCGTTTTAAAATAAAGTTTTGAGCGACCGTTCGAGTCCCCGCTCCAGTTCAACCAGATTGCCGCATGGATAGAGCGCATCAACCTCGCGCGCGTATTGGAAAATCGCGCTGTCGCCCGTTCCCCATCGCTCACGCGGCTCCGGAATGAGCCAGATCGCCGTACGGCAGAGCCGACGCAAATCGCGCAGCACGTCCGCGCGCGCCGGCCGCCGATTATTGCGTCCGTCTCCAAGGATCAGCATCAGGGTCGCCCGCGAGACGAATTCTGAGCGCCGTTGCCACAGGTCGCCGAGTACCCGTCCAAAATCCGAGCGCGCATAGAGATCCAGTCCCGGCTCGCTTGCGACATGTCCGTCGGCGAATTCGGCTTCTTTGAGGTGGTCCACAAAGACAAACGTGTGCACCCTGCGGAAATATCGCTGCACGCCGGCGACCAGCTCCAGCATCAGGTTCGAGCAGTAACTCACCGAGCCCGAGACGTCGGCGAGGATGAGGAGGTCGGCGTGGCGCGGACGGCGCGCGCGAAAGCGCAAATCGACGGCGACCCCGCCGTGCTGCAACGAGGCGCGGATGGTGCGCCGGAAGTCCATCCTTCCGCGCGGGGCGGGATGGAGTCGGCGGCCTAGGCGCAGCCGGAAGCGGCGCGCGAGCGGCGCGAGCGCCTCGCGCGCGGCCTCGTACTCGAGGGCGGTGTAGGCGGCGAACGGGGTGCGGCGCGCGACGCGCGCCGCGGCCCGGCGGCGCGCGTCGCCGTCCGCGCCGTCCGCCGCCGGCAGCTCGCGTCCGCGCGCTGCGGCGCGCGGACGCGAGCTGCCGGCATCGAGGGCGCCGGCTGGATGTTCCCGGCCAGCCGCGCCGGCCGCGCGTTCCGTCGGCCGGTCGCCGGCAGCGGCGGCGGACGCATCCGCGTCCGCCGCCGCTGCCGGCGAGCGCTGTTCGGCGGCCGGCGCATCTTTGGCAGCGCCTGCTGCCCCCGCCGGCGCCGGCGGGGGTGCGCCCTCATCGAGGGCGCGCGCCACGGCGCCGGAGGCGCCGCGGCCGCCGCCGGCGGCTGCGGCGCGGTTGCGGGAGGCGGGGCGGCCCGCGTCGCGGGCCGTCCCGCCTCCCGCGCCGAAGAAGCGCGCGAAGGTCTCGTCGAACGCAGCACGGTCGGCTTCGTCCTTGATCAGCGCGGCGGCCAGCGCTTCGCGCACGCGCACGCGGTCTTCGAGCCCCGCCGCCGCCACCGCCCGCATCGCATCGAGCGTCTCGGCCACCGAAACCGCGATTTGCGCATCGCGCAGCGCGACGATGAAACGGAGCAGCTCGGCGCTGAGCGCGTTCATCGCGGGCGTGCGGCGAGCGTGCCGGCCTTGGCTTCCACGCGCGCGCGGTCGTCCTCGTGCTTGAGCAGCACGCCGAGCGCGGCGCGGATCGCGGGAGCGTCGATCTGCGTGACGCCCAGGCGCAGAAGGGCGCGCGCCCAATCGAGGGTCTCGGCGATCGACGGCGGTTTCTTGAGCCCCAGCTTGCGCAGGGCGTTGACGAAGCGCGCGGCGTCGGCCGCGAGTTGGGCGTCGAGCTCAGGAATTTTCAACTCGATGATGCGCCGCTCCTGTTCGAGTCCGGGAAAGTCGATGAACAGATGCAGGCAGCGCCGGCGCAGCGCCTCCGACAGCTCGCGCGCGCGGTTCGAGGTCAGGACCACCGCCGGGTACTCGTGCGCGCGCAGCGTGCCCAGTTCGGGCACCGTGACCTGGAAGTCCGAGAGCAGTTCCAGCAGAAAGGCTTCGAACTCCTCGTCGGCCTTGTCGATCTCGTCAATCAGCAGCACCACGCGGCGTGGCGACAGGATCGCGCGCAGCAGCGGCCGCTCCAGCAGGTACTCGCGCGTGAACAGGTGCTCGGAGGTTTCCTCCCAGCGCATGCCCTGATGCTCGTCGGCCTGCAGACGCAAAAGCTGCTTCTGATAATTCCATTCGTAGAGCGCGCGCGCTTCGTCGAGCCCTTCGTAACATTGCAGCCGGATGAGTTCGGCGCCGAGCATCTGCGCCAGCACCTTGGCGACTTCGGTCTTGCCCGAGCCCGCGGGCCCTTCGATTAGCAACGGTTTGTCCAGCGCGAGTGCGAGAAAAATCGCGGTCTCGACGCGCTCGTTGGTCACATAGTTTGCGCGCTGCAGACCGGCGGTAACGAATTCCGGTGTGACGTTCATCCAAGTCGTCGCTGGCGCATTCGCGCCCGAGGCGCGCGCGCGGATACGGTCGCGGATGCGCCGTGTGGTCGAAAGAGTAGTAGAGGCCGAACGGCTCGCGCCGTTCGGCCCCAAGCCAACCGGGAAAAGGGGGGGCAAACCCCGGCCAGCTTCCTCATTGTACGCCAGTTTTAATTAGTTGCAATAGGTTCTATGATGAATAGAAGCGCAATAACCTCAATTTACGCCTTATTGCCGCAACTCTAGCCTAAACTGACCAGCTTCGCTTTTGCCAATCCTCGTGCGCCGCGACGGCCTGCCCAATCTTCATTCATGCACTAATCCGCAGCCGCGGTGTGCAATTCGGCGCCCGCACCCTGGCTGTGCACAATCGCCTTGAGCAGCCGCGGCGGCGATATCGGCAATTCGGTCATGCGCACGCCGACCGCGCGGTAGATGGCGCTCGCCACCGCCGGCATCGGCGAGACAATCGACACCTCACCCACGCCGCGCACGCCGAGCGGATGACTCGGATTGGGAACCTCGACCAGGATTGTCTCGATCATCGGCAGGTCAAGACAAGTCGGCATGCGATAATCGAGCAGGCCCGTGTTCCGCATGGTGCCGCGTTCGTCGTACACGTACTCTTCGCTGAGCGCCCATCCGATGCCCTGCGCGGTCGCGCCCTGCAGCTGTCCTTCGACGTATGACGGATGAATCGCGCGGCCGACGTCCTGGGCGACCGCGCAGCGCAGAATTTTCACCTTGCCGGTTTCCGGATCGACTTCGACGTCGACACAGGTGACGGCGAAGGCGTTGCCGACCGCGCCGACCGCGCCGGCGTTGAGCGTGGCGCGGCCGGTGATCGGTCCGCCGGTGCGGCCGAGCCGCGGCACCAGCTCCCTGATCGTCATCGGTTTGACCCCGTTGCCGATTGCGCTCAGGCGGCCGTCGCGGAATTCGATCTCCTCGGGTTTCTTCTCCCACAGCTTTGCCGCGCGCTCTTTCAATTGCCGGACCACGTCCTGAGCCGCTTCATACACGGCCATGCCGGTGGCGAGTGTGATGCGGCTGCCGCCGGTCACGTCGGTGTGGCCGATGGTATCGGTGTCGACCACCATCGGCCGCACGTCCTGCGCGCCGACCCCCAGGACCTCGGCCGCGATCATCGCCATCGCGGCGCGCGACCCGCCGATATCGACCGAGCCGGTGACGACGCTGAGCGTGCCGTCGTTGTGCAGGTTGACCGCGGCGGCGGATTGCAGGCCGCCATTGAACCAGAAGCCGGCGGCGACGCCGCGGCCGCGGTTGGGACCCTCGAGCGGCGAACGGTAATACTCGCTGTTCTTCAACGCCTCGCAGGTCTCGATGAATCCGATGCGCTTGTACGGGGGGCCGGCCGGCTGCGGCGTGCCCTCGCGCGCGCCGTTGAGGATGCGGAAATCGAGCGGGTCGATCCCGCAGCGCAGCGCAAGCTCGTCCACCAGCGACTCGCAGGCGAACGCCGAGCTCGGCGAACCCGGCGCGCGGTAGGCCGCGACCTTGGGCCGATTGACCACCACGTCGTATGAATCGATCAGCAGATGGGGAATGTCGTAGGGGGCCGAACAGCACATCGCGCCCGGGGCGAAGGGCGAGCCCGGATAGGCGCCCGCCTCGTAGGCCATCCAGAACTGCGCGGCGGTGATTTTGCCGTCGCGCGTGGCGCCCATCCTGCCCTTGATCCAGGTGCCCGAGGTCGGGCCGGTGGCGCGCAGCACCTCGGCGCGATTCATCGTCATCTTCACCGGCCGTCCGCTCTTTTTCGCCAGCAACAGCGCCAGCGGCTCGAGGTAAATCGTGGTTTTGCCGCCGAAGCCGCCGCCGATTTCCGCCGGCACGACCTTGATGTCGCCCTCGTTCATCTTGAGCACGGTGGCAGTCAGCGTGCGCACGTTGAAGGTGCCCTGGGTCGAGCAATAAATCGTCGCGTGACCGTCGGAGCTGAAGAGCGCAACGGCGTTGTGCGGCTCGATATATCCCTGATGCACCGTGGCGGTTTTGAACTCGCGTTCGACGATATGGTCGGCCGCGCGAAAGCCGGCCGCCACGTCGCCGCGCTGGAACTGGATATGCGCCGCCACGTTGGTCGGCCGGTCGGGGCCCTCGGGCGAGCCGGGATCGGAGCGCCCGGCGATAAACTTCTGGCGAATCTCGGGCAGCAGAACCGGCGCGTCCGGCCGCATCGCCTCTTCCGCAGTCATCACCGGCGGCAACGGTTCATAGTCGACCTCGATCAGCTTGAGCGCTTCCTCGGCGACGTGCGGACTGACCGCGGCGACCGCGGCGACCGCGTGGCCGTCGTAGAGCACTTTGCCGCGCGCCATCACGTTGAGCGACAGATAGTGCGTGTTGATCACCAGCTCGCCCATCATCGCGGTGGTGCCGGGGATATCCGGGAAATCGTCGCCGGTGATGATCGCCTTCACGCCCTCGAGCGCGGCCGCCCGCTCCGTGCGAATCGCGACGATCCGCGCGTGCGCGTGAGGGCTGCGCAGGACCTTCCCGTGGAGCATCCCTGGAAACGAGTAATCGGCGCCGTACCTGGCCCGGCCGGTGACCTTGTCCACGCCGTCGTGACGGATCGGCCGCGTGCCGATAACGCGAAAACTGTCGTGCGAAGCGCCGTTGCTGGAATTCGCCATGGCTCAACCTCGTGTGTCGGGCATGTCGTCAAAGGCTATCACGAGCGGCCGCGCCGCGTCACGGGTCGGGTGCGCGACGAAGGCGCCGCGGCCGCGGGTCAGCGTATGGCGTAGCCGCCGTCCACCATGACGGTCGCCCCGGTCACGAAATCGGAGGCGCGCGAGGCGAGGAAGACGGCTGCGCCCGCGCATTCCTCGGGAGTGCCGAAGCGTCCGGCCGGGGTGCGCCGAATGATGTCGTCGTAAAAGGCCCGGCCCTTGATCGGCCGGGTCATTTCGCTCTCGATCCATCCGGGCACGATCGCGTTGACCTGGATATTGTGCGCGGCCAGCTCGACCGCCATCGATTTGGTGAGCTGGACGAGCCCGCCCTTGGAGGCGGCGTAGGACGGCGCGATCGGGTTGCCAAAGGTCGAATACTCGCTTGCGATATTGATGATCTTGCCGCGCCCGCGCGCCGCCATCGAGCGCGCCGCGATCTGAGCGAGCAGAAAGCATGAGCTGAGATTGGTCTCGAGCACGCGGTCCCAGCTCGCGGCGTCGGCCTTGAGCACGCCGCCGGGAATCGCGATGCCCGCGTTATTGACCAGGATGTCGACCGGGCCGAGCTCGCGCTCGACACGCTCGAGCGCAGGGGTCAGCGCTGAGCGCTCGGTCACATCGAGCTGGATCGCGATGGCTTTTGCGCCGGTCGCGCGAAGCTCCGCAATGACGGACTCGTTGCGCGCCGCGTTGCGCGCCAGGATGGCGATGGCGGCGCCGGCCTGTGCAAGGCCGAGCGCGATACCGAGTCCGATGCCGCCGTTGCCGCCGGTGACCGCCGCGACACGACCGTCGAGGTTGAATATTTCAGGGGAGGGCATTGCTCATTTTTTCTCGATCGCGTTCAAGATAAGCGGATGGCGAATCAAGCTATGTAAAATTTCCTTTGTTTTTACCCGGATTAGGTGAGTTCTTTCGATGATATCAAGCATTGACGTGATGAGGGCTCATTGATCCTAACAAATTTCGCATGTCCGGGCGTCTTCGCTTCTGGCATGTGTTTTGCGCTTCACGCGCTTGGCCAAAGCACAGTCGGCAATTACTGCATTTAGATGTCTGCAACAATAACCTCGTCCGCTGGCGCGTCCGAAACAGAAACCGAAACTCTTTCACTCGAGGGAAGCACGTGCGACTCGCACTCGTCTGCGGCCCCGCGCTATCTTTTTTATCGATACGTATGCGGTGAGGCTAAGGACGAGCGGATCGAGGCCGAGAATGGGCTGGGCCGGCTCGGGCCACAATATCGGTGCGTCATCTGGCGGCCTCGAGGCTGGCGCATCCTGCCGCATGGGTTGCCTGGCGCGCGCCTGCGGCTGAGATTCCTGTTCCGTTGGGTGCTCGACCGCCTGCACATCTTTGCCGAACCGGGATTCGGCGCGGTGTTGATCTACGATGGCGATCGGCTGGCGCATTATTCGGGATTCACGCCGCGCTACTGGCGTTTCCCGTTTATCGCCAACGGCGATTTTCAAATCGGCGACACCTGGACCGATCCCGCATATCGCGGCAAGGGGCTCGCGTCTGCCGGGCTCGCACGAGCAGTTGCGCTGCTCACCCGGCCGCACAGGCGTTTGTGGTACGTGGTCGAGTCGATCAATGAGCCCTCGATTCGAGTGGCTGAAAAGGGCCATTTCACGCTCGCCGCTGAAGGCGGCATTCTCGAACCGTGGGGACTCGGGTTCGCCCGAGCCTATGTCATCGGCCGGATATGCGCGGATGCGGAGCGTGGATGAATGTCACGCACGATGTGCTGGCGCGAGGAACTTGCCGTGGCGACTTTGCAACAGGTGCTTGATGATCCCGCGCTCAAACTCGAGGCCGTGATGGACGGCGCGCCGGCAGCCGAGAGAGCCAGCATCACCGTTCTACCGCTGGACCAGGCGCTCGGCCAGTGGACGCGGCTTGGCCAAGCCGCCAAACACGCCACCCTCTTTCATACCCCGGCATGGGCTGACGTGTTGCGCCGCGCCTATGGATTTCGCGTGCAGGCGGCGATGCTCGAATGGCGTGGACAGCCGCTCGCGGGATGCCTGCTCGCCCGCACGCGCAATCCGCTGGCGCGGCGAATGGTCGGACTGCCCTTTTCGGACTCGTGTCCGCCGCTGGGCGTGGACGCGGAGGCGGTTGCGCGCCTGATGGATGCGCTGACGTCGGCGCGGCCGCTCGGCGGGGCCTTCGAGCTTCGCGGTATCCGGGGAGCCGCGCCGTGGCAGACGGTCGAGTGTTTCGAACAATGGTCAATCGATCTGGCGCGGCCGTTCCCGGCGATCGAACGCGGCGCGGACCGGAATTTTCGCCGCCAGGTCAAACGCGCGGCCAACGAGCAGTTCCGCATCGAAAACGGCGACACGCTCGCGATGCTGCGGCGTTTCTATGCGATTCAGCTCGAGACGCGCCGGCGGCTGGGTGTTCCGCCGCAGCCGCTGCGCTTCTTCAACCTCGTGCGCGAGGCGTTTGCTCCCGGGGGCGGTCTCGAGATCTGGATCGCCTCGTTGGCGGGGCACGATCAGGCCGCGGTCGTGCTGCTGCGCGACGAAGCGCAGCTCTATGCCAAGTGGTCGGCGCGCGCCGCGGAGAGCGCCCCCGGCGCTTCCCACCTGCTGTTCTTCAGCATCCTGGAACATCACGCGGGCCGGGCGGCGGCGCTCGACCTCGGCCGCACCGACCTGCGCAACAGCGGGCTTGCGCGTTTCAAGGCCGAAATGGGCGCCACGCCTTCGCCCCTGCCGTACAGCTTCTTTCCCGCCGCGCCGCGTCGTATCAGCGCCGAGGATCCCGACCGTTCCGGACGCCCCCTTACGCGCCTCTGGCGCCGGCTGCCGTTACCCGTGACGCGCGCGATCGGCGCCATCGCCTACCGCTACCTGGCGTGAACCGCGGCGTTGGTCGCGTCTCGAAATAAGCCGCGATCTGTAGGACGATAAAGACGGCGCGCCGGCGCGCCAATCGCAATCGGCGCGCGAGCACGGCGGGCGGCTCTGGCCCGCACGCGCGAGTTCTCGATCGTCAAAACAACCGAAGGGCGGTGAGCCGATGGCATCCGAAGATCTCTCAGGCATCGAAGAAGTCATTCGCAAGGCCGGTCAGGCATTGGCCGATACGCTTGCGGCCGTCAACAAGGCGGCCAGGGACTTCGCCGCACAGACCGGCGCCGGCATCGACCGCGAGCAGATGGTCGAAAGCTGGATTCGCGCCGCGCGCATGAGCAAGGACGGCATGGTCGCGGCGCTCGAGCAGGGCTTTCAATGGTGGGAGCGCCAGCTCCGCGAGCAGGTGCGGCGCTCAGGCGGCGCGGCCGGCGGCGGCTCCGAAAAGACGCATGTCAATCCGATGGAAGCCTGGGCCGAGAACTGGCGCAAGGCGACCGAGCAGGCGTTCGGCGACTCCGGCAAATGGACCGAGGAGGCGCGCCGTCAGGCGGAAATGGCTCAGCGCACGCTGCAGGAAGGGCTGCGCGCGTGGCAGCGGCTGTGGGAGCCGGAGAAAAAGCGCGAAAGCTCCTGAGCGCCGCGCCCGGCCGCCGTCGCCTATTCCGCACTCGGGCTCACACACGGCTCGTCGGCCATCGCGCGGCCATCAGCCGGCGGCCGGGCAATTATTCGTTCGCGCAGTTTACGCAGCGTTCAGTGCCACGCGCTCGCGCAGCAGTCTCGTCAGATTGCCTTCCATGCGGCCGCCCATTGGGCTCGTCGCGCATAGAAATATCCGGTCATGCAGAAATCGAAGGCTGCACAAAAGAACCCGTAGGCGAGCGGTACAGGGGTGAGCCGACCGGGCTCAAAGGCGGCGTAAACTCCGTGCGCCTGAAGCTCGTGCAGCAGATCCCACATACCATGCAACGAGTATCCGAGCATCAGGGCCACGGGTAAGCGCGCGCCCGGCAGAGCGATTGCCGCAAATGCCGCCACGGCGACTATCTCAAGCCGCCACGCCGTCGTCGCCCCAAAGTAGCTGGCGAAGGCCAAATAGAAGCCGGCGATCATCACCAGAAAAATCGCGTAGAAGATCTGCTCGCCCCTGGAACCCAGGATGTTCCGGACGATGAAGATGGCGCCCGCCGCCGCCATCAGCCCGATCGTCGCGTAAAGCATCACGATCACCGCAAATCCAAACATATGAACCGTCCCTTTCCGAATGCAGGGTGCGCGCCGGTATCGCTTCACCGGCTCACCCGGTCGGGATCGAACGTCGACAAGCCGCAGACACGTTCAAGGCGGCAAAGACCTTCCGCGGCGACCCGCCAGAGCCTTGCCGACCTGCGGTTTTACCCGGCGATGGTTGTTTCAGAGATTGTTCTTGTAGTCGAGTTCGACCATGCGGTCGATCTTCTCGGCCGCGCCCTCGCCGTCGCTCCGGGTCGCGAGATACCTGCCCCACGAGAAGCGAATCTTCTCGCTCCAGCTCTCGGGCTTCCATAGCTGCGAGCGAATCAGCGCCTTGGCGCAGTGGAAAAAACATTCGCGCACGTGCACCCGGATGGCGAGCTGCGCCGGCGATCCGCCGGACGAAAGGCGCGACAGGATTGCCGGATCGACGCTCAGCTCCGCGGCGCCGTTGACGCGCAGCGTCTCGTCGGTGCCTGGCACCATGAAGATCAGGCCGACGTGCGGATTGGCGAGCACGTTCTGCAGACCGAAGAGCAGCTTGTTGCCCTTGCGGTCGGGAATGAGCAGCGTGTGGCGATCCTCGACCGCGACGAAGCCCGGCGCGCCGCCCTTGGGCGAGACGTCCTGGTTGCCCTCGGCGTCGGCCGTGCCGAGCACCATGAACGGCGCGCGGCGGATGAAATCGACCGCGAGGTCGTCGAGCGCGCGCAGGAGCTTGCGCGGCGTTGCCGGATGCGGCTCGCCCATCAGCGTCCGCAAGTGTTCGACGGTGGTGATTCGGTAGTCGACCGGATTTTCCATCTTCAATGCTCCCGTGCGCGCGCGTCGCTTTGGAATCCCTCAATGAACGCTCTAGCACCTGGCCGCCGCTGCGGACAGACCGCCGTCGCCGACGGTTTGGCGTCCGGGATGACGCATCAGCCAGCCTCCAGCGCGCGGGCGAGCCGCTCGAGCAGCAGCGCGACCGCCGCCGGGTCGGCCACGCGGAAGTGCGCGCGCGAGGGCCGCGCCTCACCCACCAGCACGCCCAGCCCGCGGCCGTCCTCCAATGCGGCGAACGCGTCCTCGTCGGTGCGGTCATCGCCGAAGTAAACCGGCTCGAACGCCTTGCCGACCGCATCGCTCAGCGCGCGCAGCGCCGTGGCCTTGGAGGCCGCGGCCGGAATCGCCTCGACCACCAGCTTGTTGTGCGCGACGTGCAGATGCGGCGCGTGGGCGGCGACGAATTCCTCGAAACGGCGGCAGAGCGCGATGGCCGTGGTGCGATCCGCGTTGCGGTAGTGCAGCGCCACCGAGAGATGCTTGTCCTCGATTTCAAAGCCGCCGTCGCGCGGAACGTTGTCGGCCAGCCATGCGCGGACGCGTTCGAGCTCGGGCAAATGGTGCGCGGCGTCTCCCAGCGTGCGGACCTCGGCGTCGTCGCGCAGCGCGATTTCGAGCCCGTGCACGCCGGCGTACATCACTTCGCGTCCAAGCCCGGTCATCTCGCGCAACTGAGCGACCGGCCGGCCGCTCACGATCGCGACCGCGGCGCGCGTCGGATGGGCGGCGATGGCGCGCACCGCCTCGATCGCGCCCGCCACCGGCACCGCCATCGACGGCCGGCTTACCAGCTCGGAGATGGTGCCGTCGTAGTCGAGACAGAGCAGGAGAGGGCTGCGGGCGGCGAGCCGTTCGAGGGTTGCGGGGGGCAGGCGGGGCGGCTGCGGTCTAATAGCCAGCGGAGGCCTCCGCGGCAGGATTTCGCTCCGGCAGCAGCGCGCTCAGGAAAAGTTCGGACCAGTGTTCGAGGTTGTTGCGATGCACGTGCGTACGCATCGCGCGCATCCGCGCCGCGCGCTCGTTGGGCGCCATCGCAAGCGCCTGCTTGATGCGCGCCGCGATCGCGTCGATATCGTACGGGTTGACCAGCAACGCCTGGGTCAGCTCCTCGGCGGCGCCGGCGAATTCGCTGAGAATCAGCGCGCCGTCCTCGCCCAGGTGGGCCGCGATATATTCCTTGGCGACCAGGTTCATGCCGTCGCGCAGCGGCGTCAACAGCGCGACGTCGGCCGCCTGATAGTAGGCGACCAGGTCTTCGGCCCCGAACTGCGTGTACAGATAGCGGATCGGAACCCATCCCTCGGACGAGAAATGTCCGATGATGCGGCCGACCAGCTCGTCGAGCTCGCGCTTGAGCGCGGCATAGTCGGCGACCTTGGTGCGTGAGGGCACCGCGATCAGCACCAGCGTGACCTTGCGATGGTAGGCCGGATTGGTCTCGAGGAAGCGCTCGAAGCCCTGCAGGCGTTCGAGGATGCCCTTGGTGTAATCCAGACGATCGACGCCCAGCACCACGTGCGGCGTGCGCAGCGCCCGGCGGATCCGCTCGGTGCGCTCCTTGACGCGCGGGGTGGCCGCGAGATTGGCGAAGTAGTCGGCGGGAATGCCGAGCGGGAAGACGCCGACCCTCACCGGGCCGCGGTAGGTCGCGATCTCGCTGCGGGTTCGGTCAACGCGCAGTCCCAGGATGCGCTCGCAGCAGTTGAGGAACTGGACGACGTAAGAGCGGGTGTGAAAGCCAATCAGGTCGGCGCCGAGCATCCCCTCGAGCAGCTCGGCGCGCCAGGGAAAGACGCGGAAAATCTGCTCGGGCGGAAACGGCACGTGCCAGAACAGCCCAACTGGCGCGCGCGCCCGCTGCTCACGCAGCATGCGCGGAACCAGCGCGAGATGGAAATCCTGCACCCAGATCACGTCATTGTCGGTGGACTCGGCCGCGGCCAGCGCCGCGAACTTGCGGTTTACGGTCTCATAATAGCGCCAGTGGAGAGCGCTGAAATGGCAATTCGCGGTCATGAAGTGCATCAGCGGCCACAGCCCGCGATTGCACATGCCGTAGTAGTAGTGCGAGACGTCGCGCTCGTCGAGCGGACAGAAGACGATTTGAAACCGCGCCGGATCCGCGTCAGGCGGCATCAGCAGCCGCCCGGGAGTCTTCTTCTGCGTTCCCGACCAGGCGATCCAGAGGCCGCCCTGATGCTCGAGCAGACGCAGGAAGGTGGTGCCGACGCCGCCCACGGTCGGCTCGATGCGCTGCCTGCCGCTCTCGCGCACGACCCGAATCGGCGCCCGGTTCGACATCACCACCAGGCGGCCGCTTCCCGGCGGATGGGCGGTGGGGACGGCGATCACGGAACCTGGCGATGAAGCCTGTTTGTCCTTGTAATCCATCGGGCCGCCGAGCGATTGGAAGACTCGAATCGCGCGATCGACAGCAGTGTCGACAAGGGGCTCGTTAATTGACGATTCAAATCTAACGCCGGTTTCTTGGCTGAGGCAAGTGAATGATTCAACGTGGCAAACCATAGAACATGCGAACGAAACCAGGCGAAACGAAATGCGCCGGAAGGAGCGCATCGCACCCCTTCCGGCGCATCGTCAGAACTCGGCTCGCGATGCGGAGACTCGTCGCGCAGCGCTCCGATCGCGAGACGAACCGGGAATTCTAGCCCTTGGGTTGCGACACGATCCGCAGATACGGGCGCGGCGCCTTCCATCCCTGCGGATAGAGCTTCTTCGCCTCGTCGTCGGATACCGAGCCGGCGATGATCACGTCCTCGCCCGGCTTCCAGTTGACCGGGGTCGCAACCTTGTGCTTGGCCGACAACTGCAGCGAGTCGAGCACGCGCAGCACCTCGTCGAAATTGCGCCCGGTGGTCATCGGATAAACGATGATGAGCTTGACCTTCTTGTCCGGCCCGATGACGAAGACGTTGCGCACGGTGAGATTGTCGGTCGGCGTGCGCGTCGACGCGTCGCCCGAGGCGCTCGCCGGAAGCATTCCGTAGAGCTTCGAGATCTTCAGATCGGTGTCGCCGATAACCGGGTAGTTGGGCGCGAAGCCCTGGGTCTCCTTGATATCGTCCGCCCATTTGGCGTGATTGGATACCGGATCGACGCTTAGCCCGATGATTTTGACCCCGCGCTTGTCGAACTCGGGCTTCATCCGCGCCATATAGCCCAGTTCAGTCGTGCAGACGGGAGTGAAATCCTTGGGATGCGAGAAGAGAACACACCAGGAATTCCCAATCCATTCGTGGAAGCGAATCCGCCCCTGCGTCGTCTCCGCTTCAAAATCCGGTGCAACGTCGTTAATTGCCAAAGCCATGACCGACCTCCTTCATGTTCTTATACGATCGGATCCGGGCACCTGTGCCCTGGCAATTCAAGCGTCGCGCCGGGCGCCCGTACCTGACTGTTCCACGCTTCCTTATGTCCCTTCGCGCATCTCCCCGGAAACCCTGGGGAAACGTGATCGCAAAGCTCAATCGAGAACATGCGCGACGGACAGATGAAAGAAACAAACCGGACTCGATAAGTTCTAAATATATTTCCTCATGCCGCCGGCGGCAAGGCGGCCGGCGTCGCCCGCGAAATTCGCCTCAGCGCTTTTTCTTCTGTTTGCGAGCTTCGCGCACCCGTGCCTTGAGACGCTTTTCGCGCCGCTTGCGCCGCCGCCTAATCTCGCGCTGTCGCTCCGTCGCCATCGATTCCTCGTCCGTCCGCCTGAACTGAGACCGGTGCGTAGGCGGGCGGGGCGTCAAATGGCCCGCGTCTGCTGTCGCTTGAAGAGCCGGAATCGTCGGACTACAAGCGACCTTAGACGCATGCGCGGTCAAGCGCAAATGGCGGCGCGCTGCGTGCAGGAGACTCGAATCGATGTCCCGGATTATCATCGAGAAAGATATCGAAATTCCGATGCGCGACGGCTGCGTGCTCAAGGCCGACCTTTACCGGCCCGAAGGGCCGGCGCGGCTGCCAGTGCTGCTCAATCGCACGCCGTACGACAAATCCTTCCCGCTGATTACGCTCAACACGCTCGACGTGGTCCGCGCCGCCCGCGCCGGCTACAACGTCGTGGTGCAGGACTGCCGCGGACTGTTCGCCTCACAGGGCACCTTCCGATGCTTCGTCGACGAAGCGCGCGACGGTTACGACACCATCGAATTCCTCGCGCGCCAGCCGTGGGCCGATGGCAAAGTGGGCACCTTCGGCGCCTCGTATATGGGCGCCACGCAATGGTTGGCGGCGACCGAGCGTCCGCCGAGTCTGAAAGCGATGGTGCCGTCGATCACGGCGAGCGACTACCACGAGGGTTGGGTTTACCAGGGCGGCGCGTTCGAGCTGTTCTTCGGCGTCAGTTGGCTGATGATCACGCTTGGGCTGAGCCGCCTGATGCGCGAGCGCGGCGACAATCCCGCGGCGGCCGCGGAGTTGAGCGCGGTCATGGAAAGCATCGACGTGATGCGCGAGCGGATGGAGTTCATGCCGCTCAGCGAGTTTCCACTGTTTCGCACCGGGGCGCCGTACTTTTTCGACTGGCTCGCGCACCCATATTACGACGACTACTGGCGCGCGATCAGCATCGAAGAGCGCCACGACCGCATCGAGGTGCCGGCGCTCAACGTCGCCGGATGGCACGACATCTTCATGGGCGGCTCGCTGCGCAATTACCGCGGAATGCGGGCGCGCGGCGGCTCGCCCGCGGCGCGCTCGGGCCAGCGCCTGCTCGCCGGACCGTGGCATCACGCCGTGCCGTTCTCGAGCCTGGTCGGCCAGGTCGACTACGGCTTCCGCTCGGGCCCGGTGGCGATCGATTACGACGGCGCGCAACTGCGATTTTTCGATCACTGGCTCAAGGGGGCGGACAACGGCGTGGACCGGGACGCGCCGGTAAAGCTCTTCGTGATGGGCATCAATCAATGGCGCGAGGAGAAAGATTGGCCGCCGCCGGGCGCCGAGGAGCGCCGCTACTACCTGCACAGCCGCGGCAAAGCCAACAGCGCCTATGGCGACGGCGCGCTCGCGCGCGAAGCGCCCGGCGAAGAGCCGCCCGATTCGTTTCTCTATAATCCGCTCAACCCGGTGCCGACCGTCGGCGGGGGCCTCTGCTGCTACGCCAATGCGCAACCGGGCGGCGCGCTCGACCAGAGCATGGTCGAGCATCGCGCGGACGTGCTGGTCTATACGACCGAGCCGCTCGCCGAGGACCTGGCGGTTATCGGTCCGGTGAGCGTGACGCTGTACGCGTCATCGTCAGCGCCGGATACCGATTTCACCGCCAAGCTGGTGGATGTCGGGCCCTGCGGGTTCGCGCGCAACCTGACTGACGGGATAATCCGCGCGCGCGTGCGCGAATCGCCAAGCGAGCCGCGCCTGATGGTTGCGGGAAAGGTATACGAGTTCAGGATCGATCTGTGGGCGACGGCCAACGTGTTCAAGGCCGGCCATCGGGTGCGGCTGGAGGTCAGTTCGTCGAATTTTCCCCGATTCGACCGTAATCCCAACACGGGTCACGAATTGTTCGCCGACGCCGAGACGCGACCCGCACTGCAGACGGTCATGCACGAATGCGGGTTTGAATCGTACCTGAGCTTGTCCGTTGTGCCGGGCGCGGGGATCTGAATTGCAGTTGTCTCGCCGGGATTCTTTAGCCCAGAGCGTGATTTGTTTTAGCTATAATCATCAATTCAAGTCTTAAAGACCTATTTCAACTTTTCAAATCCGAAATAGGTTGTCTGCTTGTTAATTGAACGATACCATCTGCTTCAAGATGGGATCTTTCCTCTTATCGTATGACATCAGATCTCGCTCGGCGGCAAAGGAAGTCGAAGTTTCGCCTTTTTTCCGTCTGAATTGCAGCCGAATCACAGGTTCGGAATTCCTTTTTGCCGCTGTTTTGGGACTCGCGGTCGAGATGCTTCGGCAACGGGTAACCAACGTGTACTTCCTCTGTCGGCCAGTGCCATGGGTCTACTTGCCGCTGCTCGCCTACCAGGACGTGTTTGTCATGACGGTGCTGGCATGGGTGGCGCACGGGTTTTTCTGGTTTGCACGAAGCCCGCGCGCGTCCCGAAGCGTGACACGCGCAGGCTACTGCGTGGTGTTGCTGCTCGCGGTCTGGGGTGCCGTGGATAACATCATCTTCTCGTATCTCCATACGGACGCCACCTACAAACTGTTTATTCTCTCTGATGATCTGCACCTGATTTCGGGCTCAATTCCGTACGCGATGGGTGCGGCTACGCCGTACGTATGGGTGCTCATAGGAATTCTGACCACGATAGCGGTGACCGAGGGTCTGTCGCGCTACGCGCCCGATTTTCTGCGCCATGCGCGGGCGCGCTTCTATTCGCCGCTCTGCCTGGCTCTTATCCTGATTTATGTTGTGGGAGCGCATGCCTGGGCAGCGCGGCATCTCCGCTATCCGTCCGCGGCGCTCAATGCGGAATGGGCGTTCATCTCGCCGTGGTTCGAGAAGAAACCTCTGCCCAGCTCTGCACTGGCTGATTACTACGACGATTTCGAACCCGAAGGGAGACGTCCCGCATATGCCTCGGTCTGGCCGGCGCTTTTGCCGACGACGCCGCGGTACAATGTGGTGATGGTGGTGATGGAGTCGGTGGGGGCGCACAACCTCGGCCTGTACGGGGCACCATACGATGACACTCCGCAACTAAAACGGTTGGAGAGCCACGCGGCGGTTTTCAACCACATTTACGCGGCGCAGGGCAACACGTCCGCCGCAATGACGGCGTTGTTCTGCTCGCTGTATCCGCGGCTTGACTGGTTTCCGGTTCCGCGATGGCATCCGGACCTGGCCTCTCGCGGGTTGCCCGCGCTGCTCGAGCAGCACGGCTATGCGACCGCGCTCATCGATTCAGGATCCATATCCGAGGATCGGCGCTCCGAGTTCCTGCTCGATCACGGTTTCACCAGCGTTGTGGCGGAGCATCGCGATCCGCGCCTGCCGCAGGATCCACCGCTGTTATCGGCCGCAGTCGATTGGATCGACGCGCACCGGACGAAGCCGTTTTTTCTTACTCTGTGGACGATGGACACCCATCATCCGTATATCGCGGCCGGCGACCGAAGTTTCGCCGTGCGCGATCCGATGCTCAACCGGTATTTGAACGGCGTGCAATCGATCGACGCGCTGATTGGCAGGCTGGCCGATCGGCTCCAGCAAATGGGGCTTGCAGACAACACCCTGCTGGTGATCACAGGGGATCATGGCGAAGCCTTCGGCGAGCACGGAGAGACCGTGCACGGCTTCACGGTTTACAACGAAGAATTGCAGGTGCCGCTGATGATCGTGAATCCGCGCCTGTTCCGCGAGCGCCTGCCGGTGGACCAGCCGGGACGGCAAATTGATATCGCGCCGACGCTGCTGAGCCTGCTCGGTCTGCCCTCGCCGGCGCAGTGGCAGGGCGTGTCGCTGTTCCGTTGGCGGCCGCATCGGCGCGCCTACCTGTTCGCGGACGATACCAACTTCATCCTCGGCGTCATTGACGCGCACATGATGAAGTACATCTACGACTTCAATCTTGGCCGCGCGCAGCTCTACGATCTGGCGGCCGATCCCGATGAGCGTCATGATCTCGCCGGCGATTCGACTTATGCCGCAACGATGGCTCGTGACAAACTGCGTCTCCAGGCCTGGGCTTCGTTCCAGGACCCTTACCTGCGAAGCCTGGCCGCCACGGCGGACAACCAATAGACTTCACTGACTGCGGGGTCTGGTTCCAGCCTGTACCGCTCGCGGCAGTGGGCATCCGGAGTCGTTTGGCCCGGCCGGCGCCGGAGCGCGCGCGGCCCGGCCCCGCTCGCCAAAGCGCCCTGTCGGGCCCGAAGGACGGCTGGCGTATACTGTTGCAAGTCAGATAAACTCGATGAGCCGCTGGACCTGGCCGGGGAGCGGTCCCATGTCTGAGCAGCAATCGATTCTTGAAGCGAATCGCGCTTTTTATCGCGCATTCGAAAGCCTGGACATTGAAAAAATGAGCGCGGTCTGGCTGCGCGACCCGCGCATCGTATGCATTCATCCCGGATGGCGTCGACTGGTCGGCTGGGGCCCGATCATGACCAGTTGGGAGCGCATCTTCGAGAGCGTGTTCGAAGTCAAGATCGAGCTGGGCGACGCACAGATAGTAACCAGCGGCGACCTGGCGGTGGTGATCGTCGAGGAGAACCTGGTCCAGCGCGGTTACGACGGTCCGGCGCGTTCGCAGGTGCTGGCGACCAACGTGTTCGAGCGCGCGCAGGATCGATGGTGGCTCGTGTCGCATCACGGCTCCCCGGTGCTTGAGCCGTCGCAGTCGGGCGAGCCGCCGTTGCAATAGGAAGTCACAACAAGAGGCAATTATGAAATCCGCATCGATGACCTGGGCGTTCAGTCTGCTCCTGGCCGTATGCCTGACGCCGAACTTGCGCGGCATCGCGCCGCGAACCTCGTCAGCACGACCGCCCGTCGCTCTGGTGCAGACCGATCCGCCGGTCGCCTTGCCGGGTTCCGCAGACGTCCCGGCGCCCGGGATGGGCGATGAAAACGGGTCCGAGGCCGGGCAGACCGAGGGTGCCGACCCGGATGCGGCAACGCCTCCCGATGCCGGGGCGGCGCCTGAAGATCAGGGAGCAGGCGCAAACGGCGGCATGACCGACCCCAACGCGGGCGTCGATCGGCCGCAGGACAATCCCGATGCGCAGCTTCCGCAAACCAATATGCAGCCGCCCGCGGATGAGAATGACGACGGCTCGTCGGCCGAGCAGCGGAAGCAATCGTCAGATAACGACGCCGACCAGGACGCTCCCGTCGCTCCCGCCGACGACGACAATTAGCCGCGAATGATCGTCTGCGGGGTGCCGGCGCAGCGCCGGCTCAGTCCGTCGCGCGCATCGCGCGGGTCAGGATCGCCGCGATCTCGGGCCGCGTGAACTCGGGCGGCGGCGCCTCGCCGCGGCGCAGCATCTCGCGCACCTTGGTGCCCGAGAGCAGCAGGCGGTCGGCGTCGTCGTGCGGACAGGTCTTGTACGAAGCCATCGCCGCGCATTTGCGGCAATAGAAAGTGTTCTCGAAAGTTAGCGGAACGATGCCGATTTCGTCCGGGCTGAAGCGGTCGAAGATCTTCTGCGCATCGTAAGTGCCGTAGTAGCTGCCCACGCCGGCATGATCGCGTCCGACGATGAAATGCGTGCAGCCGTAATTGCGCCGCACGATCGCGTGGAGAATCGCCTCGCGCGGCCCGCCATAGCGCATGTGCGCCGGCATCACCGCGAGCATCGCCCGATCGCGCGGGTAGTACAACTCGAGCATCACCTTGTAGGTCTCCATCCGCACCGCGGCCGGGACGTCGTCGCCTTTGGTCTCGCCGACCAGCGGATGGAGCAGCAGGCCGTCACAGATCTCGAGCGCCGCTTTCTGGATATATTCATGCGCGCGATGGGTCGGGTTGCGAGTCTGGAACGCGACGATCTTGCGCCATCCGCGCGCCGCGAACGCCGCGCGGGTCTGGCGCGGCTCGAGCCGGTACTCGAGGAAGTTGCGGCTCGGGATTTCGGCGAGCAGCGTGACCTCGCCGCCGAGGCACCAGGGCGGCGTGGCGAGCACATTGGCGGCTCCCGGATGCGCCAGGTCGGCGGTCCCGAATACCGCCTGCGCCTCGCGCGCACGGTCCACGCGGAAAATCTCCGCCAGCTTCATTATCGCGAGCCGCGCGCCGGCGGCGTCGGCCAGCGCGACCTCGTCGCCCGGTTTGAGCGCGCGCGCTTCGGCCTCGCCCACGCCGAGTGTGATCGGGATCGACCACGGCGCGCCAGCGGCCAGCCGCATCTCGTCCCGGCTGCGAACGTAATCGGCCTCGCCCATGAAGCCGCGCAGCGGCGAGAACGCGCCCGACGCCAGCATCTCGAGGTCGGCGAGTTCGCGCGCGCCGAGCGCGATCGTCGTGAGACCCTCGGCGCGGCGCGCGAGCGCGGCGCGCTCGGGCGCCGGCGCCTTGAGATCGACGAGCGCGCCGCCGCCGTGCGCGCCGATTGCTTCACCGGGTCCGTTGCTCATCGTCCGACTCCATCGCGGCTGATAAAACGGCGCTCTTCGAGACTGGCGAGCAGCCGGGCGAGACTCTCGTGCGGAGCTTCGCGGCTGGTGACGATCGTCAACTCGGGGGCGAGCGGCGGCTCGTAGGGATCGGAGACGCCGGTGAAGCCCTTGAGTTCGCCGGCCAGCGCTTTTTTGTACAGTCCCTTGACGTCGCGCTCGACGAGGGTTTCGAGCGGGCACTCGACGTAGGTTTCGAAAAAGCGCGCGTGCTGGGCGCGCACCTCGTCGCGCACCTCGCGATAGGGCGAGATGGCCGCGGCGATCGCAATCACGCCGTTGCGCGCGAGCAGCTTGCATACGTAGCCGATGCGCCTGATGTTGGTGTCGCGATCCTCTTTGGAAAAGCCGAGCCCCTTGGACAGATGGGTGCGCACTTCGTCGCCGTCCAGGACCTCGACCCGGTATCCGCGCCGGCGCAACTCCTCGGCGGCCAGGTTGGCCAGGGTGGACTTGCCCGCGCCCGAGAGACCGGTGAACCACAAGGTAAAGCCCTCGCTCATCGTGTTGGAATTCATCTCCCGATTAAGGATTAGGGATCGAGCAAATCAAGCTATTTAATGCAGGCCCGCGCCGCAATATTGCCTAGTCGGCCGCGTTCCGCGGTGCGAGACCGAGATGGAGGCTCATTTCCGCCGGCGAAGCAAAGACCGGCGACGCGCCCAGCGCGACGAGCCGCTCGCGCCCTTGTGGCCGCGCATTCACGCCGTAAAAGCGAACTCGCGCGGCGGCCGCGGCGCGAAGGTCGCTCTCGCTGTCGCCCACGAACGCCGCCTGCGACGGCTCGAGCCGGGCATCCGCCAGCGCGCGCTCCAGGGTTGCGGGCGAGGGCTTGAGGGCGAGGCGGCTGTCGCGTCCGACGATCCGATCGACGAGGCCGGCCGCGCCGCGCGCGCGCATCCATGCCGCGACCGTGCGCGACGAATTCGAGGTGACGATTGCGATCGCGGCGCCGGCGGCGCGCAACGCGCCGAGCAGCTCGAGCGCGCCGGGCGCCGGACTTACCGCATCGACGCCGGCGAGTTCGTAACGTTCGATTATCGCGCATGCGCCGTCAAGGAGCGCGGCCGCGGCGCCGCCGCGCGCCTCGCGCGCAAACGCGGCGCGTGCCGCCTCGGGCCATGTGGCGTGCGCGGGCTCGCCGCCGGCGGCGAGCCGCGCGCGCAACGCCTCGTACAACAACAGGTTGCCGCGCGGAATTTCCTCGAACAGCGCCGGCGCGATGCCCGCCGCGGCGAGCCATGCCTGCAATTCGCGCCTGCCGGCGGCCCAATCAACCGCCGGCTCGAGCGGCGCCAGTGTGTTATCGAAATCGAACATCCAAAGTCTATGGCCGGCGCCTCGTTCGCGCGCTTTTCCGGGGATTGCGGCGAGGCCGGACGCGCGCGGCGTGCTCACGGCGTCTCGCAGGCGCAGCGCGCCGGCGCGACGCCCTCCGATGGGCGTCGAGTCAGTGCAGCTGTGCGGGTCGCCAAGCCGGTAAATTCGATCACTCGCGGTCCGGACATCTCGCCGACGCCCGCCAGCATGCGGAGGCATTCGGCCACCGCGACCATCGCGACGACGCCGGCATTTGCGGCGCGATCGCCGATCGCGCTCAGCAGCTTCGCGTCGGCGCATAGCGGGCACGGCGGCGGCGCCGGCAACATCGCGATCCGGCCCGGTGAGTCGAGCCGCGCCAGGATCGCCGAGCGGGGGCGCCGTGCCCGGAAAAGCCGCTCGGCGACGGCGGCGGCCGCGGCGTCGCCGAGCAACGCGAGTACCGGATCGGCGCCGACGCCCGGCGCCGGCTCAGCATCCTTCGCGGCGATTTCAACCGCGACATCGGCGTCGAGGTCGTTCATTCGCCCGACCAGCCTTCGATACGTCCGAGGTTCGGCCGCGGGATGGATCGCGATATGGCCGACACCCGCTCCTGCCAGGTACAACGCCGCGGTCTCGGCGGCGGCGGGCGCGGCAACGATCGCCACGCGGGCGGTGCGCAGGCGCTCCTGGGTGCCTGCGCCGAAGCCCGGCACGATTATCTGCCGGCTGTATCGCTCGATTTGTTCGTCGCTCAGAATCATACGCCGGCGGTTTCGGACGCGGCACCGCAGTGCTTCGCGCGGATGCGCGCCCAGCGGGCAGGCTACTCGATCACGTTTTTCTCGATCGGCTCGACCGTCACGCCGCTTTGCCGCAGCCAGGCAAGCGCGCGCTCGATCTGCTCGTTGGAGCCCTCGAATTCCACCGCGACCAGGCCCATCTCTTCCGAGACGCTCGCGCCGCGGATATTGAACACCAGGTCGAACTTCTTGACCAGGTGATAAAGCAGGGGCTCGCGGATGAGCGATTTGGGGTAAGTCAGGTAGTAGCGCTCGCGGAGGCGTTCCATTTGCTGACGAGCTTTTCCAGGCGCTCCTTGCGCCACTGTTCCCATCCGATCCAGAGATTGGTGGATAGATACTTGTCGCCGAAATCCGGAAACACAGTCACCACGCAGCCGTCGCGCAGCTCGCGCGCGACGCGCAGCGCCGCAACCATCGCCGCGCCCGAGGACTGGCCGACCAGCACACCCTCGAGCTGGCCGAGCGCGTACACCATCTCGTAGGCGTCTTCGGTGCCGATCGCGATGCGGTCGTCGAGTTCTTCGGCGTGAAAGATGCCGGGGACAATCGAGGACGCCATGTGCTTGAGCCCCTCGAGCCCGTGCATTGCGTCGTCGGGCTCGACCGCGATCACTTTTATCGCGTCGTTTTGCGCTTTCAGATAGCGGCCGGTGCCCATCACGGTTCCGCCGGTGCCGATGCCGGCGACGAAGTGGGTGACTTCGCCCGCGGTCTGGCACCAGATCTCGGGCCCGGTGGTTTCAAAATGCGCCAGCGGGTTGGCCTCGTTGTTGTACTGATCGGGCTTGAAGTATTTTTCGGGGTTGGTGGCGATGATTTTGCGCGAGAGCGTGATCGCGCCGTCCGAGCCTTCGAGCGGATCGGAATAGATCGGCTTGGCGCCGAAGGCTTCGATGATCTTCTTGCGCTCGCGGCTCACGTTGGAGGCCATCACGATCTCGACCGGATAGCCGAGCGCCGCCCCGACCATCGCGAGCGCGATGCCGGTGTTGCCGGAGGTCGAATCGATGATCACCTTGCCCGGGCGCAGCTCGCCGCGCTTGAGCCCCAGCTCGAGCATCTGGCGCACGGCGCGATCCTTGACCGAGCCGCCGGGGTTGAAGCCCTCGAGCTTGGCGAAAATCCGCACGCCCGGGCGCAGCAGGCCCTCGGTCACGCGCGTGATCTCGAGCAGCGGCGTGTTGCCGATGAGCTCGAGCACGCTGTGCGCGCGCGACGGCGGAACGTGCTCGAGGCTAGCGGCCGCCGGCGATTGCCGGGACGATTGAAATATCGTCGCCATCCTTGACCTGCGAGTTGAGCTGGTTGAGGAATCGGATGTCGTCGCCGTTGAGATAAATGTTGACGAAGCGGCGCAGCTCGCCCTTGTCGTCGAGCAGCCGCTCGCGCATTCCCGGATGACGTTTTTCGAGGTCCTCGATGACCGCGCGCACGGACTCGCCGACGGCCGCCACTTCATCGGTGCCGCCGGTGAACCGGCGCAGGGGGGTGGGTACGCGCACCTTGATTGCCATATGCTGAATTTCCTACCTCACAAGAGATTATCTGTCATGCGAATGCTGCGCCACCGGCAAAAGCGCCGGCTCAGGCCGCGCCCTTGAGCGAGCGTTTGCCGTCGCCGAGCCGCTCGTAAATCGCGTCGAAATCCTTGAGCCGCGCTTCGATCACCAGCGGCGGCTCGATGCTTTGCGCGACCGCCTCGAGCGTCTTGTAGCCGTTGCCGGTGATCGATACCACCACGCTCTCATCGGTCTTGATGCGCCCTGAGGCGATGAGCTTGAGCGCCACGGCCAGCGTGGTGCCGCCGGCGGGTTCGGCAAAGATGCCCTCGGTGCGCGCCAGCAGCTTGATCGCCTCGATGATCTCGGCATCGGCGGCGGCTTCGCCCCATCCGCCCGATTCGCGCACCGCGCGCAGCACATAGAAGCCGTCGGCCGGGTTGCCGATCGCGATCGACTTCGCGATGGTGTCGGGCTTGACCGGAGTTATCAGGTCGGTGTTCTTGTGCAGCGCGTGCACCACCGGCGCCGAGCCCGCGGCCTGGGCGCAATGAATCTTGAACTCACCGCCATGCACCAGGCCGACTTCCTTCAGCTCTTTGAAGGCCTTGGCGACCTTGGGCAGGATGGTGCCGCCGGCGGTCGGCAGCACGATGTGGTGGGGCAGCTTCCATCCGAGCTGCTCGGCGACCTCGAAGCCGAAGGTCTTGGCGCCTTCGGTGTAATAGGGTCGGAGATTGATATTTACGAAGGCCCATCCGTACTTGTCCGCGATCTCGCTGCACAGCCGGTTGACGTCGTCATAGTTGCCGCGAATCGTGATCACGCGCGCGCCGTAGATCGACGAGCCGACGATTTTGCCCGACTCGACGCCTTCGGGCATGAAGATTACCGAGCGCAGCCCGGCGCGCGCCGCGTGCGCCGCGACCGCCGTGGCCAGGTTGCCGGTCGAGGCGCACGAAACCGTGGTGAAGCCGAAGTCGCGCGCCTTGGTGATCGCCACCGACACCACCCGATCTTTGTACGAGAGGGTCGGATGGTTGACGGTGTCGTCCTTGATGTAGAGTTTTTTGAGCCCCAGTTCCGCGCCCAGGCGCCGCGCGTGCAGCAGCGGGGTGAAGCCCGAGAACGGCCCGGCCTCGGGTTCGCCGTCGACCGGCAGCAGCTCGCGGTAGCGCCAGAGGTTGTGCGGGCGCGAGCCGATCGCGGCGCGCGAAACCGCCGCGCGAATCGCGGCATAGTCGTAGATCACCTCGAGCGGCCCGAAGCAGTCCTCGCATACATGGAGCGGCTTGATCGGATACTCCTGGCCGCACTCGCGGCATTTCAGATTGGTGACGTGGCTCATCGCATGATCCTCAATGGTTGGTCGTGTGCTCGCGCGCGGCCGCCTCCGCCGCGCTCGGCCCGATGCCGGGCGCTCGCGCGCATCGGCATTGCGCGCGCACGCTGACCGCGAGCGTGCGCAGCGTTGCGCCCGCGCCGGCGTCGTAGGTCAGAATCCTGCCCGCGAGTTCCGGCTCCGTGCCGCGAAGCCATCGCAATGCCTCGGCCGCCTCGACCTCGCCGATCGCCGCGGCCACCGGCCCGATGATTCCGGCTTCGCGGCAGCTTGCGATCTCGCCCGGCGCCGGGGGCTCTTCGAACAGACAGCGCAGGCACGCCGTGCGGCCGGGGATCACGGTCATCGCCTGCCCGCTCATCCCGAGCACGCCCGCATAAACGAACGGCCGTTGCAGCGCCACGCAGACGTCGTTGATGAGAAACTTGGAGGCGGGATCGTCGGTCGCATCGATGACGAAACCGTGACGCCCGATCAGATCCGCGGCGTTGGCGGCGTCGAGTGCGACCGGGTAGGTTGCCACCGCCACGCCCGGGTAATCCTTGCGCAGACGTTCGGCGGCGGCCTCGACCTTGAGCCGGCCGAGACTCGATATGCCATAGATCACCTGGCGCGGCAGGTTGGAGAGGGCGACGCTATCGAAGTCGACCAGGCCGAGCCGCGCCGCGCCGCCGCGCGCGAGGGCGCACGCGGCGGGAACTCCCAGGCCGCCCATGCCGATGATCAGGATCGATTGATTTGCCAAGTCATCCTCACGCCCGGCCTTGCCATTCCGTGCTGCGTCGCGAGGGGCAAAAAATAAAAAACCCTCGTTCCGGATAAGGACGAGGGTACCAGGACTCTCGCCTTATCTACCGAAGCCTCGTGCGGGCTCCGTTGGAGTTAGCACCAGCACCCTGTTGCGGGCCGGTTGCTGCGGCATCATCGGGCCAGTCCCTCCGCCGCTCTGGATAAGGCCATCAGGCCCATTACGGTTACCGGAGCCCCGGCCCAAAGTCAACCGCCGACCTATCGGTCAGGCGCCATCGAAGCCGGCGCGCGAGCGCGAATTGCGCAAGCCGGCGGCAGGAGTAAGACGCGCCGCGTATCGCACGATGGGGCGTTTTTCCTTGCGGGATTTGTCGGGCGATGCTTTAAGGGGGCTTGCCACCGGAGCTTTTGCGGCGGATCGCGGCCGCAATTTTTCCCGGCACGGGAGGTACCTATGCGTATTGGATTTATCGGGCTCGGCAACATGGGCGGCTCGATGGCGCTCAACCTGATGAAGGCGGGCCACCAGGTTACGGTCAATGACGTGCGCCGCCAGATGGCCGAGCCGCATCTTGCCGGCGGCGCAAAATGGGCCGACAGCGCGGCTGCCGTCGCCCGGGAAGCTGAAGTCGTCTTTACCTCGTTGCCCGGACCGCGCGAGGTCGAAGCCGTGGCGCTTGGCGAGGGCGGGCTCATCGGCGCGATGGCGCCGGGCAGCCTGTACATCGATCTCTCGACCAATTCGCCGACCGTCGTGCGCCAGGTTCACGCGCGACTCAAGGCGCGCGGCATCCGGATGCTCGATGCACCGGTGAGCGGCGGCGTGGTCGGCGCGCGCAAGGCGACACTCGCGGTGATGGTCGGCGGGAGCGAGGCGGATTACAACGAAGTCAAGCCGGTGCTCGACGCGATCGGCGATAAGGTGACGTATATCGGCGAGATCGGCGCCGGTTCGGTGGCCAAACTGGTGCATAACATGATCGCCATCTGCTCGACGCAGTTGCTGGCCGAGGCGTTCACGATGGGAGTGAAGGCGGGAGTGTCGCCCGAGGCGCTGCTGCGCGCGGTGCAGGGTGGCGCTTACGGGCAGGGGATGGTGTTGAACGCGGCGCTGCCCAAGATGATCTTTCGCGGCACTTTCGATCGGGTGACGTTCGCGCTCAAGCTGGCGCGCAAGGACCTCGGCCTCGCCACCGAGCTGGCGCGCGAGCTGAACGTGCCCATGCCGATGGCCGCGCACGCAGAGCAGGACTTTCTCGAGGCGCTGAACAAGGGCTGGGGCGAGAAGGATTCGTCCGCGACCTTCATGGTCCAGGAAGAGCGCGCCGGCGTGAAGGTGCGCGCCGCCACCTGAAGCGGCCCAGCCGCCGCGATTCGACCGCGCAAGTTCCGTCACTGGCTAATCCAAGGAGCAACCGAAAATGGCTGACGACAAGCACGAAAAGGGCATGGCGATACGCACGCAACTGTGGGGCGAGAAAGGCGCCAAGGCGGGCAACGATTTCTTGAGCGGCTTCGATCCGGATTTCGGCAAGTTCCTCAACGACGAGCTGTTCGGCGGTATCTGGGGACGCCCGGGCTTGCCGATCAAGACGCGCTCGATGATCACGATGGCGGCGCTGCTCGCGCTCGGCCGCGGCGCCGAGCTGCGCGTGCACATGCGCGGCGCGCTCAACCTCGGCATCACGCACACCGAGATCAAGGAGATGATCTTTCATCTCTCGCAGTACAGCGGCGTGCCCACCGCGGTCGAGGCGATCCGCGCCTTCACCGAAGTCACCGCGCCCAAGAAATAGCCGCCGCGCGCGATCGAACCGCGCGCGCGCGCAATGCTCGAATCGCCCGCTGCGATTGCGCCGTCGACCGTCGATCGGGCGGATGCGGGGCTGCTGCCCCGCATCTCATTCGTACATCTGCGAGTCGGACGCGCTCAGCGTGGTCGGGAATCTGACCCCGAGGAACGGATTGGGCAGCGCGATCTTCGAGGTGGCGTTGTAGCTGAGGTTGATGACCAGGCGGTCGGTATATCCGGGCGAATTGGTCGTAGTGGTCGAGGTTCCGGAATACGACGCGATGGTTACGGTGAGATCCCTTCCGCCATTGGTCAAGATCGACGACGACAAAAGCTGCTGCATCGCCGTCGTCATTGTAACGGTTCCATTCGGGCCCATCGTGCCAGGATTTACCGCCGCATAGCGCGCCAGCGCCGATGCGCCCTGGCTCAGCGCCAGCGCCGCCTGGCCGATCATAGCGAACTGGATGCCGAGCAGAACCACGATTATCGCGACGGGTGCGATAAACGCCATCTCGGCCATCGCCTGTCCGCGGCTGAACCGCCGCCTCCGGGCGCGCGTAGTGTCCTGGAAGTTCCGATTGCGCTGTCTGGTAGATCGACCCATAACGTGTACCGGTTTTTATTGAGTGAGCGTCGGAACCTGTAATGCGCCGAGCCCGGGCGCGCCCGATCCGGCGATGCTGTTAGGCGCGATCGCCTGGACGAAACATCCGTTGATATTCGTACTGGTGGTGGTCGAGGGTTCCAGGTAAATCAAGGCGAAGCCCTCGATGGTCAGGCTGCAGTTGCCGTTGCAGCCGTGATAATCGACCGCCGGAACGACCACCAGGCAAGGATCGTTGGGCGGAATATTGTCCGGATTACCACCCCCACTGGTGCACGGATCGGAGATGGAATTGCAGCTGTTGAGGCGACTGGACAACGCGCTCTTGACAGGCCCGGACTTGCCCTTGTTGCCGGGCTCGGACTGGATGCTGCCGCCGACCGAGAACGAAGCCGAGGCGCCGCTTTGTATCGCAGCGGCCAGGGCGGAGTCGCCGCCGCCCGATCCGCCTGTCGGGTCAAGCCACTGCCAATTTCCGGGTGCGAGTCCGCCCACGAATTTCTGGCCGAACGATACCGACTGGCCGGGGTCGAGGCTGGACAGACTGCATGGCGAGGTGCACTGGAGTCCCACGGGAAAGAGCCCCTGGGTGACGGTCTTGATAGGGCCGCCTGCGGCTGCGGTGGCGCTCGCCGCAACGCTGTACGTGCTAAGGCCGAGAACCTTCCAGAAGTAGTAAGGCAGACCGCTCTGCTGCGCCAGAACCCGAATACTTGTGCCGCTCGGCTCGCTTATGGTGAGACTCGCCGGCGCCAGGCCGTTGTCCGAGGCATATGTGCACGCGACTTTTTTCGCGTCATCCGATAGCGCACTACAGCCGCTCGCCGCGGTGCCGGTAAAGGCGTAGCCGGTAAGATAGTTGGCGCCGGCGAGCGCGGCAGCGTCCGCGACCTTCTGCACGTGCAGCCAGTTCACGTACATCACGGCTACGTCTGAGCCGAGGGCGATCGCTCCGACGACGGCGACGATCACGACCGCATATAGCGCAGCTACCTGACCGCGAAAGGTACTCATCGGACCTCACGTTGAAATCATCTATGCGAGCTTGAAATTCGTGTCCCGCGCTTAAAAAACCTCTTTACTCGCGTTGAGCAATCTGCGTGCCGCCGGACGCGGTCGAACTACATTGAGCTAAGATCATCTTAGCGCCCCGTCGATTTCGAAAGACGCGATTCCGGGTTCTGCGTGTGGCAAGGGTGCAACGGCTCGGTTCGAGTATTCGCAACAGGCACTAATTTGATTTCATTTTTGTTTATCGGGCTTCAAAAGTCTCATCGCGAGCTATATCGAAATACTTTCACTCAATGTCTCGGAATGCCGGCGTTCGTTGCGTCCTCGATTTCGAGTGAAGCAGTCGAGCCATCCGTGCAATTGAGCGCCTAACTGCTTAATGCGCAGCGTGGCGACGAGATCGCATGATCTTTGAGTTCTATGTTGTCGTTTCCTTTTCAAGGCAAAAGGTTTCGCTTGAGAACTGGCCAGTCTTCCAGTCAGTCGCACAGTGCCCTCGGGACAACTTCACGCGGGCTTGCATTGATGTGTCCACTGATATAAATAAATAAAGCACGACATAGGCAGTTACAGCGAACGTTCGGGGGGCGCGTTGGCCGCGGCCGTCGTCAGTGCCCTTTGGGGCTACTTAAACACGGGGGTCACCAGATGAACGCTCGTCCTCGGCTCGCCAAGGGCCAAATCATGGTCATCTTCATGCTGTTTATGCCCGTGCTGCTGGGCGCAATGGCACTGGGCGCGGATTTCGCCGTTATCTATGTGAACTGGACGGTCATCCAGAAGGCGGCGGACGCGGCCGCGCTGGCCGGAGCGTCGCAGCTCACGGGGGTGAGTGGGTCGGCGTCGACGGTGCAGCCGGCCGTGGATCAATACGTCAACGGCTACGCCTGCCTTAACGGCATCTCGAATACGGGCACGAGCAGTCTTTGCGCCGCACATGCCGGACCCGACACCATGGTCTTCACCACCAATACCGACACCACGGTTTCGGTCGGCATCAAGCGAACAGTGCCTTATTCTTTCGGCAAATTGATAGGTCTCCAGAATGCTTCCGTTGCTGCCAAGGCCACCGCAGGCATCTTTCCGCCGGGCGGAGCCAACGGGTTGTTCCCGGTCGGACTCCAATGCACGAGCCCGTGCAGCCTGGCCAACCTGAACCCCGGCCAGGGCGTTACCTTCGGGCAGAAATTTGTGGGATCGATCGGCGCCAGCGGAAATTGGCAGTGGGTTGATGTCGGACAAGGCAACGGAGCGAGCGCGCTCGGCCACGTGCTGCAATACGGCGCGTCAGGAACGTTCACGATCGGCGAAACGATCGGCAGCGACCCGGGCAACAAGGCGAACTCGGGTCCGGCGAAAAACGGGCTCGCCGCCAGGCTCGCCTCATGTTCGGCGGCGAGCAATCCTCTGACCAGTTCGACCGATCCGTGCCGGAACGGCGCCTTGCTGGCGAAGTCCAGCGGGAAGCAGAACGGCATCGGAGGAACGAACGTCGGCGCGGTGCCGCTCAACGATCCCTGCCTGGTGACCGTGCCCGCGGTTGATTTCACCGGATGCAACGGAAGCTGCAGCTTCAAGATAGAGGGGTTCGCGCAGGTTTACCTGGAACAGGACAGCACCACCAGCGCCATAGACGCCTGCTTCGTCCAGGGATCGACCACCAGCAATGTGCTGGGCAGCAGCAGCGCGCCACAGCTGGGCGCGCTGGCGCCGCCGGTTCTCACGAACTAGGCAGAGCTATCGATACGGAGCAAAGACGTGAACACGCGTATCAGCCGCCGGATTCGATGCCTGAGCCGCACGCCGCGGGGCCAGGCGATGACCGAGTTCATACTCGCGGCGTTCGTCGCCGCGATCGTTCTGTTCGTGGCGATTCAATTTGCCGTGCTCGGCAGAGAGTCGATGGCTCTGGGACAGCTGGACTATCAGGTAACGCGGTGGGCGACGGATTCGGCGAACAACACCCTGGCCAACACCAACAGCCCGCAATGCAGCGACGTCGCCAATCTCATCTCGGGCACTCCGACCACTCCGCCTTCTCCCTACGAGGCCGAGCCTGCGATGGCCTCGGGCTACATGGGCAAGATCGGCTACGGCAGCGGTCGCACCGTGTGCGGCGCGCCGCCAAAGGGCGGAATCGGGGTGGCCATGACCTGTCTGCAGGCGGACTCGAAGGGCGCGATAAATACCGCGACCAGTTGTGCGGCTCAGCGTGCGGCGGGCACAGCGGTGCAGATCACCCTGACCATGGACACCAGCTGGGTTCTTCTCTTTAATACCGGCAGCAGCGGCAGCCCGAGTTTTTTCGGCATCCCGTTTCCCGCAACGCTGTCGAGCACTCACACGATGCTCACCCAGTAGGGAGTCTTCTCAGGCGTCGCAATCGAGCGCGGATTTTCGATGGAGAAAGCAAGCCGTGGATAGCATGCGGGGCGTGGCCAACCGGCGCTTGAGGCGACTGTCGTTCCGCGCCCGTTTGGCGCTCATTGCGCTCGCGGTCATCCTGGTGCCGATCGAGCTGCTGGCGCATGGCCGGCTGGCCAGGGAGTACTACGACCTCAACGTTGATATTCTTCAACTGACCGCCAATAGCGCGGTAACCGTCGGCGCTCGCTATCTGCCGGCGCATCCGCACGCCGCGGTTCGAGAAGCGAACGCGTATGCCGAACGCCACGGCATCGCGCGCGCCGAGATCGTCTTCACCGGGCTCTCGGCGGATAACCGCGTGCTCACGATCCGACTCGAGCGCAAAGTCCCCCGCTACATGGCCCTGCTGGTGCTGGGCGGGCTGCCCGCGCGCGACATCAACGTCACCGCCTCGGCCACGCTCACCATGCGCCGGAGCGTCGTACAGCTCTAGACAGCCGGGACTTCGCTCCGCGCGCCCGGCGAAAATCGCCTATCGCGCGTTCGATTCAAAGCCATCCGTCATCACGCCGTCGGCCGGTCCGGATCCGGCAACGAGGCCGGCGAAACTTGGCTTTCATCGCGCAAGCGCAGTAAAAGAAATCAGGCTGCCTGAACCTCGGCGGCGGGCGGAGTTTGAATCGCGATGAAAATCGGACTGCTGGTTGCGCCCAACGAAAGGACGGTCAATCCCGCCGATCTCGCGCGCGCCGCCGAGGCGCTCGGCTTCGAGTCGCTATGGATGCCGGACCATGCGGTGATGCCCGTGCACAGCGCGACGCCGTTGCCCGAAACGCGTCCGGGCGACGGCGGCATTCCGGACATTTACTACCACATCTGCGATCCGATGGTGGCGATGGCGATGGCGGCGGCGGCGACCACGCGCCTGATGGTCGCGACCGGCGTGCTGCTCGTGCCCGAGCGCAATCCGCTGCTCACGGCCAACGAGCTGGCCACGCTCGACCGTCTCTCGGGCGGGCGCGTGATCCTGGGCATCGGCGCGGGCTGGCTCCGCGAGGAATCGGAAATTCTCGGCGCCGATTTCGCCCATCGATGGACCCAGACGCGCGAGTACGTCGCCGCGATGCGCGAGTTGTGGACCAGGGAAGAGGCCTCGTTCGAGGGCCGCTATGTCAACTTCCCGCCGGTGCGATGCTATCCCAAGCCCGCGCGCAAGGGCGGCCCGCCGGTGATTATCGGCAGCAAGGACAGGAACGCGCTGCGCTGGGTGGCGCGATGGGGCGACGGATGGTGTCCCATTTTTCTCTCGCCCGCCGAGCTCGAGACGGCGCTGGGCCGGCTGCGCGCGGAATGCGATGCGGCCGAACGCGATTTCGCGCGTATGGATATCACGATCATGCGGCGCGAGCTGCGCGGCGCGCGCGCCGAGGTCCAAAGCGGGCTCGAGCAGTACGCCGCGGTCGGCGCGCATCGCTTTGTCGTCATGATGCTCGACGGCCGGCTGCGGCCGGATAATTTCCGCCCTGAACTGGAGCGCATAGCCGCCCTGTACGTCTGAAATTCAGGGCCCGCGTCCCAAGGCCATGAACGACGACGATCTGAAGCTGCGCATCGTCGGTATCGAGAACGATGGCGACATCGGGGGCGCGCGCCGGCTCAGGCTCAGGACCACGCGCGGCGCGATTGCGCTGATCGTGCATCCGGCGGGAGAAACCGAACGCGTCGCGCTCTGTGTCAGCGGCGCGCTCGGCGGTTTCGACGGACCGGCCGAGCTTTACCCACGCCTCGGCGCGACGCTGCCGCAGTCGGGCATCGCCGTCGTGCGGCTCGACTATCGGATACCCAACGAGTTCGGCGAATGCGTGCTGGATACGCTCGCCGGACTGTCGTTTTTGGGCGCGATGAAATGCCGGCGCGCTGCGCTCGTCGGCCATTCCTTCGGCGGAGCGGTGGCGATCAACGCCGGCACGCTCTCGCCCTTGGTCAGCACGGTGGTCGCGATTTCGAGCCAGCTCTTCGGTGCGCACGTGGTCGAGGCCCTGGCTCCGCGGCCGCTGCTGCTGGTGCACGGCACCGCGGATTCGATCCTGTCGCATGCCTCCTCCGAGCAAATCTACCAGCGCGCGCACGAGCCCAGGACGTTGAAGCTTTTCCCCGGAGCGGATCATCGTTTCACGGATAACGGCGACGGTCTGCTCGCCGCGGTCGGCGAGTGGATCGAAGAACGGCTCGGATGAATCGTCGCTTCGGCCGCGCCCACCGGCGCGGTCGGCTTTTTTCAGCAAGAGCTTGCGCGTTCTGAGACGATCGTTGCGAATCTCTGCCGAAAATTCGCGCTAACGCGTTCAAATCGGATCCGCGCGGGCGATCCGCTTGGCGGCGCATGCTAAGAGAACGGTAGTCGGCCTCCGCCGGCCATCGGCAGCTCCCGCAAATCGCTTTCGCGGTTTCGACGTGCAGAGAAACAGGCACACCTACGTTGCGGCATTCGACGGGCTGCGCGGCGTCGCCATCCTGCCGGTGCTGATGCTGCATGTGGGCGTCGACGCGCTGCCGTCGTGCAACCTGCTGCGCGAACTGACGCGCGGCTGGTACGGGGTCGATCTTTTTTTCGTCCTCAGCGGATTTCTGATCACGCGGATTCTGCTGGGAGAACTCGAGAGCACCGGCACGCTGGACATCGGCCGCTTCTACCTGCGCCGCGTGCTGCGTCTGGGGCCGGCTTACGCCACCATGCTGGCGGCGGTGTTTGCCGGCGCGCTCGTGTTCGATCGCGCCGCCCTGGCGCGCGTGCCGCAGGTGCTGCCCGCGCTCGCCACCTACACCTACAACTATCAGCTCGCCGCGCGCGGGCCGCATTTCGACGTTCTGGTCGTGGTCTGGTCGTTGTGCGTCGAGGAGCAATTCTACCTGGTCTGGCCGTGGCTGCTCCGCTATCTCAAGGCGCAGCGCGCATTGTGGTTTTGCGCCGGCGCAACCGTTCTGCTGTGCGCCTACCGCACCGGGCTCTACGCGCTGCTCAACTGGGGCCATCTCGACCGCCCGACGCCCGCCTCGGCAATCTGGATTTATTTCGCGAGCGACACCCGGATCGGAGTGATCCTGGTCGGCTGCACGGCGGCGCTGCTGCTGAACCATCCACATTCGCGCCGGCTCTGGGCGCGAATGCGGATGGCGCGATGGCTGCCGAGCCTGGCGCTGGCCGCTCTGTGCGTGTGCGTTTACTTCGTCACCGGCGGCCGGCCCTCGAGCGCTTCATGGCGCAGCGCGACCTTCGGCTATTCGCTCGGCGCATATACGGTGGCGATCCTGATTATCGCGCTGCTCGCCCGTCCATCCTCGATCGTCGCGCGCGCGCTGTCATGGCGGCCGCTGGTGTCGCTGGGCAAGGTCTCTTATGGCGTATATCTGTTTCACACGCTGATCGCGTGGCTGCTGCTGAGGGCCGCGGACCGGGCCGGTATGCTGCGTGCCGGCGCGTATTCGCTGAGCGCGTTTGCGATTGCCGCCGTGCTGGTGCTTGTCGCCACCTGGATCGCGGCCTGGCTGCACTATCGTTTTGTCGAGCGCCGATTCATGGCGATGCGCGATCGGCCGCGCGCCGGCAGCGGGGATGGGTCAGAGCGGCGGCTGCAGCACGCGCCCGCGCGGGTCATCGCCTGAGCGAAGGTTTCGGCGCGCCGCCACGCGGCAATTTTGAATAACAGACGCAACCTGTCCGCGCATCGCACGTATGGATCGCAAGGCCTGATGGCTGTACCTTACTGGCTCGGTCATACGGGCCGTTGTCGATGAAAATCAAAGCGGCAATAGTTGGCGCCACCGGTATCGCGGGCCAGCAGGTGCTGGCCGCGCTCGACGGTCATCCGCATTTCGAAATTGCCGCGCTCGGCGCCTCCGAACGCTCGGCCGGCAAGACCTTCGCCGAGGCCATTACCGATGCGCAAAGCGGCGTGCGGCGATGGTACGTGGGCGGATGCGAGCCGCCGCGCGAGGCGCTCGGGCTCGAGGTGCAGGAAGCGCGGAGGCTTCGCCTTGATGGAATCGGCGTCGTATTTGCCGCGGTCGAATCGGAAGCGGCGCGCGAACTGGAGCCGCTCTACGCCGCGCGCCTTCCGACCATCAGCACCGCGCGGCCGTTTCGCATGGAGCCGGATGTGCCGCTGGTGATCCCGGGCGTCAATCTCGACCATCTGGCGCTGGTCAACGAGCAGCGCCGCCGCCGCGGATGGAAGGGCTACATCGCGACGCTGCCCAACTGCACTGCCACCGGGCTCGCGATCACACTCAAGGCGCTCGATGAGCGCTTTGGCGTAGAGGCGACGATGGTCACGACCATGCAGGGTATCTCGGGCGCCGGGCGTGACCTGCCGGCGCTCGATATCGTGGAGAACGTGATCCCGTACATTCCGCGCGAAGAGGAGCGCGTGATGCTCGAGACGCGCAAGATCCTGGGGCGAATCGGCGAGGGCGGTATCGCGGAATCGGCCCTGCGCGTGAGCGCCACCTGCACGCGCGCGGCCGTCCTCAACGGTCATACCGAGACGGTCGCGGTGGCGCTGAAAAAAAACGCCGCGCTCGACGCGGTCGGCGAGGCCTTCGAGGGCTTCGGCCGCGAGTTCACCGCGCTCAGGCTGCCCAGCGCTCCGCAGCACATGATCACGGTGCATCGCGATCCGATGCGACCGCAGCCGCGCCTGGACCGCGACGCCGAGCGGGGCATGACCACCTCGGTCGGCCGCATCCGCGCCGACGAAGTTCTGCCCAACGGCGTCAAGTACCTTCTGGTCACGCACAACGCGGCGATGGGCGCGGGGCGCGGCGCGGTCCTGCTGGCGGAATATCTGCGGCACGCCGGTTATCTCGACTGAGCGCCGCCGGCGCCCCGGATGGGCGGGCCCCCCGGGGCGCACTCCCGGGCGTGCACACGAATCCGCCTCGGTGGTAATGCCGACGGCGCAGCCGTCGAGAGCTGACGTTCCGGCGCTCAAAATTGCTATAACGTTGCGCGCGCGCGGCGCCCGCGGGTCCGGGGCGGCGCGACGGAGAAGGTTCACGATGGCAATCGGCAGTGAAAAGCCGGTCCCGGTTGCGGACGAACTTTCGCAGCCCTTCTGGGACGCGGCAAAGGAACGGCGGCTGGTGGCGCAGCGATGCGCGCAGTGCGGCTACTACAATCATCCGCCGCGTCCGACCTGCGACCGCTGCTCGTCGCAGGAGCTCGAGTTTGCGCCGCTCTCCGGCCGCGGGAGCATCTACAGCTTCACCGTGATGCATCAGCCGAGCATCGCCGGGTTCGAGTCGGAAGTCCCGTACGTCAATCTCGTGGTCGAACTCGACGAGCAGCCGATGCTGCTGATGGTGGCCAATCTGCCGCGCGCCGAGCTCGAGCGCGTGCGCATCGGCGGCCGCGTCGAGGTCTGGTTCGAGGAGCGCGGCGCGGACGTGGTGCTGCCGCAGTTCCGGCTGGCGTGAGGCGAGATGAGTGCGATGTGGCAAGGCAAGGGCAAGACGGCGATCGCCGGAATCGGCTTTTCAGAGCTGGTGCGCGAATCGAAGCGGCCGCTCGGTCTGCTCGCGCTCGACGCCTGCCGCGCGGCGATCGACGACGCCGGCCTGAGCCCGCGGCAGATCGACGGACTCGCGACCTATCCCGAAGCGCCGTTCCTGGGCGCGGGCAATCGCGACGGCGTGGATATCGTCAGCGTGTCGTGGATCGTCAACCATCTGCAGCTCGCGCCCGAGGTGCGATGGTTTGCGCAGGTCGAAACCGGGATGATCGCGGCTCCCGCGATCGAGGGCGCGCACGCGCTGATCGCCGGCGCGTGCGATTACGTGCTGATCTGGCGCGCGATGCATCAGCCGCGCCGCTACGGCGCGTTCAGCGGCGCGCGCGCGGCGGGCGAGGCGCAGTTTCTCGCGCCCTGGGGATGCATCAGCGTGATCCAGTCGCACGCGCTGGCCTGGCGCCGCTACATGCATACCTATGGCGCGACGCGCGAGGCGCTGTGCGCGCTCGCGGTCAACTCGCGGCGCAACGCCAATCTCAATCCGCGCGCGTTCTTCCGTGACAAACCGATGACGCGCGACGATTATTTCGCCGCGCGCATGATCGCGGAGCCCTTCTGCCTGTTCGATTGCGACGTGCCGGTCGAAGGATGCGTGGCGATGGTGATGACCACGGCCGAGCGCGCGCGCGACCTGCGCCATCCGCCCGCGTATCTCGCCGGCCATGGGCAGAACACCGTGTCCCGGCCCACGCTGCTCTTCTACACGCTCGACGACTACGTGGCATGCGGACAGTCGCTGGCCGGCAAACTCTGGTCCAACGCCGGGCTCGGCCCCGCCGAGATGGACGCGGCCCAGTTGTACGACGGCTTCGCCCCGTCCGCGCTGTACTGGCTCGAGGCCGCCGGCTTTTGCGCGCGGGGCGAGGCCCATGAGTTCGTGCAGGGCGGGCGGATCGCGCTTGGCGGCGAGCTTCCGCTCAATACCTTCGGCGGCAGCCTGAGCGAGGGTCGGCTGCACGGGATGGGGCACATCGCCGAAGCGGTGTTCCAGGTTACCGGGCGCGCCGGGCCGCGGCAGGTGCCGGGCGCGTCGGCGGTTTGCGCGATCGACGGCTCGCCGATGCTGCGCGGAAGCGGAATCGTGGTGACGCGCGACCCGTAAAGCGGCCGGCTAGGGCAAAATGCGCTCGGCAGGGCGGCCAGGGAACCGGGCGGCGGGTTTACCGGGGCTCGCTCGGCACCCCACTTCCATTGCGCCCGGCAATAGCATACGCTGTGTGCGACAACGGTCGGAGTGTTCCCTATCAAACGCCCGGGAATGAGCCCGGGTCCTCTGTTCGAGAGCTTCCCGACAAGTACCCACGGAGGGCAATTGATGCCCAGCAAATT
Source organism: Binataceae bacterium (SeqCode) (assembly GCA_035295545.1). GTDB lineage: Bacteria > Desulfobacterota > Binatia > Binatales > Binataceae > JAKAVN01. The sequence continues at coordinate 107,409 of DATGIT010000014.1, forward strand.
GTACGTAGGCAATCTGGCCTACGCGGTCACCAACGATGACCTGCAGCAGCTTTTCTCGCAGGTCGGACAGGTGCAGAGCGTCGCGATTATCACTGACAAATTCTCCGGCCAATCCAAGGGGTTCGGCTTCGTCGAGATGTCCACTGCGGACGAGGCGGCCAAGGCGATTCAGCAGTTCAACGAGACCGAGCTGAAGGGCCGCAACATCAAGGTGAACGAGGCCAAGCCGCGCGAGTCGAGCTTCGGCGGCGGCGGCGGTGGAAATCGCGGCGGCGGCAACCGCGGCGGCGGCGGAAATCGCGGCCGCGATCGCTGGTAGCAGACTGTCACTAAAACGGGGGTGCGTCGGTCGCGCCCCCGTTGCTTTCTTCGTCTCTGTTCGTTTCCGCCCTCGGCGGCCGAGGCGGTACATGCCGCTTTCGGCCTGCCCCTCGATGTGCGCGTTCATCGACGAAGACGCGGATTCTCGCATCAGGACGTCAGGACCTGCGCGAAGCAGCCGATGACCGCGCGTCCGCGCGAAAATAACTCGCGTAACGGTTCAAACATCGGCGATCCGTCTGCGCATGGCAGGATACAACGCGCGCGCTCCTCGCTTATTACATCAAAGGATAGCTGCCTCGCGCCGGCACTCCGGTTAGAATTAACTGGAGCAGCACACTCGGTGAGCATCTTGTGCCGACCAGCAGCCGACTTTCCGAATACCGCACCAAGCGAGATTTCAGCAAAACCGCCGAGCCCAGTGGCGACCTCACCGTGCCCGCGGCGGAACTCCGCCGATTCGTCATCCAGAAGCACGCTGCGACCCGTTTGCATTACGATCTCCGGCTCGAAGTTGATGGCGTATTCAAATCCTGGGCAGTGACGAAGGGGCCGTCGCTCGATCCGCACGCCAGGCGGCTCGCGGTTGAAGTCGAGGACCATCCGCTCGACTATGGCGACTTCGAGGGCACCATTCCCAAGGGCCAGTATGGGGGCGGCACGGTGCAGCTATGGGATCGCGGCTACTGGATGCCGGCCGGCGACGATCCCGCCTCGGCGATCGCCGAAGGCGAACTGAAATTCGCGCTGGCAGGCGATAAGTTGCGCGGCGAATGGGTGCTGGTGCGAATCAAAAATCGCCGGCCGGGAGAGAAGAGAAATAACTGGCTGCTGATCAAGCATCGCGACCAGTACGCCCGCGACGACAAGGACGACGCGCTTCTCGATCAGGACCGTTCGGTCGCATCCGGCCGCACGATGGCGGAGATCGCTGCCGGCAAGGGGCGCCCGCCCAAGCCGTTCATCGTCGCCGGCGATCATCCGACGACCAACGACGCGGTATGGAATTCGAACCGGGACGGGGCCGCCGATACCGCTCGTGACGCGCGCGGCATCGGACAGCCGGCGACGAGCACGACGCGCGCGCGGCCCGCGCCCGGCAGCGGCGCGAAGATGCCGCAGTTCATAACTCCCGAACTGTGCAAGCTGGTGAAACGGCCGCCGCGGGCGCCGGGATGGGTGCATGAAATCAAGTTCGACGGCTACCGCATCCAGGCCCGGGTCGAAGACGGGCGCGCGACGCTGCGGACGCGCAAGGGGCTCGACTGGACCGCCACATTCGGATCGATCGCGCGTGCGGCGTCGCAGCTTGCGGACGGAATTTACGACGGCGAGGTGGTCGCGCTCGACGCGAAGGGCGCGCCGGACTTCGGAGTTCTGCAGGATGCGCTGGCGCAGGGCAGAACCAACAGGCTGGTGTACTTCGTTTTCGATCTGCTGTTTTCGCAGGGTCGCGATCTGCAGAACAAGCCGCTGAGCGAGCGCAAACGCATCCTCAAGGCGCTCGTCGACGGGACCGGCGCCGCCGACTCGCCTGTTCGTTACGTCGACCATTTCGAAACCTCGGGCGAAGAGATGCTGGAGACGGCGCGCAGGATGTCGCTTGAAGGGATCGTTTCCAAGCAGCTCGACGACATCTACCGGCCCGGGGCGCGCGCATGGACCAAGACCAAGTGTCGCGCGGCGCAGGAAGTCGTGCTCGGAGGATGGACCAGCGACGGCGAGCGATTTCGTTCGCTGCTTGTAGGAGTCAATCGCGACGGTCACCTCTCGTACGCGGGCCGCGTCGGAACAGGTTTCGGCCAGGATGTGGTCGGACGGATTCTGCCGCGTCTGAAATCGCTCACCGTCGATAAAAGCCCCTTCACGGGCGAGAACGCGCCGCGCCCGCAAAAGGGCGTCCACTGGCTGAGACCGGAACTGGTCGCGCAAATCGAATTTGCCGGATGGACCGGCGATGGCATGGTGCGCGCCGGCGCTTTCAAAGGACTGCGCGACGACAAGCCGGCTTCCGAAGTGGTCGCCGAGGTCGCGGCTGATCCGCCCGACGGGACCGAGCCGCCGGCACATCGTGGGCGCGCCGAGGCGCACCGCTGCGCTTCGCGCGGATCGAAGCCGAAGGGTGGCGCCGCCGTGATGGGCATCGTGATTTCCAATCCGGACAAGGCGCTGTGGCCCGTGGGGTCGGACGGCAAGCCGGTCACCAAGCTCGATTTGGCCGAATACTACGCCTCGACCGGCGCATGGATGATCGAACATCTGCGGGGGCGCCCGTGCTCGCTCGTGCGCGCGCCCGACGGCATCGACGCCGAGCACATCTTTCAACGACACGCCATGCGCGGCATGTCGAAGCATATCAAGTCAGTGAAAGTGTCCGGAGATCGCGAGCCATATGTGCAAATCGATACCGTGGAAGGCCTGATCGCGGCGGCGCAGCTTGCCGCCGTCGAGCTGCATCCCTGGAATTGTGCGCCGGACGAGCCCGCAACGCCGGGACGTCTGGTCTTCGACCTGGATCCGGCGCCCGACGTACACTTTGATGTCGTGATCGAGGCCGCGCAGGAACTGAGGGAGCGGCTCGAGCGGCTCGGCCTGGTCGCGTTGTGCAAGACGACCGGCGGCAAGGGCCTGCATCTCGTCGTGCCGCTGGCGCATCCGAGGAAAGGAAAGGGCCTCGACTGGTCGATCGCCAAAGCATTCGCGCACGAAGTTGTGAAGCGGATGGCGGCCGACGCTCCGCACCGCTATCTGACGACGATGTCCAAGAGCGCGCGCAGGGGGAAAATATATCTCGATTATCTCCGTAACGATCGCCTCTCGACCGCGGTAGCGGTGCTGTCGCCGCGGGCGCGGCCCAGGGCGCCGGTATCGATGCCGTTGCGGTGGACGGAGGTTGCCCCAGGACTCGATCCGTCTCGCTTCAACCTGCGCACCGCTCCTGAACTGCTCGCCGGTGCGGCTGCCTGGCGCGAATACCCACGTTCCGCGCGTCCGCTCGAAGATGCGATCGCGCGCCTGACAAGAGGTTAAAGCGGCTCGATTGCGTGAGGACCGCCGGTGCGCCGGGAGGTTGGCCTCCGATCGTCCCGAAAACGCATTGGGTGGGGGGAAATCCACGCGTTGTGTATGACTATGAGTCGTAATCGCTTTAGCAGTTGACACTGCTCAGATCAGCATCTAGCCTCGCCGAAGCGGGAGGGGGGGAGAGTATCAGCCGCCGTGGTGTCCCAGGATACCGACAGCTCTCCATCGTAAAGCATTGACAATGCGCAGCGCGCGTTGGAAGTCGCGCGGTGCGGGCAACGCGCAACCGACCATAGCCGAATTGTAACAGCGAGTCGCCGCAATGAACCGCGGGCCGATCGGGACGAGTCAGCGCCATCGCTATCATGACACTCTCGCGGTTTGGCGAAGAGCGCGCCTCCGATCTCAAGACGCTTTATCCGTCGGGCCGACTCATTGCGGGGCGCGTTGCTCAATCCTTCAGAACGAGAGTTCCATTAAGATCGCGCCACGGGCACGAGCAGGAGGGGGGGGATGTTCGACATCGCGATCATCATCGAGCCGCACGAAGAACGCGCGCTGCGCGAGCTTCATCGGGAATCGCGCCGCTCGCGCCGCGCGCATCGCTCGAACGTGATGACTTTGCCGCAGGATTTCGACGTGCATGAAATTCTCGACCGGCTGATCGCCAAGATCGACGAATCCAAGAAGTATCCGTAAGAGTCGCGGGCGCCGTCGGGCGCCGGCGATCTGCAATTGCGAGGCTGCGATGCGCGCCGTATTCGTGGATGCCGACGAAGCCCTTGCCGGCATCGCCGAGCAGCTCAGGCGTTCGGGCGATCCGCCGCTCGCGATCAACCGCGAAGTCGATCTGAAGCCGGAGCGGGTCCCTGACGTGCTCGGCGACGCCGAGATTGCCGTCGTCGATCACACGCCATTGCCGACCGCGATTGCGGCTCAGTGCCGCGGCCTCAGGCACGTTGTCTTCCTCGGCACCGGCGCGCGGAGCTACATGAACCCGGAACAGCTCGCCGAGCACGGGATCGCCGTTCACATCGTCAAGGGCTATGGCGATATAGCCGTCGCGGAATGCGCGATCGCGCTGATGTGGGCGGCGACCAAGGGCATCGCGCGAATGGACCGCGCGATGCGCGCGGGCCGCTGGCTGCCGGTCGAGGGCGTCCAGCTCACCGGCAAGACTCTGGGGCTGATTGGTTTCGGCGCCATCGCCACCGAGACGGCCCGGCTTGCACTGGGAGCGGGAATGAGGGTGGTCGCCTGGAATCGCAGCTCGCGGAGCCATGCAGGCGTCGAGTTCCTTTCGCTCGAACGCGTGCTCGCCGAGAGCGACGTGCTCTCGCTGCATCTGCTGCTGAACGACGACACCCGCGCCTTTCTCTCACGCGCGCGCATCGCGGCGATGAAGCGGGGCGCAATTCTCGTGAACACGGCGCGCGGTGCGCTGGTCGACGAAGAGGCGATGATCGAGGCCCTGCGCTCGGGTCATATCGCCCACGCCGGCCTCGATGTTTTCGCGCTCGAGCCGCTGCCCGCCGGTCATGCGCTCACGTCGCTGGACAACGTTACGCTTTCCGCCCATTCGGCATTCCGCACCCGCGAAGCGAGCGAAAATCTCATCGGCGCGGCGCTCGACCATTGCCGTCGCATCGCAGGAGAACGCCGCCGGACGCAATGAGAGGCTCATCACCGAGCATGCGCCCCGGCGCGGCTTCTGGATTGCGCGCTGACCCGGAGGTCAACACGTTTTGCGGTATAAGCCGCCGGCAACCGGGCCTGGACGCTGGTGTCGCGTGCCGCAGCTGCGCAATAGTACGGGACGAAGCCGCCCGCCGGGGACACTTAAGGAGAGGACCATGAGAAGAGTCGGCAGGAATGTGTTTACCGAAGTCTACTTCTGGGGCTGCAATCCGGGATTTCTGCAAACCAGCGAGGGCGTGGTCATGATCGACTCGCCGCAGCAGCCAATCGATGCGATGCGATGGCGCGAGATGCTGCAGGAAAAAGGCCCCATTCGTCACCTGATCAACACCGAACCGCATGCCGACCATACCCTGGGCAATGCCTATTTTCCGGACGTGGAGGTTATCGGTCAGGTCAAGCTTCAGGCCTGCTTCGACCAGTATCTCAACATGATGTTCACTCCCGAGGTGCGCCTCGAACGAATGAAAAAAGAAGATCCTGACAGCGTATTCCTCCTCAATCACCCGGATTTTCCGGCTTCCAATCCGCCAAAGCGCACTTTCAACGATGAACTGACGCTGCACGTTGGCAATCACACGGTCAGGATCATCCATATGCCGGGCCATACCGCTCCGCAGACCTCGATTCATCTGCCTGAGGAAGGGGTGGTTTTCACCGGCGACAACGTATTTCAAAAATGCAAAACATTTATCCAGGAAGCCGATCCCTGGGAATGGCTGGGCGCTCTCAAACGCATCGAAGCGCTCGACGTCGAAACGATCGTCCCGGGCCATGGCGAGCCCTGCGACAAGAGCTATCTTAGGCGCCAGGCCGAAATCATCGAAAACTGGATCGAACTGATTGAAGGTTTCGTGCAGAAGGGCATGAGTGAAAAGGAAGCCCTGGCGCAGCAGTTCGACGTCACCAGGCTGGATCCGTATCCGATTGGCCAACGGCTGTTCGAGATGAGCGATCGGCTGAACAAATGGAACGTGAGCAATGTGTACAAACACGTGGTGGCGCGAAAAACAGGCAAGCGTCACGATTCGGGCGGAATAGCCATCCAGTACTACACCTGAGAGCGGAAGATCGACGGAATTGAGCTGCTCGCAAGCTCGGCGGTCGTGCGGCAATGTCGCGCGGTCGCTGCGCCGGCAAACCGGCTTTGCCGTTCGTGATATTCGGAGGTTGCGGCTGGTGTTCGATCCGAGCAGCCGTTTCAGCGCACGCTACGGCGAGGGTATACAGGCTTCGCGGTAGCTCGTTACTTCATGGAATCCCAGGCTGTGGGTCTGAAATTCTATTTGGATCCTGGTGCAAAACGATCGGTGCGCACTCTTCTCACACCTGCGCAGGACGTGGGTTGTTAGCTTAGCGTTGCTTCAAACAATCCACGTCCGCCGCGAGTGCGCCCTGGTGATGTGGGGCCGGCAACGCGACAGGGGATGTGCGGCAACTTTGTTGCCGCAGGTTATCCGCCTTATAGCCAGCCGACTCTTATCGGGGTTCATGCCGCCCGAATCGATGAATCGAAGCTACGTCGGCCCTACGCAGTTTTGGCCTTTTTACGTCTTTCGGCCCAGCGCTTCTTCATCATCTCGGAAATGCGCTTTCTGGCGGCTGCGCTCATCCCACGACGCCTTCGCGTTCCCGTCCTTCCATTAGCCGCAGCGACATTCCGACTCTTTCCAGTAGACCTAACTCCCTTCAACAGGCCGATAGCCTGGTTGATGCGTTCTCTTTCGTGCTCAAGTTCCGCGACGATTCTGTCAATATCCAAGGCATACACCTCCACAGTAACTACTAACTGTATCCTACAGGTTTAGAATGCCGGCGCAACCACGGAAAATAGCTTTATTGAGGCGGAGCCTTACTAGTCGCAGAAGCGATCAAGCCGTAAGTTGAACCATTACCGTCGAACTAGACCTGCATTGGGGTCGATTCTGACTACAATCGTATGGCTGAAGGTTGCGTAAAGACGTATAGAGCCGAGCGCGTTTCAAGTTCGCGTCAGCGCCTTGCCAGGGCCAGAACTACAAGAACTTTTCTTCGGTATGCAGGCGTGTCAGATGAATCTTCTTGATTTTCCACTCACTGCCTTCTTTGACGTATTCCTCATGATAATGGCCCCAGCCCTTGAACTCGCACGTCGGTAGCATCACGTAGTCGAACATGGCCCAGATGCCGCGCGCGCTGGTTGGCGAGATCAGCTCGAGCTCCGGCATGAATCCCTGGTGAACCGATTTGCCGTCCGAAAGCAGAGTGCTCACGCCTTTAACCAGCTGCGACCGTCCCTGCAAAGTAACCGTTGTTGGCAGCTTCGAGTTCGCGCGCGGCGCGCCTTCGTATGAAGCCCATACGTCGGCGGTGAAGCAATTGGTCCAGGCCTCCCATTGCCGCGTGTCCATCAGGCGGAAATAGCGTGACTTGAGTTGGCGGATTGCCTCGAGTTCGTTCATCTGTTCGATGGTCATCAGCGTTTTCTCCTGACTCGCCAGTATCGCCTGGTTTACAAGATGTCAACGATGGTAAACCGGCGCGGGGCCGCAATCTGGCCTAGTCTTCTACCGCGGGAGTATGTGCCGCCTCGGAGGAGCGCGGTCGAGGCTCGTTTCCAATGAGCGCGCGCGTCAGGGCGGGCAGGCTTACCGGCTTGACCAGATGATCGTCGAATCCCGCCCGCCTAATCAGATTGCGATCCTCAGCGCGGCCATAGCCGGTGACTGCGATAAATCGCACGCCGGCCAAAGCCGGCATCGAGCGCAGACGTTTGAGCAGTTGGTAGCCGTTGATTTCGGGAAGGCCGATATCGATCAGCGCGGCGTCCGGTTTGAACGACTCTATTCGTGCCAGCGCCTCGGCGGGAGATTTCACCGCTGCCACTTCATGGCCGTCCAGACGCAGGAGTTCGGCGAGGCTCTCGGCCGCGTCCTGATTGTCATCAACGATGAAGATGCGCCGCGGAGGCGCGGCCAGCGGTTCGGCTTGCGCGTCAACCGATCTTTCCGGCTCAATTCGCGGCAATCGAATCGTGAAAGTCGCGCCCGTATCGGCGCCCGCGCTATGCGCGGTAATGTTGCCGCCATGCATCTCGACCAGTCGTTTGACCACGAGCAGCCCGATTCCCAGCCCGCCGCGCGCCCGGTCGAGGCTCTGGTCTCCCTGCACGAACAGTTCGAAGATCCGCGGCAGGAGCTCTTCGGATATGCCGCATCCGTTGTCGCTGACCTCGATCACTGCAGTCGATCCTTCCGCGCGCGTTTCGACGCGGATGCGTCCGCCGGGGTCGGTATACTTGGCGGCATTGTTGACGAGATTGCTTATACACTGCGCCAGCCGCGCCGCGTCGCCGCGCACGTACAGTGGACGCGGGCCGGAAATAATTGAAAGCTGATGGCGCTTCTCGCTGAGCAGCGGATCGACCGTCTCGACGCTCTGCGCGACCGCGCTCGACAGGTCGACCGGCCGGCGCTCCAGCGAGATGCGGCCCTGCGTGATGCGTGCGACATCAAGCAGGTCATCGACCATGCGTGTGAGCAGCCGGGTTTGCCGTTTGATTACGGCGATGCCGGCCTGCGCCTGCGGATGCCCGGCCAGCGTGCGCGAGAGGATTTCGCTCGTGGTATAGATCGGCGCCAACGGATTGCGCAGCTCGTGCCCGAGCAGCGCAAGAAACTCATTCTTCAACTGGTCCGACTCGCGCAACGCGCGTTCGGTCTCGCGCAGCGCCTGTTCGATCCTGCAACGGTTGATAAAATCGCTCGCCTGCCGGACATATAAATCCAGCCGGCGCAGTTGCCGCTCGGTGGGACGATGAACGTCCCGGAAGTGCATCGATAGCACACCTTGTGGAGCGTCCTCGCCCGCAAGCAGCGGGATTGAAATGAGCGCGCGGTATCCGGCCGCGCGCCCCTGCGCACGCAATGGTTCGTAGAGAGGATCGTTTTCGACGTCCTCAATGATGACGCGTTCTCCGGATCGCAGCGCCCTCGCGCAGGCGGAGTTTCCCTGGTCCGTCACCTCCTCTGAATATTCGAGAACCTCGCTGTTGAATCCCTGTTGCGCAACGAGATTGAGTTTTCCGTCCGCATTCAGCAGCCGGACATTGCCCTTATCCGCACCGAGCAGGTCGAGCACCGCCCCGAGCATTTCATTCAATCCGGTCTCAAGATCGCGGCATCGCCACAGCCGCGCACTCAATTCGTTAAGTCTGGCCATGGCCTCGGCTTCCGCTGACAGACGGCGTTGGTTCTCGAGCAGGGCCTGTTCCGTCTCCTGGCGCAGCAGCGCCATCTTCACGGTTGATTCGACGCGCGCGATGAGTTCGCGTCCGCTGAACGGCTTGATCAGGTAGTCGTCGGCGCCGCAAGCCAGGCCCTCGATGCGGCTCTCCTCGCCCGCCCGCGCCGAGAGGAAAATCACCGGGATCGCGCGCAGCTCGCGATCGGCGCGCAGTTCGCGCAACATCGCGAACCCGTCGAGCCCGGGCATCATCACATCGCTCAGAATTGCATCGGGCCGACCGGCGCGCGCCTGCGCCAGCGCGGTTCGCCCGTCGGACACCGTGCGCACCTCGAAGCGATCGCGCAAGAGGCTCGCGATGTAATCGCGCATGTCCGCATTGTCGTCGGCGACCAGTATTGAATAGCGCCTGTCATATCCCAGCGGGACTGCGAACCGGGGCGCGTCCAGTGAATCGAGCGTCAGGCCCGCGTTGCTCCCCGGCAGCCAGCGCAGGGCTTCGCTTACGAAGGCCTCCGCATTGACCAACGACGATCCCGCCGCGCCCTCGGATTTTATCTGCCTGGATGGCAAATGGGCGGTACCGAACGGCAGCCGAACCGTGAACGTGCTGCCGCGGCCGGGCGCGCTTTCCACGCTGATCGCGCCCGCATGCAGCTTTGTAAGCTCCTGTACCAGCGCGAGCCCTATGCCGGCGCCTTCGTGCGTGCGTCCGCGCGCGGCTGCTACCCGATGGAAGCGTTCGAAGATGAATGGCAGTTCGGGCTGCGGTATGCCGATACCGGTATCGCTGACGCGCAGCGCGGCGTGAGCGTCTTCGGCGCAAAGCGCCACAGTGATGGTGCCGGAGAGAGTGAACTTGAAGGCGTTGGAGATGAGATTGAAGACAACCTTCTCCCACATCTCGCGATCGACATATACCGGCTCCGGCAGGGGCGGTGTATTTATGCTCAGAGTCAGGCCCGCCTTCTCGCACGCGGAGCGGAAGTTGCTCGCCAGGTCTCTGGTCAGCGAGGCGAGGTCGGTAGGCTGGAAGACGGCCTGAACCCGGCCGGCCTCGACCCGGGAAAAATCGAGCAACGCGTTGACCAGTTTCTGCAGGCGCAGGCCGTTGCGTCGCACAAGCTCGAGCCGCTGGCGTTGCCGCGGCCCAAGCGGCTCCACGGCATCGTTGGCAGCGTCATCGATGGGCCCGAGCATCAGCGACAGCGGCGTGCGAAACTCGTGCGAAACGTTCGAGAAGAACACGGTCTTCGCGCGGTCCAGCTCGGCCAACGCTTCGGCGCGCCTTTTTTCTTCTTCATGGGCACGCGCGTTTGCAAGGGACGCTGCAATCTGGGTCTTCAACAGCTCGAGGAAATCGCGATAGCGCGCGTCGAATTTCAGCCGCGCACTGATTCCGATCACCAGCAGGCCGGCCGCTTCGTGCGGCTGGCTCGATGGAATCGGCACCACTACCGCGGTTTGGGGCGGGTCGCGCCAGGGCCCCTGCGGCACAGAATTGAACCGGCGCGACAGGTCCTCCACGATTTGCATGCGCCCACTGCGGAAGGCCTTGCACAACGGCCACCCCTGGCTCTCCGAGGCCAGCTCAATGCGCAGCGGAGACACGTCCAGGCCCTGGGTGACGCCGGCGGATGCGGCGAGGCGGGCGGTTCTGCTTTCCGCGTCAAGGAGATAAAGCAGGGCAAACGGGACATCCCTGTCGTGCGCGGCGATCGTTCGCGCGGCTATCCGGCACGCGTCCAGCGGTGTTTTGGCCTCTCCGGCGCCGGCCCCGAGATCGCGCAGCAGCAGCAGCCGGCGCTCGCCGATGATTTTGTCCGTGTTTTCGTAAACCGTACCGAGCACGCCGCCGATACCGCCTGGCGCTGTAGCGTCGGGCACCGGACTGTATGCGATTATGAAATGAGATTCCTCGACAAACCCGTGGCGTTGTACCTCGAGCAGGATGTCATCGTCCCATGCCGAGGGTCCGCCTTGAAAGCTCCGGGTGATCAGCGGGCCAATCGAATCCCAGATCTCCGCCCAGCATTCCTGTGCCGGCCGGCCCAGCGCCAGCTCGGGATGTTTGCTGCCGGGAATCGGCACGTACGCGTCGTTGTAGAACTGGACGAGTTGAGGGCCCCACCAGAGAATCTGCGGGAACCGATTGGCGAGCATTACCGGCAGCGTGCTGTGCAAAGTCGGCGACCATGATTCTCGCGGCCCGATGGCGGTTCGCGACCAATCGAACGCGTCGATTCGCTGAGCCATTTCTCCGCTGCACAACGGTTCGTTCCTATCGTGGGATTCCGGGCCGGCAAACGAACGGGCGGGAGACTGATCCTTGGTAGTGACCGAGCCAGGCATGGACGGCTTTGCCTCTTCAGGTGTTCAGCACGCCACAGATCCGGCGATGCTTTCCGGTTTCGGCGCGGTACAGTTGCAATCCCTGAGTTTACATCCGGCTGCGTTAACCGGGTCAAGCTCCAGAGTGGATGCCGGCACCTGGTGCCGCTGCAAGCGCGCTATTGATTCGCCCGGGCGCGGTGGCTAGTGTCGGCACAGAATGCCGGTCATAGATTGGCAGCTTGCGGCGGCTGTCGCGACGGTTATTTCCACCCTCGCCTTCATCGCGAGCGCGATCGTCGTTATCCTGCAACTTCGCCAGGCGGCGCGCGAGCGCTACTTCACCATCACAGCGCACCTGTTCGAGATCTGGCAGAGTCCTGACTTTCAGCACGATCAGCTCTACCTGCTGCATTTTCTTCCATGCGCGACATGGGAGGACTTTTGCCGGCTTGGCAGGGGCGAGCGCTGCGAGCGTGCGATACATCGCGTGGGCGGTTACTACGACCGTGTCGGCAATCTCGTGCGCCACGGGCTGATTGACAAAAATGATATGCTGCCCACGATCGGCGGCTACGCCGTGGCCGTATGGCATCGGATCGAACCGCTGGTCAAGGAACTGCGGCTGCGCGAGAACGCGATGCTGTTCCAGAACTACGAAGCTTTGTTACCCGATTGCCACGAATGCTACGTTCCCGGGATCGCACCGCTTGCTCCGCCTTCGAGCACGGTATTCGAAACTCCGCTGGCGCCGGTTTGCCTCGTCGAGGCGAGCGGCGGCGCGCAATCCGGCTTCGGTGCCGAGGGCGCGCCGCGTCTGGAGGCCGCGGACTCAACTAACGGTACCGGCATGAGGAGCTTCAACGACATGGCTAATGGCAATGCGAGCCCCGCGACACCGGCTAAGTCAGCTCCGGACCTGACTCTCAAGGACACCGACGGTATCGCGCGTGCGCTTTCCGAATTCACCGCATCAGGCCCCACCGTGGTCGTCTACGCGCGCGGCGCATGGTGTCCGTTCTGCCTGCGCCAGCTTTCGGACTACGCGGAGCACTACTCGGAGTTCAGACGCTCCGGAGTCGAGGTGCTCGCGCTTTCGCCGGAGACTCCGCGCAAGGCGCGTCGCATGCGAACCGGCCTTAAACTTCCGTTCGCGGTGTTGTCGGACGCGCATTTCACCGCGGCGCATACGTTCGGCCTCATGGACCATGAAAAGCCCGGCCTGCCGACTCCGGCCACGCTGGTCCTCGATACGCAGAGGAACATCAGATTGTCGACGCTCAATGAGCGCGAGAAAGCTCTTTTCGCGCGCGATGTGCTGAACTACGCACGGGCTCTGAAGCAAATCGACGCCGGCGTCGCCACGGTCGGCGCTGCGGCGGCTATTCCGAGGCCGCAGGTTCAGGCGCCCAAGCCCGGCCTGCTGTGGGCGCGCGCGCTTGCGAATATGGCCATCGGCGTCGTCAGCCGATAGCAACGGGTCTGCAATCGGGCCGGCTGCGGAATAGCTTGCCTTGTCGGCAGCCGCGCTCGATGGCGAGCAGACCTCAGCACAAACTTCGCTTCGGTCGCTTTTGCGCCTGGTCTTGTAGGCTGGGTCGCGGTTGTCGAGTTACACTGTGATCTTGCTTCGACGAGCGGGAAATCAGAATGCGCTGTGCCAAATGCGGAGCCGATAATCGAGACGGCGCCAAGTTCTGCAGCGAATGCGCGGCTCCGCTGGCAGCTACATGCGCTCGCTGCGCGACGCTGAACCAGCCCGGAGCCAGGTTCTGTGACGAATGTGGCGAACCGCTCGCGGCGGGCCGTTCGAAACCGAAAAGCCGTTCCGCATCGCCGGTTCCCGTGCTGCAGCAGGAGGAAGCTTCGGCGGACGCGTCCGAGGGCGAGCGCAAGACTATCACGGCGCTGTTCGCGGATATCAAGGGATCGACCGAACTGGAGCAGGACCTCGATCCGGAAGAGGCGCGCGCAATCATCGATCCGGCGCTGAAGCTGATGATAGACGCCGCCCGCCGCTACGAGGGCTATATTGTTCAGTCCACCGGCGACGGGGTTTTTGCGCTGTTTGGCGCGCCGTCTGCGCACGAAGACCATCCGCAGCGGGCGCTCTATGCCGCGCTGCGCATGCAGGAGGATTTGCGGCGGTATTCGAGCAAACTCGTGGCAAGCGGTGGCATCCCGCTGCAATGCCGCGTCGGCGTCAACACGGGGGAAGTTGTAGTCCGCTCGATTGCGACCGGCGGAGGACAGACCGAGTACACGCCCATCGGCCATGCGATCAACCTGGCGTCGCGGATGCAGGCGGTTGCGCCCGTCGGATCAATCGCCGTCGCCGACGCCACGCGCAAGCTCTGCGAGGGCTATTTCGCGCTCAAACCGCTGGGTCCGACCAGGGTCAAGGGCGTGAGCGAACCTGTCAACGTCTATGAGGTGACGGGCCTGGGACCGCTGCGCACGCGTCTCCAGCGTTCGGCCGGACGCGGAATGACAAAGTTCGTCGGACGCGAGCGGGAACTGGACACGCTGCGGCACGCGGCGGGCCTTGCCGCGCAGGGCCGCGGCCAGATCGTCGCGATGGTCGCGGAAGCCGGGGTCGGCAAGTCGCGCCTGCTGTACGAATTCAAGGCCCGGAGCGCGTCGGACTGGATGGTGCTGGAGGCGTACTCGGTCTCGCATGGCAAGGCCAGCGCATACCTGCCGGTGATCGAGCTGCTCTGCAGCTATTTCAGGATTGTCGACGAAGATGACGAACGCAGCCGGTGTGAAAAGGTCGCCGGGCGACTCGCGATCCTCGATCCCGCCCTGGAAGATGCCAGGCCGTATGTGCTTGGGCTGCTCGGAATCAGCGAGGGCGAGCGCTTGCGCAAGCACTGGGAACACAGCTTCGACCGTCTGGAAGAGTACCTGCTGGGAGCGCAGGCGAAAGATCCTTTCCCGCAGATGGACGTGCAGGTGCGGCGGCGGCGAACGCTCGATGCGATCAAGCGCATCCTGTTGCGCGAAGCGTTGAACCAGCCGCTGATGCTGATTTTCGAGGATTTGCACTGGATTGACGCGGACAGCCAGGCGCTGCTCGAGGTGCTCGCGGACTCAATCGCGGCGTCGCGGATCCTGTTGCTGGTGAATTACCGCCCGGAGTACTCGCACGCATGGGCGAACAAGAGCTACTACACCCAGTTGCGCCTTGATCCGCTCAGCCTGGAAAGTGCCGAGCAGTTGATGGCGGTGCTGGTCGGCGGCGGAGCGGGCCTCGCGCCGCTGAGAAAACTGATCGTCGATAAGAGCGAGGGCAACCCGTTCTTCATGGAAGAGATTGTGCAGGGGCTGTTCGAGGATGGGGCGCTTCTTCGCAATGGGATCGTCACGCTCACCCGCTCGCTGGAGAGCCTGAGAATTCCCGCGACCGTACAGGCGGTGCTCGCCTCACGCATCGATCGGCTGCCGCCGGCCGAAAAGGACGTACTTCAGACCGTGGCGGTGATTGGCAAGGAGTTCGGGTTGGGACTGGTGCGCGAAGTGACCGGGAAGTCCGACGAGGAAATCATGCCGTCGCTGTTCAATCTGCAGCTTGCGGAATTTCTCTACGAGCAGCCCGCGATTGCCGAGATCGAGTACACTTTCAAACACGCCCTGACCCAGGAAGTGGCCTACAATTCGGTCCTGCACGAGCGGCGCAAGCTGCTGCATCAGCGAATCGCGACAGCTATCGAGCGCCAGTTCGCGTCCAATGTCGACGATCGGCTGGGTGAGTTGGCTCATCATTACAGCCGCAGCAACGATCTGACGAAAGCGTTCGAGTACATGGGCCGCGCGGCCGAGCAGGCGGGACGCCGCTCCGCCTACTCGGAGATGATCGCGTACATCGACCGGGGCCTGGCGCTGCTGGCTGAACTGCCCGAGAGCGAGCAGCGCGACCTGGACGAACTGAGCCTGCGCGTTAAGCTGGGGCCCGCGCTCATGGCGGTCAAGGGGTTCTCGTCCGAGGAGACCAGGCGGAGCTGCGAGCGGGCGTGCGATCTCGCGCGCCGGCGGGGAGCGCGGGCGCAGCTCTTCGCCGCGCTCAACTTCCTGTGGGCCTTTCACTACACGCGCGGCGATCCGAAATCATCGCTCGAAGTTTCGCAGGAGCTGATGTCGATCGCACAGGATGTGCGCGAGCCCGGAATGTTGAAGGACTCCTATCGTGCGATGGGCAGAGCGCTGACCTACACGGGCGACTTGCTCGGCGCTCGGCGCTATCTCGAGGAGGCGCTCACGCTGGACGGGTCGTCGCGAGCTTGGGCGCGCGGGGCAAACGTCGGACCGGATGCCGACATGCTGTGTCTGACGGGTCTGAGCGAGGTGCTGATAGCACTCGGTTATCCGGACCAGGCCCTGCAGCGGGCCCGCGAGGCGCTCGAGGCGGTTGATTCCCAAACGGATCCTTTCAGCTTCGCGATGGCGCTGACGATCGCCGCCGAGATTTATAATTTCCGGCGCGAGCCGGACAAGGCGCTGGAGATTCTCGGCCGCGCATTGGCGCTGTGCGACCGCCACGGTTATCCCTTCTGGCTGTCGTTCGCGCGACGGATGTCAGGCTGGGCGCTGGCGTTGCAGGGGCAGGTCAGGGCCGGGATTGAGATGATGGAAGAGGAGATGGCGCGGTTCTCGAATACCGAAGCCGACGTGCTCCGTTTTTATAATCTGCTCTTCACCGCCGAAGCCTGTGTGAAGATTGGCGACGCGCAACGCGCCGCCGCGTTGCTCGAAGCGTGGCAAAGCACCCGGCAGAAAATCGCGATCGTGCTGAACGATGCCCTTTATCATCGCCTGCGCGGCGACGTCCTGCGCGCGACCGGCGACGACCGAGCGGCGGAAAAGGAATATCGCGAGTCGCTGACGATCGCGGCGGCGATGAATGACAAATATAGCGAGCTGCGCGCTTCCATGGCGTTGGCCCCGTTGCTGGCGCAGCAAGGACGGCGCGACGAGGCGCGCAAATCCCTGGATGGAGTCTGTAACTGGTTTACCGAGGGCCTGGACACTGCCGATCTGGTTGAAGCACGCAAGCTCCTGGAGCGGTTGAACGGATAGCCAAAGCGGCGCGCCCGCGGAGAAGACAACGAGCCGCGTTGACCGCGCGGCCTGCGGCTTGCGCCAATCGTTGATTACTCAGACCTGCCGTCGCCGAGACCGGCCAGACGCTCGGCGAGACGGTTCAGCTCCCATTCTATGGCCAGCGCGGAGGCCCTTGCCCAGGTCGGGGTCTGGTCCGGCAGCGGCGGGATGGGCGCGGACTTGTCCATCGTGGCGATTCTCCGATAGAGGCGCAGTTCATCCGCGATCTGCCTGAACCTGCCTTCAGCCAGTAGATTCTCAAGCGAGCCGTACCGGCGCAGCAGGGCGGCCGCGCTCTTGGGCCCGACGCCCGGCGCGCCTGGCAGCTTGTCCGAGGCGTCGCCGCGCAGCGCGATGAAATCCGGCACCTGTTCAGGCTCGACGCCGTAGCGCTGACGCACCTCCTCGGGTCCGATGCGCGCCATCTCGCCCGCGCGCACGGGCTGAAGAATCGTCGTGCGCTCAGACGCGAGCTGAAAAGCGTCGCGGTCGCCGGTTGCGATGAAGGCCGTGCCGCCGCGGCGTTCTTCGTCGGCCATGGCCGCCGCCAGAAAATCGTCAGCCTCGTATCCCGCAGCCTTGGCATTCAGGAAGCCGCAGGCGGCAACGAATTGCGGCAGCGCAGCAAGTTGCTCGAGCAGCTCGGCGTCGAATTGGCGTCCGCTTTGATAGCCGGCGAACGCGACGTGCCGGTAGGTCGGGACGTCCAGCGTGTCCCAGGCGACCAGCACCGCACGCGGCCGCTCGCTCTCGTACAGGCGCAGCAGAAAATTGGCGAAGCCGACGATGGCGCCTGCGCCGAGATTGCCGCGTCGCCGGACAGTCTTCGGCAGTCCGTGATACGCGCGATGCGCGAACGAATCGCCGTCGATTACCAGCAACGGCTGACTGGCATTCGCGGTCATCTGATCATCAACGCGTGCGCGTTTGGGGCGCAGGGGTCAACGGCGGCGATAGCGCGCGCCGGGATGGGTTTGGGGCAGCCGCGCGCGTCTCGCTCCAAAGAGTTTCTCGCGATAGGTGCCCTCCCCGTACTCGCTCTGCATGAGCCCGCGCCGTTGCAGCACCGGAACTACGCCTTCGATGAAATCTTTGAAGGTACCGGGCGTAATCATGTAGGCGAGATTGAATCCGTCGGCCCCCGCGTCCACCCATTGCATGAGCTCATCGGCCACCTGCTCCGGAGCGCCGACGATGACCGGGCCGGCGCCGCCGATCGCGACCGCCTTGGCGACGTCGCGGATGGTCCATCTTCGATCCGCGCCGGCCTGGGTGAAACCCTGGAGCAGACTGCGTATCGCGTTGGTCTCGATGTACTCGACCGGCCGGTCGGGGTCGAAGCGGCTGAAGTCGACTCCGGTCCAGCCGCCAAGCAATGCAAGGCCGCCCTCGTAATCGACATATGCCATGAACTCATCGTGCTTGCGCCGCGCTTCGGATTCCGTAGCGCCGGTTATGACCTTCAGAAACATGAAAAACAGCAGATCCCGCGGGTCTCTGCCTTGTTGCCGCGCGCGCTCGCGGGTGTCGCGGATGCACTCGGCGACGACCTGCGGAGTCGGCCCCGTCACAAAAACGCACTCGGCATGCCGCGCCGCGAAAAGCCGGCCGCGCGGGGAGGATCCGGCCTGGTAGAGCACCGGCGTTCGCTGCGGCGACGGCTCGGAGAGATGGCATCCGTCCACCCTGAAGTGTTCACCCGCGTGGTGAATATCGTGAACCTTGGCCGGGTCGACGTAAATTCTTTGCCGTCGATCCTCCAGCACCGCGTCATCTTCCCAGCTCGACTCCCACAGCTTGTAGCAGACCTCGAGGTATTCGTCGGCGAAGGCGTAGCGCTCGTCGTGATCGAGCAGGCCCGCGAGTCCGAAGTTGCGGCCGGAGCTTTCAAGATAGGACGCGACAATATTCCACGCGATCCTTCCTTTGGTCAGATGATCCAGCGTCGAGATCTGGCGCGCGAAGGTGAACGGATGTACCTGCAGCACCGAGCTGGTGTAGGCGAAGCCGAGATGCTCCGTCGCATGCGCCATCGCCGGGATGAGCAGGCTGGGGTCGTTTACCGGAATCTGCACCGCGCCTCGGGCAGCGGCGTCGCGACTGCCCCGGAACACGTCGTAGACGCCGATCACATCGGCCAGGAAGAGCCCGTCAAACCTGCCGCGTTCCAGCAGTTGCGCGAGTTCCATCCACGCGCCGAGGTCCTTGTAGCGATGCGTCTGGTCCTCGGGATGCATCCAAAGCCCGGGCGACTGATGCACCACGCAATTCATGTGAAACGCGTTGAAATAGATGCGTTTGTTCAAGTGGCGTCAGACCGTTCCGCGATGCGATCCGCTTCCAGACTAATCCGTCATGCTTCGGCGGACGGTTGAAAAGCCCCGCCGCCCCCGGCATTGTACACTGCACCTCAATTCTAGCTGGGAATGCAACCGGCGCCGGCCTGGGGAAGAAGGTGCGGTCAATTGCTTGCCGCCCTTGTGGCCGGAGGGCACGCTTGCGGGACGACACGACCAGGTTTTGAACATGGCATCGATGGGACAGAAGACCGCCGACTTCCTGCTTCGTTGGAGATGGCAGGTCATCGCGATCTATATCGCGCTCACGGGATTCTTTTGCGTCGGCGTGGTCCGCATCGCGCACAGCTTCAAGGCTCAGACCTCGGTGGCCGACCTGGTGCCGGCGCACAATCCCATCACCGACGTCTTCAAGCGCTACCAGAGCTTCAGCAAGCCGGCCACGGTGGAGATTCTGCTCAAGGTAAAACAGGGCACGATCTACACGCCCTCGACGCTCGCCCGCATCTGGCGCATTACGCGCGCGCTCGACCTGGTGCCGGGGATCGATCACGTCACGCTGACCTCGATCGCGAGCGAAAAGGTGCGCGTGATACGGCCGACGCCGCCGGGGCTCAGTTCCGAGCCGGTGATGACCAACAAGATTCCGTCCACTCCTGCCGAGGCCGCGGCGGTGCAGGAGCGCGCCCGACACGCGGCGGGGGTCACCGGAATCCTGGTCTCGCCGGACGAGCGCGCGACGCTGATCGATGCGGCGTTCTTCGAGCACGGGCTCGACTACACCGAAGTCTTCAATCGCGTGCATCAGATGCTGGCGGGCGAGAGCGACCCGAATATCGAGTACTACACCGCCGGGCGCGTGATGCTGATCGGATGGGTGTATCGCTACGGGCGCCAGGCGCTGTGGATCTTCCTTCTGTCGCTGGCGCTGATCATCGGCGCTCACATCGACTACATGCGCAGCCTGGCCGGAGCGCTCACCCCGATCATCGCCGCCGCGGTTTCCACCGTGTGGGGGCTCGGCGCGGGCGGATGGCTCGGCCTCAACCTCGAGCCGCTGACCGTGGTCGTGCCGGTGCTGCTGATGGCGCGCGCGCTCAGCCATTCGCTGCAGATCACGCGCCGCTACTACGAAATCCTCTACGAGACCCATGAGCGCGTGGCGGGCGCGGCGGGCGCGCTGGCCTCGATGCTCGCGCCGGCATTGCTCGGCATCATGTGCGACGTCGCCGGGCTTTATATGATCTGCCTTGCGCCAATCCCGATCATCCAGAAGCTCGGAGTCCTGTGCGGCACGTGGTCGCTGCTGATCATCCCCTCGGCGGTGCTGCTCACCCCCGTGCTGCTCTCGATTCTGCCGCCGCCCCGCGACGTGAGCGTGTTCATCACGCACGAAGTGCCTTCGCTCAGCACCCGGCTGATCGAGCCGGTGCAGCGCCTGCTGGCGACGCTGCTCAGGCCGGGCGCGCGCATTGCCGCGGCGGTCGTCGCGGTGCCGGTTGCGGCGCTGCTCGCCTTCGTCGCGCTCAGCCGCCCGGTCGGCAACGTCTCGATCGGCAGTCCGCTGCTATGGCCTGACAACGAGTTCAACGTCGCCGAGCGCGAGATCAACGCCAATCTAGCCGGTACGGCTACGCTGAACGTGGTGTGGGAGGGCAAATTCCCGCGCGCGCTTTACCGGCCCGAAGTTTACGATTCGATGCTGCGGTTTCAGAAGGCGATCGAGCGCAGCCACGGCGCGGTCGCCACGCTCTCGCTCGCCGACTACATCCCCTACACGGGCCTCATCCTGCGCGGCGGCAATCCCAAGTGGCTGCCTATCGACCTCACCGGCCATGACGTCGGCGCCTATCTGTTCTGGACCCGCACCGGCCATTCGCTGGAAAACTTCAGCAACATCATCCAGCCCAACGGCACCAACGGCGACGTGATTCTCTGGTACAAGGACCTGCGCGCGAGCACCGTGGACGAGGCGATGGCGCAGGCGCGACGCGCAATCGCCGAAATCCAGCCGCATCCCTCGCCCGTGTACCGCATCCGGCTCGCGACCGGCTCGGTTGCGCTGCAGTATGCGCTCGATCACGTGGTGCGCGCAGCGGACCTGAAGATCCTTCTCTACCTGCTCGCGACGATCTTCGCGATGTGCGTGCTGACGTATCATTCGGCGCTTGCCGCGGCGATGCTCCTGGTGCCGCTGCTGCTCGCTCAATTCGCGACGGATTCGGTGATGTACCTGCGCGGCGTGGGACTCGACGTGAACACGCTGCCGGTGGTCGCGGTCGGCCTGGGCGTGGGAATCGACTACGGGATCTACCTGTTAAGCCGCGTCTGCGAGGAGTTTCAGGGAGCGGCGGACCGCGATGTGCAGGCCGCGGTGACGCGCGCGGTCTTCACCACCGGCGAGGCGACCTTCTTCGTCGCATTTACGATGGTGCTCGGCGTGTTGCCCTGGTACTTCCTGTCGCAATTGCGCTTTCTCGCCGAGATGGGGCTGATGCTGGCGCTGGTGATGGCCTTTAACGGGCTGCTCGCGATGAGCGTGCTGCCGCTGGAAACGGTCATCCTGCGTCCGAAATTCCTCGGACGAGTCAAGTTGATGCGGCACACGCGCTGAACATTGTCGCGCGCGCGCTGGCCAATCGCCAGCTCGGACGTGGCCGGATCGAAGCAGGATTTCAGCTCAACCCAGGTGCGCCAGGATCTCGGCGAAGGTGAGCTTGCGCGTCAGGGCGTCGCCCAGACGGTCGAGCAGCACGAACTCGACCTCGTCCCCCGCGCGCTTTTTATCCATCCGCAGCGCATTCACGAACTCTTCGCCGCGCCATCCCGCAGGCAGGGCGGTCGGCAAACCGGCCCGCGCGATGAGCTGCTGCAACCGGTCGGCTTCAGCGGGAGTCAGTTCAGCGAACGCCTGCGAAAGCTTGCTTGCCGCGACCATGCCGATCGCCACAGCCTCGCCATGCAGGAACGTCCCGTAGCCCGAGGAGGCCTCGAGTGCGTGGCCGACCGTGTGGCCAAAATTGAGAATTTTGCGCAGGCCGCGTTCGTGCGCGTCGCTCAGCACCACCGCCGCCTTGTGCTTCAACGAGCGGGTTACGACTTCCTCCAAAACGGCGGGTTCGCGGCGCAGGATCGCCTCGAGATGCGCCTCCAACGCCTCGATCATCGGCGCGTCCATGATAGCGCCGTACTTGATGACCTCGGCCAGTCCTTCGCGAAATTCGCGCTCGGGCAGGCTCGCGAGCGTCATCACGTCCGCGACGATCAGCCGTGGCTGGTAAAACGCGCCGACCAGGTTCTTGGCCCGCGGATGATTGATGGCGGTCTTGCCGCCCAGCGCTGAATCCACCTGCCCGACCAAGGTGGTCGGGACCTGCACCAGCGCGATGCCCCGCATGTAGGTCGCGGCAGCGAAGCCGGCCAGGTCGCCGACTACGCCGCCGCCGAGTGCGAATACGGCGCCGCCGCGATCCAGCTCGGCCTCGATGAGCGCGTCGTAAACGAGTTCCAGCGTCGGCAGCGATTTGCTGGGTTCGCCGGGCGCGACTTCGAGCACCCGCGGCGCGAAGCCCGATGCCTCGAGCGCGGCGACGAGCCGCGCGCTGAAAAGACGCGCGACATTTGCGTCGGTGACGACCAGCACGCGGCCGGCACCCAGGCCCGCCTTGCGCGCCAGGCGCCCGGTTTCGTCCAGCAGGCCGGCGCCCACGTGCGCGGCATGCGACTCGGCCCCGAGTTCTACGCGCAACGATTGCATCGATGCCCGCTCCCGCCGTTGCGGGCGAACGCTTCGAGCACGCGCTCGGCCGATTCGGCGACCGAAAGATCCGACGTATCCACGGTGAAGTCGGCTCGCGCATAGGCCGCGCGCCGTTGTTCCATCAGCTCGGCGATGCGCTCGTCGAGCGGCTTGCCGCCCTCGAGCAGCTTGGGGCGCTTGTGCGGCGCACGCCGCACGCGCGCCGCGATGATTTCGGGCCGCGCGCTCAGGCATACGATTGTGCCGATGCGCTTGAGCATGAGGTAGTTACGTTCATCCGCCAGCGCGCCGCCGCCGGTCGAAATTACCGCGGGTCGCGGGTTGCCGCATTGCGGGCAACGCGCGCGATCGGCGGCGAGTGCCGCGATCACCTCGCGCTCGAGGGTGCGAAAATGCGCCTCGCCGTCCTCGGCGAAGATCGCCGGGATCGGTTTGCGCGCGCGCGCCACGATTTCCGCGTCGCTGTCGCGCAGCCGCCAGCCCAGGCGTGCGGCCACCGCGCGCCCGACCGCGCTTTTGCCGCTGGCCATGAAGCCCGTGAGAATCAACTTGGGCGCCACGCGATCGGCCCCCCAACCGGAATCAGAAATTGCGCACCTGCTCGAGGTAGCCTTGGTAGTTGCGCGAGATCTCCGCTCGCGAATCGCCGCCGAATTTCTCCACGAACGCACGTGCCAGTTCGAAGGCGACCACGGCCTCGGCGATGACCGCCGCCGCGGGAATTGCGCATACGTCGGAGCGTTCGGTGTTGCCGACCGACTCCTCCTTGGTCCGGATGTCGGCCGAACGCAACGGGCGCATGAGCGTCGACAGCGGCTTGAATGCGACCCGCACGCGCAGCGGCTCGCCCGTGCTCATACCGCCCTCGGTGCCGCCGGAATTGTTCGAGCGGCGGACGAAGCGGCGCGCCGCCGCGTCGTACGCGATCTCATCGTGGAGCGCCGAGCCGCGCGTCGCCGCGGCGCGAAAACCCAGCCCCAGCTCTACGCCTTTGACCGCCTGCAGGCTCAGCAGCGCGTGCGCCAGGCGGCCGTCGAGCTTGCGGTCCCATTGCACGTGACTGCCCAGCCCCACCGGCAGTCCGGTTGCGACGATCTCGACCACGCCGCCGAGGGTATCGCCCGCCTTTTTGCACTCGTCGATTTCCGCGATAATCGCGCGCTCGGCCTCCGCGTCGGCGACGCGCACCTGCGAAGATTCGGTTATGCGGCGCAGGTCCTCGATGCTCAGATCGAGCGGCGTGCGCGCCTCGATCGAGCCGATGCGCGCCACGTAGCCGAGCGTGGTAATGCCGAAGGGCTCGAGGATCAGCCTGGCCAGTGAACCGGCGGCGACGCGCATCGTCGTCTCGCGCGCGGAGGCGCGCTCGAGCACGTCGCGGATGTCGTCGAGGTTGTATTTGAGCACGCCAGCCAGATCGGCATGCCCCGGACGCGGCCGAGTCACCGGCTCGGCCTCGCCGCGATCGGCCGGATCGACCGACATCCGCCGCGTCCAGTTCTGAAAGTCGCGATTTTCGACAATCAGCGTGATCGGACCGCCCGTCGAGCGCCCGAAGCGCACGCCCGAGACAATGCGTACTTCATCACGTTCGATCGCCATCCGGCCGCCGCGCCCGTAACCCTTCTGACGGCGCGCGAGGTCGTAGTTGATCTTCGCCGGATCGATATCGAAGCCCGCCGGATAACCCTCGACGATGGTTATCAGTTCGGGACCGTGGGATTCGCCGGCAGTAAGAAAACGCAGCATTTTCAGCCTATTCGCTTGGTGGAGGGAGACGCCAGGGCTCCCATCCGCGTCAGACGATTCAACCAGAGTTGAAGGGGCGGGGAAAGCCGGTCAGATGCCGCGGGTCCGGGGTGGCGCGGATTGTTGAAGCACGCGGGGAAACACTGGCGCGCGAGAGCGCGGCTATGCTAGCGGATGCCTGTTCGCACATCTGACATCGACGGGGGGACTCCAAATGGCTCTGCTGTTGCCGGGTGTCGGAATCGAAGAAGTGCGGAAGCACTCGACCTGGTTCCTGCTGGTCGGAATCGCGCTCGTCATTCTAGGCCTCATCGCGATCGGCTACACGGTCGAAATGACGATCGTATCGGTGCTGTTCCTCGGCTGGCTGCTGATCGTCGCCGGCGTGTTCGAGATAGTTCACGGATTCACTAACCGAGCCTGGAGCGGCTTCTTCGTCAACCTGCTGGGCGGACTGCTCTATGCGATCGCTGGGTTGCTGATGGTGTCGAATCCGGCGCTTGCGGCCGTCACCCTCACGTTGCTGATCGCGATGATGCTGATCGTGGCCGGGCTCTTTCGTTTGTTCATTGCTTTTAGCACCTCGTTGCATCATCGCGGATGGCTCATCCTCAACGGCGCGATCTCGATTCTGCTCGGCGTCATGATCTGGGACTCATGGCCGGTCTCGGGGCTGTGGGTGATCGGGCTGTTCGTGGGAATCGACATGGTATTCGATGGCTGGACCGAAATCGTCCTGGCGTTGAGTGCACGCCGCGCAACCGCCTGACGCGCTCGCTTAAGGCTGACTTCGCGGGCGGTTCTCGCGCACCGGCGCGCGCGAGGCCGGCGATTGCTCGCTGCCGGCGGCCGTGTAAATTGCCAGTGGCGGATCGCGATGCAGGCGAAGGTGGTTCTTATCGGTGCGGCGCGTGGCGTGGGGCAATTGACCTACGCCATTCCGCCGGCGCTGGAGGGCCGCATCCAGTGCGGCCATCGGGTGATCGTTCCGCTGCGCGCGCGCCGCCTCACCGGGATCGTGACCGAAGTCGGCGAGGCGCTGGAGGCGAACGGCAGTCCGCTCAAGGCGATTCTCGAACTGTCCGAGGCGCGGCCCCTGTATGACGGCGCCCATCTGCGGCTCATCGAGTTCATGGCGTCGTACTACATGGTGCCCCTCGGCGATGCGATGCGCAGCGTGGTTCCCGCCGCCGCGCGCGTCGAGTCGCGGATGGTTTGGCGTCTCGGCGCTCCGCCCGATGCCTTGCGCGCGGCCACGCTGTCGGCGGCGGAGCGGACGATCATCGAGGCGCTCGCGCGTCGCAACATGACCGCGCGCGAGCTTTCCCGGCTCGGCGAACCGCGCGAGGTCTCCGCCGCGCTGGCTCGGCTAGCCGCTGAGCGAATCGTGCAAACGGCGCAATCCACCCGCGGACGCCATCGCGTCGCGCTCGCGGTCCGTTTGGCGCCGCAGCTTGCGGATCCGCCAAAGCTGCGCAGTCAAAGGCAGCGCGAATTGGTGCGGCTGCTGGCAGAGGCTGCGCCCGAGGCGGTGGTGCTGGCGGACATCGAGAGACGCATGCCCGGCAGCCGTATCGCCGCGCGAGCGCTCGCCGCGCGTGCGATCGTCAAGATCGAGCCAGCCGCGGGGCCGGCGTCGGATCCGGACGGTACGCAGC
Organism: Binataceae bacterium (SeqCode); assembly: GCA_035295545.1. GTDB lineage: Bacteria > Desulfobacterota > Binatia > Binatales > Binataceae > JAKAVN01. Next base: position 133,571 of record DATGIT010000014.1, read on the forward strand.
CCGCGGACGGGCCCGCAGGCTTATCCACCGGAGCTTTGGACCTGATGCCTGAGCAGGCCGCGGCGATCGACGCGATCGCGCCCGCGATAGTCGCCGGCCGCGAAGCGACGTTCCTGCTGTGGGGTGTTACCGCCAGCGGCAAGACCGAAGTTTATCTGAATCTTGCGGCGGTCGCCTTGCGAGCGGAACGCCAGGTATTGCTGCTGGTGCCCGAGATTGCGCTCGCCGACCAGATTGTGAGGTCGTTTCGCGCGCGTTTCGGTTCGCTGGTCGCGGTAGCGCACAGCGCGCAGAACGTGACCGAGCGATGGGCGAGCTGGAAGGCGGCCCTGGGCGGCCAGGCGCGCATCGCCATCGGTCCCCGCTCGGCTATCTTCGCTCCCCTGAGCGGGCTCGGATTGATCGTTGTCGATGAGGAGCACGACCCCGCCTACAAGCAGGAGGAGGGAATCCGCTATAACGCGCGCGACCTCGCGGTGATGCTGGGCAGGCTCGCCGCCTGCCCGGTGGTGCTCGGCTCGGCCACGCCTTCGGCCGAGTCGTTCCTCAATGCGCGGCGCGGACGATATCGACTGCTGCGGATGCCGCGGCGGGTGCTGGAACGTCCGCTGGCCCAAGTCGAAATAATCGATTTGCGCGAAGAATTCAGAAGAGAGCGAGCGCGGGACAATGACGCCGCGAAGCCGGGCGAAGCCGCCGCGCCGGACCAGCCGCAGGCCGTCCCGCTTTCCGCGCGGCTGCTCGATGCATTGCGCGACAATCTCGCCGCCGGCGGGCAGAGCGTGATCTTTCTGAACCGCCGGGGGTTTCATAATTTCCTGCAATGCCATCTCTGCGGCGTGGTGATCTCCTGTACCAATTGCAGCGTGAGCATGACTTTTCATCTGCGCGATCGTTCGCTGCGATGCCATTGGTGCGGCGCGCACGCGCCCGCGCCCGAAAGCTGTCCCGAATGCAGCGGCTTCGGGCTGGTCGGGCAGGGTTTCGGGACCGAGCGGCTGACTGCGGCGATTGCCGAGGCGCTGCCGCATGCGCGGGTTGCACGGATGGACAGCGACACCAGCGGGCGGCGCGGGATGCGTATCGAGCTGGTCGATCGATTGCGGCGCGGCGAGCTGGACGTGCTGGTCGGCACGCAGATGATCGCCAAGGGCTTCGATTTGCCGGGGGTGACGCTGGTCGGCGTGGTCGCGGCCGACATGGGGCTCAACCTGCCTGACTTCCGCTCGGCCGAGCGCACCTTTCAGTTACTGACCCAGGTGGCGGGGCGCGCCGGCCGCGGCGAACGGCCCGGACGCGTGCTTATCCAGACCTACGCGCCGCATCATTACAGCATCCGTGCCGCGCGCGACCAGGATTACGCGCGCTTCATACGGCGCGAACTTCAACTGCGCCAGCAACTGGGATGGCCACCATTCTCGCGCATGGCGCTGATTCGAATCGAAGGTGGCGAAGCATCCGCGGTGGCCGCGCTCGCGCAGCGATCGGCGCGGACACTTCGCGAGCAGCTCAGGGACGTCCTCAGTGATTCGATTCGCGTACTCGGACCGGCGCCGGCGCCGCTCGAGCGGCTGCGCGGGCGCTATCGATGGCAGGTGATGGTGAGGTCGTCCGATGCCGGCGCGATGCGCGCGGCGCTGGCCGCCATGCGCGCGCGTCTCGGCACGCATGACGGTGTATTCGTCGGGATCGATCTCGATCCGGTGAACATGCTCTGAGCCGGCTTTGGTGCAGCGCCGCTGGCGAATCTGAAGGCCGGTCTGATAGAGCTGCGCGTGACAGAAATCTCCGGGGAGCAATATCGAGATGGACCATTCAAGTATCGAGAGCCTGACGGCGGCCGTGCAGCGCTATTTCGACCTGATGTACGACGGCGACACCTCGCGTTTCGATCGCGTGTTCCGTTCTTCCGCGCAGCTGCACGGCTTTCGCGAGGGCAAGCTGACGATGTGGTCGGCGCCGGCGTATAAGGAGGTGCTGGAAGGGCGGCCGTCGCCCAAGTCGCTCAAAGCGCCACGCGAGGAGGAAATCCTGATGCTCGATTTCGCTTCGCCCACCCAGGCCCTGGCCAAGGTTCGCGTCAGGATCAACACGAACGTGTTCGTCGACTATCTCACCTTCCATCGCGTCGAGGGCGAGTGGCTCATCACTGCGAAGGGCTATCATCTCGAGCGCGTTCACACCTCGAGCTGAATGCGGTCGCGCTCGCCGCTAGTCTGCGATCGGCCGAATCGGCGAATTCGGCGGCTCTAGATTTTTTCGATGCGCACGGCCGTGCCGTAGGCCGCGATTTCGCTCATGATATTGCCGATCTCGTTGCAATCGAAGCGCATCGCGAGCACTGCATTGGCGCCTTTTTCCATCGCGGCGAGTCGAAGGCGCTCAATCGCCTGTTCGCGGCTGTCGGACAGCAGTTGGGTGTAGCCGCCGACTTCGCCGCCGAAAATGGTGCGCAGACCTGCGCCCATGTTTGAGAACGCATTGCGCGCCCGGCAGATGAGGCCAAAGACTTCTCCGAATACCGCCACAACTCTGTATCCCGGCACGTCGTTCATGGTGGAGACTAAAATGGCGTTGTTATCCATAAGTGAACCATAACCACGATAGGCACCTTAGGCAACGCGAAAGTGCCTGCCTCTGCACGACAGGCTCACTCGCGTGCGGAAAAGATTTGGTTGAAATTGGTAATCTGGATGCAATGCCGCGATCCAGGTCAGTAACAATTCCCGCGCCGCATGAGGTTTTCGATGCCGTTATGGATGACGGAGCGGTCATCCGTCTGCGTCGGCATGGGCGGGCACAAGGTCCGCGCCTCGTGTTGAGCCACGGCAACGGACTGGCAATCGATGGATATTTCTCGTTCTGGCGCCTGCTCCTCGACCGATATGACCTGGTGCTTTATGACTTCCGCAATCACGGCCAAAATCCGCCGCATCATCCGGCGCACCATCACTGGCGCAATTTCATTCAGGATGACGAGCGCATCTGGCGCGCTATCCGGGATCGATGGGGCGCAAAGCCCGCAGCCGGGGTCTTCCATTCGCTTTCGGCGGTGGCCGCGGTCATGCACACGCTGGAGAAGGGAGCGCGCTGGGATCCGCTGGTGCTGTTCGATCCGCCCATCTATCCGCGCGAGGGCCATCCGCTGCAGTCGATTCAGAGCACCGGCGAGGCGGACCTGGCGTCGCGCGCGCGCCGCCGCACTGAGCGCTACAAGAGTCCCGATGACCTTGCGCGATCGTTCGCCCGAGTCCCGCACTTCGGCCGCTGGCGTCCCGAGGCTTACGAGCTGATGGCGCGCGCGACCTTGCGACGCGACGAAGCCGCCGGCGACTGGGTGCTGGCCTGCCCGCGCGAGCTGGAGGCCCACGTGTTCGAGAGCAATCGGGACGCGACCATATGGCCCCGCATGAAGGACCTTCCCGTGGCGTGCAAGCTTATCTGCGGCGATCCCGCGATCGAGAATCAACAACTGCCGGCGCTTATCGGGCACGCGATCGCACAGGAAACTCCGATTGCCTACGACGCCATACCGGGAACCTCGCACTTTCTGCAGGTCGAGCGTCCCCAGGAATGCGTTCGCGCGATGGAGGCATTCCTGCGCGTCTGCCGGTTCGTCGACTAGCCGCGCGCCGCGTCAGCACCGCCTTCCGGCTTTGGCGAAGGTCTGATAAGTTACAGGTTTGCGTCGCGCGACGGCATTGCCCATACGGAGATGCCGGGAGCTGACCGGCCATGGCCCTGCTCAACATCCGCAAATACCCCGATGCCGCGCTCAAGGACCCGGCCAAACCGGTTACCAACATCGATGGTGGATTGAACAATTTCGTCGAGAGCATGGTGCAGACGATGTACGCCGCGCCGGGCGTGGGCCTGGCCGCGCCGCAGGTTGGCGATAAGCGGCGGGTGATCGTACTCGATACGGACCACAAGAATCCCGGCAAGAAGCTGCTTAAGCTGATAAATCCGCAGATCGTCGAGGCCGAGGGGTCGGTCATGTGGGAAGAGGGATGTCTTTCGGTTATCGATTACACCGCCGACGTGAAGCGCGCGGCGCGCGTGCTGGTTCGGGCCTGGACGCCGGAGCAGAAGGAAATCGAAATCGAGGCAGACGACCTGCTGGCGGTAGCCCTGCAGCACGAGATCGACCATCTCGACGGCAAGCTGTTCATCGATCGCATCAGCCGGATCAAGCGCGAACTCTACCGGCGCAAGCTGGCCAAGCTCATCAAGGAGGGCAAGGCCGATGGCCACCGGCCCTCCAGCGTGCGGATCTGAAATCGCTCGCTCATTAAGAATCGTCTTCATGGGGACGCCGGCGCTCGCGGCGCACATCCTCGAACGCCTGGCCGATGCCTGCGGCGATCCGGCGAATCCGGGGTTCGATTGCGAGATCGTGGGCGTGGTGACGCGTCCGGACCGTCCTCGCGGCCGGGGACTCAGGCTCGAGCCGAGCGAAGTCGCCGAAGTGGCCGAACGTCGCGGTCTTAAGGTGTTGAAGCCGGCGAAGATCCGTAGCGAGGATTTTCTGACTGAATTGCGCGCGCTTGCGCCCGACGTCCTGGTGGTTGCCGCCTACGGGAGAATCCTGCCTGACGCAGTCTTGGAAACCGCACGGATCATTCCGATCAATGTGCACGCCTCACTGCTGCCGCGCCATCGCGGAGCCTCGCCGGTGGAAGGCGCCATCCTCGCGGGTGACAGCATGACCGGCGTAACGATCATGCGCGTCATCGGCAAAATGGATGCAGGTCCCATACTCCTCGCGCGCGCAATTCCGCTGGCGCCGGACGAAACCCAGGGCACGCTCAAGGAAAAGCTTGCGGACCTCGGCGCGACGGCGCTCATCGAGGCGCTTGCGCTGATCGCGCGTGGCGCGGTGACTGAAACACCGCAGGATGAGAGCCTCGCGACCTATACAACGCCCGTCAGCAAGACTGATGCGTTTATCGATTGGAACGCGCAGGCGACGGCAATCGAACGGATGGTGCGCGCCTACGATCCATGGCCGATTGCGCGCACGCGGTTGCGCGGTGACGAGCTTCTCATATGGCGCGCCGCGCCGGGCGAGACGCCGCCGTCCGACCCGACCGCGGCCCCGGGCACCATCGTGCGCATCAAGCCGGAGGTCGCGGTCCAGTGCGGACGAGGGCGAATCGTGCTGCTGGAAGTGCAGGCGCCGGGGCGCAAGCGGATAAGTGCGGCAGACTTTATGCGCGGACGCCGCGTCGCTTCGGGCGAGCGGCTGGGATGATGCGTCGCCCGCCTGCAGGCAGTGGCAACTCATGGCGAGTGGCGCCCAAAGCAAAAGGGAAGCCGGGCGCGGCCCGCTCGAGCGGCGCAGACGTCGGACGCGGGGAGCCGGCCGGGCTCGCGGCGCGCCGCGTATCGGCCGAAATCCTCATTCGGGTTGAAACGCATGGAGCATTCGCCGATGTCCTGCTGGGCCATCGCCTGTCGGATTTTGCGCCCGCCGATCGGCGTCTGATCACGCGCTTGACGCTCGGCGTGCTGGCCTGGCGCATGCGGCTTGATTACGAACTCACGCAATACTGCACGCAGCCGCTGGAGAAGCTCGAGCCCGCGGTTGCGGCGGCGCTCAGACTGGGGCTTTTCCAACTGCGCCATCTGAGCCGGATTCCGGTGCATGCGGCGGTTGATACCGCGGTGACCCTGGCTCGCGAGGCCGCCGGCCGCGGCGCGGGCGGGCTGGTCAATGCCGTGTTGCGGCGCGCCGCAAAAGGTCCGGCGGCTATGCCCGATCGCGGCGCGGATGAGATCGGCTATCTTGCAATCAGCTATTCGCATCCGCGATGGCTCGTGACCAACTTCATCGAATGGTTCGGCATGCCGCGGGCTGAAGCGCTCATGGCGGCGAATAACGAAGCCGCGCCCAACGCGGTGCGGCTCAACCTCGCGCGCGGAGCGCGCGACGAGATCGTTGCGCGCATGGCCGTGGACGGAATCGCAATCAAACCCGGTATGCGACTGCCCGAGACGGCGCTGCTCGAAGCCGCGCCCGATTTCAACTGCCCCTCATATCGTGCGGGCCTGTTTCATCCGCAATCGGAGGGATCGCAACTGGTTGCAAGAATGCTCGCGCCGGCGCCGGGCGCGATTGTAATCGATTGCGCCGCCGCTCCCGGCGGCAAGACAAGCCATCTCGCTGAACTGGCGGACGCGCGTGGGCGCGTCATCGCGCTCGATCTGAACCTGCAGGGGCTGAAAGCCGCGCGCGACATTGCCCGCCGCCTGGGACATCACAATATCGCTTTCGTCAACGCCGACATCGCCGCAGCGCCGCCGATGCGCGCCCAATCTGCGGGAAGCGTGCTCCTCGATGCGCCTTGTACCGGGACGGGAACGCTGCGTCAGCATCCGGAGCTTCGATGGCGCCTGAAGCCGCGCGATTTCGAGCGAATGGCGGGTTTACAGGGCGAAATGCTGCGTCGCGCCGCCACGCTGGTTCGGCCGCAGGGAGTCATCGTTTACGCCGTCTGCAGTATCGCGCCGCAGGAGGGCGCGGGCGTGGTGCGCGGATTTTTGCGCGATCGTGCCGAGTTCACGCTCGAGCGGCCGCCCGTGCCCGAACTGGCGCCTTTCATCCAGCACGACGGTTCGATGGCGCTCAGCCCTGAACGCGGCGGTCTTGACGGCTTTTACGCCGCGCGCATGCGCCGTCGGTGAGCGGGTTTTGCCGCATGCCCGCCGAGCCGCTACTGTCTATACATGGGAGCCGAGCACAAAATTGCGCCGTCGATCCTGTCCGCGGATTTCGCACGCCTGGGCGATGAGATCCGCCGCGTCGAGGAGGCCGGCGCGGACCTGATTCATTTCGACGTGATGGACGGTCACTTCGTTCCGAACCTTTCGATCGGCGTGCCGGTGATGGAATCCGTGCGCAGGGTCACCCGCCTGCCGCTCGATGCTCATCTGATGATCGCGGAGCCGGCGCGTTACCTGCAGACCTTCATCGAAGCCGGCGCCAACTCGATCTCGGTGCATGCGGAGGTATGCGACGATTTGCCGATGATCGCGAGCCGCATCCGCGAACTCGGTGCGCGCGCCTCGGTCGCGATCAACCCGGAGACGCCGGTAGATCGCGCGCTGGCCGCGGCCGAGCATCTCGATATGATCCTGGTGATGAGCGTGCATCCCGGCTTCGGCGGCCAGGGATTCATTGCCGCGACCCTGGACAAGCTGCGCGAGGTGCGACGCGAGCTCGATCGGCGCGGACTCAAGGTCGATGTCGAGGTCGACGGCGGCATCAAGTTGGACAACATCGCCGCAGTTGCCGCGGCCGGTGCCAACGTCTTCGTGTCAGGGTCCGGGATTTTCGGCCATGACGATTATCGTACTATTATTGCCCGGATGCACGAGCGGGCGTCCGGGGCGTGACGCCTCGCAATCGAGCTCACGGCGATGCTATAAGTGATGCCCGGCTCGAAAATTGCGGATTACGGGGTGTAGCTCAGCCTGGCTAGAGCACTGCGTTCGGGACGCAGGAGTCGCTGGTTCAAATCCAGTCACCCCGACCATTCATTGCGCCAGGTAGAAGGCTGACTCGGTGCGCATTGCGCTTCTCGTCATCGGTGCATACCTGTTCGGATCGATTCCGGTAGGCGTACTTGTCGGCCGCGCCTTCGGCTTCGACCCGCGCGAAGTCGGGTCCGGCAATATCGGAATGACCAACGTGACGCGGGCCGGCGGCAGCGGGCCGGGCGCGATTACTTTCGCCGGCGACTTGCTCAAGGGGCTGGTGCCGGTTCTGTGCGCACGCATAGCCGGGCTGCCGACCGGAATCGTCGCTTTGGTCGCGCTCGGTGCCTTTGCGGGCGCAATAAGCTCGATTTTCTTGCGATTTAGCGGCGGCAAGGGCGTTTCCGCTTCGCTGGGGATTTGGCTGGCAATATCCCCGATGACAGCTCTGGTGGCGGTGGTGGTGTTTGGCATCGTGTTCGCCGTGGCCAGGATTGTTTCGCTGGCCTCGATTTCGGCGGCAATCGTTCTGCCGCCGGCCGCCGCCGTCATGGGATTGCCGCGACCATTTGTCGGCCTGGCAATCGTGATGACGGCGCTCGTCCTGCTGCGTCATCATGAAAATATCGCCCGATTAATCAAGGGCGAGGAGCGTCCGGCGGAGCGCAAGAAGACTGGCCGCCAGCCGGCGGGCGCCGGACAATAGTCCATACGACGTGCGGTTCCTGGATATGCGAGCAGGCGGTGCAGCAAGTCGAATTCGGTACGACATTGCGTTAGACATTCGGCTGCCGCTTAAGGCAGCAGTGCAAAACGAATCGCCCATTCGCATCGCGGGCGGTTTGTTTCCAGACTTGATGAATGCGACCGCCGGTGTTTTGACACGAAAAGGCGCGAACTTTGCTCGGACAGTCCCGCGATGCCGACCGGGAACGTGCCGCGGCGCGTCGACTCAGGGGCTTGCGCGAGCCGGCGCTTATCTGGAACAGATAAGCTTGTTCGCAAGGGGGAGGGAAAGTCCGTCCGGCCGCGTGCCGGGAGGAGCCATATGAAGAAGGTCGAAGCGATTATCAAGCCGTTTAAACTCGATGAGGTCAAGGAAGCCCTGTCGAGTATCGGCGTGCAGGGGCTTACGGTCAGCGAAGTCAAGGGCTTCGGTCGCCAGAAGGGCCATACCGAGCTCTATCGCGGCGCCGAGTACGTGGTGGATTTTTTGCCTAAGGTGAAGCTGGAAATCATCGTGGCCGACGAATTGGCGGCCCAGGTTGTGGAGACGATCGAACGGGCCGCGCGCACCGGCCGTATTGGCGACGGCAAGATTTTCGTCATGCCGATGGAAGAGGTGGTGCGGATTCGCACAGGCGAGCGAGGGTCCTCGGCGCTGTGACCGCGAGCTGACGCCGTGCGGGCGCCTGCCGCACGGCGCGCCGATCACGGCTGAACTTGGCGCCGATGACGGCTGAACTTGCCGCGCGACGCCGCTGATTAGTTTACGTTCTGCTTCGGTACGAATCCCATGACGCCTTTGAACGGCCCGTCGGTGACCTCGACCACGCTACCCTCGTCATTGCTGGTGACGATCCGCACCGGGGTCTGATCGTCCACTTCTTTGGCTGCCAGGTTCGCACCGATGCCGCCCAGCATTCCGAGCGGCCCGTTCTGCGCTCTCATCTTTGCGACTTTGTCGTAAGTGGCCTGATCCGGATACACCCTGACCGTGTGCTCGCCGGAACTGGCGACCACGCGGTGACTGCATCCCGCGACCACCAGGGTAGCAACGGCGGCGGCTGCCGCGATCAATGTCCGTTTCCGGAGGCCCATGGCGCGACGTTGCACGCCTACGCCGGAATCTGTTCGCGGCGCTCTCATGAATTTCCCCCTTGGACGCTGTCGTGCCGCTCAACGCCACTGTCGAGTGATACGAAGTAGGATAATACAGGCTTGACCCGTGATGAAGTGCCGGCCGTGCGTCGCTGAAGTTCCGACTGTCGCGCCGCCGGAGGGGAGATCAATCGCCGGATAAGCGCAGCGGACTTGCGCGAGTGCGAAATTTGCCGGGGCTGCAAGCGCATGGTACGTTTTTAGGCTTGCGCATCCACTAAACAGGAGCATTCCGGTGATGCGCTGCGCACCGACCAAGAGCGCGCCGGCACAGGAGTTTCGATTTGTCCGCACCAAAAGCCGAAGAAGCATCGCCCGCGAGCGCCGCGCGCGCGGTCACGATGGAGAAGTTGGTGAATCTCTGCAAACGCCGGGGGATTGTCTTCCCGGCCAGCGAGATTTACGGCGGTATCGGCTCGACCTGGGACTACGGTCCGCTTGGAATCGAACTCAAGCGCAACGTGAAGGAGGCCTGGTGGCGCGCGATGGTCACGACGCGCAGCGATGTCGTCGGACTCGACAGCGCAATCCTGCAGCATCCGCGCGCCTGGGAAGCGTCCGGTCACCTGCAGAATTTCACCGATCCGCTGGTTGACTGCAAAAGCTGCAAGCAGCGCTTTCGCGCCGATCAGGTCGGGGGTAATCGATGTCCCGAGTGCGGCGGCGAGCTGACCGAAGCGCGCAGCTTCAACCTGATGTTCAAAACCTTCATGGGGCCGGTGGAGGACAGCGCGAGCGTGGTCTACCTGCGCCCCGAGACCGCCCAGGGGATCTTTCTCAACTTCGCCAATATCGTCGATACCCAGCGCGTGAAACTCCCGTTCGGCGTGGCGCAAATCGGCAAGTCGTTCCGCAACGAAATCACGCCGGGCAATTTCATCTTTCGCACGCGGGAGTTCGAGCAGATGGAGATGGAATTCTTCCTCAAGCCGGATCCGGCTGATGAGGCGCGCTGGTTCGAATACTGGGTCGCGGAACGCTTCAACTGGTATGTGAACTACGGCGCACGGCGGGAGCATCTGAGGCTCAGACCGCACGCCAGCGACGAGCTTTCGCACTATTCGCGCGGAACCACCGATGTTGAGTTCCTGTACCCGTTCGGCTGGGGCGAACTGGAGGGCATTGCCAAGCGCGGCAGTTTCGACCTCGATCAGCACGCGCAGTACAGCGGCAAAGACCTGAGTTACTTCGACGAAGAGGCCCGCGCGCGCTATCGTCCGTGGGTGATCGAGCCGGCGGCGGGCGTGGATCGCGCGATGCTCGCCTTTCTGCTCGACGCGTACGACGAGGACGTGGTCGAGAACGAAGAGCGAATCGTGCTGCGGCTCGACCCACGTTTGGCGCCGGTCAAGGCCGCGGTTTATCCGCTTTTGCGCAAGGGCGGGCAGCCCGAGAAAGCACAGGAGGTGCTGCGGATGCTTAAGCGGCACTTCTCCGTTGCGTACGATCAGGCGGGCTCGATCGGGCGGCGCTACCGCCGCCAGGACGAGGTCGGCACGCCGTTCGGCATCACTGTCGATCATCAGACGATGGAAGACGATACCGTGACGCTGCGCGACCGCGACTCGACCGAACAGGTGCGGTTTAAAATCGGCGCCTTGCCCGCCGAGCTGAACGAACGCATCGGCTGGACTCGCTGAATCGCGCTTGCGCGCGGCGGCGAGCTATGCGGGCACACGTGGTCGGCGCGTTGCGCGCCGTTTTTCGATCGGCCGCGCAAGCGGCGAAAGGGGAGTCATTTCCGATATGGCGCGTGTTCATCCTGAAATCTATTTCTTCGGCGCGGGCTCGGCCGAGGGCCGGGCGTCGATGCGGGAGCTTCTGGGCGGCAAGGGCGCAGGACTGCATGAGATGGCATCGCTCAAGCTGCCGGTTCCGCCCGGTTACACCATCACGACTCGCGTGTGCACTTATTTTTACGCGCACGGCGGCAAGTACCCGCCCGGACTGCGCGAGGGCGTGGCCAGGAGCATCGCGCGAATCGAGAAGGCGATGGGCCGGCGCTTCGGCGATGCGAAGCTTCCGCTGCTGGTTTCGGTGCGCTCGGGCGCCCGCGTCTCGATGCCCGGCATGATGGACACAGTGCTCAACCTCGGTCTGACCGACGAGACGGTAAAGGGCCTCGAGGCGGAAAGTCAGAACCCGCGTTTCGCGTGGGATTCGTACCGGCGCTTCTGCCAGATGTACGGCGACGTGGTTCTCAAGCTCAAGCCCGAAAACAAGAACGATCCCGATCCGTTCGAGGAGTTGATCGATCGCAAAAAGGCGGTGCGCGGCGTGGTGCAGGATGTCGATCTGACCGCCGATGATTTGCGCGAGCTGGTCGATGAGTTTCGCGGACTCATCCGCGCCCGCACCGGCCACGACGTGCCGCAGGATCCGTGGCAGCAGTTGTGGGCGGCGATCGGCGCCGTGTTCGAATCGTGGAACAACGACCGCGCCGTGACTTACCGCCGGATAAACAACATCCCCGGCGACTGGGGCACGGCCGTAACCGTACAATCGATGGTGTTCGGCAATCTGGGGCAGGACTGCGCGACCGGCGTCGCGTTCACGCGCGATCCCTCGACCGGCGAAAAGGGAATTTACGGCGAGTTCCTGCCCAATGCGCAGGGTGAGGATGTGGTCGCAGGCATCCGCACTCCGCGGCAAATCAGTCTGCGGGCCGGCCGCGAGTGGGCCAAGCGCAATCGCGTCGGCGAGGACGAACGCCGGACCAGGCACGCGACGCTCGAGGAGAGTTTTCCGGCCGCCTACCGTGAGTTGCTGAAAGTTGCCTCCCGCCTGGAGCGGCATTTCCGCGACATGCAGGACCTCGAGTTCACCATCGAGCGCGGCAAACTCTTCATGCTGCAGACGCGCACCGGCAAACGCACCGCCGAGGCGGCGGTGCGCGCCGCGGTCGAGATGACGCAGGAAAAATTGATCGATCGCGGCACCGCGCTGCTGCGCGTTGAACCGGTGCAGCTCGAACAGCTGCTGCACCCGCGCCTCGATCCACGCGCCACCAAGCACGTGCTGGCGCGAGGCCTGCCGGCTTCGCCGGGCGCCGTGGCGGGTGAGGCGGTGTTCAACGCCGATGAAGCGGTTGCGGTCGCGAACGCGGGCCGCAAGGTGATCCTGGTGCGCGTCGAAACCTCGCCCGAGGACATCCACGGCATGCAGGTGGCCGAGGGTATTCTGACCGCGCGCGGCGGGATGACCAGCCATGCTGCTGTGGTCGCGCGCGGGATGGGCAAGTGCTGCGTGGCCGGATGCTCGGAGATCGAGATCGACTACGCGGCCGGCACCCTCAGCGCCGACGGCAAGGTAATCCACCGCGGCGAGTATCTGACGCTCGACGGCGCGGCGGGCGAGGTGATCGAGGGTCGCGTGCCGACGGTCGAGCCCGTGATGTCGCCGTTCTTCAAGAAGTTTCTCAGCTGGGCGGATGCCGAGCGGCGCCTGGGCGTGAGGGCGAATGCCGACACGCCGCACGACGCGAAGGTCGCGCGCGAGTTCGGCGCCGAGGGTATCGGCCTCTGCCGCACCGAGCACATGTTCTTCGCGCCCGAGCGCATCGAAGCCGTGCGCGAGATGATCCTGGCCGAGAACGGTGAACAGCGCGCGCGCGCGCTGGCCAGGATTTTGCCGATGCAGCGCGCGGACTTCGTCGGCATTCTGCGCGAAATGGCGGGTCTGCCGGTGACGATTCGCCTGCTCGATCCGCCGCTGCATGAATTTCTGCCAAAGGAGGATTCCGAGATCCGCGACCTGGCCTCCAAGATCGGGGTCACGCCCGAGCATCTCACTCAGGTGCGCGACAGCCTGTTTGAATTCAACCCGATGCTCGGTCATCGCGGATCGCGTCTGGGAATCAGTTACCCGGAAATATATGCGGCACAGGTGCGCGCCATCCTCGAGGCGGCGGAACAGTTGCGGACCGAGAAGGTGCGCGTGCTGCCCGAGATCATGCTGCCGCTCATCGGCGAGCGCCGCGAATTCGAGGTGCTCGCGGCGGAAACGCGAGAGGTCGCCAGGCAGATCGGCACGCCGGTGAAATACACGATTGGCACGATGGTCGAGGTGCCGCGCGCCTGCATCGAGGCCGATCAGATCGGCGCGGTGGCCGAGTTCTTTTCCTTCGGCACCAACGACCTGACGCAGATGACCTATGGCTTGTCGCGCGACGATTCGGGCAAGTTCCTCGCTGACTACATCAATCGCGGCATCTACAAGTCAGACCCCTTCGCGCAGCTCGATCCCGAGGGAGTCGGCGGCTTGATGCGTATCGCTATCGAGCGCGGCCGTAAAGCGAATCGCCGGCTCAAGATCGGTATTTGCGGCGAGCACGGAGGCGATCCCGAGAGCGTTAAACTGTGTCATCGGCTGGGACTCGACTATGTTTCGTGTTCTCCGTTCAGAATTCCGATCGCGCGGTTGGCCGCGGCGCAGGCCGCGATCGAGGAGCGGCGCACCAAGCGCGCATTCAAGGATGTCTAGCGGGGTCAGCCGAGATAGTCTTCAACGCGGATTGCGGTCACCGGAATCTGGCGCACGCGGTTTTCACGCAGGATCTTGAGCTTGACCACCTCGCCCGCGCTGTGGGAGTTGACGGTCTCGTAGAGCGTGCGCCGATCGTGGATGTCGCGCTCGTCGGCTGCCAGGACGACGTCGCCCTGCTTGAGGCCCGCTTTCTCGCCCGGGCTGCCGGGCATCACGCCCGCAATCACCACGTGCTCTCGCAGTGTGTATGAGAGCACGCCCAGCCACAGGCGTGACGGCACGCTGACGCGGCGCCCGTGACGCACCAGTTCGTCGCGTCCGAGGATGAAACATTCGCCCGGGATCGCCAGGATGGCGCGGCTGAGATCGGCGAAATTCAGATACGATATGCCGATTACCTGGCCGCGCGAATTGCAGATTGGTCCGCCGTTCAGCCCGATGTTGAGCGCGGAGGCGGTCACGCAGACGCACCGCTCGAGCACGAACTCCCATGCGGCGTCGAATGGTCCGAGATAGGTGATATGTCCCACGTCGGCGCAGCGCTTCTCGCCGCCGACGCTGGACACCATGAAGACTTCCTGGCCCGCCGTGCAGGTCAATGAGGATATCGCCTGCAGAAACGGAAGACCGTGACCATCGACCTTCAGCAGGGCGATATTGGTGGTGAAGTCCTGCGCGACAATTTTCGCCGGCACCTCCTGGCCGCTGTCGAAGGTGACCGAGACGCTCTGCGCGCCCATCAGCATGTAGTTGACGGTGACGATGAGTCCGTCGGCGCTGACCAGCGTGCCGGTGCCGTTGCGATCGGTGCCCAGCCCAATGCTGGCTGAAGGATGCGAGGCCGGCACCACGGAATGAATGCCTACGGTCGCGTGCGCGACTTTCTCGAGCAGATATAGCGTGCTGTTCAAAGCTGCGCTCCAGCGGAACCTCGCGGTCGACAACAGCCGCCGCAAGAGCAATCACTGCCAAGATTTGAGCATAGTGGCGCTCAGTTTCAAGCCTTGCCGCGCAGGCCAACCAACAAAGCTTGTGGACGGCCGCGTTGCCGTCGGCATGATTCGGTGACGGTAGCGCGGCTTGACTTTTATCGCTGCGCGGGCCTACGCACAATTCTGTCGGGCGGCATGCGATTCGGGGTTGGCATGCCTCCGCCGTGACGGCGCGCCATTTACCACAGGACGGCACCATGAGCGTCGAACGCAGCGCGATCGAGCGCTTCCTCTACCGGGAAGCGCATTTGATGGATAATCATCGCTACGCCGATTGGTTCGCTTTGTGGGCTGAAGAAGGTCCGCTCACCTACTGGGTGCCCTGCAACGGCGATGACCTCGACCCCAAGGCCAACGTTTCGATAATCTACGACACGCGCACGCAGTTGCGTAACCGAGTTGCGCGCCTGAATGAGACCCTGTGGCTGCGCGAGCGCGCGCCGCGCCTGAGCCGCGTGGTTTCGAACGTTGAGATCGAAGACCAGAACGCCGACGAGATAACCGCCAGTTCGAATTTCGTTCTCGTGCAGTTGCATCGGCACGTCCAACATTTGTGGGCAGGAAGCTCCGTTCACAAACTGATCTCGGCGCCGAGCGGCTTGCGCATCCGTTCGAAAAAGGTCGTGCTGATCAACAACGATGAGCCGTTGCCGAACCTGATGTTCCTGATTTGACCATGGATGCGAACAGTAGAAACGCAGACAACGGAATGCTCCGACTGGTGAGCGAATTCGCGGCGGTGGAAGTGACGCGCGACGAGCGTGGCAACGGCCCGCGGCTGATGATTCGCGACCTTCAGCGCGGGCGCAGTGTCCTGCTCGATCCACTCGAGCTCGCGGCACTCGCCGCGGTGCGACACGAGGAGCTGCAGCCGTTTCTCGATCCTGCGCGGCTTGAACGCAAAACCGGGCGCGGTTGAAGGCGCCCGCCGGAGGACACCAGGATGCTTTCCGGGCGCAATGACTATCGCGAACTGGTACAGGACGATCGGGTGAGCGGCCGGCTGTACTACGACGCCGCTGTTTTCGACGAAGAGCTGGAAAAAATCTGGTACCGGGACTGGATCTATGTCGCGCACGAAAGCGAGATTCCGGAACCGGGCGACTACGTGACGCGCTTTATCGGGCTGCAGCCGGTAATCGTCTCGCGCGACGAGGACCGCAATATCCATCTTCTGCTCAACCGCTGCATGCATCGCGGTAACACCGTGTGCCAGAGCGAGCGCGGCAATGCCCACGCGTTCCGCTGCGCGTATCACGGATGGACCTACAACAATCGCGGCGCGCTGGTCGGGGTGCCCTATGCCGCAGGATACGATGGCTCGTTCGCGCGCGAGGAGTACGCGCTCGCGCGCGTGCCTCGGAGTGCGAGCTATCGCGGGCTGATCTTCGGCAGCATGAGCGCGTCGGGTCCCGGCCTGGAACAGCGCCTGGGCAACGCTGCGCGCCTGATCGATCAGTTCATCGATCTTGCGCCCGCGGGCGAAGTGATCCTGCGCTCTGGCGTGCTCAAGCATTCTTTTCGCGGCAACTGGAAGATGGCGCTCGAGAACTCGGTTGACGGCTATCATCCGAACATCCTGCATCACGCCGCGATGATGCTGATCACCAAGGGGCGCAAGGTCGATATGGAAGCGGTCTTCGGCGAACATACCGATGCCCTCGCGCGCGATCTCGGCGGCGGCAGCGCCCAGCTCGATCTCACGCCGATCAACCGCGAACGCGGCGGCCGCGTCGTGCCGCACGGCTGGAGCGCCATGGCCTGGGAGCAATACCTGGACGCGATGCAGCGGCGTTGGGGCGTCGATCGTGCGCGCGAGATCATCCAGGTCGGCGGCCCGCATTTCTGTATCTTTCCGAACATCATCTTCATCCTCAATCAGTTCCGCGTAATTCAGCCGGTGAGCGTCGAGGAAACGGTAGTCTATTACTATCCGACCATGCTCAAGGGCGCGCCCGACGAGATGAACCAGCGCCGCCTCGCCGAGACCTATCTGATTCATGGACCCGCCGGGCGCGTCGCGCCCGACGACTTCGAGGCTTATGAGCGCAACCAGGAGGGGTTTCGCGCGCGCGCCAACGAATGGCTGGTGCTGCGCCGCGGGTTGCATCGCGAACGCCGCGAGAGCGCCGGGACCATCGCCGGCCACGAGACCGACGAGACCACCCAGCGCGGCATCTGGCGTCACTATCGCGAGGTCATGCAGGCGTAATCGAATCGCCCGCGATGTGCTCAGCGCATTTCGCGGTGCAGAATCCGCGCGCGCTCGAGTTCCTCGACCTGTTCGCGCGTATAACCGAGATAATCCGTCAGGACCTGCCGGTTGTGCTCGCCGAGCATCGGTGCGCTGCCGCCCGCCGGCTGCGGGAAACTCGAGAAATGAAGCGGAAAGCCCGGCACGTCGAACCTGCCGAGGATCGCGTCATTCACCGTCGCGACCGTACCGCGCTCGCGCAGATGAGGATGGGCGAGGGCCTCGTCCGGGGACAACACCGGCGCAGCCGGCACTCGATGCTGCGACAGCTTTGCCAAGGCGGCGGCATCGTCGGGCATTGACGCGAGCCATCCCTCGATGATGCTGACGAGCTCGGATAAATGTTCGACCCGGCAATCGTTGGTCCTGAAGCGATCATCGTGCGCCAGTTCCGAGCGGCCCACCGCGTCGCACAGTTGCGCGAACTGATGATCGACTCCGGCGACGATGAAGATGTAGCCCTCGCGTCCTTTGAATATCCCGCACGGCGCGGTGTACGAGATGTGACGGCCGCTGCGCGCCGGCTTGATAGCGCCTCCGCTCAGGCTGTGCATCTGGATTGCCGTCTGGTGGCAATGAAAATAGGCGTCGAGCAGCGCGATGTCGAGGAACTGGCCCTCGCCGGTGCGCTCGCGATGCAGCAGCGCGGCGACGACGGCGAGCGCGCCGTGCACGCCGGTGCTCACGTCGCCCAGCGCCGCCGCGGGAAAGTATGGCGGCCCGTCGGCCTCGCCCGTCATGTAAGTGATCCCGGCGTAGGCCTGCGCGATGAAGTCGTAGCCAGGCAGATGCGCGAGCGGACCCTGCTGGCCGAAGGTCGAGACCGAGCACATCACGATTTTCGGATTGAGCGCGCGAATCGTCTCGTAGTCCAGTCCCAGCCGGCCGATTACGCCGGGCGCGAAATTTTCCACCATCACATCGACCTTCGGCACCAGTTCCTTGATGATCGCGAGACCCGCCGGATTCCTGACATCCACGCACACGCTGCGCTTGCCGAGATTTTGCTGGACGAAGTAGCCGCTGCGGTTGTCGCGCATCAGGGGGAGCGTCCGAGTGCGATCGCCGCCAGGCGCGATTTCGATCTTGATCACGTCCGCCCCCATCTGCGCCATCATTCTTGTGACTGTGGGGCCGGCGACGAACTGGGTGAAATCGAGGACGCTGTAACCGTCAAGAACGTGGGCCGGGCGAGGGGGATTCATTCGCTGATCCGAACTGGCAGTCGCAGAATTCGCTTTCGACGCGCGCAGAGACAAATCCTGGGTCAGCAGTTAAGAAACCCCGATCGAATTGTCAAGCGTGCTCATTTTGCGGCACTCTCAGACCAACTGTAACAAGCCTACAGCCGGAGAGAGCGTATCATGGCAGGACAATTTCTGCTGCAAAGAGAGAATCGCGTCGCGACCCTCATTTTCAATCGTCCGGAAAAGCGCAATCCGCTCAACGAAGAGGTGGTGCTGGAGTTCGAGAGTCTGCTGCAGGAGATCCGCGACGATCGCGAAATTCGCGTGCTGATCGTCACCGGCAGCGGCAACACTTTCTCCGCCGGCGCCGACCTGTCCACGCTCAAGGAGGTGACCGATCCGGCAGAGCGCCAGCGCTTGTTCGCGCCGCTTTCCAAGCGCCGCTCGCGCTTGATTGGCCGCGCGCTCACCCTGCTGGCGAGCCTCGAGCAGTTTACGATTGCGGCCGTGAACGGCTACGCCATCGGCGGTGGATGGGGCATCGCTCTCGGCTGCGACATGCGCATCGCCGTGGCCGGGGGGCAATTCTGGTTTCCCGAGGTCGATCTCGGAGTCCCGCTGAGCCCCGAGGCTACTGGCCTGCTTGCCGCCCAGTGCGGTCCGGCAATAGCCAAGGAAGTCATCATCACCTGCCGGCGCTACACGGCCGAAGAATTACTTCCGCTGGGACTGGTCAACAAAGTCGTGGAAAAAGCGCGACTGTACCCGACCGTACGCGAAATCGCGCACGCAATCGCGGCAAAGAACCCGGTCGCCGTGATGGGCGCCAAAACCACCATCAACGCCGTCAGCACTGGCGGCCGCGCGCTCAGGCTCGATCTGCTCCTGGACCGAGGCTGAACCAGCCGCAGGCAGTCTGCCTGACCGGGACTTATCGCGCCTCGTCCTGATTGACCGCGCGCGCCGACCCGGTTCGTCCCCCGGACGCGAATCGCGGAAGTATCTCGTCGCGTACAACCGGAAGAATTCGCCTTGCTGCGGACCGACCTGATGTACATGGACGTCGCATTTCACCAGTTCCACGGGTGAGAATTCTTCGCTGGACAACGGATGGCCGTCTCCACGCTCGAACCTGTTCGGGCGGAGCGGGAGATTTTGCGACTGATCCATGTGACAGTCGCGGCGCAATTACCGCGAAGGCTTGTGCGACTTCTTAGAGGATCGCGATCGCGAGGATCTCGGCCTCGATGATTTGCGCGGCACCTTGCCGCCGGAGCGCCGAGTTTCCGAGAGTCCGATTGCAATTGCCTGCTTACGGCTTTTCACCTTTTTTCCGGATCTGCCGGACTTGAGCTTGCCGCGTTTCATTTCGTGCATCGCGCGTCCGACCTTTTGCGAGGCTTTGCGTCCGTACTTTCGTCCGCCATGCTTTGTAGGCATCCAGATCACCTTCCTTTTCGTTCGTGATGTGAAAATGCGACGCAATGCTCATGCCTGCGCGGCCGCAAAAAACGCACGGGCATGCTTAATGCGACTCACGATTTACATCAACTATTGGGGCCAGTCCTTCCATAAATCGGCAAAAGTCTGACCCTGCGGAACGCTCGATTTGGAAAAGCTACGCGAGTGCCACGGAAATTTTTCCAGCAAACTTATGAAGATGAAACGATGAACACTTCAGACATTTTGATCGAAACACTACTCAATTGGGGCGTCGATACGGTTTTCGGCCTCCCCGGCGACGGCATAAACGGCATCATGGAGGCTCTCCGGGTTCGACAGGAAAAGATCAGGTTCGTGCAATGTCGCCACGAAGAGGGTGCATCGTTCATGGCGTGCGCCTATGCCAAGTTTACCGGCAGGCTCGGCGTATGCCTCGCCACTTCCGGTCCGGGCGGCATTCATCTGCTCAACGGTCTCTATGATGCCAAGTTCGATGGCGCACCGGTCCTTGCCATTACCGGGCTGCATCATCACGACTTGCTTTGCACGCATTCCCAACAAGACGTGGAATTGGACAAGCTGTTCATCGACGTGGCGGCTTATAACGCGCGGGTTATGGGCCCCGAGCATGTCGCCGCCGTCACCCAACTCGCGTGCCGTACCGCACTGAGTTACCGGACCGTGGCGCACATCACCATTCCGACAGACATCCAGACGTTCTCGAGCGGTCAACGCTCGGAACACAATGTTCCCAAGCATAGCTCCTCGCATTTCGCTGCGCCCGCCGCGATGCCTGGATCTGACGCTTTGCGACGCGCAGCGGAAATTCTCAACGGCGGGAGCAAAGTTGCCATTCTGGCGGGCTCCGGCGCTCTCAGAGCGACCGCCGAGCTCGAGCGGACCGCTGAGTTGCTCGCCGCGCCCATCGTCAAGGCGCTGCTCGGCAAGGCGAGCGTCCCCGATGACAGTCCATATACGACCGGGGGCATCGGGCTGGTCGGCACCCGTCCGTCGCAGGACGCGATGGAAGAGTGCGACACGCTGCTGATGGTCGGCAGCTCGTTTCCGTACATGGAGTTTCTGCCGAAGCCGGGCCGCGCGCGCGCCGTACAGATAGACGTCAACCCGGTCCGTATCGGACTCCGTTATCCCGTCGAAGTCGGACTGGTCGGTGACAGCGCCAAGTCGCTCGCGGCTCTGGTACCACTGCTGCGGCGAAAGGACGATCGCCGGTTTCTCACTGACGCGCAGGAGGGCATGCGCAAGTGGAACGCGGCGATGCTCGAGCGAGCCACGCGCAAGGAAAAGCCCATGAAGCCTCAAGTGGTGGCTCATGAGTTGGGCAAGCGTTTGCGTGCAGATGCGATCGTGAGCTGTGATTCCGGAACGATTACGACCTGGTGGGCGCGACACATCCCGGTCAAGCGAGGACAGATGCATTCGGTCTCAGGAACATTGGCCACGATGGCCTGCGGGCTGCCCTACGCGGTCGGGGCGCAGATCGCCTTTCCCGATCGCCAGTGCGTGGCCTTTGTCGGCGACGGCGGATTCTCGATGCTGATGGCTGAGTTTGTAACGTGTGTAAAGCACAAGCTGCCGGTGAAAGTTTTCGTGGTGAAGAACAACACGCTTGGACAGATCAAATGGGAGCAGATGGTCTTTCTTGGTAATCCCGACTACGGCGTCGAGCTACAGCCGATCGATTTTGCCGGATTCGCCCGCGCTTGCGGCGCCACCGGTTTCACGATCGAAGATCCGGCGGATTGCGGTTACGTCGTCGAAGAGGCTTTGGCCAATCCGGGACCGGTTGTGGTGCAGGCCGTCGTCGATCCTTTTGAACCGCCACTACCGGCGAAGATTACGCTCGATCAGGCAAGTCACTTTGCCAAGTCGCTGATAAAGGGCGAGCCGAATCGAGAGAAGATCGCGCTCACGGTGTTCGGCGACAAGGTTCGCGAGCTGATCTGAAGAGGCCCGATTATGCAACGGCCGGAGGTGGAGGTCGAAAGCCTCTCTGTTAGTACGTACCGGATACCAACTGACTATCCGGAGTCCGACGGTACCCTGGAATGGAATTCGACGACCCTTGTGATCGTTGAAATAGAGGGCGGAAGCGCGAGCGGTCTCGGCTATACCTATGCCGACACCGCCACCTCCTCCCTGATCGACGTTCTGTTGGCGCCCTTGGTCACCGGCAGCGACGCGCTGGACATCACGTCGAACTGGTCGAGGATGCTGGCGGCGATCCGGAACCTCGGGCGCCCGGGAATCGCATCGATGGCGATCGCCGCTGTCGATTCCGCTCTGTGGGATTTGAAGGCGCGCGTGCTGGGGCTGTCGCTGGTCGACCTGCTAGGCGGCGCGCACGAGAATATCTCAGTCTATGGCAGCGGCGGATTCACATCTTACGCAATACCTCGACTTTGCGAACAGCTCGCCGGATGGGCAGGCCAGGGCATCGGTCGAGTCAAAATGAAGGTGGGCCGCGAGCCCCTGCGCGATCCCGCACGGGTGTCGGCCGCGCGCGAAGCTATCGGGCCGCACGTCGAGTTGTTCGTCGATGCCAACGGAGCTTACAGCCGCAAGCAGGCGCTTGCGCTTGCGTTCAGGTTTGCCGAAGCGGAGGTTACCTGGTTCGAAGAGCCGGTGAGTTCCGACGATCTCGAGGGCCTGTGCTTGATGCGCAATCGCGTTCCGGCAGCTCAGCACATAGCGGCCGGCGAATACGGGTACGATTCCACTTATTTCCGTCGAATGCTCGAGGCCGAAGCGGTTGACGTGCTCCAGGCTGACGCTTCGCGCTGTGCAGGCGTCAGCGGTTTCATGCGGGTGGCGGCGCTTTGCGAAGCTCACGGCATCCCGCTCTCCGCGCACTGCTGCCCCGCGCTCCATCTGCCTCTCTGTTGCGCAGCCCCGCGAGCTGTCCATCTCGAGTACTTCCACGATCACGTGCGAATCGAGCGCATGATGTTCGACGGCGTGCAAGCTCCAGTAAACGGCCGGCTGACGCCGGACCGCTCGCGGCCGGGGATGGGGCTCGAGTTGAAGAGGCGGGACGCGGAGAAGTTCAGGATTTAGATGAGTATGCAGCAGTCATTAGTCAATCACCGCGCGAAGCTTGGATCCCGCGCTGGACACGCAAACGATTTTGCCGCGCTCGGTCGAACGCTGGCAGCGTCGATCAATGGCGAGGTCCGTTTTGACGCCGGCAGCCGCGCGCTGTACGCGACCGGCGGCGCCAACTGGAGACAGGTTCCAATCGGCGTGGTGATACCGCGCGAGATCGACGACGTCGTAAACGCGGTCTCGATCTGCCGTGATTTCGGCGCGCCGATTCTTTCGCGCGGCGGAGGGACCGGCCTTGCGGGCCAGACCACCAATGTCGCCGTGGTGATCGACTTCTCGAAGTATCTGAACAATATCATCGCGCTCGATCCGGATGCTCGTGAGGCCACCGTCCAGCCGGGACTAATACTGGATCACCTTCGCAATGCGGCCGAAAAGCATCATCTCACGTTCGGTCCCGATCCCTCTACCCACGATCACTGTACGTTCGGCGGAATGATCGGAAACAATTCGTGCGGTACTCATTCGGTGATGGCGGGAAAGACCTCCGACAATGTGAGAGAACTCGAGATTCTTACCTATGACGGTCATCGCATGCGGGTCGGCCCGACGAGCGAGGATCAGCTCGAAGCTATAATCACTGCGGGCGGCCGGCGCGGCGCCATTTACCGGGGGTTGAAGGAGCTGCGCGACCGGTACGCGCCGCTGATCCGGGAGCGGTATCCGGCAATTCCCCGGCGCGTCTCAGGTTACAATCTTGACGAGTTGCTGCCGGAAAATAATTTCAACGTTGCGCGCGCGCTGGTCGGCACTGAAGGCACCTGCGTCACCGTGCTCGAGGCCAGGGTACGCCTCGTGGACAGCCCCCCCAGCCGTTCGCTGGTCGTGCTCGGTTATCCCGATATTTACCGGGCGGCCGATCACGTTTCCGAGATCCTCCAGTACGAGCCGATCGCCTGTGAGGCCATTGATTTCAAGCTCGTCGAGAATATGCGGCTCAAGGGGATGCACAGTGGCGACCTGGAATTTCTGCCGGAAGGTCACGGATGGCTGCTGCTCGAATTCGGCGGCGAATCGCGCGAGGCCTCTGACGATCGCGCGAATCGATTGCTGAGAGCGCTCAAACGTCACGCTGATACCCCGACGAGCCGCTTATACGACAATCCCGAGCAGGAACAATTGATCTGGAAAATTCGCGAGGCCGGCCTGGGCGCAACTGCCCAGGTCCCTGGCGAAAAACCTACCTGGGAAGGATGGGAGGATTCGGCGGTCCCTCCGGCCACGCTGGGCAATTATCTGCGCGACTTTCGTAAACTGCTGAATCGTTTCGGCTATGCCTGCGCGCTCTATGGACACTTCGGACAGGGTTGCGTGCACACGCGTATCGACTTCGACCTGGAAACGGCGGAAGGAATAAAAAAATACCACTCGTTCACCTCGCATGCCGCGGATCTGGTTGTCGCATACGGCGGCTCGCTCTCAGGCGAGCACGGCGACGGTCAGTCACGTGCCGTTTTTCTGCCGAAAATGTTCGGAGAGGAATTAGTCCGCGTTTTCGGCGAATTCAAATCCCTGTGGGATCCGCAGGCCAAGATGAATCCGCACAAGGTGGTAAATCCCTACAGCAACACGGATAACTTGCGAATGGGAACCCACTACCGCCCGCGCGCGGTTCAGACGTATCTCAAGTTTCCGGAAGACGGGAGCTTCGCCGACGCTACGCTGCGATGTGTGGGTGTCGGGAAATGCCGTCGCACTGAAGGCGGCGTAATGTGTCCGAGCTTTATGGCGACGCGCGAAGAAATGCATTCCACCCGCGGCCGCGCACGTCTGCTGTTCGAGATGCTCGAGGGTGACCCGGTCAGCCGCGGCTGGAACAGCCCGGCGGTCCGAGAGGCGCTCGACTTGTGCCTGTCCTGCAAGGGCTGCAAGGGCGAATGTCCGGTCAATGTTGATATGGCTGCATACAAGGCGGAGTTTCTGGCGCATTACTACAAGCGTCACTTTCGACCGGCTGCCGCACATGCCATGGGGCGCATCAACGTGTGGGCGAGGCTCGCATCGGTAATGCCTTCGGTCGCGAATTTCATAACCCAGGCAAATGGCATCGGTAGTGCGGCCAAGTGGTTAGCGGGCATCGCTCCGCAACGATCGATGCCCGCTTTCGCCAAAAAGTCTTTCCGGGCGTGGTTTGATACGCATGAACAGCGAAATCAACGGGGACGTTCGGTCCTGTTATGGCCGGACACGTTCAACAATTACTTCCGTCCGCAAATCGCTATTGCGGCGGCAAGCACACTGGAGCTGGCGGGCTTTCGCGTTTCGATACCACGCCGTCAATTGTGCTGCGGACGTCCACTTTATGATTTCGGTTTTCTCGCTCCGGCGAAACGATACCTCAGCCGGATAGTCGACGACCTGAGGCCGCATCTCACAGAGGGGACGCCTATCATTGTTCTCGAACCGAGTTGTCTCTCGGTCTTTCGCGAAGAAGCTCACAACTTTTTTCCAGGCGATCGCGACGTGATAAGGCTGAGCCGGCAAAGCATGACGCTGAGCGATTTTCTAATCAATCATGCGGCGGGTTACCAACCTCCCAATCTCAAGGACCACAAGGCAATCGTGCAGGCGCATTGTCACCATCAGTCGGTCCTCGGATTCGATACGGATCGTGAGCTGTTAGCGCGCACGGGTCTCGATTTCGAGGTGCTTAACTCGGGATGCTGCGGGATGGCTGGAGCGTTTGGCTTCGAACGAGGCCACTACGATGTCTCGATGAAGATTGGCGAGCGCGTACTGTTCCCGGCGGTGCGCGCCGCCGCGCGCCAAAACCTGATACTTGCGGACGGATTCAGTTGCAGTACGCAGATCGAGCAGAGTACCGGCCGCCGAGCTCTGCATCTGGCGGAATTACTGGCCGGCCCTGACGCGCAGGGCGTGAGCGGAGCGGCATCATGAATCCTCGCAATGGTTGCGTGCGCCGAGGGGCGCCGCAAGTAGTGGTGATTACCGGAGCATCCGCGGGCTTGGGTCGTGCGATCGCCCGGGAATTTGCGCGGCATGGAGCGCGCCTTGGGCTGATCGCGCGCGATCCCGAGCGGCTGCAGCACGCGGTTCGCGAAATGGTCAGGCTTGGCGGTGAGGCGATCGCGCTGCCAGCCGACGTGGCCGATCCGCAGCAGGTAAACCAGGCTGCGGACCAGGTAGAAGAGCGTTTCGGGCCTATCGATATCTGGGTCAATAATGCCATGACCACGATCTTCGCGCCCTTTGTCGAAATTGAACCTGGCGAATACAGACGCGCCACGGAGGTGACTTACCTGGGTGCCGTGTGGGGCACGATGATCGCGCTTAAAAAAATGAAACCGCGCAATTGCGGCACTATCGTCCAGGTGGGATCGGCATTGGCCTATCGTTCGATACCGCTGCAGGCGGCGTACTGCGGTGCCAAGCACGCGGTCATGGGCTTCACCGATACGCTTAGAACCGAATTGATACACGATCGCAGCAACGTGCATCTGACGATGGTGCAAATGCCGGCGCTGAACACCCCGCAGTTCGCGTGGTGCCGCAATCGCATGCCGCGCCATCCTGCGCCGATGCCGCCAATTTACAACCCCGAAGTCGGGGCACGCGCGGTGTATTGGGCAGCGCACCATCGCCGCCGCGAGGTTCGCGTTGGTGTGTCGACTTTGGCTTCCATCGTCGCAAACAAGATCGCGCCTGGTCCCTTGGATTTATTTCTTGGACGCTCGGGCTATGCCGCGCAGCAGACCGGGCAGCCGGTCGATCCGCAAAGGCCGGACAACCTCATGACACCGGTTCAAGGCGATTACGCGGCACACGGCAGCTTCGATGATCGTGCGCTTGGCCACGCTCCCGCGACCTGGGTGGATATGCATCGTGGAGCGGCCGCGATAATGCTCGCCGCATTACCCATTGCATATTACATTCTGCGCATGCGCCGGCGCTCGAGGCTTTACTAGGGCGAGCAGCGAAACCGGGAATGCCACTCGGCAACTTCGGCTAGAAGGCTGGTCGTGTTCCGATTATCCGGTCCTCCTCGAGCTGCGCGATCGCCGCCTCGCTTAGCCCGAGAATTTCTGACAGCACGTAATGATTGTCCTGTCCAAGCATCGGGCCGACACGCCTGATTGGCGGATGAATTCCGTCCAGCAGCGCGGGAAATGAGGGATACGGATGCCGGCCGGCGACAGGGTGATCGACTTCCTGGAAAAATCCGGCCGCCCTAAGCGCCGGGTCCTGGAGCAGATCCGAGGGCGCAAGCACCGGCGCAGCCGGTATTCCGCGCTCTTGCAGCTCGCGAGCGAGCTCGTGGCGGTCGCGCTCCGCCGTCCACTGGGCGACGTGCTGGTTCAGCATTCCGCGGTGCTTGAGGCGCCCCAGCGGAGTTGCAAAGCGCTCCTCTGCAGCCCATACGGGCGCACCCATGGCATCGAGCAACGCGCGCCACTGCTCCTCGTTCTCAACGCTAATCGTTATCCAGCTATCCTCGCCGCGGGTCGGGAATGCGCCGTGCGGAGCCGCCGGCGAATCGTCACAGGTGGTGCGCGCGCGCGCGTGCCCGGTCAGGTCGAACTCGAGCAGCGCGTCGGCGATGTATTGCATGCTCGCTTCCAGTTGCGAGACATCAACGTGCCGGCCTTCGCCGGTGGAACGTGCGTGGTGAACTGCTGCGAGCGTGCAGAATGCGGCGAGGTAGCCGGCGAACGGATCGGACACGCCGACGCCATGAATCAGCGCTCCTTCGCCGGTATAACCGCTGATGCCCGAGATTCCCGAGAGCGCTTCGCCTATGGCGGCAAACGAAACGTAGTCGCGCCACGGACCGTCCTGACCGAAGCCGGAGACGGACGTTACGACAATTGCGGGATTCACCTCCCGCAGGGTTTCGTAGGCGAGACCGAACTGCGGCATGACACGCGGTGAATAGTTCTGCACCACCGCATCGCTGCGCTTCACCAGTTCCTTGAACAGATGGACGCCCGGGGGCCGCGTAAGGTCGAGCGTCAGGCTGAGCTTGTTGCGATTGGTGGCGTTGAAAGGAGGCGACAGCTCATAGACTTCCATTGGATCGCCCGACACCGCGACAATGCGGAACAAATCCGGCCGCTGGATGGATTCGATCTTGATCACTTCGGCCCCGAGGTCGGCCATGATCGCGCTGGGCAGGGGGCCCGCCCAGTAGGCGGTGAAATCGACAACACGGACTCCCTCCAGGGGCAGCGTCGTGCTCATATCACTCCCATCTCCCCAAGGCTCGCCAGGTCCGCAGGGCTGTATCCAAGTTCACCGCTGAGAATTTGCGCTGTATGCTCGCCGAGCAGCGGCGCGCGCCGGGGCGCCGGCCATTCGCCGTTGAATCTGGCTGGGCCGCCGGGAAAACGTCGCTGTCCGTCGCCGGGCCACTCAACCTTCTCGAAGAAGCCGCGCGCGATGACCTGTTCCATCGTCGCGACCTCGTCGATGCGGTTAACCTTTCCCATCGGAATGCGATTTTCCTGGCACTTCCGGAAAATTTCCTCTCGCGTGTGCGCCATCGTCCATCGGCTGAGCTCAGCGCCGAATTCATCGATCCGCGCCTCGCGATCGGCGCGCGTGCGAAAGCGTGGATCGTCAACCCCGGCCACCTTCATCAGGGCCTCGATTTGCGCGTCCGTGGCGGCAGCCGCGGTGACGTCGCCGTCCGCGGCTTTGAACGTGCGGTATGCCGCCCACGCCGGAAAGCGATCGCCCGCGCGCTTGATCTCGACCCCGGTATAGGACAGGAACGTTTCATTAAACCGTGTGGTGAAGAGCAAGGCTTCATGGGCGGCCACGTCGATACGCCGGCCGTGGCCGTGCGCGCGCGCGTCGCGCACAGCGGCGAGCGCCGCGATCGCGCCGATCACTCCCGGCACGAAGGCGGTCATCGTGCGGCTGTTGCTTACGAGCGGCGTACGCCGTGGCTGGCCCAATTGCGCCATCCATCCGCCAAGCGCGGCAAGCTGGAGTTCGGTCGCGAGCCATCGCTCGTAGGGCCCGCCTGCGGCGAACCGGCGAAATCCGAGCCGCACCAGGGCCGGGTTCGCGCGCGCGCAGGCGTCGTCGCTTTCGCGCGATCCGCGATCGTCAATCACCACGTCGGCGCGCGCGAGCAATCGATTGAGAATCGCGCCGCCGTCAGGATGCGCCGGATCGAGCGTCAGGCTGCGCTTGCCCGACGCGGTAAACATGTATATGCCGCTCCGCTCGGCACCGGCGCGGCCGTCCAGGAACGGCGGCAGCGATCGCACCGCGCTGCCGACTCGCGGCCGTTCGACCAGCACCACGTCGGCGCCGAGTCGTGCGAAGAGCCTGCCGCAGAAGGCCGCGGAGCATCCCTCGCTCAGCTCGAGTACGCGTATGTCCTGCAGCAGCCGAGTCATTGCAGCCGCTCAACAATTGCCGCAGCGCAGCACCGCGCCGGGGCGGGCGCCGGTTGCTTTACCTTCGCGGTAGAGCACCTGACCATTAACGATCGTGCAGTACATCCCGCGCGCCTCCATCACCAGGCGCCTGCCGCCTCCTGGAAGATCGTTGCGCATCGTACCGCGCAGCGCCGATCCGACCGTCTTTGGATCGAAGATCGCGACGTCCGCGGCCAGGCCCGGCTTCAGCCGTCCGCGCCTCCGCATCCCGAAAAAATCGGCAGGCTCGGAGGTGATGCGTTTGATCGCATGCTCGAGGGTAAGCGCCTGGCGTTCGCGCACCCAGGTGCCGAGCAGGTAGGTCGTATAGCCGGCGTCGATCAGCATGTCCACGTGCGCACCGCCGTCGGACAGACCGATCATCGTGCGCCGGTCGCGCAGCAGCTCGGGTATCCGGGCCTCGTCGGCGTTGAACACCGGATAGCTAAATTCCATGCGCAGGTCGTCTTCCAGCGCGAGATCGAGAAAGGTGTCGAGTCCGTCGCGGACTCGCTCGCGCGCGACTTCGGCCACCGTCCGACCTTCCAGTACGCGCATCGCGGGATTGGCGACTTCCTTGATCTCCATGCGCTCCCAGCGGCCGGAAAAAATTCCCGGCCGTTTCAGTTCATCGCGGAAGCCATCGCGAAACGCGGGGTCGCGGTAGAATTTCTTCTGTTCCTCCGGCGACTGATTGAACACCGGGTTCCAGGTCTTCATCGCGGCCATGATGAATGGCTCGCGCAAATTGATCTGCACGATCAACGGACGACAGGTGACCTGCGGCATTCCGCCTCGCCGCACCAGCGGTTCCGCCTTGTCGAGCGATTTGAGGCACGCTTCGGGGTCGTCATCGCGCCCGAGCAACGCCAGCCAGGTTACCGGACGCCCGCTTGCGCTCAGCAGCATGTCGAGAAATTCATACTCGTCCTCGGCAAGGATCCCCGGCGCGCGCGTTAGCGAAATCTCAATTGCGCCGCGGCCTAGCTCGCGCAACACGCGCGCGTACGCCTGGAGTTCGCCGCGGCTGGCGTTGCGGCAGGCGAGCGGACGGCCCTTGTAGCCGATATGCTGCGCCAGGATGGTGGTCGAAAAGCCCAGCGCGCCCGTGCCGACCGCCTCGCGCAGCAGCCCCGCGATTTGCGCGGTCTCTTCCGGCGTCGCCGCTCGTTCCATCGATTCCTCGCCCATCACGAAATGGCGAAACGGCGTCAGCGGAGCGAGGAAGCCCAGGTTGATCCCGCAGCCTCGCCGCGCGGCCGCATCCATAAATTGAGGAAAGCTTTCCCATTCCCAGGTGATGCCCTGGCGCAGCACGTCAAACGGGATCGCCTCCACGTTTACCAGGTCCCAGGCGGCGACCTCGCGCACTGCGGGCTTGCATGGCGCGATGCCGACGCCGCAGTTGCCCATCACGACCGAGGTGATGCCGTGCCACGAAGACGAGGTGATCAAGGGATCCCAGCAGATCTGTGCGTCGTAGTGAGTGTGCGGATCGACAAAACCGGGAGCTACGACGAGACCCCGCGCGTCGATAATTTCATTTGCATCGGCACTGACGCTGCCAATTTCGCCGATTTTCCCGCCGATCACAGCGAGATCGGCGTCGAAGCGTGGGTCGCCGGTGCCATCAACGATTGTGCCCCCTTTAATAACAATGTCATACGTCATAAGATGGCCTCTTAAACTTTATAATGCTAAAACGCTGCACTGCTTCCAAACGCTTCAGCGATTCTCGCCACCGCCGCGCGATGACCGGGGCGGAGAGGGGTTGAGGGGGGCGTTGGCATTCGAGGTCAGTATCGAATCATCCTGGGTCGCCCGTCAAATCAAAGCGAACGGATTTGCGTGCTGCTGAAGGCGATCTGGAGGTGAGATCAGGCTAATCCCGGGCGCGATGAAGTCGCGCACCGAGCTTGGACAGGAGAATCGATGGAACATATGGGAGAGAGGGCTACTGATACCGGGCGATGGTCAAGACACAGCGAGCGGAGCACGGGTTGGTTCGTCACCTTCCGCTCGAGCGCAATCATCGCAATCGCGCTTTGCATCGTCGGACCCGCCGCGGCTCAGGTCACATGTCCGGCGGGATCCACGCCACTCTCGACTTCCCATTGTCTCGACGCGGCAACGCGCCGGGTAACGGTCGGGGCGACCGCCGCATGCAAGTCGGTTTGCGTTGACCAGTCATTTGCCGCGGCCGACGCGCTTGGAAAGATCGAGATCCTTGACGGCGGAAAGCTGATGGTGCCGGACCCAGGCGCAGGCAACCCGCCGCTCGAATTGGATGTTCGACGCATAACCATTTACGGCAAATCAAGCACTTTTGAAGTTGGTACAGCGCCCGGTACGAGTCCCGGCCCGATCACCGGACGCGTCATAATCAGGTTTACGGGCAATCGTCCTGAGACGCTCGGTCGTGATTCCGATGACTGTCCGACTTCTGAGGGCGGTAGTGCTTTCCATAAGGGTCTTGAAGTATGCGCAGGAGGCGTGCTCTCGCTGTACGGAGCGGAAGGTGTGCCTCAGAGCGGCGGGATCAGTTGGACCTACTTGAGCGCGCCGGCCGGGCCGTTGCGATACGACGGCGCCAGTGGCGTGGGCTCGCCGGTGCCGTCGGGCGGCAACATGACTTTACAATTGGCCGCCGACGTTTCGTCCGACTGGAAGGTGGGCGATTGGATATCCGTCGCAACCACAAGCTACAGCCCGTTCGAGACCGAGTTCGTGCAAATCGCCGGCGTGACTCCGGTGGCGGGTGGCAGTCAGATTACCATTCCGCTCGCCCAGGAACTTGCGTATTACCACTTCGGCGGTCCGGCGCCCTCGACCGGGACATGTACCGATCCGTTGGGCAAGGTCGAGCCCGCCTCGTTCTGCGATGGTTACAGCAAGAACTACGGGATAGACGAGCGCGCTGAGGTCGGGCTGATCAGCCGAAATATACAGTTCACTTCGGACGCTGCGACATTGCCGGCCTGGACAGCCAACACATCGTATACCACGGCGACTTCCTCCATCCAGGCGACGGCCGCCGGCAGGGCGTGGGTTTTCACAGCACAAACCACCGGAACCAGCGGCGCTGCCATGCCGGCGTTTCGGCACGCGCTCGGCGCCGAAATCTGCGACAACGGGGTCGGGGCGAATTGCGCCGGCGGCGTCGTGTGGAAAAACGTCGGCGTATACGATCCGCACTGGGGCGGAGAGGTCAAGATCCGCAAGGGTTTCGGACAGGTCGCCATCCAGGGGGTGCAGTTCGAAAAAATGGGCAAAGACCGGCTCGGCAGCTATCCGATCCATTTTCACAAGGACGGCAACGTTAATGATGCGCCGCTGGTCAATGCCAATAGTGTTGACCATAGCTATAACAAATGCATCACCGTGCATTCGACCGATCATCTCATGATCCAGAATAATGTCTGCGCGCGCATCGTCGGCCATATTTTCTACGAGGAGATGGGCGACGAATTCAAAATAAATTTCACCGGCAATCTGGGCATGGGCGCAATGAGTAACAGCTTCAACATCAACGCGCCGAATCCGCAGCAGCAAAACCTGCTGGTGTCTGATTACTGGTGGGTGGGCGACAACCTGGCTCAGCCGATTGGCTACGACGGCTTCAACATTCCAAACAAGGACGACGTCACGAATCCCACTCATGGATCGTGCCTGGCGACCGACAATGCCGGAAATACAGTGTTCCGGCCGCCGAATGCGGACGGCACGTGCCCCGAGGTAGCGAACTTTCGGCCGCTGGTGTACTACGAGCCGGCGAGTGGATTCTGGATCGTAAACCCAGGCACCTCGCTCATAGATAATTCGATCGCCGGCTGCCAGGGGACGGGGCGCGGCTATTGGTACGTGCCTCCGCCGTCGGGCGATCTTAAATACCTGCCTGTCGGCCAGTTCCTGAATAATCGCGTGCACGGGTGTTACGCAGGCTTGTATGCGGAGCCCGAGGACGGAGTGCGGTCCGAGCAGCTTTTCCCGCACGTCAAGGGCGAGCGATTGGGTCAGCCGATCACGGCCACGTTCAATAGCATTACCGCCACGCGCATCCGCGATCGCGGCGTATGGTTGCGTCCCTCGTACTACATCGTTGAGAACGCGCGCCTGGCAACGAGCCGCGACGACGTTTCGCTGGTCACCGCGGGGGGAGTGGATGGCACCGCCCCCGGTAACTGGTCAATCTTTGAGGACAGCGTGGTGGTCGGCATCAGCCGCAACAACGTCGATCGCTTCGGTCCGTGCCCATACCCGAACCAGGCGGGTCCCGGGACCGGCTCGCAGGGTAGCAACTTCGGATGCATCGATTTCACGCCGGGCGTCAACGAGGATATAGGACGGAGCTACGCGCCGGCGTGGTGGAATATGGCCGGGTTCATGATCTACGACGGCCCGGCACGCATCTTTCACAATCGGTTTGTGAACTTCCTTCGCGACCCGAGCCCATTCATGACGGCGCAGGACCAGGCATTTCTCGGCTGGTACTCGGTGAATAATCGCTTCCCCAACGGGAGCAGGGTTTACGAGGGAGATGCGGCGCTGGGATGGTTCAACGTCAATCAGAGCAGCTATCCTAATTCACAGGTGGGTAAGGAATTCATCTGGGACAATGTAGATCTGCGTCATCAAATTTTCACTTCGCTGGTAAACTTCGGCGGGTTCGCCGATGGCGATCAGAATACAGTACTGGTCGATCGCGACGGCACGCTGACCGGCTATAAGGTTGCTGATCTCAGCGGCGCCACGATCCTTTCCGATGTTTTCCCGTTTTCGCTCAACAATCTGCCCTATAACGCCGCATCCAACGCAGTGGACGAGTGTCTGGCGGAGGGCCGGCAGGATACTTTGTTCGAGCAGCGTCCAACGTCTCTCATTATGCCTGGTGACATCGCCACCTTCGAGTTCTCTGCGCTCTATCCGCGGCGCTTCGACAAAGAAGGAAACCTGCTCGAAAGCGGATACAAGCAGAAAATCACGTTTACCCGAGATCAGGTCGATCCGTACGGCAATCACGAGTCGATGACTCTGACCGGCCGCAACGGACTCGGGCTCTGGGAACCCAAAGTGATCGGCGGCTATGGCTATACGATCAGCGCAGCAGTGATGCCGAATACGGGAGTGCCGGACAAAGCCGGGATTCCCAAGTTTATCGACCTGGGGTTCACCGAGGCTGAGAAATCGAATCTCAGTCCGAGCAATCCATTTTACATTCGAGTCGGTATTTGTTATGCCGACCAGGTCGGGCGTCACCCCAAATTGAATCCCGATGCGCCAGAGAAGCTGTTTACCGTGCAGCGCGGTGTCAAGAGCTGGGGCCTCGGCAATCCTTCCAATACCGACTCGCTGCTCAATACATACTGGAACTATCATCCTGACTGTTACAACATCGATTCCGCTCCGGGAAACATCAAAAATATCCAGGGCGGTTGTCCAGCGGATCCTGTGTCGATGAGCCTGGTGGACGCGCTTGCGAAGCTTGTTGACAATAGCGGGCACCCGCTGCCGGACAAGTACTATTATGACGAGAAGACCGGCATGCTGTTCTTCTACGTGATGCAGCGGCATCCCAACGCCGAGGGCCCGTCGCCGCTCGGCGCCTGTCTCGTGCCCAACAAAGCCAAGGGGTGCCTCACAAGTTGCGCCGACGGCATGTTCCAGGAGCCATGGCCGGGTTGTTCCTGCAACGCCAACAATCCATGCCCGCAGGCAACGGGCGAAGACTATTACGCCTGTCCGGCCGCGGGGTGCCCGCTCTATGCGGTGACGCTGAACGATGCTGCTTACGAGCCCGGACCCTCCAACTGCACGCCGTATGCGCCTGACGGCGATATACCCACTCCAGCCCCGACGCCTGCGTCACAGAATCAGTTAGTGTTGGTGGACGGGACGAACGTAACCGCAGTGCCGAATACGACGAATCCGGCCTTTCCTCATTCCACGGCGAATCCTGCGCCGGTATGTAACGTCAACGCTCCCGCGCCGTCGCCGCCCTGGGCAGGTCAGGTCCCGCCGGGCACACCGGCAACGCTCAGCTACTTCGTTGCCGCTCCGCCGAGCACGATGCTTGCAATCGACCCTGTGGTGCCGATCCTGGTGGAAGGAGATACGAACTCGAATTTCGACCTGGTCGGGTTGCAGGCGGGCGTCGCATACACGCTGACTGCGAGCGGTCCGAGGAGTTCGTGTAATTCCGTCATCACACCCGGCGGAACGCCCTCGAGTCCGAGCTACACCGCGACACCGGGCAATCCGAACTGTTCGATCGCGCCGTCGGGAGGCGGCCAGATAAACCTCGGCATCCCGGAATAGCGAAGAGACTCAGCGGGACGGGTTACGCGCGCGCGCCTTGCCAGGCGCACAGCGCCGGAGTAACGATGGCGCGATGGAACGCTCCGCGCTAAGGCCGCACCATTTTCCGTGGTACGACTACTCGCGTTACACGTTCTCGCTTGGTCTAAATGTGGGTAACCGCGCGCTGCTCTCGGGCCATTCCGCTTCCGAATACGACCCGTCCGGGGGCGGAATGGTCATCAGAGGCGGGATGCGCGAGCAGGCGCGCACCGCATGGGCCAAGATTGCGGCCATCCTGGAGTCGGGCGGCAAGGATCCTGGCGATATCGTTCGCATTGTCGAGTACGTCACGCCATCAGGGATCGAGCGCTATGCCGAGGCTGCCGAGGTGCGATGCAGGTTGCTCGGCGACACCCGGCCGGCGGTCAGTATCGTAGTGGTGAACCGGCTGCTGCGACCGCACGCGCTGATTGAGATCGAAGTGGAAGCGGAACGCGCACAAGCGCCGATGCGGATCGATGGTTCATGGCCACCCGCATCAGCGCCCGCGCGTATCGCCGACGGCTTCGTCTATCTCTCTTCGCTCCTGCCGCTTGACCAAGCGGGTGCGGTAGTGGCGCGTGCTGACGTGGCGGCCCAGGCGCGCGCAATTTTCGAGCGGGCTCGGAGCGTGCTCGGCGCATTTGGTCTGGGGCTCGAGAGCGTGGTCAAGACCGTTGATTATATTGTGCCCGGCGCGCTGGGGAGCTATCGGCATACCGGCGGCGTGCGGCGCGAATTGCTCGGGCCGGTTTATCCTGCGGCGACCGGCATAATCATGCCTCGCCTGGCGTATCCCGAAGCGATGATCCAGGTCGACTTTATTGCGGCCCGCGCTCGGCCGGTGGCGGTAAACCCGGGGTGGGAGCGCTATGCGCAATTGACTTACAGCCCGGCCGTGCGCGCGGGCGATCTGCTATTCGTCTCGGGGCACACGGCGCTTGACCCAGTGACCAACGAACCCACGTATGCAGGCGACATAGCGGCACAGGCTGCGTTCGTCTACGAAAACATCCTGCGCGTGCTGGATGCCGCAGGCGGCGGCCCGGAGCATCTGGCGCGGACAACAGAGTATATTGCGCCTGCAGGACTGGAACGCTATCGCGAGGTTGCCGGTGTCCGATCGCGCGCGCTGCGCGCGCCTTTTCCGGCGTCCACCGGATGCGTATGCGAGCGGCTGTTGCGCCCGGAGTATCTGATCGAAGTGGATTCGATGGCGATTCTGCCCCCGGCGCAGGCCGCGGGCGCGCGGGAGTGACACCCATGGGCACGCTCCTGACAGACGAGCTGCGGGGATGGATCGGGCGCGAGGTCAGCTATGCTTCGCCGGAAGCGATTGGGCGCGCGTCGATCCGCTATTTCGCCCTGGCCATCGGCGACGACAATCCGCTGTATGTCGACGATGCTTATGCGCGGGCGGCCGGCTATCCGTCGATCGTCGCTCCGCCGACCTTCGTGTGCGAGACCTGCCAGTACGCGCATCGTGCGCCCGACCGTGATGGCTACATCGGCCATGCGTGGGATCTGCCGATCGAGGGCTGCCGGATGGTGCGTGGCGGACATGAGTACGAGTTTTTTCGCCCCGTAGTCGCCGACGATCGAATCGATGTGACCTGGCGGCTCGAGGACATTTCGGAGCACCGTTCCTCGCGCGGCGGATCGATGCTCATCGTGATCTCGACCGCCAGCTACAGCAATCAGCACGGCGAGCCGCTCGCGCGCCATCGTGAAACGCTCATTTTCCAGCCGCTCGAGGAGCAGCGGTGAGTTCGCAGACCTTCGGCCCTGCCGCGCTCGAAGTCGGCGTCCGCATTCCGACGCTTGAACGCACGCTCTCGCAGATGCGGCTGGTCGCGTATGGCGCCGCGACCTGGGACTGGCATCGCCTGCACTATGAGGCCGAGTACGCGGCGGCGCGCGGGATCGCACGACCCGTCGCGGACGGGCAGATGTTCGGCGCGCTGCTGGCCGCGGCGCTCATCGATTGGCTCGGACCGCGCGCGTTCATCCGGCGGATGAGCTTCAGGCTGCGCGCGATGGTTTTCGCCGGCGAGACGATTCGATGCGAGGGCGAGGTCACGGCGATAACCGCGGAACCTGCGGGCGAAGTAATCCGGGTGGCGCAGCGCGTTCGCGTGGGCGATCGCATCGCGGTTGAACCCGCGAGCGCCGAAATCATGCTGCGGCGTTGAGCTTTCGGCGCGGCGATCGCTCAGGCGCGAAGGTCAGGATTTGGGCTCCGAGGGCGGCGGAAAGCAGGGCAGCTTGTGCACCAGCGCGTAGCGAAATGAGCGCTGGTTCCAGGTGAAGGTGCCCATTGCCGGGCCGAACCCGATCTCGAGCGCGTTCAGTTGGTCCTGCTCGGTTGCATCGCGCGCGTCGGCCGCGGCGTAGGCAATGTACGAGACCGAATTGGCGGTGAGCTCGCTCTTGAGCGGCGGCTGAAAATTCATCCGGGTGAAGTTGCTCGCCACCTTCCATCCGCCGTCCTTCACGTCCTGATTGGGCATCGCGGCCCATTCGGGATCGAGATCGCCGCCGACCAGGCTCAACTCGCGATAGCGCGTGACGCCCTGTGCGTCGGTCCTGAGCTCGACCAGCATCGGTACTTCGAGTGACAGCTCGTCGCAGACATCGCTGTCTGGAGGCGGTTGCCCCTCCTTCTGCATCTTGCTCGCCTGATGCGCCATGGCCGTCCCGGCCGCCATATTGGCTACCCCGGAGCCAACCGCCTCGACCGCCTGAATAGCGGTCGGCGCCAGCTGCAGCGCGGCCATCCAGCATCCGCTGATGCACAGCACCATTGCGACGGTCATCGATACCGCGAGAGCCGGGCGCAGGACGCGTCTCGTCGGGACACCCCGGAGCACGTGGAGCTTCGCCTCCCCCCTCATGACGCGTCACTCTATCACTAAGCGAGACATAAGTCGGTCAAGTCCCCGCTGATTGCGTGATGGAAAAATCGTGCGACGGTCGCCGCTATCGTTTATGATTGTAGGTCACCGGTGACCGCTATGCATCTTCCTTCGAAAAGCGCCGTATGGCGTGGGCAACCAGACCCGCTGGGAGCCACCTGGGATGGCGAAGGCGTCAACTTCGCGCTGTTTTCCGAACGCGCGGACCGCGTCGAGTTGTGCCTGTTCGATCCGCGCACCCGGCGCGAGACCGAGCGGATCGCGATGCGCTGGCAGACCAACCTGGTGTGGCATTGTTATCTGCCCGAAGCGCGCCCGGGCCTGCTCTACGGCTATCGCGTGCACGGTCCCTACGATCCGAAACGCGGGCTGCGTTTCAATCCCAACAAGCTGCTGATCGATCCCTATGCCAAGCACATCGACGGCAATATCCGCTGGAGCGACGCGCTGTTTGGTTATCGCGTCGGCGGGGCACGCGAAGACCTGGTGATGGACCGGCACGACTCCGCCCCGGGTATGCCCAAATGTCGCGTGGTCGACACCGCCTTCACCTGGGCGGGCGATCGTCCGCCGCGTGCGCCATGGCACGACACGGTCATATACGAGCTGCACGTCAAAGGCTTCACGCAACTGCATCCGCATATCCCATCGCACTTGCGCGGCACTTACGCCGGTTTGGCCAGCGACCCCGTCCTCGATCATCTCAAGCGTCTGGGCATCACAGCGGTCGAGCTGATGCCGGTGCATGCATTTGTGGACGATCGGCGGCTGATCGAGAGCAGGTTGCGCAACTACTGGGGCTACAACTCGATTGGATTCTTTGCGCCGGACATGCGCTATTCGGCGACCGGCTCGATCAACGAGTTCAAGTCGATGGTTAAGCGGATGCATTCGGCGGGCATCGAGGTAATCCTCGACGTGGTTTACAACCATAGCGCGGAGGGCAGCCATCTCGGACCGACCTTGAGTTTGCGCGGAATTGACAATACGGCCTACTACCGGCTGACTCCCGATGATCCGCGCCTGTACATGGACTTCACCGGTTGCGGAAATACGCTCAACATGGTCCATCCGCGCGTGCTCCAACTGCTGATGGACAGCCTGCGTTATTGGGTGGTCGAGATGCACGTGGACGGATTCCGCTTCGATCTCGCGGCGGCGTTGGCGCGCGAGCTTTACGAAGTCAATCGCCTGAGCGCTTTTTTCGACGTGGTGCATCAGGACCCGGTGCTTTCGCAGGTCAAGCTGATCGCCGAGCCGTGGGATATCGGCGAAGGCGGCTACCAGGTAGGCAATTTTCCGGTGCTGTGGACCGAATGGAACGGGCGCTATCGCGACGCCGTGCGCTCGTACTGGAAGGGCGACGGCGGATTACTGGGCGAACTCGCTTACCGCCTCACCGGCTCGAGCGATCTCTACGAGCTGAGCGGCCGTCGGCCCACCGCCAGCATAAACTTCATCACCTGCCACGACGGTTTCACGCTTGACGACCTGGTCAGCTACAACGGCAAGCATAATGAAGCGAACCTGGAGAACAATCGCGACGGCACTGATGATAATCGCAGCTGGAACTGCGGTGCCGAGGGGCCGACCAACGACCCCGCCGTACTTACGCTGCGCGCGCGGCAGAAGCGCAATCTGCTTGCCACCCTGTTGCTCTCCCAGGGCGTGCCCATGCTGCTCTCGGGCGATGAACTCGGCCGCACCCAGCGCGGCAATAACAACGCGTACTGCCAGGACAATGAAATCAGCTGGATGGCCTGGGATGAGGGCAGCGTCGATGATGAACTGATGTCGTTTGTCAGCAACCTGATCAAATTTCGGACGCGGCACCCGTGCTTTCGGCGACGGAGCTTCTTTCGCGGCCCAAGCACCCGCAGCACGGGCGTCAAGGACATCGTATGGCTCAATCCGAGCGGCAGCGAGATGACTGACGAGGAATGGCAGCGGGCGGATTCGCGATGCCTCGGGCTTTACCTGCATGGCGACGCCACCAACGAGGACGACGATCGCGGGCGGCCGATCATCGATGATGATTTCGTCCTGCTGTTGAGCAGCAACCACGAGCCGATTGAATTTCCCTTGCCACGGCTGGAATCCGGCGAGGCCTGGCAGGTGGTGCTCGATACCGCGCGGGTGGATGGCGGCGCGCTCTTCCGTTCCGCGGAGCGATTTCCCCTGCAATCCAGATCGCTCGCGCTGCTGACCAGGGTACGTTCAGGGACGATGGTGCCCAAGATCGCCAACGGCATCTCGCTCGCTTCGGCGCCGCTCAATCCGGCCGATCGCTGATTCGCGACGGGCCCTCCCTCGGCGCGCCCGCGCGGCAGGTGACCGGCCGGTCGGGCGAGCCGAGGACTAATTTCCCTGAGAGGCTACGGAATAATCTTCAGATAGCGGTGCGCCGCTTGGTGCGGGCGCGAGGCCGCGATTTGTGACAGCGGCATCCGCATGCCCTGTTGGCGCAGCGCCCATGACCGCCGGTAGCACATTCGATCACGTTGGCGGCGTCGTTGATGAGCGCTTGAACCTCGGAAGCTAGAGGCTCCTCCGGGAGAACTGCCATAGGAGGCGGAGGCTCGATTGAAAACAGCGTCCCCGCAACTCTCGCCGAAGCCTTTGCGGACTCCGTGCTCAGCCACGACAACGTGCCAAGTGGAAGCACACGCAGCGGAGAAACACTTTTCGGCATCTTCTTTCTATTCAACATACGACCCCAAACGCCTCAACATACGAACCCCACCACCGCAGCGACTTTCCAATCACCATCGCACAGAAATTAATCTAACAAGCTGCCGATGCTGAAGGAAAGAAGGATTCGTCATCTGATGCAAAAAAAGATACGGATGTGACGAGCCGTTTAAGACAATAAAAAATAGCGCTGCAAATGAAAGACGAGAATAATCTATTTTTTGAGCAGATTTCGCGTCCGCTGGTTCTGCCTCTCCTGTTGACAGTCGTGCACAGCCGACGCAGACCGAGTGCTCCTTGCAAGCCAAGCGGGGCCTCCGGATGTTTCAGCGATGGAATTCCTCGAGCTTGCTGATGTCGAAAATTTTGCCGACCTGCTCCAGGTTTACGGCAGGGTACCCGGTGCCAAAATCGGCAAAGATCGTGGCGCGCTGGTTGACGTAGTCGGTGGCGGTGATGCCCTGCAGCTGAGTCGATTCCACGCCGCGATTAATTTCGCTCCATTCCTTGTAATCCTCGGTCCAGCGGCTCGCGTATACGATCGTCTTCCACAGCTTGTGCTGGCGGTTGAACATCCCGGCCATCCAGGGATGCCAGTTCTGCGCGTCCCAGAACATCACCACGCTGCTGTAGGGATGTTCGGGCTTTTTCGAAATGCGCTCGACCACCGCCATTTTGCGTATCGACCAGACGTCGTCGGGCAGGTTGCCGTTGGGTCCGTAATAGTGCCCGTAGTCGCTTCTGCCGTCCATCACGCACAGCATGTCCTTCCACCCGAGGAATCTGAATTTCCACTGCGCGATGCGATCGGAAAAGGTGTAGAAATCCTCGTTGGTCTGGTCGCTGCCGCCGAGCGAATCCTCTTTGACTTCCACTGATACTCGGCGCACGCGCCGCGATTGCGGATCGTACGCCCACGCGTCATCGGCGCGATGCGGGTCATTGTAGCGGTAGGTGATAAACACCTGGCCGCGAACATCGAACGGCGAGAAAAAACCCGAAAACTCCTTGTAATAGATATCTTTCGCCTCGGGCAGCGGCAGCAATCCGCCGGCCTCCGCGCGCGGCGCCAGGTGGCTGAAGTACACGCGTTCGTAGAGAATATTCGCGGTCTTCACGAACGTGCCGCCGCCGCCGAAAAAGCGCGGCGCACCACTCGGCAGCTTGCTCGTATAGTTCACTCCGCTGATCCATCCGGCCGGCGGACCTTCGACGGTCTGCGGCACCTGACCCTGATGGCTTCCGCCGAAACGATCGTAGAGGAACAGCACACTCATGATAATCGGACCGTAGTTCCACCACCGCGTTTCGAAGTTCCATGCCGCCTTGTAGCCCGAAAGCGGGTCACTCGCGCTCAGCGAGGCGTTGGCGAAGGCCTGCCCGCAGAAGTAATTCTCGATCAGGCCGTCGGGACTGATCCGCACCTGCGACTGGTACTTCTCGGTGCAATCCATGTAGTCCTTGCGCGGGCGATGATCGCGCGGGGCAATAATCGCCATGCGCATTTCCGGGAACCGGAACTGTTCAATATAGCCGGGCATCATGAACGGTCGAATCCGCTCGAAATCCTTGGCGGTGAGCACGTCGCCCGGCTTGAAGTCCGGTTTTGCGTTGCCGTACTTCGCGAGCCATTGGTCGATATCGGCGCGCGTCGTGTTGCGCGGATCGTCCGCACGGGCGGTTGCGCACAACAGAGTAACCAGCGCCAGCACCAGGCCGGCGAGGCGGCCCGCATTGCTCAGACCGAAGCGCGAAGCACTATTAAAGACGTTATTCGCAAAGTTATTACCCACGAACTGTTCCCTCATCCGTCACCCGGCCGGCACGTAACCTGCGCACGCTGCGCACCGCGCACCGACGGTGCCGCGCCGCGCGCATCCGCAGGAACTCGTTCCGCTGAAGTCGCGGGCGGCCTGGCTGATCGGCCAGGCTATCCGCGCTGACGGCGAGCATAGAAAACCGCGAACCCGCTTCGCAAACGGATTTTCGCGATTCACGGTCGTGACTTGGCTGAAACCGGCGCCTGTCGCGCGATATCACGCTGGGTGCGCGGCCGCTCGAGCGACTGGACCGCCGATTTAACTGCGGTCTGAGGTATGGCCGGTAACGCGCGCCGGCCGTCTGCCTGGTTTCCCGGTCGACCCCCGCGCCCACCCGCTCGGCGCGAACGCGTGCGGCAATTCTTTCACAGTCCGGGGCCAAATCTTCCTTTGCGTTGCTCTACGTCTGTTCGATGCGGTCCATGACTTATGGGCGAGAAGATCAGTTTCCTGTTTTTCTCGAGCATTTCTGTCGTCTCGTTGCGGGCTCGGAAGTTGCTGCGTGCTTTTCTCGCTTCAGCGCCGAGGTGCTGGGGTTGGATTCCCGCTTTTGCGGGTCGAGGTCTCTTCGATCGAGGGTATCCCAATGAAACATAAATCCTTGGCGTTGGCACTTGGCGTTCTGCTCTGTCTGGGAATCGGTGGCTGCTCCGACACCGGCATCGGCGCGGGCGGAGCAGTTGTCGGGCACGAGATCGGCAAGAGCAGCAACAACGGCGACGACAGGTGATCGGAAGAGCCGCCGATTCTTCCGCGTTTGCTCAGTCGGTTACTGATAACAGCGTTGGGGAGCCCATTGCTGTGAACGGCAGGCTGAGGCAACCTGCACTTAGCCTCGCCCTTCAAATATATTCCCTTGTAGATTCTCTTGCCGATTTCCCTCCGGCGATTAGTCAAATACGTCTTTGAGCCGGACGTCCGCGACAGCTCACGCAGCAGTGCCTCCGCTGCCGATTTAGCATTGGAATCCGCCCTGCGGCGCACGCGCTGCGCTGACGGATCACCAGCCTTGGCAATTCAGT
Source organism: Binataceae bacterium (SeqCode) (assembly GCA_035295545.1). GTDB lineage: Bacteria > Desulfobacterota > Binatia > Binatales > Binataceae > JAKAVN01. The sequence goes on from DATGIT010000014.1 coordinate 177,591, forward strand.
CCTGGCTCGAAATCGTCTTTTCACGCGCAGGAAACTGCCCGGCACTTTTCATAACCGTTGATTTATGCAAATTGAACAAGGGATCTGAAGCTGCCCGCGATCAACGATCGCGCTCAGGGGGCCCGGCCGGGGGGAACGAAATGTACACGCAGGATCCGATCTTCTGGCGCGCGGGAGCGATCGCGGCCTCGGCATTCATGTGCGTGGTTCTCGCAGCTTTGACCATCGACACTCTGCAACAGATAACTCCAGGTGGTGCACATGTTCCGCCGTACGACGTCATTAACCGCTCCATAGGTTATCAGTACGATTCCGCGCGAGGCGAGTACGTTCCGAAAATCGGCGGCGAAGAGCTGATCTTCGGGCACAGATACACGGCTGCCGAAGCATCCGATTTGATCGCCCGGGGAAAGCTGGTGATCCAGAGCCGCGCGTGCATCGATTGTCACACCTTTTTCGGTAATGGTGCCTACTATGCGCCGGATCTCACACGCGCCTGGATGGATCCGTTCTGGGCCAGGTACGACGGGCCGAAACGGGCCGATCGTTTGACCAAATTTTTGATGCATCCGATTCGTCTGGGCGCCCGTCCGATGCCCGATCTGCACATTCAGCGCGACGAGGCGGAAGCCACGGTCGCGTATCTGAAATGGATATCGGGCGTGGACGCCAACGGGTTCCCGGATCGATTCGGGGCTCCGGCACCGGCCGCCGGGGGCAAATAGGCAGGCGCGATGTATCGATCGCAGCGGCTCGGCCTCAAGTACCTGGTGGCGTCAACCGCGATGTTCGGCGCGATGATTGTCTTCGGCCTGCTCTCATCGTTCTACTACGTACATCCGACTTTGCTTCTGAATGTCTTCAACTTCAACAGCGCCAAGATCGTGCACATCGACGGACTCGTTATCTGGCTATTGATGGGATTCATCGGTTCAATCTATTGGTTCCTTCCGCAGGAACTCGAGCGCGAGGTTGAGGGCATCGGGCTCGCGGAACTGCTGTTCTGGGTGTTTTGCGCGGCCGTTGCGGTGGTGGTGCTGGTATTCATCTTCGTTCAATACGGGTCGGCCAACGAGCGGAGCATGTGGCTGATCAACCAGGGGCGCAAGTACGTGGAGGCGCCGCGATGGGCCGCCGTCGGCATCACTGCCGTGGCCGTCGTGTTCGCCTATAACGTCATCGCGACCACGTTGAAAGGGCGCAAGCCTACCGGGATCGTGATCGTTTTGATCGCCGATCTGGTGCCGCTGGTTGTGCTTTATCTCGATGCGTTCCCCGAGATGGCCAACATGTCGCAGGACCTGTTCTGGTGGTGGTGGTTGGTTCACCTGTGGGTCGAAGCAACGTGGGAGGTGTTGATCGGGTGCATCATGGCGTGGACTTTGATGCATCTGGTCGATGCTTCCCGGCGTGTGGTCGAGAGCTGGCTGTACGTGGAGGTCGCGCTTGTGCTCGGCACCGGAATCCTCGGCCTGGGTCATCATTACTTCTGGATTGGGACGCCGCGCTACTGGTTGGCGATCGGCGGATTTTTCTCCGCGCTCGAGCCGCTGCCGCTGCTCGGCATGGTGGTGCACGCGGTTTACGATGCGGGAGAGCGACGCTTGCGGGCGGCCAATCGGCCGGCATTCTATTGGGCTATGGCCGAGGCCTTCGGCAATTTCCTTGGAGCGGGCGTTTGGGGGTTTATGATGACGCTGCCGCAGGTCAATCTTTACGCCCACGGCACGCAGTGGACCGCGTCGCACGGACACTTCGCCTTCTGGGGCGCATACGGATGCGGCCTAATCTCGGTGCTGTATCTCGTTCTGGCAAAGACCCGCGGCTGCGAAGACCTCGACGGCAGCACGTGGAAATGGTCGTTCGCCCTGCTCAACGCGGGGATGCTCGGCATGGCTGGCGCTCTGCTGGTGGCCGGCATCGATCAGGCTTTTTTCGAACGCGCCATCGGCGGTTCGACCTGGGATGCTTTCCTGGCGATGCAGGGTCGGCCCTGGTTCAGAGAAGGGATGTGGGCGCGTGTCGCCTTCGGTCTGCTGTTCGCCTGCGGTTACGTGGTGCTGGTCTACGACCTGGCCGCGATCAGCAAAACGCGCGAACCCCGCGTGGAACGGGCGACAGCCGCGGCAGGATCATGACGCCCGCGGCGATGGTTGCAACCGCGATTTTGCTTGGCGCATTCGTCTCTACGGCGGGTGTTTACGGATTGCTCTACTGTCTGTCGCACTCGCATGAAAGGCCGGTAGTGAAGGTCGGCAGGTCGCTCAGCTGCTGGGCGCTCTGCGCCATCGCGGCGGCCATAGTTCTCGTTACGCCCCTGCATCCATGGTGGAAGCTGCTGGTCGCGGGCAGTTGTGCCGGCTATCTCGCAATTCCCACGGTCACGTGGCGTCACCTGGACCGGCTTCATCGAGGTAAGACCTGAAATGGTTCCCAACCTGCTCAGCACGATCCTGGCGCTCTGTCTGGTTTGTTCCGCCGTACTCGATGGAGCGGCATTTGAGGCGCATCCCTGGTTGCCGGCACTTGCCGGCGCCGCGCTCATCGCGCTGGGATTCTGGGCGCATCGGATCGATCATCTGAAATGGGCCGGCATCGTGGTTGTGGTTGCCGGGGCGGCTAACCTGCTCCTCGCGCTCTCCGGTATCGCGGTCCGATCGTCGGAGACCGCGTTCTGGGTCATATTCTGGAGCGCCAACGTTGCCGGTGTGGTTTCGCTATGGTCAGCGCTTTATCGGGGTGAAGCGACCGGCCTAAGCACTTAGATAGTTTGTCTGTCTCTTCGCCGAAGCGACAGGCCGCGATTTCCGTTGCTCGCCCCTGTCCTCACAGTTCTCCCAACGGTCTGTAGCGCCTGCTCGTTTACTTGAGGCCAATCTCACGGGTGATCGCGGGACGCTGTGCCAGAGGCGCGTCATATCGGCGCGCTGCGCGGGCATGCGCTATTTCAGCATTTGCCGGAGGTCGTCGAGTGGAATGCATCTGCCCTGCTGCACCATATCCAGGTTGAACCTCGTGAGCTCCTGACTTCCGGGGCAGGATGCATCCGCCGCCTGCGCACTGCCCTGACATTTTTGAAAAAGTCGTATCCGGTCACTGCGGAAGGCGTTGCACGCTTCGGCGGTTTCAAAAGCCTGAAGCGCCCGCCAGCTTCCGATAGGCGCCGATGGATTCAAGGTCTGGCGCAGGCATGCGGCATTTGTGCCGGCAGCGCACGCTTGCGAATTCGGATCGTCTTTGAAGGGAGGCACCAGCAGATACACCACCAGGGCGAGCGCGGCAGCGTGGCGGAGATTCATTGCGGCTCAGTCTATACCCGCCCGCCCACCTGCGCGAGCGCGTTCTTCGCTTTGATTCGGTTTGCGCCCGGCGGCGCATGTCATGGACCAGCGCGCGGTGCGCGAGCGGTTCGCCGCTGGCTCCGAGCGGTAGTTTTGGAATTGATGCCGCACGACGTGCGAGCGGGAGTTATTGATGAATCATTCGACGGCGTGGCCTTTCGCCGAGCAGCGGACGGCGGTCGAAGCGTCCAGAGCACGACTGGAACGACCAGCTTTGCGATCATTGGGTCGCGACGATGAAAAAATCTCAAATTTTTGGTGGGCCGTCGGAGACTCGAACTCCGGACCCGCTGATTAAGAGTCAGCTGCTCTACCAACTGAGCTAACGGCCCACCGGAAAGGAGTACGTTCTTAGCAGGATTTGGGTGGGTGAGTGAAGGGACTTGAACCCTCGACCGCCGGGGCCACAACCCGATGCTCTGCCAACTGAGCTACACTCACCACCGTCTGAATTTCTACATGCGCGCGCCGCTTCGTCCTGCTCGATAGTGCGGCACGCTTGGCGCGCCAGAAGGGATTCGAACCCCTGACCCACGGCTTAGAAGGCCGTTGCTCTTTCCCCTGAGCTACTGGCGCGAATCGGGGCGAGCCGATTTGAACGGCCGACCCCCTGCTCCCAAGGCAGGTGCGCTACCAGGCTGCGCCACGCCCCGAACCCATATCGAATAACACACGCTTCCGAGCCTCTCAACCTTGCGTGCCTGCGCACGCCTGCTGGGCGGCGCAATGTTCCGGCTCGGCGCTACGCGTGCCACGCGGACGAGCGAGCGCTCGCGCAATAGGCGAGCGATATCGCAGTGGTCGCGTGTGCGCTTGAGAATTGTCGCGGGCATCAGAAAACAACCGCTCCTGGATTGGCGCGCGCATCTCAGATTACGACAGCCAGATGCTCCCGTCGCGTGGCCGTTCCGACGCGATGCGCCGGACACAACAAATCCGAAATAAAGTGGCGCCTAGAATAAAGCCAAGTGCCTGGCCGGTGCGCAGACCATGCATCGCTTCCGTGGCCGCTTCTCAGCCGCAGCGTAGGAAGCATCGCCGACGCGAATCCTTTATCGCGAGAGGCAAAGCGTTTTGCGAATAGTCATGTATATCAGCCATTTAGTTGTGTGTTCGGAAAAAGAAAGCCAGCGCTCATCGCATTTCAGGAAGGAAAAAGCCTGAGCCTAGTGACTAGAGATCGAGGAGAACTGTGCTTGTTTAGCGAGGGCACGACAATTGCTTCGGGCAATAATGGCGCTGCAGTCTCCCCCGAGATTCACCAGCGCTTGTCCCCAAGCAAAGGCCGGGCTACCTCCGTAGGTCCCCCAACGTGCGGTCATAACGGTAGCCCGGCCACTCCTCTGAAGCGGAATTTGACGATCGTGCCCGACCGTGATGCTCGCGTCAGTACAAGCGCGGAGTCAGAGAAACTCCGTCGATGAAATGCTTGGTCGCGGTTGCCGCTTTGCGCGGTTGTGCGAGCAGTTCGGTTGCCAACTCGCGCGCCGCCTTCATCAACTGACGCGACCCTACGACGCGCACGACCATCCCCATATCGAAAAGCTCACGCGCCGTGTAGTGACGGCACAGGATAGTTGCAACCTTGGCTCGCCACGGGCCCATCCGCGCAGCCATCGCGAGCGCAGGAACTCCGGTAAAGGCGGCGCCCAGCGCGACCTCCGGCACCCAGAATTCGGCCCCCTCGGCGGCGATCACGAAATCGAACGCGAGTGCCAGCGCCCATCCGCCGCCGACGGCATGCCCGTTGACCGCGGCAATCGTCATGCAATCGAGGCGCGATATCTGATCGAAAATGCGGCCGATCATGCGGGCGAGGCCGCCGTTGCGCTCGGCAAAGATGCGCCGCCGCTCGCCCGTATCCTGCACTCCGGCGGTGCCCGAGATATCGGCGCCGGCGGAAAACACGGTGCCGGCGCCAGTGACGATTAGCACGCGCGCCTCGCGGTCATCGCGGACGCGCTGGATCAGCCGTTCGAACTCGGCCATCACTTCGCGGTCCATGCAGTTGCGGCGCGCGGGGCGATTGAAAGTGATGGTGACAATCGGGCCGTCCTTTTCGAACAGAAAATTGGCTGGTCCGGAATCGATCGATTTCGCGTTCGCAGTAGTTGCCATTCTTAATCACTCGTAGGACGATTTCTTCCACACGCCCCGCTGATGCATCAGGGCGATCTGCTTTTTGATCACCTGTTCGCGGTACTCTTGATGCTTCATCGGAGTGCGCTCGAGATAGAGATTCTTCGGATAAATAGGTTGTTCGTATAGCAACTGGTAAAGCTCAGTGCGCAAATCTTTCATCCAGTTGTCCCACTGGGCGTGGCCGCGGTGATAGCGCAGCGCCTCGATATCGATTACCCCGGCCACATAGGTTGACGAACCGCCATACTCCTGTTTGCCCACGATTTGCCCGCGATAATTGATGACAAAAGATCGTCCGCCGAAAGTATCGATCGGCAGGTCGCTGTCCGGAAACAGATAGTAGGTGCCGAGGTTGGGCGCGACGATATACATATTGTTGTCGAGGGCTCGCGCTCGGCTTTGGATTTCGAATAGCTCGTTGCCAGTGGCCGGATGCGGATAAGATCCGCGATAGACTACTTCCGCCCCATTCATCGCCAGGGCACGCGCGTTCTCCGGGTACGATCCCTCGTTCGCCATCATGATTCCCAGACGTCCGATCTCCGTGTCCACCACCGGCCAGAAGGCGTCCACCGTGCGGCCGTATCTTTCCACCCACCAGTCGTAGACGTCGTGCGGGCAGACCGAGTGCTCGACCGGAAACAGCGGCGACACTTTGTAATGGCGCAGGATGATCTCGCCCGCGGGATCGAGGATGAAGCCAACGTTGAAGAAGCGGTCCTTCCAGTCCGGATGGCGCGCCTTGGCCTGGGCCATTATGAACGCCTGGTACTGCCGCGCAAGCGCGCCGAGGGCGTCGGTCTCCGGGCCGGGAAGGTCGATCGCGCACTCGCGCGCATACTGCACGTGGTCGAGGTCCATGACTTCGTCATTGAAGGCCTGGAGCGCTCCTTCCGGCAACGCGATGAGCCGCACCGGTAGGTCGAGGCTCGAGAGCCAGGCCGCGGCCTTGCACATGTGCGCGATATGCTCGAGGTTGAGGCGGATGTCTTCGCGTTTGCGGATTCCACGCACAGTCGGAACCAGGCCGACCGCCGTGTACGGCTTGACCATGGCGTGCTCCTTATCTCACTTATCCCGCCGCGGTCTCGGTGACGCTCGCCGCGCTCACGACGAGCGAGCCGCGACTTTCGGCAATTCCGCCAACGAGGCTTTTATAGCCTCGTCCGGGTACGGGCTGTCTTCGAGCTGGCCGCTCAAATAGCGGTCGTACGCCGCCATATCGAAATGGCCGTGGCCTGATAGCGTGAAGAAGATCGTCTTGCGCTCGCCGGTGCGCTTGCAGGCCAGCGCCTCATCGATCGCCGCACGGATCGCATGGTTCGTTTCCGGAGCCGGGATGATTCCCTCGGTGCGGGCGAAGATCAGGCCCGCCTCGAAGGTGGCGCGCTGAGGTACCGCGATCGCCTCGACCGCGCCTTCATGGCAAAGCTGCGAGACCAACGGCGAGTCGCCGTGATAGCGGAGTCCGCCGGCATGGATTCGCGGCGGGATGAAGTTGCGCCCCAGCGTGTACATCAGCATCAGCGGCGTCAGCCCTGCGGCGTCGCCCGAGTCGTACGCGTAATGGCCGCGGGTCAGAGTGGGGCAGGATTCGGGCTCGACCGCAACCAATCGCACCGCGCGGCCGGAGGCTTTATCGGCGAAGAACGGAAAAGCCGTGCCGCCGAAGTTTGATCCTCCGCCGCAGCATGCGATGACGACATCGGGATAGTCGTCGACTTTGGCGAACTGCTTTTTTGCCTCAAGTCCGATCACGGTCTGATGCAGCAGCACATGATTGAGCACCGAGCCCAGCGCGTAGTTGGTATCCTTGCGCCCGGCCGCCTCCTCGACGGCTTCCGAGATGGCGATACCGAGTGACCCCGGTGAATTGGCATCGCGCTCGAGCACGTCGCGGCCGGATTTTGTCCTGGTGCTTGGGCTGGCGATAACCTCGGCGCCCCACGTTTCCATCATCGAGCGCCGAAACGGCTTCTGCTCGTAGCTCACCTTTACCATGTATACGCGGATCTCGATGCCGAACATCCGCCCCGCCATAGCGAGCGCCGAGCCCCACTGCCCGGCGCCGGTTTCGGTCGCCAGGCGATGCACGCCTGAGATGTGATTGAAGTAGGCCTGCGCAACCGAAGTGTTGGGCTTGTGCGAGCCGGCGGCGCTGACGCCCTCGTATTTGTAGTAGATGCGCGCAGGCGTGCCGAGGGCCTCTTCCAGCCGCAGCGCCCGGTACATAGGCGAGGGCCGCCACTGGCGATAAATTTCGCGCACCGGTTCCGGCACGGGAATCCATCGCGCGCGTGAAACTTCCTGCTCGATGAGCGGAGCGGGGAAAATCGCCGCGAGCGCTTCAGGGCCGATCGGGTTGCCGTCCGGACCTAGCGGCGGCGCCGGCGGATTGGGCATGTCGGCGACCACGTTGTACCAGTGTTCCGGTATATCCGATTCTTCGAGAAGAATTTTCACCTGCTGCATGGAGCTACCCGCACGCGCGAATTGGTGCCTCGCGCGTATGTTATAAACCTACGCAGCGTCCGACGCCATCTGGCGCCTTTTCGAAGCGCGACTGCTTTACAGCGATATGCCAAGGGGCTAAATCAGCCTCGATCGGGCTGCACTTGCCCCGAGCTGAAGGAGGTCTGCGATGCTTAACGGTACGCGCGATAAAAAACTGGTGACCGCGATGGTAGGTTCGTTTCCGAAACCGGCCTGGTTCACCGAAAGTCTGCGCGGGCGGCCGTTCAAGATCGCGATGGGCGATTCGCTCTATCGCGAGCAGTACCTGGACGCGGTCGCCTGCTACGTCAACGAGCAGGAGCGCGCCGGACTCGACATCCTGACCGACGGCGACACGCGCTTCGACCTTGAAGTAGGCGGGCGCTCGTGGTTCTTCTACGCGATCGAGCGGCTCGGCGGAATTTCCGGTTATCGCGACACCTCGCATTTCCTCGAGTATGCGGATATCAAGCCCGGCCACATCCTCTATGAAGTACAGGAGGCGTACCATCCGCCGGCCGTGACGGGAAAAATCACGCGCGGGCCGCTCCATTACACGGCCGTATGGAAGACGGCCCAGCGCATGACGACGCGACCGATGAAATTCGGCGCGATCAGCGCCACCTGCCTGCCGATGATGCTGTGGAACGAGCATTACAAGAACGATCAGGAATTGACGATGGATCTCGCGGCGGCGCTCAATGAGGAGCTGCGCGAGCTGGCGGCGGCCGGATGCCCGGTGATCCAGGTCGAAGAGCCGCCGCATCATTTCGCCTGCTGTACCACGCCGCCGGCGACTGAGAAGGACCTCGATTTTTATACCCGCGCCTACAATCGCGAGATCGAGGGCGTGAACACGGAAATATGGGCGCACACCTGCTGGGGCAATCCCAACCAGCAGAGCTTCTTCTGGGAACGCCCCAGCTACGAGCGATCGCTGCCGTACCTGTTTGCCTTGAATGCGGACGTGATCGGATTGGAATGTTCGAGCAACCAAGGCCGTGATCTGCCCCTGCTCAAGCATCACAAGACCAACAAGAAAATCGCGATCGGCGTGGTCAACCATACTGCGACGACCGTCGAACCGCCGCAGATGGTCGCCAATCTGATCCGCAAGGCGCTGGAATATGTCCCGCCGGAGCGGCTGATCATCACCGCGGACTGCGGATTCGGACGTGAAGGGCTTTCCCGCCGCATAGCGCACTACAAGTGCGTCTCGCTGGTGCTTGGCACGAACATCGTGCGCAGGGAACTGGGATTACCCGAAGCGGAGGTGCGTACTGCCGACCCGCGCTTCGCGTTCAGGGCGGCCTGATAGAAGGCGCGGCGAAAGCGCACGGCTTGTGGGCGCGGCCCGGCACAGAGCTGCGCAAGACGGCTCAACAGTTGCCCGATCGCGGATTGATCCGACAGATTAAGGTGAGGGACGATGGGAGCCATTACGCAGATCGTGGGCGGGCCGTTTTTCGACGATCTCCACGTCGGCCAGGTCGCCGACAGTGCTCCGGCGCTGACCTTGACCGAGGGACTTGCCGCCGTCCATGCGTCGATCGTCGGAAACAGGATGCGGCTCACACTGGATGCCGAGCTCAGCCGCAACGTTCTCGGTGGCCGGCTCGCGCATCCGGCGCTGGTGTGGGACGTGGCGAACGGCCAGTCCACGCTGTTTACGCAGCGGGTGATCGCCAATCTGTTCTACCGCGGCTTTATGTTTCGCTACGCCCCCAAAATTGGCGACACGCTTTACACGAAAACCGAGGTCGTGGCGCTTAGGCAGAATCGCGCGCGTACCGGGCGCGCGGCGACCGGGCTGGCCGCGCTGCGCGTGCGCACCGTCGATCAGAACGGGCGTGCGGTGCTGGATTACACGCGCTGCGCGATGCTTCCGCTGCGCGACCCCAACGGCCAGACCGGACATGAGGCCGACCTGGAAAAAGTCGGAGAGCAAATCGATCCGCGCGCGCTGGCGGCACTGATCGATGGATGGAACCTCAAGTCGTTCCGTGAGGCCCTTCCGGGCCTGCATTTTGCCGATATCAGGGCGGGTGCGATTTTCGAAGTCACCGGCGGCGACGTGGTATCGGCCGCGCCGGAGCTGGCGCGGCTGACCTTGAATATCGCGATGGCGCATCACGATGCCGCCTCAAGTCCTGCCGGCCGGCTGGTGTACGGCGGACACACGATCGGACTCGCCGCCGCGCAGTTAACGCGTGCGCTGCCCAACCTGGTCACGATTGTGGCGTGGCACGGATGCGATCATCTGGCGCCGGTGCGCGAGGGCGACACGCTGCGCAGCACGGTCGAGGTCGAGCGCGTCGATCCGCTCCCGGGCGGCGGCGGACTGGTCCATCTGCGATCGCGCGTGCGCGCCGATCGCGAGGGCGGCGCCCAGGATGTCCTCGATTGGCGATTGGTAGGAGCGATGGCATGAGCGGAATCCTCGAAGGCATGCGGGTGGTCGAAGGCTCCGCGTTCGTGGCTGCGCCGCTCGGTGGGATGACCCTGGCGCAGCTCGGCGCCGACGTGATTCGCTTCGATCAAATCGGCGGCGGCCTCGACTACCATCGATGGCCGCTCGCGGCCGACGGCCAGAGCCTGTTCTGGGCAGGCCTCAACAAGGGCAAGCGCTCGATTCAGATCGACGTGCGCACGCCCGAGGGGCGCGAGCTGGTGGCCGCGCTGATCGGCGCGCCCGGCGAGCAGGCGGGTATCTTCCTGACCAATTTTCCCGCGCGGGGATGGCTGGAATACGAGACGCTGCGGAAGCGGCGCGCCGACCTCGTGATGATCGCACTCACGGGAAATCCTGACGGCACCAGCGAGGTCGATTACACAGTCAATCCGGCTACCGGCTTTCCGTGGGCGACCGGGCCGCGCAATCTGGCCGAGCCGCTGAACAGCATTCTTCCGGCATGGGACATCGCACTGGGCACGCTGGCGACGGTGGGCCTGCTTGCCGCTGAACGCTATCGCAGGCTCAACGGCAGAGGGCAACTGGTGAATCTTTCGCTTTCCGATGTTGCCTTTGCGATGGTCGGTAATTTGGGCCGCATCGCGGAGGCGGAACTTGGCGGGCGCGATCAGCAGAAGGATGGCAACTATCTGTATGGCGCGTTCGGTCACGATTTCGAAACCCGCGACGGCCGGCGCGTGATGGTGGTGGCGCTCACGGCCCGTCAATGGTCCGCGCTGAAGGAAGTCACCGGCATCGAAGACGCGTGCCGGAGTATCGAGCGCGCCACGGGTCAGGACCTCGATACGGAAAGCGGACGTTTCCAGGCGCGGGACCTGATCGCCGCGCTGCTGCGTCCATGGTTTGCCTCGCGCGATCTAGCTACCATTCGCGAGACCTTTGCGGGCACCAATGTTTCGTGGGGACCCTACCAGACGTTCCGTCAGCTGGTGAAGGAAGATCCGCGATGTTCGACGGCGAATCCGATTTTCGCCGAGGTCGAACATCCCGGCGTCGGCCGCTACCTGATGCCCGGATCGCCGCTGGAATTTTCCGCCGTGCCCCGCGTGCCCGTGCGACGCGCGCCGCTTCTGGGCGAAAACACCGACGAGGTGCTGAGCGAGGTGCTGGGACTGGGCTCGCGCGAGATTGCGGCGCTCCACGACAAAGGCGTCGTCGCGGGCGCGAAAACGCAGGCATGGAGCTGACGACGGAGGAACGACATGTCTTTTCTGGCCGATCGCGGGTTTCGGGAACGGTTCATCGCCGCTCTCAACGCGCATGCGGAGTTCAATGAACAGGCGCAATGGTTCGACGGGTCTGTCCTGCTCGAAGCCGGCTCCGACGTGCTGTGGCTCAAGGTGTACAAGGGCAAGGTGATTGACCATCAGACCGCGGTTCCGCCCTTCGGCTACACCTTCAAGTTCTCGGGCAGCGAAGCGTCATGGCAACTGCTGGTCAGCGGCCGGCGTCTGTGGTCCGATCTCACGTTCCCGGGAAAGCGCTACTTCGACGACGACCCCGCGCTGGCGAAAGCGGGAGCGCTCGAAGTCGAGATCCGGACCGAGGGCAACCTGCTCGAGGCCGGACGGCTGACCGAGGCCATGTTCCACATGGCCTACGTGCTGCGCGATTGCGCGCGCGGAACCGCGCGCTGAAGGACGGGGATTACGCCATGGCGACTACAGAGGACATTCGCGGACATTACCTCAAGGTAAACGGCGCGCGGACTTTCTATGATGAAATCGGCGACGGCCATCCGATAGTTTGCGTGCACACCGCCGGCGCCTGCTCGCTGGAATACACCTACCTGTTGCCGCTGCTCGCCGAGCAGGGCTTTCATGCCTACGCCCTGGACCTGCCCGGCCACTCGCGCTCCTATCCGGTGAACTGGAAGCCGCATCGCACGATTCACGAGCACGCCGAGTTCGTGCACGCGTTCGCAAACACCCTGGGCCTGAAGCGGCCGGTGATCATGGGATGCTCGATCGGCGGCGATATCACGCTCGATTACGCCGCGCATCATTCGCGCGAGATGGCGGCGGGTATCCCGATGGAGGGCCTGTCGCGTTCACCTACTTTCCCCAGTCCCACGGGACTGACGCATCCCTCGTGGGGTCCGGGCTGGCAGGATCAACTCGAGCGAGCGGCTAGCGAATCGCTCAACCGCAACTGTCCGGCGGAGAAGCGGATCGAGTTGCGCTGGCAGCATCGCGGCGCCCAGGTCAGCGCGGTCGGCGATTTGGAAGCATGGGCCGCGCACGACGTGCGCTCGCTGCTGGGAAAGGTCGAGTGCCCGATGCTGGTGGTCTGCGGGGAGGACGACTTCTGGGTGCCGCGTCCGCTGGTCGAGGAGACGGTCAAGCTACTGAAAAATGCCGAGGTGTCATATCTCAAGGGCATCGGTCATTACCCGATGTTCGAAGATCCGCCCCTGATCGCGCGTTTAGCCGGCGACTTCTGCCGCAAGCATTCGATTCTCAAATGAGGACGCTGGCGTCAAACAACGCCGGCTCTGCGTAGGCGCGCGACCTCCTCCGGCGCGAGACCCAGCGCATCGTGCAGGACCTGCTCGGTGTCCGCGCCGAGCATCGGCGGCGCAGCGGCGTACGCGAGCGGAGTCGCGGAGTATTTTATCGGATTGGCAACCGACGGCACCGAGCCAATCGTTGGATGCGGCAGTTCCAGGCGCAGCTCGCGCGCGCGCACCTGCGGATCGGCGAACACGTCGGCGATGGTGTTGATCGGCCCGCACGGTACGCCGACACGTTCGAGCTCATCGAGCCATTGACGCTTCGTTCGAGTCAGAAAAATCTCGCGCAGGATCGCCGTCATTTCCTCGCGGTTGTTCACGCGCGACGCATTAGTGGCGAACCGCCCGTCGGTCACCAGTTCGGGACGACCGATTACCTCGCACATTCGCGCGAACTGACCCTCGTTGCCCACCGCCACGATGAAGTGGCCGTCACTCGCGGCGAATGCCTGGTAGGGGACGATGTTCGGATGCGCGTTTCCCATCCGCTGCGGCGCGACGCCGCTCACCAGGTAGTTCATCGCCTGGTTGGCGAGCACCGCGACTTGCGCGTCCAGCAAAGCCAGGTCGATGTGCTGTCCCGCGCCCTCGCGCTCGCGATGCGCCAGCGCGCCTAAAATCGCGATCGTCGCATAGAGCCCGGTGAAGATGTCGGCCACCGCCACGCCGACCTTGACCGGCCCGCCACCCGGATGAGCGTCGGGCTCACCGGTGATGCTCATCAGGCCGCCGATGCCCTGGATCATGAAATCGTAGCCGGGCTTGTGGCGGTAAGGTCCAGTCTGACCGAACCCGGTGATCGAGCAATACACGAGTCCCGGATTGCGCGCCGCGAGCGCCGGATAATCCAGACCGTACCTGGCAAGTCCGCCGACCTTGAAATTCTCGATCAGGACGTCGCTCTGGGCGGCGAGCGCCTGCACGAGTTTCTGCCCCTCAGGATGGGTGAAATCGATGGTCACGGAGCGCTTGCCGCGGTTGGTCGAGAGAAAATAGGCGGACTCGCTGCTCGGATTTCCGTCGGCGTCGCGCGCGTAGGGCGGCGCGAAGGCGCGCGTGTCGTCGCCCGCTCCCGGCCGTTCCACCTTGATCACGCTCGCGCCTAGGTCGGCGAGCGTCTGCGCGGCCCACGGACCGGCGAGCACGCGCGACAGCTCGAGCACGCGGACATGCCCCAGCGGCCCCACCATCAATCGTTCCTCTCGTGACTCATATGGTCATTTCGGTTGATCCCAAGTCGCATCGAGCGTTCGGTGAGCATCACAAATGCTGAAGGGGTGTCGTCTACGGAAACTGTTCATTCAAAATCGATCTCAACTGGCGTAGCGCTTCGGATGTGAAACGAATTGATTGGCTCTTTTTTCCGAGAATGCGACGGGTCTTCGAGCCATAAGTATCTATTTGGAGTAACCGGTCTCCATTCGTCGCAGTTATAACGCTGTACGTGCAATCAGCCTCAGTGTGGCGGGTGTCTTTTTCGAGCGCCTCGTACCGTAGTTGTTTGACTAGAGCCATCCACGTCGTCCTGTCATAAAGCCGCTGATTAATCACATTGCCTAAGCTTGGGCGGTTCCATTGAATCGCTACTTCATTTCATCCTTGCAAATCGGAGTTAGCTTCAACTCGCAATCGGTCATTTCCGTTTTTCGCGCCGGGCGAGCGACGTCTCGCGAATTTTGCTCAGCGTGGTGCGCGTCGAGATCGCCTCGGGATCGAGCCGCAGCTCGACGAGTGATGCACGTCCGGATTTGCGCGCGCGCTCGAAGGCCGGCGCGAACTCGGACGTGTGCGTGCAGGTCTCGCCGTGCAATCCGTAGGCGCGCGCGAGTGCCGCGAAATCGGGGTTGGTCAGCGCGGTGCCGCTCACCCGGCCCGGGTACTCGCGCTCCTGGTGCATGCGGATGGTGCCGTACATGCCGTTGTTGACCACGAAAAAGATGGGAGCGGCGCCGTGCTGGACCGCGGTTGCGATCTCTTGCCCGTTCATCAGGAAACAGCCGTCGCCCGAAAATGACAGCACCGTGCGATCGGGATGCGCCAGCGCCGCAGCGACTCCGGCCGGCACGCCATAGCCCATCGAGCCGCTGGTCGGCCCCAGTTGCGTGCCGAACTCGCGATAGCGCCAGAAACGATGCACCCAGCCGGCGAAATTGCCGCCGCCATTGGCGACGATTGTGTCGCGCGGCAGTTGATCGCGCAGGCTCGCGACGATTTCGGCCAGTTGCAGCGTGCCCGGATTACTCACCGGCAGGCTATATTCGAGGTACTCCTCATGTGCCGCCGCTGTCTCGCCGCTCCACGCGCTTGAATCGACCGGCCTGAGCGCCTTGGCCGCGGCGGCGAACTGCGCCATCCCGGAGTTGATCGGCAAGTCGGCCTGGTACACGCGTCCGAGTTCCTCGACGCCCATGAAAACGTGCACGAGCTTCTGGCGCGGACGCGGCACGTCGAACAGCGAGTAGCCCGAGCTCACGATCTCGCCCAGCCGCGAGCCGACCCCAATCACCAGGTCGGCTTCGCGCACCCGCTCCGCCAGTTTTGGGCTCGGACCGATCGCGAGATCGCCAGCATAGCAGGGATGAAGATTGTCGATGCGGTCCTGGCGGCGAAACGTGCTGGCGGTAGCGAGACGATTGACCTCGGCGAAGGCCGCGATATCGGCGATTGCCTGCGGTGTCCAGGTGCTGCCGCCGAGTAGCATGATTGGCTTGCGGGCGGCCGCGAGCATCTCGCGAAGCTCTGCCATCTCGCCCGCGCCCGGGCTCGCCTGAACCGCCTTGTAATGCGTCGCGTCCTCGGCGACGGCGGGCTCGCGCAGCATGTCCTCGGGCAGCGCTATCACCACCGGACCGGGGCGTCCCGAGGTGGCCAGGGCGAAAGCGCGCGCCAGCAGCTCGGGAATGCGCCGCGGGTCGTCGATTCTGCCGACCCATTTCGCCATCTGCCCGTACATGCGGCCGAAATCGAGTTCCTGGAACGCGCCGCGTTCGAGAAACCGGCGGCCGACCTGGCCGATGAAGAGGATCATCGGCGTCGAATCGTGATAGGCGGTGTGCACGCCGACGCTCGCGTTGGTCGCGCCAGGGCCGCGGGTGACGAAACAAATCCCCGGGCGGCCGGTCAGTTTGCCGTAAGCCTCGGCCATGTAGGCCGCGCCCCCCTCCTGGCGGCAGACGACGAGCCGGATTTGTTCGCGTGTGTCGTACAACGCATCGAGCACGGCGAGGTAGCTTTCACCGGGCACACAATAGGCGCTTTCGACGCCGTGAATCAGCAGTTGATCGACGAGGATCTGCGCGCCGGTGCGTACATTGTTGCGAATCGTATTGCTCGCCATGGACATGACCTTCGGTGAACGGAGCCAGGCTATCGACCAAGCGCCCGCCGCTCGCCGTATCGCACTATATCCGGGGAGTCGGCAAGAGAACCACACTGCCGGTTTCGAGCAGGTTTGCGTTGAGCGCGATCCTGATCAACATTTCCGCTGACGGCCGCGTACTTCGTCGCAGGGCCAGCGGCAGTGCCTGGCGAGCGACGGATGCGGCAGCGCCTGAATTCAGTTTTGGGGGTTCAGCCATGGCAACTGAGAACTCGCACGCGACAGCGGGCGCGGACGCGGAAAATAACCACGATCCGCAGCACGCGATTGGCAGCCGCGTCCCCGGACTCAACAGCAGGTTCCTGGTTGCGGGACGGGGAACCTACGTCGGCGACATCACGTTGCCCGGGATGCTGCACATGGCGCTGGTGCGCAGCGTTCATGCGCATGCCCTGATCAAATCGATCGATTCGAGCACCGCGCGGGCGCTGCCCGGCGTGGTATGCGTCGTCACCGGCGAGGAAATTCGTCGCAACACCAAGCCGATACCGCAGCCGTACAACAAGGCAGGCATCGGCGTGCGCGCGTATGACTGGTACGCGCTGGCGCATGACAAGGTGCGATACGTCGGGGAAGCCCTGGTCGCGGTCGTGGCCGAAGACAAGTACACCGCGCGCAAGGCGGCGGAACTGGTGGAAGTCGAGTACGAGGAGTTGCCGGTGATCGCGGACGCGGAGCAGGGGATGGCTCCTGGAGCGCCGCTGATCGAGCCTGCATGGGGCACCAACGCGATCATGGATCGCGTGACCGAGAGCGGCGACGTCGCCGGCGCATTCGCCGCGGCCGATGGCGTTATCAGTGGATGCCTCTCGACGCAGCGCTATATGGCTGCGCCGATGGAGCCGCGCGGATACGCGGCCAGCTATGACGGCTTCCGCGACCAGCTCACGGTATGGGCCTCGACCCAGTCGCCGCATCCGCTGCGCACCTACATCGCACACATCATCGGCATGGATGAAAACCGCATTCGGGTCATCCAGCCCAACGTCGGCGGCGCGTTCGGCTCGAAGATTCCCACTTATCCCGAGGAGCCGCTGACGGCATATTTGGCGCGCAAGCTCGGCCGGCCGGTGAAGTGGATCGAGGAGCGCAACGAAAACCTGCTCACCGGCGGCCATGCGCGCGAACAGAAGGTGCATTTCGAGGCCGCCTACAAGCGCGACGGCCAGGTTACCGGGCTCAAGGTGCGCATCGTCGCCGATGTCGGCGCGCCGGCTGCGCTCGCCGGATGGGAGATGAGCCTGGTCACGACCTTCTGCATCCCCACCGTGTACAAAGTCCCGAACTGCCGCGTCGAGCTTTACCCGATCGCGACGAATAAATGTCCCTGGAACGCGTATCGCGGCTTCGGCAAGGAGACCGCGTCGTTCCTGATGGACCGGGTCATGGATGGCGTTGCAAACGCAACCGGACTCGATCGGGTCGCGGTGCGGATGCGCAACTTCATCCAGCCGGACGAATTTCCCTATCAGCAGGTGAGCGGCGTCATCCTCGATAGCGGCAACTATCCGGGCGCGATGCGCAAGTTGCTCGATCTCATCGGGTACGAGGATTTTCCGAAACTCCAGGCCGAGGCGCTGCGCCAAGGACGCCGTATCGGACTCGGACTGGGGCAGGAACTGGTTGCCGAGGGCTGCTCGCTGCCCACTTCGCTGCTGGTCGCGGGTTACGACGGCGCGACCGTCCGCGTCAATCCCTCGGGCCAGGTCACGGTGCTTACCGGAGTGACCTCGCCCGGCAGCGGCAATGAAACCGCAATGGCGCAGGTGGCGGCCGATACGCTGGGCGTGGACGTAAGCGCCGTGCGCGTGGTCCAGGGCGACACCGAGCTATGTCCGTGGGGCCTGGGCAATTACAGCTCGCGCGCAGTGATCATGGGCGGCTCGGCCACGTTCGTTGCCGCCAGCGACATCAAAGACAAAATCCTCAAGGTGGCGGGTCACATGCTCGAGGTTCTGCCGGCCGACCTCGATAGCCGCGGCGGCAGGATTTTTCCCAAGGACGCGCCCGCGCGCTACGTCGAGTTCAACGAGGTCGTACGCACGATCTACAATGACACCTTCGGCGTCCATGCCAAGGACATCGAGCCGGGGCTCGAGGCCACGCGCTACTTCCGTCATCCCAACATCTACCAGGAAGGCGATCCGGAAGGGCGATCGTCGGCCTATCCGTCGTGGCCCAATGCGGTGGTCGGCGCGATCGTCGAAGTCGATCCGGCAAGCGGTGCGCTCAAGCTGCTGCGCGTCTGCATGGTTCACGACAGCGGCGTGGTAGTAAATCCGCTCCTTGCCGAGGGCAACACGCACGGCGGCATCGCGCAGGGTATCGGCGGCGCGATCTACGAGCACCTGGTGTACGACGAGAACGGGCAATTCAAAACCGGCACTTTCATGGACTACACGCTGCCCACTGCGGTCGAGATTCCACCCCTCGAGATGGCGCACCAGGAAACTCGCTCGCCGTTTACACCGCTCGGCACCAAGGGCGTCGGCGAATCGGGCGTCGCAGGCGTTCTCGGCGCGATCTGCGGTGCGGTCGAGAATGCGCTGCCGGAACTCGATCTGCGGCTGCTCGAGATGCCGCTTACGCCGGAGCGGGTATGGCGCGCAATCCAGTCCGCGCCCAGGCGTGCGGGCAACGGCGGCAAACGTTAAGCGCGCGCGCGGAAGGGCAACAGGATGATTACCGAGGAATTCGAATTTCGCTCACCTGACAAACTCGAGGACGCCCTGGCGCTGCTCGCCGACGGCGGCGGCGAGGTTAAACTGCTCTCGGGCGGGATGAGCCTGATGCCGATGATGGCGCTCGGACTGGTGCGTCCGCGGATGGTGCTGAGCCTTAATCGGATCGGCGGACGCAACTACGTGCGCGAGGATCGCGACACCCTGCGAATCGGCGCCGGTACGCGGCATTATGAGATCGCCCGCGATCCGCTGATCGCGCGCGACTGCTCGCCGCTCGCTCAGGCCGCGAGCTGCATCGGCGATCCGCAGGTACGCAATCGCGGGACGATTGGCGGCAGCATGGCGCATGCCGATCCCGCCGCCGACTATAGCCCGGTGCTGGTGGCAGCGGGCGCGCGGGTCCTGCTGCGGAGCAGACGCGGCGAACGCGAGATTGCCGGCCGCGAGTTTTTCACCAACCTGATGGAGACTGCGCTCGCGCCGGACGAAATCCTGGTCGAAGTGATCGTGCCCCGGCTCGGCGCGGCGCGCGGTGCGTACGCGCGGCTTCATCGCCTCGAGGGCAACTTCGCGATCGTCAACGCCGCGGCGATCGTCGGCCATGACGGAGCGCGGGTGGCTCTGGGCGGCGTCGGCGTGACCCCGGTGGCGCTCGACGTGAGCGCGGAACTCGCGCACGGCGCCGGACCCGAAGCCCTGGCCGCGGTAGGCCGCCGCGTGCGCGACGCCTGTGGCGACGCACCTTCCGATCTGAACGCGACGGCCGATTACCGGCGAGAGATGGCGGCGCTCTATGCCGAGCGGGCGCTGACGGTCGCGGCCGGCAACGCTCCATCGCAAAGGACGCCTCATGCCACTCGGAACGTTTCGGTCGCCTCGGCGCCGCGCAAAATCACCGCCGCCGCCGTCGGCGGCCGGCTACGGACGGCGCTCGAGCTGTCGATCAACGGTCAGCCGCGGCGGGCGGAAGTGGACAACCGGATGGTGCTGGCGGACCTGTTGCGCGAAGTGATCGGTTTGACCGGCACGCATATCGGATGTGGCACCGGAAGCTGCGGCGCGTGCACGGTTATGCTCGACGGGCGCACGGTCAAGAGCTGCTCTGTGCTCGCGGCGGACGTCGATGGATGCGCGGTCGAGACGATCGAGTCGCTCGCCGCCGATATCCATCATCTGCACCCCTTGCAGGAAGCTTTCGTGCGCAACCATGGCCAGCAATGCGGCTATTGCACGCCGGGGATGGTGATGTCGGCGCTGCAACTGCTGCGCGACCATCCGAATCCCGACGAACAGACCATCCGGCACGGCATCGCGGGCAATCTTTGCCGATGCACCGGCTATCAGTTCATCGTTAACGCGATTTCCGACGCGGCCCGCGCGCTGGCTGCGGGCGGACCGTAGCGGTTGCGCGTCACCGCCACCGCCGCCAGCGCGCGACGCGATCAGCCGCGCGGCGCGGCGTGGCCGTTGACGTGTGCGCCGCCGGTTAATGTCTCCATTGGTACCAACGGCGGACGCCGGCTGCGCTTGAGCTCGTCCAGTTCGGCCTGCACCCGCGCATCCGCGTTGCGGCGGCGAATCTCCTCAAGCTTCTGGTCGATTTCGGCGCCGTGCAGCTCGCGATTGACGCCCGATTGCGTGAGCATCCGCTGGATGGATTCGCGAACCTCGGCAAGCGCGCGAAGGTCCTCGTCGTAGGCCAGGCCTTCGAGCGCGCGCTCGACGCGCAGCCGCGCCTGCGCGTTGCGCAGCCGCGCCAGCATCGTGATCTTCTCGGTCTTGAGTTTCTCGATCTCGCCCTTGAATCCCGCCAGGTTCTTCTTCGCGTCGTCCGCCTCCACCGTGAGCTGCGACAGTTCCTCCCTGACGCGCGCGCATTCCCCTTCGAGCTCATGCTTGCGCTGGATGAGGATGATTGCGCACTGGTCTTCGTTGAGGTCGGCGGCCTGCCCGGCCTGCTCCGCGACTTCCGCAAGTTCCGCCGACTTCTGCCTGAATTCGCGCTCGAGCTTGTTGCGCATGTAGATCGCTCCGGCGGCGGCGTTCTTGAGCTGCTGATAGCGCCGGATGCGATCGGAAATCGCGGCTTCGTACACGGCCTCGGGGTCGTGCGCTTCGCGAGCCTTAAGCCATCGGCTGAATTTGCCGCCGATCAGATTTGCCAGCCTGGAAAGAAACATGACGATAACTCCTGCCGCTCTTTGCTCGGCCTATGGTTACAGCCAGCGCCGGACGCGCCGCTTGTATTCCAGATACTGCTCGCCGAAGAGTTCCTCCATTCGCGCCTCTTCTTCCGGAATCAGCATGCGATCGATCAAGAGGAAGAACAGCAGTGGCGCGATCAGCATCACCGGCGAACCGAAGAAGATCGCGAAACCGAACAGATCGATCGCGAGACCGACATACATCGGATTGCGCGTGAGGCTGTACGGCGTTTCGCTCACCATGGCCGTGGGCCGGCCGTGAGGATTCCTGGTCGTCGCATGCGCGCTGAACAGCGCCGCGGCGTATGCCGAAAGACCGGTGCCTGCCGCAACCAGCAGCAGCCCGAGCAGCTGATGCGGATGCACGAGGCGATGACCGTGCGCTGCTGCGGCCACGTGCAGCAGCAGTGCGCCGAACAGCAGCAGGCCGGCCAGCACCGGCGGCGGAATCCTGAGCACGCCGCCCTGATAAGTGTCGGTTCGGGTTTCGTCCATGCGTTTTCTCCCGTTTGCGCGCCGGGTCAGTTGTCCTGCGGCTTCAGCCCGAGATCGTCAATACTGATGCCGAGCTCGCGCATCTTCTGCTGAAAATTCTGCCGGTACATCCCGGCCCGCTCCGCGGCGCGCGAGATGTTGCCTCCGCTCGAGCGCAGCGCGTTGATTATGAATTCGCGCTCCCAGCGGCCGACGAACTTTTCCTTGGCCTCGCGAAAACGCATCTCGCCGTCGCCATCGGCAACCGCTGCCGCGCCGGCAGCGGGCGAGGGCGCAACTTCCGCCGGCGCGGCTTCGCACGGCCCGGCGCCGGCGGCCTCGCTCGCGAACTGTCCGAGCAGTTCGGCCGGCATAATCTCGTCGCCGGCGGATAGGATGACCGCCTGCTCGATTGCCGACTTAAGCGAGCGCACGTTGCCGCGCCATGGATGCTCGACGCAGGCGCGCATCGCCTCGGGGGCGAGCGTCTTGCGCGGCGTGCCGAAATGTTTGCTCGCCTCCTCGAGAAAATGCATCGCCAGCGGTGCAATATCTTCGCGGCGCTCGCGGAGCGCGGGCACGCGTATTTCGACCACCTTGACCCGGTAGTAAAGGTCTTCGCGAAAGCGCCCCTCCGCCACCATCTGCTCGAGGTTCTGATTGGTTGCGGCGATGATCCGCACGTCGGCAATGAGTGACTGATTGCCGCCGATGCGCTCGAAGCGCTTTTCCTGGATTACGCGCAGCAGCTTCGCCTGGGTTTCCAGGCTCATGTCGCCGATCTCATCGAGGAACAAAGTGCCGCCCTCGGCCGCCTCGAACTTGCCCTCGCGCCGGGCAACCGCGCCGGTGAACGCGCCCTTCTCGTGGCCGAAAAGCTCGCTTTCAACGAGTTCGCGCGAGAACGCCGCACAGTTCACCGGGATAAAAGGGCGGCCGCGGCGCGGGCTGTGGCCGTGGATCGCGCGCGCGACCAGCTCCTTGCCGGTGCCCGACTCGCCGCGCACCAGCACGGTCACGTCGGTCGGCGCAACCTTCTCGATCGTCTCGAACACGCGCATCATCGCGCGCGATTGTCCGACCATTTCCGCGAAGCGCCCGCTCTCCAGGTTGACCTGCTCGAGCAGGCGGTTGTAGGCGCGCCGCAGAAGCTGCTTCTCCATGACGTTGCGCACCTTGATGCGCAACTCGTCATTGTCGAACGGCTTGGGCAGGTAGTCCTCGGCGCCGGCCTTCATCGCCTCGACCGCGATGCGCTGCGTCCCGTACGCGGTGATCATCAGCACCGCGCATCCGGGATCGATTTCGCGCACCTGGCGCAGCAGGTCGAGGCCGCTCATCCCCTGCAGGCTCAAGTCGGTGATGATGACGTGAAACAGCCCGGCCTTGACCCGCGCAAGCGCCTCTTCCGCCGACTCGGCGGTCTCGACTTCGTAACCTTCCTTGCCGAAGAGGCCCTTGAGCGCGACCAGGATCCCGCGCTCGTCGTCAACGATGAGCAGCCGGCCTTTCATCGGCGCACCCCGAAGCCGTCGCCAACCACGCCGGTGGGACGTGGGTTGGATTCGGATGCGAGGGGCGTAGTCGCGGCATCGCTTTCGTTGTCTGCGATCGCCGGCGCGGAATTGATCCGCTCGGCACCGGCGGCTTCGGCACGATCGCTCCCGCTCGCAGCATCGGTGCGCATCGCGTCGGCGAGCGGCAGCGTGAGGCGGAACTCGGTACCTGTGCCCGGTTTGCTCTGGACCTCGATCCGTCCACTGTGAGCGTCCATTACTTTTTTCGCGATCCCCATTCCGAGCCCGGTGCCGTTGTTCTTGGTGGTATAGAAGGGATTGAAGATCTTGGCGATTTTGTCTTCGGCGATACCGCATCCGTTGTCGCGCACCACGACACTGGCCGTTCCCGGATAGAGTCCGCGGATGGCAAACTCCAGCCGCCGCTCGCCGGTGTTCGACTCCATCGCGTCGATCGCGTTGTCGATCACGTTGGTGAACACCTGGCGCAGTTTGTCCGCGTCGGCGCGGACGGTGGGTCCCCCGATATAGCTGCGTGAGACGCTGATTTGGTTGGCCTCCAGCTTTGAGCGCATTTCGGTCAGCGCGTGATCGAGCACCGCGGCGAGCCCGACGTTTTCGAAGCTGTAGTCGGTCTCCTTGGCATACTTGAGCAGATGCGACACGCTGCGCTCGACCCGCGCCAGTTCGTCGAGCGCGACCTTGGCGTATTCGACGTTCTCGTTCGAGGTCGGATCCTCGCCCATCTGCTGCACCAGGCTCTTGGCCGCGGCGATCGGGTTGCGGATCTCGTGGGCAAAGCTCGCCGTGAGTTCGTCGAGCGACGCCTGCTTTTCAGTGCGCAGAACTTCCTTTTCGAGCTTGACCTCGCGCTGAACCTCGCGCGCAATCGCGGGCTCGAACACGCGCTCGTGGATCCAGCGCCAGCCGTAGACTGCGCCGAAATGGCTGGCGAGCCCGATACCCCATCCCACGGCCGGGAAGATCCACCATTCGACCCACGGACTGACGATGAGATTGAGGATGAGCAGCGAGCCGATGACGATGCCGTACCACATCAGATGGACGTAGAAACCGGCTTCGCGCGCGGCGCGCCGGCGCGCGCGTTCGTACGCCTTGCGCGCTTCTTCGCTATCGAGATCGGGCTCGCGCTCCTGGCGAAATTCTCCCGCACGGTCGCTACGCTGCGAATTTCGTCTCTTTGCCGCCGCATCAGCATCGGCGGCCGCGGACGGCGGGCGGGTCCAGTAGGAATCCGCGCCGCGCAAGCGCTCGGCATTGCGCCGCAGCTTTTCTTCGGCTCTTGAAAGCTTGCTTGCGACCTTCTGGCCGACGTCTGCGGCATGATGCCGCGCCTCATGCGTCCAGCGTTCCCACTCCTGCCACTGGCGGCTCCACTTGTCCCATTTGTCGTCGCCGGGATCGCCGGGGGCGCCACTGCGCGAATGTATCCGGTCCCAGTGGCGCGACCACTTGTCGCACCGTCCGCTGGACATCCGCCGGTATCTGCGTCGTTGGAACAAGGCGAAAATTATAATTGCCGCGATCAGGAAGCCCGTCATTTGATGCCCGGCCGCGCGCTCCTCGTCTGCTCGCTCGAAACGCGCTGTGGCCTCCGCCAAAGCTTATTCTTCATTCGAGCGGATGAGGAGCAAGCATGATGCCGCCTGCTTGACCCGCAAAACCAGTGGAATAACGCGAGTTTTACGTCCGATCGGCGACGCATGCGCAATACTGATGCAGTCGGCGCGCTGCACGGCTTGCGCTGCAGCTTCAACGCAGATGCTCGCCGGCAGGAGACATGCGCGCCCTTGCCGACCGCGCTGTGGATCCGGCGATGGACTTGGCTATGCTCGGGGCGACTCGGAATCCAATCGATCTCCACAGGAGTTGGCCGTTGCCCCGCACAATCAGCATCATCCCAGCCGTCCTGATCGCGCTGACTATCAGCCTGCCGGCGTCATCTTCGGTCGCGCGCGCCCAGGCGCCCTACGCGCTCCCCTCGACTCCCGGACGCCTGCCCAAAAATGTCGTGCCCACGCACTACAGGATCGATCTCACGCCCAGTCCGGACATGCTCAGCTTCGCCGGATCCGAAGTGGTGGACATCACTGTTCTCACACCAACCAGCCGCGTGGTGCTGAACGCGCTCGACCTGACACTGCGCTCGGCATCGCTCGTTGGCGAGCCCGGGCAAAGCGCGACCATCACGCCGATGCCCAACGCCGAATCGGCGACGCTCGACTTTGCTCATCCGCTTAGCCCGGGCGCGCACAAGCTCGACATCGCCTTCACCGGCCGCATCAACGGATTCGGGCGCGGCCTCTTTCATGTCGACTATCCGACCGCGCATGGCACCCGGCGGATGATCGCGACGGAACTGGAACCTGCGGATGCGCGCCGCGTTTTTCCGTGCTGGGACGAGCCGGCATTCAAGGCCAGCTTCGAGCCGTCGGTAACCGTGCCGCGCGATTTTCTCGCGGTGTCCAACATGCCGATTGGCCGCGAGCAGCCGGTCGGCGCGAATCTCAAGCGCGTCAGCTTCGGCGCGACGCCTCGCATGTCCACGTACCTGTTCGTGCTGGTCGCGGGAGATCTCGAACGGCTGACCGGCGATGCGGACGGCGTGAAGGTCGGAGTGGTTGCGGTCAGAGGCAAGCGCGAGCAGGGGCGCTTCGCCCTCGCGAGCGCGATCGATCTTCTGCGCTACTACAACGGCTACTTCGGGGTGAAGTATCCGCTGCCCAAGCTCGACCTGGTCGCGGTGCCCGGCGGCGTCGGCGGCGCGATGGAGAACTGGGGCGGGATCGTATTCAACGAGAGCATCCTGCTTTTCGATCCCGGAAGCAGTCCCGACGCGCTGCGCCGCGGAATCTTTGTCGTGCTTGCGCACGAAATGGCCCATCAATGGTTCGGCGATCTGGTGACGATGGCCTGGTGGAATGATTTGTGGCTCAACGAGGGCTTCGCGAGCTGGATGCAGAATAAGGCGGCAGACCGGTTCCATCCGGACTGGCACGTTTGGCTCAATGACGCGGCACAGAAGCAGGCGGCCATGGACGCCGACGCGCGTCCGACGGCGCATCCTGTTCAGCAGGCGGTTGCCGACGAAACCGAGGCGCAATCGGTCTTCGACAGCATCACCTACAGCAAGAGCCAGGCTTTTCTGCGCGAGCTCGAGGACTACGTGGGCGCGGAGCAGTTTCGCACGGGCATCCGCCGCTACATGGCGGCGCATGCCTACCGCAATGCGACCACAGCCGACCTGTGGTCGGCGCTGAGCGCCGCTTCGGGCAAGCAGGTCGCGTCGATTGCGGCGCCATACATCGAGCAGCCCGGCATTCCGCTGGTCACGAGCGATGCGCATTGCGCGGATGACCGCTGGCGGCTGGCGCTCGCGCAGCAGCGTTTCCTCATCCGTCCGAGCAAAACCGCCGTGCAACTGTGGCAGATACCGATCGCGTTCGGAGCACCGGGCGCGGAGCAGGCCGGCGGTGTGTTTTTGATGAAGGATAAAACCGCTTCCGTGAGCGCCGGGCGATGCGGCGCGCCGGTCAAGCTCAATTTCGGCTATACCGGCTACTATCGCGTCGAGTACGACGCCGCGACCGACCGCGCCCTGGCCAAGGCGGTCGAAACGATGGCGCCGGCGGACCGCGTCAACCTGCTGAGCGACGACTGGGCGCTGCTCGAGGCCGATCGCGTCCCGGTGGATCGGTATTTCGGGATGGTTGCTAACGTCGCGGACGATCGAAATCGCGCGGTATGGGAGCGCGTGATGAGCGCGATCGGACGCGTGGACGATCTCGAGCGCGGCTTGCCCGGGCGCTCGGCTTTTCAGGCCTACGCGAGAGCGCGGCTTCAACCTCCGTTTGCGCGGCTTGGATGGGACCGGCGCGCCGGAGAATCCGAAGACGACACGATCCTGCGGGGGAAATTGATCGGCCAGCTTGGCGCGCTCGGCGATAGGAGCGTGATCGCCGAGGCGAAGCGCCGGTTTGCTGCATTGTTGAAAGATCCGCGTTCGCTGGATGCGAACCTTCGCGGGCCCGTGATCTTTATCGCCGGCCGCTGGGCCGATAGCACCATCTGGAACCAGTTGCGTACACTGGCGCACAAAGCGACCAGCACCGAGGAACGCGTGCGATACTATGTTGCGCTTGCCGCGGCGATCGATCCGGCGCTGGCCAAAGAAGCACTCGCGTTGACGTTGACCGACGAGGTGCCGAACGAAATCGCCAACGGTATCATGATGGAGGTTGCGGCGGGCGAGCATCCGCAGATGGCGCTTGCCTTCGTCAAAGCCCACTTCGACGCGCTATCGGCCAAACGGGGGCCGTATTTCCGTTCCTTCTTCATGTCATCGTTGATGAGCCATTTCGCCGAACGCAAATACGCCGAGGAACTCGCCCGATTCGCGCCGGCGCACGAGACGCCCGGCGGAAGAATCGCGGCTGCGCGCGCGGAGGAGGAGATCGTCGAAGCGGCCGATTTTCGCGCGCGCCAGGTTCCGGCGATCGACGCCTGGATAAGGCTACATTCGCCGGCAGCTTAGACCGCCGATTCGGGTCGAGGAGTAGAGCCATGAGCCAGAAAACCGGCTACGGACCAATCGCAACGCATCTGCGCTTCGAGAACGAGCACGTGCGCGTGTGGGAGATGGACCTGGCGCCCGGCCGGATGTGCGGGCTGCATCGGCACACGCTGGACTACGTGCTCTACATCATCGAGGGCGGGCGTATCGCGGTCGAGTCGCCCGGGATGACCTCGAATCGATTTCCCGGCCGCTCGACTTACGAGTTGCAGGTCGGTGCGCGAGCGATTTCGTACGTGCCGGCGGGCGGCGAGGAGAGCGCGCGTAACGTGGGCGCCGGCCGCTTTCGCGAGGCGATTTTCGAGATTCGCCGGCCGTTGCCGCGCGGCGTCGCCGCTCCTGGATTTGCGCTTACCGAAGCGGTTGCCGGCAAGGCGCCCGAAAGAGGCGAGACGATGCTGCTCGAAAACAGCCGCGTGCGCCTGCTCGAACTGTCGCTCGGTCCCGGCGATGCGAGCGGCCTGCTCGAATACCCGCGCGACGCCGCGATTTTCGTACTCGAGGGCGGATCCGTCCGCGAGCGCGAGATTCGCGCGGGCGACGAGCGCTCGCGTACGGTCGAACTCGCGTCTTCCACCGTGCTGTGGCATCGCGGCGGATGGTCGCGCGAACTTACCAACCTCGATTCACGCCCATATCGTGAACTGCGTCTGGAGTTGCGTTAGTCGGCCGGCGCGCTTGCGAGGCATAACCCGCTGTATTACAGCGAGAGCTGAGTCCTACCTTATTGGAGTGACGCATATGGGCGATGGCGGTTTGCTCTCGGGGATCCGTGTGATCGACTGCGGCACCTACGTGGCCGGCCCGGCTGCGGCCACGGTCATGTCCGACTTCGGTGCAGAAGTGATCAAGATCGAACGTCCGGGCGGCGGCGACCTTTGGCGCCTTTTCTCGAAGCTGCCTGGTACTGCGAAAGCCGAACTCGACTGGTGTTGGGTTCTTACGGGCCGCAATAAAAAGAGCGTCGCACTCGACCTCGCGCGGCCCGACGGGCGCGAGGCGCTGATCCGTCTCGTGCGCACGTCCGACGTTTTTCTGACCAATTACCAGCGGTCGCTGCTGGAGAAGTTCCGCCTGACGTGGGATGACCTTTCGCTGGTCAACGATCGGCTGATTTACGCGCATCTGACCGGCTATGGCGATACCGGCGACGACGCTGACGATCCCGCGTTCGACGCGCTCGCATACTGGGCGCGTTCCGGGCTGATGACCACCGTGACCGGTGCCGACGGCTCGCCGAGCGCGCCGCGCCCCGGGATGGGCGATCATCCGACTTCGATGTCGATGTTTGGCGCGATCATGCTGGGGCTTTACCAGCGCGAGCGAACCGGCAAGGGCTCGCGTGTCACCACCTCGCTGCTGGCGAGCGGCGCGTGGGCCAACGCGTGCGATATCCAGGCCAAGCTGCTGAAGGCGAAGTTTCCTCAGCGCGGCGAGGGCAAGCATCCGCCGAACCCGCTCACGGCCGCCTATCTCAGCCGCGACGGCAAGATGTTTCTGCTGGTGCTGATCGACCCGGACAACGAATTTCCGCGGCTGTGCCGGGCCTTCGGTCAACCGGAACTCGGTGTGGGCGAGCTGTTCGGCAGCAATGACGCTCGCGATCGGAATGCCGCCGCGCTCTATGCGATCCTGCAATCGCAGTTCGAATCGCGCGATTTGGCCGAGTGGCGCACGGTCTTCAAGCAGAATGATATCAAGTGGGCGCCGCTGCCGGTGCTCGATGAGGTGGTGCAGGATCGGCAGATGCGCGCCGCGCAGGCCTTCGTCCGATTGAATCATCCTACGGCCGGCGCGCTCGAAACCGTGAACAGTCCGATCTTCGTGGACGGTACGGCCAAGCGCGAGCCGACGGCGGCGGCCGAGGTCGGCGCGCACACGCAAGAGGTGCTGCGCGAACTCGGGTACGGCACGGAGGCGATCGAGGCGATCGTGCGCAACGGCGCGTAGGACCGGGCCTTATTTCGCTGAGCATTCGCTGGCGTAGTGTGATAATGATGATCGTCTGAAGAGTTATCTGGTAGGGAACGTAAAGGCTGAACCAAAAGCACAGCGATTCCTTGGTTGTGAGATCGCTAAAAGGAGCGGTGACCTAGATGCATTTCATGTGGTTTACGGAGCGGGCGTACCATTACGATCCTGAGGTCGACCCGGAGAAGTACAATGTGCTGGAGAATCAGATCGTCGGCCTGCGCAGCTTTTTCAACACTCCCAACCGCCTCTTCGAGCGCGAGCACGGAGCCAAGCTGCTCAACCAGTATCTGGACGAGAAAATCTACACCGATGCCGAGTTGATGAACTTTGACGGCCTGATGCTCAACGAGCATCACGGCACGCCCTTCTGCCTCGGAGCAGTGATGGACGTGGAGGCCGCGATCCTCGCGAAGACCACCAAGCGGCTCAAGATGGTCCTGCTGGGCAATCCGGTCGCCACCGTGGCCAATCCGCTGCGCCTGGCGGAAGAACTGGCGATGATCGACCTCATCTCGGGCGGCCGGCTGGTTTCCGGATGGGTGCGCGGCGCCGGCTCCGAGCAGTTTGCCAACAACACTAATCCGGCGCTCAACCGCGAGTTGTTCGAGGAAGGTGTCGAGTTCATCGTCAAGGCGTGGACCACGCCCGGCCCCTTCCGCTACGAGGGCAAGCATTTCAACTTTCGCAACGTCAATCCGTGGGTGCTGCCGTTGCAGCGGCCGCATCCCCCCTTCTGGATCCCCGGCCTGGTGAGCCCCGATACCGCGTTCTGGTGCGCGCGCAAGCGCTATCCATACGTCGCGCTGGCGACCCGGCTCGAGCCGACCCTGGAGCTGTGGGACTTCTACGCCAAGGCCGCGGCCCAGGAAGGCTACCAGGCCGGTCCCGAAAATTTCGGCTATCTGCAGCCGGTTGTCGTCGCCGACACGCAGGAGCGCGCGGAAGAGCTGGGCAAGCGAATTCTGTTCGGCGGCGCGTTTGCTCACTTTGCACGTCCGGAATGGATGTTCCCGCCGGGATACAATTCCAAGGCGGCGACCAAGCGCCTGGCCGAAGCTAATTTCGGCGCGAACGCCGCAGCCAAGACGCTCTACGGCGAGGGCGGTCCCGACGAAACTCCGGAACAGATAGAAGCGGTCAAGAAGCACATCTACGACGGCTATCCCGAGGTGCTGAAGGATTACGTGATGATCGCGGGCACGCCCGACAACGTGATTCCGAAGCTCAACAAGGTGCTCGACATCCTGCGTCCCGGAATTTTCTCCTTCTGGCTCGACGGTCCGGTGCCCGCGAAGGATCGGCTCCGCTGTCTGCAGTTGCTCAACAGCGAGGTGATTCCGGCGATGCGCGATTACGGCAAGACGCTTGGTCTGGTCGATCCGTTCAAGCGCGCGCCGGGCTCGCGCCTGCTCCAGGCCGGGGTCTCGCCCGAGCCGGTGAGCAATGCCGACGCACTCGCGTCGATGTACGCCTGAGATGTACGCCTGATTCGTCCGATGTCCCGGGTCGAGCGCCGCTCGGCCCGGGACTGATTCTCTGGCCGCCCCGCTCGGTCTCCCGAAAACCCCGCTTCGTTGCTGAACTCTGCTGTTGACCGCGGATGAAAATGGGTCTAAACGGGCAGAAGGAAAACTGAATTTCGCGTTGAGGGCCTGCTTATGAACTCGATTGAAGAGGTCGCGGCCGGGCGTCCTCCGACTGGATGGCTTGTCGGCTGGAGAACCCTATTCGTCGCATGCGGGCTGCTTATGGCCTGCAACGTCTTTCTCTGGTTCTGGGACTACAACTATGCGTTCACGGCCGGCCTCGATTCGTCGAGCCATGCCTTTGCGATGCATTACCGCACGCTCTTTTGGGCTGAGCTGTTGAGCATCGGGGCCTTTGCCGGCCTGTGGTACGGATGGCTGGTGCGGACCGGACGTGCGCTGCTCGACCAACCTGTCGCGCCGGCGGAGGAAATTCGCCGCGTCGTGGTGCTTTGGGGAATCATCGGCGTTACCAGCCTCTCGCTCTATATCGAGGCGAGCTTCTGGCCGAACTGGGACGGTGCGTGGCATCAGACCATGGTGCGCGACACCGCGCTTACGCCGACGCATATTCCGATGTTCTATTTTTTCTTCCCGATGTCGGTCGTGCTGGCGTTGGGCGCATATCTCTACGGGCGTTTCCGCTTGCCCGCGGTTTATGGCCGCGAGAAGGGTTTCCCGTGGTCGTTCTTCCTGCTGATTACGGCCGCCGTGCTCGAATTCGTCGAAGTTGCCTTCAACGAGTGGGGCCACAGCCTCTGGATGTCCGAGGAATTTTTCTCCGTTCCGTTCCATTGGCCGTTCGTCGTCTACGGATGGCTGGCGGGCGGGATGTTCGCCGTGTGGGGCGAGACCATTCTTTACCTGTTCCAGATCGAGAAGAAGGCGCGCGCGGTCGAGGAGCTGCCCACGCATACGGCAGCCGCCGGATAGGCCCGGAAATTCTTCTCACGACCTGAGCCTCAGCGGGGAGAAACATGGCGACAGCACCGTCGGTGGCCGCAGCCGCAACAGCCGAACGACAGCGCAGGATGGCCCTGCGCGATCTGCTCAACGAGAAATACCAGTGGATCGATCGCACCTGGGACGCGGTGTTCTGGATTACCGCGATTTTCGTCGTCGCCGGCGCGGCCGACATCACGCGCCTGCTGTTCGCCGGCGACTGGGACTTCTGGACCGATTGGAAGGACCCGCAGTGGTGGCCGGTAATCACGGCCTTCGCCACCATCATCATCCCCTCCGCGCTGCAATACATCCAATGGGCGGCGTGGCGGTTTCCCACCGGCGCGACCTACACCTGCGTGTGCCTCTTCATGGCGTCATGGGTGGGCCGCTATTTCCAATGGCACGTTGCCGAGACCTATCCGCTTAATTTCGTCTGGCCCATCTCGACCATTCCCGCTGCGATACTGCTCGACTGGCTTTTGATGCGCACGAAAAGCTTCGTACTCACATCGCTCTTCGGCGGCGGCATCTGGGCGGTCTTCGTATGGAGTTTCAACTACATTCCGCTCGCGCCGTTTCTGCAACCGGTGCACTTCATGCATCACATTCTCACCGTCGCCGACGTTCAGGGTATCGTTTACATCCGCACCCAGACCCCGGAATACATGCGGCACATCGAGCGCGGCGCCTTGCGCAGCTTCCTCGGCGAGACGCAGTACGTCTCGCTGCTCTTCGGCGGCACGCTGGCGATGCTCGGCTACTGGGTCGGCCAGTTCATCGGTCGCTATCTCGCGGTGTGGCCCATCGGCCGCTACATAAAGACGGTCTAGGAGACGGAGCGAGTCCCGCGATGTACGCCATCGGTCGTAACCTGCGCGCCTGTGCGATTGCGCTCCTGTGGAGCGGGATGTTCGCCGCATCCGCGCACGCGCATGGCGGAATCGCGGGCCCCGACGATTTAGGGCCGCCGGTCATCACCTCGGCCGTGCTGGGGCTGGCGGGATACTGGCTGATGATGCTGTGGCCGTCGCGCGATCGAACACAGGTCAACCGCAAGCGCAAGGCGGCGCGCAACGCGATCAGATAGGAGACTGCGAGCGGCTTCCACGCCAATGGGGAGGCGGAATGCGAGTCCGATTTCCGGTTGTTCTATCAGCGGCTCTTTTCCTGCTCGTGTCGGCATACGCGACATGCGCATTCGCGCACGGCGAGGCGGCCGATGAGCCATTCCTCAAGGATCTCACCGCCGCTTTCTATGACGTGCATATATCGCCCACCACGATCAAAGTGGGCGAGCCGATAACCATCACCGGCGCCGTCAAGATTCTCGAGACCTGGCCGTATACGCTCGATCCGCCGCAGACCGCCTACATAACGCCGGTCGTGCCCGGCCCGGTGTTCGCCCTGATCGATCGCGAGATCAACGGCAAGGCGACGCCCGGCTCGATCCTCGTCGACAAGGGCGGGACCTACCATTTCAAGATGGTGATCCGCGGCCGCGATGTCGGAACCTGGCACGTGCATCCGGGCCTCGCGGTGCAGGGCACCGGCACGCTGATCGGCCCGGGCGAATGGGTAACGGTCGAGCCGGCCGCTGCGCCGTTCAAGATGAATGTCACCCTGCTCTCGGGTGAGACCGTGGACCTCGAGCATTTCGGCGGGAGCTTCGTCTGGTGGTGGTCGTTCGCCGGCTTTATCGTCGGCATGATCTGGATGATCTACTGGACCGTTCCCAAACGCACGGTCACCCGCCTGGCGGTGACCACGCAATTGCCGGTCAACGACGACGCTCCGGATATCGGACTCATCACGCCGCGCGACCACATGTGGATGGACCTGCTCGCGGCGATCACGGTGGCGATGCTGATCGTGGGATGGATTTACATGGCGCTGAGGTACCCGGTGCGGCTGCCCCAGCAAACCGTGCGCTTCGCGCCGCCCACGGTCGATTCGGCAGCGCACACCGCGCAAATACTCAACGCGGAATCGATTTACGACGATCAGAGCGACACTCTATCGGTGCTGCTCACGGTCAAGAACACGGGCGGCGCACCGCTCCGTCTGCGGCAGTTCAACATGGCGATGGCCGCGTTCGTCAACGGCGGCAAGGAGGATCTGGCGCAGGCCGGGCCGGCGCATTACGTCGGCGCGATGCGCGTCGAGCCGGACGCACCGATTGCGCCCGGGCAAACCGCCAAGGTGCAGTTCAAGGTCAAGAGCCCGCTCTTCGACGAGGAGCGGCTCATTCCCCTGCACGATCCGCAGGAACGCATCGCCGGACTGCTGCGGTTTGTCGATGCGCAGGGAAATCAGGATATGGTCACGTTGCAGACCGATCTGGTGCCGACCGAATTTCAACCACAGTATTTGCCGTAACACGATGCGACGCGCCGCTCGCCCGCGTGTCCGCACGAAGGGACTGACGTGAAGATCAAACGACGCGAGTTTCTGCGCAAATCGGCGCTGATGGTGGCAGGCGTATCGGCCGCCGCCGCCGGTGCTTCGGTTGCCGGACTGGCTGCTGAATGGACCGCCGGACTAAAGACGCTCGACCCGCACCAGGCCGAAACGCTGCTCAGGATGGCGCGCCGCATCTACCCGCACGACCGCCTGAGCGACGCTTACTACATCAAGGTGGTCGAGGACCTCGACGCCGAGGCCACGGCCAAACCCGCGACGGCCAGGATGCTCAAGGCGGGAGTGACCAACCTGGATCGGATCTCCGGCGGCAAATTCGCCAACGATCCGATGCCGATCCAAATCGTCGAGCTGAAAAAGATCGAGCGCACGCCATTTTTCGACAAGGTCCGTAGCACCGCGCTGGTCTCGCTCTACAACAACAGGGATGTGTGGAAGGAATTCGGCTACCAGGGCGCCTCCTATCCCTTCGGCGGCTACCTGCATCACGGCTTCAACGATCTGAAATGGCTGCCCGATCCGCCCGAATCGGCCAGCCCGAAACCGGCCTGAAGGAGAGATTGCGGCGTGACGCGGTACGATACCAGCGACGATTCGGTGGTCGTCATCATCGGTTCGGGAGCGGGCGGTGGCACGCTCGCCAACGAGCTTTGCCACAAGGGCTTCAAGGTCGTCCTGCTCGAGGCGGGAGAGCGCCAGTCGCCCCAGACCTTCCGCAACGACGAATGGTTCGCCTTCAAGCAGCTCGCATGGCTCGACAAGCGCACCGCCTCGGGCTCCTGGCGCGTGGCCAGGGATTTTCCCAACCTGCCGGCGTGGACCTGCAAGACGGTCGGTGGAACGACAACGCATTGGGCCGGCGCCTCGCTGCGCCTGCAGGAGCACGAGTTCAAGGCGAAGAGCATCTACTCAAACGTAACCGGCGCGAACCTGCTCGACTGGCCGATTACGCTCGCGGATTTGGCCCCTTACTACGCCCGCGCCGAAGACAAAATGGGCGTGACGCGGACCAACGACATCCCCGGCCTGCCCGGCAACAACAATTTCAAGGTGATGTACAACGGCGCGACGCGCGTCGGCTACAAGACCGTGCATACCGGGCGCATGGCGATCAACAGCCGCCCGCGCGATCGCCGGGCCTCGTGCTGGCAGCTCGGATTCTGCTTCCAGGGATGCAAGTCGGGCGCGAAGTGGTCAACGCTGTACACCGAGATCCCCAAGGCCGAGGCGACCGGTAAGCTCGACCTCCGGCCTGGCGCGCAGGCGCTGCAGATTCAGCATGACGCCCACGGCAAGGCGACCGGAGTGCTCTACGCGGATCGCGGCGGCAAGCACACGGTGCAGAAGGCGCGTATCGTGTGTGTTGCCTGCAATTCGATCGAGAGCGCACGCCTGTTGCTCAATTCCGCGTCGTCCACGTTTCCGCACGGACTCGCGAACTCGTCGGGACAGGTCGGCCGCAATTACATGCGTCACACGACCGGTTCGGTTTTCGGAATTTTCAAGCATCCGGTGCACATGTATCGCGGCACGGTGATGGCCGGCATCATCACGGATGAGGCCGACTACAACCCCAAGCGCGGTTTCGCCGGCGGTTTCGAATTCGAGACGATTTCGCTCGGCCTGCCGTTTGCCGCGGCCTTTCTGAATCCGGGAGCGTGGGGCCACGACTACGCGAGTATCCTCGAGCAGTACCCCAACATGGCGGGAATGTGGATCGTGGGCGAGGATATGCCGCAGGCGACCAACGCGGTCACGCTCCATCCGACGGAAAAGGATCAGTTCGGATTGCCGATTCCCAACGTTCACTACGACGACCATCCGAACGATATCGCGATGCGCGATTACGCCTACAAGCAGGGCGCCGCGGTGTACGAGGCGGTCGGTGCGACCAGGATAATCAAGGTGCCGCCGTATCCTTCGACGCACAACCTCGGCACCTGCCGCATGAGCGAAAAGGCCGCCGACGGGGTCTGCAACAAGTGGGGCCAGACCCACGACGTGAAGAACCTTTTCATCTCCGACGGCAGCCAGTTCACGACCAGCGCGGGT
This sequence comes from Binataceae bacterium (SeqCode), assembly GCA_035295545.1. GTDB lineage: Bacteria > Desulfobacterota > Binatia > Binatales > Binataceae > JAKAVN01. The sequence continues at coordinate 214,319 of DATGIT010000014.1, forward strand.
GAAAATCCCACGCTCACCATCGTCACGCTGGCGATCCGGCAGGCCGATCACATTGCGGCCGAGAGCGCGAGGCAGAATCTGTAAATGACGCGGCTCTGTCGTGGCCGGCGAGCGCTGTTGCCGGTCCTGATCGCAGGCCTGGTGAGTTTCGCGCTGGGGCTCGTGGCGTTCGCCAGCAGCGAAACAGATAAAGCATCGCCAGGCGCGATATCCGTCCCCGCCGACGGTCTGCCCGCAATTACTCTCATCGATCAGCAGGGCAGGCCGCTGTCGCTCGCGTCGCTCAAGGGCAGGCCGGCGCTCGTCGCTTTCATCCATACCCAATGCGAAGGCCCCTGCGAGTTGATTACCGGACACATGAAGCAGGTCGCGCAAACCCTTGGGGCGGGCTTCCATTCCGAAGTCACGATGATCTCGATCACGACTGAGCCAGAGGAGGATCGATCGTCCGAGTTGCTGGCGTATGCCAAGGCGCAAGGAGTCGAGGGCCGCGGTTGGGTGTTCCTGACCGGCGCGTCGGCCAACATCCGCCGCCTGCTTGCGCTCTACGGCGTGCTCGCCGAAGAGAAAAAATCCGACCACGTGCTGGAGCTTTTTTTGCTCGCCGCGGACGGCGCGGCAATGCGCCGCTACAATGGCGTCACGACTCCGGTGCAGGCGATCGCCGCGGACATCCGCAAGACCGCCGCTCTTCATTAATCCAGTCCGGCCCTCCCGTCGCGCAGCCTCGACGCTTGGAACAATCGATGTGCGTGGGGCGTTTGCCTGACGCGGGCGCTGTGAGAAAGTGAACGTGAGAAGGTGCAGCGGCAGCGGCCCGCGCAGCTTCGAATCTCCGGCTATCGCGCGACGCAGGAACGTTCAATGACACTCCATCCGCGCAGGCTCCGCTTCGCCATCGCACCGGCGGCGTGTCTGCTGCTTTGGTTGTTCGCGGCGCAGCCTGCCACCGCGCAGCAGGGCGGCTTCGCGCCCGTGCCGCCGAAAACCGGGAATCAGGGCGGCGGCGTGCTCGAGGTGCCGGCCGCGCCGGGCGGGCAGGGCGGTGGTGCCGCATCGCCGCTCGCGACGCGGCCCGCGCCGCAGCAGGGACCGGAGTTGGAGCTGCCCTCGCGCGCGCTCCGCAGTCAGAGCGGCTACGAGCAGATGACCGTGACCGTGACCGATCAGAGCGGGCGCTACGTCACCGGTCTGCAAAAGGGCGATTTTCGCCTTTATGTGGACGGCAATCAGCGGCCGCTCGAATTTCTGCGGCGCGACACGCATACACCCGTCTCCGTCGGCATCCTGGTCGACACCTCGGGCAGCATGGAACCCAAGCTGCCGCAGGCGCGCGCGGCGATCGCCGAGTTCATCCGCGATCTTAATCCGGCTGACGATATCTTCCTGTGCGCGTTCTCCGATCAGCAGTTTCTGCTGCAGCCGTTCACCACCAACCACGACCTGGTGATGCGCCGGCTCGGCCTGCTGCACGCCTATGGCGATACCGCGATCTTCGACACCATCATCGACGCCTTGAAGACCATCCGCCGCGGCCGCTACGACAAGAAAGCGCTGCTGGTGGTGACCGACGGGATGGACAACGCCAGCCGTGCGACTTTGCCGCTGGTGGTGGCGCGCGCTCGCTTGATGGGCGTGCTGATTTATTCGATCGGCATCGGCGATCCGACGCCAAGCAAGGCGGGCGGCCTCGGGTTCGGAATCGGCTCGTTCATGTTCGGCGGCAATCGCGATCACGTCGACGCCGAGATGCTGCGCCAGCTTTCGACCGACAGCGGCGCGCGCACCTTTGTGCTGGGCGAAGTCGGCGACGGCGAATTGCTGCGACAGGATTGCCTCGCGATCAGCAGCGAGCTGCGCGAGCAATATACCGCCGGGTTCGTCGTTCCCGACCCGACGACGCCGGGTTACCGCAGCCTGCGCATGGAGGTGCCGGGCAGGCCCGACCTCGCTGTCCGCACGCGCAAGGGCGTCAGCGTCGGGCCCGACGCGCCGGCCGCATACGCCGGCGCTCCCGACCCGCCGAATCCCTGATTCGCGTGCGCCCGGCCGCCCGAGCCGAGCGCGGGTTCACCGGACCGCGCGCGCGCCGGGCGCCGTCCGCTCGACCCGGTCCAGCTTCACTACCGTGCGAAACGGCCGCGACGGATCCTTGCGCGCGAACCATGGCCCGGCAGTTGCCGCGACTTCGCCCACGTAGATGGCGCCGTCGCTTCCGACCGCGATCCCGTGCGGCGCGATCATCTGGTCGGGCGCTTCGCCCTGCGCGTTATCGAGCAGAGCGGCGCGCAGGGTCCCGTCGAGCGAATAGATGCTCACGCGCGGTCCGTAACCGGGCTGGTTCTGGATCTCCCACAATGCCGGCGATTGCTGGCACCACCACGACGTGGACAGCTCGCCGATGTAACACAATTGCGAGTCGCGCTTGTCGATATACATGCCGCACGGCCGCGCCATGTCGGTCCATATCGCTTCGAGTCTGCCGTTGGGCGTGAACACCTGCACGCGCTGGTTCTCGCGATCCGCGACGTAAACGTAGCCGTCGCGATCGGTGCAGATATTATGTGGCAGACTGAATTGCCCCGGCCGGTTTCCGGGGCCGCCCCACGAACACAACAGGCGCCCCTCGGGCGTGTACTTGTGCACGCGCGCGTTGCCGTACCCGTCGGACACGTAAACTTCGCCGGTGCCCGGATGGATTGCGACGTGCGTGCAGCGGCAGAGCGGCTCGCCGCTCATTCCGCGCGACGGCTTGCCGCTTTGCCCGATGGTCAGGAGCACCTCGCCTTCCGGCGTGCATTTTCTGACCGTGTGATCGGCGTTGTCCGTCAGCCATACGGAGTCATCGGGTCCGATGGTGACCGCGTGCGCGTTGGGAAAGGTCTGCTTGTCACCCCAGCTACGAAGAAACTCGCCGTGCTTGTCGAGCACGATCATTGGATGCTGACCGCGATTGAACAGGTACACGTTCTCCCGCGAATCGACCCCGACGCCGGCCACATCGAACGTGCCGTCGATGCCGGTCGCGTGCGACATCCCCCATCCCTCGACCACTTCATAGGTGAATTCGTCGTTGCCGGTGCGTATCGCCATCGAATCCCTCCAGGGAGCGCTCAGCAATCGTCCTGTGCCGCTCAATTCTTCAGGCGCATGAGCGCCGTCCCACGTTCGGGATGTCCACCGGCGTTCCGCTCGCGATGGACGTCTCTTTGATACTGCCGCCCACATCACACGGCCAAATCGCGGCGCGCGAGCCGTTTGCCGCCGACAATACCAGACCGCCACCGCGTTGCCGAAGCGTCGAAGCATCGCAACACCGCTGTTTAATTGACGCAGCTGTTCAAATGGCGCATCGTTTGACGGCCTGGGTCGATAAGGAAGTCGGAGACCCGCAATGGCTGAGGCCGGCAAACTCGATCAAGGATTGAGCAGCCAGCGCGCCTCTTTCGGAGAGCGGTACGCTCGAGCGCGGGCGTTGGCCGCCGCTGTCGCGCCGTCAAACGAGCAACAACATCTGACATTCGCCGTCGCGCTGGCGCTCGAGCACCATACGCTGCGATCGCACAGGCATGACCGCGAGAAGGGTACCAACCATGCGCAACCCTGCAACCGATGTTGATCTCAGGCACCTGTACCAGGCGCTCGCGGTAGGAGTGCAGGAGGTCTTGCGCAAGGCCTCCGCTGCCGGGACGGAACGCGACGAACTCGAAGCCGCCGCGTGGAAGGCTTACGAAGCCGCGGTGCGCGCGGCGCACGCCTCGATCGAAAAAATGGTGGCGAACCCGGCGGTTGGCGATGCGGCTGCGATCGCGCTCAACACCTACCTGCGCGGGGCGCAGATCGCCAACTCGCTCGTCGGTTCGCTGTTTGCGCCGCTGTGGCCGATGGTCGGGCTGACCCCGCTGACCGAAACACAGGCGCTGTTCGATCGCATCGAGAGCCTGCGCCGCGAGCTCCGGCGAATCGCCGCGCCGCGCGCGCTGCGGTCGATCGAGCCGGTCGCGCCGCCGCGCGCGCCGTCGTCGTCGCGCGGACGCCGCGCAGCCGGTGGCGGCGTGAGCGACAAGAAACCGGCGCCGCTTGCGCAGTAATCCAATTCGGGTTGGCGGGGTGATGCCATGTCGATGATGTCGCTGATGACGGAGCTTCCGAAGTACTGGATGGACGGCGCGGTGCGCGCGCTCGACGGACAGCGCCGCGGCCTGAGCGACCATTACCCGCTGAGCGAGGACCCGCCGGGCGTGACCCCGTATGAAATCGTGCACGAGAGCGGCAAGGTCAAGCTGCGCCACTACGCCGCCTGCGGCAAGGCGCACCGCACGCCCCTGGTCCTGGTCTACGCGCTGATCAAGCGGCCGTTCATCCTGGACATCTACCCCGGGCGCAGCCTGATCGCCAATCTCGTGCGCCAAGGCTTCGACCTTTACCTGGTCGAATGGATACCGCCGTCGCGCGCCGACAGTTGGCGCGGCTTCGACGCCTACGTCAACCAGGACATCGCCAACGCCGTGCGCGCGGTGCAGCGTCTGACCGGGGCGCCCAAAGTCAGCATCCTCGGCTATTGCTTCGGCGGCCTCCTCAGCCTGCTCTACGCGGCGCTCCACGCCGAGAACGTCAAGAACCTGATCACGCTGACCACGCCGTTCGACACCGCGGTCGAAGGCAATCCGCTGTATAACCTGGAGAGCAGGTTCACCGGGCAGACCATCGATTTGATCACCTCGGTGTACGGCAATTGTCCGGCATGGATCATCCGCGGGCTGTTCACCGCCACCGCGATCGTGCATCACACGGTGGACAAATACGTCGCGCTTTATCGCAATCGCGAGAAAGAGGATTACGTCGAGTTCTTCGACCTGTTCGAGCAGTGGATGGCGGGCGATGTGCCGCTCGCCGGGCGCATCTTTCGCGAGATCACGCGCGACTTCTTTCAACAGAACCTGCTGATCAAGGGCGAGTTTCACGTCGGCGGCGAACGCATCGCCCTGGAGAACATCGATTGTCCGCTGCTCAACGCGATCGGCGAATCGGATGACGTGGTGTTTCCCGCCTCCAGCCTGCCGCTCATCGACCACGTCGGCAGCGCCGACAAGCGCAACCTGCCTTTTCCCTCGGGGCATATCGGGATGGTCGTAAGCGGCGCCGCGCACAAGCATTTCTGGCCGCAGGTCGGCGCATGGCTGGGCGAACGCGACTGATCTGACGCGCGGCGTGCGGCTGCGCTAGAGCAGGGCGCGGCGCATGTCGGCCAGCATCGCGCCCAGGCTGGTGATGAAGCGCGCCGCCAGCGCCCCGTCGATCACGCGATGGTCGTACGACAGCGACAGCGGCAGCATCAGGCGCGGCACGAATGCGCCGTCGCGCCATACGGGTTTGCGCGCGACGCGCGAGAGCCCGAGGATCGCCACCTCGGGGGCGTTGATGATGGGCGTGAAAGCGGTGCCGCCGACTCCGCCCAGGCTCGAAACCGTGAAGCATCCGCCCTGGATGTCGGCGAGTTTGAGCTTGCCCTCGCGCGCCGCCTGCGCGAGCGCCGCGGTCTCGCGCGCGATCTGCAGCACGCCCTTCTTGTCCACGTCGCGGACGACCGGCACCACCAGACCTTCGGGCGTGTCCGCGGCGAAGCCGAAATGAAAATACTTCCTCAGGATCAGGTTGTCGCCGTCGAGCGACGAATTGAACTCCGGATATTGACTGAGCGCGCTCACCAGCGCCTTGAGTACGAAGGCCAGCAGCGTCACGCGCACACCGTCGCGCGCGTGCGTCTCGGTCAGTTCGTGCCGCAGCGCCTCGAGTTCGGTGACGTCCGCCTCGTCGAACTGCGTGACGTGCGGGATCATCGCCCAGTTGCGCGCGAGATTGGTTCGCGAGAGGCGGCGGATGCGCGACAGCGGGCGGGTCGCGATCTCGCCGAAGCGCGCGAAATCGACTTTCGGCCACGGCGCCAGGTCTAGCCCGGCGCCGCCACCGCCCCCGCGCGCCGGCGCGGCGATCGCGGATTTGACGAAGTTCTGCACGTCGGTGCGGAAGATGCGGCCGTTAAGTCCGCTGCCCTTCACCGCGAGCAGATCGACGCCGAGCTCGCGCGCGAACTTGCGCACCGCCGGACTCGCATGCGGCTTGCGCTCGTGCTCCTCGGCGGCTTCGGCGATCGCGGGCGCGGCAGGCGCTCGCGGCGGGACCTTCGGCGCCGCCGGCGGTTCGCCGCTCGCGGCGGACCGCGGTCCGCCATCGGCCGACACGGCCGCGGCGCTCGCCGCCGAAGGCTGCACGCCCGCGGCCGGACGCGCCGGTTTCGGCGCTGAAGGCACGACCGAAAGCGCCGGTTTCGCGGCGGTCTGCACGGGCGGCGTCTGCGCCGCCGCGGCATCGCCCGCGGCGGTCTCGAGCACCACGATCGGCGATCCTTCAGAGACCTTGTCGCCCAGCTTGACCTTGATCTCCTTGACCACTCCGGCCGCGGTCGACGGCACTTCCATCGAGGCCTTGTCGGATTCGATGGTGATGAGCGAATCGTCAACGCGGACCGCGTCGCCCGGCTTGACCATCACCTCGATCACCTCGACGTCGGTGAAGTCGCCGATGTCGGGGATCTTGATATCGACCAGCGCGCCCATTTTCGTCAGACCGTCATCGGGTTCGGTTTGTTCGGATCGATTTCATATTTCTCGAGTGCCGCGGCAACGCGCGAGACCGGAATTTCTTCTTCGTCGGCGAGCGCGCGCAACGCGGCGACCGTGATGTAGCGACGATCGACCTCGAAGAAGCTGCGCAGCCGCGAGCGGTAGTCGCTGCGCCCGAAGCCGTCGGTGCCCAGTGTGCGGTAGCGCCGCGGCACGTAGGGCCGGATCTGATCGGCGAAGGTGCGCACGTAATCGGTCGCCGCGACCACCGGGCCCGGATGATCGGCGAGGCAGGTCTCGACGTAGCTGCGCCGCTGCGGCTCCGTCGGATGCGTCATGTTCCAGCGCTCGATCTCGATCCCGTCGCGACGCAGTTGGGTGAAGCTCGGCACGCTCCACACGTCGGCGGCCACGCCGAAATCGTTCTTGAGCAGCTCGGCCGCGGCGATCGCCTCGCGCAGGATGGTGCCGGATCCGAGCAGTTGCACGCGCGGAATTTTGCCGTTGCCGCCGCCATCGATGAGCGGGTACATGCCCCTGAGGATACCCTCGCGCGCGCCCTCGGGCATCGGCGGATGCATGTAATTCTCGTTCATCAGCGTGATGTAGTAGAAGACATCTTCCTGATCGGCGAGCATTCGGCGCAACCCGTCATGGATGATCACCGCCAGTTCGTAGGCGAAGGTCGGATCGTAGGCGATGCAGTTGGGGATGTTCGCGGCCAGCACATGGCTGTGGCCGTCGGCATGCTGCAGGCCTTCGCCGTTGAGCGTGGTGCGCCCCGAAGTGCCGCCGAGCAGAAAGCCGCGGCAGCGCGAGTCGCCCGCCGCCCACGCGAGATCGCCCACGCGCTGAAAACCGAACATCGAATAGAAAATGAAGAACGGAACCATCGGCAGATTGTGCGTGCTGTACGAGGTCGCCGCCGCGATCCACGACGACATCGCGCCCGCCTCGCTGATGCCTTCCTGGATGATCTGGCCGTGCTGATGCTCGCGGTAGAACATCAACTGCCCGGAATCCTCGGGCTTGTAGAGCTGGCCGACCTGGGAAAAGATTCCGAGCTGGCGGAACATCCCTTCCATGCCGAAGGTGCGCGATTCATCCGGCACGATCGGCACCACGCGGTTGCCGATGTTCTTGTCGCGTAGCAGCGCCGAGAGAATCCGCACGAATGCCATCGTGGTCGAGACCTCGCGATCGCCCGTGCCCTTGAGCTGCGTGTCGAAAATCTCGAGCGGCGGCACTTCGAGCGGCTGCGAGACGCGCCGGCGCGCCGGCAGGCTTCCACCCAGCGCCTTGCGCCGCTCGCGCAGGTATTGAATTTCGACGCTGTCGTCGGGCGGGCGGTAAAGCGGCACTTCTGCGATTTGCTCATCGGGCACCGGAATCTTGAAACGGTCGCGAAACGCCTTGAGCTCCTCGAGGCCCATCTTTTTCTGCTGATGGGTGATGTTCATGCCTTCGCCGGCCGCCCCCATCCCGTAACCCTTGATGGTCTTGGCGAGGATGACGGTGGGCTGGTCGCGCTGGGCCACCGCGGCCGCATACGCGGCATAGACCTTGATCGGATCGTGGCCGCCGCGCCGCAGTTGCCAGATCTCCTCGTCGGTCATCCCCGAGACCATCTCGAGCAGCTCCGGATACTTGGCGAAGAACTCCTTGCGCACGTAGGCGCCGTCGCGCGCCTTGAAGGCCTGGTACTCGCCGTCGACGCACTCCTCCATGCGCTTGCGCAACAGCCCGTGCTTGTCGCGCGCGAGCAGCGCGTCCCAGTTGCTGCCCCAGATGACCTTGAACACGTTCCAGCCGGCGCCGCGGAAGTCGGCCTCGAGTTCCTGGATGATCTTGCCGTTGCCGCGCACCGGCCCGTCGAGCCGCTGCAGATTGCAGTTGATCACGAAGATTAGATTGTCGAGCTTCTCGCGCGAGGCGAGCGCGATTGCGCCGAGCGACTCCGGCTCGTCCATCTCGCCGTCGCCCATGAACGCCCACACCTTGCGATCGCCCATGTTCCCCAGCCCGCGCCCCTCGAGATATTTCATGAAGCGCGCCTGGTAGATCGCCATGATCGGCCCCAGGCCCATCGACACCGTGGGAAACTGCCAGAAGTCCGGCATCAGCCATGGATGCGGATAGGACGGAAGCCCCTTGCCGTCGACTTCGCGCCGGAAATTGAGCATCTGCTCCTCGCTCAGCCGGCCCTCGAGGAACGCGCGCGCGTAAATGCCGGGCGAAGAGTGTCCCTGGATGTAAACGATGTCGCCGCCGTGAGTCTCCGAGGGCGCACGCCAGAAGTGGCCGAAGCCGATGTCATACAGCGTCGCCGCCGACTGGAAGCTCGCAATATGGCCGCCGAGCTCGGAATGCGGATGATTGGCGCGCACGACCATCGCCACCGCGTTCCAACGGATGATCGAGCTGATGCGCCGTTCGATTTCGCGGTCGCCCGGGTAGTGCGGCTGGCGGTCCGCAGGAATGGTATTCAGATACGGCGTGTTCGCGTTGTAAGGGAGATAGGTGCCGCGCAGACGCGCCGTGGTGATCAGTTGTTCGAGCAGGAAATGCGCGCGATCAACGCCTTCGGCATCGATCACCGCCTCGAGTGAATCGAGCCATTCGCGAGTTTCCTCGGGATCAATGTCCTGGATGGGTTCCATCGGATAGCCCCTGCTAATCGGTAAACTGGCGATGGCCGGGAGCCTGGCCGTCGCTATGCCCAATCATTATTTTGCCCCTATCCCGCCGAAAGTGCATCACGGTCCCGCGCAGTTTCTTCCACGATCCTGTGGATTGCCGCGGTCGTAGCGCGGCCCGCGGGGTGAGAGGGGCGACCGTTCAAGCCGTGGCCCGGCCGACTTGCCTTTTATATTGCGCTCCTGACGGCGCGGCGCGCGGCGGCCCATCGCCAATTCGTTTCCATTTTTCTCAAGCGCACGCTATTAAAGGCAGACTTAGCGAAGCTACAAGGAGACTTGTGCCGCATGCGCGCGCGTCGAGGCTTGCTCGCCTTCGGATTGTCAACCGCATTTGCTGTCACCGGTCTCCTCGCCCGCTCGGCGCCCGCGGCCGATAACACGCTGATGGTCTGCACGGCGTGTCACATCCCGCACGATGGCAAGCTCGATTCGATCGAAAGCGTGCGCATGACGCCCGAAGGCTGGCGGATGACGCTCAGCCGGATGGTGCGCAATCATGGCCTGCAGCTCAAGCAAGACGAGGCGCACAGGATTCTCAAGTACCTCGCCGACAACTACGGCCTTGCCCCGTCGGAAATACCGCCGTTTGAGTACGCGCTCGAAGAGCGCAATAGCACGCTCGAGGACAAGGACAAGGCGGGCCTGCCGCCGGGCGTGATCGGCGCGTGCGTGCAGTGCCATTCGTTCGCTCGCATCGCTTTGCAGCGGCGCACGCCCGAGATGTGGCGTCGTTTGCCGGACCTGCACGAGTACTTCGTGCCGTTCGTCGCCTCGGACACGTCGTCCTCGGGCAACCTGACCGATCCCTGGCGCGAGGTCGCAACCGGCCAGGCGGTGCCGTATTTCACGAAACGATTCCCGTTCCAGACCGCGGCGTGGACGCGCTGGCAGGCCGCCGCCAAACCCGATTATTCCGGTAAATGGCTGGTCGTGGGACACGATCCCGCCAAAGGCGGCGATTATACGGGCACGCTCCTCGTGACCGCGTCCGGCAACGACGAATACAGCGGCAAGTTCACGCATCGGTTCGAGGACGGATCGTCGGCGTCGGGGACAACGGCGGCAGTGCTGTACACGAAATTCCAATGGCGCGGCCATGCGCAGGTCGGCGGAAAAGACGAGCTCGAAATCTTCTTCGGCAATGAGAACGGCAGCATGATGCGCGGGCGGCGTCTCTTGACTCCGATCGGCGATCTCGGGATGGACGAGACGCTGTACAAGGTCGGCGGCGGCGGAGCCCGCTTGTTGACCGTGATACCCGGGTCGATTCAGGCCGGGCATACGAGCAGAGTGCGGCTGTTCGGGATGAATCTGCCGGCGAGCGTCAACGCCGGAGCCATCAGCCTCGGCCGCGGAATCAAAATCAATTCGGTCACACGCGCCGACGACAACACGTTGCTTGCCGAGGTCAGCGCGGATGCAAATGCCGCGGTCGGACCGCGCAAGGCCGCCATCACCGGCGTTGCCGGCGCGCAAGCGATGTACCTCTACAAAACCGTCGATTACATCGCGATCACGCCCGAGCGGGGATACGGCCGGCCGGGCGGCACTCGCGGCCCCAAGGTCAACCAGCAGTTCGAGGCGAACGGTTTCACGCACGGGCCCGACGGCAAGCCGGTCAACATCGGGCGCGTCGGGCCGCTCAAGTGGGATGTCGCCGAGCGGGTCAGCCGGATCGGCGACGATGATGTGCTCTACTGCGGAAACGTCAATCAGTACGGGACATTTATCGCCAACACGGACGGCCCGAATCCCGAGCGCGCGCACAGCGAATCCAACGTCGGCGACGTGTGGGTCGAGGCCTGGTACCAGCCCGACCCGAACCGGCCGCCGATGGGCGCGCGGGCGTTCATGCTGCTGATGCCGCCCAAGTTCGTGTTCAATCCGATAAACTGATACAAAGGCACTCGAGGCCCGTCGCCGGTGCGCCCTGACGAACTCGAATTCCGGCCCGAAAACGCCCACGTGGTCAGCCATGACGGGATGACCGTGCTCGTGGCGGCCAGGACGATGTCGCTATTCACGATGGATGCGTTGTCGGAGGCGGTGCTGAACTACTGCCGCGACAAACGGCGATTCACCCTGCAGGAAGCCGTCGCCCAGCTCGCGTCCGACTTCGTCGGCCGGAATGTCGCGCAGGAGGATATCGCGCAGGCGCTGCGCGAATTCGTCAACCTGGACGTGCTGGTCGGCGACCGCGGCACCGGCGTGCCCGTCCTGCCCTTCATCGATACCGCGCAGTTTCCGTTAAGTTCGCTGGTGCTCAACGTCACCAACAAATGCAACCTTCATTGCACCTATTGCTACGAGCCCGACGGCGCCAAGTACGGGCCGGCGCCCGTCAGGATGGAATGGGATACTGCGCGCGCGAGCGTCGATTTCCTGTTTGAAAAGGCCGGGCGCAATCGCGAAGTCAATATCGTGTTCTTCGGCGGCGAGGCGCTGCTCAATTTCAAATTGATGAAGCAGACGGTCGATTACGCCGAGCGCAAGGGCGCGAGCGCGGGCAAGAAGGTCGATTTCTCGATCACCACCAACGGCACGCTGCTGGTCGACGAGATTATCGATTTTCTCGACGCGCACCGCTTCGGGGTGACGATCAGTATCGACGGGCCCAAAGAGATCCATGACCGCCGCCGATTCTTTCTCAGCCCAAGCGGCGAGAAGACCGGTTCCTATGACCGGATAATGAGCCGCGTAGGCCGCCTGCTCGAGCGCTACACGGCGCGCCCGATCGTCGCGCGCGTCACGGTCACCAAAGGCGCGATCGAAATCGAGCGCATCTTCGAGCATCTGAGCGCGCTCGGCTTTTTCGAAGTCGGGTTCTCGCCCGTCACCGCGAAACCGGGCCTCGACTACGGGCTGGAGGCGGCCGACCTGCGCGAGGTCCTGGCCGGCTTCAAGGCCCTGGGCCGGCGCTACGTCGAGCGCGCGCTTGAAAACCGCTACACCGGGTTTTCCAACCTGAGCACGATGCTTACCGACCTGCATCTGGGCACCAACAAAATGTTCCCGTGCGGGGCCGGGCTGGGACTGCTGGACGTCGACGGCAACGGCGACGTCTATCTGTGCCATCGGTTCCCCGGCACCGAGGAACACAAGTACGGCAACGTGCGTCAGGGCATCGAATACGAGCGCCTGACCGAGTTCGTCAACGGCGTGCAGGTGGGCAACAAGCCGGTGTGCCAGACCTGCTGGATCCGCGGGATTTGCGGCGGCGGATGCTATCACGAGGCGCTGCAGGAGTTTGGCGAAGCCTCGCTGCCGAACCTGCATTATTGCGTGTTTTTGCGTGAATGGACCGAATATGGTATCGGGGTGTTTACCGAACTCGAGCGCAAAAATCCCGGATTCGTTGAAAAGTACGTGGTGCGAAGCCGGGGCGATGTGCCGAAGGAATTGAGCTAGATCATCGGCGACTGTGGCGCGGCCGTCAGGCGAAACTCGTACGAGGAGGAGCCATGAAACACTTGAAGGCGGCAAACCGCAAGGCGCGCGCGGTCGAGGCTGCGCGCTCGAACGGCGACGTGGTCGGGATGGTGCAGCCGATGGGTTGCACGACCATTTTCAATCCCGGCTGGGAAGCCGATCCCTGGGGCGGCGCGCACGCGATGTGCAGTCCGACCGAGGCGGACCTCGCCGGATGCTCCGGCATCTGCTGGTGGCCCGCGCAGGTGCCCGACAGCCTGCAGAACTATCCCGAATGGGCCAAGGGATGCTCGGGCGTCAACATGGAAGACTGGCGCAGTCTGAATGTCGAGTTTCCCAAGGTGAAGTAAGCGCGGTCATAAGGATCGCGCCTTTCTCCTCCCTTCCGTATTCGCTGGCGCGGCGGCGTGAAATGCCTCCGCGCCAGCATTGTTTTTATCCTTGCGCAACGGCGATGGCGCGGTCGCAAAAAGCACGGCCGCATCCGGCGGCGTTCCGATGAGCAAGCCAACTCCGGCGAATGCTCCGGCGCGCCGCAAGCGCCGCCCTGTCGCTCGTGCAGACGCTTGCGCTTTCGCTCCGGGCGCGCTCGAGACGCGCACCGGCGCGGGCGTCCGCATCGCGCTCATCGACAGCGGCATCAACCCGGGACATTCCCACGTCGGTCCGATCGCGGGCGGAGTAGCATTCAACGCAAGTTCTGAGGGCGAGGTTCTGCAGACGCCGGACTATCGCGACACCCTGGGGCACGGCACGGCGCTCGCGGGAATCATCAGGTTCAAGGCGCCCGAGGCGGCGCTGTTCGCGGTGAAGGTCTTCACCGATCGCCTCGTCACCTCGGTGGAAGTTCTCGAGGCGGCGCTGCGCTGGGCGATCGAACAGAGAATGCACGTCGTCAACCTGAGTTTGGGAACGGATAATCCGGAGCATCGCCGGCGCATGACACGGATCGCGGCGCTCGCCGCGCGCAAGCGCATATTGATCGCGGCCTCGTCGCCTCCCGGGCGCACCGACATGCTCCCGGCCGCGCTCGACCGCATCTTCGGCGTCGCGGCGAGCGACGATTGCTCCTGGAGCCAATACCGCGAAGTTGCGGGGGACCCGATTCGCTTGCGGGCGCATCCTTCGCCGCGGCCGCTGCCGGGGCTCGACCAATCGCGCAACTATCGCGGCCACAGCTTTGCGTCCGCGCACCTGAGCGCGCTGCTCGCACTATTGATCCAGGACGATCCTCGGATGGATTCCGAGCAGGTCCGCGAGCGCGTGGGGCGATGCGTCGGCGATCCGCTGCCGCTACGCCAGCCCTGAGCGGCCGATCATCGAGACGCCGGCGACGAATTGAGGCATCGCTCGAGCAACTCGAGGCCCGCCGCCGCAAATGCACGCATGTTGGCGATGCGGTCCGCGCTGCCGGTCTCGACCGTGATCGCGCGCTCGAGTGGCCCTGCGATCGCAAGGCAGCTATGTCCCGCCGCGTCGCCGTAGCGATTGCCGGTCGGGCCGGCCGCGCCGACTTCGGCCAGCGCCCAGGTGGCCGCGAATCGCTTGAGCGCGCCGCGCGCCAGCACGAGCGCGAGTTCTTCAGTGACGCTGCGGATTCCGCTGAAGGCGGAATCCGGGATTTCCAGCAGCGTGCGGCGCGACTCGCGCGTATAGACGATCGCGCCGCCGAGAAAGTATGCGGACGCGCCCGGAACGGCGAGCAGCGCCGACGAGATAAGGCCGCCTGTGGACGACTCCGCGACGCCGATGGTCTCGTGGCGCTCTTTCAGGGCCGCGCCGAGACGGTCTGCAACCGGCAGCAGATTTTGCATATGAAGCGCGCTCCTTTGGTCCATGACCGGGCCAGGTAAGGCCAGGTTGATGACCGGACCAGCATAGTGCCTGCGGGCGCGGGCGCGCCAACCCGACTCACGGCCTCAAGGGCCGCCTGCGCCGCTTTGCGCTTGCCGCCGCGGTCGCGGATGGCTAAGTCTTTGCCGATGGCAAAGTGTGAACTCTGCGAGCTGCGCGAATACACGCAGCATTACGCTCGCTTCTCCCATCCTTTCGTCTTTACCATCCTGGATTGCGATTCCTGCGACACGCCGATGGCCGTGCTCGGCGAGCATCGCGCGACCGCAACCGAGGCCGAGCGCAGGCTGATGATCGACGCCCTCTCGGCGGTGGCGCGCGCGCGTTATGGCGATGACAAGTTCGTGATCGACGGCGTGATGCGCCAGATTCCCGACCATTGCCATATCCACGCGCGGCCGCGTTTCTGGCGCGGATAACCCGGATTGCGGGCGCCTCACGGCTGTTCGGAACCCCCAAAAAACATCCGCGATTCTGCTTGGTTTAACGCGATACCTATGGTATATGCGCGCCGTTACATGTCCCTTCGGATGGAGGCGCCGCCCTTAGCCGACGGGTAGGAATGGTTCCGTTTGTCAGGAGGTCTCGGGGGAGATGTCTAACGGTGTCGTGAAGTGGTTCAGTTCGAAGAAGGGTTACGGCTTCATAACCATGGAAGATGGGCAGGAGGTCTTTGTCCATTACACTTCCATCGACGGCAACGGCTTCCGCTCGCTTGAGCAGGGAGAGGAGGTCCAATTCGAGGTCGCCCAGGGACCCAAGGGGCTTCAAGCCGCCAAGGTGATGCGCCGCTAACCCGCACCGCCACCCTCTTAGCCGCTGAGGCGGGCCCTTCAGAAGGGCCCGCCTCATGTCGCAGCCAAAAGCCTTCCTCGATACGCAGTGAGCCGCCCGTCGCGCCTGGCGGATGGCGGCGGGTTCGCGGCTCGTTTGTGAACGAATAAGATACCGGCGTTATGGAGTTGCCCGGCCGATCCGCGTCGCTGGAGGCGGCAAAGCCCGACGCGCCGGCGGCTTGCGACGGCCTCGCGTCCTGGCTGCTGCGCAGTGCCGAGACCCGCATCGTCGCCGTCATTGCGCTTAGCGCTGCGGCGATTCGCATCTATCTGGCCATCACCAGCTACTGCATTGCGGCCGACGGCATTGCCTACATCGCGATGGCGCGCGAGTTTCGCGCCGGCCGCCTCGACGACGCGCTCGCCTGGGTCTTCTCACCGCTCTACCCATGGCTGATTGCGGCGTTCTACCCCGTGCTCGGCGACTGGGAGCGGGCGGGCGAGCTGCTCTCCGTGATTCTCGGCACCGCCGGCGTCGTGTTGCTCTACTACCTGATGCGCGAGGTCTACGGCCGGCGCATCGTCGCCGCCGGCGCGGCCGCGCTCGCGGCGATCCATCCGATGCTCGCCGGCTTTTCCGCTGCGGTGAGAACCGAAGCCGGTTATGTCGCGCTGGTCACGGCGGCGACGCTGTTGATGGTGCGCGGCACGAACCGCAAGAGCCTCGCACGGATTGCGGCGTCGGGAGTCCTGTGCGGACTCGCCTATCTGTATCGCACCGAGGGCGTCGGCGTTCCCGTGCTTTTCGCAGTCGTGCTGGTCGCCGGCGCGTGGCCGTGGCGGGAGTGGACGCCGCGATGGTCGCTCGGCGCGGCCGCCCTGATGCTGGCGATGTTCCTGCTCATCGCCGCGCCTTACCTGGTCTGGATGCGCTCGTACACCGGACATTGGACCGTCGGCCGCGAGCTGGGAGTCGTCACGATGGAGGCGACGGGCTCGACCACGGGCGAGTTGGCGAAGTGGCGGGCGATGGGCTACCGGCCGGCGACTTCGTGGCTGACCGCGCTCGAGCTTGCGCCGGCCGCCTATGCGCGGAAGGTCGCGCGCGATTTCTTCGGCTCGTGCTACGCGATGGTGCAGGCGCTCGGGCCGGTTCTCGCCGCCGCCTTCGTTGTGGGGTTATGGGTCGAGGGCCGCGCGACCGTCCGGCAGTGGGCGCGCGCGCTGCTTGCCCTGCTCGTCGCGATGTATTTCGCGGGATTCGTGCTCACCGATACGGGTCCGCGGCTGATGTCGCATCTCGTGCCATTCACGCTGGGATGGGCCGCGATCGGGATTGAAGAAGCGGCTATTCGGTTGCGCGGCTTAGGGTCGCGAGTGAACTCGCGACTAGCGCGCGCGGCGGGCCCCGCGATCGTGGTCGTGGTCGGCCTGTCGCTCCTCCCGCGCACACTCTTCCCGCTCGGCTACGATCAGCGTGGATTGCGCTACGCCGGCGGCGAAATTGCGGCCCTCGAGCGAAGAAATGGCAAAAGGACCGTCGCCGGAACCGACCCGCGTGTCGCCTTCTATGCGGACGGCGAGTTCATCCCGATACCGCCACGCCCGGCTGCCGATGATGAAGATATCTGCCGGTGGCTTGCGGCGCATCCGGGTGCAGATTATCTCATGATCGATGACCGCACCGAGCGGCGTTGGGGCGGAGTCGGGGGGAACGATCCATGCCTGAGGCTTGTCAAGCGCTATCCGCGCGTAGGAAAGACGTACTACGACCTGTTCGCGGTGCGCAGTTGGGGCGCGACGGGCGCCAGGTGAGCCAGCGGCTGCGCGCGCAGCGCGCCTGCCCCGCAACACGATGAAGACGGCGCTCGAACCAACACATCTGGAGCCGCTGCCGGCCGCCGGCCGCATCGCGGCGCCCGCTGCGTTGCCTGATGCACCCCCCGATCTTTCGATCATCGTTCCGATGTTCAACGAGGCGGCTGTGCTCGACCGGCTGTTCGACCGCATCGGCAGCGTGATGGCGCGGCTGGAGCTCAGCTACGAGATCATCGCGGTCAACGACGGCAGCAACGACGAGACGCTCGCCGGCCTGCTGGCGCATCGCGCGCGCAACCCGGCGATCAAGATCCTCAGTCTCTCGCGCACCTTCGGCAAGGACATCGCGCTCAGCGCCGGCCTGGACCATGCGCGGGGGCGGGCCGTGGTGCCGCTCGACGCCGACCTGCAGGACCCGCCGGAGTTGATCGAGCAGATGGTGGCGTTGTGGCGTCAGGGCTACGACGTCGTCTATGCCACGCGCAAGGACCGGCCGGGCGACACCTGGCTCAAGCGCACCACCGCGCATTTTTTCTACCGCGTCTTCGAGGCGATTGCCGACGTGCCGATTCCGCGCGACACGGGCGATTTCCGCCTGCTCGACCGGCGCGTGGTGGACGTGCTGGTGCGGTTGCCCGAGCGCACCCGGTTCATGAAGGGGCTGTTCACCTGGGTGGGCTTCAAGCAGACCGCCATCTACTACCAGCGCGAAGAGCGCCAGGGCGGCCGCACCAAGTGGAACTACTGGCGGCTGTGGAACTTCGCGATGGACGGGATCACGTCGTTCAGCTCCTTTCCGCTCAAGGTATGGAGCTATTTCGGCTTCACGATCTCGGCTTTCGCCTTTCTCTATGCCGTCGTGCTGGCGATAAGAAAACTGCTCCACGACGTTGACGTGCCGGGCTACACCTCGCTGATGGTCGTGGTGCTGTTCCTGGGCGGAGTACAGCTCATCACGCTCGGCGTGCTCGGCGAGTACATCGGGCGCGTGTACAACGAGGTCAAGGGTCGGCCGCTCTACGTCGTGCGCGAGCAGTACGGCTTCGACCGCGACTGACCGATCCAGCGCGGGCGGACTCAGCGCCCGGCGGTGCGGCGCGCAATCTCGAGCACGCGGCGCGCGCGGGTCAGATGCGGCACGTCGACCATCTCGCCGCGAAACGTAAACGCCATCCGCCCGGCCTTGCGGTTCTCGTCAAAGGCCGCGAGCAATTCCTCGGCGTCGGCGATTTCCTGCGCCGAGGGCGAGAAGACTTCGTTCACGATCTCGATCTGGCTAGGATGGATCGTTATCTTGCCGGTGAAACCCATCCAGGCGCCTTCGATACAATCGCGCCGGCACCCGTCGGGATCCTTGATGTTCACGTATACGGTGTCGATCGGCTGGACCGACGCGGCGGTGGCCGCGAGCAGGGTCATGATGCGCGCGTAGCGGAAGACCTCGAGAAACTCGCCGCGCTCGTCGCGATTGCGCCGCGCGCCGATCGCCGCCGACAGGTCCTCCGCGCCCCATGACATGCTGTCGACGCGCGGATGCAGCCCCAGGTCCTTGATGTTGAGCAGGCCCTGCGGCGTTTCGGTCGCGAGCAGGAGCAGCTTCACCTCGCGATCCGGATAGCCGTACTGTTTCTCGAGCCCGCTCAGGATCGAATCGATCTTTTCCACGTCGGCGAAGGTGCGCACCTTCGGCACCATGTACGAATGCGGCCGCCCGGCCATCGTCGCCTCGAGGTCGGCGACGCCCCACGGTGTATCCAGCGGATTCATCCGCACCATCCGCTCGCGCCCCTTGAAGTCCACCTTCTGCAGCCATTCGGTGACCGTCTTGCGCGCGGAGTGCTTGTTGTCGGGCGTGACCGAGTCCTCGAGATCGAGCACCAGCGTATCGGCCGCGAGGTCGATCGACCTGGCGAGCATCTTGTCGTTCGCGCCGGGAACGAAATGGACGGCGCGGCGCAGCGTTTCCATGATTGAATTGCTCCCTCGGAATGCCAGCGGTTACTTGGCCGGCTTGCGCAGCATCATCGCCGCCCGCTTGCAGCGCATCACGGTCTCGCCGCGCTGATTGCGCGCGCGATGCTCGAGGATAACGATGCCCCAGGTCGGATGCGACTTCGAGGGCCGCGTCTCCAGCACTTCGCTCTCGGCGTAGAGCGTGTCGCCGATGAACACCGGCTTGGGGAACTCGACCTTTTCGAAGCCGAGATTGCCGACCGTGGTGCCGAGCGTGAGATCGCCGACCGAGAGCCCTACTGCGAGGCCGAGCGTGAAGATCGAATTTACCAGGCGCTGACCGAACTCGGCCTTTTTGCCGAACTCGGCGTCCAGATGCAGCGGCTGCACGTTCATCGTGAGCGTGGTGATCAGCAGGTTGTCGGCCTCGGTTACGGTGCGCCCGGGCTGATGCTGGAAGGTCTCGCCGACTTTGAATTCCTCGAAGTATTTGCCCATCGTAGTCGCTCCCAAAGGCGAATGTGCGCGAGTATCGCCGGCGCCGCGCGGCGCCGGCGCCCCGCATCATAGTCCAGGCGCGCGCGCGCAACCAACCGCCGTGCGCCGTGCCCCCCCTTTCAGCTCAGGCGCGGCGAGCGCCGGCGGCGCGGGCGGGCGGCGACGCGACGGGGCGGCCGCTTTTTGAGTTCGGGAATATCGGCGTAGAAATCCAGCGCCTCGGGATTGGCGGCAGCCTCGCGGTTCTTGACCGGGACCCCGTGGATCAGGTTGCGCACCGCGAGTTCCATCAGCTTGCCGTTGCGCGTGCGCGGGATGTCGGGAACCTGGATAATCTTGGCCGGCACGTGGCGCGGAGTCAGGTTGCGCCGGATGGCCTCGCGGATCTTCTCGCGCAGCCCGTCGTCCAGCATGAGTCCCTCGCGCAGCCTGACGAACAGCACGATCCGGACGTCGTTGTCCCATTCCTGGCTGACCGCCATGCACTCGGCGACTTCGTCGAGCTGCTCGACCTGGCGGTAAAGTTCAGCCGTGCCGATACGCACGCCGCCGGGATTGAGCGTCGCGTCCGAGCGCCCATAGATGATCATCCCGTCGTGCGCGGTCAGCTCGGCCCAGTCGCCGTGGCACCAGACGCCGGGGAAGCGCTCGAAGTAAGCCGAGCGATACTTCGACCCGTCCGCATCATTCCAGAAAAACAGCGGCATCGTGACGAACGGCGCGGTGCATACCAGCTCGCCCTTGCTCTCGCGGACCGGATGGCCATCCTCGTCCCATACTTCGACCCGCATTCCGAGACCGCGCGACTGCAGCTCGCCGCGCCAGACCGGCGCGATCGGATTGCCCAGCGCGAAGCACGAAACCAGGTCGGTGCCGCCCGAGATCGAGGACAGGCACAGGTCCTGTTTGACCGCCGCGTAAACGTAATCGAAGCTCTCGGGCGCAAGCGGCGAGCCGGTCGAGCACATCGTGCGCATCGCGTCGAGCCGATGGGTGCGATGCGGTTCGAGGCCGGCCTTGCGGATCGCATCGATATATTTCGCCGACGTGCCGAACATCGTCATCCGCTCGGCCTCGGCATAGTCGAAGATCGCGCCCGGATGCGGATGAAACGGCGAGCCGTCGTACAGCAGCAGGGTCGCGTCCGAGGCGAGCCCCGAAACCAGCCAGTTCCACATCATCCAGCCGCAGGTGCTGAAATAGAAGATCCGGTCGCCCGGCCGCACGTCGGTATGCAGCTGATGTTCCTTCAGATGCTGGAGCAGCACGCCGCCCGCGCCGTGCACGATGCACTTGGGCACGCCGGTGGTGCCCGAGGAATAGAGGATGTAGAGCGGATGGCCGAACGGGAGGCGCGCGAACTCGATTGGCGCCGGCGCGAAGGGGCCGAGGAACTCATCCAGGGTCGCGGCGCCGGCCGGCGCGCGCAGCTCGCCGGGTGCCTTGACATACGGCACTACCACCATCCGCTCGACGCCCTTGATGCGCGCGCGCAACTCGGCGACCTTGTCGAGCCCGTCGTAGGTCTTGCCGCCGTAAAAATATCCGTCGGCGACGAATATGACCCTGGGTTCGATTTGCCCGAAGCGATCGACGACGCCCTCGACACCGAAGTCCGGCGAGCATGACGACCAGATGGCGCCGATCGCGGATGCGGCGAGCGCGCCAATCACCGCCTCGGGCATGTTGGGCAGGTAGCCGCCCACGCGGTCGCCCGCTTTGACTCCGGCCGCGCGCAGGGCCTGAACGGCGCGCGAGACCTGCGCGTAAAGGTCGTCGCGGCTGAGCCGTCGGCGCACGCGATCCTCGCCCCAAAAGACGATCGCGTCCTCGGGCCCGCGCGCGCGCAGGCAGTTCTCGGCGAAATTGAGCCGCGCTTCGGGAAACCATCGCGCACCCGGCATACGATCGCCGTCGACGACCGCGACATGACCGGGCTCGCCGACGACGCCGCAGAAATCCCAGACCAGGCGCCAGAACGCCTCGCGATCCTCGACCGACCATCGCCAGAGCGCGCCGTAATCGGCGATCGGCTGCGATGACACCGCCGCGGCCTTTTGCATGAAGGCGGTCATCCGCGCCCGCGCGATGCGCTCGGACGACGGCTCCCAGAGCTTGTGACCGGCGACGCTCAACGCTACGGCACCTTGTCCATCACTGCGGTGCGGAAGCGATCGAGCTCGGCGCCCTCGAGCGCTTTGATTGGCAATCCGACCAGCGTGCGATCGACGCCCAGCTCGGCCATGCGGCGTACGTCGTCGGCGGTCAACGGTTTGCCGGTGCGCAGGCTCAGCGTGATTTCGATCGGCCGCGTCCGCCCGGCCGCGCGCGCATACTCGCGCAGATGCGCAATCTGCGTGCGCGCCTGCTCGAGGCCGTGCGCGATGCCGTACCATCCGTCGCCCAGCTTCACCGTGCGCCTCAGCGCCGGTTCGCTGGTTCCGCCGAAGACGATCGGCGGATGCGGCTGCTGGACGGTCTTGGGCGCGAACTTCATCCCGCGCGTGGCGACGGTCTTGCCCTGGTATTCGGGATCGGCCTCGCTCCACAGCTTGATCATCAGCTCGAGGTATTCGCGCGTCCTGAGCGCGCGGTTCTCGAACGTCATCCCGACCGCCTCGAATTCCTCCTTGAGCCAGCCGATGCCGACGCCGAAGGTGACGCGTCCCTGACTTAGCTGGTCGAGCGAGGCGATCGCCTTGGCGGTGGCGAAGGGGTTGCGCAGCGGGACCACGAAAATTCCCGTCGCCAGTCGAATCCGGTGCGTCGCGGCGGCGACGTAGGCGAGCACGATCAGTGGATCGTGAAACGGCGAGTCGGGCGGGACCAGGAAACGTCCGTCGGCCGAATATGGATAGACCGATTCCTGCTTGACCGGCATGATCAGATGCTCGGCGATCCATGCCGACTCGAAGCCCAGGCGTTCGGCGTGTTGCACCTCGGCGACGATCGCCTCGCCGCGCTGCCGGGTGATGAAAGTGCCGTACTTCATCGCCGCTCCTTCGCTCCAGGATGGTGCGTCTAGTAGAGGCGTCCGAAAACACCGCGCGCGTGGCGTTCGAGCGCTTCGCGAAAATTCGGATGCGCGATCGCGATCATCCGCCGCGCGCGCTCCTCGAGGCTGATGCCGCGCAGGTGCGCCGCGCCGTACTCGGTCACCACGATATCGACGTCCGAGCGCGCCGTGGTCACCACCGGGTCGTTGAGCGAGCCCACGATGCGGCTGACCTTGTCGCCGCGCGCGGTCGCCGGCAGCGCGATGATCGATTTGCCGCCGCGCGAGCGGCGCGCCGCGCGCACGTAATCCACCTGTCCGCCGACCGCACCGATATAGACTCCGCCCGCGACTTCGGCGTTGACCTGGCCGCTGAGATCAACCTCGACCGCCGAGTTGAGCGAGACGAAATTGTCGATCTTCGCCAGCAGCTCGATATTGTGCGTGACGCCGAGCGGGACCATCCGCAGCGCCGGATTGCGATGGGCGAAGTCGTAGAGCTTGCGCGTGCCGAGCAGCGTGCCGGTGACGCTCGCGTCGCGATGGAATGGCTTGGTTTCGTTCGTCACCGCACCGGATTTGATCAGATCGACCACCGCGTCGGTCACCATCCCGGAATGCAGCCCGAGCCGGCGATGGCCGTGCAGGGCGTCGAGGATCGCGCATGGCATCGCGCCGATGCCCATCTGGACGACCGCCCCGTCCGGAACCATCTCGGCGACGTGCCGCGCGATCTGCTTGTCCACCGCGGTCGGCTCGCGCGTCGCATGCTCGAGCGGCGGATGCGCGCTCGGCACGAGGTAATCGACGCGGCCCATGTCCAGCGGTTCGTCGGCGTAGGTCCACGGCAGGCGATCGTTGACCTGGGCGATGACCACGCGCGCCCGGCGCATCGCAATCTTCAGGTAATCGTTGACCAGACCCATGCTGTACTCGCCCGACCCGTCGACGGGCGGGCACAGATGGAGCATCACCACGTCGGCCTTCAGGATGCCACTGTCGAATAAAGACTCGACGTCGGAGAGCCGGCAGGGAATGAGCCGCAGCACGCCGGCCTCGACCAGCCGCCGGCGCGTGCCGACGGCGCTCATGCCGAGGAAATTCAGCCGGTCCGCATGCTCGGGCTGCAGCGTTTCCGAGTAGCCCGGCCCGAGGAACAGCGTGATCGGGCCGATCGCGTGGCGCTGCGCGACCACGGCGCGCGAGAGCGTGAGCGGCTCGGCCGCGCCCTGCGCCCATACGAGCGTGTCGCCGGGCCGGATATACCGCGCAAGGTCAAGCTCTTCTGCGCGCAATTCAATCGGCATGGCTGCGAACGGGCCTAAGGGAAGGATTGATTGCTCGCGTTAACGCGCCGCCGGCGTCCGCGCCCGCTAATCGACCGACGAGGTCGCGGTGCGTTTGCGCCGGTCCGGGCGCGGGCGCTGCGCGCGCGCGAGCAGCACCCGCGCCGGCGTGCGCGCGGGCCGGCGCCGGCGCTCGACACGCGTGCCCGGCGAGGGCGGCGCAGGCGCGGGCATCGGATCCAGCCGTGCCTCGTCCTGCATCAGCAGATAGAAGAACATGTTGGCGATGACGATTTTGGTCAGCCCGATGACCGACACCAGCGCCGCGACCAGCACCCATTTGCCCCACTCATGGCCAAGCCATCCGGTCTGCAGTCCCACCCACAGGGTCGCGACGGCGACCACGATGATCGCGCCCATGCCAATCGACGCCGGCACCATCGAATTGCGCCAGAAGGCGTCGGACGAATGCGGATTCGTCGATCGCGGGCGCCTGCGCTGAAGCGGAATGACGAGAGCCACGGTCTTTCCCCGTTGAAGTCTTATGCTCCAGTGCGCGCCGCGGTGCAAGCGCCGCGGGTGGCGATACGCGGGTGGCGGGATTCGAGCCGCCCGCAGACGGCAACCTTTGCTTCTTAGTGCAATAAAGTTTACACAGTAGGCGGCGCTGAGCATGCCTAAAGGCGAGCGGCCGGCGATGCGCGCGGCGCGGACTCTCATGACGGAGGTTGCACGAAGATGAGATTCGGCGTGATGTACGACTTTCGCAATCCCAAACAGTGGCGGCGCCCATATCCGGAACTGTATGCCGCCATGATCGACCAGGTCGCGATGCTCGACCAGCTTGGCTACGACAACGTGTGGCTGACCGAGCATCATTTCGTCGACGACGGCTACAACCCGTCGGTGCTGCCGACCGCGGCGGCGATCGCGGCGCGCACAAAAAAAATCCGCATCGGCACGTTCGTCCTGCTGCTGCCGTTTCACAACGCGGTGCGCGTGGCCGAGGATTCGGTCTGTGTCGATATACTCTCCAACGGCCGTTTCGACCTGGGCATCGGCCAGGGCTATCGCGCCGAGGAGTTCGCGGCCTTCAGGCTCGCGCGCCCCGAGCGCTCGGCGCGGCTGGCCGAAGGTGTCGAGCTGATTCGCCGGCTGTGGACCGAGGAGCGCGTCACCTTCGAGGGCAAGTTCAACCGCGTCGAGGCGATGGAGCTGCATCCCAAGCCGGTGCAGCAGCCGCATATTCCGATCTGGATCGGCGCGCGCACCGACAAGGCTGCGCGCCGCGCCGCGCGCCTCGGGCATCATCTGCTCGCCACCATCGGACCCGACCCGGCGATTCCCTATCGCGACGAGCTCAAGCTGCTCGGACGCGACCCGGCGAAATTTTCTGTTGCGCAGTTGCGCGTGGTGTACGTCGCCGATTCGGCCGACCAGGCATGGCGCGACGTGCAGGACCATCTGCACTACATGATGGGCGAGTACGCGATGTGGCTGGGCGAGGCCAACGACGTCGCCGGCGACAAGGCGGTGTGGCAGCTCCAGCGTCCCGACGATCTGCGCGATTCGCCCTATGCCGAGCACATGATGGTCGGCACGCCGGCCGAGGTCATCGCCAAGTTCAAAAAATTCAGCCGCGAATACGCCTGCACGCATTTCATCATGGCGACGCCGCTGCCCGGAATGGATCCGGCCAAGGCGCGCCGCGCATTGGAGATGTTCGCGCGCGAGGTGCGGCCCAAGCTCGCGGATCTGTGAGCCGCCGTCCGCTGGACATCTAACAGGCGACGAGCTGTTGGTCGGGCAACTTTAATCCGAAAGGGGTGACCGATGGATTTCGGATGCGTCTTCTTCGCCAGTCCCGATGCTTACAAGGACGCCGCGCTGGCCGAGCGGATGGGCTTTACGCACGGATGGCTCTACGACTCGCAGATGCTCGGCAGCGACGTCTATGCCGCGCTGGCGCTTTGCGCGGTCAATACGCGCCGCCTGATTATCGGCCCCGGCGTGACCAATCCG
Organism: Binataceae bacterium (SeqCode); assembly: GCA_035295545.1. Classification (GTDB taxonomy): domain Bacteria; phylum Desulfobacterota; class Binatia; order Binatales; family Binataceae; genus JAKAVN01. Next base: position 240,272 of record DATGIT010000014.1, read on the forward strand.
CTCTCGCGCATCGCGCCCGTCACCGCATGCGCGATTGCGACCATCAACGCGCTCGCGCCGGGCCGTGTCGTGCTCGGCATCGGCACCGGCAACACCGCGCGCCGCACGCTGGGGATGCCGGCGGCGCGCGTCGATCAGATGCGCGAACACATCGAAATCTGCCGCGGATTGCTCAAGGGCGAAACCGTGGCCTATCACGAGGGCGAGCGCCATCGGATGATTAAGTTTCTCAATCCGGGCGGCGGCTATATCAATATCCGCAAGCGCGTGCCGATCTACGTAGCCGCCAGCGGCACGCGCAGCCTGGAGATGGCGGGCGAGGTCGCCGACGGCGTGATCCTGTTCGGCGCGGTCGGCCCAGCCTTGATCAATTTCGTGATGGATCGCGTGCGCGCCGGCGCCGAGCGCGCGGGCCGCAAACTCTCGAGCATCTACACGCTCTGCATGACGGCTTACCATCTGACCGAGCCCGGGCAGAAGCTGGAGTCAAGCGCGGTGCGGCGCGCCGTAGGGCCGTTCGTCGCTTCATCGTCAAACATTTTCGCGCTGGCCGCGCCGGACAAGTCCGATCTTCCCGCCGAATTGCGCGACGACATCGCGCGATTCGCCGCCGCCTATAAGGTCGAGAACGAGCCGGCCGAGACGCGACACCTCAAGCTTTACGCAGGATACCTGCGCGGCTTTCGCAAGGAGCACGAGCCGCTGGTCACCGAGCGCATGATCCGGGCGACCACGCTCACCGGCACGCGCGAGGAAATCATCGATTCGATTCGCGCGATGAAGAAGGCCGGCATCCGCCAGGTCGCGATCCAGCCCGTGGTCGATAACGCGAGCACGCTCAGGAGCTTCTCGCGCGAGATCATCAAAGCGATGCGCTGATCAGGCGAAATGGCCGACGAACCGCCCGTCGGGATCGTACTTGCGCCGCAGCTCGCCCAGGCGCTTCCAGGCCGCGGGCGAGTAACAGCGCTCGGCGCGCCGCGGATCGGCGACGATATCCGATTCGCCCACGTAATGGCCGATGGCGAAGCGATCGAGCGCGGCAATGGTAGCGCGGTGCCATTGCGCGTTCGCCGCGTGGCTCGCGTCGTCCCATATCGCATAACAGAGCAGCAGCGCCTCGCCGTTCAGCGAATAAGCGCCATCGGGCAACGGCGATCGGGCGCCGGTGCTCGGGACCGCGACCAGCAGGGATTTGGTCGAGGGGGCCGCGAGAAAACGGTCGCGCGCGCTCGCCAGCACTTCGCCCAGCGATGAATCAGTCCACAGTGTGTCGGCGAGGAAATTATGGCGCTCCGGCCACGCCATCCCGCCCATGTCGAGCAGCGCGTCGATCGGGGTCGCCACGTTGGGCTCCTTGAGCAGGCACGCATTTGCCGCCGGGCAGCTCTCGAGCGCGCTCAGGGTCAAAGCTGCTTCGCTCGCGCCGGCGCAGAACGCGGTCGCGCTCACCAGCATCGCGAGTCCCCTGGCGGACCGGCAGCGATCGGCGATTGCCGGCGGCGCGGCGGTGATCAAGACCGTCAGCTCGACGTGTCTCGGCAGCTTGCGCGCCAGCTCGCTCGCCCACGCTCCGACGCTCTGCGCGCGTTCCAGCGGATAGAAATAGTTGCTGGAAACGATCGCGCCCGGCGCTGGGTAGAGCTTCAGCGAATATTCGACGATCACTCCGAAGAATCCCGGACCGCCGCCGCGGATGGCCCACAAGAGGTCGGAATTCCGCGCGGCGCTCGCGGCCACCAGTTCGCCGTCGGCGGTTACCACTTTCGCCTCTTCCACGCTGAAACACGCCGGACCCCAGGCGTTGAAATTCCATCCGAGCCCGCCGTTGAGGATGAATCCGCTCATCGGTACGGTCGGGCAATGTCCCACCGGAAACGCCAATCCTTGCGCATTCAGCAGCCGGTTGAGTTCGCGCCCGCTTACGGCTGGTTGAATTGCCGCGCGCTGCGCCTTCGCGTCGATTGTGACGCGGTCGAGCCGGTCGAGGTCAATTAGGAGCGTGTCATCGCGCAGCGAAAAGGCGACCCAGCTATGGCCGCCGCCGCGAATGGCGAGCTTTAGACGATTTGCGCGTGCGAACCGTACGGTTTCAATCACGTCCTCGACGTCGGCGACCCGAACGATCGCCCGCGGACGGCGCTCTGGCACCTGCAGGTGCCAGACAAGCGAGCGGCGCAGGTGTTCGTAGCCGCTGTCCGTGGGAAGAGTGACGGTGCCTCGAATTCGCGAGCGCAAAGATGAGAGTTCCATTATGTTCAGGGCCCCCTATCTGATGACGTGAAAGCGCCGGGTGCGATCGATTGGATGGATCTCGCACAGTCGCGTGAGCGGTCGCGCGGGGCGCCATGCTTTTGTCCTTCCCGCCAAAAAGTTGTCCCTATCACGAGTCACTTACCCATTTTTGACGTGCAGAGACAACGAATGAGTATCGCTGCAAACGCGAAAAACGATCCGCGCCGGTCTGAAAGTTGCTCGCATTGTGAGACACGTGCGCGGCGAGGGCGCATCGTCAATTATGGCGCATCGGATATTGATCGTCGAAGACAATCCGGTTGACCAGCGGCTGTTCGAGCAGGCGTTGAGCGACCCGTCGCGCGAGATCGAGGTATGCAACGACGGGCGCGAGGCGCTGGCGGCGTTCGAGCGCCGCGCCGCCGACGTGGTCATATCTGACATCATGATGCCGAACATGGAAGGACATGAGCTGCTCCGCGAGCTGCACAAGCGGGCGCCCGGCCTGCCGGTCATCCTGGTGACCCGCTTCGGCAGTATCGCGGCGGCAGTGGCGGCGATGGCGGCCGGCGCGTTCGACTACGTGACCAAGCCGATCGAAGTGGTCGAGTTGCAGACCCGGGTGAAGCGCGCGCTCGAGCTGGATCAGTTGCAGCATGAAAACAGCGTCTTGCGCCAGGAGCTGTCCGGGCGTTTCGGGCCCGATTCGGTGGTCGCGGAAAGTATCGCAAGCCGCAAGCTGATGGAGCTGGTGCGCCGCGTCGCGGCCAGCCATGCCACGGTGCTCATCCAGGGCGAGAGCGGCACCGGCAAGGAGCTGATCGCGCGCCTGGTGCACTACTGGAGCGACCGCGTCGGCCGGCCGTTCGTCGCCGTCAATTGCAAGGCGTTCGCCGAGAGCGTGCTCGAAAGCGAACTTTTCGGCCATGAGAAGGGCGCGTTCACCGGCGCGATCAGCGCGCGCCAGGGATGTTTCGAGCGGGCCAGCGGCGGCACGCTGCTGCTCGACGAAATCGGCGATATCAGCCCCGAGTTTCAGGCCAAGCTGCTGCGCGTTCTGCAGGAAGGCGAGGTGCTGCGCGTGGGCGGTGCGGAGCCGCGGCGCGTCAATGTGCGGGTGGTGGCCGCGACCAACAGCGCGCTGCGCGACCGCGTCGCCGCGGGCCGTTTCCGCGAGGACCTGTACTTCCGCCTCAACGTTATTCCGATCCAGATCCTGCCGCTGCGCGAGCGGCGCGAGGATATCCTGCCGCTGGCGCGCCATTTCCTGTCACGCATGGCGGTCGAAACCGGCCGTCACGTCACGCTCGCTCCTGAAGCAGCCGAGATGCTGGTCAATCACGCCTGGCCGGGCAACGTGCGCGAGCTGGAAAACGCGGTCGAACGCGCCGTGGTGCTCGCCCGTACGGATATTATCTCGGCCGCGGACCTGATGCTCGATCGGCCGGGCGCCGCGCCGCCCGCGCGCGCTCCGGCGCCAGCTGCCGCCGAGAGCGGTCTCGCGACGCCCGCGCCGGCGCCGGCCGACGCCTTTGACGTGGCCGAGCTGCGCGCGCGGCGCGCGGCGGCCTTGGAGGAGAGCGGCGACATCGGGTTGAGCGAATACCTCGACAAGGCCGCCGCCGAGCGTATCGCGCGCGCGCTGGCCAAGGCCAAGGGCAATCGCGCCGAGGCCGCGCGCAGTCTCGGGATCGGTCGGGCGACGTTATACCGCTTCATGCGCCGGTTGGGCGCCGAATCGATCGGCCTGGGCGCGAGCCATGAGTCCGGAGAGCCGGGATAGTCGCGGCGATCACGCGGCCGGCGCGGCCGGCGATGGGGCGGGTGGCCAAGCGATCAGCCGCGCGCGGATCGATCGGCTGCGTGCCTCGATGCCCGGGAGGGAATCCGTGGTCGAGGAATTGATCGCGGCTTTTCTCGCCGATCTGCCGCGTCGACTGGGCGCGATCGCGCAGGCGATCGGACGCGGCGACGGCCGGGCGCTCGCGCTGAACGCGCATGCGCTGCGCGGCGGCGCGGCGAATTTCGGCGCCGCCCGACTCGACGATCTCTGCGGCGGGCTCGAGGAGGCGGGCGCGCGCGGCGCGCTCGAAAGTGCGCCGGCGCTGCTCGAAGAGATCGAGCGCGAGAGCGGGCGCGTGCGCGAAGCGCTCGCCGCGCGGCACGCGCACCATGCCGCGGATTGTGTCGACGGCGCCGGCGCGCACGGCGGAGCGGCTCAGAAATCCAGCGGCAATTCCAGGTAATTGCGGTAGACGAAGTCGCGATGCTCGAGCAGAACCGGCGCCGTTGCCGCTTTGATCGTCGGGTCGGTGTTCGTATAGACCTGCCTGAATCCGGGTGACAGCCGGCACACTTCATCCGGCAACGGGTCGATCAGCGCGGCAAAGGCCGCCCAATAAATGTCGAGCGCGCTCAGGCGGTCGCCGATGAAAAAGCGACTGCCGCGTGCGCGCTGGGCCTCGAGCCGCGCGCGCAGCGCGTCGAGAATTCCCGCGATGCGCGCGGGCGCAGCATTGGCAGCGGCTTCGTCGTAACCGTACTTGTTGGCCAGGTAGTCGAACAGCTTGCGTCCGCGCTCATCGCTGTGGGCGAATCCGTCGCGCATGATCATCAGCCGCTTCGACCATCCGAAACCGTTCTCGCCGCAGAGTTCGTTGGCGTAACCGAACATCATGACCCGATCCTCAAGCTTTGCAGGTATCACCGCCGGCTGCGGCCGCAGGCGCTCGACCAGGCAGAGCTGGTCGCTCCACAGGCTGCGCGGGCGCTCGTCGTTCCACGCCATCACCGGTGCGGCGGCCTGGGCGGTCCATTCGAGGAGCGCGCGATTCTCGCCGCCGAGTTCCTGGCGCACTTTGACGTAGGGCAGTTGCTTGACGTGGAGAATGCCCTTGGCGGCTTCGCTCCAGGGCCCGGGAACGCCGGGCGTCAGCACGACTCTCAGTCCTGACATCCCGCGCGCCTTTTCGACTTCGATATATTCGGCCATTGCTCTCCTCTGCCGGCGGTGCGCCACAAGCGATGTGCATCGAGGGTCGCGCGACGCGGCCGCGCCCGCATGGTCAAGCTTTTCGCAGAAAACCGCGGAAAATGAAAAACCCCCGAACCTGACCGGCTGCGGGGGCGCATGCGTTGCCGAGGCGGCCGCTCAGTTGCTGATCACCATTTGCGCCGAGCTCGAGAGCGGCAGGCTCACGTTAACCAACGGATAAAACGGATGGTACGTGTAGCTGACGTGGACATTGACCGTGCTGCCGGGACTGTTGTTCGGGTTCCAGGTGGTCGAAACCGAGATCGCGCTGGGCGAGATACCCTGGGCTTTGTTTTGCACGTAAGTCTGAATGTCGGATGCGCTCGCCGGCGACGAGCTTCTGGAGCCATGGACGATCGCGTAACGAACTCCGTCGCGCGCCGCATTGGCGACGAAGCTATAGGTATAAACCGCCATCGCCAGGCTGATGATGGTGAACAGAGCCCCCACCGTGGGCAGCACCACGACCATGAACTCGGCATACGTTTGCCCGCGCAGAAACCGCCGCATTGTGCGCCTCCGCATGAGGGACAATCAGAACCCCTGGCCGCTTTGCGCCTGCATCACGGCGGTCGAGGTCAGGGGAATGTTGTTGGGCAGTCCCCAGATGAGGCCGGTTCGGAAGGTCGCGCTGGTGGTGACCTCGACAAAGACCTTGGGCTCGGTGCAGGTGGACGGCGGCGAGCTGCAGTCGACGGTGCAGGGGGTGGACTGGGAGGGACTGCACTGCGAGCCGTCGCACATGCAGAAATGCGTCGGCGTCACCGAGAGTCCGCTGATGTTCGAGGCGTCGTTGGTGGCCGCCGCGGTCATTCCCGCATTGTCGATGGCTTTGATATAGCTTTGCGCGCCGTACTGGACCCCGGCCCGCGCCGCGCTCGCGACACACATCGCCATGTAGAAAGCGCGGGCGCATTCGGCGACCACGAACAGCAACACCAGCAGGAACGGCAGACCCAGGGCCAGTTCGGTGGCGCTCTGGCCCCTGGCGAATTTAAGCGATTTCCGCGCGGACATCGGAAGACTTTCCCCCTATTGAACGAGCGCCGCGTCCTTGATCAGCGATCCGTTGGCGAGGCAGCTGAAGTTGTTGCCGATGGTCGAGTTGCCGAGGAAGCTCAGTGTGTCCGAGATCAGCAGCGTGAACATGTTCGACGCCGTGTTGCCTGCATACGCGAGCGAAGTGGTCGGAAAATAGATTGCGCCGCTGAAGGTCGAAGTCGAACTGCCGTTGATCTGACTGCCATTGTTGGCCGTCGGCGTAATCGAGCGATCCTGGAAGAACAGCATTCCGGCGATGTCTCCGCCTGACGAGCTGCAGGGTGAACTCAGATTCACGGTCGCGTTGCTGGCGATTTTAACCGGCCCATATTTCGACTTGCCGCCGCTGTTGGTTCCGGTGAGATAAAAGGTAACGCCGCTTCCGCTGACGGTGCCGCTGTTGATGGTGATCCCGCCGCCGTCGATGACATAGAGTCCGGAGCTGAAAGTGACCGTCTGGCCTCCTGTTATCTTGATGCCTCCACAGTACACCTGCGGGCTCTGAGCCCCGGAAATCTCGGTTGGATTGCTGAACGAGGAGCACGCGCTGAAGCTCGGCGCCCCAATGTAGGCGAGCGGATCTCCGAACTCTGCGATACCGGTCGAGGGAGGCGAGCTGCCGCCGCCGGCGATCACCGTGCCGCCGCGCACGCCCACCAGCGGTGCCGTGATTGTGCCGCCGCCATGCACGTCCAGCGCGTTCGAGGCATTGGAATTGACATACAGGCCGCAGGCCGAACTGACGCTCGCCGTGCCGCCCACGTCCACCGCATCCGAAGCCGAAGGATCGAGCGAATAGACGCACGATCCGGAACCGAGCGTCACCGCCACCGCGCTGGTCGACACCGGCACATTGTAGAAGCCGAGCACCTTCATGAAATAGGTGTTCTGGGTTTCCGAGACATCGACCTCGACCGCGTTGGAGTTCGCCGCATAGAGGCCGGAAGTCGGCGGGTTGTGCACCGTCACCGAGATGGTGCCGGCCCCTCCCGCGCGGGTCTGGCCGTCGGTGAACCCGTTGTGCGATGCGGCGTCCTTGGCGACCGTCGTTATGGTGGAACTGGTGCCGCCGAGCGCAAGTTCATCCGCCCCCGCCACCGCTCCGGCATCTGCCGCGCTCTGCATCAGTCGTCGGGTCGTCCACAGATCGCCCACGTCGACGGCCAATGCGGCCATCCCTAGCAGTACGACCAGGGCGATACTGATCAGCAGAAATGTCTGGCCCGAGTTCCTGCGGCGGAGATGCCGTAGCGCCGATGCAACGGCGATGATGCGTCCGGTCCTGGTGCCCTTCGTTCCGTCGGAGGCCATGCGTCGCTATAGCTCCCATTAGAAAAATATAGCTGTTTCTGCGACTTAGTCGCAGCCAGAGTCCAGCAAAAACCAAGCCGCGCTAATCAGGATGCTAGTAAGGGTGGTGATGACGCAGGCGAATAATTTGCCAAATTCGCCCAAAAGGGAAAGGGCATGAATGGAGAGGACGGAGAACCGTCAGCCGCAGCTTTCCCGGCCCCTAGGCGGTCAGGTGAACATCGCGGCGATGCCTTTGGGGCGCACCAGCTTGCCGGCCGGCCTGAGCTCGGCCGCCATCCGCTCGAGCCGTTTGCGGAATGCCTCGAGCTGGTCGAGCTCGGCGCGCTCGAACTGGTCGCGCGTAAGCTTGCTCTCGCCCCGGGCGAACGCCTCGCGCGCGCGCCTGCGTTCGGCGAAGAAGTTTTCGAAAACGCGCCGTACGCCTCGCGCGATGGTCGTATTGGGGACCCACGAGCCCTGGCATGCGGGGCAATGGAACACGACGCCGGCGTGGAAATTACGATAGGGCGCGGCGAACGGCTTGTCGCAGTCCTTGCACACGATGGGCACGTGCCATCGGCGCGGATCGAGATCGTCGAGCGATTGCGAATCGGCAGCCGGCGCAGTGGATGGGTCGCGAATTTCCTCGGCCATTGAGAGAACGACGCGCGCGCAGCGCGTCGATGTCTCGCAATCTAGCAACCGCCGCGCAGGTCGGCAATTGAAGCGCCGCCGCCATTGCGGCGGACGATGCGGTTTAGCCTTTCTGGCGCGCCTGGTCTTTGACTATGCTGGGGGCAAGCTCGCGCCCAGCGGAGCGGCATGCATGAAATTCGACCTCTTCTATCAGTTGCCTTCCGCGGACGCGCAGGATCCGGCGGTTCGTTATCGCGAGCTGGTCGAGGAGGCAGTCGAGGCCGACCGGCTGGGCTTCGACACGCTGTGGCTGGCCGAGGTCCATTTCACGCCGCGCTTCTGCCTGATGCCGGCGCCGTTGCTGCAGCTCGCGGCGATCGCCGAGCGTACCGCGCGACTGCGCCTGGGGATCGCGGTCAACCTGCTGCCGTTGCATCATCCGGTGCGGCTCGCCGAGGAGATCGCGACGCTCGACGTGCTCTCGGGCGGGCGGGTCGAGTTCGGCGCCGGGCGCGGGGCGTTTCCCAGCAACTATCGTGGCTACGGGGTCGATATGAGCACCAGCCGCGAGCGCTTCGAGGAGATGCTGACGTTCATGCGGCGTGCGTGGAGCGAGGAGCGGCTCGATTTTCGCGGACGCTTCTACGCGGCGGATGACGTCGAGCTGATACCGCGCCCGCTGCAGCGGCCGCATCCGCCGCTGCGGCTGGCCGCCAACAGCCCCGACACCTTCAGCTTCGCCGGCGCCAATGCCTTGCCGATCTTTGCCGGCGGCCCGGTGAATCCGGTCAATGTGCTGCCCGAGCGGCTCGCGGTGTACCGCGAAGCGATGGCGGCCGCGGGCAAGCGACTGCCGCTGGACTGGCTGGCGGCGATGTTTCTGACCTTTCCCGGCCGCGACCAGGCGGCGGTGCGCGCGATCGTCGAACCGAGCCTGAACAATTACTTTCGCACGATCACCGAGACCATACGCCCGGAGAGCATCGCGCAGCCGCAGGACTTCGAGCGCGTCATCGAGCGCATGCGCGCGATCAGCTACGAGCAGGTGGATTCGCTGATGGGCGTGTTCGGCGAGCCGCAGCGCTGTATCGATCGGATCGCCGCGCTCAGGGAGCAATTCGGCTTCACGCGCATGGTGTGCTGGTTCGAGGTCGGCGGCCTGAGCGGTCATCGCAATCTGATCGACGCGATGCGCACGTTCGCCGAGCGCGTGATGCCGCACTTCGCTTGAAAATCAATTGCGATGGAGGTGGCGCCAATGCTGACCCGCAACTGGATCAAAAACGCCGAGCAGATAAGAAAAATCGAAGCGACGCTGCAGGCGCCGATTTTCGCCGATGCGCGATGGCTCGCCGTACAGTACCTGACGCGCCCGGAGATCGTGCGCGAGGTCCTGCCGCCGCCGCTCGAACCGGCGGCCGAACCGCTGGTCACCGCCGGCATCGGCACGCTCGGCCGCTCGAACTGCGTCGGCGCGTTCGACGGCGGAATGCTGTGCGTGCGCGCGCGTTACAAGGAGGTCGAGGGCGACTATTGCCTGGCGATGCCGATGTCAACCGACGTCGCGATCATCTTCGGCCGCGAGCTTTACGGCGAGCCGAAGAAACAGGCGCGGGTGCGCCTGCACAGCGACGGCGACGTTGTCCGGGCGAGCGTCGAGCGCATGGGCATCGAGTACATGTCGCTCGAGGCGCGGCTTAGCGAGACGCTGCCGATCCAGGGGCCCACCTACGCCGACCGCTTCCATTTCAAGTTCATGCACGCGGCCGACGGGCGCGGACTCGAATTCGATCCGATCCTGGTCCATGCCCATTTCACCCAGCACGTGCGGGTGCATCGGCGCGGCTTGGGCAAGGTCATTTTCAAGCCCTCGCATCACGACCCGCTCGGCGAAATCGAAGTGGTCGAACTGCGCGGAGCGACGTATTTCGAGGGCGATATTCACGCCGAGGCGCGGCGCCTGGCGACGGTCGAAGCCGCGCGCTTCATGCCCTGGGCGTTTCAGAATATCGACGACTACAGCGCGCTCGGCTGAGCGCGCGGCGGCGCGCCGCTAGACCGCGTCATGGCGGTCGATGCCGATGGGGGCGCGCGGATGATCCGGGTAGTGGTTGTCGCCCATCGAGCGCAGGATGTCGCTCTTGGTCACGATTCCCGCCAGGACGCCCGCGGCGGCGGATGCATCGGCGCCGACCAGCAGAAGCTGCGGCGCGTTCTCGCGCGTCAGCAGGCGCAGCGCCTCGTCCAGATCGGTCTCGGGCGCGATCCAGGTCGCATCAGTCTCGGCGATGTCGCTCACGCGCGTGCGCTCCCACTCGCCCGCCGGAACCTTGCTCAGCGCCCACACCGATACGATGCCGATCGTGCGCGGGCCGTCGTAAACCGGAAAGAGTGCATGGCGGTGATGGGCGGCGACGCTCTCGGCAAACATCTTCAGCGTCGCCGAAGCCTGCACGCCCACGACCCGGCGCTGCATCACGTCGCCCGCCGTCCGGCCGATGAGTTCGCTCACGCGCGCCGCCTGATGCAGCCGCTGATCGCCGGACACCGAGGCCTCGCCCGAAACTGCGTAGGCCACGGCCGCGCCGATGAGGGTCGGGATGATGTAGGAATGGCTGCCGCTGGTCTCGGCCACGAACACCACTGCGGCCAGGGGGGTCTTGTAGCCGGCGGCGATGAACGCGGCCATTCCGACCGCGGCGAACAGATCGCCGCGCGGACCGCCGAGCGCGAGATAGGCGAAGGCCTTGCCGAGCGCGCCGCCGGTCAGGAACAGCGGCACGAACATCGCGCTGACTCCGCCGCTGCCCAGCGAAAACAAGGTCGCCAGCAGCTTGGCCACGGCAAACGCGATCAGTTCGCCGGCGCCGCGCGGCTGATTGAGGATCATGTCCACCGCCTCGTAGTTGGGGCCGAGCGGGATCAATCCGCCGGGATGAAGCGTGATGTAGATCAGGCCGACGATGCCGGTCAGCAGACCGCCGACCGCGAGCTTGAACGTATGCGGCGTGCGCAGGTTGACGAAGAAGGTGCGGGTGCGGCGAAAGCCGTTGGCGAAATTCATCGCCACGAATCCGCAGATCACGCCGAGCAGCGCCGACCACAGGAGGTCGCGATCCGAGAACGGCTCGTTGCCGCCGAACGCGAACAGCGGCGCCGTGCCCATGAACGAAACCAGCACCGCGTAGGCCACGACCGATGAAATCAGCGAGGGCAGCAACGCCTCATGCGCGAGGTCGTCCTTGTATGGCATCTCGAGCGAAAAGATGAGGCCGGTCAGCGGAGCGCGGAAGACCGCCGCCATCCCGGCGGCTGCGCCGCTGATCAGCATGATGCGCCGGTCGCGCGGCTCCAGACGCCGCCCGGTGCGCCGCAATTGCTTCCATAGCCACGAGCCGATCGCGCCGCCGCCGTAGATGCTCGGGCCCTCGAGCGCCGCGCTGCCGCCGAAACCCACCGTGGTGACCGCGGCGAGCAGTTTGTACCAGAACGGGCGCGTGTCGATGTCGCCCTGGTGCTCGTGATACGACTCGATGATCTCTTCGGTCGAGTGGACATCGGGATCGCGCGTCAGGAACTGCATGATCAGGCCGGTCGCGACGAAGCCCGCGAGCGTGACGGGGATGATGGCGCCGTGATGCGCGATCATCAGCGGGAGGATCGCCGCCCAGAGGTGGCCCAGGATGAGGATCGCGATCGCGGTGATGATAAGACCCGAGGCGATCCCGATGATCGGCGCGACCACAAGCCATTTCTGGATGTCGCGCGAGTAAGTGGCCGACAAATCCTCGCTGACCAGCGCTGAACATTTGCGGATCAGGGGATGATCGAACCATCGCGATTTCATGACTGAAGCTGCGATTCCCGCCAGCGATCTGCTCCTCAACTGATTCAACCCTTCCCGCGTCGCGCGGCGTCAAATTCGAGACGCGCTGTTTCCGATATGCAACATTGTTGCGTGAAATCGCACCCGTGCCCGGCGGTCGCGTGCCGGAAACTGCGCGACCGTCAGACTTCGTCCGTTATCTGTAGCGGCCGATAAGCTGTCTTACGGTCAACTTTCTCAATAATTTCGCCGGGCTCCGTTCATGCGGCGGACGGGCGCGATTTCGAATCGAAACCAGCGCGCACCCGGAAAAAAGAGACTATAGTGCCACCACCGTGGCACGGCAATTGTATCAATCGACAGCCGGGGACTGACACCGCGTTCAATCGCGCGCCCATGGGACGCGGTACTTGCCCCCGCGATTTATGTATAGTGTGGGGGTGTGAGGCAGTATGGAGAACAACGAACAAGCTCCGCCGGAATTCGGCGTCAGGGTCTTCCTGGTCGAGGATAACCCGGAGCATTCTTTTATCGCCGTCACGGTTATTCGCCAGGTGCTGGGCGACGCCAGCGAGGTGATTGTCGCCGAAAACGCCGACGAGGCGGTCGAGTTGATCCAGCAGTTCACCGATACCGACCGCCCCGATCTGATGCTGGTCGACCTGCGCCTGCCCGACAACGGCGGTTTCGCCGTGCTGTCGGCGGCGCGCGCGCACGATCCATGCTCGCACGTGCCGATGTTCGTAATCACCAGCTCGCTCTACGACCTCGATATCGCGCAGAGCTACGAACTCGGCGCCTCGGCGGTGCTGTGCAAACCGCTCTCGCGCGCGATTCTCAAGGAGGAACTCGCGCGTATCGGCGTGATCCCGGGCAAGCCCGGATCGGCGCCGGTCTCCTCCTGAGCTAGTCTCCTCTCCCGATTCAGGCCCCGATTGTCCGAGGCCCGCCGGTGGCCGCGCACGGCGCGCGCAAAAATCCGCGCCGCGCCTAGAGTTGCGGCCAATGCCCGTCCCAGGGGCGCGTTCGTTCGTAGGCGTACGCAGCCTGCAGCACGAGATCGTCGCGATGGCGCTCGGCGACGATCTGGATTCCGCATGGCAGGCCGCCCGCGTTCAGGCCCGCGCGCACGGCGATCGCCGGATGGCCGCTCAGGTTGAACGGATAGGTGAAGACCAGCGCGTCCAGCGGGTCGGCGAGGCGCCGACCCTCGATTTCCGCGGGCGGCGGGCCGTTAGCGGCGAAGGCCGCGGTCGCGGTTGCCGGAGTGAGCAGCAGGTCGTAGCGCTCGAAGATCGCCCGCGCCCATGCGTTGAAGCGCGCGCGAGCGCGCTGCGCTTCGCCGTACTCGCGCCATCCCAGCTTCGCCGCTGCCTCGGTATAGGCGACGAATGAACGATTCATGTCGGCGCGATGAGCGGGGATGACGTCGGCAAGTTGAGCCAGGAGCTGCGCCGCGCGCACCGTGGTCCAGGCGGCCGCGGTCTCGGGCACACGGTCCTTGATTTCCTCGACCGTGCATCCGAACTCGCGAAAGGCCTGCGCCGCGGTTGTTGCGAGCTCCATCGCCTCGCGTTCGACCGCGTGTCCGAAGTCGGGATGAAAGCCGACGCGCAGCCCCGCCGGAAGACGCTCCAGGCTCGCCAGGTAGGAAAATCCGGGATGCGGCAGCGATTCGGGATCGTCCGGATGATAGCCGCACGTCAGGTCGAGAAAGAGCGCAGCGTCGGCGACCGAGCGCGCGATCGGACCGAGCGACGCGATACCGTTGAACGGCTCCATGCCCATGCGCGGGCCGCCCGGAATGCGCCCGTGCGAAGGTTTGAGGCCGACGCATCCGGTGTAGGCCGCCGGCAGGCGAATCGATCCGCCGGCGTCCGAAGCCGTTGCGAGCGGAACCATCCCCCCTGCCACCGCGGCCGCGCTGCCGCCCGAGGATCCGCCCGGCGTGCGCTCGAGGTCCCACGGATTGCGCGTGAGCCCGAAGAGCAGGTTGCGGGTGAACGCGTTATGGCCGAACTCGGGCGTGTTGGTTTTGCCAATCACGATTGCGCCGGCGGCGCGGAGCCGGGCAACTTCGATCGAGTCGGCGGCGGCCAGGTTGTCACGGAACGGCCGCGAGCCGTAAGTGGTCGCCATGCCCGCCACGTCCTCGAGGTCCTTGACCGCGATCGGCACGCCGGCGAGCGCTCCCGCCGGCTCGCGGCGCGCGATACGCTCGTCCATCGCGCGCGCCTCGGCCATCGCCTGCTCGGCGCGCATCGCGCAGAACGCGCCGAGCCTCGGGTCGAGCGCTTCCACGCGCGCGAGCGCCTGCGCGACCGCCTCGCTCGGCTTGATCTCGCGCCTGCGGACAAGGACGTTAAGCTCAATCGCCGGCATGAAGTTGAGATCCATCGTCTGAGCCTCGTCGCTCGTGCGCTGCGCACGACGGTTTGGGAGTGGGACCGGGAGGATCAATAACCCGCGCGCGGCGTGCTTGAAAAGCGCGGCGCGCGGCGGGGCTTGACACGATCCGGACGCCGCGCTATTTAACCATCAGGTTATTTAACTAAATGGTTAACGAAAGTCCCGCCGCCGATCGCCTGAGCGCCACCTTCGCCGCGCTCGCCGACCCGACCCGCCGCGCGATCCTGGCGCGGCTGGCCGCGGGCCAGACCTCGGTCACCGAGCTGGCGGCGCCGTTCACGGTGAGCCTGCCGGCGATATCCAAGCATCTGAAGGTGCTCGAGCGCGCGGGGCTGGTCGAGCGCGGTCGCGCGGCGCAATGGCGCCCGTGCCGGCTCGACGCGGCTCCGCTCAGAGACGCCGCCGATTTTCTCGAACGCTACCGGCGTTTCTGGGAGCAGAGCCTCGATCGCCTGGACGAATATCTGCGCAAGCTGCAGAAGAGCGGTGCGCAACCCAAGGAGAAGAAAAAGCATGTCCGTCGAAAGTAGCCTGGTCAGGGAGCCGGCCGATCGCGTGCTGGTCATCGAGCGCACGTTCAACGCGCCGCGTCCGCTGGTCTTCAAAGCCTGGACCGACCCCGCGCGCCTCGTGCAGTGGTGGGGCCCCCACGGCTTCACCACCACGGTGCTGGGCAAAATGGACGTCCGTCCGGGCGGCGCCTACCGGTTTCACATGCGCTCGGCCGAAGGCGCGGATCACTGGCTTAAGGGAGTGTATCGCGAGATCAAGGAACCCGAACGGCTCGCATGCACTTTTACCTGGACCGACGCCCAGGGCAATGCCACCAGACCTGAGACGGTGCTGACGGTGCTGTTCGAGGAGCGCGGCAAGCAGACCAAACTGACGCTTCATCAGGCGGTGTTCGAGAGCGAGAGCGCGCGCGACGCGCATAACAACGGCTGGAGCGGCGCGCTGGATCGTCTCGGTCAGCTTGTCGGGTCGGCCTGAAGCGGACGAACGATCGGCAAACGGAAAGATCGAGCGGGGGCGGCACGGTATGGAAACTCCGCAGGATTATTATCGCGGTTTCGGGACGATGGCGGCGGCGGACGCGCGCGGCGCGCGCTTCGACGCCCTGCCGGAAGCGCTCGCCGATCTGTGCGCGGTGGTGCAGGGCGTGCTCATCCATCGCGACCTGGCGGCGTTCGCGTATGACGTGCGGATGTCCGAAGAGCGCATCGATGATGCGCATCTGCGGCCCCTGCGCGCAATGCTCGCGCGCATCCGGGCGATTGACGATCGCCCGCTCGGCGTCGCGCGCGAACCGCACAATCGGATGGCGGCGGTGTGCCGGCATTTCTCGCTGATGCTGGCGGCGATGCTCAAGGCGCGCGGCGTGCCGGCGCGCGCGCGCTGCGGCTTCGCGGCGTATTTCACGCCGGGCCGCTTCGAGGATCATTGGGTGTGCGAATACTGGAACGCCGCGCAGCGGCGATGGGTCCTGGTTGACGCGCAAATCGACGCCGTGCAGCGCAACCTGTTCCATCCCGATTTCGATCCGCTTGACGTGCCCCGCGACCGTTTCATCGGCGCGGGCGACGCATGGCTCAGGTGCCGCAACGCGGGTGCCAACGCGGAGCTCTTCGGCCTGTCGTTCGTTCCCAACCTGCGCGGGATGTGGTTCATCGCCGGCAATGTCGTGCGCGACGTGGCGGCGCTCAATCGGAGGGAACTGCTGCCGTGGGACGTGTGGGGCATGATGCCGGGCGAGCGCGATCGGCTGTCCGGCGACGATGAAGCGCTGCTCGATCGCGCCGCCGCGCTGACCGCGTCCGACGATCGCGCCTTCGCGCAAGTGCGGGCGATTTATCAGGACGAGCGCTTGTGCGTTCCGGCGACCGTCTTCAACGCGTTGCGCAACCGCGCCGAAACGATCGAGGCATAGAGTTGCCGCAGACGCCAGGGAACGATCATGCACGACAATCGCAATCATCTTGGGGTCGGCTTCAGGCTATGGAATGGTCAATCGACCTGGTTCTGGACACTGGCCGATCCTTGCGGCAGGGCAGGCGCGGTCGGCGCGGCCTCGAGCGAAGCGGAGGCGATAAACGAGGCGCACGTCGCGATTGAAGAGATGGCTGCGCGCTGCCGGGCGCCGGTGTGGGCTCGGCTCGAATGCGGCTTTTCGATCTGCGGCTGAATCAACGATGCAAACGGAAGGAGTCAATGATGCAGCTCAATCCTTATCTAACGTTCAATGGCAATTGTGAGGCGGCGTTCAAATTTTATGAAAAGGCGCTCGGCGGCAGAATCGAGGCCATGCTCACGCATGAGGGCACGCCGATCGCGAGCCAGGTGCCGCCGCACTGGCTCAAGAAAATCATGCATGCGCGTCTGAGCGTCGGCGACGAGATTTTGATGGGCAGCGACGCGCCGCCCGATCGGTACGAGCCGATGAAGGGCTTCTCGGTGACGCTGAGCGTCGCCGAGCCGCGCGAGGCGGAGCGTATCTTCCAGGCGCTGTCGGAAAACGCGACGGTGCGGATGCCGATCCAGGAGACCTTCTGGGCGGTGCGCTTCGGCATGCTGGTCGACCAATTCGGCACGCCCTGGATGATCAACTGCGAGCGCCCGTCATGAGCGCGCATGCCAATGGCGTGAAATTCTCGCCCGCCGCCGGCGATCTGTTGCTGATGGTGGGTACGGCGAAGGGCGCGTTTCTCCTGCTGAGCGATTCGCGCCGCGCCGACTTCAAAGTGTCGGGCCCGCATTTTCCGGGCCAATCGGTGTGGTCGCTGGCATTGGTCAATGACAACAACCCGCGCATCCTGGCCGGCAACAAGAGCAATCACTGGGGTGCGATGGTGAGTTGGTCCGACGATTTCGGCGCGACGTGGAACGAGCCGACCGAGGGCAATATCAAGTTTCCGCGCGGCAGCGGAGCCGCGCTCAACGCGGTATGGGCGCTCGAGGCCTCGACCGCGCTGGGCGCGGACGTGGTGCTGGCCGGGGTCGATCCGGCGGCGATGTTTCGCTCCGACGATCGCGGCGAGACGTTTCGCCTCAACGAGGCGCTGTTCAACCATCCTGATCGGCCGAAGTGGAATCCCGGGTTCGGCGGCCTTTGCCTGCACACCCTGCTGGTCCATCCGCGCGAGCCGCAGCGGATGTACGCGGCGATATCGTCGGGTGGCATCTACCGCAGCGACGACGGCGGCGATTCGTGGAACCCATGCGTCAACGGTCTGCGCGTCCATCCGGATGTCCCCGGGGCCACGCTCTGTCCGCACAAGATGCGGTTCGACGCGGAAAACCCGTCGCGCATGTATCTGCAGAATCATCCGGGCGTCTATCGCACCGACAATGACGCGCGCTCGTGGGTGACGATCGAAAACGGGCTGCCGTCGGATTTCGGCTTTCCGATGGTCGCGCATCCGCGGCGCGGCGGGACGATTTACAATTTCCCGCTGGTCTCGGACGAGTTCCGCGTGCCGCGCGATGGCGCGCCGCGCGTGTGGCGCTCGCGCGATGCAGGCGCGACGTGGCAGGCGCTCGGCCGCGGGCTGCCCGACCGCGCCGGATTTTTCACCGTGTTGCGCGACGCGTTTTGCGCAGACACGCTCGAGCCGGTCGGACTCTACTTCGGCACGCGTGGCGGCCAGCTCTACGGCTCGAATGACGAGGGCGAAAGCTGGCGCGCGCTGGCCGAGTTCCTGCCGCCTGTGCTCTGCGTCAAGAGCGCATTGGTGGCTTAGCGATGCGCGTGCATATCCCGGGGGCGCTCCGCCGATGGACCGACGGACGCGATGTGGTCGAGGTCGCGCTCGCGCCGGAGAAGGGCGCGAGCGCGGCCGAGATAATCGAGGCGCTCGCGCGCGCGCATCCGGGAATCCGCGACCGCGTGCTGGATGAGCAGGGCGAGCTTCGGCGTCACGTCAACATCTTCATCGACGGCGAGAACGCGCGCCAGCTTGGCGGGCTTGACGCGCGCGTCGGGGCCGGCTCGGAAATGTGGATTCATCCGGCGCTCTCCGGCGGCGCGCGCTGAGCGCCGTCGCGCGCGGCTCAGGCGAGCTTGTAGGCGCGGGCGACGTTCTCGCCGAGAATCCCCCGCCGCTCGTCCTCGCTCATCGGCGCGATCATCCCGCGCAGCTCCTCGAGGTAGTTGCCGGGATGATCGGGATGGGGGTAGTCGCTGGCCCAGAAGAACCGGTCCCTGCCCACCCGCTTCATCATCGCCGCGATGGTGCGCTCGTCGGGATCGGCCGAGATGAAGCATCGCTCCTTGAAATAGTACGAGGGTTTTTCCTTCAGCCGTACGGTTCCGCCCAGCGTGGTGCCGGCATAGATTGCGTCGGCGCGATCGAAGAAGTAGCCGATCCATCCGGCGCCCGACTCGAGCACCACCACGCGCAGGCCGGGAAAGCGATCGAAGGTGCCGCACTGGAAGAACGTGGCAAAGGCGTGCTGGACGCCCTGGCCGGCAAACAGATCGTGGTACCACACGGCCCAGCGGAAATTCTCGTAGCGATGATGGACGGCGAAATCGACCGGCTCGAAGGTTGGATGAATCGCGAGCGGGACGTCGAGCGCCTGCGCTGCCGCGAATACGCGATCGTGCGCCCTCTCGCCGTGCGCGATCTTCGTCATGGTGAACGGCGCCACGAACGCCCCGCGGCATCCGTCCTTGACCGCGCGCTCCAGCTCCTGGGCCGCCGCCGCCGGATCGCCCAGCGACAGGTGCGCGATCGGAATCAGGCGTCCGCCGGAATCACGGCAGAAGTCTGCGATCCAGCGGTTGTAGGCGCGGCAGTACGCCGCGGCGATTTCGGCATCGAAGCATTCCGCCTCCCACATCAGTCCCAGCGTCGGATAGAGGATGGCGGTGGCCATGCCCTCGCGGTCGAGCAGGGTGACGCGCTCACGCATGTCCATCGTGCCGAACGCAGCGCCCTTGAGGTAGGTGTCCTCGGGACCGGGCATCTTGTAGCGCAGCTCCTCGGGATTGCCGTCGCCGCGCGTGGCGCGCTCGCGCAGCGCTTTCGCTTCGTCGACTTTCCTGCCCATGCCGCCGAGCGTGGCGAGTTGGCCGCGGCGGCACAGGCGCGAGATTTTGCGATCGATTTCCAGGTATTCGTAGCCGTCCTGTCCGACGACGATGCGCAGTGCCCGGTCGCGGTAGCGTGGTTCCAGGTAGCGCTCCCACAGATCGGGGGGCTCGAGGATGTGTCCGTCGGCATCGATCACCAGGGCTTCGGATGGCATCGTGTTTCTCCTGCTCCGATGTGCTTCAGAAAATCGCCACCGGATTCACGGGCGACGCGGTGCCGCGCTCGAGGATGAGCGGCAGCATCGCGAACATGAACTCGTGGCGCGCGGCGCGCGCGCAGGCTGCGCCCAGCGCCTCCAGGTCGGCATTATCGATGAGATGTACGCCCATCGCGACCAGCATTCCCACATGAATCGGGAAGATCAGCTCGGCGCCGTAACCGGTCGGCAGTACGTCGCTCACGCCGTCGCATCCGAGTACCGCGATCCGACGTTCGTGGAGCCACGGCAGACAGCTCGGATCGAGCCCGGCCATGCCCTCGTTGCGGCTGTCCCACGGGCCCAACCCGCGCTGGCGCGCCATGCGGCCCGTGCGAATCAGCAGCACGTCGCCCTCGGCGACGCGCACGCGATGCGCGCGCTCGGCGGCGTCGAGGTCCTCGGGAAAGATTCTCTCGCCCGGCTCCATCCATTCAAGATTTTTGGTCCGCGCGATGTCCAGCAGCACGCCACGGCTGACGATCCCGTCCCGTGCCGCATCGATGCCGCATTTGCGCGCACCCCAGCGACTGACCTCGCTCGAGCTGAAGCCGTTGTACATTCTGCGCTCCCAGAAAACGTGGCAGAGAGCGTCCAGATGCGTGAACGCCATCCCGTGCGGAGCGATCGCGAAGTAGTCGAGCGCGGCCGGCAGGCCCGGGCCGGAATAGAGCATCACGTGCGTGACCGGCGTGGGATTGTCCGGGCCCGAAGCGGTCGCGAGCGGCAGGGCCATGGTTACGGTTTCGCCGCTCTGCACCAGGCGGCCGGCGGCCGCCCGCTTTTCCGCGGTGATGTAGTTGAGCGCGCCGCGCTCGTCGTCCTTACCCCAGCGGCCCCAGTTGCTCAGCTTCTCGAACAGGGCCTTCACTTCGGCTGCGCCGAGTCGTGGCGGATTCGCGCCCATCGGATTCTCCGAACCGCGGCTGACTGCCCGCTGATTATTCAGTCCATAGCACGGTCGCGCCGATACCGACCAGCCGACCAGAGCGGGTGATATAATGTCGCGCGGTGCGGAGGGCGCGGCGCGAGTCGACATTCGCGGGCAGGAGCAGGCAATCTTGGGCAATCGAGAAATCGAAGTGGCGCGAACCTATCACGCGCTGACCAAACATTCCTACGCGAGCGTGCGGAGCAGTGCGCATTATCTCGATTGGCAGAACCGGCCGTTCCCGTACAAGCTCTATCCCGAAGTGGCAGGACTCGCGCTGCCGCGCGACCTGAGCCTTGCCCGCCTGCCCGCGCTCGAGGCCGTGGCCGCGGACGCGGAAGCGGATAGCGGCGGCGCGCTGACGCTCGAGGCGCTCACCCGCATCCTGTTCTGCGCCGACGGATTGACGCGGCGCAGACGGGTCGGCGGCGAGGACTATCACTTTCGCGCCGCGCCGTCGGCGGGCGCGCTTTATCCGATCGAAGTCTACGTTGCGGTGGGCGAAGCCCAAGGTCTCGAGCCGGGGTTGTATCATTTTTCGCCCGCGGACCTGCGCCTGCGCGGGCTGCGCCGCGGAGACTGGCGCAGTGTTATCGCGCACGCGGCCGGCGGACGCCGCTCCCTCCGGCGGTCGCGGGCGATCGTGTTGCTGAGCGCGATCTTCTGGCGCAGCGCGTGGAAATATCGGGCGCGCGCCTATCGCTATTGCCTGTGGGACGCGGGCACGATGCTCGCCAATCTGCTCGCGAGCGCGACCGCCGAGGGGTTCTCGACCGAACTGGTGAGCGCCTTCTCCGATTCGGAAATCGAGACGCTTTTGGGGATCGACGGCGAGCGCGAAGGCGCAATGTGCCTCGTGGCGCTCGGCGACAGCGGCGCCGAGCCGATTTCGCCCGCGCCGTCGGAGTTGACGCGGCTTGCGCTCGACACGATCCCGCTTTCGGCCGAAGAGGTGAGCTTCCCGGACCTGGTGCGGATGCATCAGGCGTCGCGATTGATCGGCGGCGAAGAGATCGCCGCGGCCGCCGACCGCGCAATCGCGACGCCGCACCCGGAGTTATCGGCGGCCTCGGCGTTGGCCGCGCCGGCTGCGACGCGCGCCGGCTCGGGCCTCGGCGAGACCATTCTGCGGCGCGGATCGACGCGGGTGTTCGCGCGCGAACCGATGGCGTTAGCGGATCTGGCGGCGATTCTTGGCGCTTCGAGCAGGCATCCGCGCGCCGATTTTCCCGCGCTCTCCGAGACTTACCTGATCGCGAACGCGATCGACGGCCTTTCCCCGGGAGCGTATTACCATCGCCGCGCAACCGGCGAGTTCGTGCTGCTCAAGCCGGGCAATTTTCGGGGCGAAGCCGGCTACCTGTGCCTGGAGCAGCCGCTTGGCGCGGATTGTTCGGCGCTGCTCTGTTACATGGCGGACCTCGAGCGCGCGCTCGACGCGCTGGGAAATCGCGGCTACCGCGACGCGCACCTGGAAGCCGGACTACACGGTGGCCGGGCGTATCTGGCCGCCTATGCGCTAGGCCACGGCGCCACCGGCCTCACATTTTACGACGACGACACCACGGAATTTTTTTCGCCACCCGCGACAGGCTTGAGCCCGCTGCTGATGGTGGCGCTCGGCGTGCCCCGTTCTCGTGCCGATGAGGGCTGAGCGACGGCGGCTACTTCCGCCGCCGCGGCCGTGTCGGCAGGTTGTGCGCGATCGTCTCGATCGCCGCGGCGACCGCCGATGTCATCAGGTCCGGCGACATGCTGGGCGCCTGGCGATGGCGCGCCGCCTGGCTTGCGGCGTAAGGCAGGTGGATGAATCCGGCGGGGACCCGGGGCCGCGCGCGCAAGGCGAACAGCGTCGCGTACATCACCGAATTGCAGACGTACGCGCCCGCGCTCAGGGACAGCGCCGCCGGAATCTCGCGACGCGCGAGGGCCCGCAGGATCGCGCGCAGCGGGAGGCGGGCAAAGATCGCATCCGGTCCGCCGCGGACAACCGGGATGCCCGAGAGGCCGCCGTCGCCTTCGCGCGCGGCGCGCCGCTCGATCAGGTTGATTGCGACCTTCTCGAGCGAAATCGCGGGCCGGCCGCCGGCCTGGCCGAGACCCAGCACGGCGCGCGGCTTAAGCCGCGCGATCGCAGCCGCGATCGATCGCACCGCGCGCGGGGCGTTCACCGGCAGGCGCACGGCGCGCACAGTCAGTCCGCCGAGCCTGCGTCCGTCAAGCCGCGCGGCGACCTCCCACGAAGGATTGCTGCGCTCGCCGCCGAACGCTTCGAAGGCGCTCAATAGCAGGAGGTCGCGCGTCGCGGCATGCCCCCGGCGCGCGTCCCGCACGATTCGCGCGCGCTTCATTTGCGGCGCGGATGCTCGATCGGCAGTTCTTCGCGATTGCCCCATTCGCCCCACGAACCGATATAGTTGCGCACGCGATCGAAGCCCGCGAGCCGCAGCGCGTAGTACGCGTTGGCCGAGCGATAGCCGCCCTGGCAGTAGGGAACGATTTCGGCGGCGGGGTCGAGACCGAGGCGCTCGAACGCGGCGCGCAGCTCCGCCGGCGTCTTGAACGCGCCGTTCGCCCCGACATTGTTGACCCAGTCAAGGTGCACCGCGCCGGGCAGCGCGCCCCCGCGCCGGGCGCGCACGCGCTCGCCAAAGTATTCCTCGTCAGTGCGCACGTCGAAAATGCGCAGGTCGGCGCGGCCCAGCCGCTCGACCAGGTACCGGTGCGAGGCGAAGATCTCGTCGCGCGGCGCGGCGGTGAACCGCGCCGGCGCAATCGGCGCGACGGTGGCAGTGATCTCGGCGCCCGCCAGTTTGAGTCCGCCGTCCAGAATGCGCACGCGGCGATGGCCCATATATTCGGCGAGCCACGCCACGCGCGTCGCGCGCATCCCGGATTCGTTCTCGTAGCAGACCAGGGTCTCGTCGCCCGATACGCCCAGCGCGGAAAAGATCCATTCAAGCTGCGCGCGCAACTCACGCATGCCCGACTCGCCGGTATCCGCGTGATGGAACGGAAAGGGATCGAAATGGCGCGCCTGGGGCAAGTGTCCCGCGTGGAACTCCGCGGCCGGCCGCGTGTCAATCAGGACCAGGCCGGCGTCGTCACGATGATCGCGAAGCCATTGCGCATCGACCAGAAATGCATTGTCAGATTCCGACATCTTCGCGCCCTCCGTTGCGCCGGCCGGTTTACCGCGCCTCGCTTTCCAAGGCCGGCGCCTGGCAGCCGATCGCTTCGGCGATCGAGCTGAAGCCGTCGCGCCGCATCAGTTCGAGCAGGCCTTCCCTGATGCGGCGCACCAGGTCGGGACCTTCGTAGATCAGACCGGTATAGAGCTCGACCAGGCACGCGCCCGAGCAGATATATCGGTACGCGTCCTGCGCGCTGAAAATTCCGCCGACGCCGACGATCGGTATTCTGCCGCCCGTGCGCCGCCGAATCTCGGCCACGGTCGCGAGCGCGCGCGTCCGAAGCGGCGCGCCGCTGAGCCCGCCCTCGTGTGCGGAGGTCACGCCGACCGCCTGGCGCGCAATGGTCGTGTTGCAGGCCACGATGCCGTCAATGCCGTTGGCCGCGACCGCTTCGCACACCGCGGCGAGCACCTGCGCGTTGAGGTCGGGCGCGAGCTTCACCAACAGCGGGGGGCGCGGCGTGAGCTTGAGCGCTTCGCCGCGAATCGGACGCATCAACTGGGCAAGGCGCGCTGCGGATTGCCAGTCGCGCAACCCCGGCGTATTGGGTGAACTGACGTTGATGACGATGAAGTCCGCCATCGCACCGAGCCGCGCGACCAGGGCCGCGTAGTCGGCCGCGACGCGTTCCGCGGGCGTATCCTTGTTGGGCCCCAGGTTGAGCCCCAGCCTGATGCCGGGTTTGCGCCGGCGCAGACGCTCGAGCCGGCGCGCCGCGGATTCCATGCCCGCACTGGGAAACCCCAGACGGTTGATGAGTGCGCGCTCCTGCGGCAGGCGCCACATCCGCGGGCGCGGATTGCCCGCCTGCGGGCGCGGCGTTATCGTGCCCAGTTCCGCGAAGCCGAACCCGAGCGCCTGCCACGCGGCGACCGCGCGGATGTCTTTGTCCATTCCGGCGGCGAGGCCGAGCGGGCAGGCGAAGCGGATGCCCCAGGGCGAGCTCGCCAGCGCCGGGGAATCGGCGGGCGGCTTGCGCAGCATCGCGAGCGGCCCGAGCATCGCCAGGGTCAGCCGATGGGCGCGCTCGGGCTCGAGCCGGAAGAGCAGGGGCCGAATGATGCGCAGATAGAGATTTTCGCCGGCCGGCGCCATGAGCGGAATCTAGAAGCCTCGGCAGCGGCGCGCAACGGCCATGCAGCCGGAGGCCGAAGGCAAGCGGTCTGTGGACGGAGTTGATAATGGCCGCGGCCGGCGGTTACCTTCGGCGCGCGGGTGCAATAAAGTAAGCATCGAGACGTATTTGCGATGACAACCGCCCAGGATTCCCGCGCCGCGATGCAGGTGAAGTTGATCGACTACGCGAGCGATCCGCTGGAGAAGCTCTATGCGGCGTTTCGCACCTGCTATTCGTCGGATTCGCCGATCGAGGTGTGGGAGAAAATAAAGACCGAGAAGATTGGCCACCAGCGAATTCGCGAGTTCATCGGCGAGCGGCTCAAGACCGGCCATGCTTCGCCGCTCGAGCAGATAGTTTTCTGGTTCGCGATCGCCGGCGTGTCGCGCTCGCTCTCGCATCAGTTCGTGCGCCATCGTATCGGCATCAGCTTCGAGCAGCAGAGCCAGCGCTACGTCAAGTTCAAACAGGATCGGCTGACCTTCGTGCTGCCCGATTCGTGGCGTCGCGCGGGAATGGAGCAGGACTTTGCCGATTTGCTCGGACGGACCTCGGAGCTGTATGCGCGCGCGCTCAAGGCCGGGATTCCCGCCGAAGACGCGCGCTTCGTGCTGCCCAACGCAGCGCCGACCAACTTTCACGTGATGGTGAATTTCGCCGAGATGTTGCACATCTGCGATCTGCGGCTGTGCGTGCGCGCGCAGTGGGAGATCCGGCGAATGGTGGCGATGATGCGCGCCGAAATCAAGCGCGTGCTGCCCGAGGTCGCGGTCTTCCTGCAACCCAAGTGCGGCGAGAACCGGATGGGCTACTGCGATGAATCGCTCGAGGATTGGCGGAAGTGCCCGCTGGGACGGGTGCGTCCGCACAAATCCAGCCTGTTCGAACTCTATGAGAAACACGGCAGCCGCAGGGCCGAGGCGTTGGGCGAGGCCGAATTCAAAGCAGTGGAAGAAAAAGAAATCCTGTAGGCGAGGCGCGCTGCCGCCCATCGTCCGTTGCGTTCGCGGGGCCGGGTGGACGCGAATCTCGTGAGTTAACGATCGTAGCGAGCACGAGGTATGCCCGTTGAATTGCGCCAGGCGCGCCAGCCCTCGACCGCGGCGCTACCCATGCGCGAGGTGCGCGCGGCGATTCTTGCGTGCAGTCGATGCCGGGCGCTGGTCAGGTGTCGTTCGCGGGCGGTGCCCGGCGCAGGCGCCACACCGGCCGATATCGCATTCGTGGGGCTCGCGCCGGGACGCTTGGGCGGCGACCGGACCGGCATCCCGTTCAGCGGCGACCGTTCGGGTAATCTGCTGCGCGAAATGATCTCGCGTGCGTACCTGGGGCGCGTATTCGTTACCAACCTGGTGCGATGCTGTCCGCGCGACCGGCGCGGGCGCAATCGCGACCCCGGCGCGCGCGAGATTGCCAACTGTCGCGAGCATCTGGTGGCCGAGCTGACCGCGGCGCGGCCGCGAATGATCGTGTGCCTGGGGGCGGTGGCGTGGCGCGAGCTGGCAGGGCGCGGGGCTGAGTTTCATCCGCGCGCACCGTTTCCGGCGAAGCGCGGCGGATCGGTGTTATACCCGATGTATCATCCGGCTTATGTAGTGCGCGGAGCATACAGCGTCGACGCGTATGTGCAGGATTTTATCCGGCTTGCGCATTGGCTGCAGATCGTAGCGGACGCACCTTCACCTCGCGCGCGGCCGCCTGCCGAGCCGGTCAAAAGATGCCTACCGATTTGGGGTATTTGAGGTCTTCACCGCTCCGCGGATTCACCGCGGAGCCGCCGCCGCCATCGCATCGCCGGCCGCGTCGCAACGGTTGAAGCGATCAAACTTCAGCTTCGGTCATCGACCGAACCGGAATCGGTAACCCAACGATGTGATCCGAACGACGTGACGCCGCGAGGCGGTTTACTCACTTGCGCCCGTGTGTGCATCCGTGCGCTCGGCTCCCCTAACGATCCCGTCCGCCGCCGCCACCGCCGGGCCGCCGATCACGATCGCCGCCGCTGCGCGCCTGCGCTTCATTGACGCGAATCGGACGTCCCTTGATGTCCCTGCCGTTGAGCTTTTTGATCGCCGCCTCGGCGGCATCGTCCGTGGCCATCTCGACAAAGCCGAAGCCGCGCGACCGGTTGGTAGCGCGGTCGATGATGACCTGGGAACTGTCCACCTTCCCCGCTTCGGAAAATGCTTCCTGCAGATCCTGGTCAGTGACAGTCCAAGCTAGATTCCCCACGTACAGTCTACGGCCCATTCAAAATTCTCCTGCTCATCCTTGGCACACCGGATGCTCGGCGCGGTGCTCACTCACTAACACAAATTTCACGCTGCGCCTGTCCAAACCATTCGATTCGGCGCACCCTCAAATTTGCTGCAAGTCATGGCGGCACACAGCTTCCGACAAAAGCGTTTTTTTTATAGCACCGAGTCAAGCCTAATCATAGCGTGACCGCTATGGGGCATAATTATGCAATTTGTTGCTTTTGGATGTTTAATCGTTTGCGACCTCATTCGCTTTAAAGCGACCCTCGTCGATGCGTGCGGTAAAACTGTCGCGGGCCCTCAGCTGTCCGACGACGCTCGCACAATCGGCCGGGCGGCGATTCGAAAAAGAGTATTCCATCGCGAGCAATACCCAGAACCTGACTATTGGAAGCCGTTGTCTCATCGCGTGCAAATACGCAGGACTCATGACGCTGGTGCGTATACGGGTGCGGCGGTTGGGAGATGAGCATTCACAACGAGCGTGACGCTAAATCGGCATTATCTTTAACTTCTGCCGTTGGAGGAGAGGGCAACTAGGATTGACCATCCTAGTCGATATAGTCGTTATAGTGTGAACTAATAGACTCTGTTAGTATCAATTCATAAGAGTCGACGGAAGTGCTTGTGGATCGGGTGTCCGTTATGTAGCGTGATGCCCTTGGTTCCGTCGAAACTCATTCTGCGAAGGAGATCCTTGGATGCCACGAGGGAAACGTTCCGCGTCGACCGCAATAGCGATTCGCCAGGTTCAGCGTCAGGCCGGATCGGTGCTGGCCAGACTGCGCCGGGACATTCGTGCTAAAGAGGCAGAACTGGCCGGATTGAAGCGCGATGAAGAGGCCCTGGTTCGACTGGCAGGACGCGGCGGCGCGGGCGGGGGAGCGTCGCGGGCACCGCGTGCTGGAGCGGCGGGGCGCAGTGGCGGCGGGCGTATAAACTGGCGCAACGTGTTCGCGCAATTGCCGAAACAGTTCAAGGCCTCCAACGTGCGCCAGGTGCGCGGGCTCAAGGACAAACGTCCTTCGGAAATCTTTGCCGCGATCACGCGCTGGATCGAAGCCGGGATGGCCAAGCGCAAAAATCGCGGACTCTACGAAAAGGCCTAGTCTTCCAGGATTCCGTAGCGCGCGAGCTGCACGGTCGGCCGGCGCCGACCCGATCGTCCACCATGGCAGTCAAAACCATCGAGTGGCGCAACGACACGGTGCGCATGATCGATCAGCGCCTGCTGCCGGTGCGCGAGGTCGTGCGCGTCTATCGCGATTGGCGCGGTGTGGCCGACGCGATCCGGTCCATGGTGATTCGCGGCGCGCCAGCGATCGGCGTCGCGGCCGCGATGGGCGTCGCGCTGGGAATGCGCGGGGTGAGCGGCGCGCGCGCCCGCGCCCGCTTTGCCCAGGTTGCGCGCGGCTTGAGCGCGACGCGTCCGACGGCGGTCAACCTGGCCTGGGCGATCGAGCGCATGCGCCGGACGCTGGAAAGCAGTCTGGGGCTGGATGCGCCGCGGCTTTTTCGCCGCCTGCGCGATGAGGCGCTCGCGATATACGAGGAAGACCTCGCGGCGAATCGCGCTCTGGGACGCCTGGGTGCGACTTTGCTGACCGATCCCGCCACGGTGCTCACCCATTGCAACGCCGGTGCATTGGCGACCGCCGGGTACGGCACCGCGCTGGGCGTGGTTCGGGCCGCGCGCGAAGCGGGCAAAAAGGTCGCGGTCATTGCCGACGAGACGCGGCCCTTCCTGCAGGGCGCGCGTCTCACCGCATGGGAACTGCACAAGGACCGTATTCCGGTCACGGTCATCGCGGACAATATGGCGGCGAGCGTATTGCGCAGCGGCGAAGTCAGCTGCGTGGTGGTCGGTACCGATCGCACCGCGGCCAATGGAGACGTCGCGAACAAGATCGGCACGTACCCGCTGGCGGTGATGGCAAACCGGCATGGCGTGCCACTCTATGTGGCGGCGCCGCTGTCATCGATCGATCTTCATTGCGCGAGCGGCGGCGAGATTCCGATCGAAGAGCGGGCGGCCGCCGAGATTACTCACTTTGCGGGCAGGCAGGTCACGCCCAAAGGGATCAAGGTCTACAATCCGGCCTTCGACGTGACTCCGGCGGCGCTGGTCACGGCAATCATCACCGAGCGCGGAATCGCCTATCCGCCGTATGATGAAAGCCTCGCCGCGCTCAAGCGTGCAAGTTGATTTCGCGCCGGCGGCGATGACGGGCGCATCGAGTCATTGATCGCGGCCCATCGCCTGCGCCAGGCCGTCGCCCAGCAGATTGAATCCGAGCACGGAGACACCGATGGCGGCTCCCGGCACAATCGCCAGATGCGGCGCCACCAGCAGGAGCGCCCGCGCGCTGTCGAGCATGTTTCCCCAGCTCGGCGTTGGCGGCCGCGCGCCCACTCCGAGGAATGACAGGGCGGATTCGGCAACGATGATCCCGCCGATGCCGAAGGTGGCCTGCACCGCAACCGGCCCCGCCAGTGCGGGAACCATGTGGCGCAGCAACAGCCGCAATGGCGGCGCGCCGAGCGCGCGCGCCGCGGCGACGAACTCACGCTCGCGCAGCGTGAGCACCTCGCCGCGCACCAGCCGCGCATAGCCGGTCCATCCCATCGCCGTCAGCGCCACGACCAGGTCGAAGATGCCTGGCCCCAGGATTGCCGCCAGCGCCAGGGCGAGCAGAAAACCGGGAAATGCGAGCACCATGTCGACGGCGCGCATCACGATCGAATCGACGCGTCCGCCAGCGAGCGCGGCGCTCGCGCCGATGAGCCCACCGGCCATGAGCGACAAGAGCACCACGGTCGTGGAAACAGTCAGTGAAAGTCGCGCGCCCCACAGGGCTCGCGCGAGCAGGTCGCGTCCGAGTGCGTCGCATCCGAGCCAGTGACCCGGACCGGGAGCTGCGAGGACCCGCGTCAGATCGGTTGCGAGCGGGTCGGCCTGGATCCAGAGCGGGCCGACAGCGGCGGCGGCGGCGAGGATCGCGACGACAACGCCGCCGGCGATCAGCGATGGGTTCCCTGCGCCGGACGATCTCATCTTGCCGCCGGCATTGCCGGATTGCGTCGGTGAATCATTCGCCCCGGCCACGATTGCGCGTCAGGCGAATCCGCGGATCGGCCATGCCGTAGGCGAGATCGGTCAGCATGTTCGCCGCCACGTACGCAAGCGCGAAAGTGAGCACGCAGCCCTCGACCAGCGGGTAGTCGCGCGCATTGATGGCGCCGATCATCAGGCGTCCCATTCCGGGCCACGAAAAAATCATTTCGGTGACGATGGCCCCGGTCAGCAAGGCGCCCGCCTCCAGGCCAAGCAGTGTGATCACGGGCGTCAGGGCGTTGCGCAGGCCGTGCCGTATGAGCGCCGCGAACGCGCTCAATCCCTTGGCGCGCGCGGTGCGGATGTAATCGGCGCTGCGCACGGCGATGAGGCTCTGCCGCATCATCCGCGCCAGGATTGCCGCGAGGCCGGTGCCCAGCGTTATTGCCGGCAGCGCCAGGTGGGCGAGACCTCCACGTCCGGTGAGCGGCAGCCATCCAAGCTCGAGCGAGAAGACGATCATCAGCAATGGTCCCAGGCACAGGTGGGGCACCGAAATGCCGAGGATCGCGAAAGTCATGGCGCTCAGGTCGGCGGCGCCGCCCGGGCGTGCGCCCGCGACCAGGCCGAGCGGGAAGGCAATCGCAATCGCGACCAGCAATCCCGCGGCGGTCAATTCGAGCGTTGCCGGAAACCGCTCGGCAATCAGCCGGGCGACCGGCGTCCTCATCGAGATCGACTGTCCGAGGTCGCCATGCGCGAGGTCCCACAGGAAGCTCGCGTATTGTTCGGCGATCGGACGGTCGAGGCCCAGGTCATGGCGCAGATTGACTATATCGGCCGGCCCCGCCACGTCACCGAGCATTGCCACCGCCGGATCGCCCGGCACCAGATGGATCAGCGCGAAGGTCAGCGTCGCGACGCCGAGAGCTACCGGGACGAAAGCGGCCAGGCGGCGCAGCAGATAGCGCAGCATCAGTGGCCGTTGCGCGCCGCCGATGCCAACGACACTCCGGCGAGCGAGCGCAGGCTGCCGTTGGGATAGGGCGCGAAACCGATGACCCGGCGGTTCATCACCACCACGTTATCCATCCACCACAACGACACGTACGGCAGGTCGGCGGCGGCGATTGTTTGTATTTGCGCGTAAAGTGCGCGCGGCGCGGCCGGGTCGAGGGCGACCTCGCTCTGCTCCAGCAGACCGTCCATCGCGGGATTCGAATAACCGCCGCGATTGGCGCCGTTGGGCGGCGTCATCTTCGAATCGAACACCATGAAGTACTGGTGGGCGAGATCCGTGCCGACCCAGTCAAGCGTCGCCAAATCAAAGTTGCCCTTCTGGATGTCGGCATAAAAGGTCGCAAATTCGTTGGTACGGATGTCGAGCGTGATGCCGACGCGCGCGAGCATCGATTGCAGCGCTTCGGCGAGGCGGCGTCCCTCGGGGGTGGTCTTGTACACCAGCTTCAGATCGCGCGTGCCGGTTGGTCCGATCGCGTAGCCGGCCCGGTCGAGCAGCCTGGAAGCCTTGAACGGATCGTACGGATAGCGCTGAACGTCGCCGTTGTAGGCCCAGTTTTCGGGGGCGAGCATGCCGGTCGCCACGCGCGCGGTATTTTTGTACAGCGATCCGACGATCGCTTCGCGGTTGATCGCGTAGGCGATGGCCTGGCGCACGCGCGGATCGCGCAGGTGCGGATCGCGAAAATTGAACATCAGGTAATAGTATTCGCTGCCGGGCGACTGGACGATCGCCAGCTCGGGCCGCATCCCGAGATAGCCGAGCAAATCGGGCTGGATGTTGTTCTCGGAAAAATCGCACACGCCCTCGGCCAGCTCCAGTGCGCGCACGGTGGGGTCGGGAACGACCTTGAAGACAATGCCGGGAATCGCGGCCGACGCCGCCGGTCGGGCAGGGTTGCGCGTCAGCACCAGCGCCTCGTCGCGCGCGAAGCTCGCAATGCGAAACGCTCCGCTCGCGGCTGGCCATCGCGGGCCCGGCGCGCCCGACGGCGGAGTTCCGGCGGGCACGATGCCAATCGTCGCCATATCCAGCGCCGACGCGTACGGTCCGCGCGTCGTCATCACCACCGTCATTTCGTCCGGCGCCGTAATCGCGGCGAGCGCGCGCAGAGCGATATGCTTGGGCGAGCGAGTGGCGGGATCGAGAATCGAGTCGTATGTATATTTGACGTCGCGTGCGGTGAGCGGCCGGCCGTCGCTGAAGCGCAGGCCGCGGCGCAGATGAAAAGTCAGTGTGGTCGGCGACGAGCGCCCGAAGCTCTCGGCGAGATCGCCGACAAACTGCCCGTGCGCATCGACGCGCACCAGCGCGTCAAACACGAGTTCGTCGATGCGCGAAGAAATCGCGTCGGTGGCGAATCGCGGGTCGAGCGCGAGCGGCGAAGTTTCGATATCGGCCTGCAGATAGTCCGACGGTGCGCCGGCACCGGGACGATGGCGGCGGAGCACAGTCCAGGCAAAAACCGTCGCCACCAATGCGAGGACCACGGCCACGCGTCCCAGGGCGAAAATCGCACCCGGCCAGGAGGCTTCGGTTCCGGTCCGGTCGCTCATCGGGCGAAGGAAAATGACGGCGCGGACCGGCGCAGTCGCGTGCCGTGGCCAGTGCGAAATCCATCCAGGAGGGCACGTGCATGGACAGGCACGAATGGCGATCGAAGGTCACTCTGCGCAAAGGCGACCTGACCGAGGCAGCGGTCGACGCAATCGTCAACGCCGCCAACAACGATTTGCTGCTCGGCGGCGGCGTGGCCGGCGCCATCCGCGCCGCGGGCGGACCTGCGATACAGGCCGAATGCCACCGGCTCGGGCCGATCGCGATCGGCGAAGCGGCCGTCACCGGCGCCGGCAAGCTGAAGGCGCGCTACGTCATTCATGCGGCCTCGATGCGGCTCGGCGGGGTGACGACGGAAGCCGCGCTGCGTTCCTCGACACGCAACGCGCTGCGGCGCGCGGCCGAACACGGCGCCAAATCGATCGCGTTTCCGGCGATCGGCACCGGCGTCGCCGGATTTCCGATCGATCGCTGTGCGGTGGTCATGCTGGAGGAGATTCGCGATCATCTGAGCACGCCTGCGCCGTCCGGACAATATCCGCCGGTCGAGCGCGTGGAGATGGTGCTCTTCGACGACCGCGGGCTCGCGGCCTTCAGGGACGCGCTGGCGAAAATGGGCGATTGAAGCCGAACGCGCCGGCGGACTCGGGTAGCCATTAGTGCGAAGCGGCGGGGCCGCCGGCGCGATGCCCGCGGCGCAGCAGCAGGAAGCCGGGGATCATGACCGCCATCAGCAGCGCCAGGATGCGATAGATGTCGTTGAAGGAGAGAATCGCGGCCTGCGCCTGGACGCCATTGTAGAGCACCCCGAACGATTGATGCTGTCCGGTGATCATCTGCGGCAGATACCGGAAGGTCGGCGCGCCCGGCACGCGCGGGGCCGCCGCGCCGAGCTTCCAGGCGTCGAACACCGAAATATGCTCGACCAGGCGCGCCTGATGGATCTGCTCGTGGTTCACCAGCATCGTGGTCATGTAGGCGATGCCAACCGCCGCGCCGGTGTTGCGCATCATGTTGTACAGGCTCGCGGCGTACCCGATTCGCTCGCGCGAAACCACCGCGAGCGAACTGGCCGAGAGGGTGGGGAAGATCATGCCCATGCCGAGACCCATCACGATGCTCGGGATGATCACCACCCACAGGCTCACCTCGAGGTTCCAGCCTGACATGGTCCACAGGCCGATCGTCATAAGGATGAATCCGACGCCGACCAGCGGCCGCGTATCCAGCCCGCGGCGCGCGATTTGCCCGATCACCACCATCGAGGCCATCGTGGCGAGGCCGCGCGGGGCGAGCACCAGGCCGGCCTTCCACGCCGTGTAGCCCATGAACTCCTGCAGAAAAATCGGCATCAGCAGTCCGGTGCCGTAAAGGACCGAACTCATGGCCACGATCAGCAGCAGCCCGACACTGAAAACCTTAATCTTGAGAATGCGCAGATCGAGGATCGGGTCGGACATGCGCAGCTCGTTGACGGCGAGCACAATGAGGGCGGCCGCGCTCAGCAGGCTGGTCCACACCACCCACGACGAGGCAAACCAGTCGGCGCGCTGGCCGCGGTCGAGCACGATCTGCATCGCGCCGAGGCCGACCACCAGGCAGGCGATGCCAAGGTAATCGACCTTGCCGCCGAGCTCGCGGCGCCGCCGCAGGTAGGGCGGATCGTGCACGAAGGCGGACACCATTAGAAAGGCGACGATGCCGATGGGCACATTGATGTAGAAATTCCAGCGCCAGTTCCAGTTGTCGGTGATCCATCCGCCGAGCGTCGGGCCCATGATTGGCGCGACCATCAGTCCGACGCCCCACGTCGCCATCGCCAGTTGCTGCTCGGCCGGCGGGAAGGTCTCCATCAGGATTGCCTGCGACGACGGCACCATCGCCGCGCCCGCCGCGCCCTGGACCAGGCGAAAGATCACCATCTGGTCGAGCGAAGCGGCGGCGCCGCACAGGGCCGAGGCGATCACGAAAACGGCCACCGAGGTCATGAAGTAGCGCTTGCGCCCGAAGCGCGACGAGATCCAGCCGGTCATCGGAATCATGATGCCGTTGGCGACCAGATAACTCGTCAGCACCCAGGCGATCTCGTCGACGCTGGCCGAGAAGCTGCCCTGCATGTGCGGCAGCGAGACGTTGACGATCGAGGTGTCGAGCACCTCGAGCGTCGTGCCCAGCATCACGGCGAGCGCGACCAGCCATTTGTAAGTGGGCGCGGACGGCTCGGCATGCGCCACCGCGAGCGAGCCTGCGGCTTTCATCGGATACGGTCTATTCCACGTGCGCGGTCATCGCGGCGGACTTCAGGCGCGCGCGTCGCAAGCCGAAAAAGGTCGGCACCATGGCGATCATCAGCACGGCGAGAATCCGGTAGAGATCGTCAAATGAAAGAATCGCGGCCTGCGCCGTCACCATCTCGTACATCCTGCCCAGCCCCTGCTTCTGGCCCGTGAGCAACTGGCCCATGAAATGAAACTGCGGACCGCCCGGCATCAGCGCGCCGCGCTGGCTGAGGCGCCATGCGTCGAACACCGACACGTGCTCGACCAGTCGCGATTGATGAACCTGCTCATAGTTTACCAGCATATTGGTGAGATACGAGATTCCCATCGCCGCGCCGGTATTGCGCATCAGGTTGAACAGGCTCGCCGCGTCGCCCATGCGCTCGCGCGGGATTCCGGAAAATCCGACCGCGGCGAGAATCGGAAACAGCATGCCGAGGCCGGCGCCCAGCACGAAGCTGTCGATTATGACCACGCGCATGCTGACGTCGAGGCTCCACTGCGCCATCCACCACAGGCCGACGGCCGAGAGCAGGAACCCCAGCCCGATCATCGGGCGCGTATCGACCCGCAGGCGCGCCAGTTGCCCGACCGCGAACATCGAGAACATCGCCGCCGACGCGCGCGGCACCATCATCAGTCCCGCGCGCCAGGCCGTATAGCCCATCAGCTCCTGGAGAAAAATCGGCATCAGCAGACCGGTGCCCCACAGCGTCGCGCTCAGCACCACCATCAGCATCACCGCGAGCGAGAAGATGCGATCCTTGAGAATGCGCAGGTCGATGACCGGTTGCGGGAAGACGAGTTCATTGACCACCAGTGTGAGCAGGGCCAGCGCCGCGCACGCGGTCGCCGTCACCACCCAGGTCGAGGCGAACCAGTCGGCGCGCTGGCCGCGGTCGAGCACGATTTGCGTCAGGCCCAGACCGACCACGAGACAGGCGATGCCGAGGTAATCGATCCGTCCGCGGCTTGCCCGACGCCGGCTCAGGTAGGGCGGATCGTGAACGAAGGCATAGACCATCAGCAAGGCGAGCGCGCCGATCGGAACGTTGATATAGAAGTTCCAGCGCCAGTTCCAGTTATCGGTTATCCAGCCGCCTACGGTCGGCCCGAGAATGGGCGCGATCATCAGGCCAACGCCCCAGGTCGCCATCGCCATCTGCTGTTCTTCGGGCGGAAACGTTTCCATCAGGATCGCCTGCGAGGACGGGAGCATTGCGGCGCCCGCGGCGCCCTGCGCCAGCCGGAACAGCACCATCTGCGCCAGCGACTGTGCGGCGCCGCATGCGGCCGAAGCGGCAACGAACGTGGTCACGGAGGTCATGAAGTAGCGCTTGCGGCCGAAGCGCGAGGAAATCCAGCCGGTCATCGGAATCATGATGCCGTTCGCCACCAGGTAGCTGGTTACCACCCACGCGATCTCGTCAACGCTGGCGGAAAAGCTGCCCTGCATGTGCGGCAGCGAGACGTTGACGATGGAAGTGTCGAGTACCTCGAGCACCGTGCCCAGCATCACCGCCAACGCGATCAGCCACTTGTGCGTGGTCGCGTGACGTTCCTCGACGAGCGGAAGCGAGGCCGCGCCTGCCATCGCGGGTCAACCTTGCGCGCGCCGCGGGCGCGCGGGCCGATCGGCTGCTTGCCGAAGATTGACGCCAGTCACCCCATGCCGGGCCGGAGACCTCCCATTACTCGGGCGAAATGTCGGGACGCGGCGAAGCCCCGGGGCGACTATGCTCCAGCAGGGGCTGGTTGAAAAGCCGCGCGCGGAGCGCTCGTCGTCCCGGCGCAGCCGCTCGAGCGCAGCGCGATCGCGTCCGCCGGTGGGCAGATCGCGGCGGGCTGTGAAGTGATCGCGCGGCGCCAGGCTGACAATTTGACAGCGGCAGCATACGATCTGAGCATGCGCCTGGCCGCGATCGATGTCGGCTCCAATTCCGTCCACATGGTGATCGCGGACGTGCGGCGCGACGGCCATTTCGAAGTCATCGACCGGGTCAAGGAGATGGTGCGGCTGGGACGCAACACGTTCACCAGCGGGAAACTTG
Organism: Binataceae bacterium (SeqCode); assembly: GCA_035295545.1. Taxonomy (GTDB): domain Bacteria; phylum Desulfobacterota; class Binatia; order Binatales; family Binataceae; genus JAKAVN01. The sequence continues at coordinate 277,498 of DATGIT010000014.1, forward strand.
CGCGCGAGCCGATGAATCTGGCGGTGCGCGCGCTCAAAAATTTCGCGCGCCTGGCCAAGGTGCGACGGGTGGATCGCGTGCGTGCTGTCGCGACCAGCGCGGTGCGCGAGGCGCGCAACGGCGCCGCCTTCATCGAGCGCATCCGGCGCGAGACCCGTCTGCGGGTCGAAATCATCTCGGGCGCTGAGGAGGCGCAGTACATCTTCAACGCGGCGCGCCACGCGCTCGGCCTCGAGGGCGGTCCTTACCTGCTGATCGACGTCGGCGGCGGCAGCGTTGAACTGGTGCTGGTGCGCGACGGGGTGGCGCTGTGGATGGAGAGCCTGCCGCTGGGCGTGGCGCGATTGACCGAGCGCTTCCTCACTTCGGACCCGCCGGATTCGGCCCAGGTGCGCAAGCTCGAAGACCATCTGCATCGCAAGCTCGACGCGCCGATGCGCAAGGCGCGGCGTGCGGGAGCCATCCGGGCGATCGGCACCTCCGGCACCATCAACGCGCTGGTGGCGATGGCGCGCGTGGCGCGCGACGGCGAGCAGGATCGGCTGCACGGGCTGAGCGTGCCGGCAACCGACATCGCGTGGTTGCGCAATCGGCTGCTGAAGCTTTCTTCCGACGAGCGCGGCGAACTTCCGGGCGCCGATCCCAAGCGCACCGATCTGCTGCCGGCGGCCGCGGTGCTGGCGGATTTCCTGCTCGCGCAGGCGGCGGTGCCGGAACTGGTGGCATGCACCTGGGCGCTGCGCGAGGGAATCCTGCTGAGCATGGTCAACGGCGGGGCGCGCGGGCGCGGCTCGATCGAGGCGCGCCGGCGCTCGGTCAGCGCGCTGGCGCGGCGCTTCGGCGCGCTCAACGGGCACGGCCCGCAGGTGGCGCGGCTGGCGCTGAAGATTTACGACGCGGCGGCGCCGATCCTCAAGGCCGGTCCGCAGGCGCGCGAGTTGCTGGAGCATGCGGCGCTGCTGCACGATATCGGGCGCGTCATCGATCACGACCGCCACAATCGCCACACCTACTATCTGGTAAAAAACGCCGAGCTTCTTGGCTTCGACCCGCTCGAAATCGAGATTATCGCCCAGGGCGCGCGCGGGCATCGCAAGCCCTCGGCGCGTCTGGACTCGCCCGAGTTCCGCGCGCTCAGCCCGGCCAAGCGCCATCTGGTGCGCTCGATTGCGGCGATTCTGCGCCTCGCCGATGCGCTGGACCGAAGTCACTTCAGTGTGGTTAAAGATATACGCATCCGACGCTCCCGAGACCGCTTTAACGTCACGGTTAATGCCGCCGGGGGGCGAGCCGACCTTGAACTATGGACGTGCGAGAGAAGATCGGATCTGCTGTCGAGATTGCTCAATCGTCAGATAACGGTCAGACGCCAGGCGGGGGAGTTCAACGGCCGGGCCCGGCCGGCGCCGACGCGCCGCCGCAGCCGCACAACGGCCGGCGCCGGACGCTGCTGAGCTCTCCCCATCCTTATCCGGGGCGCCTGATCGCGGTGGAAGGCATTGACGGCTCCGGCAAATCGACCCAGGTGCGGCTGCTGGAACGCTGGCTGCGCGCGCGCGGCTACCCGGTGCATTTCACGGAGTGGAATTCCTCGGAGCTGGTGCGCAATTCGATGCGCCGCGGCAAGCGGCGCAACCTGCTGACGCCGAGCACCTTCAGTCTGCTGCACGCGGTCGATTTCGCCGATCGTTTCATTTACCAGATTCTGCCGCCGCTGCGGGCGGGAATGATCGTGCTAGCCGATCGCTATGTCTACACGGCGTTTGCGCGCGATGTTGCGCGCGGAGTGCATCCGGACTGGGTGCGCGGCGTGTATCGTTTCGCCCCGCGTCCGGACCTGACAATTTTCTTTCGCGTGCCGATCGAGGTGTCACTCGAGCGGCTGCTCGCGGGCCGCGCCAAGCTCAAGTACTACGAGGCAGGCATGGACCTCGGGCTTTCGACCGACCTGGTGGAAAGCTTCCGCCTCTTCCAGGGGCGTGTGCTGCGGATCTACGACCAGCTGGCCGAGGAATTCGACCTGCGGGTCATCAATGCGAGCCAGGATATCGCCGGGCAGCAGAAGGTCGTGCGCCGCATGACCGGCGAGGTTCTGCGCGAATACGACCGACAGCGATCCGGCAGCCAGAACGCCAATGCAGTCGCATCACGTTAAGCGCTGGCACGGCCATGGCCTTCCGTATCTCGAGCAGAAGCCGCTGCCCGGCCATCTCATCGTTATCGAGGGCACCGATGGCGTCGGTCGCTCGACCCAGATCGAATTGCTGCGCGGATGGCTCGAGCTCGAGGGCTACGCAGTCAGCAACACGGGCTGGACGCGTTCGCCGCTGCTCTCGGAAACCATCGCTGACGCCAAGGCCGGCCATCAACTCACCCCGATCACCTTCAGCCTGCTCTACGCGGCCGATTTTGCCGACCGGCTCGAGCATGAAATTCTGCCCGCGCTACAGGCGGGGTTCGTCGTGATTGCCGACCGCTACATGTACACGGCGTTCGCGCGCAACGCCGTGATGGGCGCCGACCCGGAATGGACTCACGAGGTGTTCGGCATGGCCCTGCTGCCGGACCTGGTGCTCTACCTGGAAATCGACGTGGATACGCTGATCCCGCGCGTGGTCAAGGGCAAGGGCATGGATTACTGGGAGTCCGGGATGCACCTGGCGCTGTCGAGCGACATTTTCGATTCTTTCCAGAATTACCAGCGCCGCATCATCGCCGAGTACAACCGGCTCGGGCGCGAATTCGGCTTCATCACCGTGAACGCGCGCGAATCGATCAACAAGATTCAGGCCGAACTGCGCGCGCACGTTTCCGATTATCTGCGGCGCGCGCAGAGCGGCCCGCATCCGCAGGGCGATGGCGTCGCGCCGGCGCCCGCATTCCCGCTCGCGCCCGCGCGCAAGGTATAGTTCTCGGATGACGGCCGCCGCGCCAGCGCGTTTGTCGTCCCTTGCGCCGTCGGCGGATGAGCCTGCGGTCAAAGTGGCGGCCGGCGCGATCGAGGCCCAGCTCGCCGCGATGCGCGCCGAGCACGACCGCGCCATCGCCGGCGACATCGAACCGATACATCGGTTGCGCGTTGCCACCCGGCGCCTGCGCGCCGCGCTGCGGCTTCTGCGCGAGGCGGCGCCGGGTGACGAGGTCGAGAGCACCGACGATGAGCTGACCTGGATCTGCGGCGCGATCGGCGCGGTGCGCGATCTCGACGTGATGGCGCTGCAGATCGAGCAGCGCGCGACGCGGCTCGAGCGGGATTTCATTCGCGCGCTCGCGCCGCTGTCCGGCACGATCCGCGCCCAGCGTGCGCTCGAGCAGGAGCGGCTGGTCGCCGCGCTCAAATCCGAGCGCTATCGCGGTCTCGTCAAGCGCCTCGGCCGGGTTGCGCCGGCGCCGACCCGGGACAGCGTCACATTGGGCGCGATAGCCGCGCGCCTGGTGCGCCCGCAGATGCGCGCGATGCTGCGCGCGGGCGCGGACCTGGATGAATCTTCGCCGCCGGACGCGCTGCATCGATTGCGCGTGCGCGCCAAAAAACTGCGCTACGCCCTCGAGCCGCTGCGCGTGGTCGGCGGTAAGCCGGCGCGCCGGATGCTGCGGCGGCTCGAGCGTCTCCAGGAGCGCGTCGGGATGTATCACGACGCCGTGAGCGCAATCGCCTGGCTGCGCGGATGGGCCGCCGAGGCGCGCGAAGCGCCGCCCGAGTCGCTGATGGCGGCGGGTGCGCTCATCCACTCCTTAGAGCGGCGGGTGCGGCGGCTGCGCACGCGCAGCCTCAGGGCCTGGCGTCATGCGCGGATGGACGAGCTGGTGCGCGCCCTGCTCACGGAACTCAACGGTGCGGCTGCGCGGGCGCGGCGTTCGCTCAAACCGCCGCCGCTCGTCCTCGTGCCCGCGGCGCGTGCCTCATGACCCTTTACATTTTGCGTCACGGAGCGGCTGAAAAGGATCCGCCCGCCGGCGGTGATGACGGCGCGCGCCGGCTGACTGCGCGCGGGCGCGAGAAGGTGCGCGAGGCCGCCGCCGCGATGCGCGCGCTGGGGCTCAAGTTCGGCGCGATTCTCACCAGCCCGCTGCCTCGCGCCGCGGAGACCGCCGAACTCGTCGTCGCGGCTTATCCGGGCGTGCCGGCCTGCGAAGCCCTCAGCGCGCTTGCGCCCGGCATCTCGCCCGCCGAAACCGTCGCGGCGCTTAGATCGTACGAACGGCATGACCATCTGATGATCGTCGGCCACGAGCCGGGCCTGAGCGGGGTCGCCTCGCTGCTGCTGACCGGTTCGGCCAACAGCGTAGCCTTCGATCTGAAGAAGGCGGGCATGATCGCGCTAGCACTGAGCGACGGCATCGAACGCGGCGGCGGACAACTGCTGTGGATGCTGACGTCGCGCCAGTTGCGCCGTCTGCGCAAGTGATTGCGTGCGCGCGGGGTCTCCGCGCGCTTCGCCGCCACAACTCAGTCCTCGAGCAGCTCGCGGAGCACGGCGTCGATCGCCGGTACATCGCCCGGGTTCATCGGCGCCATGTGCCCCCATACCGACGATATGACGCGGCATTCGGCGCCCCGGATGTGCGCCGCCTCATACTCGCTGTCGGCCGGCGGGAAGTAGCGATCGTTGTCCACCGGCACGACGATCACGCGCGCCTGGATCGCGCCGAGAGCGCCTTCGAAATCTCCTCCGTACGTTGCGTTGTTGCCGATGTCGGCGTTCTGCCAGGTCCATAGCTGGGCGAGCAGATTGTTCGCGTCGCAGCGCATGAAGAACGGCTCCCAGAAGTAGGCGACGTGCTCGAGGTAGTCGCGCGCGCCGAAGGCGCGATAGACCTCGGTGCGATAGAAGGGCTCCGACGTTCCCCATCCGGCGTAGATCGCGGCGAACGCCTTAAGGCCATCGACGGGCGGACGATCGTAAAAGCCGCCGGCGAAAACCGGATCCAGCTCGAGCGCACGCCGCAGCGAGAGCAGGAACACCTTGTTGAACGACGCCGTGCGCGCGGAGCCGGCGATTGGGCAGGCCGCGCGCACCATCTCGGGAAACTGCGCCGCCCATTCGAAGGTCTGGCACGCGCCCATCGACCATCCCGTCACCAGTCTGAGCTGCTCGAGGCCCAGCTTCTGCGTGACCAGCGTGTGCTGCATCCGCACGTTATCGTGAATGGTCACGTTGGGAAACCGCCCGCGCTCGTTGGGCGGCTCGGTGTTGCCGGGCGACGAAGACAACCCGTTGGCCAGCAGGTTGGCCATCACGATGAAGTACCGGCGCGGGTCGAGCGCGCGCCCCTCTCCGACCATGAACGTCTCGATGTCGTTGTGCGTGCCGGTGTACCAGGTCGGAACCAGCACGGCGTTGTCGCGCGCGGCATTCAGCGTTCCGAGGGTTTTGTAGGCGAGGCGCACGCGCGGCATCACCCCGCCTCTCTGCAGCACGACGTTATTCAGTTCCAGGATTTGATAGTCGCTCATCGTCCGCTCCTTGTGCGGGCCGGTTGCACATCGCGCCGAATGCCGGCGTCGCGCGAGATTATTCGCTCCCGCCGGACGATTCTTTCCCGCCGCCCGCGGGTCGCTCTGCTGCTCTGTTCATCTGCATTGCCACCAGGCGCGCGACCAGGATTGCAAGATAGAACTGGCCGGTCACGCCTTCGGCAACGGCCGCGTAACGCGCCTTCAGCGTCAGCGGCGTTATGTCTCCATAACCGATGGTGGTCAGCGTGGTCAGGCTGAAGTAGACGAATACCGGAAAAATCGACGCCTGCTGGCTCACGACTCCCGGCGCAACGTGTTCGTCGGCCGGAAAGCTGAAGGCGTGAGGCTGTAGCTGATAGATAAGTCCATAGAGCAGTCCCCAGGTGAATCCCATCAGCAGGTATACCGAAATCGACATGCTGATCGTCTCGCCCGTAACTTCGCGCTGCCGCAGCAGGGCGCGCAGTTCGCCCCAGGTGATGAAGGCGAAGAAAATCAGCCAGCAGCCTGAGCCGACAACAGCGAGCTGGACGCTGGGCTCGACCAGCACGGCAATCCTTTCGGCAATCGCCACCGCGGCCATGACCATCGCCAGGCGGCTCCGTCGTCTGCGCTGCGCGAGCAGCCTTGCGCGTTCGCCCTGCAGTTCGTCGACCGTCGTCGTGTACAGTCCGATCAGCAGGATCGCCACAATGGCGAAGCTGAACACGACGGGACCCGCCCCCGTGTTGCCGATGACAGGACGGATGAGGAACGCCACGACTATCGCGATGAGCAAGGCGCTGTGGCGGTGCGGGTTGAGATGGTGTCTGAGGGTCTCGCGCAATCCTGCCATAGCATGCACCCCGCGTGCGCGCGGCTCGCGTTCGCGCCTACGGTTGAGCTTCGGCCTGGGCACGGATCGCCGCCGCGATGTCAGCGCTGAGACGCGCCACCGCGCGACTGTGCGCAGCCGCGAGCGCGTCATAACCGCTGCCAGTAACCGGTTCCTGCGCCACCGTGCGGCCGCTGCGCGTAGCACCGCCCGGCGACCTGCGTACGGCCCACATCGCCTCGACGGTCGCCGACTGGCCCGGCGCGGAGTCGAAGCGCTGGACTTCTATAGTCACGCGGTAGGTCGGATTGAAATTGGCGAGCGGTCCGGCGGCCACATCGGGTGTGCCCAGCAGTTGAATCAGGTCGGCGGCGACCGCCTGGGCGATTTGATCGCCCAACGGAGCAGCCCAGCGACTGAATTCCTCCACTTCGACCTGATTGGGAGCGCTCTGCACGACAAACTCGGGCCGATCGACCGCGGCCGGCACGGCAACCGGTCCCACCATGACCGTGGCATCAGCCAGCGGCGCGCCGCCCGCATGGCCGGCTGCGGGAGCGAGGGTGTAGAACCGGGCCGGCGCCGAAGTCCCGCAGCCGCAGGCCAACCCGAGCAGCAGCGCCAGCGCAACGACGCGCGGCGCGATCCGCGGGCGCGCGATCCGTCGCGCGCTCACTGCGCGCCACCGCGCTTGCCGCGCAAGAGCGCTTCGGGATGCTGTTCCAGGTAATCGGCCAGCACCCGCAGCGAACGGGCTGCGCGCGAGACCTCGACCAGCGTGCTGGAAAGCTGTTGACTCTGCACCGAGCTCGGTTCGAGAAAACTGTTGGCATTGTCAAGCGTGCCGTGCGCGCTGACCAGCGTTGCGTCGGCGCTTTCGAGCACCTGGTTGGTCTTGCGCAACGTCACGTCGAGGTCCGCGAGCGTGGCGTGGAGCTGATCGCCAATCTGTTCGAGCGGCATTTTGTCGAGCTTCTTGATGATATTCGTGATGCGGGCCTCGCTTGCCTCAAGCTGTCCCGGCGTGGTCGGCAGCTGCGCCGGCTGCTGCGACCAGTCCACCGTCGCCGGCGGCGCGTCGGGAAAATAATCGAAGCTCACGAAGGCCGAACCGGTGAGCAGATTGCCGGTTTTCAACTGCGCGCGCACTCCGCGGGCGACCAGCGAATCGATAAGCCTGCGCCGCAGCGCGTTGAAGTCGGCCTCGGATGTGAGTCCGATCATTTTGACCCCCAGGCGTTGCGCGTCGAGATGGATTGTCACCGGCGCCTGGAACTGCATGGTCTTCAAATCGATCTGCGCGCGCACTTCCGCCACTTCACCAACCTGCACGCCGCGAAACTCGACCGGCGCGCCCGGCGCCAGCCCGCGCACCGATTCATTGAAGATTAGTTCGAAGGTCTGCGGATTGCGCGCCGCCGGCGCAAAGGCCTTGGCCCGGCTGGCATAGAGGGTGAAGACGGTGTCGGCCGCGGCGGCCGAGAGGGTCTGCCCGCCGGTGGGCGTTTCGAAGGCGATGCCGCCGATGAGGATCGAGAGCAGCGATTGCGTTTGCACCGTTAGGCCGTTGGCCGAGAGCTGCAGATCGATTCCGCTGGCCTGCCAGAAGCGCGAGTTGACGGTCACGAACTGGTCGTAGGGCGCGCGCACGAAGATCCGCACCGTGAAAAAGCGGCCGTCCTTGTCCAGCTGGTAGGCTGCGACTTGTCCCACCTGCAGGCGCCGAAAAAACACCGGCGTCCCCAGGTCGAGCGAGCCCAGGTCCGAGGTCTGCAGCACGAAGAAGCGCCCGGGCGCCTCGCCGGTCACGATCGGCGGCGTGTCGAGGGCGACGAAAGAGCGGCGCGGCACGGTTGATGAGCCGATTTCCATCCCGATATACGCACCCGAGATGAGCGTGCCCAGTCCGGTAACGTTTGCCCCGGAAATGCGCGGGCGCACCACCCAGAAATGCGTGTCGGCGACCAGAAACTCGCCGCTCTGCGGGGTCATTTGCGCGGTGGCGATCACCCGCAGATGATCATTGGAGAGGCGAATCCCGACGATGGTGCCGAGGTCGACTCCCCGATAGTTGATTTTGGTCTTGCCCGCCTCGAGCCCTTCGGCCGACTGGAACTCGATGGTGATCTTCGGTCCTTCGCTTCGAATCCTGGTCACCGCAACCCACAGTCCGACCGCGGTGGCGACGATCGGAATTATCCATACCAGGGATAGGCGGGTTTGCCTTCTCGGCACCACGCGGGATTCGGGAACGTCGCCGGGCGGCACTTGCGGCTCAGCCATTTTCTACCTCGTGTGCGCTCGTGGCATCCCAGATGAGCCGCGGATCGAATGACTCGACTGCGAGCATCGTCAATACCACCACGGCGGCAAAGAAGAACAGTCCCGGACCCGGCTCGACCGACATCAGCGGCTGCAGCTGGATCAGCGCCGCGGTAAAGGTATCCACGAACACGTCAACCATCGACCAGCGGCCGATAAATTCGATCGTGCGATACAACCTGAGCCGCCGTTCATTGTTGGCGATCGAGCCGCGCCGCACGCTGATGAGCAGATACGCCAGCGCCACGATCTTGGCGCTTGGAATAATGATGCTCGCCACCAGCACGATCATCGACAGCGGCCATCCGCTCGGCGACCACAGCAGCACTACACCCTGCATGATGGTGTCCGATTCGGAACCGGTGGCGGTGGTGGTGGTCAGCACCGGCAGGACGTTGGCCGGGATGTAACACACTGCGGCGGCGAGCAGGAACGCCCAGGTGCGCTGGATGCTGTCGGGTTTGCGAAAGCTGAGTACTTCGTCGCAGCGCGGACAACGGCATACGTCGGCGTCGGGCGCCGGGCGGGACAGCAGGCCGCACACCCCGCAGCTCTGCAGCCCGCGATGCATCGCCGTCAGTGGCGGCGTGCTCAACTCTGCTGCGCGACCATCCGCGCCTCCCCCGATTCGACGCGCGCATCATCCCGCGCCCACGCGATTCGACGCCACACGTCCCGCGCATCGAAGTTGGCCTCCATCGCGGCGAGCAGGAAGACCAATGCGCCGAGCACGAACAGCGCCATGCCCGGGATGACCGTCGCGTAATCGGCGATTTTGACCAGCGCGACTAGCACCCCCAGCATCATCACCTCGATCATGCTCCACAGTCTCGTCGTCGGATAGTGCCGCAGGAGCGTGCCTACCCAGCGGCGCGGCTGCCGGCTGTGCGCGCCAAGGGCGATCGCCAGCATCAGACCGATTTGCAGCGCCGGCGCGATTACGGCGGTGAACATGACCAGGACCGCGACCACACGCGTGCCTTGCTGCCACAAGTGCTCGGCGCCGCCGATCACGGTGGTCGATGCCGAACGGCCGACCACGGTGAGACCGAGCATCGGGACCGTATTGGCTACCAGATAAAGCGCGGCCGCGCCCAGTGACAGCGCCAACGTGCGGTTGAGCGCGTCCTCCTTGTGCCGCCACAGTTCCTCGTTGCAGCGCGGGCATCGCGCCGACGCGCCGGGCGCGAGCTGCGGCAGCCGCTGCACCAGATCGCAGTGCGGGCAGCCGATTATCGACGGATCGGAAACCGGCTCATTGTACACGATGGTTATAAGAACGCAGATAACGCCCGGGGACAAGCCATGGCGGGCGAGAGCCCGGCGCGATCGGCTCTCGCGCTTTTCAAATGCATTTCCGGAGCGTGGCCGCGCTAAGCTGATTCATTCCCTGCTTGCTGCCGTCGCCGGAGGATATCGTACCTCGGCGGACGATTGTCCGCTTTATGCTTCGGCAGCAGGCCCCAGGGGCTCGCTTGAAGCCGACCGGCAGCGGATCACGCGCTCCGCAAAGCGCACCAACGGGTTTATCCACTTCTCGATCGGGTGATGGACCAGTGCGCGACGCGCTGCAACAGCGCGCGGAACCGCCTCCATTCGGCCTCTCCGATGCGGCGCGCGCATTCCTTTTCGAACTCGCGGCTTCTGCGGACCAGAGTGCCGTGAAGGTTCCAGCCTCGCGCGGTCAGGCGCGCCAGCTTCGCGCGCCCGTCGCTCGGGTCGGGAGCAAGTTCGATGTAGCCGCGCGCCCGCAGGTGTTCGATGAGCTCGGCCATGCTCTGTTTGGTCATGCCCGCGCGTTCGGCCATTTCGGTGACACGCGATCCCTCGCGCGCAATGTTGCGCAGCACGGCGCTATGCGCCGGGCGCACATCGCGATGGCCGGCTCTGCCGAGATCGCGATAGACGAATTCCTGCAAGGCGTCGAACGGTGCGCGCAGCAGCGCGCCCAGCGTGCCGAGTTCCTCAGTGACACTGGACTTGTTGCTCATGGTTGACAGGTTAGCAATTGTCAGGTAGCCTGTCGATATTGGTCAGGAAGCCTAACTATTGTCGAAGCCGAGGTGCGATCATGAGCGCAACCGAATCCGCCTGGGTCCTGGGCCACAAGGTCAGGCGCTGGTGTACCGACGACGCATACGGATTGATCGAGGTCGTATCTCCGCCCCGGGTGCCCGGTCCCCCGCCGCACTTTCACCGGACCGAACGCGAGTTCTTTTTCATTATGAGGGGCAAACTTGACGTGATGGTGAACGGCGACTGGCGCACGATGGGCGCCGGCGATTGGGTCGAACTGCCCGCCGGCGCAGTGCACACGTTCATCAACAACACCGGTGACGACACGGTATGGGTGACCGGATGGCGCCCTAAAGGGTTCGAGAGATTCTTTGCGGAATTTGGCGTTCCGACGGATACTCCCGGCGCGCGCGAACTCTCGACCTCCGACGGTCTTGTGCAGCGTGTCGCCGAGAACTGTGAGCGCTTCGGCATGTATATATCGCGATAGCCGCGGCCGTTGCCCGCCGATCGCTCGGTCGGCTCGGTGACGGTTATCTGCTTCGATGAGACTCGCGAAGCGAAGGCGGACGGCAGCCGGCGGGAGTGAGCGGAGCGGGATCGCCGCTCCGCTGCCGCGGCTGAAGGAAGCGGCGCGCCGTCATTTGAAGCGGTCGTCCACCTCGACCTGGTAGCCGCTGGCCAGGCGGTTGGTTTCGTTCGCCATCCCCACCACCGCCATCAGCTCGCCCAGCATTTCGTCCGTCATGCCGGCCTTGCGCGCCCCGGCGGTATGCGAACGGATGCAGTATTCGCATGCGTTGGTGGCGCTGACCGCGAGATAGATCATCTCCTTGACCAGCGGCTCGAGCGCGCCCGGACGCATCACTTCCTTGACGCTCTCCCAGGTGCGGAGCAGGGTGGGTGGGTGATTCGCCAGCGCCTTCCAGAAATTGTTGATCCAATCGGTCTTGCGCGTGGCCATGATGTCGTCATAGACGGCGCGCACCTCCGCGCTCGCCTCGCGATATTCGATCAAGCGTACGGTCGCCATGGGTCTCCTCTCCGTTGGCGGCCCTGGCCGGGCCGTTCCCATCGCGATAACTGCAAAGCGACAGGGCTGTCAAATGCGCCCTGGCGCTCGCCCGGCCGGCGCGCAATAGGCTAGTCTCGCCGCATGACGCGCGCGGTCAGCAACGCATTCGCCGCCAGCGCCGAGAGCTACGATCGCGCGCGGCGCAAACTGGTGCCGTGCTTCGACGAATTCTATCGCACGGCGCTCGAGCTGCTGCCGTTCGAACGCGAAGCGCGCTTCGAAGCGCTCGAACTAGGAGCAGGCACGGGCCTGTTCTCGGCGATGATCGCCGAGGCGTTTCCCAAGGCGCAGCTTACGTTGTTCGACTTCACGCCCGAGATGCTCGCGATCGCGCGTCAGCGATTGAAGCCGCTCGGTCGTCGGGTGCGTTTCGTGACCGCGGATTTCACCGCCGGCGCACCGGCCAGAGCATACGATGCGGTGGTATCGGCCCTGGCGATCCATCATCTGCCGGACAGCGGCAAGCGCCATCTGTTCGCCGACATCTGCAACCATCTCACCCCGGGCGGGGTATTCGTTAATGCCGACCAGGTCGCGGGCGAAACGGCCGCGATCGATCGTCATGCGCGCGAGGCCTGGATGAGACGCGCACGCGAGATGAAGATCGCCGATCGCGATCTCGCGGCGGCGCTCGAGCGAATGAAACAGGATCTGCCGGCGACTGTGGGTCAGCAACTGGCGTGGATGCGCGAGGCGGGACTGATCGACGTGGCGTGCGTTTACCGCAATCTGATCTTCGCGGTCTTCGCGGGCACGAAGCCGGGCTCCCGCAATCCGGCTTAGGTCATGGGTCCGGCAACAGTTTCACGCGCTGAGGCGTTTTTACCTGACATTTAAGCGTCGGGTTTTCCTAATTTCACGCTTCCGCGGCCGAAAAGCGGATTTTCGGCTCCACTTTACTGGCACCCCATTTGCTTCATTTCGTCGCACGCATGTTTGAGGACGACGATTTCGCATCATCACAGCGGTTTCGCGCGCTGCCGATTCCGGCATTGTGCGCGATCGCTGTAATTGCCGCTTTCGGCCTCGTCTTCGTCCTGGGCGATAGTCCTTCCAAGTCCTTTGTGCTGGTCGCACTGGGCGCGATCGCGGCGCCGATCGCGGTCGGCGGCATCGTCTACGCCGTGCGCCACCGCGAGTGGGCGCCGTTCGCGCTGGCGCTGGTATTTCTGCTGATCGAAGTTTCGTTTCTCAGCGACAGCACCCGCGCGCCGCTGCACTACGGCGCGCTCGCGATGCTTGCGGTCCCGATGCTGCCGGCGGTGCGGCGCTCTGGCATCCTCGGCACCGGCGGTTTCAGACTCTACGTCATTTATTTCGCGTGGGCCGCGGTGACGGTGGTATACTCGCTGTCTCCGTTGTACTCGGGAGCGCGGCTGGTTGAGTCGGTGCTGGCGATGATTGCGCTGGCGGGTTGCGTGCTCGAGGTCCGGCAGCCTGACGATGTGTCGCGTCTTTTGCTGCATTTTCTGCTCGCCTGCGGCGTGGTGCTCGTACTGCTGGCGCTCAGCACGGTGCTGATGCCGCACTCCATCTCCTGGGCGAGCCCGCAGGAGAGCTACACCGCCCAGGAACTCGCGAATTACGCGAAACAGGGATTGTCCGTGGACGGCCTGAACCGATTTCGCGGCATGCTCAACAATCCCAACGACGTCGGCGCGCTGATGCTGATTGTGGTCGGGCTCGCACTCGTGCGATGGCCCGCGGCGCAGGGACGCGAACGGTTAATGCTGGCGGCGATGATCATCGCGTCGCTGATGCTCGACTTTCTGGCGGATTCGCGCTCGCCCGCGGTTGCGGTCGGCATAGGCTGCGCTCTCTACGCGATTTGGAAGTGGAGGTTGCGCGGGATCCTGTTGTGCGCAGGCGTGCTGGCGCTGGCGGCCGCAGTCGTCAGCTTCCATTCAGGATTCTCTGCGTACATCGATCGCGGCGACGTCTCGACCCTCACCGGCCGCACCGACATCTGGGATTTTATCGTACGGCAGATCCAGGCGCGTCCCTTCCTGGGTTACGGCTATGAGACCAGCGGCACGGTCTTCCAGAGCAGGTATTTTCCGCTGTGGTGGGGGCCGTGGGACCTCGGCCCGCACAGCTCGCTGCACAACGGCTACCTCGGACACGCGCTCGGGCTGGGTATTCCCGCGACGATCCTGTGGCTGTTTATCGTGCTCCGCCCATGGGTGTTCGCCCTGCGTCAACCGCAGGATCCCTGGAACCTCAAGCCGATGTTCTTCTTCATCGCGGTGCCCGCGCTGATCAACAACTTCTCGGAACAGGCCCTGGGCGACTTCGGCGGCGGCATTATCGCACTGCTGTTCGGGCTTGCGTGGGTGATTGCCGAACGCTCGCGCGTCGTGGCGCTGGAAAAAATCAGGGTTGAGCGCGAGCGGGCGCAGGTCGAGCTGCCGCGCGCGGTCGCGGCCCTGGCCTCGGCGCAATGGGCGCGGGCGTCGCGTTAATGAAGAGCGTGAATGCAAGGTGGGCTTCGCCACTAAGGTGGGCGTCGCCACTTTCGACCCTCGGCGGAATCCATCCGGCCCGAGCAAGGGCGTAACTCGTTTAAGCTCTCCTTCGCCGGCCGGCTGGTGAACAAGCATACCTACCTGTGCGCATGCAGCGCGCGGCGGCCGGGACGGGCTCTCGCCGCATATTCGAAACTCGCGGCGAGGAGGAGGCGCGGTCGCTCGCATCCGACTCGTCGTAGAGACAATCTCTTAAGCGCCGAATTGATATCCGTTGGGCCGCTCGCTGCCACTCGAAAAGCATCGCGAGCCGCGCCGCGGCGCGAGACTCGTGGGCGCTCGACGCGCGAAGCGCCGGCGGGCGCGCCGCCGTCACGCGTGACTGCTAGCCGTCCGAGAGCGCCTGACCGTCGCGCCGCAGCGGCTTGCGCCGGCGATTATCCTTGCTCGCAGGTCCGGCCTCGCGCGCGCGCAGGTCGTTGGATTCGAGCACCGCGTCGAGCAGCGGGGAGCCTGCTATGCGGCGCAGCAACTGGATGTTGGGGATGACGCAGTGGCCGCCGATGACTCCGGGGAAATAGCGTGCGCGCGGCAGGAACTCGACTTCTTCGAAAAAGTCGATCGCCTCCTCGTAATCTCCGCCGACCCTGCGCGCATAACGATCGAGTTCCTGGGCGAAGGCGATCTGAATGCCGAAATAGGTGGTCTCGGCGAGCTTGGCCAGCTCGAGGGTTTCGGGCCGTTGCATGCGCCGCGTGGTCATCCCGACCCTCCGGAAATGGCGCTCCGCGCGCGCCGCCGCCGCGTCGCTATCGGCCGCGGCCACGTACTTCGTGTAGCGCAACAGATCCTGCGCCATGCGCACGTGCTTGCCGCGCACCGGGCTATAGGCCACCGGAGCGCCGCTGCGGCGCGCCAGCGAGCTGGTCGTGCCCGGCAGCACGGTGCTGTTGACGATGGTCAGCGCCGGATTGAAACGGCGGATGTAGGCGCATGCCGCGTCCTCGAACTGCGCGCTCGACTGGAAGGGGATGCAGATGTGCATCACGCCGATGCGCGCGTCAAACTCGCGAGGCTCGATATCATGACGCAGCACCGGCGCGTGGCGCTCAATTACTTCCGCCAGCGCCGACCCGACCTCGCCGAGGCCGACAATGAGAATCTCCCCTTGCTCCACTGGTTTCCTCCTCGCGGGCTTGTGTTCCGAGTTCATGCCGCGCGGTCCGGTCCGCACCGCGCCGCCGTGGGTTGCTTTTGCAGCAATGAATCGATCGCGCGATAGTATTCGATGCGCTGTACCGGCCAGCCGATGCGCTCGACCGCGCGGCGGGCGTTGTGCGCGAGTTCGACTCGCCGCGCGCGATCCCGGTAAAGCTCCTCGATCGCATCGGCAAGGTCGTCGGCGTGGCCGGGCTCGAAGAATCGCACCGCGCGATCGTTGAAGTAGCGTTCGATCGTTCGCAGGCGCGCGGCGATTGTCGGAATGCCCAGGGCGGTATAGTCAAGCAGCTTCACGGGCAGCATCAGGTGCGTCGCATTGCTCGCGCGGTTCGGCACCAGGCCGACGTCAGCCTCGCTCAGCAGGCGCGGCAGCTCTTCAATCGGAACCAGGTCGGTGAAGGTGATGCAGTCGCCCAGCCCGCGGCGCGCCACGAGCTGCTGCGCCGCCGCGAGATAGTCGCCGGTGCCAATCACGCGCATGCCCAGGCCCGGGATGCGCCGGCGCGCGAGCGCGATCGCTTCAATCGCGATATCCAGCCCGAGCCGGTAGGTGAGTGTGCCATGGCAGGCCACGACGAACTTGCCGTCGCCGCGCTCGCGCCGCTCCGGCATCGCGCCGAACACCGCGGGGTCCGGCGCGTTCATCACCGTGACGATTTTGTCCGCGGGGACGCCCGCTTCGATGAGGCGCGCGCGATGCAGCGCGTGCACCGCGATCACCCGGTCGGCGCAGCTCGCGCTGGCGCGCTCCTCGAGCATCAGCAGCCGCGCGCCGATCGCGCCGCGCCGGCCGCCGAACTTGTCCTGGTAGAGTTCGGGCATGGTGTCGTGGATGTCCAGCACGATCCGGCTGCCGAGCAACCTCGCCGGTAGCGCGCACAGCACCGCCGCGTCCGGCATGGTGCAGACGATCACCACGTCGTAACGCGCGGCGAGGCTCAGACGCAGCGCCGTCCATGAAGCCTTGCCGAAAAAGCGCAGATAGCTGCGCATGTAGCTCGAGCGGCTCGCTCCGCGATAGCGCGGCATTCTGAGGCCGATGACGTTGACGCCATTGAGCAATCCGTTGTGGCCGCTGTCCAGGCAGATCACGTCGATATGATCGCCGCGTTCGGCCAGGGCCTCGGCGTGGCGCTTGACGCGGCCGTCGTGAACGTAGGTCGTGTAGGCGATGAGCAGAGCGCGGGCCACGGCAGTCTCCTAATTCGCCAGCGGCTGATCGCTCAGCCGCACCGCGGTTGCGCGTTCCGCACCGCCGCCGGCGATGCGCGGTTGTCCGTTGTCGATCGCCAGCCGCAGCCGCGCCCGCTGCCGCCACCAGCCGGCCACCTGCGAGGGCAGCGCCCGCCATGCCGAATCGATCGCGCCGAGCCGCCGCAGCAGCTCCTCGTAAGCTTCGAGATAAACCCCGTCGCCGCAATAATCGGGATGGGTCAAGGTCAGGATCATGCCGCCCAGTGACGCGATCCACTTCGCCTTCATGGTCCAGATCGGAAGCGGGCTGCGGCGCAGCAGATGAATCAGCGTGTGGTCCTGGGGCAGCGTGTAGGGAAGTTCCACGATCCGCGACAGATGGAACGGGAAGAGACTGCATGACCCGCCCGGCTGAGGTTCATAGGGATCGGTGTCCGAGTAGCTGGAATCGAAGTCGAAGGCCATGGTCGCGATCGCGCGCGGGTCGCGCAAAGTCGACGGCGAGCGGAAGCCGCGCAGATCGTGCTCGGCGGCGAGGCGCTCGAGGATCGGCGCGAGCTCGCCGAAGTCGCGCTGGGTGCGAAACAGGCGGCCGTCATGGCACAGGCCGTGCGCGCCGAATTCGAACCCGCGCTCGCGCATCCGTTCCACCCGGCTCCAATCGATCGGGTACTGCGCGAGCGGCAGATTCCACGCCGAACGAAAACCCAGCCGCTCCTCGATCGCGGCCATCCGTTCCATGCGCTCGAAGCCCTTGGGGCTCTCGACGTCGTGGGTGAGGACGATGCAGCACTTCGCGCCGTTGGGCCAGAAGCCGATATGCCAGCCGTCGCTCAGCCCGAGCCGCTCCATTGCCCGGCGCAGCCAATCGCGCCGCAGCTCGACCAGCGCGCTTTCGCAAGGCCAGCTCGGAAAGCTGAGCGGCGTGCGCGCGCGGATCGCCGCCGAATTGAGGCGATGGCGGACGCGCTCGGGAATCAGGCGCTTGACCAGGTAATAGGCGCGCATTGCCGAAGGCGGATGCCGATCCATCTCGGGCAGATATTGCTCGTGCAGAAGGCGCTCCGCGGCCGCCTCCGACGGCCCGATCTCCGGCTCCAGCTGCGGGCGCCATTGCTCGGGCAGCTTCCAGAAGCTGAAAGCGTCATTGCGCGCGTCGCGCTCATCGGCGGGGAGTTGATGATCGCTGCGCGCCAGCGCCGCGCCGTCGATCGGCATTTTGAGGCTCAGCGCCATACGGATTCCCTCAGGAGAAGTCTGCGCAGTTGCTGGCGGCGCACGAACTTGATTACCGCGGGCGACACCGGCCGCGGCGATCTTCGCATCGCCCCTTCAAGATATCCCGCCATCAGGCCCAGGCCGTTGATGAGCGGCGGCCAATCGACGCCCAGGCGCAGCGCGCGCGCCGCAAGGAACAGCGGCGAATAGCCCACGTTGTAGGCGGCACGGCCCGCCGCCTTGCGCCCTCGCCAGTTGCCGCCGGCCGCGCCCTGGGGGCGATGATGGTAGGCGCAGACGTGCCTGAAGCTGCGGGTGCGGAAACCCAGCATCATTGCGCGGACCTCATCGATGGTGTCCCATCCCAGCCCCGCTTCGAGCCCTCCGATCGCGGCGAAGCACGCGCTGGTATAGAACTTGGCCGCGCCGCGCGTGTGGAACGATGGCGCCGGGATTTCGTGCCAGCGGCCGCCGCGCGCTTCGTACAGCGTTGGACCGGCGATTCCCAGGCGCGGGTCCTTCTCCAATTCGGCGAGCAGCAGCTCGGCAAATTGCGGCTGAAACGTCAGATCGGCGTCCAAGCGCAGGATGGCGTCGTAACCTTCCCAGGCCGCGCGCGGCAAAAAGCGCATGATTACCGACTCGCCGCCCGGCGCGCGCGCCCCATTGCGCGGCAGATGCTGCGGAGTGATCCAGGGATGATGGCGGGCCGCGCGGTCGACGATCTCGCCGCTGCGGTCGGTCGAGCCGTCATCGATTATGATCCATCGCTCGGGGCGGCGCGTCTGCGCGACCATTGCGCTCAGCAGTCCCGGCAAAAGCCTTTCCTCGTCGCGTGCCGGGGTTATGGCGATATATTTCTTCATGGATGCCGGACGGTATCTGTGCCGTCGCCCGCTACGCCTTGGCCTGCGCATGGGTGGGAACGAACGCTCGACCGATCAAGTCCATCGCATGCGAGCGCTCCAGCCACAGATAAAGCAGCGCCGGCGGCAGGGCCGCGGCGGCTAACACGATCGAGTGGCTCGAGATCGCTCCGCTGCCGATCGCCACCCAGCCGAGGGTTTTCCCCGCCAGCGTGGCGGCCGCGCACACTGCCGTCAGACGCAGGGCCGAGCCGGCTGCCATCGCCAGATGTCCCAGGCTGAGACCGATGAGCGCGCACGCGAGCCACTGGCCCAGCACGCTGACGGTGCCTTCGACCATGCTCATGCCGGCGCTCACTCCAAACAGTTGCCAGCGCGCGAGTCCGAGCACCGCGATCACGAGCAGGGTGAGGCGGATGCCGTGGAGGTACAGATCGTACATCGGGCGATTTTTGCTGTAATAAACCGGCCCGATTCCGAGGCGCAGTCCGCTCAGCGCGAGACCCGGCGCGAGCAGCCTCATCGGCACAGTCGAGGGGACCCACTGCGGGCCGTAAATCGTGCGCAGGATCTCGGGTGCGGCGATTGCCGCGCAGACCGCGATCGGCAGCACGACGCGCGAGGTGTAATCGAAAAAATCCAGATAGGCGTGGGCCAGCGCCTCGCGATCCTCCTGTAGCTGACAGAACGCCGGGAAGGTCACGCGCCCCGCCACGCGATGCAGGCGATCGGGCACGAAGCGCAGCAGATCCCACGCCATGCCATAGAAGCCCAGGGCCGAACTGCCGAGCAGCCGCCCGACGAGGAGATAGTCGGAATTGGACGAGAAGATGTAAACAATCCCGCTGCTCCAGGCCGCGGTCGAGAAATGCGAGAAGTCGCGCCACGCGCTCAGGCTCATCCAACCGCGCGGCACGTAAGGCTCTGCGCTCCAGATGACCATCGCGCGCAGCGCAATGCGCGCCGCCAGGCCCGCCGGCAGGCTCCACGCCGGCAGCGAGCGCCACAGCACCGCCAGGGCCACCAGGATGAAACCCGTCTCGGCCACCACGTCGGCGGCCGCGAGCACGCTGAAGTTGAGCCTGCGCCGCAGACGCGCGTTCGGCACCACCGTGGTCGCGTCGAGCAGGACCGGCACGCACAGCAGCCGCGCGCCGGCCCCCAGGCGCGGCATCGCCATGAGCTGCGCGAGCGCGCCCGCGGCCGCGTACAGAATCGCCGCCGCGCACAACGCGAGCATCATGCCGACCCACCATGCGGTGGTCTCGTGCGCCGCAGTGATCTCGCGGCGCTGGACCAGCGCGTCGCTCAGCCCGGTCGCGTTGGTCAGGGTCGCCAGCACGCCCACCACCATCAGCACGCGGAAAACGCCGAAGTCGTCCGGCGTCAGCTTGCGTGCGAGCAGCACGAATCCGCCAAGACGTATTGCCTGAACGGTAAACTCGGCGATTATGTTGTCGCGCACGCTGCGCGCGACGGCCTGCCACAGCGAATGTCGTGGCTCGGCCGCGGCCGCGGCTTGCGTTGCGGCGTGCCACTCAGCCGGGCGCGGCTGATCATTGGTCCGGGCGGGCGAAGGATTCACATCCCTCCTCCGCGCAGCATCGCCGGCACGGTGCGCGCCAGGATGCGCAGATCGCCCACGAACGACCAGCTTTGCAGGTAATGCACGTCGAGCCGGACCATGTCGTCGAACGAGAGTTGATTGCGCCCGCTCACCTGCCATAACCCGGTGATCCCGGGCGCGCCGTCCAAGCGCCGCAGGTGCCACGGCTGGTACAGCTCGAGTTCATAAGGCAGCGCCGGCCGCGGGCCGATCAGGCTCATTTCGCCGCGCACCACGTTGATGAGCTGGGGCAGCTCGTCGATGCTGAAGCGGCGCAGCCATCGCCCCAGCGGCGTGATTCGGCGGTCGTCAGTCATTTTAAACACGCGCTCGCCGCGATCGCGGTTCTGCGCAGCGCCCTCGCCCTGGCCGATCCAGCGGCGCACGTAGTCGCGATGCGACGAGTCGTCCGCGACCGCGCGCATGGTCCGCAGCTTGTACATGCTGAACGGCCGCCCGCGCATCCCGATGCGTGTCTGGCGAAACAGGATCGGCCCGTCGTCGAACAGGCGTATGGCGAGCGCGCTCAGCGCCAGCAAGGGCGCCGTCGCCAGCAGCAGCAGGCCGCCGACGGTCACATCGAAGGCGCGCTTGAGCGCGTAATTGAGCCCTTCGATGTTCGATCCGCGGGGGCTGATGAGCGGTACGACGCCGAACATGTCGACGCGCAGACCCCCGCGCGGCCATTTGGCCACCCACGGCATCATCCACCAGCGCAGGCGCTGCTCTTCGCACATCGCGATCACCCGTTCGTGCTGCTCGCGCGGCGCCTCGGGCAGGACGATCGCGGCTTCGAGCGAGGGATAGACCGCGGCCAGTTCGCTCAGGCGCTCGACCGGGCCAAGCACCGGGCATCCGCGATACTGATGCACGTCGCTGTCGTCGCCGAGAAAGCCTATCACCTCGTACGGCGTCATCTCGTCGAGTATCTGGTCGCACAGGTAGTGCGCGAACCGGTTACATCCGATCAGCACCAGCGGGATCGCGTTCTTGGGATTGGCGTAAAAGCGTCGGATGCACGCGCGAGTCGCCGCGCGCTCGGCGGCGACCGCGACCATGCTCAGCATGTAGGCGAGGCCGACCGTGATGCGCGAGACGCTGACGTGCGCGACGAACCCGATCAGCACCGTGAGCATCGCCGCGTACGAGCAGCCGCGCACGACGCCGATGAATTCCTTCAGTCCGCCGTTGCGCATGCGGTAGAGGTCGCACGCGCGGAACACCAGGATCCACAGGAACACCAGGCCGAGCACGTTGAAGCATAGCAGCGCCGGGTTGTTGGCCAATAGGCGCTCGTGCATCGAGTTCGACGGATCGTGCAGCATCAGCGCCGCCGCGAACGCCGCCAGCAGTGCGAGGCCGTCACAGGCCGCGAACAGCGCCTTCTGCCGTTGTAACTCGCCGGCGAACATGTCTCACTCGCCACGCTCCGGGGGGAGAGCAGAAACGGCCGGGCTTCGACGATGCTCGCCGGCGAAGATTACCGGCGGCTTGCGGGCAGCCGCGGCGACGGCTTCGGCCACCTGCCGCACCTCCGCGTCGGTCAGATGCGGATGCATCGGCAGTGACAGTTCCGTATCCGCGACCCGCTCGCTGACCGGAAAGTCCCCGGGCCGGTATCCGAGGTCGCGACAGGCGGGCTGGAGATGCAGCGGCACGGGATAGTGAATTCCGCATTCGATATTGCGGCTCAGCAGCTCCTGGCGGATCGCGTCGCGCCGGCGGCTGCGAATCGCGAACAGGTGATAGGCCGAGGCCAGGCCCTCGGGCTCGACCGGCAGGGTCAGCTCGGATCCGTCGAGCAGCTGGCGATACAGTTCGGCAATTTCGCGCCGCCGACGGTTCCAATCGGACAGCCGCTCGAGCTTGGCGCGCAGCACCGCCGCCTGGATCGCGTCGAGGCGCGAGTTGTAGCCGTAATCCTGGTGCGCATAGTGCGAGATGCGCCCGTGGTCGCGCAGTATTCTGACGCGCTCGGCGATTTCATCGTTATCGGTCACAATCGCGCCGCCGTCACCCCACGCGCCGAGGTTCTTACCCGGGTAAAAACTGAAGCATCCGGCCGCGCCCAAGGTCCCCGCGTAACGCCAGCGCTGCCCGTCGTGAAAGGACGCACCGTGCGCCTGGCAGGCGTCCTCGACGATGCGCAGTCCGAACTCGACCGCGATCTCCTGGATCTCGGGCATTGCCGCCGGCAGCCCGTACAGGTGCACCGGCACGATCGCGCGCAGGCCGTGCGGGGAGCGCCGCCGGCGCTCGGTGAGATAGCGGCGCAGCGCGTTCGGATCGATGTTGCAGGTTTCGGGGTCGATATCGACCAGCGTCGGGCGTGCGCCGGTCTGCCGGATCGCCGCCGCGGTCGCGATGAACGTCATCGGCGAGGTGATGACCTCGCTGCCCGGACCCACGCCGACCGCGAGCAGCGCCAGGCGCAGCGCATCGGTGCCCGAACCGACCGAGATCGCGTGCCGCACGCCAAGGTAGGCGGCGAATTCCTCCTCGAAAGACTTGACCTGGGCGCCGCCGATATAGCCGGCGTCCAGATGGATACGTACCAGTTCGCGCTCGACGCGCTCGCGGATCTCCGCGGTCTGCGAGACGAGGTCGTTGAATTTAATCTGCATGCGATACTCCTTTGTCGGACGATGCTTGAGGTTGTTCAGATGCGGCGTGTCCGCCCCGGGGGTCGCGCACGCGCGCCGGATTGCCCATCACCACCGCGCCCGGCGGCACGTCGCGCGTCACCACCGCGCCTGCGCCGACCAGCGCGCGCGCGCCAATCTCGACGCCGCACATGATGACGCTGCCGCTCCCGATCGACGCGCCGCGCCGCACCACCGTGCGCTCCATCAGCCAGTCCTGTTCGGTTTGCGGCGCGCCGTCCGCGGTCGTCGCCCGTGGGTTGCGGTCATTGATGAACACCACCCCGTGGCCGACGAACACTTCGTCCTCGATGGTCACGCCCGAACAGATGAAGGTGTGGCTGGAAATCTTGCAGCGCTCGCCGATCGAGGCGTCGCGTTGCACCTCGACAAAGGCGCCGACGCGGGTGTCGGCGCCGATTTCACATCCATAAAGATTGACAAACGGCGCCAGTCGCACGCCCGCGCCCAGGCGCACGTCCTCAGCCACGCAGGTGAACGGCGATTTGCCGGATAATTGTCCCATCGCGCTACGCGTGCGGAACTTCCACGGGCACCCGGCGGCCATGGTGGCGCAGTGAGATGTTGGCCGCGTGCAGCACGCTGACCACGCGTGCGCCCGACATGCCGTCGGTGCGTGGGGTTGTCGCGTTGCGGATGCAATCGGCAAAGTGCTCGCATTCGCGTTTGAGCGGCTCGGCTTCCTCGATACGCGGGATCTGGATATCCCCATAGCGATAGGAGAACTGAAAGTCGCCGAAGGTGTCGTAGTAACGTTGCACGTCCACGCCCTTGTCGTAGATGCGGATTTTCTCCTGCAGCGCGGTGTCGTCGTACACCAGCATCTTGCGCGAGCCGACCACCGTGGTGCGCCGGATCTTGTTCGGGTCGAGCCAACTGACGTGCACGAAGGCGATCACGTTGTCGGCGAAATGCATCGCCAGCAGGGCCACGTCCTCGACCCCGTCGCGGTAATGGCTCTGGCCCTGGCAGCTCACCTCTTCGGGCATGCGGCCCATGACCATCAGGATGATCGAGATGTCATGGGTGGCGAGGTCCCAGACGACGTTGACGTCGTGCTGGAACAGTCCGAGATTGGCGCGGATCGAGCTGACGTAAAACACCTCGCCCAGCTCGCCGCTCGAGATCACTTCATGCAGCTTGAGAACCGGCGCGCTGTACTCGAAGGTATGCCCGGCCATCAGCACGCTTCCGCGTCGGCGCGCCAGCCGCATCAGGTCCGAAGCCTCGGCCGGCGACATCGCGAGCGGCTTCTCGACCAGCACCGATTTGCCCGCCTCCAGCACCCGCCGCGCCATCGGGTAGTGCCGACTGACCGGGGTGGCGATGATCACGCCTTCGATATCCGGATCCTCGAGCACGTCCTCGAAGCTCAAATCGATCTCGGCGCCAGGGTACAGACCGCGCACGCGCTCGCAACGGCCGCGGTCGAGATCGCAGGCGATCACGCGCTCGGCGCATTGGAGCTGATAGAAGTTGCGCACCCAGTTGGGCCCCCAGTAGCCAAGACCCACCACCGCCACTCCGCGCAGGCGCCTGGCGGCGGCCGCATCGGCGCCGTCGCGACCGTTGATCGCAGGAATCACGAGTTCCGCCGCATTAGCAAGCTGATTCATCGTCCAAGCAGTCTCCGTATAGGTTTCGCAACCGGATCGGTCGCATCGTTGAGGATTACGCCGGCGAGCGACCGGCGCGCGGCGCGCAGCGCGCTCGCCGTGGTCGCCAGTTCCCGCCGTTCCGTATGTCCCTGGCGTACGACCATCAGGATCGGATCTTCGGAGCGGGCCAGGGGCAGCATGCGCGCGTCGAGCCGGGTGACCCCGAGGTCGACGATGACCGCGGGGTAGGTGCCGAGCAGGGCGTCGAACTCGTCGAACAGCTGCGCCTGCGAATCGGGGCTCGAAACGCAACAGGTCACCAGTTCCAGCCGCGGCCATTCGGTGGCGCGGATCTGCAGCGCGCCGTCCAGCACCAGTTCGGGCGTGCGGCGGCCGGGATGCTGAAACAGGCGATGCAGTGACGGGTGGCGCAGATGCGCATCGACCAGCATCGTGCGCAGGCCCAGGCGCTGGCTGATGTCGATGGCGATCGCGGTGGCCACGGTGGACGCGCCGTCGCCCGGCCGACATCCCGTCACCAGCAAGCGCGTGGATTTTTCGACCACCGCCACCGGCGCGAGCCGCTCGGTCAGATTGCGAATCGCGCTCGCGCGTGCCACCGCCGAGGGCACGTGCTCGAGCGTCGGCAGGGGCACCAGCGAATGGGCCGGCGCGTTGCTCGGGTTGAAGATCGAGGTTTCAGCGCGCGGCGGCTCGTCGATCTGGCGCGGCTCCTGAGGACGGGTTATCGCTTCGTAGTATTTGCTCATGGCGCGACACCAGCGAGGGGGTTGAGGCCAGGATACGGGATCGGCGGACCCGGCAAGGATGGAACGATCGCGGGACGAACGGTCTCTCCACGCATCGATGCGTGAGTCTGGAGCAGAGCGAACCCGGCCTGCGATGACCAGACATAGAGCGCGCCGAGCACGACCAGGATCAGCGCCGCAAACGCCAGCGCCGCGCGCGCGAACAGCCGCGGGCGCGGCGCCTGCGCCGGTTCCTCACGCCCCGCGGGCCGCGAGCCGAGCAGGTTATCGAACTCGTTGACGGCGGCGCGCGCCATCGCCAGCGTCACCCGCTTGCGCCCGCCGACATAGCCGAGAAGCATCGCGTTGTGGCAGAGCACATTCAGCCGCCGTGGAATGCCGCGGCCATGCCGCACCAGGTGCTGCAAGGCGGCGGGCGCGAAGACTTTCCGCGCGCTCCCGCCCCTGAGGCGCAGTCGGCAGTCGACATATTCGCGCGCCTCGGCTGTCTCCAACGGCCCCAGGAGCACGCGCGCTCCGATGCGTTGGTTGAGGCCGACCATCGCCGGGCTGCTGAGGCGATCGATCAGTTCAGGCTGCCCCACCAAAACGATCTGCAGGCGGCGCTCAGCCGCCGCATCCTGGTTGGACAGCAGCCGGAGATCCTCCAGCGTCTCGTTCTCCAGATCCTGGGCCTCGTCAATGATGATTGCGACGCGCTCGCCCGGCGCCAGCTGATTGAGCATCGCGGCGAAGCTGTCAATCATTTCCAGCCTGCTCCGCCCGCCCGGCTGCTGGAGCAGTTGCACCATGATCGCCTGCAACATCTGCTCGAATTCGAGCTTTGGATTATTGATGTAGGCGCTGCGCACGTTCGCGTAACTGCGCGCCAGGATCGCGCAGACCAGCGTGGTCTTGCCGACCCCGCTCTCGCCAACCAGCACGGTGAAGCCGGTCGGCTCATGGAGCAGGCTCCATTCCAGAACCGCCAGACCTTCGCGATGTCCCTTGCTCAGGTAGAGCGCGTTCGGCGCGGGCGTGAACTGGAACGGCGCGCCGCTGAGGCTGTAGTGCGAGTGGTACATATGCGGGGCGCTAAGCCTCGTTGCGCAGAATTGCGATCGTGGATACGCCGCTTGCCTCCTCGACTGCGGCCGCCGAGTAGAGCCGCGGATCGCTCTGTTCCTCCCAGTACGCCGCGGCTGCGCCGGCAACCATTGCCAGGGCCGCGCCGGCCAGAAAGTTCAACCAGATCACCGGGAAGATCGGCACCAGAGGCCGTGTCGCGGGCTGCGCCAGGCTTACATTGAGGATCTTGTTGAGATTGAGCCCCTGCGCCGCGCGCGCCTCTTCGCCCTTGCGCACGTATGCGAGATAAGCCTCCTTGTCCGTGGCGACCTGGCGCGACAGGCGATCGATCTCCATGCCGTTGTTGACCATTTCCGAGAGCTGCTGATGCATCGCGTCGATCTGTTGACCCACCGCGTCATGCGCTGCCTTCAACGACGCGACGCTGGTCTGGGCCTGGGCCAGGCTCTGATCTTCAGTGACCCACACCGGATTCACGTCGGTGCTGGCCTCCTGCACCTCGAGATGGTTTTCGCGGTCGAGAATGCGATGCGCGGCCGCCAGCTTGGCGTCGATTTCGGTGATGCGCTTGCTCGTCGGCTGATAGCGGCTGAGCAGCTCCGCGCGCTCGGCCTCGAGCTGCATCACCTGCGGCTTGAGCTGTTGCAGGGCCAGGTTCTGTACCGAGCGCGTCTCCTTGTTGATGCGCTCGGGTGTCGTCTTCAACTGCTGCTCGAGCGCCGCGACTCGCTGCTGGGCCGAGGCCAGCGCGGTTGCGTCGCGAGCTTCTTCGATCTGCAGATCGGAGAGCCGCGTCACCAGCGCCTGCTTTTGTCCGCTCAGGCTGGTGATTCCGGTCTTGAGCTCGAACTCGCGCAGCTTGTTTTCCGAATCTTCCAGACGCGCATTCAGCTGCTTCGCCTGCTGGTCAAAGAACTGCGCCGCCTCCGGATCGTGCGAGAGACCGGCGTGATATTCCTGGTACTGGTTGAGCAACATCGTCAGGAAGTCGTGCGCCCAGCGCGCGTCGTGCGCTCTGAAATCGACCTCGATGATGTTCGAGCGTTTAATCACCGAGACGCCGAGCCGGCGCGCCAGCTTGAGCGCCCATTGATCGCGCGCGTCGGGCGCGGGCGAGGCGTGCAGCAGGCGGTAGCCGCTGTTCGGGAGCTGCAGCGCGAGGCCCACGGTATCCTGCACGAAGCCGCTGCCGGCCACATCCTTGGGCAAAGGCAGGCCCGCGATCGCCTGTTTGATCAGGTGAATGCTGGTGAGCAACTCGACTTCGGAGTTGAGGTCCTGCTCGTTGACCGGATTGGCGATGATCGCCGGATTTTGCGAGGACTCGGTCTGCAAATCGGGCGACACCAGCAACTGCGCGCGATTGTCCTGTACCAGGATTTTGGCCGACGACTGGTACAGCGGCGGCCATAGCAGCGTGCCGATTACCACCAGGCCGAAAATGATCCCCGCGGTTTCGAGGAACGCGTTTTTGCGCCTGAACAGCAGTTCAACCCAGTAATGCAAGTCCCGCCGTATCATGCTCTGTCTCCCTGAGATGCGTTTCCCGCGCGCTGGCTCACAGCCCGGGCGTCAGCGAGAAGTAAGGCTGGACTGGCAGCAGGCCGCGGATATATTGGTCGACCCACAGATCCATGTTTGCGATTCGGCTGCGCGGCACCACCAACACGTCGTAGGGCATCAGCGACGCGTCCTCTCCGTGACCGGGATTGTCCACCGCGCTCGCCAGATCGAGCCGTTGCCCCGTTGGATGGCCGCACGCGTCGCGTCTGATCAGCACCACGCTGTCTTCGGCGGCTTCTTTGGTCACTCCTCCCGCGTCCGCCAACGCCTGCAACGCCGTCATCCCGGGCTCCAATGGAAACGCCCCCGGCTTATTCACCTGTCCCTGCACGAATACCTGCCGGCCGGGCATGTTCTTCACCGTCACCGAAGCGTCGGGTGAGCGCAGCTCGCTCAGGTACGCTTTGTCGACTGCGCCGGCGAGCTCGGCCGGCGTCATCCCGGCCGCCGCGATCGCACCCACCAGGCGCAGCGTGATCTTGCCGTCAGGACTCACCGGCACCTGATCGTTGAACTCCGGATTGAGATAGAAGTTGATCGCTAGTTGGTCGCCCGGTTGAATGCGGTAATTCTGCTGATCCGCGGCGGTCTGTATCGTGGCATCGGTCTGGCACTGCTCCGGCGAGAGGTTGGTCGCATGCTGCTCGGCTTGGACGTCGCCGCGCGCGGATGATGAGGAGGCGCAACCCGTAAGCGCGACGCTGGTGCAGAGGATGAAGGCGAGTGCGGTCGTCGTGCGCGCGCACCGGTTCCGCCGGCTTCCGATCCATGCGCTGCCGCCACTCGCATAAGCGCGGCTCATTGAACACACGCCATCGTAGCTGCTGTGCACGACCGGTGAGTTTCCCATAGCGCTCTTTCTGTCCTGTCAGCGGATGTCGTGGTTCACGAAGGCAAACCTCATGCCGTCGCGCAGAAGCGAGGAATTCTTGCCTTTTCCGCGCACTTGCGTGCCGCCTTTGTCGGATGTTCGGTAATCGTTACTCGCGCGGGAGTAACAATTGCTTTGCACTCTCACATCGTGGAGGCGCGTTTGCGTTCACGGTCAGGTATGCGCATCTGCGTTTCGGCAAACAGTATCGAGCATCACCTAATGTCGTTTTGAGCGAATGCTTGCTGCGGTCACTCTTCAACGCGGATCAAACGACACGCAGAGATTGTTAGCAGAGCGATTTGCCGGTGCGGCACGCAATGCTCGTCACGCGTCAGCAACCCACGACGCGGCGATCGCGAAATTGAATCGTCGAGCCCGCCGCCCCCGCTCGCGGGTCCGCGCAGGACAGCCAACGGCGCGACTATCGCGTTGCGGTGGGGGCCGTCGTCAGCTCATTTTTTACCTGCCTGACGCCGGAGGTTTGCCGCGCCACACGCCGCGCGGTCTCGGATTCCTGGCTCGACCGCGCTGTACCCTTGAGGGTTACGACGCCGCCGACGGTATGAACGTGGATGTCTCCGCCCTTGGTAACCTTGTTCTCGTGCAGGGCGGTCTTCACTTTCGCGGTGATCGCAGTGTCCTCAAGGGTGGTCTTGGTGCCCTCATAGGCGTGTTCGATCGCGTGCCCGGTACTGGATGCAGCATTTTCGGCGGATGAGCCCGCGCTGCGCAGCGAATTGCTCGCTGGTGGTCCGCCGCTGTTCTCTTGTGCACCGGCCAAGGGGCCGCCAACCGCCAATCCCGCCAGGGCCAACGCCGATGCGAAGATGCTAGGCCCGAAAATTCGTCTTTTCATGTTACCTCCGGGCGCGCGGAGTCGCGTCCTCTCAGCTTCCGCTGTGGAGTCGGCAACCGGAACGCCGATGCCGCGAGGCGTCGCCATCATAAGCGGTCAGCAAGAAGCGGTCAGCAAGACCGAGGCCATTCGATGCGGGGCCTGGAACGGGCGGATGAATTTCTGCACGAATGAAAATTGTTCAATGCTGAAAGGCAAAAAGGAATTTCCGTGTCTGCGTGATGACGCTCGAGTCATGCCTTCAGAATATCGAAAAAATGCGCGCTCCCAGACGTAAACCAACTTCGAGCATCTTTCGGCACAACGCTTGCTCGGGCTGATTACGTTCCGTGACACAATGCGCGGCTAAGTTTTCGTTGTTTTATGCCGCGGGATCCAACTTCGGCGGGCGGTGGAATTGTAGCGCCGCTCATCGTCTTGCTCCGGCACTGCTCAGACCGACAAGTGCCGGAGCGCCCCCGCAGCCGGATCGCCAGCGGTGAATTGAATCGGGGTGGCACGCAGGGCACCCCCGCAATCGATGCAGGGAGCACCACTATGAGCAGCAACGTCGATAAGTTGAGCAGAACAGCTGACGAGGCAGTCGGCAGCGCCGCCGGCACTGCGCGTGACGCGCTCGGCACCGCTCGTGAGGCGATGGACGCGGGATACGATAGTGCCCGCCAATACGCTAACAAGGGACTCAATTACGCCGGCGATGTTTCCGATACGCTGGCGGATTTCGTCCAGCGTCAGCCGTGGGTGGCCCTCGCAGGAGCCTTTGTCGTCGGCTATCTCGCGGCCAAGGCGCTGCGGCAGATATCCCCGTCGTAGACGATCCCCACGGGCCGAGGAGGTCAAAAATGAATGCACCCGCCGCCGGAGACCTCGAACGTGATTCGACCGTCGGTCTCGCAGACGCGCTCGAAGATAGCGCACGCCGGCGACCGCTGCGCGCGTTGGCCGTGTCCGCTGGGACAGGTTTCGTGCTCGGCGGCGGGTTGCGCAGCCGCGTGGGCCTTGCGCTGGCGCTGTTTGTCGGCCGCAGCTTCGCCGGCCCGGCATTGATGAGCATGATCGAAGCGATGACGGAGCAACATGGAGACCGACATCGAGCGTATTAGGGATGAATTGGAGGATGCGCGGCGGAGCCTCAATCGTACAGTGTCCGAGGTCAACCGCAAGTTTGAAAGCGTCGGTACCCGGCTGCAGCCCGAATACCTGGTCGAGCATCATCCGTTGCTTTCGACCTGCATCGCGGGGGCGCTGGGGTTTGCCTCGGGCAGCCGCAGTTTCGATCCGGTCGCTATAGCCGTGCTCGGCGGGCTGCTCGGCGCCGCACTCAGCGACGCCGCTAACGGCGGACCGCGCCGATATGATTCCAGACCCGGCCCGGCGTGAGTCCGCCCGCGAGCCCGCCGGCCGGGCCGCGCGAGCCGAGCCGACCTTGCTGACGCGCATGCTCGAGGACCTGGTCCGCGTCCTCCAGCTCGAACTGCGGCTGCTCGAGGCCGAGGTCGCGCGCGCGTTGTCGGCAACCGTCGATCGCACGATCGCAGCGCTGATCCTGCTTTACCTCAGCTCGCTCGCCGGCTCATTCCTGCTTGTGGCGCTCGCCTTTCTGCTGCACACCTGGCTGCCCTGGTGGTTGTGCTTCGCGCTGAGCGGCGTGGCTGCGCTGCTATGCGGAGCGATCGCATATGCCACGATTAGCGCCGCATCTTCCTCGGAATGAGAGACGGCCACAGCGAACTCTCTTGTGAACGCCGTCATTGCCGAAATCTGCGTCGGCGCGATTAGTCAATCTCCGGGCAATCGACTTACGGACACTGTTTCAAAAATATTGCAATCCCTTCAAGTCCGCAGCCGCGAATGCTTAATGCATTCGCGGCATAGAATATCGAATGATTACCAACTGCGAATTTCATATCTGACGAAATGCTCCGGCATGACCCATGCATGACTCTCCTTCCACACTTTTGTCATGAGGCAAGAACATGAAGTCGACCAGTATCGCACAACGGATTATCGCGCGCTGCGGCTGCTCGATGCTCGTGCTCTTTGCATTGGGCACGGCGACGGGTTGTTTCTCCTGTTCCTCAAGGACGACTACCACGGAACCGGGTACTGTCGGCTCGGCGCCCGCGGGGTCCAGCTCCACCACGACCACCACGACGACGCCTTAGAATCATTTCCTGTTCAGGCACGCTTCGAGGCCGGTCATCGAACCGATTGCGAGATCGAGTGAGGAGAATTGCAGATGCTGTACTGGGCGATTGTATTTCTGATTATATCGTTGGTAGCGGGCGCGTTCGGGTTTTTCGGTGTGGCAGGTACCGCCGCCGGCATTTCGCGAGTGTTGTTCTTCCTGTTTATCGTTCTTTTTCTGGTGGCGCTCATCGCCGGCAGATCTGCGGTCTGACCGGCTAGGCTTGCGCATCGCGACTCGGCGGCTGCGATACAGGCTCGCGATGCAATTGCATCGCAGGATTGTATAGTCGATGGCGCGCGATTCACCGAGCGATCAACGCCCGCGCGCGCCCGAAACACGCGCCGAGGCGGCCGCCTCCGAGCAGACGGCCTCAGCCAACGATTCCTCGGCCAACAGTCACGGCGACGGTCGCGAGCATGACCAAGGCTTCGAGCACGATCGCATTGCGCGGCCGTTTATCGCGATTATCGTTGCCAGCCTGGTTCTCTACTTCGCGAAAGATATTCTGCTGCCGCTCGCGATGGCGGGCATACTGGCGCTGGTCTGCAGCCCGATAATTGATCGTCTCGAGCGGTTCGTGGGTCGGCTGGTGAGCGCGGTGCTGGTTGTGGTCATTGCACTGACCGCGGTTGCGGCGCTCGGCTATTTTCTTACATTTGAACTCACCTCCGTCGCGGTCGAGCTGACCGCGTACTCCGACAACATAGCGAGCAAATTGTCGGCGCTGCAAAAGAAGACACCTGCGTGGCTGCAGCAGGTGGAAAACGCGACACGGGAAGTGGAGCAGCAGGTCGAACACTCGTGGAGTGGACATCGAGGCGCGAGTCGGACAGTCACTGCCGCGCCCGCGCCCTCACCCATGCGCGAGATGATAAAACCGGCATTACCGCTGCTCGCGGGCGCTGCAGAAGGCCTGCTGGTGGTGGTGCTGCTGTTTTTTCTGCTCTATGAACGCAGGGCGCTGCGCGCGCGGTTCGTCCGGCTGGCCGCGCGGGCGCGTGTGACCATCGCTGTCGAAGCGATGGACACCGCGGGCGAAATCGTCAGCCATTATCTGCTGCTGTACTCATTGCTCAACATCGGGTTTGGCGCAGCGATCGCGGTTGTCACCTGGCTGTTCGGGTTGCCGCATCCGTGGTTCTGGGGCGTGCTGGCGTTCCTGTTCCGTTTCATCCCATATGTCGGCGCCGCCGCATCGGCACTGCTGCCGACCGCCGTCGCGTTCGCCGTGTCGCCGGGGTGGGGCACCGCGTTCGAGATCCTCGGGGTCTTCGTCGCACTGGATCAGATACTGGCCCAATTCGTCGAGCCTATCGTGATCGGCCACGGCATCGGCGTGTCGGCCGTGGCGCTGCTTATATCCGCGATGTACTGGGCCTGGTTATGGGGCCCGCCCGGACTGATCCTGTCGGTGCCGATGACCGTATGCCTCAAGATCGCGGGCGATTTCATTCCGGCGTTGAACTTTTTCAGCCTGCTGCTGAGCGCCGACGATCCCAACGAAGACTACCGCGACTTCTACCGGAGCCTGCTCGAGCACGACGAGGACAGCGCGCGCGCCCTCGCGGTTCGTCACTCCCACGAGTACGGTCTGGAGAACACCTTCAACAAATTCGTGACGCCCGCGGTGTTGCTGGCGGCCGAAGAACGCGCAGGCGATCACATCAGCGAAGAGCTTGGACGGTTCGTCATCGATACGAGCCAGGCACTGGTTGTTCAGCTCGGATCCAGGCTGAGCGCAGCACCGTCCGCTTCCGCGCCGCGCGCACTCGGATTATTTCCTCCCGGCGAGCAACACACCCTGGGCCTTATCATGCTGCTTCAGTTGCTGAAGCGAAACGGAGTTGCCGCTCAGTTCCTCTCCGCGAGTTCTGAAATTGAGAAAATCAGGTCTTGCGCCAGAGATTACTCTGCGGACTTTATCTGCATTTCCTGCACCATGGAGGAAAACGTCGACAGCGCCTTGCAGATCGTTCATACGCTTCGCCGGGACCTTCCGGAAACAGCCGTAATCGCGGGCGGTCGCGCGGCGCTCGCGGCCGCGAGAAGGTTCCTCGATGCCGGCTGCCGACAGGTGTGCAGGAATCGCTCGGATGCGATCAGATGGTTTCGCCTGATGCGGCCGTCAATAATCGCCGCCTCATTGCGAAGAGCGAAGCAGCGGGGGTCTTCCAGTCCGGGCGCCGGCTCCGTTCAACGCCCGCCGGATTCGGGGAGCAATCGCCTATCCACCGGGTGAGTAATTTGCAACTGAGCGACCTGTTGTTGCGGTTCATCGCGGGAGGGGCGATTATCTCGGCCTTCGCGCTCGTGGGCGATCTGTTCAAGCCCAGGAGCTTTTCCGGGATCTTCAGCGCGGCTCCATCGCTTGCGGTGACCACCATCGGTCTCGCGCTGTTCAGGGAAGGTGCTCTGTACGCGAGTACGGAATCGCGCTCGATGATCCTGGGCGCGGCCGCGTTCTTCGTATATGCATACGTCACTTGCTATATCCTGATGCATTACAAAGTAAGCGCGCTGGTCGCATCGACCGCTTCGATCGTGATCTGGCTTGGCATCTCGATGCTGCTATGGGCCGTGTGCCTGAGGTAAGCCGTGCGGATAAGAATCAATCCTTCGAGCCTCAGGCAATCCGGTTGGCGCGAGATCGCGGTGAGATTCGCGTGCGGCGGTGTGATTACCGCGTTGATAGGTATGATTGCGCGAGAGTTCGGCCCGGTCCTGGGCGGCCTGTTTCTCGCATTTCCGTCGATTTTCCCAGCCGCATCGACCCTGGTCGAAAGACACGTCGAAAATCAGCAGCAGCGGCAAGGACAGCCCCGTGGCGGATCGCGCGCCAGGCACGTAGCGGCGCTCGACGCCGCGGGTGCGGCAATTGGCGGCGCGGGATTGTCGGCGTTCGCGATTGTCGCCTGGCAACTGTTGCCGAGCCTGAATGCGGCGGCCGCCCTGGCGCTGGCGACCGTCGCCTGGTTCGCGCTCTCAACCCTGCTGTGGTGGGCGCGCAAATACGCCTAGCATTTACATACCGCGATCCAGGCATTCGCGGCCCGGCACAAATACAATCGTGGTCAGCGCCATTACCCGGCCGCGAGAGCAGCGGGCAGGCTCAGACGACCAGGTAGTACGTGCAGAAGAATCCCTGACTGTCGGTCCAGGCGCGTTCGACGCGGCAGGCGGCCGCCGCCGCGAGCTTGCAAAACGCCTCGACTGCGTACTTGTAGCAATGCTCAGTGACAATTGACTCGCCGCGTCGCATCGGTATTTCTCGATGATCGATCCTGATGACCTGGTCGCGCACGCTCACCAGATGCATCTCGATTCTGCCCGCTTCAGAGTTGAAGATGGCGCGATGGCGAAAGGCATCCGTCTGGATCTCGGCCCCAAGCTCGCGTTTCATCCGCCGCAGAATATTCAGATTGAATGCGGCAGTCACGCCCTGCGAGTCGTTATAGGCCTGCTCCAGTATCGCGGGGGACTTCAGCAGATCGACGCCCACGATAATCGCGTCCCCCGGCCTGCTGGTTCGCGCCAGATTGGCGATGAACCGCACTGCTTCAACCGGTTCGAGATTTCCGATGGTGGAACCGGGGAAGAAGGTGACGCGTCTGCCCGGCGCGTGACGGGACGCAGGCAGCTCGAAGGGAGCCGTGTAGTCAGCGCAAAGCGGCAGCACTTCAAGCTGCGGGTAGTCGCGGGCGATAAGCGCGGCCGCGATGCGCAATTGATCGGATGCGATGTCGACGGGGATATAGGCGGCAGGGCTGTGAAGCCGATCGAGCAGGATGCGCGTTTTGGCGCTGCTGCCGCTGCCCAGCTCGACCAGGAGGCAGTGCTCGCCGCACATTGAGGCGATTTCCCCGGCGTGGCGGTTCAGGATGGCGCTTTCGACGCGCGTCGGATAATACTCCGGCAGCGTGCAAATCTGTTCGAACAGCGCCGATCCCCTCTGGTCATAGAGAAATTTCGAGGGAATGGTCTTGGGGTCGCGGCTGAGGCCCTCAATTACGGCGCTGCGGAAGCCGGTCCGTGTCGCCGCCTCGCCATCGTCTTCGGCAGGTGTCCGGTTTTTCGAGTCGAAGTTCATAGATCTCTCGCCAGGCGGATTCCCGAAAATTGCCATCGCTTTTCGGGTGCAAAGAAGTTTCGATAAGTGGCGCGGATGTGCGAACTCGGAGTGACGCACGAGCCGCCGCGCAGCACATACTGATTGCACATGAATTTGCCGTTGTACTCGCCGAGCGCGCCCGGCCCCGGTTTATAACCGGGGTAGGGCGAATAGGAGCTGGCGGTCCATTCCCAGACGTCGCCGAAGAATTGCTGCGGCCCGGCCGCGCTCTCAGCAGGCAGCGGATGCAGCGTTCCGGAATCGAGGAAATTGCCCGGCCGCGGCGCGGACTTCGCGACGATTTCCCACTCGGCTTCCGTCGGCAGCCGCGCATTCGACCACCGCGCGAACGCATCGGCTTCGAAATAACTGACATGAGCGACCGGCTCCGCCATCGCCACCGGACGCATCCCGGACAGATCGTATGACCACCAGCTTCCGTCCCGCTCCTCCCAGTACAGGGGCGCGAACCATCCTCCGGCTCGCGCCGCGTCCCAGCCCGCAGCCAGCCACAGATCGGGCCGCTCGTAACCACGGTCTTCGATAAACGCGAGGTACTCTCCATTCGTGACCAGTCGGGAGCCGATAGAGAATCTTTCAACATACTGACGATGCGCGGGAAGTTCATTGTCGAAGCAGAAATTCCCTTCGCCTTCATTGCCGATGCGGTAAATGCCGGGATCGATTTCGTGCCAGGTGATCGGCGCTGATTGGTCGCTAGCGGGTTGGCTGGCCGCCGTTGTCGCATACACCGGACGAAGCGGATTCTGGGCGAACAGATGTTTCAGGTCCGTGAGCATCAGTTCCTGATGCTGCTGCTCGTGATTGAGGCCGAGCCGGACAAGCGGCGCGAATCTGCCCGTCTTCTGGCTATCGCAATCCAATAGCAACTCTTCGACCCGGCGATCGACGGCTTGGCGATAGCCTAGCACTTCTTTCACGGTCGGCCGCGACAGCAGTCCGCGCTTGTCTCGCGGATGCATCGGCCCAACGAGGTTGTAATAGGAATTGAACAGATACGATGAAGCGCGCGCGATTTCCTGGTTGGCCGCGTGGGCGCCGACGACGAATTGTTCGAAGAACCACGTCGTGTGGGCCAGATGCCACTTCAACGGGCTCGCGTCGGGCATGGACTGAATGACGAAATCCTCGATCGCGAGGCCGTCGCAAAGTGACTCGGTAAGGCTGCGCACCTGGCGATACTCGAGCAGCAGATGTTCGTTGCGCGCGCAGCTCCCGGATGCGAGCGCCGGATGGAAGTCCTCAGTCGTGCGAAAGGGGATCATCGCGCGGTCCTCAGGCTTGATGCGGCCGGATCACACCGGCTCGAAGATGAACGTCAGCCGTCGTCGGCAATCCTCCAGGATGTCGAGAATTTCCCGGCGATCTCCGGCGCCGATGTTGAGCACTGCATATCGATAGCTGTTGCCGTCTTGGAGCTGCTGCGAAAGCTTTGTGCCTTCCTGCGCCAGAATTTCGATTCGCAAGTCGGGATAGCTCTGCTGCAGGCGCTCGATCTCATGCGCGGTGGGCACGCGCATAACCATCTGATTCTTGAACGTGCGCAGCACGCAGCTTGCCGCCGCGCGGTGGCGGCCGGCGCGACGCTGCAGGACCGGACGCACCCCGCGCGCGATACTGAGCATCGTGGCGTAACCGTTGGTGCCGTCCACTTTCTCGTACAGATCCGCAAACTGCGAGGACATCCTCGGATTGATTTCGATTATGGCGGCGCGCTCCGTTTCAGGATCGAACATGAATTCCATGTTGAACTGGCCATCGCCGTATCCGAGTTCGGCCATCACCGCTCCGGCGATTGTGGACATCCGTTGCTGCGCTTCGGCGGGCAGCGCCGAGGGATATTCGAAGCGCTGAAACGCCAACGTTCCGGGATACATGATCGAGTCCACGACACCGACGGTCACCACCTCGCCGTCATACACGTATCCATCGAGCGTGACCTGTACGCCAGAAAGCGGACGCTCGGCCAGGAGCAATGAATGTCCGACCGAGTAAGGAGTATAGCGTCGGAGGAACTCATCGAAAATGTTGAAGAATGGCAGATTACGCAGCCATTCGCGCTGGAGGCGGCGCAGCTCCGACGCATCATTG
Source organism: Binataceae bacterium (SeqCode) (assembly GCA_035295545.1). Taxonomy (GTDB): domain Bacteria; phylum Desulfobacterota; class Binatia; order Binatales; family Binataceae; genus JAKAVN01. The sequence continues at coordinate 315,559 of DATGIT010000014.1, forward strand.
ATCAGTTGAGCGCCAAGCGAAAGGTACGACTTTATCGGCTTGACGAAGGTTGGAAAGGTCAGTTGGGGAGGCAGCGCGATCTCCGGCCGCGCGTCGATCAGATAAAACTCCGGAACCGCGTCCGGGCAGGCGCGTTGTTGCGCGCGTCGCGAATGAAACTTGTGTTGACACGTCAGGCTGGCTTCCGGGCGCACTCCGCGAACTCCAATGCGATGCGCAACGATGGCGGCGAGGGCCGAGCCGGGATAATCGTCGGTGCTGGCAACGGCGGTGATTTTCTCGCCTTCGCAAAGCTCGAGCAGCGATTCGAGTTCGCGCCATGGATCCGTCAGTTCCGAGGCCGTAGGGTCACCCGCGACCATCGATTCGAGATCGTCGCTCGCATAGCCATGGTAGCGTGCAACGGATGCTCCGAGATGCTCGAGACGTCCAAGTTCCCGCCGATCGCGAGCAGTGGCGCAGACCATCAGCAGTCGTTCATCTCCATCAATGAGCATAAACGAAAGCTATCGTATCAGAAGGCGGTTGTGCGCTCTACGATTGAACAAAGGTTGGAAGATAAATCAAAGAGCATAGACGCCTTCGCATCAGGTTGCGCGCAAGAGCCATACCCTGGCGCCATAGCGTCCGTCCCGGTCAATCTACAACGCTGGGGAGGTTCGGCCAAGGCCTCGCGGATCAGTCCGCACCAGTCGGCGAAGTGAAAGGCCGAAATGTCGGTTGAGCCGAGCGCCAGTTTCAAAACTTACAATCTCGTCGCTGTGATTTTTACGCACGCGCCCGACGTTGACCTGACCGGCATCGGAAGCCTGCGGCCATCTAACGGCGAAAACCGGATGATCGCACGCAAGCGTACTGAGGCACAGGCCTTGCTGATGCCACTTATTATGAACGATCTGTCGCTGTTCTCTTGACCGGAGGGAGCGGAATGTTTCCCAAAAGCGCAGAGATACGAACGCTGGCACTGCTTTGTAGTGCGACGGAACCATGAGCGCCTGGGTCGCCAATTAAGGAGACGCGTACCGTGGACGATTATATACAACGAGTTCGCTTGAGAGCTTACCTGATCTGGGAGCGAGAGGGACGGCCGGACGGTCGAGAGGTGGAGCATTGGCTCGCAGCGGAGCGCGAGGTCGCGGAGGAGGAGGATGCCGCCGGCTTGCGGGCCGGGCGGCAGTACGATGAGGACGTCAGGCGGTTCGAGCAGAGCGGACGAGTCGAGAAGGCAGCAAAAGCGGCGCGCGAGGCGCTCGAGGGGCCTGAGCGAGACCAGCTCGAGTGGGCACAGGAAACCGCACGACGCGCGAGCAGGGGCGAAGACAAAGGAAACAGGCGCTAGTTTCGTAATCCGATGTCATAAGGCTGAGATGACTGAACCGCTGAAAAGAAAGAGAATAGCAATTCTGCCTACGGATGGGGTTGAACAATCCGAACTGACCGAGCCGCGTAAGGCCCTGGATCAGGCAGGCGCGAACACCGTAATCATCGCGCCCGGCAGGGAAACGATTCGGACAAGCCGCGGGCCGAAGGACATTCCGGCCTTCGACCGAAAGTAATCCTGTCCTTCGCAGGCGGTGAACGAAGCAGCGCCGGAGCGCATACCATCGCTTCAATCATAATCGGATCAAATGAGACCTTCGCGCCAGATGGTTTCTTCAGAAAGGAGCATTGTTCAGATGAACACAGCAAACAAGTGTCTGATTGTATCAATTTTGGCATTGGCTATTCCGACATTAGCTAGTGTGCAGGCGAGCGACCTTGGTTCTTTGCTGAACCAGGCGAACCAGATCAACAACCAGGAGGAGGATATGGCCTCGGAGTTGAAGAGCAAGGCCGGCGACAACCAGACCTTGATTACCATGGCCGAGACCATGAACGAAGACCACAAGGCCAACCAATCCGCGCTCGAAACGTTGGCTGGTCAGAAGAAAATCACTCTGAATTCGTACAAGAAGAACAGCGCCGTTCAGAAGGAACTCGACAATCTCAATGGCGCGAAATTCAATCAGGCATTCCTGACCATGAATATCCGCGACCACGAAAAGGCGCTGGAGTCGTTCCGCAAGGCCAAGGCTGAGTTTGCGCACGATCCGGACGTCCGGGTCTATATCGATCAAACCATTCCGGTCCTCGAAGCGCACCTGAAGATGGCCGAGAATCTGCATCGCGACGATCAGGCCCTGGGAAGCCGCGAGAATCGGGCCAACAACAAGGATTGACCGCCCGGCCGATATGCCGCTCGGCAGCGATGACCGGGCGGCGTCACCCGATCGAACTCGATGATGCGGGGGATCGTCCTGCGGAGCATGCCGATGACGACGAGCGACGCCGAGCAGGTAAGCGCATGCTGCCCGCGGCTTCAGACCGAGATCGCGCTGGTGCAGCCGGAACTGATCGTATGTCTCGGCGCCACAGCGGCGCAGACGTTGATTGGCCGCGCTTTCCGCGTCTCTCTGCAACGAGGACGGCTGCTGGAGTCGAAACCGGCGATGATCGCCGCCACGGAGCATCCGTCATCGATCCTGCGGGCGCCTGACGATGCGTCGCGGCTTGCCCGAGATGCTGCGATTTGTAGCCGATCTAAAATCGATCGGAGCCGCGCTGCGCGCCCGCGCGCCGTCAGGATCGGCCGCTTCCTGACGCGCGAACCGCGCCGCGGCTGAACCGGCGCGGGAGGGCGAGGCGCCTCTCGCATGTGCACGCATCCACGCGGTCATTCGGACCCGGTGTTTGAGCTTGCGGGGCGCGAGGTTCTCAAGCGCGATACCGTGGAGGTTCGGACGATGCGGTCGCTGAGTTCCGCGAGCGCCTGGCTCATGGCGGGAACCACTTCGGAACCGTCGTCCGAATCTATCGGCACGTCGATGCGCTCGCTCCCGCCCGCAATCGCGGCGGCGGGCGAACCCTCGGTCATTTCCCAATCGGCAAGCAGCTCGACCCGACGGCCGTCGTGCGCGGCGAAGGAGCGCACATTGAGATCGATGGAGCGGCAGGGGCCTGCCGGTATATAGTCGCCCGGCAGGTACACGCGTTCAGACAGCCGGTTGCGCAAGTCTTCGGCCAGCGTGCTTCGAATCATATCGTCGAGCGGCGCCGCCCAGCGATCCCGGCCGGAGATCTTCAATTCGCCGGGCCCGGACCACTCGACCAGTGAATTGCGATCCAGCCGCGGCGGCAGATTGACCCGTCCCATACGAATCGGTATTTGCGAATCGCTTACCGCCTGGGCCGCTCCGATCGGAGCGAGCGTAAAGTAGCGCGTCGGGGGACTGCTGCCGCAGCTCACGGCGAGCAATGCGAGCACCCAGGTGCATGCCCGCGTCATTGACTATCGCCGCGCCCCCGGATCAGAGCTTCCGGATGCCGATCGATGAAATCCGAAAGCTCGCGCAACGAGCGCGCCGCCGCGGTCATTTCATACAGCGCCTGCGGCACGTCGGCGGTATACGGCTGATTGGAAACCGCGGAACCCGAGGACAGCAGAGCCTGCGCGGAATTCAGCGCCGCCTGCGCTTCCGATACCGACTCGCGTGCGCTCTTTAGCGCGGCCGGAAGCTGCTCGCGCGCTTCCGTGCTGACACGCTCGAGGTTGACCGCCGATCGATTCACGCTCTCGGCTATTTGCTGAAGCGGCAGCCGGTCGATCTTTCGCTCTATGTCCTTGGCCTGCTCCAACAGATGCGATAGGTCAGGGCCCGTGGCGGTTGGAATCTCCGGCAGTTTACCCGGAATCAGCGTCGCCGCGGTCTTGGCCGGCGTCATTTCCAGCACCACCATCTGGCCGCCGATTACCGGCGGCGAAGTGGCGAGGGTGGCGCGCAGGCCTTCCGCGATCAGCCGCTCCAGCATCGTGTCCATCTGTCGGCGAGTATGATCGCTCCAGCTCGCGCCTGCGGCGAGGTGGATGCGCGAGGGCTCGAGCACCAAGGTGGCTCGGATACTAAGCCTGCCGGTCGCGGGTGAGTATTCGAGCGCGGCGTCGTTCACCGATCCGATCCGCGTGCCCATCAGTTGAACCGGCGCATAGCGTCGCAGAGAGTTGGAGACCCCGGTGAAAACGGCCTGGTACGCCACCCCTCGCTGGTCGGGAGCGTTCTCGGCGTCGTCTCGACTGTCGTAAAGTTCGAAACGACTGTAGGCCTTTGCGGCGGGCCCTGCCACGTTTTCCGGCGGGGTATCGAATGCGATCGCGCCCTGCGCCAGAGCGGCCATCGAACGAAGCTGCAACCTGGGTCCGTTGGCGCCCGTGGACAGGCTGACCGCGCCGGCGTTCCAGAATCTGGTTCCGGTGTGGACCAGCCGATCGAAGGGCGCTTTGATGACGGCGGTGATATCGAAGCTGCGATCGCGGTTCATGCGATACGAACTGACTTCTCCCGCTTTCTGGTCCAGATAGTAAATCGGCGTGGCATGCCGGATGCCGTTCATCTTCTCGCAGTGGAGCGAAAACGGGGTGCCGCGCTCTCCGAACCTGAGCACCGGCGCTTCGGTCAGCCCGGCGTAGACGCTCTGCCTGCTGCCAGGCGCCGGCTCGATCGATATATACGGCCCCGAAATGATCGTCTTTATGGAGGACAGATTCGCGAGGCTGAGGTTTCCTCCTTCGATCCAGAACCGGGTGCCCTTGCCGAGATGTCCCTTCATATCCGAGTTGAGCTCGAGGCCTACTCGGATGTGACGCAGGTCGGCTTCGAGTTTTACCCATTCGACCTGGCCCACATCCATGTTCCTGAACCTGACCTGAGTGTCGCCCGGTTTCAGGTCGGCGATCGCCGGAAAGACGACCGTCACTTTCGGTCCGCTCGAGGACCAGTTGCGGACCGCGAGCCAAATGACTATTCCGAGCGCCGCGATCGGTATGGACCATATCCAACCGGGCCATCTGCTGCGACGCTCGAGCGCGTGAGGCAGGTTCTCTTGATTATCCATTGATAGGCCCCGCACAATCCCATAGCAATCTCGGATCGAAAGCTTCGGAAGCGAGCATCGTAAGAACGACAATCGCCAGAAAAGCAGGCGTGCCGATCCCGGCGTGAAAGGACGCAAGCTGCCCGAACTGCACCATCGGTGTGAAGACCGCGATCGTGTACACGTCGATGTTCGACCAGCGGCCGAGGTCGTCAATGACCCGATAAGCCCTCGCCTTTGCAGTTAGCCGCCGCGCGGATCGGGTCTTGAGTGAGAACAGGAACCAGCTCATTCCGGCAAGCTTGGCGAGCGGTATTGCGATACTCGCGGTGAACACCAGGCATGCAAGCGGCCACAATCCCGCGTTGACCAGATCGCGCACGCCGTCGAAAATGGTGTGACTGGTGTGTACAAACGGACTGCTGAAACTGCTCATCGGATACAGATATGCGAGCGGGAGCAGCAGGAAAGCCGCAAGCGTGAGCGCCGCTGCATAGGTGGCCGCAAACGGCTTGCGCCGCCACACGCGCTGACCGCATCGCGGGCAGCGCCCACCCTCCGCCATCGCCGCTATCATCAGATCGCACACCGTGCACACGATATGATCGGCCAGAGGTGAGACCGTCGAGATCGGCGGGAGACGCTTCCATACATAACGCCGGTCGAGGCTCGCCCGCGTCATCATCGCCATGAATGCGGCTCCGATCATGCACCAGCCGCCGTCATCCACGAAGACCGGCGCGTATGGCGCGATACGGCTGTAGCCGATCGCGCAGCCGATAAGAAACACATCCGGCATCGCCCATGGGTCGAGTTTTTCCGCCCATCGAAAGCAGGGCCCAATCCAGCGTCTCTCGGAGCGAACGCGGATGGCCTCTAACGCCACAATCAGCAGTCCAAAACGAAAGAACGGCAATATCATAACCTGCAGGGCTACCACGGCCGCCGCCAACACCCAGCCTTCGTGCCACAGAAACACGATACCGTCGGGGACGCGCGTCCCGCTTTCGATGCCCGCGTAGGAGAAATGGAGCAGCGGCAACAGATTCGCCGGAAAAAGCAGGATCAAGGTGGCGGCGCCGCAGGCGAGCGCGGCGGTTATGCTGCGCCCGGTCGCGCGTTCGAGCGTGTTTCCGCAACGCCGGCACTGCAGCCGTCCAGAACTGATCGGTTTGATCAGCTGCATCGCGGAACAGTCCGGACATTCGATCAATGTCGGCTCGCCCAGATCTTCGGACGCTTCATCCGGCGGCATGAATTTTACGATTATGTACTTCGCGCCGTGCTCAGGCGCTTGCAATTGGTATCTAGCTCAGCAAACCGCGTTCGGACGCCGATTCGCACCTCAAACGATTCGATTAAACAAAACAGAAGGTTGCGGCGGCCCTTTTGAAAAAAAAGTACATTGACGGGGCAATCGCATAAATCGTGCTGACACGGAATAGTCAGGCAAACTGCCGGATGCGGTGCTTCGACCGACAGGACTCGCGGCTGGCCCAAACAATAGCGCCTCGAGCGGAAATTCCTAGCCGGTCCCGGAAGGCGACGCGCCGAAGATGGTCGTCAATTCTTCGGGCGGCGTGACCTCGAGTTGAGCATAGTTGCAATCAGCAGTGCTTTTGTCCGGGCGCCATCTCCGGAAATGCGCAGTATGGCGCAAGCGGCCGCCCTGCATGTGATCGTATGTCACTTCGACCACCAATTCCGGGCGCAGCGGTTCCCAGGACAGATCCTTGTCTCGACTCCAGCGGCTCTGGTTTTCGGGGATGCGATGCGCGCCGTACGAGGCCGAAGTTTCGGGTGCTGTCCCATTTCTCCAGGGATGATTTGTCAGGGCATTATGGCGGTAGGGAGCGAGGTGCTCGACGAGTTCGCGGCGATCGCGCCGTGTGAAGCTCGCACAGACGCCGACATGCTGCAGTGCGCCCGCATCGTCGAACAACCCGAGCAGCAATGATCCTACGCCCCTGTTCCGCTCATCCTTGTGCCAGCGAAATCCACCAACTACGCAATCGCAATCGCGCTCATGTTTGATCTTGAGCATCACGCGCCTGCCGGGCTCGTATTTGCCGGAAAGAGATTTGGCCATGATTCCGTCGAGCCCCGCGCCTTCGAAGCGCCTGAACCAGGCGGCGGCGATCGCGCGGTCGCAGGTCGCGGGTGTGATGTGGAGCGGCGGTTCAGCGGACGAAAGCAAGGACTCGAGATCTTTGCGTCGGGTAGTGAAGGGCGCCTGCCGCAAATCCAGACTGTCCCTGCACAGCAGGTCGAAAAATACCATCGACGCCGGGCTTTCGCGCGAGAGCAGCGTCACCCGTGAAGTGGCGGGATGAATACGAAGCTGCAGCGCCTCGAAATCGAGCTTGCCGTGCCTCGCGACTACGATCTCGCCGTCGAGCACGCAGCGACCGGGCAGTTGCGCCGCCAATGAATCGAGCAATTCAGGAAAGTATCGGTTGAGCGATCGCCGGCCGCGGCTCTGGATGAGGATCTCATCGCCGTCTCGAAAGACGAGGGCGCGGAAACCGTCCCATTTCGGTTCGAAAATCCAGTCCGGGCCTTGCGGGATGGTCTCGCTGCGCTTGGACAGCATCGGCAGAATCGGCGGTTTGAGCGGGAGATGCATGTGGCACAGCGTTCAAACCAAAGCGGTCGGAATTGCGCGCGCAGCGGCATCGACCGCAACGCGCGGAACAAGCAACGGCTCCGGAAATTCGAATCTAAGCCTAAACACCATGATATGCGCGCGTCCATGCACGAATCCAATCGCCTGCGCCTGCGCGACGCGAACTGCGAGCACTTATACGGGCTTTCGGTGCGCCCACCGTGCTGGACATATCGAGGCCACTGGAGCATAAGTCGGACGGGCGACGCGCGCCGGTGGCGCGCAATGCGTTTTCGACGACCGCGCGGCGCGCGCGAAGCCGGGGAACGCAGTCCAAAACCGCAAGAGGGCATCCGTCATGAAAAGCTCCAGACCCGCCGACGTGGGCTTCGATGCGAGCGGATTGGAACGGCTGGCTTCGGCGATCAAGGCCGACGTCGTGGCGCAACGCTACGATGGCGCGGTGGCGGTGGTCGCGCGGGGCGGCAGGGTCGTCATGCACGAGGCTTTCGGCTTTACCGATCGCGCGCGAGGCCGCGGCGCCCGCACCGACGACGTGTTTCTGCTGTTTTCGATCACCAAGGCGTTCACTGCGGCAGCCGCGCTGATGCAGGTCGATCGCGGATCGTTGTCGTTGACGACGAAGGTCGCCGACATCATCCCGGAGTTCGGGTGCAAGGGTAAGCAGCGCATCACCATCGCTCAACTGATGTCCCATACGGCCGGCCTTTCCGCCGGATTGCCGCCGATCCCGCTCGAGCTGATCGGCGATCAGAGCGCCATGGTCGCGGCCATCTGTCAGATGGGCGCGGAGGCGGTGCCGGGCGAAAAGGTCAGCTACAGTCCGATGGTCGCGCACGCGGTTCTCGCCGAAGTCGTGCGTCGGGTTGACGGCGGCTCGCGCAGCTTCCGCGACATTCTGGCCAATGACGTGTTCGGCCCGCTCAGCATGAACGATACTTCACTTGGCCTGCGCCCCGACCTCGCGTCGCGCCGGGTGCCGGTCGTCGTGCGCGATCGCAGCGAGGGCATGTTTCCGCCCGAGATGCTCGAGGCGTTCAATTCCATTCTCAAGGAAGACTCGGAGATTCCGGCGGCCGGCGCCTTTTCGACCGCGTCCGATCTCTTCCGCTTCACCGAGGCGCTGCGCCGGCAGGGCGACCTGGATGGAAGGCGCATTCTGTCGCCGGCGATCATTCGCCTGGCAACCAGCAATCACACCGGCACGCGCCGCAACAGCCTGTGGGATTTCGCGCTCGAGATGCGAGGCTGGGAACCGTTCCCGGCCTTTTTGGGGCTGACCTTCTTTCTGCGCGGCTCCGGCATTTTCCCGCATTGGTTCGGCAACCTCAATTCGCCGGAAACTTTCGGCGCGGTGGGGGCAGGCTCCACGGTTTTCTGGGTCGATCCGAAGCGCGACGTCACCTTCGTCTGTCTCACCGCCGGATTGATGGAGGAGACCCGCAGTGTGGATCGTTTCCAGCGGCTGTCGGATCTCGTGAGCGCGGCCGTTGTCGATTAGGCAAAGACGAACACACCCGATCACGGCGCATGATCAGACAAGCGGTGTCGCCGGTATGAATATTCGATATGCGGCGGGCCTGGTGCTGGCGGGATGGTTTCTGATTACGCCGCCGCTCCAGGCCAACGGCCGCTACGATCTCGCCGCATCATTGTCGAAATGGAAGATCGAGGGCGGTGCCGGCTCGCGTGAGCAATGCCTGCAGACGCGGGCGCTGCTGAGTGCGCGCGCCGCCAAGGAAAACAACCCGAGCGACATCGAGGCCGTTAAGAGCGCAAGATGCGTTCCGATGAATGACCCGCAGCTCGAGGGTAACTGATGCAGTTGTGCGTCGGCGCTTATCACCGGAGAAGGAAGTGAACCAGGCGGCCGCTGGAAAAAACTCCGATCCCGCCAACGCCTGCGGCAGCGCTATCTCGCGCCGGAGAATGATCCTGCGGAGCGCCATGGCGCTGGGCGGGTTAGCGATAGCGCCGATGCTTGCGCGGACGAGTGTTTGCGCGGGATCGGGCAATGCCGATGCGGGAGAGCACGTACAACTTTCGCAGCGCGATATGGACGCACTTTCGGGAGCGAGCGTTCTCTATATCGCAACGGTTCGCAAGAACGGAACTCAGAGTATGCCGGCTCCGGTGTGGTTCACGATTGCGCCAAACCATTCGATCCTGATCCAGACCCAGCCGACTACATGGAAGGCCAGGCGTATCCGACGCGGCAGTCCGGTGATCGTATGGATTGGCAGGCCGAACGGACCGGCGTTTATCGGCAAGGCCGAGATAACCGCCGATCCCGCGGTGTCGCGCCAGATCGTCGATGATTACCCCAGGCGATACCTGATGGCACGACTCGGCCTGCACAGGCCGACGCAGGAGATGTTCGACAAGGGCCGGATCCTGGCGATAGCGATCGCTGGCGTGCGCGACCTGCCCGAAGGGTTCACTTCAAAGCCGGGCACGCCCGCTCCCGGCGTCCACGGCGAGCGGCAACGGTTTTCCGGGTCGGGCGGCTAATCGATCCGTAGCAGCCGCGTGCCGGATGCCGCGCTCAATGGCAGCTATTCCGGCGATGCCGATGCTGGTGCGGGTCGCCGATGCCGGGACGCGGGGTGCACGGGAGAGCTATTACGCCACGATATACACCTCGCGCTTCGGCGGCTGATTCAGCAGCGAGCAGATGCGGCGGCTCCATTCCAGGCCTGAAATTCGTCGCTGCCGGTGAGCTTGCGAATCTCAGCCGCGAGCGTCTGCAGGTCCGGCGCGTCTTGCTCGAACACGGCATCGGCTGCCCCGAGCGAGGCAAAGTGCGTATGCAGGATTCGAGCGCCGGTCCCGCCGGCGCCTGCGACCATGTCGCGCAGCTTTCTGAGCTCCCTTTCAAATTCACCCGTCTTGCCCGGCAGGGTGTGAAAGAGAGAAGGCGTGACACATTACATGGCTGCGGTTCTCCTTTTGTTTCGAGTCCGCGCGCGGCGCAATCGTTCGCCCCTCCGTACAAGAACATGATCCGCTCCGCGATTTTTCCCAATCAAAGCAGCAGCTAACCAACGCACCGTCAATTTTAGTGGCGCCTATCGATCGCTGCGACGCTCCTGAATCTAACGAAGCAGTATGCGCCGACGAAGAACTGACCGCTCCGGTCGAAGTCAAAAAATCAAGCCAGATTGGCCGTTTTTTGAACGATAAAGGCTGGTCCGAGCTCTCTCGGGCGCGAGCGCACTTACGGTCCGCGTGCGGGCACAACAGTTGCTGATGTTGTCGGGTAGCCGGCTGAATCAATCGGTCGGTGGTGTTGGCGGGAAGGAAGAGAAGGGTGATCGAAACGGCAAAAGATCAGACGCGCCTCAGTGACGCCGATGCGGGCAATCGCAAGTCTGCTAGTTGCGGTCGCATGCTCTGAGGGCGGCTCCCGGCCTTTTGCTCGAATCGATTGCGGAGGGAATCAGGATGTCACTGCTGAGAAAGATTATCGCCACCATTTGCTCGGATAACGCACAGCCGCTGATCGTGCAACTGGCGCCTGCTACGCCCGGGCCGGATTGCTTGGCCGCGGAAGCCGCTCTGGGCAGCCGCCGGTTCAGCGAAGAAGAGAATCCAACGAGGCAGCGCCGCTATTACGTCAAAACCGGCCGCTACGTCGATCTCGAAGAAGAACTCGCCGCCTCGCAAACCGCAACTGCCGAAGCCGTGATATTCGACAAACCCGCGGTCGACCTCAAATCGCTGTTTCCCCGGCTCTCCCTGCGCTAGCAAGCACCCAACAGCTGCGCGCTTTGCACCCGGCCGGCGACCCTCAATCGACCCGTAAGGTCGCCGGCCCCTCGCCCATTGCACGCTCGAGGCACGCAATCGCAAAGGGGTGGAAACCCGTGCAGCGGTTCGCCGATTTGCATGCGCGCCGACGCTTGAGCTCGATCGCTCAGATAACGCGATGAGATGAGAACAGTTCCGAGCGCTCGCTGTCGTCGGCCGCGAGGACGGTCGTCCCAGAGTTGAGGATGATAGTCGTGCTGAGCATAAACGCGACCGTCTTCCAGTTCCGACGGATCCGGAACCCGACTTGCCCGGCGAGGGTTATCGCGATCAGGAGAGGCGCGACGGTCACAGCATGAAGGAACCAGCGTTCCCTGCGACGGCTCCAGTTCAGGGTCCGAGGGTGCGATTTCAAAACAACCGTGGGAGCAGCGAACCGACACCGACTGGGCGTTCCAGCCACTGCATTTCTCTGGATCTTCCGCAATTTCAAAACGATTCCCGAATTGGTGAATTCTTCCGCTTGATAAGCGCACGCTCCACCCCTCGCGCAGCGAGCAAATCGCACAGTGTTAGTCCAAGGTGGGCCTGCGCGCGATATGAATTAAGGCAGATTTTTCGCCTAGGTCTGCATTTCTTACAAAGAGTCCTACAGTTAACGACCCATTATGCGACTGTTAAGATGAAGCTATTCGGCATATCGTGCCTCAGAGGTTGGTATTAACATTGCTACTCGCCTATGGCCGCGAAAAACGGACTAAACCGGGCATGATGCGCGTATATTGCCAACTACTAGCAAGATAGCTGGTGATGGCGAGATTGCGGGAGAGCTGCGTTTAGAACCCTACGCGGAGACTTCCTGGCGTCAGTTATCGCAGGCTCTCCCTGGGGCGACTCTCTACCATCGCGATCGCTGGATAACGTTGCTCACGCGTGCCTATGCGTTCGCGCCCATCCTCGCGATACTTTACCAGCACAACACAGTCGTCGCGGCCGGCGTGCTCGCTCGCGCCCGGCTGTCCGGCCGCTTCATTTCACTCCCGTTTTCCGATCGCTGCCCCCCGCTGTTCCGATGGCCGGAGGCCGGCCGGGATTTGCTGCAGGCGCTGGTGGCGCAACCCCCTGCGCCCCGCGCCTACGAGATTCGCGGTATTGCCGGTCCGCCGCCATGGGAGACGGTGGAGTGCTTCGTAAGCTGGTCTCTGAATCTCGCACGGCCTCTGGCGCACATCGAGAAAACACTTTCGGCTGGTTTTCGCCGGAACCTGCGGCGTGCATCGCGGCTGCCGATCGCGATCGAGCGAGGCAGCTCGAGCGATTTGCTGCAGCGTTTTTATGCGATGCAGCTCGAAAGCCGCAGGCGCCTTGGACTTCCGCCGCAGCCTCGACATTTCTTCGAGCTCGCCCGGGAGATATTCGCTCCGTCGGGCAACTTCGAGGTGTGGGTGGCCCGCGAGCGCGGCCGCGACATGGCGAGCGCCGTGTTGTTGCGCGACGGCGACGTCGTGCATTACAAGTGGGGCGCCCGGCGAGCAACGCTGCCCTCGCTCGCCAATCATCTGCTCTTTTGGAGCGTGATCGAAGAGTTCGCCCCGCGCGCGCGAGCTCTCGATCTCGGTCGTACCGACGTCCGTAACCAGGGGCTCATGCGATTCAAAAAGGAACTTGGCGCGGGCGCGACCGCGTTGCCATCGGCCTTTTATCCAAGAGCGCCAAGGCAGATAAGCGCCGAATCCCTGACCGGCGCCTTCGCGATCGCTGCGCGAATCTGGAGACGGCTGCCGATCTTCGCGACCGAGCTGGGAGGCCGCATCCTGTATCGATTCCTGGCATGACGATTCAGATGGGGGAAAGGCGAGACCGGCGGGCGTAAATTCGCCGGGCACGAACGGCTTAAATCGGCGATGGCGATCTGCTTTCTGATCGATGCGAGTGAACAATGTGCGGCTGCCCGGTTTGCGCGACTGCGCGGCGCATCGCTCGCGCCCTGCGCAAAGCTCGACGCTTTGCCGGGTCAAATCTCGCAGCCGTCCATGATCGCGGTCGGCCTTTCGCGCCTCCAGCGACTCTCCCTCCGCCATCGCGCGCATATCGCAAATCTTGTCGGTCAGGGCGCGACCTTGTACGTGCGCGGCCTGCCCGACGGCTGCGCCACGCTGGACTTGAAGCCGTTCGCGTCAATTGCGCTGGCGATTGCTCGCGAGCGCCGCGCGATGTCGTACCGGTTCACGGCGAGTGCGATGCTGCCGGCGGCGCTCGCAGGCGAGCAGGTCTCGGGAGGGCTGTTTGAAGCATGCGCTGCCGAGGCTCTCAGTCCCTCGATCGAGCAACTGCTGATGGTACGCCATGTCGACGGTGTCGAGCGCGCCGCGATTTTCGCGCTGGGTTACGGCAGCGGATGCGCGATCTTCGACCTGCAAAGCGATGACGGCGCGGGCACCGACACTCCAATCGTCGCGCGGCTGGCCGATCGAGATACGCTCTATCGGGAGTCCGGAGCCCTGGTGGCGGCCAATCGGGTCGCGGGAATCGAGGCGGCGCGGATGCCGCCGTTCAATCTCACGATCGACGATCGTCCGGTGAACTTCGATCATTTCAATGCTGAAGCCATAGCTGCCCTGCTGCGCCGCATCGACCATCTTTGTCCCGGAGCGCATACGGACTTTGCCTGGACGCCTCGCCATACCCGCCCGTGCCGCGGCTATCTCGAGGTCGTGAAGAAGTTTCCCGCCGGTTTCGTCTGGCACGGGCTGTACCGCCATGTGGATCACCGTGCGCTGGCGCATCCGCCGGCCGAGTTGGCAAAGGGCGCGCGCACGATCGGCCGGCTCCAGCGCCGATTCGGTATCCGGTTTCAGCCGGTGATGATTTTTCCGTTCGAGCGCTCGGCGTCAAGCCAGTTTCCGCTGCTAATGCGCGCGGGTTTTACGGCTGTCGTGGGCGAGCCGCGCCGGCCGCCGCATGCGGATTCGGACCTGCCCGAATCTCTCGCGGGCTCTTTGCCCGCGCATGTCGACGCGAACTCCGGCCTGATGGTTCTATATCGCTATCAGGCGGCCGCGCTGACGCGCGAACGGATGCTGGCGATGGCGTCGCTCGGCCTGCCGATAATCGCCGTCGCCCATCCCGACGAGGTCGGATTGAAGCGCCTGTCCCGCTTCTGGGATCGCGGCGGAAACGTTGCACACTTCGACGAGGTGCTGAAGTTCGCATCGTCGAAAGCGCTGCGGGCGCGCTCGCTCGAGGACATAGCAGTCGAGGTCAGACGAGCCTGGCTGCCCGGCGTTCACGCGACCGAGGCCGTACGGGTGGCGGGCGGGTCATGATGCCCTGGCGTTGCAATCGCGAATTAACCGGCGCGCCGGCGGATCGAAAACCGCTGGATGGGCCGGGTTATGCGTACCAGGTGACGACTGTGGGCGAAGCGGTCGAGCGCGCGGTCTCGGGCGAGTGGGACGTGCCCGAGTTCCAGCGCGAGTTCGTATGGCAGCCGTCGCAGGTGTGCGATCTTGCCGATTCGCTCTGGCGCAATTACCCGATCGGCGCGCTGCTCCTGTGGCGTGACGCGAGCGGCTCCGGCGACGCAGGTTCGCAGCAATGGTGGATCGCAGACGGCCAGCAGCGGCTCACTTCGCTCTGCCTGTTGTGCGGTCGCGAACCGGCATGGCTGCGACGCAAGCCTGCCGACCATCGCAGGCGCCTGAGAGAACGATTCGACTTCGCTTTCGATGTCGGGAGCAACGGTCAGGCGGGGTTCGTCGCCGCCGGGCCTGCGGCGGCGACGCGCGATCCGCGCCTGGTTGCCGTGCGCACGCTGGCGGCGACGGATCCGGGAAGCGAGCGCGGTAGAGGCGAGTTGGCGAAGCTGGCCGAAGAACTCGCGAGGATGGAATCCTGCCGCGATTTGGAAAGCGCGGAGATTCACGATCGGCTCATCCGCGTCAGCCTCATTCGACAGCGAGAGCTGGCCGTTACCCTCGTTCGACACGAGCGCGCCCAGGTGCTCGAAATCTTCGAGCGATTGAACAGCCGCGGCATGCGCTTTCGCAGGCTGCTGCTCAAGCTGGCGATGGAAGAGATTCCGGCCGCGATCCGCGATTTGCGCTCGAGACGCTGACGCCGTCCGCGCGCTCGCGCCGATGCCCCGACATATTCGAAGATGCTGCAAATTCCCGCGTGAATTCTTCGAGCGGAACATGGCATGGAAGTTCGCGCTTCGCCGGGCGGGCGGAACGATGCTACAGATAGGCGATTCCGATCCGGATTGAGGAGCGGCCGGCTTATGGAACCGATGCGCAAGCTCGATCGATCAGTAAAGGGAAGAGCCGTGCTCGTCACCGGCGCGGCGAGCGGAATGGGGCGTGCGACCGCGCATTTGTTCGCGGCGGAAGGCGCCCGCGTAGCCCTCACCGATATCAATGAGAGCGGACTAGCGCGCGTGCTCGATGAGATAAATGCCCAAGGCGGAACGGCGCGGAGCTGGCGGCTGGATGTTTTCAACCATCAGGACATCGGACGCGTGGTGAACGAGGTGGCGCAGCATTTCGGGCGTCTCGATATCCTGATCAACAACGCCGGGTTCGCGGCGTTTCGCGCGCTCGACGCGCCCGACTACGATGAGGTGTGGGAGCGCGCAATCGGCGGCCTGCTTACCGCGCAGCAGCGGCTCGTGCGCGCCGCGCTGCCGCATCTCAGAAAATCGGACGCGCCACGCATCGTCAATATCGCATCCACCGAGGGGCTCGGCGCGACGCCGCAGGACAGTCCCTACGTCGTCGCCAAGACCGGAGTCATCGGCCTTACGCATGCGCTGGCGGTCGATCTCGGCCCCGAGGGAATCACCGTCAACTGCATCTGTCCCGGCCCGATTCGGACGGGGCTGACCGAAGACATACCGGAAGAACACAAGACCGTGTTCGCGAAGCGGCGCACCGCACTGAAGCGTTACGGTTATCCGGAGGAAGTGGCACACATCACCTTCAGTCTGTGCCTGCCGGCGGCCTCGTATATAACCGGTGCGGTAATCCCGGTCGACGGCGGATTGACTATTCGCAATGCGTAACCCTGCGGTTATTCGGCCGCCGGCGGTGGCAGTGATTATTGTGCCCTGCTAGGATTGTGCGTCTGGCGCGGGCGGCACGAACGGCGCCGCTGAACAGCGCGGACAAAGGCTGCGATGCGCGCGCGCGGCGGGTCTGCACGGGTTGAAGCGACTTCGCGCAAAGGGGGAGCGCGACATTGTCTTTGCAGGAAAACCAGTCGACGCCGGCGCCAACCGGCGCCACCCAACCTGAACGCGCCTTTCAGGTCGAGGCTCGTCTTCGCGTTTCCGCCCGCGCCATCGCCATCGCGGCGTGCGTGGTGATTCTCCTCCTCATCACGACAACCCTGTATGCCGGGTTCAACTCGATGTTGCCGCCGCTGGTCATGCTGCTCGGCATCGCGGCCGCGTGCGCGAGCCTCGTCTCGCGCGGCCGCATCAAGGTGCGCTCGCGCCGGGTTGCCATAACGCCGGACGAGGTCGGGAATTTGCCCGACGATATTCGTTTGCTGATACCCGCCGGGGCAAAGAGGGTTTACGATCTCAAGGACTTGCCGCCCAATCTTGCCGCTAACCCGGAGGTGCGCAAGCTGTTCGAACGCGCGGGTGCGCGAGGCGCGTGGGTCAAAATCGAATCGCCCGGGCACTCTTCGATTGCCGGCCTCGATGACGCGGCAGGGCAGGCGGAGAACGCGACGGGCCGCGAACCAGGAAATGTCCAGCCCGCCAAAGTCGACAAGCGAGTGACGCGGATTTCGTTCATGGTCTCGGACAAAGCCGGCGAACCCGGGATTCCAGATATCGGCTCGGACGCGATCGCCACCGCCAGTAGCGGCAACAAGATCGAACCCGCGGCATTCGGACCGTCCGTCACTTCATTTTTGAGCAAGGCGATCGCGTTCGCCGCGTGCCTCCTGATTTTCGCCGCGCTCGCGGCGGTAGCGGTGGCTTGGATATCGTTGAAGGGCGCCGCGCCCGCCCATTGAGCCATCCGCGGCAGCAACGAAGAATCGCGCCGTCCATCGAGATCAATGCGCGGTGGCGCAAGCCGGCGATTTCGTCAACCGAGTCTGGATGCGGGTTCGACCCAATCGCTGGCCAGTTTTTCCATCCAGGTGCGGATAGCGGAAGGTCTTTCCGGTACTTCGAATCCAACCG
The DNA here is from genome assembly GCA_035295545.1 of Binataceae bacterium (SeqCode). Taxonomy (GTDB): domain Bacteria; phylum Desulfobacterota; class Binatia; order Binatales; family Binataceae; genus JAKAVN01. Next base: position 333,042 of record DATGIT010000014.1, read on the forward strand.
TCAGCGCGAACTCGTTCACGCCCGCGGCGCGGAAGTGCTTCAGGTCGGCCGGCGTCGCCGGTTTGTTGTAGGGTCCGATGATTATCTCCAGCTCCTCGGGATCGCGATGGTTGGCGCGCGCCAACTGATGCAACTGCTTTACCCTGGCAACGACTTCGTCAGGACGAAGACCCAGGCCGAACCAGCCGGTCCCGTAGGCGGCGGTGCGTTTCAGCGCCGCGTCACTCTCGCCGCCCACGAGTATCGGCACTCTGGCGCCGGAAACGGGTTTGGGGAAACTGCGCGCGTTCTCGATCCTGGCAAATTCTCCATTGAAAGTTACTCGGTCCTCGCTCCAGAATCGGCGCATCAGATCGATGTACTCGCGGGTTCTCCGCGCGCGCCGCTCGAACGGAACTCCGGCCGCTCTGAACTCCTCGGCCGACCATCCGATGCCGATGCCCAGGGCTACCCGTCCGCCGCTCAGCCGGTCCAGCGTCGCGATCTCCTTGGCAAGAAAAACCGGGTTACGCTCCGGAACCAGGCAGATGCCCGTCGCCAGCCGGATGCGACTGGTTACCGCGGCCGCATAGGTGAGACCAATGAACGGGTCGTTAAAATCGATATCTTTCGGAAGCGGCAGCTGGCCTTCGGGATCGTACGGATACCTGGATGACTGGCGATCGAACAGGACCACGTGCTCGGGTGCCCAGATGCCGGAGAAGCCGAGCCGCTCCGCATTCGTTGCGATTTCCCGAATTGCATCCGCGCTCGCGCCATTGCCAATCCCGATGCAGAAAAAGCTCACCTTCATCGCTTCACCCGCATTTCGTCTCGGAGGTTCTCGCGGCAGACCCGGCAGTTTGCGTTTCCGTAGCTATCACCGCGAAGCAAAAAAGAACAGGGAACGTACCCCGGCGGAAACCGTAACCGCCGAGGCGCGTATTACGGCGCGGACCGCGCGCCGAAGCTGTCTCCAATCATCCGGCTGCGCTTCGGCCGTCGTCCGGATGGCAGGCATGAAGTTGCGCCACGCTGCTGCAATGGCCCCGGTCGTGTGGTGTCTGATGCGGCCGCCGCTGCCGCATCTGAACCGTGGCCGAGGCGATGCCGACAATCCTTTGAGCAACTGGGTGACGATCCAAACCTTCCCCACCAGGAAGGAGTGCGAGAGTCGCCTGCGCGGCAGCCGCTGGAACGTCTGCGTTGCGAGTGACGATCCGCGCCTGGGGCAGGGATCGCTCAGACGAAATCATTTGAAGAGGCGGTGATCATTTGGCCCGGCAGGCGCAACGCTATCCGGGCGACGGCGCGCCTCAACGGCGCGTACTAAGCCGCTGATGGAAGCTCCGGCGGATGCGGGGAGCCCGGAAATGGCATCGAGTGCGGCTCGCCGCTGGTCTCGCCTCATTACTTAGTGCGCGCGCGGTCTGTTGTAATTCCGGCGCTGCCGCGGGACCGCGCGCGGGTGGGGAAGGCCTTCTTCCCCGCCCGCGCGCCCGCCGAGACGTGAAGCTCACAAGGTCTCGATGAAATCCACGATTTGCTGCTGCTGAGCCGGGCTCAGATTCTGAAATGCCTGGGCCGCCGCTTTTCCCTGCCCGTCATGCAATATGATCGCGGTTGGTATATCGGACGCGCGACCGTCATGCAAAAAGAACTCACGGGCCCGTATTCCCCATAGCGGCATCGTGCGCATCATGGTCGGTCCGCCGACGTCGCCCGGCGAAGCGCTGTCGTTCACTCCGTCCCCCAGGCTGCCCATATCGTGCATCAAGAAGTCGCTGTAGGGATGATACGTTACATTGGCCAGAGCCGAATTCATCGTGGTCGTCAGCGGCTGGCCGTTGATCGTGGGCGGCAGGAATGCAGCGGGGTCGGACGCAGTGGTAATCGACTCCACGTGGCAACCGGAGCAATTTATCTGCTCGAACAGCTTCTGCCCGGCCTGAGTGCCGGTATTTTGCGGCGCGCGCGGGGGAGGCTGCAAACCACGCATGAAATCAGTGAAGCGATCGATGTCAGAACGTCCGCTCGAGTCGACGGTGTCTTCGGGATCGTCGGCTACCTGCAAAGGCACTCCGAACTGAGTAACGCCCATGGCGCAGGTGGTATCGGGATTTTTATCCAGGTCGCTGGTGACGCCGATCTCGTTCAGATAAGCGTCACCGGCAAACGCCAACAGGCTGGAATGCTGGTCTTTCCAGCCGAATCTCCCGACATGCGGGACCGAGAAGGCTGACAGGGTTTTCGACGAAACTTCCGACGCGAACGGGCCGTTCTGGTTGGTCTCGACGATCATACGAATCGACCCGCGGATCGCCTTGTCCTGGCCGGCGGCGATTTGCTCAAAGGTCTCATCGGCGGTCGCCTCGACGAGGCCGTCGCCATAAATCGGCAAGGACTCGCGATGAGCAATGCAGGTGGGCGCGCCGGTCGTCCCGGTATCGTTGGCGGTGCCGGGAATGCAAATGGGCAACTTGTACGAAAAGCCCCTCGCTTCCTCGACCTGTTGACAGGCGGATGCCTGGTCATTCTGCAATCCTATTTCGCCGCCCAGCGTGGCGGCCGCCACGCCGTTGGGAAAAATCAAATTATCCAGCTGCATCATCGGGCCCTGCATGAGCATGTTATCCACGGCGAAAATTCTCACCGGCGGACCGCCGGTCGACAGCCGCTGCTCGAACAGATTCAGACCGCCGCCGCCGACCGTCGGATTGCTATGGCAGGCTGCGCACGAAGTATTGTTAAAGAGAGGGCCCAATTGACCCGCCGGCCCGGTCGGATTCTTTGCCGAATTCAGGGTTTCGATTTCCTTCATGTTTTGCTGTCCGTTGATGAAGTTGCGCAGGTCGCCTGCATTGCTGTTCATCGACGGAAGCGGTTCGCCCATTCCGGAGTACGTGGAAAAGGACGGATTCAGTCCGGATTTCAGATTTCTGAAATGAGTCTGAGCGCGCGCGGGTCCTGCATATCCGAAAAACACCACCGCCGCACAAATGAGTATTGCTTCGGGCTTGTTCATTTTGTCCCATGCCGATTTAAAGTTTGACCGCCGCCGGCAGAACTGTGCGCCTGCCTGACGAAACAGGGCGTAGGCCTTCATCCTGCTTCGTTCAGCGAACGAGCGGGAGGTGAAGGCCCTGATTACCGGCGCGCGGCAAGTCCTCGAGCTTCACCCTCCAGAGCGCTCGTCGCGCAAAGGAGGGCGTTGCCGGCCGCTGCATCGCTGATGAGCGGCCCGGCTATCGTCGCGAGGCTCGGCTAGAAAGGTGAGCCGCGTCCGCCGAAGGTATGTACCTCGATGAAGGCGAGAACGCGTCGGTCCAGGGAGCAAGCGGGGTATGCGTATTTGATGCGACTGCTTCCGCGCCTCTGCTGACTTTGCATAACTTCCCCCGAAGGTGCGGTTGCGGGACCATATACTAATGTTGATGAATTATTGCAAGAGTCGCGAAACCTCGGGGTGGTACTGCTAATCGATCTCCGCGCGCCGCTCGCCGTCAATACCAGAGGCGGGCGCCGAATGCGCAGCCGGGGTCCTTGGCTAATCCGCCGCCGCGCCGGGTGAAGCCGGCAGCGGCGCCGTATTGTCCTGTGTAAGCGAATCCGATGCGAGCGCCGAAGCCTTGCTCGCATTGCAGGGAGTAAAGCTGGCGGCCACGATTGGCTGGGATCATTATCGCGGTAAAGAAGCCAAGCGCAACCGGCAAAATCGTAAGGCTGCGTATCCTGCTGTCGCGGAGTTGCGGGAACGGCGCTCGCGGGTTTTGCGCCGCTTGAGCGCGGAGGAATCTCCAGGGAACGGTTTCGCGCTCGAGCTTTAGAAAACCGACCCCGGCCGGACCCAAATCATGTTGTTGATCTGCTTGTTCGGGTAGACCGAGGAGACCACGTTGGCTGCACGATACTTCTCGCTCTGCCCGGCAACCTGGCCCGACAGATAGATTTCAGGCCCGACCACGCGCACCTGCACGTCATCGAATCCGTTCATCTGCAGTTGGGCGTTGATGCGCTCCTCTTCCGTGAACCATTTGCCCGTCTTGGTGCGCAGGTTGTCGACGACCTGATTGACACCGGGGACGCCGCCTGCGACCTGTTCGGCCAGCGTACGGTCCTTGTCGTCGAACACGGTGCCGTAGAGAACCACAACTCCCGGCGCGACAGTATACACTTTGGCGCCGTTGAGCCGATCGTTGCCGCGCAGTGCAGCGTTCACCCGCTTCATCAGCGCCACCGCAGCATCGGCGCGCGCCAAAGATGCAGTCACCATGACCGCCAGCATGGCGACCGCGACGGCGAAACTCGGGCTAATCCTGAATTCCGGTTGGCGCATTATGCAATCCCCGAGCAGCCTGGTGTGTCGATTGAAAAACCCCGGGTCGTGCCGCGACAGCGGAGCCATATACCCCGTTGAACCTCGATTCTCTCGTTCCATTTCGGCCCGGCCGCCGACGCATGCTCATCGCGCGCAGGCAAAGCGCTCGCTCGATCTACTGACCTTGGGCGTTCCTTAACGCGGCGAGTTCATACTGCTGACGTTCGATTTCCTGCTGTTGCTGTTGAAGCTGCGCCTGCGTCTGGGCCTGTTCATTTTCTCGATTCTGCATGGCGTTGCCTATCAGCGCACCTCCGAGCAGGCCCATGCCGGCGCCGATGGCCGCGCCGGCGCCCGGATTACCGGTGATCGCGCCGATTATCGCTCCGGTCGCGGCGCCGCCCGCGGTGCCGTACATGGCGCCTTTTTCGCGCGTTGAGAGAGGCTGTCCGGAACAGGCGCACAGTAGGAAGCAGGCAGCCAGCACCAGCGATGCTTTTGCGATGCGCACGCGTACGCGGCCGCGGCCGTCGACTTCAGCTTCGCGCTTCATAACCTTCCTCATTGGTTTGGAACGGTTTGAATCTGCGGCAGTCCTGCGATGATCTTTCCATGTCCGTCGGATAGTGCCAGCCCGGGTTCGCCATCCGAGCGAAGACTCAGCTCCATCCTGTCGGCACCGCCCTGGTCAAGCAAAACCAGCGCCGGATCACCCTTGGCTGTGACTCCGAGCCCGGCGCGCGCGCGGCCCGTACCGGCATCGTAAAGCGTGAGCGCGCTCTCGCCCTTCGGCAGAGAGCCGAAGGCGGCGGTCTGCTTGCCATCCGCGCCGAAAATCCGCATTCCCGCGCGACCATCCACCCCTTCCCCGAAAACCGCAAGCTTGTGACCGCTCCTATCGAAGAACGCCAGCCCCGCACTTCCGTCTCCGGCCACGCGTAATTCGGTGCGGTCCATGCCTTCCGTGTCGTTGAGGGAGAGCGTCGCCATGCCGTCCCGGGTCACCTGCATCGCACCGCGGCGCTTGCCGTCGGCGTCCAGCATGACAAACCGCTCCGCAGTGATCGTCCTGCTGTACGTCCCCGCAGCGATCGCTGACGAGTCCCTCGGCCGTGCATGCTCGCCGAGAAAGCCACCCAGGCTTGCGCCTGCAAATATCAAAAATGCATGCAGGTAGGATCGTTTTGGGCTCATCGTTGTCCTCGCTCTAGCTTCAGAAATTCACCGTTGCGCGGTCGGGGTTAAAAGCCAAGTGGCAGCATCACCGCCCGTGTCTCCTCAAGGCGCGATCTCCATTCGCGTATTCAGGTGTTTCCTGTGCAATCCTTCCGGCGCTTCCGCCGCGCGCACCCATCTCACACAGCAGACCCTCGCGACAGCTTCAGCGCGCGATCTATCGCCGCGAACAAGGCGGTGTCGTCGATCGGCTTGAACAGGACCGTCACCGGATCGGCTTTATCGATCAGACGCTGAGTTTCGCTGTCGTTGCGACCTGTGATGAGGATGAACGGCAGGCCGCGCCCGGCTTGCACCAGAGCGTTGGCCAGTTCTATGCCGTTCATGCCCGACATATGCACATCCGCGATCAGGCATGCGTTCTTCTTCGCGGTCTCACTCGCGAACAAGTCAGCCGGATTGTCGAAGGTGCTGACGGTGAAGCCTTCGCAGCGAATCAACCTGGCGGCTGCGCGCAGGAAGGACCGGTCATCGTCTACCAGCAGCACCGTTGCATTCCTGGCAGCCGCGGCGGCTGTCGAGCGTCCGCGTGTCCGTGACGATGGTGTGGTACGCACTGCTGCATCTCCATAGGCTCCGCTCCCCAAGCATGAGCATTCTGGACAACTTCCTCTGCGCCGGTCCGCCAACGTTGACGCGCAGGCCGCTGCTATTATTCAGCTACTGAAGAGCGCCGATCCATTTCTAAAAATCGAGTCGCAGCGGATTGCGCCGGAGACAGCAAATGCACGGCCGGCGAAAGTTGCGCCACCGCGCTTGCCCGACGATCGCTTGCCAGGTTCGCTCGCGCTGGCTTTGTCCGCAATCGCAGCCGGCGGCGCGAGCGTTGCGCGCTTCAAAGCCGAAGGCTTGGTTGACATGAACGCTTTTGCCCCGCGTGGCGAAGATCGTGACGGCTCTCACGAGAAGTGTAACGCGCGCGCCCCGGATTGATAGTTGGACTTTGGTCTCATGTGCGCGCTCCGATCCCTCCGTCACGGCGACGCCCGAAATCGCCGGGAACCTTGCCTGGACTTTCACGACGCGGGCAGCGACGCCGATAGCGGTCAGCCCTGACCCTGCGCAGCGCGCCAGCAAAGACGGTTCACCGGCCATTCCGCGTTATCGCCCGTGCATATAGGACCAAAGTCCAACTAGCCACTGATTATAATCTGGTGGAAAGTTCCCGTGCTGGAGAAGTTGGTAGTTGACAGGCATGCTCGGCGTGTCTTGAGAGAACCGCAGTTCCACCTGAGATCGGAGAAAAACGAAATGGACGCTTGCCGAGTAAGACGACCAAAGGTCCCAGGCGGTGCTGTGCTGCGACGCTGTGCGCTGGTCGTTTCGCTGATCCTTCTGCCACGAAACCTCTGGGCAGGGGAGAGCGGACAGTTCCAGCAGGCTCCGATCATCGAAATCACACAGTTGTTGCCGGTAAGCGTGGTTTCCGGGCCGGGGTTCCATGTCGAACGCCTGGTGCCGACCAACGGCGCGATGGGTCGTTACACGATTGTTGCCGATCAAGCCGTATTTCATGATGACGCAGGCACCTACGAGGTTGAAAGCCTGGATCTGCTCAAAGTTCGGCTTTCCGAAATACCCGCGATCCGATCGCTTGAAGATGTGAGCAAGAGTGCGGTGTTCGCCAGGGCGCTGGCCTCCAGCGCTGAGCGGCCGGTCAAGATGGGAGTGCAAATGGTGCGCCATCCGCTGGATACCGTGACCGGCTTGCCCAGCGGGGTGGGGGAATTCTTCGGCCGCGTCGGGCTCGGCGCCGGCGAGCTGTGGTCAACCGCGACCAACTCCGCCGAAGGCGGCGGCGAGCGCGCTTCGCAAACGGCGGGCGAGACTGCGAGTATGACGCTCACCGCGCTGGGCTACGACCAGGTCCGCAGAGACCTTGCACGTAAACTCCACGTCGATCCGTACACCACTAATCCGATACTCAAGGAGAAGCTGAACAGCGTCGCGTGGGTGATGTTTTCGGCCCGCCTCGCGGTCAATACGGCAGTGAGCGTTGCCGTCCCGGGCTCGATGATAATCACCGGCGTGGAGTTCACGAATGATCTGGTCTACCAGACGCCGAAGGGAGATCTCGTTCTGCTGGTAGAAAAGAAACTGCAGGATATCGGCCTGTCGCAGTCGGAAATAGCGACCTTCAGTCATAACGAGGCGATTCCGCTGAGCGTGCAGGTCTCGGCAGTTACCGACCTGGAAAGCCTCGGTCCCATTCCCGGGCGCCGCGCCGCGGCCGTGGCGCTGGGCAGCGTGCTGACGGAATACCAAGCGCGGTTTCTGGCGACGTCGATCAAAATGCTTGCGCAATGGAGCAGGCAGAAGAGCCCGGTAACCGCCATGGCCGCCCCCAGAGCGGTGATCGCGCGCGATCAGAACAACACCGTGATTATGGCGGCGCCGGTCGATTACGTCTCGTGGACGCCCCGCATCGCCGGCTTCGCAACCGCGCCCGCTCTGCTCGCGCTGAAAAATCGCACGCTATGGATTCCGACGAAAATGACTCCGCTCGCCCGGCAACAATTGGAAACCAATGGCTGGGCAATTCGCGAAACGACGCAGCCCTAGGCGCGTCGACGCCGGCTTCGAGACTCGACGCATCGTGCCATGCGATCAAGGTCCAACATCCGGCGGCGCCGGACACGTTGTATCCACTGTGAATAACGCAGGTTTGTTTCTCCGGTGAATAACCGACCGAATAAAGAAGGAAGAAGTGCAGATTGAAATAGTGCATTGCGAGAAGAGCATAGCGATCGCCGGCCTGTGCAACCGCCGCGGTCGAGGCGACAAGCGAGAACGGTCTTTGGCCGAGACCTTGGAATCGTCATCCGTTCAAAACTTGATCGGGAGCACCGGCATCTTTGCATATTTACTCGCGGGCTCGATCAGCAACTGGTCTCGCTCGGCGCTGGCAAACAGGCCGCCAGCGCGACGGCTCCCAACTGAGACAAACGCCAGACGCCAGGAAGGAGAGCAATAATGCCTCGTTCGAGATACGGATTGTATGGGCTCTTGATGCTGACCAGTGTATTCGTCGGTCTTGGACTAGCAAGCCGAGCGCGGGCGGACGCCAGGAAGCCCAACATATTGGTTATCATGGGCGACGATGTGGGCTGGTTCAACATCGGCGCCTATAACCAGGGAATCATGTCAGGCAAGACCCCGAACCTCGACAAACTTGCGGCACAAGGCATGCGTTTCACCGACTACTACGCCGAAGCGAGCTGTACGGCGGGGCGCGCAAATTTCATCACGGGCGAATTGCCCATCCGCACAGGTCTTACCACCGTGGGTCAGGCGGGCGCCGACGTGGGTATTCCAGCGCAGGCGGTGACTCTCGCCACGGTGCTCAAGGCGCAAGGTTACGAGACGGCGCAGTTCGGCAAGAACCACCTGGGAGATCTCAACAAGTATCTTCCGTGTCTGCATGGCTTCGACGAATTCTTCGGCTATCTGTACCATCTCGATGCGATGTCGGACCCGTACTGGTTTGATTATCCGCAGAGCTGGATAGACAAAACCGGTCCGCGCAACCTCGTGCATTGCTGGGCAACGGAGACTGACGACTCGACAGTCATGCCGCGCTGGGGAAAGGTCGGCAGGCAAAAGATCGAGGACGAGGGTCCACTTGCGCCGTTTCCCGACATGAAAGACTTGCAGAACTGGCAGCAAGGGCGCAAGGCCAAGTACGACATGGAGACCTTTGACGGAGTGCTCGTCGAGCATTCCAAAGGATTCATGGACAAGGCCAAGCGCGACGGCAAGCCCTTCTTCATCTGGCATAACACGACGCGCATGCACGTCTTCACGTATCTGCCGCCGAAATACCAGGCGATGATGAACGCGACGAGCAACTACAATGTTGAAGAGGCGGGCATGGCGCAGATGGATGACTCTATCGGCGAGCTGCTCAAGCATCTCGAGGACATCGGCGAAGCGGATAACACCATCGTCATCTTCACCACAGACAACGGCGCCGAAGTGTTCACATGGCCGGACGGGGGCATGACGCCATTCCGGGCGACCAAAGGAACCGTTTTCGAAGGCGGCTTCCGTGTTCCAGCGATCATCCGCTGGCCGGGAAAAATCAAGCCTGGTTCGGTCGAGAACGGCATCTTCTCAGGGCTTGACTGGCTGCCGACGCTGGCTGACGCGGCCGGCAATCCCGAGATCGCCGAGCAATTGCTCAAAGGAGTGCGGCTGGGCGGCAGTACGTACAAAAACCATCTCGACGGCTACGATCAGATGGATGTGTTGATCGGCAAAGGACCCTCGAAGCGTCACGAGATTTTCTACTTCGGCGGCCCACACCTCGGCGCCATCCGCATAGATGATCTCAAATTTCAGTTTTTCCAACAGCCCTGGGGTTGGCCCGGCGAGAAGACCAATACCGATATGCCGACCGTCGTTAACCTGCGCCAGGATCCGTTCGAGCGAACGCCGAACCTGCGCGGGGAAAGCCTGAACAACATGGGCGGTGGATACATCAATGACTTCTACGCGCGCGAGTTCTGGCGCTTTGTGATGGTGCAGCAATACGTGCTGACGCTGGCGCAAACAGCCATCGAATTTCCGCCGATGCAGGCGCCGGCGAGCTTCAATCTCGATACGATAAAGCGGGAAATTCAGGAGAAAATCAAAGAGCATGAAGGCCAATAGACCGGGATCCGGCTGGCGCCGGGAGGCGCCAGCCGCGCTTCTCGCGACTTGAACAGAAATTCACGCGGATTATGAGCGCCCGCTGAAGGGCGGCTGAGCCTAAGTAGCAGCACCAGGGAAGGCACATCGAGCGAGGTCGGGCCGCCGCCAGTGTGATGCGAAAGAGGGAGGCGGCTCCTGCACGAAGGAGGTTCTGATATGGGATATCGCCGGCGATGGCCGGTTATCACGCGCGTGATGTATGGAAATCGGCCCACCGCATGCGCAGGTTGTGATAGATGCTTGCGTCGCGCGCCGTATTCGGGCCTCGGGGGAGAGCGTGCGAGCAGCTAGGATTCACAGGATTCTCTGGATTGCAGCAACGATTGTACTATCCGTGGCCGCGTCGGTTCGAGCCTCCGGGCTGCTCCTGTATGAAACCGGGGCGCCCGACCTCGGAACCGCGAGCGCCGGCCGCACTGCGATGGCTGCGGATGCTTCGACCGCCGCGAGCAATCCGGCGGGCATGATTTTACTCGACCAATCGGAACTGATGGTGGCGGGAGGCGCGCTGCTGCCTTTCACGAATTTCGAAGTCGCGCCGCAGACCACGACCTCGGGCGGCAGCGGCGGCAACGCCGGCGTGTTCATGCCGATCGGATCCTTGTTCTATGTCTATCGACTGTCCAATCGGCTGCGCCTCGGCATTGCGTTCTTCTCGGATTTTGGTCTTGGCGGCGACTACGGCAAACAGTGGGTGGGGCGCTATTACGTTACCGAGGAAGCCCTGCTCACCGCAAAGATCAATCCTTCGATAGCTTATAAATTGAATGAATGGCTGTCGCTTGGCGCCGGGTTCAGCTTCGCGGTCGGGCGACTCACGTTCCAGTCGAGGATTAACAATGCGTTGCCGCGGCTTCCGGACGGTCGCCTGGCGCTCGAATCCTGGGATGAAGCGTTCGGCGGCAATGCGGGAATTCTGCTGTGTCCGCTTCCGAAGCTTCGTCTCGGCTTGACCTATCAATCGCCTGAAGACTTCAAATTCGGGTTTAATCCGTTTCTCACCGGCCTTGGACCGGGCCTTAAGTTGGTCAGCCGCGTCATCGGGGGCTCGCGCGTCAATGTCCCGATAACCGAGCCGCAGCAAGGCATGGCGAGCGCTCTGTATGAAGTCTTCCCGAACTTCAGCCTTATGGGCAACGTCGGCTGGCAGAACTGGTCAGCCTTTGGAGAGTTCCCGGTTGGAATCTCGGCTAGAAATCAGCGGACGATCGAAGCCAATCTGCATTTTTCCGACACTTATCAGCTTGCGATCGGCCAGCAATATAGGTTTACCGAAAACGTCCAGTGGTCGGCGGGTTTTGCATACGACAGCGCGCCGGTATCTCAGGAGAATCGCAGCGTCGTGCTGCCGCTCGACCGCCAGCTCCGCTACGGCACGGGCATCCAGTACAAGATCAACCGACAGATGACGGCGGGCGCCGCCTGGGAATTTATGGACGCGGGCCCGGGACCGCTCAGCAACCGTCGCGGGCCATTGGCCGGCACTACTCAGGGCCACTACTCGACCAACTATCTCAATTTCGTGGCTTTCAATGTGCTTTGGAAATTTTAAGCCGAGTCTCGGCCAGCGGGATTCCTTACCAACGGGTAGCGAAGCAATGACGCAAACAAAATCATTCGGAGGTCCAGTTATGAACGCAGAAGCGGTTGCAGTCGGAAGGTTGAGAACTCTGGCGTTAGTCATGGGCGGCGCGGCTTTAGCGGTCTTGCTGAACGCCTGTGCTTCCACCAGCCAAGGCGAGGTGCAGATGCAGCAGCCGACGCCGAGCGGACAGACTGCCCCGAGCGGCGCGGCACAATTTTTGGGCAGCGATGCTTCGCTGCTGCAGCCCGGCGGTGAGGGTCAGGCGGCGTACGTATACATTAATCCGAACGTTCAGTGGAGCACTTACAAGAAGGTCCTGCTCAAGCCGGTTGAATTCTGGGACAACCCGGACACGAGCGTTTCTCCGGATGACCAGAAGATGCTTTGCTCCTACTTCTACAACTCGCTGCGACAGAATCTCGAGAAGAATTTCACCCTGGTCGATCAGCCCGGACCCGGAGTGATCACCTTCGCGGTCGCGATCATCAATGCCGAAGGAGCGACGCCGGGCCTGCGGTCCATTTCGCTCGTCGTTCCGCAGGCGCGCATCTTAAACTACGCGCAATCGCTTGCCACCGGCCATGCCGCCTTCGCAGGTTCGGCCGAAGCGGCGTTCAAGGCCACCGATTCCACAACCGGACAGTTGCTCGCGGAGTCGGTCGATCGGCGTATCGGCGGCATGGCGGTCAAAGAGGCCGCGCAGGTGCAGTGGGGCGACGCCGAAGCCGCGATGGACTACTGGTCGCAGAAGATTGCAGAGCGTGCGGTGGCGCTCGGCGCCGGCAACCCATCCGCGCCGGCGCAGAACTCGGCAAACAACTAGGATGCGTCCGCGAATAGGGCGGGAGATGGCTTCGGGACGCTGCCGGCGGCGGTTATAGTCGACGTCCGGCTGATAGGAGCTTGACCGTGGCCTGTTTCGACAGACCGCGCGCGCTGCGATGCGCCATCCTGCTTCTGATCGCCATACCGGTTTGGCTGGCGGGTTACTCGAATGCGCAGGACGCTCCTCTGCCATTGGCGCCGCAGGACCGGCAGATCATAGCCGCCAAGCTGGGTTCAGGCGTCGTAGGCGAACCAATGCCCAGCGCTCCAATCACGGATGTGGCGGCTTATTTTCCGCTTGTGGAACGCGCCGCAACTTACCAGGTCACGGCCGGTCCTCATCTGGGCGATTCTCAGACGCTCGGGCTGTCGCGGGTCCGGCGCCCAAACGGCGAGTCGGCCTGGCGCTTTCAGTTCTCCCCGTCGCTGGCCGGTTTCATTCATAGAGCTCCCGACGGTGACCTGACGATGCCGGCGGTGGGCGATCTCGGGGAAGGGGTCGTGGTCATAACCATGCCGGCAAACCCATTCATGCTAAGCGGCATGAAACCCGGCGAATCGCGAACTTATACGCAACAAGTGCGCGTCAATGCGCTGGACGATCCCGCGGACCAGAAGTATTCCGGCGTCCTGACCAGTATCTACACCTACGTGGGAACCTATCGCGTCACCGTGCCTGCGGGCAGTTACAAAGCGATCCTGTTGAGCGTCAAATGCCGGGGCAAGGTCGGCCCCGCCTATACTCATGACGAGGCATTCTATTTCTTTGCTCCCGGAGCTGGATTAGTCGCGATGATCACTCAGGAAGACGCAACCGCCTTCTGGATAATTCATATCGACACCAGCTCCGGCAAGGTGCTGAGCACCCGATGAGCTCCGAGCGCCCGCGCCTGCAGGCAAACCTGCCGGCAAGGCTGGCGCCGCTGCTCATCGCACCATTCGTACCGGGGAAGGAGATTCCGCAGGCCCGCTGCGCGTGCGGCGGCTGGGCGGTGATTCGGATCCTCGCATCAGCGGCCTTCATTTTATTGACCACGGCAACCCGAACTGGGGCTCAGAACGCCAATGGCTATGCGATCGCTGCGGAATCCGAGGAAGACCGATTAGCGCGCGAGGTCAACGATCCGACCGCGATCCTGGCGCAGCTGAAATTTCAGGACCTGTATACTCCAAGAAACTTTCAGTCGACCGCACAGACCAACACGGTGCAGCTGAGACCGGTCATTCCCATTCAGGCGTTCGCGCTATTCCCTTTTCAACAAATAATCAGACCCACCTTCCGGATAGTCACCGTGGCCACGTCGCGCGGCAGCGCGACCGACACCGAAGTCGGCGACATGACCCTGTTCGACCTGGTGGTTTCAAACTGGCCGAATCCCAGAACGACCGGATTCGGCTGGGCGATCGGCCCGACTTTTGTTTTTCCGACCGGGCGCACTCCCCAGGCTGGGAAACACGCCTGGGAGATCGGGCCGGCCGCGGCAGCCATCTACCGCGGCATTCCGCATCTGATGGTGGGATTCCTGTTCCAGAATCCCATATCGTTCGCCTACACCAACTCCTCGGCCACGCCGCAAAGCGAGATGGAGTTCCAGCCGCTGATATCGTACGCGCTCGGCGGAGGATGGTACGTCAAATCCGCCGACTCGACGTGGGACGTATACTGGCGTCGCCACAGCTCGACGAGGATTCCTGTCAGTCTCGGCGGCGGACGCGTATGGAAGACCGGAGGTCCCGAGCTCGATACGTGGGTGTCCGGCGAATGGACCGCTTACAGGCAGTACACCGGCATAACACCGATGTATACCGTGCGTTTCGGCCTGACGCTGCTGTTTCCACATTTTCAGCTTTGAACGCGAAGCTCGACGTTTCGGCAAAAGTGCGGTTGCCGGAGCGCCGCAGCCCGCGCCCAGACCGATCCGGCCGTTCGCCTCAATGACGCGCGCTTTGAACGCCGCTCAGCGGCAGCTTGAACTGCAAGGTCGCCCCGTGCTCCGGGTTGCGCGTCGCCCACAGGCGGCCGCGATGATTTTCAATGATGGATTGGACAATCGCGAGACCCATGCCCATGCCGTTGGGCTTGGTGGTAAAGAACGGTTCGAACAGCCGCGACATCATTTCCGGGGCGATGCCCTTGCCGGAATCGCGAATCGCCACACGCGCGTAGCCGGGCTCATCCTGCGCCACGCTGATTACCAACTCGCGCGTCGCATGAGGATCTTTTCTTTCGCAAATCGCTTCGAACGCGTTGACTATGAGATTCCTCAGAACCTGGATCAGGTGGGCTTTGTTGGCCATGACGCCGGGAAGCGACACCGGCAGGTCGAGATCGACTGCGATGCCTCGCTCTGCGGCGTCGGCGCGGACCATATGAGCGACATCGCGCACCAACTCGAGCAGATTAACCGGCGCCAGTTCGGTCGCCTCGCGCCGAAAAATGGAGCGGACGTTCTGAACGATTTCGACTGCGCGCGAGTTGTCCTGAATGATGTCTTCGAGGGCGATTCTCGCCTCCGCGAGGTCCGGCTTGCGCGCGTCGAGCAGGCGGCGAATGGCTTGGGCGTTGCTGCGAATTGCGCCTAGCGGTTGATTGAGCTCATGCGCGAGCGCGGCCGTCAGACCGCCCATCAGCGCGGCGCGCGAGCTCAGGTGCGCCTGTCGATACAAGCCTTGAAGCCGCTCCAGCTCTTCTTCGGTCGCCATTCGTTGACTGGTCTGTTGTTTCAGATCCTGCACCAGAAGGGCCGCACACAATGAACTCGCGGCTTGGGCTGACAGGAGCTCCAGCGAGGCCAGCTTCCCCGGCGCGAATGCCGCGGGTGAGGCGTTTTCGAGGTACAAGGCGCCGATCAAATTCCGCCGCGCAGTGAGTGGAAGGCATATGAGTGAGCGGATGTCGCGTTCCTCCGGGCGGTTCGGCTGCGCGAACTGATTTTCCGCCGAAGCGTTGTCCAGCACCACGTTCTCTTGCGTTCGCGCCACATAGCGCAGCACCGACCGAAGAATTGCCGGAAGCCTGGTCGGCGCAGACGATTTTAATATTTGGACGCCACCGTCGCGCACGGCGGCCTCGGCTTCAACCGCAAGATCCTGCCCGCGCATGGTGAAAAACAAGGCCCGCTCCGGGCGCGCGATTTCGACCGCGAACATCAACAACGTATCAGTCAGCCGATGCGCTTCATCCTCGCGCAGGATCGCGCACTGCATTCTAATGATGTCCTTCAACTCGACCGGCCCCGCGTCCTCCGAGCCTTGGCGCGCGGTCGTAGCAATGTGAGGCCGCAACGGCGCAACTTCCCTCGCATGGTTCCGGCGGTTCATTCAGCATTCTCCTTAGGTAGTGTCTGCGGTCGGATTGCCGATGAACATCTTTGATATGATTTTGTCGCTCGTGTGTCTATTACTTCCAACTCATAGTGTATTGACTTGTATCTATTGCTTTCGGAATTAGGATTTCTAAGCGCTTTGCATGTTACATCGCGCGCTTTCGATTCGCAGATGTGTCCGACCGAGCCTGATTCCGCCTACGACAGACAGCGTAAGGCTTTTAGTCTTAGGGGATTTCTGCAGTTTTAATGTAATTTTAATGAAATGAGTGCGGCGCCGTTTGAGTTTCTGCATATCGCCGCCGCTTGCTCCAGTTCGCGAACGGCGACCCGCC
The DNA here is from genome assembly GCA_035295545.1 of Binataceae bacterium (SeqCode). GTDB lineage: Bacteria > Desulfobacterota > Binatia > Binatales > Binataceae > JAKAVN01. Next base: position 349,341 of record DATGIT010000014.1, read on the forward strand.
GCAATTGTCAAAGCATGTTCAAGTTGCCGAGATTGTGGCGAATGCGAATGCGGGAGCGGAAGCGGGTTTGCGATTGTGGCTTTAACGCAGGCTCGCGTGCACCGCCGCGGCGCCAGTGCCCAACCGCTCGGCCATCCGCGCCAGCTCGGCGAGCGAGTTGGCGGACATCTTTCTCATCACTCGAGCGCGATGAACTTTCACCGTCTTTTCCGAGATACCCAGGTCCGCGGCCGCCTGTTTGTTCAGTGAGCCATCGACGATCAAGCCGAAAATCTGCCGCTCGCGCGGCGTCAATTTCTGATATGCGCGCTTCAGAGTGATGAGCCGGTCGTACGACGCCTTGCGCGCGCGGCTGCGCTCGGCCGCGGCCGTTACGGCGCGGACCAGGGCGCCGGCGTTAACCGGCTTCAGCAGGAAATCCACTGCGCCGTTTTTCATCGCCTCGACGCTCGCCGGCACATTGCCAATGCCGGTAATGAAGACGACGGAAAGTTGTGGCTGTTCTTCGCTCAGGATCTGCTGAAGGCCGAGGCCGTCAATCTCCGGCATGCACAAATCGATTAGCACGCAGTCAACCACTGCACGAATCGAGGTGTTCAGGAAATCGCGCGGCTTCGGAAAACTCACCGCCTGAAGACCGAAGGCCGTCAGCAGGCGCGCCAGGGCGCGGCACATCGCTTCGTCGTCATCTATGATGGCAACCTTGATTGCCGCGGGACGCGCGTCACTTTCGGACCGCTCATCGAGCGCGCGCGGAATCGCTGTACTTGCGACTATTCGCATATCAGCCTCGGCTTCACGCGTTGCCCGATAGCGTGGGAGCGTCGCGGGCGGGACCAGGCAGCCGGATTTCGTGCCCATGAGGACCGTGGATTGAAGGCGCGCGTGCCTTCGTTTGGCGCATGTGTCTCGCGCACGCGCCCTCGGTGTGCGGTAGCGACCAGCCGGCGCCGCACCTGTGCCCGTAGTCGCCAATGCCCGCGAGACATCTTGCGCTGCGCGGTGTCCTCCCCGTTCTTAGCAGAAAAACCCGGTTAAGACAGATAGGTTCGGCAGCTTCACGATTTCTTCACAAACTGGGGCGCGCAGTGGGTTTCCGACAATGCGAGCGTTCAACGGTCGGAGTATCCCGGTCGCCGGAACACGAGGCCGATGGAATTTTTGACGGTTTGTCAGCGTCCGTCCGCGCAAGCCGGGCCGAGCCTGGCATAGCGCTGCGCGTATTCCGCAGCCCGCGCCTGCTCTCCCGCCTTGCCGCAGAGGTCAGCCGCCAGCGCCAGCGCCGCGCAATCGTAAGGATGAGACTTGAGCGCGCGCTCGAGGACTTCGAGCGCCGCGGGGCGCTCTCCGGATTCTTCGAGCGCGACCGCGTAGACATACGCAAAGCGCGCGTCTTCAGGATCGAGGCGCGCGGCTGCTGCCAGATGATTCATCCCTTCCGGGCGGTTCCCCTCGCGTATCAGCGAAAGCCCGAGCGCGTGCTGGAGCGATGCTTCATCCGGCGCGCGCCGGATGGCGGCCTCGAGCACCCGCCGGGCGTCGGCTTCGCGTCCGAGCTCGCGATCGAGGTCGGCCAGGTTGACCGCCGCCGGCGCGAAGTACGGATCGAGCGCGAGGGCGGTCTCGAGCTGGCTTTCGGCCGCGGCGAACGCTTTCCGGCGCTCGAACAGCGCGGCCAGGCTGCTGTGCGCTTGCGGCCGATCGGCGTTCAACTCCTGCGCGGCGATGTATTCGGCGGTCGCGTCCCGGAGAGCCGCAGGCGCGCTGCCTGAAAGGCTCGCGGCCGTAGTTCCTGCCATGGCGTCGGCCGCTTCGATCCGCACCGCGCGCACCGGATCGCGAAGAAACAACAGCGGAATCCCGGGATCGGCCCGCGTATCGGAATCCGTCAAAGCTGATGCGGCTGCGCGTCTGAGCAGCGCTGACGATTCGCCCGCCAGCTCGCGCATCCGCCCGGCGCCGAACCAGCCGCGGCCTTTGACGATCAGCGCCGCCGCGCTCGCTCGAGCGATCGCTGGCTGCGCGCGATCGTCGAGCAGCGCGGCCAGCGCGCGTGCGGCATCCGGCGCGCCGCTCGCGCCCGCGAACAAGGCCTCGGCGAACTGCTGAAATCCGTCCGTGGTGCGCGCGCCGCGCGCCGCAAGCTGCTGCGCCGCCCATTGCGCGGACTTGTCCCGATGACATTCGTTGCACGCGTTGGGCACGCCGAGCTCGACCGTCAGGTCGGGCCGGGGAATGCGGATGCTGTGATCGCGCCGCGCGTCAACCACCATGTAGGTTCGCGTCGGCATGTGACACTCGACGCAGCGCGCGCCCGACGATCCGGCAGGATGGAAGTGATGGCGCGGCGATGCGTACTTTGCCGAGGTATGGCATTGCAGGCAGACGCCGTTGCCCTGCGCGCGCAGCTTCAGGCTGTGCGGCTCGTGACAATCGCTGCAGGTGACGCCGGCATGATACATGCGACTTTGGATAAACGACCCGTACTCGTAGTCTTCGTCCTTTATCTGGCCGTCGGGAAAATACCGATCGTCGTCGAGCAGCGCGACCCGGTAGTCATCGCCGAGTGGCTGGCCGTGCACGTAGTCCTCGTGGATCTGACTGCGGCGCGAGTGGCATCGCGCGCACATCTGGATTTCGCGTTCCGACAGGCGCGGCACGTTTCGCACCACGTGCCCGCTGGCATCGTCGACATGCCAGACGACGCCGCGGCGCTCGTCGAGCGCGATCGTTAGCCCGCGCGTTGTTCCATACGAGTCCCCTCCGGCGCGCTTTGCCGCCCAGGCCAGATGATCCGAGCCCGGGCCGTGACAGGCCTCGCAGCCCACGTCGATCTCGGCGTACGTGGTCGCAAAGGTTCGCGTCGCGCTGTCGTAATGCTTGCGCAGGTTGGTCGAATGACAGTCGGCGCACATGAAGTTCCAGTTTTGGTCGATGCCGCTCCAGTGCAGCGGACCGCCCGCCTTCAGCTTCAGGCCCGGGTACAGGTGAAACCAGCGCTGGCCGCCCTCCTCGCGCGGCCGGCTGTCCCACGCGATGCCCAGCGCCTGCAGCCGGCCACCCGGCATCGCGATCAGGTATTGCTGCAGCGGCGCGACGCCGAACGTGTACCTGATCTGGAAATCATGCAGTGCGCCGTCGGGCCCGTCGGTGCGCACCATGAACTTGCCCGCCCGTTTGAAGAAGGTCGAAGCGACCGCGCCGTTGACGAAGATCGCATCTTTGAAGTTGCCGAGCACGGTTGCATCCGTCGCGGGCTGCATCGCCAGCTGATGATGCGAACCGTTCCAATGGTCGAACTCCGCGCGATGGCATCGGCCGCAAGCGCTCGAGCCGACGAAGGCGGGCGCGCCGCGCTCAGACCCGTGGAATTCGACTCGCGATCGACCCCTCCCGAAGCGCGGCTGGAGATAAATCCAGCTCAAACCCGCGAGCACGGCCACGCCCAGGATCGTCGCGGCGAATAGTTTCGCGGACGAATTCAGCGACCCGGATGAAGCGCTGTTTTGCGAAGCCGGCGGCGCGGCGGGTTCCTTCCTCGACCTGGAATTCTGCGCCCGTTTCCCCTTTGCGCGTCGCTTACCCAACAGGTCACCGCCGGTCCGCTATCGGTTCACAATTGTGGGAGTCTACGCTCGGTTTATCAACGCGTCCCCGGCCGCGGCTCGTTGACCGCGCCCGCCGGACCGGCGCCCGCGGAATTGCCCGCGTCACGAGCGATCGCCGCGCGCGAGGAGAGAGGATTTTCTGCCGGTCGAGCGATGGGCCGCCACGCCCGCCGACGAGCTTTCGCGGCGAGCCGCGCGCCCGCTCAGGCAAACCGCTGCCGCTCACCAGCCTTCGCGACGAAGCAGGCGACCACGCCGTGCGCGGTTCTCGCCCGGCGGGAATAGGGCGGCAAACGCCGTTAACGGCAGACCGGGCGGACGGAGCATGGCCGGCGCGCATATCGGGCGAGCCAACGGCGACTTCCTGGCGGAGAGGGAGGGATTCGAACCCTCGGTACCGGTTACCCAGTACGCCAGATTAGCAATCTGGTGCCTTCGACCACTCGGCCACCTCTCCGCACGCGCCGCGGTCCGCCGGCGCGGGGCTAAATCATTACGCACCTGCAGCCGCAGCCGCAACCGCGCGTCCGCAACGCCGCCGGGTCGCGAGCGGACCTCCGCGCTGATCGGGCCGCCCCGGCGCGTCCGTCGCGCGCTCATCCCCTCGACGCCCGTCGACGGGCTCGGCTCGTCTGCGCGGCGATTGCGCGTTTATCACAGCTTCCGGCCCGCCATCGCCCGCACCTTCCGGCATGGCCGCCGATCGATGCTCGCATCGCGGCGCCGGGCGGAAAGCTCCCCCCTCGCCTTAAGGGAGAAGGCGCCCCTGACCGAACGCAACGCAGCTCTGATGCGGAATTCGTGCTAGAAGATTGCCGGCGGCTCTCGGGTGCCGGGACCCGGCAGCGGATTTGGCACATTCGCCGCGAGACGGCCAGCGTGCGCATGGACAAGAAGCCGGTACAAATCGAGGCGAGCCTGATCGGCGGAAGATTGGTCGTGCGCAATTGTCCGTTCTGCGGCGGGTACCACGTTCATCTTCCCAGAATCGGTGTGCATCCGGCGCCCTGCGATCCCAAGCTGGAGTACGAATTGATCGAGCCTAGGGAGCGATAGGCACTCCCGATCGATTCGCGCCGTCGCCGCGCCGTCGCAGGTCGGCGCCGCGGCCGGCCAAGCGCATTACTCGGCGCGCCCGTTTTTATCCTGATTAAGTTTGTCGGGTCCGGGTTTGTCCGATCCCGGCGGCGCCGGCGGCTGGTCGGCCTCGGCTTCCTCGAGCTTGCGGTACAGCGTCTTGCGATCGATTTGCAGGATCGCCGCCGCTTCGCGCTTGTTGCCGTTGACCGAGCTTAGAATGGCGCGCACATATTCGCGTTCGAGACGGTCGAGGCTGAGCCGCCGATCGACGGCCTCGGCGATGGTCGAACCGGGAGACGTGCCGGTGCCGGCGACGCGCGGCGGCAGGTCCTTGAGCGCCAGGCGGCCGACGGTGCAGGTCAGCACCGCGCTCTGCATCACGTTATGCAGCTCGCGGACATTGCCCGGCCATCGGTAGCGCCGCAGACATGCGAGCGCATCGCGTTCGATCTGAGGCGGCGGCCGGCCGGCCTCGGCGCTCGCGCGGGAGAGGAAGTGGCGGATAAGCAGGGGCAGGTCCTCGGGACGCTCGCGCAGCGGCGGTACGGCGAGCGTGACGGTCGCCAGCCGATAATAGAGGTCGGTGCGGAAGCGGCCCTGGTCGAGCAGCTGTTCAAGGTCGGCGTTGGTCGCGGCCACCACGCGCACGTCGACCGGCGTCTCGGCGGTGGCGCCGATCGGGCGGACCTTCTTGTCCTCGATGACGCGCAGCAGCTTGGCCTGCAGGCCGAGCGGCATCTCGCCGATCTCGTCGAGAAAGATCGTTCCGCCGCGCGCCGCCGCGAACAGACCGACATGCGACTGGCGCGCGTCGGTGAAGGCGCCGCGTTCATGGCCGAAGAGTTCACTCTCGATCAGCGCCTCGGGCAATGCCGCGCAGTTTATCGGCACGAACGGCCCCTCGCGGCGCGCGCTTTCAAAGTGCAGCGCGCGCGCGAGCAGGTCCTTGCCGGTGCCGCTCTCGCCCGTGAGCAGCACGCTGGCGCCGCTGTCGGCGACCTGCTTGAGGGTTTCCAGCAGGGCGACCATGCGCGGATTGGTGGCGATGATGTTGGGCAGACCGTAGCTGCGCGCGAGCTCGCCGCGCAGGCGGTGCACTTCCTGGCGCAGGCTGCGGGTTTCGGCCGCGCGCGCCACCACCAGCAGCAGCTCGTCGTTGCTGAACGGCTTGGTGATGTAGTCGAAGGCGCCCAGCTTCATCGATTCGACCGCGGTCTGGATCGAGCCGAAGGCGGTGATGATGATCACGGGCAGATTGGGCGCGATGCGCTTGAGCTCGAGCAGAAGCTGATGGCCGCTGAGTCCGCTCATGCGCAAGTCCGAGATCAGAACGTCGGGCGATTCGCGCCGAACCGCGGCGAGCGCGGCGGCGCCGTCGCTCGCGCCGCTCGCCTGATAGCCGGCCGCGCGCAGCACGTCGCAGACGACCGCGGCCATCTCCTGGTCGTCGTCCACGACCAGCACCGATATCTGCCGCGGGTCGCTCATTTGGCGGCGACGCCGGCGGCGGTTGTGTTGCGGGTCAGGGCGACGCCGTCGGCATACGCGAGCGGCAGGGTGACGAAGAAACGTGCGCCGTCGGGCCCCGACTCAAAGCTCAAATCGCCGCCGTGATCGCGCATGATCGACTGGCTCACCGCCAGGCCCATCCCGGTGCCTTTGCCCGGCTCCTTCGTGGTGAAGAACGGATCGAACACGCGCGAGCGCGCCTGCGGCGGCACGCCCGGGCCGGAATCGGCGAAGGTGATTCGCGCCTGCCGGATGCCGTTGCCGGCGCTCACGTCGGCGGCGACATTGAGCGTGCCGCCGCTCGGCGCCATGGCATCGAGCGCGTTGACCGCCAGGTTGATGAACACCTGCTGCAGCTGGTCCGCGTCGCATTCGGCGACCAGCGCCCGCTCGCCGAGTTCGCGGATGATCCGCACGTGGCGGCGCGCGGCCTCGGCTTCGAGCAGGCTGAGCGAGTGCTCGACGATCGAGCGCAGCTCGCAGATGGCGCGGATCGGCTCGCGCGCGCGCGCGTAGTTGAGCAGCATGCGCACGATACCCGAGATGCGGTCGATCTGGGTGATGATGGTTTCGAGGCCCTCGGCGAGCTTGGGCGCGGGCGGCTTGCTGTGCAGCAGATATTCGGCGCGCGCCCGGATTACGCCCATCGGCGTGCCGATCTCGTGGGCCAGGCCCGAGGCCAGAGTGCCGATGGTGGCCAGACGATCGGCGTGTTGCAGCCGGCGCTCGAGCTCGAGCTCGCGGCGATGGCGCTCGAGCAAATCGGCGCCGGCGCGGATCAACTGCTGGTCCAGCCGGCGGAACTCCTCAGTCAAGAGCTCGACCTCGTCGCCCGCCGGGCCAGGCTCCGACTCATCCTCGGCGGAAAACCGGGTAACCCGGCGCGACAGTTCGCTCAGCGGTTCCGAGACATAGCGCCGAATCGCAAGCGGGATGATGATCGCAATCAGGGCCATCACCACGACCGCGGCCGCGATCGAGCCGACCGTGCGTGCGCGCAGGTCTTCGCTGATATCGGTCCAGTCCTGCGCGACCAGCAGGTAGCCGATCGGATGCCCGGTCAGCGTGACCGGCACCAGCCGACAGAACCATCGCCGGCCGCGGAGGCTGCGCTCGAACTCAGCCTTCCCCTCGATGTTGCAACGGTTGAACTCGATGCGCCCGGGCGAAAGATTGCGCGGGAAATTGACGTGCGCCAGCCACAGCCTGCCCGCGCTGTCGAACAGCGCGCTCACCGTGCCGTCGCGGCTCATGCGCCGCAGCACGTCCGCGATCTGGTCCCATTCATGCTCGCGCAGATCGTTCTCGACCGCAGGCACGAGCGCGCGGGTGCTGGCGCGGGTCTCGCGCTTGAGGTCATCGATATAGGTGCGGGTCGAGCGCTTGACGCTCCAGTAGGTATAGAAAGTCACGACGGGAGTGAGCGCCAATAACAGAACCAGCGTGAGACGCGTGCCGACCTTCACGGTCTTCATTATAGCGACATCCCGGGGCGCTAGAATGAAGCGCTCGTTCCCTCGTTGTCTGCAATCTGTCTGCCAGCGCATGAGATTGCGGGGAACCGGGCCGGAAGTAGCTGCTAAGTGCGCGAACTATCTGCGATTCGCCCGACGCGGCTTGCCCGAAGAGCGATTGTCCAGGGGTTGAGAGGGGAGAAATACCCCGCGCCCGCGAAAAATGGCCACACTTTCCGCCCGTGCAGCGGTCGTGGCAAGCCACATTTATGGCCAGCTCTCAGTCTGGTGTGTACGCGAGCGTCAGCGAGCCACCACCATCCACGCAAGGATCATCATGACCGATACGATGATGATCGTGATGGCGTTGGAGTGCCACCATCGGCGCACGCGGCGCCGATTCCTCGGATCGCTATGAATTCTACCGAGCGCAGCCAGCCATTCGGCCAGGCCTCGAAAATCGAGAACCGCTCCAATCCGGCCTGCGCGATGCGACTCGCGAAGGCCGATTGAGCGATGGAAGAGCGGCTTCATCTGTCGGTCTCACGCAGATAGACATAAATTAGCATGAATTAACGCTAAAGAACAAATTTATAGTTAAAATTGATTGTTACAAATGAAATAATATTAGATTAACTTGAAATTTCGATTCAGTTGCCATCGATCAGACCACCCGAAAATCGAATCCGATCGGCCAAGTGAGGCAAAGACGGCCTGGCTGAGTCAGCGGGATGAATGATGCGATTCCATCCGGAGCAGGCGGCGGTCACGGTCCGAATCCCGCGGCGGATGAGGCCGGCGGCTCCGCACTGCGGTACGCGCAATGCTTCGGACGGCACGAGCGTCAGACGCTGCGGTCGTCAAAAGGCTCGATTCATACGCTACAGATCGAGCCTTTCGAGGGAGCGCGCGTTGACATAGACGCCGTCGGCCGAAGTGATGCGCCGCGCGCATCCGCAACCGCGGACAGAAATCATGCTTCACCAGCGCGCGCTTGCGCGTATGCACCGCGAGATTGGCTTGTCAGCAGGCGGAACTTGTCCTGCGGCACGCCCCAATGAAGGTAGCCGCGCAGCGTGCGGATCGAGCGGTTGCAGTCCATCACCTGCTTGAGATCGCCTTCGACCCCGAACCGGTTGCGTCCGCAATGGCATCCGCCGCGATAAGTGATGACCGGATCCTCCCGCATGGCCCGCATCCGCTCGGCAAGATAGACCGGCGCTAGCATCCGACGACGGCGCGGGCAAGCTTTGCCGCGGCCGCACCCGTACGCGCCGCCGGGTGTCTCCGCTACACAGTCCGCTCGTCGATCGGATAGACTTTCCGATCCGGTGAGAAACATCGCACAAGACCGATCGCTGCGCACGCCGTGGGACAGTTTCGAACGCGAGGTGCTCGACGACCTGCGCGCCCTCATCCGCTGCGATACCACGAATCCGCCGGGCAACGAGCGAATCGCCGCTGAGCTTCTCGCCGCACGGCTCGGCGCCGAGGGCATCGCGTCGGTGGTGCTGGAAAAGGAGCCGGCGCGCGCCAATCTGATCGCGCGCATCAACGGCGCCGGCGGCGCGCCCCCGCTGATGCTTTCCTCGCATACCGACGTGGTGCCGGTCGAACCGGCGCGCTGGAGCCGGGCGCCGTTCGGCGGCGAGCTGGCCGAGGGTTGCGTGTGGGGCCGTGGCGCGATCGACATGAAGTCCAAGACCGCGATGGATCTCGGGTTGATGCTGGCGCTGATGCGCGCCGGCGTCGCGCTCAATCGCGACCTGATCTTCGCGGCGGTCGCGGATGAGGAAGCCGGCTCGGAACTCGGCGCGCATTTCCTGGTCGAGCGCCATCCCGACCTGGTGCGCGCCGGGTGGGTGCTGAACGAAGCCGGCGGCTTCACGCTGCATCTGGGCGGCCGGCGCTACTATCCCATCCAGGTGGCCGAAAAGGGCTACGTCACGGTGCGGATGACGGTCAGCGCGTCGCCCGGCCACGGCTCGATTCCACGCGCCGACAGCGCGATCGCCGCGTTGGCGGAGCTGATCGGTCGCATCAACCGGACGCCGATGCGCACGCGGGTCACGGCGCTGATGCGGCGCACCCTGGATCAGCTCGGCCTGGATGCGCAGAGCGCGCCGCCGCTGTTCCGCGCCATGATTGCGAACACCGTGGCACCGACCATTCTGCGCGCCGGCTACAAGGATAACGTCATTCCCGGCGAAGCCTCGGTCGTGCTCGACGGCCGCACACTGCCGGGAGAGACGGCCGCGAGCCTGCTTGGCGAGTTGCGCGAGATTGTCGGGCCGGAGCCGGCGCTCGAGGTTATCAAATGCGCTCCGCCAGCCGAGGGCAGCGCCGATACGCCGCTGTTCAAGCTCATCGCGCATCATGTCGAGGCGGCCGACCCCGGAGCCCGCGCGATCGCATGGATGCTGCCGGGCGCGACCGACAGCAAGTTCTACGCGCAGCTCGGCGCGACCTGCTACGGCTTTGCGCCCGTGCGGATCGGGCCTCGGATGCCCTACGGGGCGCTCTATCACGGCAACGACGAGCGCATCCCGGTGGACGGATTTTTGTGGGGGCTGCGGCTCTACGCCGAAGTGGTGCTGAATTTCCTCGGCCTGCGCCTCGAGCAGGTGTTCAACTGATCGGAACTCAATCGATCGAGTTGCCCGAGGAATCCGTGTCCATCGAGGGTGACGCAGCTCCGGGCTGCTGCCCCTCGGGCGTGAACGTGACCAGCAGGCGCGGGGGCGCGTTCAGCGGGACCACGGCGAAGCGCGAGACCGGCGTGGTGTTGACCGTGACCGTGGTCCCGCCGGCATCGTGCTGGATATCGCAATCGCGGAAGATCGACCGATCGAACACCATGTGCGCGGGCACGGTTGACGCCGGTTTGGTCTGCTTCAGATGAATTGTCAGGGTCGATGAGCCGGAGGCGTCCTGGAGCTGGTTCTCATAAGCAACCGGCCCGGTCAGATCGAAAATCACCGACAGCGGAGGGTCTGCCGAGGAGAGCCTGATGCGGCTGAGCGTCGCAGGGCCGGTGTGCGCCGCCATCTGGGCCACCGCGCCGGGCGAACCCGCCGCCGGGGCCGCCGCGCCCTCGCCGGCTACGCCCGCGCCAATCGCGCCTGCGCCGGCTCCATCGATCGCCGCGGGCGCTCCGCCGGACGCGGTTGCCGGGGCGGCGCCCGCGGGCAGCGGCGTTGCTGAGGCCATGTCTTTGGCGACGGATGCGCTGTCTGCAGGCGCCGCTGACGGTCCGGAATCGGAGGGCATCGCCGGTTGCGAAGCCGGCGGCGCCTTGAGTATCGGCAGCGGCGGATAGGCGTTGTTGTCGGCGGAGGCGAGCGTGGTCTCGTCGCCCTGGCGCACCTTCACGTCGTTATCCGTATCGCTCCATCCGCTCTCGGCCAGCACGAGATGCAGCGGATCCTCTTCGGTGTCGATCGGCTGATGCAGTTTCTTGAGTTCGTACTTGGCCTTGCTCGCGTACACGGTTCCGGGGTAGTGCAGCACGAGCGCGGTGAAGGCCTGCGCGGCCGAATATTTTTTCCCTTCTTTTTCCAGGGTGGTGCCGAGCTGATAGAGCGCCTCGTCGCCGACCGGCGTGTCCGGCCATTTCTGCATCAGTTCGGCCAGCCGCGATTCGGCGGCGCGGAAGTTCGCGCGCTTGTAGTAGAAATCGCCGATCAGGAGCTGATGGCGCGCGAGCATCTCGCGGCAGACGGCGATCTGCTGATGCGCCAGCGCGGCAAAGCCGGTCTCTGGGAAGCGCCGCTCGATAATCTCGAATTGCTGCAGCGCCGCCTCGGTGTTGCTCTGGTCCTGGTCCGGCCGGCCGATCTGATCGAAGTGCGCCATCGCCAGGTAGTACGAGGCAAGCTCGATTTGCTTGCTGGTCGGATGCATCTTCTCGAAATCGCCCAGCGACGAGATGGCCTCGGCGTAGTGCTTCAACTGGTATTGCGAGAGCCCGATCTTGAGTTCGGCGTCCTCGGCGTAGGGGCTGAATGGATACTGGTCGATGAGTTTCTGGAAGTAGATGGCCGAGCCGCGGTAGTCGTGATTGGCGAAGGCTTGCTCGCCCAGCGAATAGTAGTTCTCGCCGGTTGGGGTCTGCTGATGCACCCCGCAGGCCCACACGCCGAGCGCCAGACCCAACGCCAGTACGAAACTCAAGCGACGCATGATGGAGACTTCGGTCAGGTTAGACGCTCAGGGATGGCAAGGCAAGCCGCTGGCCGGGCGGATGCCAACAGGCCGTGCGCTAGCGAATGAGCGCGAAAGAGGCGGAAAATAACCGTTTTCCCTGCGCGAGATATTTGCGCGCGAAGCCCGAGCGCGCGGCGCCCGGCGCCGCGGCCTCGATGCGCCCAAAGCCGGCGCCCTCCAGCATCGCGAACATCTCCATCGCATAGGACTCGACGTCGGTGGCCACGTGAACCGGCGCGCCGGGCGCCAGCACGCGCCGCAGACGGTTGGCGAATCCGGGCGAGAACATCCGATGCTTGCGCTCAGACAGGGTGAGCCAGGGGTCGGGGAAATAGACGTGGCATGCGCTGAGGCTCGCGTCCGGCAGCATCAGGTTGACCAGCGTGCGCGCGTCCATCCGCGCCACGCGCACGTTGGTCAGTCCGCGGCGCGCCGCGCGCAGCGCCGCCACCCGCGCCACCGAGGCCGCCAGCTCGACCGCGAGAAAGTCGCGCTCGGGCCGCTCGGCCGCGTACTCGACGATAAAGTCGCCGCGTCCCGCGCCGAGTTCGGCCTCCAGCGGCGCGCGCCGTCCGAACAGGCGCTCGGGATCGATCGCGTAGAGCGGCCCCTGTTCGGCGACCAGGACACGGTGGGCGAGGTCGCGATGCTCGGGGTCGCGCCACATCCGCGCCGCCTTGCGCAGCCGTGCCATCGCTATCTCAGCGCGCCGCGCGCGCGGGCGCGGCGCGCGGCTCAGTCGGTGCGCGCAAGGAAATCCTTGACCCGCTGCACCAGCGGGGCGAGGTCGGTGTTGTCCACCAGCGCGCTCGCCATGCGCACCGGGTCGCCGAAGAAGAAGCGCTCGTACAGCACCTGGCGGCCGGCGAACGAGCTGCCCGCGACGTCCCAGGCCAGCCGGTAAAGCGCCACGCGCTCGCGCGCGCCGGCGTCGGCCTGTCCGTAGTAGCGCTCGATCGCGGGCGCGATCGGGCTTTTGAAGTCGCGCTCGGACGGCGTCGCCATCAGGCTCGAGGAACTGTTGAGCTGGATAATCTCGGAGAGCCGCGGGTAGAGCCTGGGAAACAGATTGCGCGCGGCGTCGAGCGGCGGGCGCGCGGGCAGAAACTGGCCCCACTTGTCGGGCGCGGCATCGGCCTCCGCCGCGCGCAGGCACGCGCGCATCAGTTCGGTGGTGACGATCATCTCGGCCAGGCGCTCGCGCACGTGCGGCAGGCTCATCGCGTCGCTGACCTGGGCGATGCGAGTCGCCAGGCCCAGCATGAATTCGCTCTTGACCGCGTCTTTGACCACCACCTGGTGCATCATGTTGACCACGGCGCCGGTTGCGGCATAGAGCGCGTTGCATCGCGCCATGTCCCCGCGCACGAAGACGCGCTCCCACGGCACGAGCACGTTCTCGAAGATGACCACGCAGTCCATCTCCTCGAAGCGCGAGGCGAGCGGATGGTCGAAGTGCGAGCGTTCGGCCTCCAACGGGTCGCGGCACAGAAATTTGAGCCCCGGCGCGTTGCAGGCGACGGCGAACGCAAGCGCAAAGGGCTTCTGGCTCGGGTCCTCCTTGAGCACGGTTGACGGGAACACGAGCAGCTCCTCGGACGCGGGCGCCAGGGTCGCGAGCATGCGTGCGCCGCTGACGATTATGCCGTCGCGGGTTTCCTCGACCAGGCGCAGGGCAAGCTCGGCGTCGGTCTGCCCGGCCCATCCGGCGGCCCGGCTGGCGCGCGGGTTGAGCAGCGTATGGGTGGCGCACCAGTCGTTGCGCCGGGCCTCGCGGTAGTACGCGACGATGTTGTCGCCGAAGCGCTTTTCGGCCGCGCCGAAAAAATCCCGCGCCGCCGCCATCGCGGCGATGCTCGCGTTGAGATAGTCGGGCGTGCGCCCGAGCATCCCGCCGCTGTATTCTGCCCATCGGCGCATCATCGCGCCGCGCTTGCGCACTTCGTCGCCGCTTTGCGGTTGAATGAAGGAGAGGCCCGCGCGCTCGCCGCCCTCGATGCGATAGGTCATGGCCTCGGGATGCTCGATCTGCATGTCGTAGAGCGAGGCGATCGAGCGGGCGACCGGTCGGAGCGCGGGATGGCTGGTCGGATCGGCGACGCGTTCGCCGCCGAGCCAGATTTCAGCCTTGAGCCTGCGCAGGGCGCTTAGGTAGTTGTTGCCCGAACGCGCGCCCATCAGAGGATCTCCTGCAGTTGCGGCAGCCGCTTGCGCAACCGCTCGGCGGCATCCGCGGGCGCCATGTACGGCGGCCGCGCCGGTCCCATATCGATGCCGGTCGCGACCGAGGCGGTGACTTTGGTCACGCCGAGATGGCCGAGCGCTTCTTCGCCGCCGCGCGGAAAGCATCGATTGAGCCGGCGCTGAATCTCCTGCGCGCGCATGATGTCGCCCGCGCGGAAGGCCTTGAGCAGCGCGGCCGAGGCCGGCACGGCGAAGATGTTGATAAAGCCGCCCGCGGCGCCCAGCAGCAGCCCGCTCAGCAGCGCGCGGAAGGTGTTGTAGATTTCAATCCGCCCGCCGATCTGGTCGTAGAGCTCCTCGAGATGCTGCAGATCGGTGAGCACCTCCTTCATCGCGACCACGCCGGAAATTGCCGCGAGCCGGGCGGCGAATTTCGGACTGATGTTGAACTTGCTCAGCGCCGGGTTGTGGTACACGACCACCGGCAGGTCGCCGGACTCGGCGATCATGCGGTAATGGCGCTCGACCTCGGCCTCGCCGCAGCGCCAATAGTAGGGCGGGATCACCTGCTGCGCATCGTAACCCATTTTCGCGGCGGCCCTGGCGAAGCGCAGCGCCTCGAGCGTGGTCGCGCCCGAGGTCATCGCGGTCGCCGGCACGCCCGGTTGCCGGCGGGTCTCTTCCAGCGTGACCTCGAAGGCGCGCAGACGCTCGGCTTCGCTCAGATGGAGGAACTCGCCGATGCTTGGCGTCGCGACGATGCCGTCGGCGCCGTTGGCGAGCGCCCATCGCACCTCTTTGCGCAGCGCCTCTTCGTCAAGCGTGTAGTCGGCCTTAAACGGCGTCACCAACATCGCGTGGATGCCGTGTACGAGTTGCATTCACTTCGCTCCTGCGGCCGGGGACGCGTGCGCGGCACGATGCGGAGCGCCGGTCGCTCGGTCGAAGTAGAAAATTGCCTGGCCGGTTCCGAGCGCCGCCTCGTAGCGCCCGAATTGTTCGCCGCGCCAGCCCCATTCGGCGCCGCCCAACGCTCCCGCCATCATCAGGTAATGTGAAAAGCGGCCTTCGGGCGCGCATTCCGCGCGATACTCGGGCGCGGCGCGCAGCACCTCGTCGTGGCGTCCCGCGCGGAACCATTCCATCAGCTTTTCGTCGAACAGCCGATTGCCGAGCGTGGTGATATCGTCGGGCGAGGCCGAAGCGTGAGCGAGCACCTGGTCGTAGTCCCAGAAGCGATGCGACATGCCGCCGGCCGCGACCAGCACAACGCGCCGGTTCGAGCCGCGGACGGCCGCGCCCATCGCGGCCCCGAACGCGAGATCGTTGGGAATCCGCGCCGTTTGGCATACGCCCATCGACAGCACGCGCCGGCGCCCGCCCGGATTGAAATAGTGCATCACGTTGAGCGTCGGGTAGTGCAGCGGCAGGGTGGGGTAGGCGGCCGCGATGGCGCGCAGGCCGTCGGCGCGCGCCGACTCGACGATGCTTGCCGCCAGCTCGGGATCGCCCGAATAATCGTAATTGTACTCGTGGATCATCTGCGGCAGTTCTTCCGACGTGTACGTGCCGCGCAGCCGTTGCTGGGCGTTGAGCACGTACTCGAGCGTGGTGAACCAGTGCGTATCGATGAGCACGAAGGTGTCGAACTCGAGCGCGTGCAGGCGTTCGCGCTCAAGCCGCTCCATCGCGTCGTAGAAGGTGGTCACGTTCTTGCCCATGTAGGCGCGGCGCGCTTCGGGATCGTGGATCATCAGGCGCGGCACATGGGTGGTGAAAATCGCGGCTATAATCTCGCCCATCGCAACCTCCGGTGACGCGGCCGGCGCGGCGCCGTCTCAGCCCTCCGCCGCCGGATAGGTGAGGCAGACCAGCTTGGGTTCGGTCCAGAACTCGAGACTGTAGCGTCCGCCCTGGCGGCCCAATCCGCTTTGACCCGAGCCGCCGAAAGGCGTGCGCAGGTCGCGCAGAAAGAAGCTGTTGAGCCATATCATGCCGGTGCGGATGTGCGCGGCGACGCGCAACGCGCGTTCCACGTCGCGCGTCCAGATATAGGCGGCGAGGCCGAAGCGGCTGCTGTTGGCCAGCGCGGTCGCTTCCTCCTCGTCGGCGAAGCGCTGGATGCTCAGCACCGGGCCGAAGATCTCCTCGCATACGACACGGTCGTCGGGGCGCAGGCGATCCAGGATGGTCGGCAGATAGTAGTAGCCCGGCCGCGGACGGTCCGGAATCGCGCCGCCGGCGAGCAGCTCGGCGCCGCTCGCCACGGCGGCCTGCACGAAGGAATCGACGCGCGTGCGATGCGCGGACGAGATCAGCGGCCCGTACTCGGTTGCCTCGTCGAGCGGATCGCCGATTTTGAGCCTGCCGATCTCTTGCAGGATGAGCGCGATGAATTCGTCCGCCACGCGCCGCTCGACCAGCAGGCGCGATCCCGCGATGCACGACTGGCCCTGGCTGCGAAAGATCGACCGTGCGACGCCGGCCGCCGCGCGCTCCAGTTGCGCATCGGCGAAGACCAGGTTGGGCGACTTGCCGCCCAGCTCCAGCGTCACGCGCTTGAGCGACTCGGCCGCCCCGGCCATCACGCGCTTGCCCGTCGGCACGCCGCCGGTGAACGCGACGCCGTCGACGCCCGCATGTGCGACCAGCGCCGCGCCTGCCGCCGCCTGCCCGGGCAGAATATTGAGCACGCCGGCCGGCAATCCCGCCTCGTTGGCGATCTCGCCGAGCGCGATCGCGGTCAGCGGCGCCAGCTCCGAGGGTTTGTAGATGCAGGCGTTGCCCGCGGCCAGGCAGGGGCCGAGATTCCACGTTCCGAGCATCAGCGGCGAGTTCCAGGGAATGATGATCGCGCCGACGCCGAGCGGCGCGCGCGCGGTGAGATTGACGAGCTTCAGATCGTTGCCCAGGAATTTGGCGTCGCCATAGCTCGCCTCCTGCGTCCAGGCCTCGGCCGCGTGCGCAAAGAAGCGCAGGTTGCGGGCGGCGCGCGCGATATCGTGATTGACGCATTCGCTGACCGGCTTGCCGACGTCGCGCGCCTCGAGCACGCCGAGCTCGCGCGCGCGCCGCTCGATGCCGTCGGCCATGCGCTCGAGGATGCGGCCGCGCGCCTCGGCGCTCATGCGCGGCCACGGTCCGCGATCGGCGGCCTCGCGCGCCGCGGCGACGGCGCGCTCGATATCGTCGCCGCCGGCATCCGCTACCCGGGCCAGCTCGCGTTCGGTCGCCGGCTCGATATCGACGAAGCGCGCACCGCTCGCGGGTGCGACATACCTGCCCGCGATGAACAGATTGGTTTCGATCATGAGCGTCGACTGCTCCGCGCGATCGCGGATTACAACTGAATTTCCTCGAATTGCGCGCGCAAGACAACCGGAGGCGCGGTCGCGCGGGATCGAGCCGCTTACCGCCTTGACCGCTCTCGGGGACGGCCGTAACGTTAACGGCGAGATGGCCGAGCTACCGGACATCATTCCGCTCTTCCCGCTTCCCAACTTCGTGTTGTTTCCCGGCGTCACGGTGCCGCTGCACATCTTCGAGCCGCGCTATCGCGAGATGGTGGCCGAAGTCGCCCACAACCACGGAATCGTCGGGATGATCATGCTCAAGGGGGACTGGGAGCGCGAGTACTATGCGAATCCGGACACGTTCACCATCGGCTGCGCCGGACGCATCACCTCGCTGGAGCAGCTCGCCGATGGCCGCTACAACCTGCAACTCGAGGGAATCAGCGAGTTCCAGGTCAAGCGCGAATTGCGAGTGCGCTCCTACCGGCAAGCCGAAGTCCAATGGTGCCCATCGGGCCGCCGCTTGCTCGGGTTGGAACCTTCCGAGATGACCTCGCTGCACGACCTGCTGGTCGGCTTTCTCGGCGAGAACGCAGAGTCGGCCTGGCACGGGCTGGTCGAGGAGCAGGGCCTGCGCGACGCCGACCTGATTAATTTTCTCTGCTTCCATCTCGACGTTACGCCGCTGGAGAAACAGACTCTGCTCGAGGCACTCGAGGATCGTATCGCCTGCCTGTTCGATGTCCTGACCTTCAAGATTGAAGAGCGCAAGCTCGGACCCTCCGGGCCGCGCGGCCCCGTCAATTAGTTCGGCGGTCCGGCTCGCGCGACCTGTGATAAAGGTCTCATTCGGATGCCAAGGCATGGCATCTGATGACACAGCATAATTTTATCGCCACTGTCCAAATAAGTAGCGGCTGTCCTTTTTTTCAGAGACAAAAGTCCCAAAACGCCCCATTTCTGTCATTGGACATGATGTCGGTCGGTTTCGAAAACCCCAATGATCGTGCGGTCGATTTCATCTGTTTACGCTTGGGAACTTCTCTAGCGTCTATTTGACAGAAAATACGATTGCCCGGCACAGCAGTTGCAGTGGGGACTCTGGCGTGGAGGCGGACGCGCTCTAAGACTTGGGAGATAGTCCGCCAGGTAAGCCAGAGCGCAAAAGGGGACTTATGGAACTCGAAAATAGCGCCATTGCTGGGATGTTGATTCCCGATGCCATGACACCGGGGCAATTCTACGACGGAATCCGCGCCGATGACGCTTCTATCCGGCCGATCAAGCGTCTGATGCTCGCAGTGTTGGAAGATGCGATGCGCTGCTATCAAACATATGCCTGCACCCACAATCGGGCGATGCGCCGGCTGTTCGTTGAAGCTGAGGCCTGGTTGATGGACAAGAACGGAGACGGTCCGTTCGCCTGCGTCACAATCTGCGAGACCCTTGGCATCGATCCAGGATGCCTGCGCGAAGGGCTGCGCCGATGGCGTATCCAACAGATGGACGGGCTGAATCCGCGCCGTCTTGCCCGGCGTTCGCCGGTCACCCGGATCGGGCGAATCAGCGCGCCGCTCAAGCGGCGCCGGCGCAAGTCCGCTGGGCTCGAAGCCGGCGCCGTGCTTGAAGAGTCGGCCGCCGTCGCGGCGAGCGAAAACAGGGATGGGCGCGGCGAGCGCGTGAGACATATGGAACAGAGCCGGCCGCAGGAACTGCACGGCTACGGCGCCTATCAGGACAACGACGAAGCCGGCGACGACGGTTACGCCGAGCGCGAACATCCGGGCTTCATCGCGGTCGAGGAGGCCGCGGTCGCCTAGGTCCCCCGAGCGGCGCGCGGCCGCCCCCCAGCCGCGCGTCGCTTCCCCGCTTGCGGCGTTTTCCGCCTCGCGGTTTTCAGCTTTTCATCACACGCTCTGCCAGACGATCCGGCCGTTGCGCTCGAAGCGGCGCGCGCGACCCTCGACGCGGGAATATTCGAGATGCGCCAGCGTCTCGAAGGTCGCGGCCATCACGTGAAATATCGGTCGCTCTTCGTTGCCGAAAATCTCCTCGGCCACGTCGAACGCGGTGCGCGGCGTTCGCTTTACCAGGTCAAGAATTTCGGCCTCGCGATAGCGGTGATGCTCGATGAGCTGATTGGCGCGGTGACGATGGTCCTGGTACACGGCGCCGTGCGCGGGCAGCACCAGCTCGACGGTGAATCTCTGAACCTTGCGCTGCGAGGCGAGGAAGTCGTTGAGCGGATTGGTCGGCCCCGACGGATAGATGCCGACGTGCGGAGTGATGCGGGGCAGCAGGTGATCGCCGACGATCATCGTCTTCTCCCGGGGCAGGTAGATCACACTGTGGCCGGGCGCGTGACCGGGAGTCCACACGACTTCGAAACGGCGATCACCAACCGTTATCGTGTCTCCGTCGCGGAGATATTGATCCGGCTGCAGCACCGGATTGTACTGATCGGTCCCCATCCACGCCGGACGCATCCCTTCGATCGGATAGCGATCGATGGGGAAGCCGTGACCGGTGAAGAACGCGTGCACGTCGGGATTGGCCGAGGGCGGAGGCAAATTGATCATCCGATTGGCCCGTTCGACCTCCAGTTCGTGCAGGTAAGTGCGGGCATGCGCGCGTTTCCTGATCGTCGCGGAAGCGCCGAAGTGATCCACGTGATGATGCGTGCCGAGCAGCACGGTCAGATCTTCGAGCCGCGTGCCGGCCTGAGTAAAGGCGTCTTCGAGCGTGGCGACGCTGTCGGGCGTGTTCATCCCGGTGTCGACGAGCGTCCATTGTCCTTTGCCGCAATCGATCAGGTAGACATTGACGATCGTCGGCCGCATCGGCAACGGCAGAAAGATTTCATAAATCCCGCGCTGAACTTCTACGATCTTGGCTGGCATCTGGTAAGGCCCGATGGACGACTCCGGCATGACCGCACGCACAAGCACGTAATAGTCGGTCTGCCGCCGTCCGGCCCGGCACTCATGCAATTATACCGCGGTCTGATGCGCCGGCGGAATTGCCGATCGCGGGCCGCGGGCAGTACCGAGGCAGTTTATTCGTGGATTTGATCCTTCACCTGGAAGGTCAGTTTCACGGTCACCTTCCAGCGCGACACCTTGTTGCTGGCAACCTCGGCCGCGATGTTGGTCACCTGCGCCGTATGCACGCCGGAAATGGTGACGCCCGCGCGGGCGATCGCCAGATCCACGGCATGCTCGATCGATTCGGTCGAGCTGCCGACGAGCTCGATGGTTTTCTCTACCATGGGGTGTTCCTCGACCGCCGTTGGACGGCACGATTTGACGCCCGCGCACAGGCGGCGTTAGGGTTTAACCCTGCGCGCTCATTACGTCACAGGCAAAACGCAAAGACAAGGCAGGATGCTCATGAGCTACGATCGTTCAGCGGTGCGGGCGCTAATCGAATCGGCACGTGCGGCAGGTCAAAAAGCGCTCGCGCCGACCGAAGCTCGCGCCTTGTGCGAGGCGGGCGGAATTCCCGTCCCGCGCTCCGCGATGGCATCGTCGGCGGCCGAAGCGGGTCGCTGCGCGGCCGCGTTGGGGTTCCCGGTTGCGATGAAGGTGGTGTCGCCCGACATCCTGCACAAGACCGAGGCGGGCGGCGTAATCCTCGACATCCAGAGCGCGAGCGAGGCCGAACGCGCGTACCAGCGGATCGTAGCGTCCGCGCGGGCCTACAAGCCCGGCGCGCAGGTCACGGGCGTCGAAATCCAGCAGATGCTCTCCGGCGGGCACGAGGTGATTGTCGGCGTGACCGACGATCCGAGTTTCGGCAAGGTGGTGGCCTTCGGCATGGGCGGAGTGCTGGTCGAGGTGCTCAAGGACGTCACCTTCCGGCTCGCGCCCGCGACGCGCGCCGAGGCGCGCTCGATGATTGGCGGGATCGCGGCGGCCGAGATCTTGAACGGCGTGCGCGGCGCAAAGGGCGTGGACCATGAGGCGCTCGCCGCGATTATCGAGACCGTTTCGCAGCTGGCCACTGATTTTCCCGAGATTGCCGAAATCGACCTCAACCCGATCCTGGCGCGGCCCGACGGCGCGATCGCGCTCGACATTCGCGTGCTGCTCGATTTCGCGCCGCCGCGCGAGCGTTTTCGGCCCTCGCGCGAGGAAATCCTGCGCGCCATGAACCGCATCATGCGTCCTGCGGCGATTGCGGTAATCGGCGCCTCGGCTGAGAACGGCAAGATTGGCAATTCGGTAATGAAGAACCTGATCAACGGCGGGTTCGAGGGCGCGATCTTTCCGATTCATCCGAAGCTGCCCGAGGTGATGGGACGCAAAGCGTATCGCAGCGTCAAAGAAGTGCCGGGCGAAATCGACGTTGCGGTGTTTGCGATTCCCGCGCCGCTGGTCGCCGGAGCGCTCAAGGAATGCGGCGAGAAAAAAATCGCCGGCGCCGTGCTGATCCCGTCGGGCTTCGCCGAAACCGGCAATGTCGAGTTGCAGCAGGAAATCTCGCGGATCGGGCGCGAATACGGCGTGCGCCTGATGGGGCCGAACATCTATGGCTTCTATTATTTGCCGCGCAAGCTGTGCGCGACCTTCTGCACACCCTACGACGTGCTGGGCAAGGCCGCGCTCTCATCGCAAAGCGGCGGCGTCGGGATGGCGATCGTCGGCTTCAGCCGCTCGACGCGCATGGGCGTCTCGGCGATTGTCGGCCTGGGCAACAAGGCGGACCTCGACGAGGACGACCTGCTCACGTTCTTCGATGCGGACGACGACACGCAGGTGATCGCGATGCATGTCGAGGATCTCAAGGACGGACGGGCGTTCGCCGAGGTCGCGCGCCGCGTCTCGCGCAAGAAGCCGGTGATCGTGCTCAAGGCCGGCCGCACCGCGATGGGCGCGCGGGCCGCGCGCTCGCACACCGCCGCGCTGGCCGGCGACGACCGCGTCTATGACGACATCCTGCGCCAGGCGGGCGTGGTGCGCGCGCGCGCCCTCAACGATCTGCTGGAGTTCGCGCGCTGTCTGCCGATCATGGCGGCGCCCAAGGGCGAGAACGTGCTGATCATCACCGGCGCCGGCGGCTCGGGCGTGCTGCTCTCGGACGCCTGCGTCGACAACGGGCTCAGGTTGATGGAGATGCCGCCCGATCTCGACGCCGCGTTTCGCAAGTTCATCCCGCCGTTCGGCGCGGCCGGCAATCCGGTAGACATCACCGGCGGCGAGCCGCCCACGACCTATCGCAACACCATCCGGCTCGGACTCGAAGATCCGCGGATTCACGCGTTGATCCTCGGCTACTGGCACACGATCATCACGCCGCCGATGGTGTTCGCCAAGCTGGTGAGCGAGGTGGTGGAGGAGATGCGGGCGAAGGGCATCGACAAGCCGATCGTCGCGTCGCTGGTCGGCGACGTCGAAGTCGAGGAGGCCTGCCGCGTGCTCTTCGAACACCGCATCCCGGCCTTCCCCTACACGACGGAGAAGCCGGTGCTGGTGCTGGGCGCCAAGTACCAGTGGTCGCGCGCGGCCGGCCTGCTGGGAAAATAAATCCGCGCTCGCGCGGGACGATTACTCTTTCTTCTTTTCGAACTTCAGCGAGGCCGAGTTCATGCAGTAACGCAGCCCGGTCGGATTCGGGCCATCGTCAAACACATGGCCGAGATGCGCGCCGCAGCGGCTGCACGTCACTTCCGTGCGCACCATTCCGTAACTTCGGTCGGTTGAGTTCTCGATCCTGCTCTCGTCCTTGGGCGCGTAAAAACTCGGCCATCCGCAGCCCGAGTCGAACTTGGTCTCGGAGTCGAACAGTTCGTTACCGCAGCAGATGCACAGATACACGCCCTGGTCGTGAAAGTCCCAGTATTGACCGGTAAAGGCGCGCTCGGTTCCCTTGCGGCGCGTGACCTCGAACTGCTCGGGCGTAAGCAGCTTGCGCCATTCGTCGTCTGATTTGACGATTTTCTCCGCCATGAGTTTCTCCCTCGGATGGAGCGCGATCGGTTCGCGCAAAAAAAAAGCCGCGGCCAATCCTGTCCGCGGCCGCTCGTTGCCTCCGCACTCGATCAATGCAGCGCCGGCTGCTCCGGAGGCGATGTCAGCGGCACCAGCGGCTCGGGAACGCTTGCCGGTCCGACCGGCGTTCGCTCGATATAGGTTTGTGGAGCCGACGCGGGAGGCGCCTCGCCGGTTGATGCCGTGGTGGCGGGCGGCGCCGGAACGATCGGCGCGACATTCTGTCCCGGGTTATAGATCTCGCTGTATTCGGTGTCGCCGCTGAGCGCGGGCGCGAGCGGGGTCTTGGTCGCGAGGTAATGCATCGGGCGCGTGACGGTCCATTCCAGCGCGTAGCCGATGGGCGCGATCACATAGCTGAAAAGCTTCAGCACCTGGCCATCTTCGGTGTCCGTGTATTCGTTGGGATTCTGCTTGTCGTTATACGGACCCTGCTGCGCGCGGGCGAGCGCCGGCATCGCCATGGTCAGGGCCACAATCGCGCTGAGCAGGCAGCGTCGCATAACTCAGTTTGTGCCCTCGTCGCGCTATATGTCAATGCTCAGGGACCCGCAACCGATGAACCGACTCAGGCGGTACCGGAAAAAACGCAACATGCGCAGCTATTTCCAAAGTCAGGCCACGCGCGCACTTACGCCGACCGGCGGCTTTCTCGGCGGCTTCAGCTTTTCGCTGAACCCATACGTGGGATGCGCGTTCGGTGCGGGCGGAGGATGTCCCTTCTGTTACGTGCGCGCGCTGCCCGTCGCGCGCGCGCGGCCCGGAGCGTGGGGATCGTGGGTCATCGCGAAATCGAACCTGCTCGAATTGCTGGCGCGCGAGCTTGAATCGCTCGAACGCGCCGGCAAGCTCCGCACCGCGACCATCTTCATGTCGAGCGCGACCGATCCATACCAGGGCCTGGAACGGAGGACGCGGCTTACGCGTGGCGCGCTGGAACTTTTCGCTGCGCGCCCGCCGTGGCGTGTGCTGCTCCAGACCCGCAGTCCGATGGTCGAGCGCGACCTCGACCTGCTCGTGCGCCTCAGGCCCGGGCTGATCGCGTCGATCACGGTGGAGACCGATGACGAGCGGGTGCGCCGCCGGCTCACGCCGACCTCGCCCTCGATTGCGCGACGCCTTGCGACAGCGCGCCGGCTGCGCGCGGCTGGAGTGTTCGTTCAGATTGCGATAGCGCCGATGATGCCGAACAATCCCGAGCGCCTGGCTGCGCTGGTCGACGAGGCCGCTGATCGCGTGGTGGTGGACACCTACTTCGCCGGCGACGGCTCGGGTGGCCGCCGCTCGCGCGCGCTCGGGATGGGCGAGCTTTATCAGCGGCTGGGCTACGGGCGATGGTTCGAACCGGGCGCCGAGCTTGCGCTGATGGACGCGCTGCGCGCCAGGCTCGGCCGCGAACGCGTGCTCTTCAGCCGCGAGGGATTCAACGCGGTGTAGCTGTCTAGTTCTCGTTGCGCGTTGCGTGTGCAATAAAGTCGCCAGGCGCTGCAAATGGCCCGGTAAGGAGACACTTGCGATGGACTTCGGGATTCTGTTGCCGTTTCGCAACCCGCCGCAGTGGCGGCGGCCGATAACCGAGATCTACGACGAGCACATCCAGGAAGCGGTGCTGGCCGAGGAACTCGGTTACGATCACGTCTGGACCACCGAACATCATTTCTACGACGACGCATGGTCGCCCTCGCTGCTTCCCATACTGTCCGCGATCGCTCAGCGTACCAGCCGTATCCGCCTCGGCACCTTCATCATCATCCTGCCGTTCCATCATCCGGTGCGCGTGGCCGAGGACGCGGCCACCGTCGATATCATTTCAAAGGGCCGCCTCGACCTCGGCGTGGGACAGGGTTACGTGGTCAGCGAATTCGACAGCTTCGGCATCCCGCGTCGCGAGCGCGGCAGCCGGGTCGAGGAAGGCGTCGAGCTGATCCGGCGATGCTTCACCGAGGAGAACTTCTCGTTCGACGGCAAGTACTACCCGATGAAGAACGTCAACCTGACCCCCAGACCGGTACAGAAGCCGTACCCGCCGATTTGGATCGCGGCGATGGCCGAGAAGTCGGTCGGGCGCGTGGCGCGTATGGGATACCATCTGGCAGGCAGTGGCGGCGTCGATCTGCAGCAGATGTACGACGCGGGGCTGCGCTCGCACGGGCACGATGTGGCAAGCCATTACATCGCGCAGTTGCGCGCCGTGTACGTCGCCGAAACCCGCAAGCAGGCCTGGGACGACGCCGAGGAGCATCTCTACTACATGATGACCGCGTACGATCGCCGCTTTAAGGAGGCCAACGATCTGCCGTGGAGCGAGGCGGTCTTTTCGCGCGCGCAGGTGCCGCCGCCGGGTCAGATGCGCAACACGCCCGGACTTAGTTTCTTCCAGGCGCCGCTGGCCGTGGGCACGCCCGACGAGGTCGTGCAGGACATCCTGCGCTATCGCGAGGCGGGCCGGGTCACGCACCTCGTGATGTGGATGCAGTTGCCGGGGATGCCGGCGCACAAGGCGCGCCGCTCGATGGAATTGTTCGCCAAAGAGGTGATGCCGCGCGTGCGCTGAGCGCGACAGTGGCTTTGTCGTTTGATATGCGACACGTGGCGAGTTGCACCATGCGATGATACGGTCGATACGCCACACGGGGTCGAAGCGGCTGTTTGAGGAGGACGACCCGAGCGGCGTGAATCGGGAGCGTGCCGAAAAATTACGAGACATCCTCGCGACACTAAACGCCGCTCCTTCGGTTGCACATATGAACCTGCCCGGCTTCCGCTTGCAGCCGAGAATAGAGAAATCCCGCGGGTGCGCTAAGCGCAATCCACAAAACAGCTAACCCGAACAGCCAGCCCGGTCCTCGCGACGATGGGCTAGCCGCGCGCCTATCGCGAGGTCATGCGGGGCTCTCGCTTCTGACGAGATGGATCAGGCCGACCAGCACGACGGCGCCGACCGTGGCCATCGCCAGATGCCCCAGCGCGCCGTAGCCGGCGGTTGGCACGTTCAGCGCATCGAGGATCCAGTTGCCGATCACGGCGCCGATCAGGCCGAGCAGGATGTCCACGAACACCCCGTAGCCGCGGCCGCGAACCAGTTTTCCCGCAAGCCATCCGGCAATTAAGCCGATGAAAATCGCTCCGATCATCGACGTTCTCCCCCCGAGCGTTCAGCTTGCCGCGATCAGGCGGCGACGTATTGGTCGAGCGGTCCATTTACCCGGCCGCGCAGGATCGGCACGCACTCGGGCGGAAACTCCTGCACGATTTCCGCCCGCGCGTCGCGCAAGCGGGCGATGAAGCGGTCCAGTTGCCGCATCGCACCGGTCGGCAGATCGTGGAGCACCACCACGCTCCATGGCCTCGTGCGGCAGTCATTCAAAGCCCGCTCGACCCATCCGAGCGGATCCTCCCAGTCGCGTGGGACGGTGGTCCAGAGCACGCAGGTGAAGCCGCCGGCGCACAGATAATCCACTGCCCGGCGGTTGAGCAGGCTCGAATCGAGGGCGCCAGCGCCAAACGGGCGAAAGAACTTGTCCGGATGGGCGAGCGGGCCGAGCAGACGCTGCGCGCTGCCGATTTCCTCCTCGGCGCCGTCGCGATCCTCGCGGCGGCCCAACGGCCGGCCATGGGTCAGGCTGTGGTTGCCGATCCAGTGCCCTTCGGCATAGGCGCGTTCGGCGCGGGCGCGGCGGGCGGGGTCGGCAAGCTTGCGGCCGATGAGGAAGAAAGTCGAGCGCACCTGCGCAGCCCGCAGTGCGTCGAGCACGCGGTCGGTGATTTCAGGCTCAGGCCCATTGTCGAAGCTGAGCGTGACCTTCATACGGCGTCCCGTTCGATCGTGGGCATCGCGCGCCGCGCCGGCGCGAGTCTCGCGCCGGTCGAAATGCCCTTACTTTTTCTGATCCATCGGGGCGCCGCAGCACTTGAGCGCGCCGGCACCGCCCTTGGTGACGATGACCTGCGAGCCGCATTTGCCACAGATGTAAACTTTGCCGAGCTGGTTTGCCATGAGCGTCGATCACTCCGTCGAAGATATTGCGCCGCGCGGTTTCAAGCGCCGCGAAACAGTGGTTTGCGCTTGCCGAGAAAGGCGCGGATGCCCTCCGCGCGGTCGGCTGTGGTTTGTAGCAAGGCGTATAGATCCTCTTCAAGCCTTATGCCCTGCTCGAGCGTCACATCGTATCCCTTGCGGACGGCCTCTTTCGCCAGCCGCATTGCGATCGGCCCGCGGCTCGTGACCGCGCGTACGACCTGCTTGACGAGCCGCTCGAGTCCGGCGCGCCCTGCGGCGACGTAGGTGACCAGTCCCATGCGCATCGCCGCGTTGCCGTCGAGCGCGACGCCCGTCAGCAGCATCCTGAGTGCCTGCGCCGGGCCGACCAGCCGGGGCAGGCGCTGGGTGCCGCCGAAGTGCGGCATCCGGCCGTCCTTGAGCTGGCCCATCGCAAGCCGCGCGGAACGCGCAGCCACGCGCAGATCCGTCGCGAGCGCGAGTTCCAGCCCTTCGTCGGCGACGACGCCGTCGAGGATGCCCAGCGTGGGCTTGGTGAGCACCGCGATCGATTCGACGACGCGCGGCGCGATGCGCTCGACCTCGGGATCGAATCCGGCGCAGAAGTTGCCGCCGGCGCCGCGAATCGCGAGCATCAGCGCGTCGGCATCGTCCTCGACTTCTTCGGCCAGCTCGATCAGCCTGAGCGCCATCGCGGCGCTCAGGCGATTGCGCGCCGCCGGACGGTCGAGCGTCGCCACGACGCATCCGCCGGCGCGCGTCACCTCGACCCGGCCGGCACCGTGCGCCGGGCGGGTGCGCCTAGGGCTGCGCCGCTTCCGGGCCCTTGTCACGCAGCTCCTTGCGCAGGATTTTGCCCAGCGGGTTCTTGGGCAGCGCGTCGATGAACTCGATCGTCTCGGGCCGCTTGAAACTGGCCAGCCGCGTGCGGCAGAACTCGGAGATCTCGGGCGCGGTGACATTCTGTCCCGGCCGCTTTACAACGAAAGCCTTGACCGTCTGTCCCCACTCGACCGAGGGCACGCCGATTACCGCTGCCTCCTCGATCGCCGGATGGCTCATCAGGACGGTTTCGATCTCGGCGGGCGCGATATTCTCGCCGCCGCGGATGATCATGTCGTCCTTGCGCCCGGCAAAGAAAACGTAACCTTCCTCGTCGACCCATCCGAGGTCGCCCGTCGCGCGCCATCCTTCGGGCAGCCGCGAATCGTCCTCGCGCCCCGCGTAGCCCTTCATGATGCGCGGAGTGCGAATGAGGATTTCGCCGACCTGTCCGTGAGGGAGCAGCTTGCCGTCGTCGTCGCGCACCGCGACCTCGACGTCGGGCAGCGGCCGGCCGATCGAATTGAGCCGCTTGAGCTTGAGCTCGACCGTGCGGGCATCGCCCTCGAGGCGATGGTCGTCAGGGCCGAGCACGGTGAGCGATGAAGTGGTCTCGGTCTGGCCGTACGCGTTGACAAAGCCGACGGTTTTCGGGAAGGCCTCGATCGCGCGGCGGATGGTCTGGATCGGCATCGCGGCGCCGCCGTAGGCGAGGTTGGTCAGGCTCGAGAGGTCGGTTCTGGCGAACGACGGCTCGTCCAGCAGCTGCTTCATCATCGTCGGCACGACGAAGGCGTGAGTGACCCGCTCGCGTTCGACCAGCTGCAACCAGCTTTTCGGATCGAACTGCGGCATCACGATCATCCGCCGCCCGGTCCACATGTTGGTCATCATCGCCGTGGTGCCGGCGATATGGTAGAAGGGCACGCATACCAGCGCGACGCCGCGATCGCTGCCGTCGGCCATCTCGACGTTGGCCGTCACATAGGCGGCGAAGTCGCGGAAACGGAGCATCACGCCCTTGGGTAGCGAGGTGGTGCCGCTGGTGTACATCAGCACCGATACGTCTTCGTCCTCGACCTCGCATTCGCTCTCATCGACTTCGGCCTTCGCCACCAGGTCGGCGAGCCGCGGCATCCCGCCATTGCCTTCGCCCCAGGCGATCGCTTTGGCGGTCTTGAGCTTCGGCGCGACGCGCGAAACCAGGTCGAGATAGCGATCGCCGACCAGCAGCACCTTGGCCCCGGCGGTATTGATCATGTACTCGAGCTCGGCATCCTTGGCGCGGTAGTTCAGCGGCAGCCAGGTAAGACCGGCCTTGGCGGCGGCGTAATAGCCGGCGATGTAGCTGTCGGAGTTGGTGTCGAGCGCGGCGATCACATCGCGCGGCGCAAGTCCGAGGGTTTTGAAGGTCGAACTGAGGCGTCCGACTTTTTCATTGAGCTGCGCGTAGTTGAGCCGGCGATCGCCAAAGACCAGGATCTCGTGGTCGGGAACGATCGATCCGGGAATGCTGATGAAGCTGACGGTGTTCACGCTGATTCCTCCAGGGCGGCGCGTCCCTTTGTGCGTCGGACGCCCGCCGATGCTCGCGCCGGAGCGAGCGTCAAAGCTTGAAGTCTGAGGGCAAGCCGGCGCTCCAGCGCCAGGCCTTCGCTGATTGGCAGATCGAGCCCTTCCCAAACCGCCAATTTGGCCATCGCGACCCGCGCTCGCGGCAAACGACTGAGCGCGCGCGCTATCGTCCCCGCCGCGCGCGTCAGGGACGCCCTGGGCACGACTTCGGCGACCAAACCTATTGCTAAAGCCTGCCGGGCGTCAATCCAACGGCCGGTAAGACAGAGGTCGAGCGCCCGCCCGAGTCCCAGGCGACGCGCGGCGGTCTGCGTGCCGGCGACTCCGGGAATCATGCCCAGTCCGGTTTCGGGCAGGCAGAAAACGGCGTCCTCGGCGGCGATCGAGATGTCGCACAACAGCATCATTTCGAGGCCACCGCCGACCGCATAGCCATGCGCGGCGGCGACGGTGGGGATGGACAACGCACGCAGACGGCCCCATACGTCGCGTCGAAACCTCACCCAGCGGGCGATGGTCGGCGACGGTGCGGTGCCAAACTCGCTCACATCGCCGCCGGTGGAGAAGGCGGGGCCGGCGCCGGCCAGTACCATCGCCCGCACCTCGGAATCGTCCTGGATTGCGTCGAGCGCGGCGAACAGGTCGTCGCGCATTGCGACGTTGTACGCATTGAGCCGGTGCGGTCGATGCAAGGTGATCCAGGCGATGGCGCCGCGCTTTTCGAAACGGATCGTGTCGAAGGCGGGGCGGGTCGCCAGGGAGGAACGGGAATTGTGCGATAGCTGCGCCATGAACGTGACGCGGGTTGCGCAAGGGGCGCGGCGGATCAGGCCGAGAACAGGTCGGCGCCGGGGCTGGCGGCGATCTCGGGCCGACCGCGCTCGAACACGACGCGTCCGCCGATTATCGTGACATCGACCGGCAGGTTCATCAGCTCGGCCGGCTTGAGCTTCAGCGGATCGCGCGGCAGCACGATCAAATCGGCAAAGCGCCCCGCGGCAAGCTCACCCGCATTGAGCCGGCCGAGCCGTGCCGCCTGCGTGGTGAACAGTCTGAACGCCTGGGCGATCGGGATGCGCTCGCCGAGGCCGATTTCATAGCCCTCGAGCGACGAGCGCATCGCCGCCGACGCGATCGCAGCCAGCGGACGTGCGGGTGTAACCGGAGCATCGGTCGCGCCGGCGACTTCGATGCCGGCCTCGAGCAGGCTGCGCGTACGATACAAATACGGCATCAGACCGGGTTCGGTGGCGTACTTGGCGCCGCGGTAATAGGCGAAGCCGGGGTTGGTCACCACCCACGCGCCCAGCGCCCTGAGGCGTTCCATGTGCTCGGCAGTGATCACGCCGCCGTGCTCGATGCGGAAGAGCGGAGCGCCCTCGGCCGCGGCCGGCATCCCGCGGGCGGCGGTTTCGAGCGCGTTGAGCGCGAGCTCGAGGTCTTCGATCTCGGTGCAGTGGAAAGCCGAGTCGAGGCCCGCCATGCGGGCCCGCGCCACCCAATGGGCGATCGCGCGATGGTCGGTGCGCGGACTCTCCATGAATTTGATTGCCGGCAGCGGTATTGCGGCAGGCTGCGCGGCGCGCGCCGCCGCTTCGAGCTGATCCAGGTAGGGCGCGCCCAGCATCATCGAGACCCGTTGCGTAACCGCGCGTGCGCCAACCAGACGCGCCATCGTGCCGACTTCGTCGGGCCCGTTGCGCACCGTCGCGTCGGTGAAAGCGGTCACGCCGGCTGCGGCCAGTTCGCGGCTGAACAGGCGCGCGCGCGCCTCGAGCTCGGCCTGAGTGACGCGCGGCAGACGGCGCGAAATGTATTCCTCCATCCCCGCCACCAGCCCGCTCAGGCGGCCGGTCGCGTCGCGCATCAGCACCGCTCCCGGAGGCGGGTTGAAATCCGGGACCTCGAGGCCCAGCGCCGCGATAGCGCGCGAGTTGAGCCACGAGGCATGGAGCGTCTGATGGCGCAGGCGCAGCGGGTTCTTGGGCACGGCGGCGTCGAGCTGCGCGCGCGTCGGGCCCTGGCGCTGCGCGAGCAGCGCCTCGTCGCATCCGAAAGCACGCAGCCAGTTTCCCGGCGGCGACTTGCTCGCCGCCACGCGCAGCTCGGCCAACAGCTCGTCGAGCTGGCGGTAACGCCACAAGCGCAGGCCCGCAGCGGCCGCCGCGCCCTCAAGAAAATGCAGATGCGAATCGATGAAGCCGGGAGCGACGATCCGCCCGGCGAGACCGATCAGATGCGTGCGCGAGCCGACCAGCGACTTGAGCTGCGCGAATGGCCCCAGCGCGAGAATCGAGCCGCCGGCGACCGCGATCGAATCGCTGTCCGGATGACCGAGGATCGTCCCGTCATGCAGAACCAGATCTGCCTTGAGGCCCATCGGCGTGGCCAATCGACTGCTATCGCAAGCGGCTCAGCGGGATAGTCTGCCGGATGCCCGCGCGTCGCGCGCATCCGGCGGCATCCGCGGAACTCAATCGGAGGACGGAAGCGCTTTGGCCTCTTTGATCTTCATCTCCGCGTCGCAACATTCGATTGCGCCGTTGCCCGGTTTGTTGCACAGCACCTCGGTCCCACACTTTTCGCACAGGTAACGCTTGCCCAACTGGTTCGCCATCACTGACACTCCCGCAATCGCCGCCGTTGCCGATGCATGCGGCCGCGACAAGATCTTCGAATCGAGGATGCCGATTGGAATCAAGGCCGCACGGTCCCCTGCACTTTTTCTAAAGCATTCGAGCCCGTTCTTCAATCGATGCTGCCGATTCCTCACGCGAAAGGCAGCTCGCTGACCGCCGCCGCTGATTCGCCGCCGTCCGCATGCTCGACCGTAACCGCGGTTCCCGGCTCCCATGCGCTGTGATGCAGTATTGCGAGCGCGATCGCGCCCTGGCGCGGCGAGCGCAGGGGACTCGTGATGCGGCCGACCTCCTTGCCCCCAAGCATCACCCGCGCGCCCGCCGCCGGCACCTCCGCGGCCGCGATGCGCAGGCCCATCAGCCGGCGTTTGAGTGCGCCACGGGCGGTCGCGCGTTCAACGGTCTCCTGTCCGATATAGCAGCCCTTATTGAACGAGATTGCCGATTGCAGCCGCGCCTCCAGTGCGATCGTTCGCTCGTTGGTATCGACGCCCGAGCGCGCGGTGCCGCTCTCGACGCGCACGATCTCGGCCGCTGCCGCAGTCACCTCGCGGAGGTCGGCGGACGAGCCGCCGGCGGCGGCCAGTCGCGCCACGATTGCGCGCGCGTCCTGCCGCGGCGCGAGGATTGTGAATGCCGGGCGGCCGAAGCGCGTAACCTGTGCAACCAGCAAGCTGTCGTCCTCCGCGGTGGCGAAGCGCCCCGCGCCGCAGAGCGGCGCCTTATCGCCGAAAGCGGCGGCCAGGGCGCTTGATGCCCGCGGCCCGTCGATCTGAATCACGTCGCCCAAGCGGACTGCGCCGGCGTCCTCTTCGAACTCGACATCGTCGGCGACCAGGAAACGTTCGAGATGCGCGCGCACCGCCGGCCACAGGTTACGTTCGATCTCGAGCAGCAGCGAATCCGCCCGACACCAGACGTTCGCATCTGCGATCAGATGGGCGTGTTCGGTGAGAAACAGCACAGGCGTTACGTCGCCGGGCTTGAGGCCCGCGATATCGTTGCTACACATCCCGTGCAGAAACGAGGCGCGATCGTCGCCGCTCATGCGGACTACGATTCGCTCGCGACAAAGGCGGACGCCGGCTCCCTCGCGTAGAGCGCGGTAATCGGCCTCGATGCGGGCTTGCTGCTCGTGGTCGAGTTTCGGCTCCATTGACAGATCCTGTGCGGTATCAAATCTCGTCTTTTCAGGCGCTTTGGGGCGTTTCCGTGACCAGCTCCTGCAATTCTATCATTGCCGGCGATTTCGTATACTGGGTGACGAGGACGCGGACGACTCCAGTGGCGAGATCCGCGCGCGGCGGCGCGATCGATCGAGGTGCCTTTGGGCTGTGATGTTTCGTCGCGGCATGAAACGGGAATCAATCGCAGTCGTGACGCGGCTCCGTGCCGCGCGTGAGAGGCGCCGACTAGCCGCCTGCTGCGCGGTTATCCTTGGCGCGCTGACATGCGCGCCGCTGGCCGCGGTCAATGCCGATGAGAACCCGAAAGCGGCGTCGGGCGAACTCAGCAATCAGGCTTTCGCGCTTCTGAATTCGCTCGCTGCTCCCAATCCCGACGGGAGCGCGAACGCCGACGGAAAGGCCCTCGTCGGTCCGATCGCGAGCTTTGCCGGCGACGCGCAGACACTTAATCAGGCGCTTGGCGCCGGCGATACCGCGGCGGCGCGGCGCGCTACCGCAGCGCTGGACGCCGACGCGGCGTCGGTCGATTCCGCATTGAAGGCGCATCAGGGGGCGATCAAAGCGGCGCAATGGGATTCGCTTAAGCATCAGCTCGCGGCGATCGAAAGGAGCGTGCCGCCGGCGCCAGCATCCGGTGCCGTCGCCTCTGGTGCGGCGCCACCCGTCGCTGCTGCGCCACCCGCCCCGCCGGCCGCGAGCGCTGCCGCGCCGGTGGCGGATGCCGGCGTGTCGGGCGCGGCCGCGACCGCATCTTCGGGCGCCGCCACCGCGGGACCATCGATCAAGATCGAATCGCGGCACACGACCGGCGACGTCACGCGCATCAAGGGCTACTTCGAAGGCACGGCGCTCAAATCGGCCGGCATTTATGAGGGCGATCAGAACGTCAAGCCGATCCGGGTGGACCACGTGATCGGCCAGCAAAAGGTCGATTTCGAACTCGCGCTGCGTGACGCCGACGTGATGACCAATGTGCGGGTTTTCGATCAGGCCGGCCGCATGGCCACCGCATCTGTGTTCGGCGAGGAATCGACGGCGCTCGCGAGCAGCGGCCACGAATCCGGAGTCACGGTCGACCGCGGCGCGGGAGCCACCGAGGGGAGCAATACCGCCGAAATCCCGAGCGCCCGCGCGCCCGCATCCGGCGGGCTCGAAGGCTCGTCGCCGGGTGCGGATGGCCTCGACGAGGACAGCAGCGGCGGCCTCGGCGGCGGTTTAGGCGGGGGCGGACCGAGCTCGCCGGTCGGCAATGTTCAAATCAACATCGAGTCGATAAACCCGGTAAGCGCGCTCTCGCATACCTACCAGATAGCCGGACAGATAATCGGTCGCGGCGTGCACGGCGCCGCAATCTACGTCGACGGCCGGCCGGTCAAACGCATACCGGTCAGCCGCGGCGCCGCGGTCAGCAATTTTCATACGACCTTCATGATGAACGGCGCGAGCGCAACTATCCGCGCTTTCGGCGCCGGCAATCAGTACGTCGAGTCATCGATCGAGATTCCTCCGGCGGTGGCTTCGTCGCCGCCGATCGTGATCGCGCCGATCAATCCCTACGCGCCGTTCGGGGCGAACCCGTATGAGATGAATCCGTACGGCGGAATGTATGGCTCGCCTTACGGTTCGCCGTACGGGTACAACATCAGTCCGTTCGGAATCTCGCGCTATCCGGTCAATCCATACGCGGCCAGTCCGTATGGCGGCGCTCCGTTCGGCGTCAACCCGTATGCGGCGCCGATCAATCCGTACAATACGAGAGTGCCGCCGATGGGACCCGCCGGCAGATGATGCGCAGCGCTTGCTTGCCGCGCCCGCCGCGCGTCGGTTAAAATTCGAGATTCACCCAAAACCGCTCGAGCAATCGACACTTCGCGAGTTTACCGACGATGCTGATTCAGGCGACCCAACTGCGCCAGGGGATGATCCTCGAATACAACAATGGCCTGTGGCGCGTGATGGCGATCAGCCATATCACGCCCGGCAACTGGCGCGGGATGGTCCAGACCAAACTGCGCAACGTCAAAACCGGCACCCAGACCGAGAACCGCTTCCGTTCTGAAGATCGCGTCGAACGCATCATCCTGAGCCAGGTCGAGATGGAATTTCTCTACCAGGAAGGCGACGATTTTCATTTCATGAACACCGAGACCTACGATCAGATCACCATTCCCAAAGAGCTGATCGAGGACGTGGTCGGCTTTCTCACGCCCAATCTCAAGGTCGAAGTTGAATTTCACGAGACCACGCCGCTCAACGTCTCGCTGCCCAAAACCGTCAATCTCAAAGTCGTGCAGACCGACCCGGGCATGAAGTCCGCCGCGGTCACCAACACGCTGAAGCCCGCCACGCTCGAGACCGGGCTGGTCGTCCAGGTGCCGCACTTCGTGCAGGAAGGCGAGACCATCACGATCAACACCGAGACGCGCGAATACATGGCGCGCGCGAAGTAGGTGCGTCGTCCGCCCAGGTCAGGTCGGGGCGGCGGCCATCCGAAGCTCTCGCGCCCCGGCGCGGGTCGACGCGCGCGCGATTTCGCGCGCGCCCAAGCGGCCGATGCACCCTCTCGCCGCTCGAGCGAACTATCGCGCCAGCCGGGGCTGCGTCTCATCTCCGGCATCTACATCGCGCACGCGCAGCCCGGATTCGAGAGTATCGCCGCCGAAGAGATCGCGTGGCGCTACGCCCAGCATAGTGACCGCGATCGCTCACATCGCCCGGCTCTACGCGAACTGGGTCGGCGCTCGGTGCCTGATCGCGCCGGAATGACCATTTTCAGCGCGCCGCGGCCGGAACCCGCGGGCGGCGCCCGCACAATCGAAGACCTGTTCGCGCTCGCCGGCTATCGCGACGGGCTGGGCGCGGCGCCCGCCGCGCTCGAGAAGATTCGCATCGCGGCGCACGAGGCGCCGTACGTCGAGAACGCGCTGATGGCGCGCGTGCGGCTGACGCCCGGAAGCCGCGCCGGTCGTCGTCTCAGGTTTCGCGTGATCGCAAGGGTCGTCGGCGAGCGCGAATTTCGCCGCCTTGATTTCCAGCGCGCGGTTGAGCGTGGCATCGCCGATCGCGCCGACCATTCGTGGCGCCCGGCAGGGGAAGAGGCGGAGGTCGAATTCTGGGCGACGCTGATCGATTCCGAATTTTTCCTCGCCGTGCGGCTGACGGACGAGCGCTTGCGCCATCGCGAATCCAAAGTCGCGCATCGCCCCGGCTCGCTGCGCCCCTCGGTGGCCGCGGCACTGTGCTGGCTCACACAGCCCGCCGCGCACGATTGCCTGGTCGATCCGATGTGCGGCGCTGGAACGATCCTGCTCGAGCGCGCACACATGGGCCGCTATGCGATGATCGCCGGGTTCGATCGCGACCCGGACGCGATCGCGGCGGCGCGCGAGAATATCGGCCCGCGCTACCGGCCGGTCGGCATCGCGCGCGGCGATGCGATCCGTCTGCCGCTGCGCGACGGCGCGGCGTCGCATCTCGTGACCAATCTGCCGTGGGGAACCCAATACGGATCGCATGGCGAAAATCGCCGGCTCTATCCGCGGCTGCTCGCGGAGTTCGCGCGCGTGGTGCGCCCCGGCGGGCGGATCGTGATGCTCACGGCCGAGCGCGCACTTATGCGGGAGGTCACCGAGCGCGCGAGGATGCACGTCGAGTCTATCCGGCGGGTCACCATCCTCGGCGCCGCCGCCGTGGTCTACGTGTGCTCGGTGTGACGCGCGTCAGCGCATCGGCCTGGTCAGCACATAGCTCACGCCCGTGTGGCTGAACCAGATCTGGCCGTTTTCGCGGCGCACGTGCAGCCCCGAGCGGTCGGTCTCGAGCGACGCTTCCATCATCTCGATAATCCGCGCGCGGCGTTCGGGCGGCGGACCGCCATGCGCCATCCACGACTCGATATCATAGCTGGTCCGCAGCCGGCCGCAGTGGGCGACCTCGAGGCCGGCATCTGCGATCATGCGGTCCCATTCCGAGACCGGAATCGCGCGCGCATGCGAGGGATCGCACAGCCGCTCGACGCGGTTGTGATAGTCCGACTTGGCCGGATCCTCCGAAGTGGTCTGATCGACGATCACCATCCGTCCGCCCGGCTTGAGCACGCGCGTCATTTCCGCCAGCACCTCGCGCGGGTGAGCGAAATGATGGAAGGCGAAGCGGCAGGTGGCGAGATCGAACCGTTCGGCGCGAAACGGCATCCGTTCGACGTTGCCCTGCATGAAGGCGACATTGGCGATCGCGCGGCGCCGGGCCTCGTCGCGGGCGCGCGCGAGCAGGCGGTCGGTGGCGTCGATTCCATCCACGCGCCGGCAGCGCGCCGCGAACGCCAGCGCGACGAATCCGGGTCCGCAAGCCACATCGAGCACGCGCCAATCCGGCCGCACTCCGGAAATCTCGACCATGTCATCGAGCAGGCGCGGGTCGGTGACGACCTTCATGGTCGAGTAGGCCTCGGCCTGACGGCGGAACTGCTGCTGGACCAATGACAAATTGTCCGGTCGATCGCTATCGCTCATACGTCTTCACCCGCCTAAAGCTTACGCCACCAGCGCGGCGGGCGTACAGGATCGCGGCCGGCGCCTCGCGCCGCGTGCACTTGCGGAATTGCCGGCCGGCGCCGCAAAATGGCGGTTCGTCACCGGTCTCGCGAAAGGCGCCGCGCACAAGGGACTCGCGCGCGAAGGAACTGCGAACGATGGCCCAGTGGAAAACCGAGCTGGTACCGCCCGCGCCCCGAATTGCCGTCGATCACACGGGCG
>DATGIT010000015.1:0-78626 GCA_035295545.1 Binataceae bacterium (SeqCode)
ATTCGCGGCGCGATCCTCGAACGCTACGGCCGCGAGCGCGCGGACATGGTGCGGATTATCTACGGCGGCAGCGTCAACGACGAAAATGTTGACTCGCTCGTGTCCAAGCCCGATATTGACGGGGCTCTGGTCGGCGGGGCAAGCTTAAAGGCTGACTCGTTCGCCCGCATCGTGCGTGCGCGCGCGTCCTGAGCGGACGAGGCTACCCGGAGTCTAATGGTTACCGCAGTAATCGCGATTCATATTGTCATCTGCATCGCGCTCATCATCGTCATCCTGCTCCAGCAGGGCAAGGGCGCGGAGATCGGCGCGGTGTTCGGCGGCTCGAGCCAGACCGTGTTCGGCGCGAGCGGCGCGGGCAACATGCTGACCAAAACGACGTGGGCGATGGCCGCGGTGTTCTTCGCGACCTCGATTTTTCTCGCCTATGCCTCGACGCGACGCTTCACCGGCAGTATCTTCGGGTCCGGCCGGATGGCTCATCGGATGTCCGCGCCGGCGGGACCCATGGCTCCGCCGCCGGCGAAGCCGGCGCCGATGACGGCGCCGGTGATGCCGCCGTCGTCCGAAAATCAGCCCAAGCCGGCGAGCAGGCCGGTTGCGCCCAAGCCGCGGATGTAGGCGTCGCGATTTTTCAAGTGCGCGGGTGGTGGAACGGCAGACACGCGAGTTTGAGGGGCTCGTGGTAGAAATACCGTGCGGGTTCAAGTCCCGCCCCGCGCACCACCGTTCGGTTCAAAACCCATGCCCCGACCCAAATGCCCGCCGATCGCCGCCGACGTGATCGGCGAGATCGGCGCGCAGATCGTGCTGATCGATCGGCGTAATTTTCCATCCGGCTGGGCGATTCCCGGCGGTTTCGTCGAGATCGGCGAGCCGGTCGAGACCGCCGCCGTGCGCGAGTTTCGCGAGGAGACCTCGCTCGAGGTCGAGCTGCGCGCCCTGCTCGGCATCTACTCGCGGCCGGATCGCGATCCGCGCGGCCAGACCGTCACCGCGGTCTACGTCGGCCGTGCCTCCGGCACGCCGCGCGCGGCCGACGACGCCAAGGGCATCGGCCTCTTCGCACCCGACGCGCCGCCCGTGCCGCTGGCTTTCGATCACGCCGAGATTCTCGCCGACTACCTACGCTTCCTGCGCACCGGCGCGCTGCCCGCTCCGTGGAAAGCCGGCTAGCAGAGCGGTTCGAAGATCGGTCGCAAGCAAAACCGGATCAAATGACGCCGTCGGCGCGCAGCCGCTCGAGCTCGGCGGCGTCGTAGCCCATCACCTCGCGCAGGATGTCGGCCGTATGCTCGCCGAGCAGCGGCGAAGAGCGGATGGCGACGGGGCTGTCCGAGAGCACCAGCGGCGAGCCCACGGTCTTGAACACGCCGCGCTCGGGATGCTTCACCTCGGCCACAATCGCGCGCGCGGCGAGCGCGCGATCCTCGATCAGGTCCTTCATCGACAGGATCGGCCCGCACGGCACGTCGGCTTCCATCAGCATGCGCATCACCGCGTGCTTGGTGTGGCGCATGGTCCACTGCTCGATGACGCCAAACACTTCGTCCAGATGCTTGAGACGCGCCTCGGGCGTGGCGTAGTCGGGATGCTCGATCAATTCGGTGCGGCCGGCGATTCGCGCGAGCGCGGGCCAGACCTGGGGCTGAATGATCACGTAGCAATAGTCGTTGGGGCCGCCCGGCGCGCATCGCAGCGCCGCGCCCGGCTGGCCACCGCCCGAGGCGTTGCCTGATCGCGGCACCTCGTCGCCAAAGCTGCGGTTGGGATATTCGCTGAGCGGCCCGCGCGCGAGGCGCTGCTGGTCGCGCAGCTTGACCCGGCACAGATTGAGCACCGCGTCCTGCATCGCGACCTCGACCCGCTGCCCGCGTCCGGTGCGCGTGCGCTGGTAGAGCGCGGCGAGAATCGCCGCCGCCATGTGGATGCCGGTTCCGGAATCGCCGATTTGCGCGCCGGTGCTGGTCGGCGGACCGTCCTCGAAGCCGGTGGTGCTCATCGCACCGCCCATTGCTTGCGCGATCGTTTCATAAGCCTTGCAATCCTCGAACGGTCCGCGGCCGAAACCCTTGATCGAGGCATAGATGAGCCGCGGGTTGAGGGCCTGCAGCCGCGCCCAGGTGAAGCCCTCGCGATCGAGCGCGCCGGGTCCGAAGTTTTCCGCCAGCACGTCGGAGCGCTTTATCAGCTCGTCGAGGATGCGTTTGCCCCTGGGCGACTTGATGTTGAGCGTGATGCTGCGTTTGTTGCAGTTGAGCATCGTGAAATAGAGACTATCCACGCCCGGCACGTCGCGGAGCTGGCCGCGCGTGATATCGCCGCGTCCCGGCATCTCGACCTTGATTACGTCGGCGCCGAGCCACGCCAGCATCTGCGTGCAGCTCGGCCCTGATTGCACGTGCGTCATGTCCACGATCCGCACACCGCTGAGCGCCTGGTCCATCGAACTCCTCTCGCGAATTTTTCTCGGCTGAATTGCTTCGGACGATCCGTTGCGGCCGGATCTATTTGTACATGGTCTGGTTCATCGTGCCCGGCGCATAGACGTTGGGATCGATCCACACGTTGATGAGCGCGCATTTGCCCGACTCGCGCGCGCGCCGGAGCGCGGGCGCAATGTCTTTCGCCTCGCGCACTTCCTCGCCGTAGCCGCCGAGCATCGTCGCGAAGCGCTCGAAATGCACGTCGCCCAGATAGTTGCCAACCTCGCCACGCGCTTCGCCGTATTTGACGGTTTGCCCGTAGCGAATCTGGTTCATGTGCGAGTTGTTGCCGACGACGCCGATGAACGGCAGTCCGTAACGTAGGCAGGTCTCGAAATCCCATCCGGTAAGACCGAACGCGCCGTCGCCGAAAAGACAGACGACCTCCTTTTCCGGCCGCGCCAGCTTCGCCGCCATCGCGAACGGCGTGCCCACGCCGAGCGTGCCCAGCGGCCCGGGGTCCATCCAATGGCCCGGCGCCCTGGGCTGAATCACGCCGCCCGCGAAGGTGACCACGTCTCCGCCGTCGCCGATGAAAAGGGTGTTCTCGGTCAGGAACCGATTGATCTCGTGGGCGAGGCGCAGCGGATGAATCGGGCTTGCGTCCGACATCAGCCGCGGCCGCATCGCCTCGGCGCTCTTTTGCTCCTGCTCGCGCAACTCCGCGCGCCACGCCTCGCGCTGGCGCGCCCCGTTATCGATTCTGCCGCTTGACGCGGCGGTCACGGCCGACAGGATCGCGCCGGCGTCGCCGACCAGGCCGAGTGAGATGTCGCGGTTCTTGCCCACTGTGCGGTAGTCGAGATCGATTTGCACCACGGTGGCGTCAGCGCGCAGGCGGCGTCCGTAGCCCATGCGAAAGTCGAACGGCGTGCCGACGATCACGATCGTGTCGGCCCTTTCGAACGCGTAGCTACGGGTCTGATGAAAGTGATGCGGGTCGCCGGGCGCAAACGTCCCGCGCGCGGCGCCGTTCATGTAGGCCGGTATGTTAAGCCGCCGGCAGAATTCGATCGCCGCCGCGCCGGCGCGGCAGGTCCAGACCTGCGTCCCGAGCAGCACGCATGGCCGCGCGGACTCGACCAGGATATCGGCCAGGCGCTCGACGTCGCGCGGATCGCCGGCGCTTTTGGTCGAAGCGCGATAGCGTCCGGCCGCCGGCACGCGCGCCCGCGCGGCATCGATTTTCGCGTCGAGCACATCGCGCGGAATTTCCAGGAACGAAGGTCCGGGAGCGCCGTTGTAGCACTCGCGAAACGCCATGCTCACCATGTCGGCGATACGCTCGGTCGCCGGCACGGTGGCCGCAAACTTGGTAATCGGCTGCATCATGTCCACGTGCGGCAGGTCCTGCAGCGAGCCCATGCGATGCTGCGTGAGCGGCCCCTGTCCGCCGATGAGCAGCATCGCGCTCTCGGCGCGAAACGCATTGGCCACGCCGGTCATCGCATCGGTGGTGCCGGGGCCCGCGGTGACCACCGCGCATCCGGTCTTGCCGGTCACGCGCCAGTAGCCGTCGGCGGCGTGCGCCGCCACCTGCTCGTGGCGCACGTCGATTATCTTGATGCCCTCGTTGAGGCATCCGTCGTAGATGTCGATGATATGGCCGCCGCACAGCGTAAAGATCGCGTCGACGCCCTCGTGTTTGAGCGCGCGCGCGACCAGGTTGCCGCCGGAGATCTTCTCGCCGGCTTGCGTCCCGGCGGCCGGAGCGGCCTCGGGCGCCGGACGGTCTGCGGTCTGTTTAACTGCTCCGGCCATGTTCATTCTCCTGCGATGGGCAAGTGCTCAGCTCAATATTTCACTATTCAATTGTTTCAACCAGCGGGGCACTCAGGTGCGCGACCATTTTTGAATATACGCGCGGCTGTCAAACTTGCGCGAAGTGCTGTCGTACGACATATATCGCACCACTCCGTAAATCGGGCGCTCGGGGCCCCACGCGCGATCGTGCTTGCCCGTTATGGCCCACGCGATTCCGGCGTAGCCGTTGGGGTCACGTCCATCGAGTTCGTACTTGTCATTGAGGTGCACGGCGGCGGCATACGCGGCCGCCGGCGTCGCGCTCCATTCGAGAATCTTCTTCGCCCAGTACATCCGCACGTATCCATGCATCCAGCCGCAGGTCGCCATCTGGCGCTGTGCGGCGTTCCATAGCGGATCATGGGTTTCCGCAGCTTCGAGCTGTGCGGCCGAGTAGCGATATTGCCGACGATCGCGCGCGTGCTTCTTCAGCGAGCTGAGCGCCCACGGCTCGCCCGCCTCGAACCGATCATAGTGCCGATTGTAGCGCACGAAATTGATCGCGAGCTCGCGGCGCACGATCAATTGCTCCAAAAACGCGTCGCGCACCGCGCGCGGCGCGTCGGCTTCGCGGACCGCAAGCGCCACCATATGGGGCCCGAGATGGCCGAAATGCAGGTAAGGCGACAAGCGGCTGGTGCCGTCGAGTTCGGGATGATTGCGGCGGTATGGGTAGTCATTAAGGCCAAGGCGTATAAAGCGGCGCAGGCGGGCGAGCCCCTCAGCGGTGCCGCCGTGGAAGCGGCTTACCGGCCCGACTGTGCGATCGATCTGCAGCTTCCCTGGAAGAGGCGTTGCGCAGTTCACCCGGTGCAATCCAGCAGGCGCGCGCCACGCGATGCGCACGGAAGGAGTTTCAATCGGCCGGAGAAAGCGCTCGAGCT
This sequence comes from Binataceae bacterium (SeqCode), assembly GCA_035295545.1. Classification (GTDB taxonomy): domain Bacteria; phylum Desulfobacterota; class Binatia; order Binatales; family Binataceae; genus JAKAVN01. The sequence goes on from DATGIT010000015.1 coordinate 5,174, forward strand.
GCTCGTAAATACGCGGGCGGATGGTGCGCGCCGCAAAATGCTCCCGGCCGAGCAACGCGCTCGGCACGATCGCGTCGGCGTCGACGCTGAGCAGGGGGACGCCATGTTCGCGCGCGAGAGTTGCGCGCCATCTCCCGGACCTTCGCAGCGGATTCTCGTCAGTGACAATTATCGCCGGCCGCAGTTCCGCGCACAGGCGCGTCAGCGCCGGCAGCGGACTCGCGCCTGCGCTTTCGCGCAAGACGAACCCGATACGCATACGCGCCAGCCGCTCCGCGGTGTCCTCCAGGCCTTCAAGCATGAACGTGTAATGGCGCAGGTTGGCGAGCGGATGCTTCGAGAGCAGGCAGAAAAAAACCAGTACCGGCTTTTCCAGCGCGTTGGCGAGCCGGGCTGCCGCGCTCAGGGCAGGATTGTCCATCGCCCGCTGCGCGCGCTGCATCCAGTAGAGCACGCAGGTGCCGCGCTCGTCCGGATCGCCCGCTCGCCTGACGGTGACGCGCGGATCGGCAGCGAGTTCAGCGACTGCGAAAATGGTCCGCAATCACCTGCGCCACGCAGCAGGTCACTCGCTTGCCGGTGGGGATGTGCAGAAACTCGTTGGGACCGTGCGCGTTCGCATGTGGACCGAGCACCCCTGTGACCACGAATTGCGCCTCCGGGAAGCGCTCGCCGAGCATGTTGGTGAACGGAATCGTTCCGCCCTCGCCCATATACGCTGCGGATTTGCCGAAGTACGCGCGGGACGCTTCCTCCAGCGAGCGCTCGAGCCATGCCGCAAGCGGCGGCGCCTCCCATCCGCTTGCGGCCCAGTTGCTCTCGAACTTGACGCGCGCGCCGCCCGGCGGGTCCTGCTCCATCAGGCGCTTCAGCGCAAGCGTCGCCTTTTGGCCGTCGCAGGTCGGGGGCAGCCGCAGCGAAAGTTTGAGCGCGGTCATCGGGCGCATCACGTTGCCCGCGCTCGCGGGAGCGGGCAGGCCGTCTGCGCCGATAATCGCCAGCGCCGGCCGCCAGGTCCGGTTCAGGATGAGTTCCGTCGGATCGGTGGCAAGCGGCCGCGCGCCCGGCATGAGCGGGAACTTCGTGTAGAGACTTTCGCCGAGCGCCGCGCCGGCCGCGGCCGCCTGTTTGACCCGCGCCTCGGGAATCGCGACGTGGAACTCGCGCGCACGCACCTCGCCGCTGGTCTCGTCCTCGAGGCGGCTCAGCAACTGCCGCGCGATACGAAAAGTATCGGGTACCACGCCGCCGGCATCGCCCGAATGAACGCCCTCGGTCAGCACTTCGATCGTGAGCGTGCCGCCCGCAAGACCGCGCAGCGAAGTCGTGCACCAGAGCTGATCGTAATTGGCGCAGCCGGAGTCCAGCGCGATGACCAGGCTGGGCTTGCCAATTCGCGCCGCCAGGTGATCGATGTAGGAAGGCAGGTCGTGGCTGCCGCTTTCCTCGCACGCCTCGATCATGATCGCGCAGCGCGCGTGCGGGATTGATTGCGCCTGGAGCGCGCCGATCGCGCCCAGCGCCGCGAACATCGCGTACCCGTCGTCGGCTGCGCCGCGCCCGTAGAGCCGGTCGTCCTTGAGCACCGGCTGCCACGGGCCCAGTCCCGCGTTCCATCCGCTCATCTCCGGCTGCTTGTCCAAGTGACCGTAGAGCAACACGCAGTCGTCCGAGTTCGCGGGCGAACTTCCGGGAATCTCGATGAACAGAAGCGGAGTGCGATCTTCGAGCCGAATCACCTCGAGCTTGAGACCCTCGATCGGCTGCCGGCGCGCCCATTGGGCAAAGCGCGTCACCGCCTGCTCCATGTAGCCGTGCGCGCGCCAGTCGGGATCGAAAGCCGGCGATTTGTTGGGAACCCGGATGTATTCGGTCAGCTGGGGGACGATCGATTCGTCCCAAAGCCGCGTGACGTGAGTTTGGATCGCGCTCGCATTCATGGCGACCAGCCTACTCATCGCATGCGACGCCGGTCAAAAAGTCGCGGCTAACAAAGCCCGGCGCGATGAGAGGATCGCGCGAAGCAAGAACACCGGACCGCCCCGATTCTCGTAGGCGATTATTCTTGACTTGCCGGCGTTCTGTTTATAATCTGGCGCAGTTAAGGATTTAGATTATCATTTAAGTCATTTATTAGCCGCAACTGATTAGGGAGGTAATTAGTCAATGATTTCAACGACTTCTGCGTCATCGCCGTCGGTGCATCCGGCAGAACGGCGCTTATCCAGCGTTCGTTCCAGCCTGATCGTGCTGTGCTGCGCGCTCGTCGGTGCGGCCGCGATGCTCGGCGTGCGTGCCGCCTTCGCCGGCGACACCGATGCGGCGGCTCCGAACCTTTCGCAATACACGGTGGCCTCGGTGGTCGACTGGCTGCACAAGTACGCCGATACGAAGCCCGACTTCAAACCCGGTGACGTGCTCACGTCACGGGATCTTGAGCGGCTGCGTCCGTTCATGGTGCCGGGGTATCTCGACCAACTGAATTTCCCCCAGGCGCGCGTGCGCATCGTCGCCACGCGCAGTCATCTTCCGCGCCGGGATTTCATGGATTGCACCGAGAAGTACCAGGGCCAGGTGAGGCTCCGGAGCGACGGCACGATTGCGAACTATCGATGCGGCCAGCCGTTCGCCGACGATGCGCTTGGTCCCGACAGGCCCGACTCGGGGGTGAAAGCGGCATGGAATTTCGAATATCGATGGCAGAGCGCAGGGCACGGAGCGGTCAACTGGCTGCTCTCGATCGTGCGCCTGCCGGGCAGTCACGACGGCGAGAAGATTACCCTGCCGCAGCCGCTCGGCCTGTGGACCATTCCACACAATTTTGAGCTGCCGACCGACGTGACCGCGCAATACGGCGGCGGCGGCACGATTCAACGCACGATGGGATGCGTGTACTGGCGTTTCTACCTCTCGCATCTCGCTCAATTTGACTCCACCGGCGGACTATTGCCGGGAGTCCAGGACGCCAGGGATTTCGAATTCAAGGAGTTCACGGGCTTCTATACGCCGTTCGATATCCGCGGCACCGCCTTCATCGTGTGGCGCTACAACGATCCGTTCCGCGCCGACGATTCCTGGGCCTATCTGCCGACGATCCGGCGCGTGCGCCGCATCACGGCCGAGGTCAAGTCCGACTCATTGCTCGGCACCGATCATACGATCGCCGACTTCTACGGCTTCGCCGACCGGGTCGTGAACTGGAACTGGAAATTTCTCGGCTGGAAGAACGTGCTTGCCATTCACGACATGCAGCAGCCGGATACGCATCTGTATGGGCCGACCGGTCTGCTGGTGGATGACGTATTCTCGATGCGCAAGTTCGCCGTCGTGCTGCGCACGCCCAAGGACCCGCGCAACCCGTACAGCGCGGTGATCAATTTCTGGGACGCCGAGAACTGGGACTCGTGGTGGGCGCTCGCCTTCGACAAAAAAGGCCATCTGTGGAAAGTCTGGCAATGGCCAAAGCGCTGGTCGGAAGACTACGCGGGCGGTCCGTATGCGCAATGGAACGTCGGCGTGAAGGCGACCACCAACCCCGGCCCGATCGTCATTGACGTGCAGAACTCGCGCGGCACCATCATCCTGAACTGGGGCAGAGGTTATCCGATTCCATCGCCCAGCTACTTGAAATCCATCATGGAGCCGACCTCGCTCGAGGACATTCACCGGTAGGCAAGGGGGTTAAACGGACTTTCAGTGCGGGACGGGGTGCGGCGGGCTCATAGCGGCCTGGCGCGCCCCGTCGCTCTCGGCGGCTACCCATATCACGCGGCCCTGCGCACAGGGGTCGACGTAAACGGTGTCGGCGCGGCGCAACGTCAACAGGCTCGGATTGCGTAGACCCATGCCGCGCAGGGCACCGCAAAATTGCGTCGTTGCGACGAAACGGTCGCCGTCGCGCCGCATGCTCGACGCGCAGAGCTATCCGGAGATTACCTTCACCCCGCAGCGCCCATGGTGTCGCCGGAGAGCGGATCGATTTGTATTTCGCCGCGTGCCAGTCGGAGTGTTCCATGGGTTGCGTGCGGCCAGCCCGGAGTGTGTATTCGATCTGAGTATTCGCCGGATCGAAATGCGGCAGGGCCCGGCGCGCCGCGCACGAAGCGGCGTTCGCCGCCGCGCAGACCAGCGCCAGCCACGCTACGCTCGCGGCGATCGTCGCGGCGCTTTACGATGCGCACAAGGAAGCTCACTTGGAATGAATTGCGCGCCGGTCTCGGCCGGCGAGCAGCAGGCGCCATGCGAAACCGGCGAGATCAAACGAAGCCGCCGCCGGACGCGCAACCCCGACATGCGCGGCCAGTGGCCGAGTAGAAATCCGCGGATTGAATTATCGCCCGCGCTGTCCTACAGATCGCTTCATCGGGCTCTCACCGGCAAGGTACCGCAACCCAACTCTCCTCGACCGGGAGGTGCAAAATGCTGGACCTGCTCATTCGCGGCGGCGAAGTTGTCACTCCCCAGGGCGTCGGCCGATGGAGCGTCGGCGTTCAAGGCGAAAAAATCGCTTTCATCGGAACCGACGAGCATGCGCCCGCGGCCGGGCGCACCCTCGACGCAACCGGCAAAATCGTCGTTCCGGGCGGAATCGAGCCGCACGCACACCTGGATATCTATGATCTGACCAATCCCGACGCGGGCGTGAGCACGCTCGGCCCCGAAGAAGACACGCGCGGAATGGCGTTCGGCGGCACCACCACCCATCTCGATTTCTGCTTTGTCGAGCCGGGCATGGAGATGACGCGCGCGATCGAGGAGCGCGCGGCGCGATGGAAGGGGCAGTCTTACGTCGATTACTCCTTCCATGTCGGGCTGATGGGGGCCCTGCCGCTCGGCATTTTCGATCAGATCGGCGACGTCATCCGGCAGGGCTTTCCGAGCTTCAAGATCTTCACCACCGACGTGATGCCGCCGCATCCCAAACGCGTCCGCCTGCGCCTCGACATGGGCCGCGTGCAGCTCGCGATGGAGCGCGTGGCGAAAAACGACGGCATCATGGTAGTCCACGCCGAGGACGACGACCTGGTGCAGTTCAACTACGAGCGCTTCGCCGCCGAGGGCCGCACCGAGGGATGGAACATGCACCTGGTGCATACCAAGCTCTCCGAGGAGCTGGCCTTCAATCGCGTGATTCGGCTCGCCCGTTCGAGCGGCGCGGGCGTGTACTTCGTGCACACCTCGGCCGCCGAGGGGGTCGAGGCCGTGGCCGAGGCGCGCGGCCGCAACCTGCCGGTCTATTGCGAGACGCTTCATCACTATGCCTGTTTTTCCGCGGATGACTACCGCAAGCCGCGCGGCTTCTGCTATCACACCTATCCGTCGTTGAAGGGCCGCGACGATAATCGCGCGCTCTGGGACGGCCTGGTCAACGACGCCGTCTCGACCACCGCGACCGACGAATTTCCGACCTCGCTCGATCACAAGCTCTCCGGCAAACGCATCGACAACGTGACCGGCGGCAACCTGGGAGCCGAAGCGCGGATGGGCATCGTCTATACCGAGGGCGTAGTCAAGCGCGGGATGACGCTGCCGCGCTTTGTCGAAGTGACCTCGAGCAACGCGGCGCGCATTCTCGGCCTCTATCCGCGCAAGGGCGCGATCGCGGCCGGCAGCGACGCCGATATCGTGCTGATCGACCCGACGATCAAAAAGAAGCTGACGCGCGAAGACTTTCACGTGAGCGACTACAGCCCGTGGGAGGGCTGGCCGATCGAGGGATGGCCGGTGACCACGATCCTGCGCGGCCAGCCGATCGTGGAGAACGGGAAGCTGCTGGCGAAGCTCGGCTACGGACAGCTCATCCCGCGCAAGCTCGATCCGGTCGTGCTCCGCCGTCCAGCGGCCTGAGATCGCCGCAGGCGCGCGATCGGCTGCTGCGTCCCGCGCGCGCCGCGCTAGAGCACGAAGCGCGTGCCGACGCTGTTCTGCACGAAGGCGTCGGGAAATTCGCGCGCGATACGATGGGTCGCGCGCCATCCGGTGCAATGGGCCGGCACGATCATCTCGGGCGCGAAGTCATGCAGCGCCGCAACGGTCGGTGCGATGATCGGTTCGAACAGCGCGCCCGACAAATGAAATCCGCCGATGATTGCGTGGATCCGCTCGACGCCGCTGAGCGCGCGCGCCTGGCGCACCGTGTTGATCACGCCCGCATGGCCGCATCCGGTGAGCACCACCAAACCCTTGCCGCGCAGGTTCACCACCAGCGCCTGGTCGTCGTGGATATACGGGTCCGGCTGCCAGCGTCCGCCGATGCGCGCGAAGTGAATCGGGAAGCCGGTCTCGAAATCGGTGGTGCGATGAATCTGTCCGGTGATCATCGCGAGATTGCCGAGCAGGTATGACGGCCCGCGCTCCTCGATCAGCTCGACGCCGTCGTGGCGCAACACCCGTGCGTCGGGCGGCGGCAGCCGCAGCTCGTGGCCGTCGGGCAGCACCACCTTGCGCTGCAGCAGCGCGTCCGGATGGAGCAGCAGCGGCATGCGGCGCCCGCCGAGCCGCCGCAGCATCCCGCCGAGCCCGTTGGTATGGTCGGCATGGCCGTGACTCAGCGCAACCGCGTGCATCTCGCTGGGCTTGAGTTCGAGCACGTCGAGATTGTGCATCAGGCCGTCGCGGCTGAGACCAGCGTCGAACAGGATCGACTCCGAGGTGCCCGCGCCGGTCACCTTGACCACGGCGGCGAAGCCGTGCTCGGCGCGCAGCGCGGTTTTGCCGAGACGATCGCCGAGCGAGGCGCGGCGCACCGTCGGGCTCGAGGGCAGCAGCATGTCGCAGGTGTTGTCGAGCACGGTGGTGATTTCGACCGCGTCGGCCTCTTTAAGCGGCAGTGGTTGGTCGTTCATCGCGATCGCTCCCGGATGGAATCGCTGATTGCGCTCAGGATTAAAATGGCCCGCTGCTCAGCGGCCGAAGTAGCGCCGCAGAAAGGCGAGCGTCGTCTGCCATGCCTCGGCGCGCGTCGCGGCGTCCAGGCCGTGGCCGACGCCAGGGTAAATTTTCATCTCGTGCGCGCGCCCATACCTCGTCAGCAGCGTATCAAGCCGGTATGCGTAGCGCACCGCAATGACGCGGTCGTTGCTGCCATGCAGGATCAAGGTCGGCGCCAGATTGGCCGCCATCGCGGGCGCGCCGCCGAAGAGCCCTCCGTAGTACTCGACGACCGCGGCCAGCCGGCCGCCCTCGGCGGCGCCGACCGATAAGGCCAGGAATCCGCCGAGCGATTGTCCGAGCAATGCGATGCGTGCGCGATCGATGCGCGGGTCGCGGCTGAGAAGGTCGATCGCGTCCGCGATCTCGCGCGTCCACACCGGATTATTCCGTTCAACCCATGCGGCGAACCCGCGGCCCGTCGTCGGACGGTCGCCAGGGCGGGCCGGTCCGGCCTGGCTGTAATATTCGACAAACATCGCGTAATAGCCGGCGGCCGCCAGCCCGCGGCACATCTCGACGAACGCCTCGTCCCCCCAGCCGCGCGGCACCGCGCCGTGCAGCAGGATGACCGCCGGATGTGCTCCGGACGCCGCCGGCTCGCAGTAAAAGTCCTCGACCGGTTTGCCCGCCGACTGGAATTGTCCCCGGTGGACCTCGATGAGTTGCGCCGCGGCAGTCGCAACCGGATTCTGTGTCGCGGCCGCGCGCGCCGCTCCGACCAGCGAGAGCAACATAAAGCCCGCGGCCAGGATCGCGATGCAGCCGGAGGGTCGGTCCGCCCGAAGGCCGGGGATTGGAGCTCGGGGACAAAGATCGATGGAGACCGAAATAGGTATCGCTGTCCGGCGAAGCGACAGATCGATGGAATCCCGTAGAGCCATATGCGCCGTTCGATGGATATGTTCCGCTTAATGCATCACTAAATCTGATGATCGTGAATGAGTAGTTTAGTCAGACCATATCAACGCCCGCATAGACGATTGTACGATTTAAGCAGTTTGGCGTTCTGACGAATTCTAGCGAGCACCTTCCAACTGTTGCTCGCAAAACGCGTCTTGACTCCGCTAATCCCACAACGGACGCTTGAACCGAAAATTGCATATTTTGATTGTCTGGCGCGAATGAAAAAAGGCACCTCACGAAAAGCCGCCTCCTCCATCAGCAAGTCTTCCCACGCTATGGCTCAACCGTCACAAAGCGATCAGATCTTCACGATCAAGGAATTGTCGGAACATCTCCGCGTTCATCCGACGACCATTTATCGCCTGCTGCGCCAGGGACATCTGCCCGGATTTCGCGTCGGCAGCAACTGGCGCTTCAGCCGCACGGCGATCGAGGAATGGGAGCGCGATCAGGCCGGCCGCGCGGGCATCAGTCCGCCGCGGCGCCGTCGCGCGCGCCGCCACTGACGCGCATCGGTCTGCGCGCCGCGAGGATGGGCGGCGCACGGCGCCTCAGCGCGCCACCGCGTTTGACATCCGCTCCTGATTCCGAATAGCTAACCTCAATTACGCCGCTTAGAGAGCGCTACGATGCCGACGAAATATGCGGAAGTGCAGGGGTGTGCCACCTATTATTACTACGCGGGAGCGACCACGCTGCCCGACGTGGCGCCCGATCTTTCGCGCGGCCGCACAGTCATCATGGTGCACGGGGCCGGCTCCAACGGCCATAGCTGGCACAACCAGGTAAGTCATCTCGGGCGCGGGCACAGCCCGGTGGCGATCGATCTGCCCGCGCACGGCCGCTCCTCAGGCGTCGAGGGCCGGAGGACGGTGCAGGAATACACCGACTTCGTGATCGGCTTCATGGACGCGCTGGGCATCAGGTCGGCGGTCATCGCCGGACGCTCGATGGGCGGCGCGATCGCGATGGACATGGCGCTACGCTACCCGGCGCGGGTCGAGGCGATCGTGGCGGTGGTGACGGCGGCGCGCTTCAATATCCCGGTCGCGCGGATCGACGCGCTGCGCGCGGTGGCGATGGGCCGCGCGCCGCAGGCATTCGTCACCGACGGCTATTCGCCCGCCACGGTCAAGGATCGCTTCGAGATCGTGCGCGAGGGATGGATGGAGCAGATCCAGACCGACCCGCGCGTGCGTTACACCGACATCGTCGCCTGCGCGGATTGCGACCTGCGCGAGCAGATCGCGGGCATCCGCCAGCCGACGCTGGTCCTGGCCGGCGCCGACGACCCGATCACGACGCCCGCCGACGCCGAATTCATCCACCGCCGCATCGGCGGCTCGCGGCTCCGCGTCATCCCGGGCGCCGGTCATTTTCTGCCCAATGAGCAGGCGGCCGAGACCAGTTCCACAATCGAAAGTTTTCTCGCCGAGGGCTGATTCAGGGAGCGTTCGATGAGCCTAAGCCGCAAGACCGCGCTGGCCGGCGTGTACGAGCATCCGGCCCGCTTTGCGCCCGACAAGAGCATGTTCCAGATCATGGCCGAAAGCGTGCGCGGCGCGCTCGACGACGCCGGGCTCAGGATCCAGGACGTGGATGGCGTATGCACCACCGGTATCGGGATGAGCGGGATGGGCATCGTCGGGTTCTGCGACTACCTGAATCTGACGCCGAATTTCGTCGATTCGACCTCGATCGGCGGCTCGTCGTTCGTCGCGCACACCGCGCATGCGGCGGCAGCGATTGCGGCCGGCCTGTGCGAGGTCGCGGTGGTCGTGTACGGCTCGACCGCGGCCTCGCAGCGCTTCGCGATCGGCACCGGCGGCGCGGGCGGCGGCGGCGATCCGTGCGATCAGTACGAAGTGCCGTTCGGGCCGACCACGGTCGGCGCCTACGCGATGATGGCGCAGCGCCACATGCACGAATTCGGCACCACCTCCGAGCAGCTGGCCGAGATCGCGGTCACGATGCGCCTGCACGCTTCGATGAATCCGGCGGCCAAGTACCGCGACCCGATCACGGTCGAGGACGTGCTCGCGTCGCGCATCATTTCCTCGCCGCTCCATCTGCTCGACTGCTGCATCATCAGCGACGGCGGCGGCGCGCTGGTCGTGACCTCGGCCGAACGCGCGCGCGATCTGAAGAAGAAGCCGGTCTATATCCTGGGCGCGGGCGAGACCGTGCGCCATCCGGCGCGCGGCCGGCGCGACTTCATGGAGATGGCCGCGGGCCAATCGGGACCGCTCGCATTCAAGCGGGCGGGCCTCGCGCCCAAAGACATCGACATGGCGATGATCTACGACTCGTTCACCATCACCGTGCTGATGACGCTTGAGAATCTCGGCTTCTGCCGGCGCGGCGAGGGGGGCGCGTTCGTCAGCGGCGGGCGGCTGCGCTATGACGGCGAGCTGCCGATCAACACCGACGGCGGCGGCCTCTCGTCGAACCATCCCGGCATGCGCGGCATCTTCCTGGTGATCGAGGCGGTCAAGCAGTTGCGCGGCGAATGCGGTCCGCGCCAGGTCAGGGATTGCGCGACGGCATTGTGCCACGGCACCGGCGGCACGCTCGGCACGCGCCATTCGGGAGCGACGCTGATCCTCGGCAACCAATAGCCCGCAGGCGAAACGCAGGACTTAAACCATGGCCGACGAGAAATCCGACCGGAAAAAATACGCCAAGCCGCTGCCGCGCCTCGACGAGGAGAGCCGCCCGTGGTGGGAGGCGCTGCAGCGCCACGAGCTGTACATCCAGAAGTGCCGCGATTGCGGCGACCTGCGCTACTATCCACGCGCGCTGTGCACCAATTGTCTGAGCGCGCGCACCGAATGGGTGCGATGCAGCGGACGCGGCACCGTTTACACCTTCACCGCGACGATGCAGAACCAGGCGCCGGGTTTTCGCGAGTCACTCCCGTACGTCATGGCCTACGTACAGCTCGCCGAGGGCCTCAAGGTTTTGACCAACCTTGTGGAGTGCAAGCCCGATGAGGTTAAAATAGGAATGCCCGTCGAGGCCGTGTTCGAGGACGCCACCCCCGAAGTGACGTTGCTCAAGTTTCGCCCGGCGAGGTAAGGACACCCGCTAAGTGCCGACGATTCTCGACCTGCACAGCCATAGCGAGGCCTCGGAGGACAGCCGCGCGCCGCTCGAGGCGTATCTCAACTGGATCAAGCTGCGGCGCCATGAGCGCCCGGTGGATGGTATCGTTTTGACCGAGCATCGCCAGTTCAATGGCGCGGCCGACTATCGCGCGCTCGAGGACAAGTTCGGGCTGATGGTGCTCAAGGCTTCCGAGGTCGAGACCGACTACGGCCACGTGCTGGTGTTCGGCGTGACCGAAGAGATGACGCGGCGCTTCGATTTCGCCAACGTGCGGCTCAACGCGCAGGAGCTGATCGACGAAATCGCGCGCATGGGCGGCGTCGCCGTGCCGTGTCATCCAGGACGGCCGACCGTCGGGCTGTACGAGCATTACGCGGCCAAGCCGCCGCTCGAAAACGTGGTTGCGGTCGAAGTGCTCAACGGCGGCTCGCGCAAGGGCGAGGACGATCGCTCGATGGAACTGGTGCGCAAATACGGTTACCGCGCGATCGGCGGCTCGGACAGCCACCTGGTGAGCCTGATCGCGCTGTGCGCAACGCGCTTTGCCGCCGACGTGCGATCGATTGACGATCTCGTGCGCGAGCTCCGGGAAGGCAGCTACGAGCCGGTCGATTTCCGGCCGAGACGCAAGCCGGTGCCCGCGGCGGTGCCCGAAGAGGTGAGGCACAATGGCGGTTGAGTACGATCCGGCGCTGATTGGCAGGGTGTTCGAGGTCACCGATCCGGTGAGCGTGACCGCGGAAAGTATCGGCAAATTCTGCACGGCGATCGGCGAGACCAATCCGCTCTACACCGACGCGGCGGCGGCTAAGCGTGGACCATACGGCGGCATCGTCGCGCCGCCCTCGTTTGCGGTCACCTTCCGCAACGGCCGCCACTTTTTCACCCACGTGCCGCGCTTCGGCCGCGCCGGTTTCGACGCGGGCAAGGACGTCGAGTTTCGCGCGCCGATCCGCCCGGGCGACAAGATCACGCTGAGCTCGCACGTCAAAGAGATCTACGAGAAGACCGGCCGCAGCGGCTCGATGGTGTTCGTGGTCGTGCGCTCGACGGTGCAGAATCAAAACGGCGAGGCCGTGGCGCATATCGACCATCGCTTCATGAACCGGCCATAGGTGGCCCATGCCCATCACCAGTTTGGATTCGGTCAACGTCGGCGACACGCTGGGCCCGCAGGAGATCTACCTGAGCAAGGACCAGGTGCGGAACTATGCGCGCACCTGCGGCATGGAAGCGCCGCGTTTCATGGACGACGAAGGGGCGCGCGCCGAGGGACTGCCCGGGATGATCGCGCCCGGCAATATGAGCCTGGGTTTGCTTTCGCGCCTGGTAACGGACTGGATCGGGATGAGCGGTGCGCGCCTGGCGCGCCTGGGAACGACCTATCGTCAGCCGGTACAGCCCGATCACACGCTTACCGTGAGCGGCTTCGTCACTCACATTGAGCCGGGCGAGAAGCGCGTCGAAATCGACGTCTGGATCGAGAACGAGGATGCCGAGCGTTTGGTGATCGGCACCGCCAGCGTGCTGTTTCCGTAATTCAAAACGCCCGCGCGCCCGATCGGGCCGCGCTTCGGTTGCGGAGGCGGATATGGAATGTGCCTACGACCGTGCGGCCGAGGATCTCGGCAATATCGTCGCGCTCGAGCACGTCAACGTCAGGGTTCCCGACCAGCAGCGGGCGACGACCTTTTACGTCTCCGGCCTCGGACTGACGCGCGATCCGTTCCTGATGACCGGCACCGCGAACATGTGGATCAACATCGGCCGCAGCCAATTCCACCTGCCCGGCGGCGAGCCACAGGTGGTGCGCGGCCGCGTCGGTATCGTCATACCCGAGCGCGCTGCGCTCCTGCGCCGCCTGGCGCGGGTCCGCAAGCATCTCGACGGGACCCGCTTCGGCTTCAGCGAGCACGAGGGGCACATCGATACCACCTGTCCGTGGGGCAATCGCATTCGATGCCACGAGCCCGCGCCGCGCTTCGGTCCGGTCACGCTCGGAATCGCCTACGTCGAGTTCGACGTGCCGGCGCAAGGCGCGGACGGCATCGTTCGCTTCTATCGCGAGGTCATGAAGACGCCGGCGACCGCGATCGACGATGAACACGGTCGCTGCGCGTGCGTCTCGGTCGGCGTCGGACAGAGCCTGCTCTTTCGCGAGACCGACCAGCCCCTGCCCCCATATGACGGACATCATATCCAGGTGTACATCGCGGACTTCTCCGGCCCGTACCGCAGGCTGCTCAAGCTCGGGCTCGTCACCGAGGAGAGCGACCAGCATCAGTATCGTTTCAAGGACATTGTCGATCCGGAGAGCGGCAAAGTGCTCTTCACCATCGAGCACGAGGTCCGCAGCATGAAGCATCCGATTTACATGCGGCCGCTGATAAATCGCAATCCGGCGCAGAGCAATGTTGATTACGCGCCCGGCTTCGACGCCTGGACGTGGGGCATGCCGCGGCCGGACTGAGGCGGCCACGCGAAACTGAAGCTGCTAGAGCAGGGTGCCGCGAAACGGATCGTCGCGCTGCGGCGGCCGTTCGATCAGGTTGAGCGCCCAGCGCCGCGCCTGGCGCAAGGCCTCCTCGGCGCGCTTGAACAACCGCTCGCGATACATCGTGTTCCACACGTAAGCATCGACCGAAGGCTCGTCGCCGAGCGTCACGTCGAGCATCCAGTCCTCGATTTGCGGTCCGCAGATCAGAAGCCGCACCAGGCGTCCGTGGTCGAGGATGATGCCGCGCGCCTCGCGCGGCAGGCGGAACTCGTCCTTGACGCGCTTGATCAGGCGCGCGGGATAGTGCTCCTCGGTCATCGCGACGTAGGCCCATTGGCCGGGCTGCGGGTCGGCCGCGCGCGCGATGCGCAGGTTGTTGTCGGTGAGGTCTTCCTTGGCGCGGTCCTGATCGTAGCCGTGCGCAATCGCGTAGAGGTGAGCCGCAACGTCCTGCATCGCGGGCGCCTGGTCGGCATCGACCGCCGTGACCTGCGTTTTGCCGTCGCCGCCGGCAGCCGCGGCCTCGGGCTTGCGCGGGCGCTTGACCGCGGTCTCTACCCACCATCGGTTTTCGATGTTGACCTTCTGCGCCATTGCAATCCAATCATAACCGCCGCATGGCGGTGCGCGCGATAGCCGCACTTGCGCGGCCACGGCGACTCCGTGCGGTGGAACTGGCGTGGTGTGCCGCGGTAACCGGCTGAATTCACGCCCGGCGCGGACGCCGGCCGCCGCGCGCGCGGCGGCGCGCGGCCGATGCGATCATGCGGCGGCCGGGAGCGCTTGACCGGCGCGGCGCGGCACCGCCACGGGCGGGCCCTGCCGCGGCCCGGCGGGCGCCGCGCAGGCCGACGCGCGCCCGGATCCTTACGCGCGCGCGACGCTCGGGCCGACGCAGGCCGCGCACCATGCGCGACGCAAACACGTCCGCCTTGCGCTCGGCGTCGGTCCAGAACAGGTAATGGCCCATCTCGTGATAGACCATCGCTATCCACATCCGCTCCGATTTGTAGATGCGTCCGCGCTTCCAGTTTTCCGGATGCACCAGGTGGATGCGGCCGTCTTCGAAGGTCTTACCGGCGGTCTTGCCCCAATCGAGGTACTCGAACCATTCGATCGTCGGACGTCTGACGTTGTAGTAGCGGCAGAAATCGGAAATCGCGCGGCGAAACGCGCCCGCACGATGATGGCGAAAAAAATGAACGAGATTGCGATCAATCTCTCTCCGCTCGACGATGGGCGGAACGATCATGCGCACGTCAGCCAGACCTCCGGCATGTAGGACGCCGATCATAGAAGGTCACAGGCGAAACCGTCAAATGCGCCGCTTAAAATGACAAAAAGCATTTATTTTCAGATATTTACGCTGAAAACTGGCCGGGGCGGCAAGTAGAGCCGCGCGCGATGCCGGAGCCAGACGCGGACCGGGAAGCGATGCCCGTCCGGAGCGACGAATCAGGCGCGGCGCGCCTGCATCATGCCACGCCGCTTGCTGCGGCGGCTGCGATTCACCGTCATATGCTGGAGACGGCCAGCTTCCTTCAGGCGCAAGCGCGAGGTCGGCAACCGCGAGTCGCCCGATCCGGTGGCGAGGCTGGCCAGACGGCGACGCAGAGCATCCGAGCTTATCTCGAGCGCGTCGCAGACGTTGTCAAAGCTGAACGGGAAGCTGCTGCCCTGCGTCATCACCCAGCGCGCGGCTTCGACGAACAGACGCCGCTTGCGCGGGCTGAACGATCCGCGCCAGTCCTGCAGGATGTTGATCGCGTCGGCCAGCACCGCGAGCATCAGCCGCTGCTCGCTGGTGAACCGGCTCTTGCCGACCAATTCGAAAAATTGGCTTGGTAGGATAAGGTCCGAGGCCGTGAACGAGTCCGGCGCTTGCGCGCCAAGGTTGTGCTGCCGCATAGCTAACGACTCCCGCCTGACCGGGCGAGCGACTCGCGCACAGGATCGGCGTTCCCCCGGGTTAGCCCACGTACCCCGCCTCCACCTCTTCCTTCATCACTCTGAGCATGGTTAGCCGACCATAGTGATGCAAACGATGCAATTCAAGAGTTGCCCATCTGAATTATTTTTCAAGTTTTGCTAATGGATCGGCGTCCGACTCAAATGCGCATCGCCGTTCTACCAATCCGATTCCGTCGGCCATGTGACCGGGGGATGACCGGAGCTTTAAGCCGCCGCACACGCCCTAGGCGCATCTGTCATCGGTTTTGTTATAATTTGTCCGGACCAATCGAAAATGTTGCGCCGTTCCCGGAGGACCGACGATGACCGATTTTTTCAGCAAAGAAACCATTAAGAGCCTGCGCAAGCTGCGCCAGCTCAAGCCCGATTACTTCAAGGGTTTCATGGACTGGGATCAGATGATTTTCAAGGATGGCGCGCTGCCGGCCAAGACCAAGGAGCTGATGGCGGTAACGGCGGCGCATGTCACCGCCTGTCCATGGTGCATCGAAGATCACGTCAAGCGCGCGATCAAGCAGGGCGCGACGGACGAGGAAATCGCCGAGGCGGCCTTCGTTGCGATGGCGCTGCGGGCCGGCGCGGCGTTCGCGCATTCGTCGATTGCGATGGCGGTGAGCGACGAGCAGCAGGCCAAGGCGGGCGAAGCCCACGATCACCAGACACACAGTCACTGAACGTGAACCGGGAACGGAGTTGGAACTAATGGAGCAGGCAACTGCGCGCCGCGCCACGCGGCAGATCGCGATTGGCGCCTTGCGGGTCGGCGGCGATGCGCCGGTGGTGGTGCAATCGATGTGCGCGACGCGCACGCTCGACATCGACCAGACCGTCGCGCAGACCCATCAGCTCGCGCACGCGGGCGCCGGCATCGTGCGCATCGCGCTCGACAACGAGAAGGAAGTCCCCGCACTCAAGGAGATTCGCGCGCAGACGCGCGGCATCGTGCTCTCGGTGGACCTGCAGGAGAACTACCGGATCGCGGACAAGGTCGCACCGCACGTCGACAAGATTCGCTACAATCCCGGCCATCTGCATCACATCCAAAAAGCCAAAAGCATCGAGCAGAAGGTCGGATGGCTGGTCGAGATCGCGCGCGAGCACAATCTCGCGATTCGCATCGGGGTCAACTGCGGCTCGGTCGCGCCGGCGTTTCTGGAGCAGTATCCGGGCGATCAGCTAAGCGCGCTGGTCGAATCCGCGGTCTGGCACTGCGAGCTGATGGACCGGCTCGGCTTCGATCGCTTCGTGGTCTCGCTCAAGGACTCGGATCCGGTCAAGGTGCTCGAGGCCAATCGACGCTTCGCCGCGCGCCGGCCCGACGTTCCGCTCCATCTCGGCGTCACCGAGGCGGGCTTGCCGCCCGACGGGATCGTCAAAACCCGCATCGCGTTCGAAAAGCTGCTCGCGCAGCATCTGGGCGACACCATTCGCGTGTCGCTCACGCTGCCCAACGAGCGCAAACATGAAGAAGTGGTGGTCGGGCATCAGATCATCAAGGATGTCGAGAGCGGACGCTTCATCTCGGTGCCCGATTTCGGCACCGGATTGAATATCATCTCGTGCCCGTCGTGTTCGCGCGTCGAGAACGAGAAATTCGTCGAGCTGGCGCAACAGGTGAAAGAGATCACCGCCTACGCGGCGCGCCATCGGATCACGATCGCGGTCATGGGCTGCCGGGTGAATGGGCCGGGCGAGACCGACGACGCCGACCTCGGACTGTGGTGCGGTCCGACGACGGTGAATCTCAAGAAAAAAGATCGCAAGCTCGGCAATTTCCGCTACGACGACGTGCTCGGCCGCCTGCGCACGGAAGTGGACAAGCTGATCGCCGAGCGCGGCGTCAGCGCCAATAACTAATCGCTCGTCGCTCGCACGAGCCGCATTCGCTCGTGCGCTAGCTGCGCCGGGCAAGCTGACAAGCGACGAGCGAACAGCAGGTTTCCTGGCCGTGGGCGACGAAGCGGCGCCCGCACTCGGCGCATCGCCTGATCTGCTCGCCGGTTTCGAGCAGCGGTTTGAGTTGGTCGAGCGCCCGCGCGTCGGAATCGCCTTTGGGCTCAGTCAGAGTACCGGGCGCGCGGCCGAGGGCCGCGTTGCGCGCCGCTTCGCGCGCGAGCGCGTCGGCCTCTTCATTGAGAGCGTCGCCCGCATGTCCGCGCACCCATTCGAAGCGCACCTCGTGCCTTGCGATTTCCGCGTCCAGTTCCTTCCACAGATCCTGATTCTTGGTGCGGCGCCATCCGTCGTTTACGGTCTTGACCAGGTACTGGCTGTCGCTGCGGAGAATAACGGGGATTCCGGGATCGAGAGCGCGCAACGCTTCGATCGCCGCCATGATCTCCATGCGGTTATTGGTCGTGCGCGAATCGCCGCCATTAAGCCGATGCTTGCCCTCGGGCGAGACGATCACGACGCCCCATCCGCCAGGGCCCGGGTTGCCCTCGCACGAGCCGTCGGCGTAAACCAGGATCGGTTCCGGTCGGGATTTCACGGACGTCGCGCGCTCAGGCCGAGCGCATGCGGCGCAAGTCGTCGAACCATCGCAGATAATTGCGCGCCGAGACCGCCCATGAAAAGTCGGCGGCGAAGCAGTTGTCCATCAGGCGCTGCCATGCCGCGCGATCGCTAAACAAGTTGCGCGCGCGCGCGAGCGCCGCGACCATCGCCTCCGCGCTGTACGCCTCGAACGTGAAGCCATTGCCGGTGCCGCGCCGGGCATCGAACTCGGCGACGGTATCGCGCAGCCCGCCGGTTGCGCGCACCAGCGGCGCCGTTCCGTACTTGAGCGCGTACATCTGGGTCAGGCCGCACGGCTCGAACCGCGAGGGCATCAGGAAGATGTCGCTGCCGGCCTGGATCTGATGGGCGAGCGTATTGTCGAAGGCCAGTTCGACGCGCAGGCGGCCCGGGAAGCGCTCCTCGGCGGCCTTGAAGTATTTTTCCAGGGCCGGGTCGCCGCTCGCCAGCATCACCAGCTGCACGCCCAGGCCCATCATCGCGTCGAGCCCGTCGCCGATGAGATTGACGCCCTTTTGCGGCGTCATCCGCGTGACCATCCCGACGATCGGTTCGTCAGCGCTATCGGCCAGACCCGCGAGCCGGCGCAATGCGCGCCGGCAGATCATCTTGCCCTCGGGCCGCGCGCGCGTGTAACGCGCCGCGATCGTCGGATCGATCGCCGGGTCCCATTCCGTGTAGTCCGCGCCGTTGAGAATACCGACAAAGCGGCGGCCCTTGCCGCGCAGCACGCCCTCGAGTCCGAAGCCGAGTTCGGGATCGCCGCTCACCTCGCGCGCGTAGGTCGGGCTCACGGTCGAGGCGCCGTCGGCAAGCACGATCGCGCCCTTCATGAGATTGATGCGACCCCAGAATTCCAGGCATTCCATCGAGAAGTAGGAACGATCGATGTTGAGGAGGCCGAAATCCTGCGGCTCGGAAATGCCCTGGAACGCGAGATTGTGCAAGGTAAACGCGACCAGCGCATCGCCCAGCGCCGTGCGCAGCGACGGATCGGCGCGGGCTACGATCGGCGCGACCGCGGCGTGCCAATCGTGCGCGTGCAGCACCTGTGGCCGGATGAAGCGCGCGGCGACCAATGCGGCGGCGCGCCCGAACATCACGTAGCGGCGCAGATTGTCGGGATAGTCGGCGCCGTTTTCGCCGTAGATTCCCGGGCGATCGAAATAGTCCGGCCTGTGCACCAGGTAAAGCGGGACTCCGTCGCGGCTGTCGGCGCGCAGCACGTCGAACTGTACCGACGAATCGCCGAGCGGCACCGAGAGGCTGGCGGCCACCTGCGTCGTTCGGAGCGCGCCGAGGATTCCCCGGTAGCCGGGCAGAATCACCGCGGTATCGGCCCCGCTCTGCTTGAGCGCCGAGGGCAGCGCGCCAATCACGTCGGCGAGGCCGCCGGCCTTGGCCCATGGTGTAATCTCGGCGGCGACGATTGCGATCTTCACTGTTTCACGATTTCACTGTTTCACTGTGTTTATGTCACTGTTTCACGATGAAGCGATTGAGCGCGCAGGCAAAGCTCGCCGGCGGGCGGCAGGTGCGCCGACGGATGATGAATTGAACTCAGCTCGCCCGGGCGACGTGCGGCGCCGGCGCATTCGGGCCGTCGAGCGCCAGCGCCTCGCGCAGCGCCTCGGCCGCGCTCTCGGGCGGCACCGGGTTGATATAGAAGCCGGTGCCGACCTCGAAACCGGCCACCTTGGTCAACGCGGGCGTGATCTCCATGTGCCAGTGATAATGCTTGCTCTGCGCCTCGCGCAGCGGAGCCGAATGGATGATGTAGTTGAACGGCGGATCGTTGAGCGCGCGCTTTAGCGCGCGCAGGCTCTGCCGCACGGCGCTGGCAAAGCCCGGGTACGCGGCCGCCGCGTGCTCGAAATGCGATCCGTGGGTTTTGGGAATCAGCCACAGCTCGAAGGGAAAGCGCGCAGCGAAGGGCGAGGCCGCGATGAACTCGTCGTTTTCGAACACCACGCGGCGCCGATCCTGGTTCTCCTGGTCAACGATGTCGCAGAAGATGCATCGCTCCTTGAGCGAGTAGTAGTCGCTCGCGCCGCGCAACTCCTGCTGCACGTTGAGCGGCACTATGGGCAGCGCGATGATCTGCGAGTGCGGATGCTCGAGGCTCGCGCCCGCCTCCGCGCCATGGTTCTTGAAGATGAGCACGTAACGGAAGCGCTCGTCCTGCGCGAGGTCGAGCACGCGATCGCGATACGCCCACAGCAGCTCTTCAACCTGGTGCAACTCGAGGTCGGCGAGTCCGCGGTCGTGATCGGGACTTTCGACCACAACCTCGTGCGCGCCGATCCCGTTCATCAGGTCGTACAGGCCCTCGCCGCGCCGCCCCGCAGGACCTTCGATGCGCAGGGCGGGAAACTTGTTGCTGACCGCGCGCACGCGCCATCCGGGACCGTTGGGCGTCGAGCCGTTGTCGCGATAGGCGAGCACTTCGGGCGGCGTCATCTGCTCCATCCCGGAGCAGAACGCGCATGGGGGTCCCTTGCGTTGGTCGCGAACCGGCTTGAAGTCGGACGGGCGCTTGCCGCGCTCGGTGGCCATGATGACCCAGCGCCCTACAACCGGATCCTTCCTCAACTCAGGCATCTGGTCGGCATCCCCCGAAATCGGCCGCGCGCTCGCGCGCCGGGTCCGACGCTTTATTTTAGCCGTCCGCAGCCGCCGGGCGCTAGGCCGGCCGCCGCGCCGCAGGGGTCAGTTGAGCGCGGTGCGCTCGGCGGACGCCGGTGAGGTTTCCGCGCGCTCGGCATGGCCGTCGCGCAGCGCGTGGCGCAGGACTTCGTCAACCGTGTCAACGAAGACGAATTCCATCTCCTTGCGCGCCTCTTCCGGGATGTCCTCGAGGTCGTTTTCGTTGCGCCGCGGCAGGATCACGGTCTTGATGCCGGCGCGGCGCGCGGCGAGCACCTTCTCCTTGATGCCGCCGACGGGCAGGACCTTTCCGCGCAGCGTGATCTCGCCGGTCATCGCCACGTCGGAGCGCACCGGCCGGGCGCTCAGCAGCGAGGCGAGCGAGGCCGCGATGGTGACGCCCGCCGACGGGCCGTCCTTGGGAATGGCGCCCGCCGGCACGTGAATGTGAAGGTCGGACTTTTCGAAGAAGTCCGGCGGGATGCTGAGCTGCGCGGTGCGCGAGCGGACGTAGGAGAGCGCCGCCTGCGCCGACTCCTTCATCACGTCGCCGAGCGAGCCGGTGATCGTCACGCCCTTCTGCCCGTTCATCCGCGTGCTCTCGATGAACAGGATGTCGCCGCCGTTGGGCGTCCACGCGAGGCCGGTGGCGACGCCGGGCTCCTGCGTGCGCTCGGCCGCCTCGGAGAAGAACTTGCGCGGACCGAGGAAGCGATGGAGCATGTCAGGCGTGATACGCTCGGGCGGCGCTTCACCCTCGGTGATCGAGCGCGCGATCTTGCGGCACACGCGCCCGATCTCGCGTTCGAGATTGCGCAGGCCCGCCTCGCGCGTATAACTGCGGATCACTTCGGCCACCGCTTCGCGCGTGAATTCGATCTTGAGATTGCCGAGCCCGTTCTCGGCCATCTGCTTGGGCACCAGGTGGCGCTCGACGATATGGAGCTTTTCCTCCTCGGTGTAGCCCGGCAACTCGAGCACTTCCATCCGGTCGCGCAGCGCGGGCGGAATCGGGTCGAGCACGTTGGCCGTGGTCAGGAACAGCACCTTGGAGAGATCGAACGGCACGTCGAGGTAATGGTCGACGAAGGCGTTGTTCTGCTCGGGGTCGAGCACCTCGAGCAGGGCCGAGGCCGGGTCGCCGCGAAAATCGGTGCCGAGCTTGTCCACCTCGTCGAGGATGAACAGCGGATTGTTCGATCCCGCGTTGCGCAGGCCCTGGATCATGCGCCCGGGCAGCGAGCCGATATAGGTGCGGCGATGGCCGCGAATCTCGGCTTCGTCGCGGATGCCGCCCAGCGAGAGTCGCACGAATTTGCGTCCGAGCGCACGCGCGATCGAGCGCCCGAGCGAAGTCTTGCCCGTGCCCGGCGGTCCGACGAAGCACAGGATCGGTCCCTTGGTGTCGCTCTTGAGCTTGCGCACGGCGAGGAATTCAAGAATGCGCTCTTTGACCTTCTCGAGATCGAAATGGTCCTCGTCGAGCACCGCGCGCGCGTGCTTGATATCCAGGTTGTCGTCGGTCGAAACTGCCCACGGCAGGCTCACCAGCCAGTCGAGATACGTGCGCACCACCGTATGCTCGGCCGATTCGGGCGGGATCATCTTGAGCCGATCCAGCTCCTTGTCGGCCGCCTTGCGCGCGTCCTCCGGCATCTTTGCCGCTTCGATTTTCTTTTCGAGATCTTCGATTTCCGAGGAGCGCGCGTCGCCTTCGCCGAGCTCCTTCTGGATCGCCTTGAGCTGCTGGCGCAGGTAGTACTCGCGCTGATTCTTGTTCAGCTCGGTCTGCACCTGCGACTGGATCTTGTGCCCCAGCTCGAGCAGCTCGATCTCGCGCCCGAGGATGACGATTAATTTTTCCAGGCGGGCGCGCACGTCGTTGGTCGAGAGCAGGTCCTGCGATTCTTCGACCGCGATCTTCAGGTACGACGCCACCATGTCGGTCAGCCGCGCCGGCTCGCGCACCTGCATCGCCATCACCTGCAGCTCGTCGGGCAGATACGGCACCAGCGAGACGAACTTGGAAAACTGGCTCACCAGATGCGCCTGCAGCGCATCGAGTTCCTTGTCGCCCTCGACCGCTTCCGCCAGCCGGTTCACATGCGCGCGGAAATATGGGTCGACCTGCACGAAATCGAGCAGGTCGATGCGCGCGATGCCCTGCACCAGCACCCGCACGCTGTGGTCGGGGTACTTAAGCATCTTGAGGATGCGCACCGCGGTGCCGCGCGGGAAGAGACCCTCGGGCGCGGGGTTTTCCTCCTCGGGATTCTTTTGCGCCGAGAGCCCGATTACGCGCGAGGTCTGTCCCACGTCCTCGATGAGTCGCAACGAGGCCGGACGCGACACCAGGAACGGATGAATCTGGTTGGGGAAGATGACGATGCCGCGCAAGGGCAGCACCGGCAGGATGTCGGGGACCTCTACCTTGGTCAGATCCTCTTCTATGTCGAAGCGCTTCTCGCCTTTGGCCTTTTCGGATTTTTCTGCCATAGATACCTGAGCCGCCTCCCCCCTGACCAGCCGAAAGCCGCCGGCGCTTCCACCCCCGCAACCGATTAACGTAGTATACGCTTGGTGGGCAGACAAGCTCGCCCGCGACAAGTCCAACCTAACCACGATCGCCGCGGTGGACCATTATCGAGGCAAAAACTTGCCGAAACATCAGTTCGAGAAGGTTTTTACGGTAGAGGAAGCCAATGCCCTCATACCGCGGATGGAAATCCTGGTGCGCACCCTGCAAACCGAGGCCGACAATCTGCGCGCGCGCATCCGCGACCTCGCGCGCCGGCACGACTCCGCGATCGCCGGGATGCCGCTGGGCGACCTGGTCGATCGCTATCCCGAGCTGAGAGAGCATGCGACCCGAATGGCGGAAACGGCGGGCGAGGTGGAAAGCCTCGGCGGGGTGCTGAAGGACATCGATCTCGGGCTGATCGACCTGCCCTACGAGATCGATGACGACGTGGTCTTCCTGTGCTGGCAATCCGGCGAGCGCCAGATAATCGCCTGGCACGCAATCGACTCCGGCTTCGCCGAGCGCCGACCGCTGCCCGGGGTCGCCAAGCCGTTCCTGAATTGATCGCTCCAGTCGATCCGCAAGGGGAACGCCGATGGTAGTTGCGCTCTTCCTCTACCTGCTCGCGCTGGTGTGCTGGCTCGGCGGGATGGTGTTCTTCAGCGCGCTGTTCGCGCCGCTCGTGTTCAAGGTCTTGCCGCTGACCGAGGCGGGCAAACTGCAGGCGGCGCTGTTTCCGCGTTACTACCTGCTCGGTTACCTGTGCGGCGCGGTCGCGCTGATTCTCGCGATTTTTCTCTGCGCAACGCGGGTGCCGCGGATGTGGTGGGCAGTGGCCGCGTTCCTGCTGATCGTCGCGCTCGCGCTTACCGTCTACGCCGGCGCGGTTGTGCGCCCGCAGGTCGATCAGATACGCGGCGTAACCGAGGAGGCGAATCCCGATCCGACGCGCCGCGCCGAGTTCGACCGGCTGCATCGGCTCTCGGTGATGCTCAACGGCGGCGTGATGCTGCTCGACCTGGCGGCGCTGTTCGCGAGCGCCGCGGCGCTTGCCTGGCATGGATAGATCGGCGATCAAGGCGGTGGTGTTCGACCTGTTCGACACCCTGGTCAAGTGGGAGCCCGAGCGGCTGCCGCTGCTCAACTGGCGCGAGCGCGTCACCCACAGCACGCTGCCGTGGATTCTGCCGTCGCTCGAGGAGCGGATGGGTCCGCGCTTCGAGCTCGAGCAATTCCTCACCGTCTATCACGACGTGGTCGATGAGATTAACGGCGAGCGCGAACGCGAGGGCATCGAAATCACCTGCCAGGAACGCTTCGAGCGCACGCTCGCCCGGCTGGGCTACGCCGACCGCGCCGAGCGCGAGCTGCTGGCATTTCATCTGACGCGCGTGCACATGGACGGGGTGCGCAGGGTCACGTTTGCGCCGCCGCAACGGTCCGCGGCGGTGCGCCGGCTTGCGCCGCGCTTTCGCCTGGGCCTGGTCTCCAACTTCGACGACGCGCAGTGCGGACGCGAGGTGCTGCTCGATACCGGCGTGGCCGAGCTGTTCGAGGCGGTGATCATCTCGGCCGAGGTCGGCCTGCGCAAACCCAATCCTCTCATCTACCGGCGGATGCTCGAGATGCTGCGGCTGGACGCACGCGCGGTGCTGTTCGTCGGCGACACGCCGCGCGAGGACGTGCAGGCGCCGCGCATGGCAGGGATGAGCGTCGCATGGGTCAACAATCGCGGCGTCGATCTGCCCGAGAGCATCCCGCGGCCCGACTTCACTCTCGCCAGCATCGCCGAGCTGCCCGGCCTGCTCGGAGTGTGAGGGCGGCGATGCAGCGGCGGCCCGCAATCGCGGTGGTCGGCGGCGGCGACGGCGCGAGCGCCGCCGTGCTCGAGCTTGCGCATCAGGTCGGCGCCGAGATCGGAGCGCACGGCGCGACGCTCATCTGCGGCGGGCGCGGCGGCGTGATGGAAGCGGCGGCGCGCGGGGCCTGCGAGCGCGGCGCGCACACGATCGGCATCCTGCCCGGCTACGACCACGACGCCGCCAATCCGCATATCGAATTTGCCATCGCCACCGGACTGAGCGAGGCGCGCAACGCCGTCGTCATCGGCAGCGCCGACGCGGTGGTTGCGCTCGAGGGCGAGGGCGGCACGCTCAGCGAAATCGGCTTCGCGCTCAAGATTGGGCGTCCGCTGGTTGCACTCCGCGCCTGGTCGCAGATCGAGGGCATCCAGCACGCCGAGGACCCGGCGGAGGCGGTGGCAGTCGCGGTGCGGATGGCGCGGCTTGGGGCGGCGCGCGCGGCGCGCAGGATGCGCCGCGCCAGGGGCTCCGAGCAGGCGCGGGTGGGCGAGGCGGCCAGGCTCAAACAGTGAAGGGTGAATCAGCAATGGCGCAAGCTGCAAACGACGCGGTCTTGAGCGAGCTCGAAAGCGGACCGTTCTCCGCCGCGCTCAGGCTTGGAATCGAGCGGCGCGGCGCAGGCGAGGCGACCGTGCGGATGCCGTTTGCCGAGCGCATTCTCAACGCCGGCGGCCCCGACGTTCCGATCCACGGCGGCGCGATCGCAGCGCTGGCCGACTTCGCCGCCTGCGCCGCGGTGTGGACGATGCCCGAGACCTCGAGCAGCGCGACGATTTCGATCACCGTGAACTACAGCGCGCCTGCGATTCGCACCGATCTCATCGCGCACGCGCGCGTGCGCCGCGCCGGTCGGCGGGTCGCCAGCGTGGCGGTCGAAATCCGCGACGCGCAGGGCGCGCTCGTCGCCGATTCGCTGGTGACCTATAAAATTGCCTGAGCGCGCGCAAATTCTGACCGCGATCCGCGCCGCCGCCGCACGGGTGGGGCTCAATCTGTGCGCGGCGGTTCCGCTCGAGCGTTATGACGCAAGGGTTGAGGCCGGGATGCGCGCGTCGGCTATCGACCCCGCGGCGCGTTCGATCCTGGTGCTTGGCAATGGCGGCGGTGCATTCTGGCAAGCGTTCAAGCGGCACGCCGAGCGCCATCCGGGATGGTTCGCGCGCGACAATCCGCTCGACGACTTCACCCGCGAACTGGTCGAAGGCACGATTGCGGCTCCGCTGCGCGAGGCCGCGCTCCGCTACACGATCGTGCATCCGTTCATGGCAGGCGGGCGCTCGCTCAACTTCGTCGAGCTGGGCAAGGCCGCGGGTATCGCCGGGCCCAGCATCCTGGGCGTTGTCGTGCATCCGAAGTACGGGCCCTGGATCGCCTTTCGCGCGGCGCTGCTGCTCGAGGTGGAGCTCGACGCACCCGGCGAGGCGCTCAACTTCGATCCGTGCCCGGGATGCACCGTGCGCGGTTGTATCGGGGCATGTCCGGTCGGCGCAGTCTCGTTTCCGGCCGGATGGGACGTGCCGAAATGCCTGACGCATCGCGTGGAGAACGAGCCCGATTGCGCCGGCCGCTGTCACGCGCGCGCCGGATGCGTGATCGGTCCCGAGCATCGCTACCCCGACGACGAGCTCGCGTACCATCAAAGGCGCGCACTCGGTGCGATGCGTCCGTACTACGAGACGCACATCAAGCCGCGTCGCCGCGATGCCGGGACGTAGCCGGGCGAGGGTTGCGCGCGCGGAGATCACGATGGTCGAGATTTCGGTGGCGCGCGGGATGCTGCGGGTGGAAGTGCTTGGATGGCACAAGCTGTTCGCGTTCAAAAGCTCCTTCGCCATCCCGCTCGCGCACGTCATCGCCGCACGCCGCGACCCCGAGGGCGCGGCCCGCTGGTGGAAGGGATGGCGCGTGTGTGGAACCTCGATGCCAGGCATGGTCGCGGCCGGATGGTACTACAAGGACGGCCGCCACGTTTTCTGGGACGTAAGCGATGCGCAGAACGCGATCGCGATCGAACTCGCGGGTGAAGGCTACAGCCGGTTGATGGTCGAAGTCGCTGACCCGGACGCCGCGGTCGCGCTGATCGAAGGGTCAACCGGGCGGCCATCGCCCGAACAGGTATAAGGCAGGGATTTCGCTGTCGGCCCCGGCGCTCCGCGGCTAGCCGAACATCTCTTTGAGCTTGTCGACGAAGCCCTTGGAGAGCGGATGATTGACGGCCTCGCCGTCGATGCCGGCAAATTCCTCGAGCAACTCGCGCTGGCGCGCGGTCAGGCGCTTGGGCGTTTCCACGACCACTCGCACGAGCTGGTCGCCGCGGCCGTAGCCGTGAAGATCCGGAAAGCCCTTGCCCTTGAGCCGGAAGACCTTCCCCGATTGCGTGCCGGCCTGGATCTTGAGCTTGACCTTGCCGTCGAGCGTCGGCACTTCGACCTCGGTGCCGAGCGCGGCCTGCGGAAAGCTCACCGGCATCTCGATGATGACGTCGTTGTCCTGGCGCGCGAAAAGCTCGTGCTCCTTGACGTGGACCACGACGTACAGATCACCCGACGGACCACCGGCCCATCCCGCTTCGCCTTCGCCGCGCAGCTTGAGCCGCGAGCCGTTGTCCACTCCGGGCGGAATCCGCACCGAGAGCGACTCCTGCCGCCGGATACGGCCCTGGCCCTGGCACTTGGGACAGGGGTCGGCGATGATCGTGCCTTCGCCGCGGCACTGGCTGCACGTGGTGGCGATTGAGAAGAAGCCCTGCTGCGTGCGCACCTGGCCCGCGCCGCGACAGTTCGGGCACGTGCGCGCGCCCTCGGCGCCGCCGCGCGCGCGGGTCCCGTTGCATCCGTCGCAGGTCGCCAGACGCTGAAACTTGATGAACTTTTCGGCGCCGCGCGCCGCTTCCTCGAATTCGACCTCGAGGTCGTAGCGCAGATCGTCGCCGCGGCGCGAACGCGATCGGGTCCGGCCGCGTCCGGTGCCGAAGAAGTCGCCGAAGATGTCGGAGAAGACTTCCTCGAAGCCCTGGGTGAACTCGAAACCGAAACCGGTGCCCTGCGGCCCCTGGAAGGCCGCGTGTCCATAACGGTCGTACTGGGCGCGGCGCTCGGGATCGGACAGCACCTGATACGCTTCATTGATTTCCTTGAAGCGTTCTTCGGCCTGTTTGTCGCCGGGATTGCGGTCGGGATGGAACTGGATCGCGAGGCGGCGATAGGCCTTCTTCAGTTCCTCGTCGCTCGCACCGCGCTCGACGCTAAGAACTTCGTAATAATCGCGCTTCTTGGGCTGAGCCGCCATTGCCGCCGGTATCTTAGACTACATTCGCGCCAAAACAAATGTAAGCGGAAACCGGGCGCCCCGCGCCGTTCGGCGGCGCGGGGCGCCCGATGCACATCCATTCGAGTTCATTCGCCACGCCAGCTTATTGGCCGCGGGCCACGCTTTACTTCACTTCCTTGAAATCCGCATCCACTACGTCTTCCTTGTTCTCCGCCTGACCCGCGCCCGCATTGCCGCCCTCCGCGCCGCTGCCGCCCGCGGTCGAGCCGTCGGCGCCGGCTCCGCCTGCCGCGCCGGCCTGCGCCCCGGCGCTCTGGCGGGTCTTGCTGTACATCGTCTCCGCCAACTTGTGCGACGCGGCCATCAATGCCTCGGTGGCGCGGTTGAGCTCGTCGAGGTCCTTGGACTCGAGCTTCTGACGCGCCGCGGCGAGCGCCTCCTCGACCGATTTGCGCGCCGCCTCGTCAAGCGAGGCGCCGCTGTCCTTGAGCGTCTTCTCGGTCGTGTACACCAGGTTGTCGAGCTTGTTATGCGCTTCGGCCAACTGTCGCCGCTGACGATCCTCCGCGGCATGCTGCTGCGCCTCGTTCACCATCCGCTTGATCTCGTCCTCGTTCAGGCCCGAGGAGGCGGTGATGCGGATCGACTGCTCCTTGTTGGTGCCGAGGTCCTTGGCATGAACGTTGACGATGCCATTGGCGTCGATATCGAAGGTGACCTCGATCTGCGGCAGTCCGCGCTGCGCGGGCGGGATGCCGATCAGGTCGAACTGGCCGAGCAGCTTGTTGTCGGACGCCATCTCGCGCTCGCCCTGGAAGACACGAATCGTGACCGCGGTCTGGTTGTCCTGGGCGGTCGAGAAGATCTGGCTCTTGCGCGTCGGGATGGTGGTGTTCTTCTCGATCAGCTTGGTGAACACGCCGCCCAGGGTCTCGATGCCCAGCGAGAGCGGAGTCACGTCAAGCAGCAGAACGTCCTTGACCTCGCCCTTGAGCACGCCCGCCTGGATCGCCGCGCCGATGGCGACGACTTCGTCGGGGTTGACGCCCTTATGGCCTTCCTTGCCGAAGAGCTTGCGCACGCGCTCCTGCACCGCCGGCATGCGCGTCATGCCGCCCACCAGCACGATCTCGTTGACGTCGCTCGCGCGCAGGCCCGCGTCCTTGAGCGCGGTCAGACAGGGCTGCTCGAGCCGGTCGAGCAGATCGCTGCACAGCGCCTCGAGCTTGGCCCGCGTGAGCTTGATATTGAGATGCTTGGGGCCCGACTGGTCCGCGGTGATGAAGGGCAAATTGATATCCGTCTCCATCACCGTGGAAAGTTCCATCTTGGCCTTCTCGGCCGCTTCCTTCAGCCGCTGCAGCGCCATCCGGTCCGAGCGCAGGTCGATGCCCTGGTCCTTGCGGAACTCGTCGGCCAGGTAGTCGATCACGCGCTGGTCGAAGTCTTCGCCGCCGAGGAACGTGTCGCCGTTGGTCGATTTGACCTCGAACACGCCGTCGCCGATCTCGAGGATCGAAACGTCGAACGTGCCGCCGCCGAGGTCGAACACGGCGATCTTCTCGTCCTTCTTCTTGTCCAGGCCGTAGGCGAGCGAAGCGGCGGTAGGCTCGTTGATGATGCGCAGGACGTTGAGCCCGGCGATGCGGCCGGCGTCCTTGGTCGCCTGGCGCTGGCTGTCATTGAAGTAGGCCGGCACGGTGATGACCGCCTCGGTCACCTTCTCGCCGAGATAGTCCTCGGCGGTCTGCTTCATCTTCTGCAGGATGAAGGCGGAAATTTCGGGCGGGCTGTACTTCTTGCCGCGGATCTCTACCCATGCCGCGCCGTCATCGTTGCGCACGACCTTGTAGGGCAGCACCTTGAGCGCCTTCTGCACTTCCGCGTCGTCGTAGCGCCGGCCCATCAGGCGCTTGATCGCGAACACGGTGTTGGTCGGGTTGGTGATCGCCTGACGGCGCGCGATTTGACCCACCAGCCGCTCGCCCGAGTCCGTGAAGGCGACCACCGACGGCGTGGTCCGAGCGCCTTCCGAGTTGGCGATAACGACCGGGTCGCCGCCTTCCATTACTGCGACGCAGCTGTTGGTTGTGCCGAGGTCAATACCGATTACTTTTGCCATTGTTCTCTAAAAAGCCTCTAACTTCTTGAAATAATCATTGATCGAGGGTTTTCAATGCCCGTTGCCGCCATTTGCCCCACCCTTGGACGGCCCGGCCCCGCTCGAGGGTGCCTTGGCCACCGCCACCCGGGCCGGGCGGAGCACCCGCTCGCCCACCTGGTAGCCGCGATGAAATTCGCTGATGACAGTGTTGGGAGGATGCGTCCCGCTTTCGACGTGGTCCACCGCTTCGTGGAACTGGGGATCGAACGGCTGGCCGACTGAATCGCGCGGCACGACGCCGTGATTGCGCAGGAAGTCCAGCAGCGAGCGCAGCACCAGCTCGACCCCTTCGACGATCGGCTTGCCGTTGCCGCCGCCGCGCGCCGCGTCCACGGCACGTTCGAGATTGTCGGTTATCGGCAGCAGGTCGCGCAGCAGCCCTTCGCGCTGCAGCCGCACAGCGTCTTCGTTCTGCTGCCGCAACCGCTTGCGCACGTTCTCGGTGTCGGCGAGCGCGCGAAGATACTTGTCCTTCAGCTCCGCGATCTCTTTGTCCTTGTTGGCGATCTGCTCCAGCAGCGCGGCTTTTTCCGGGCCTTGGGGGTCAGCCAGATGCTCCGAGCCGAGCTCGATCGGGTCGGAGGCTGCGCCCTGGGACGATTCCTCGCCCGCCGGCGGCGGCCCGGGATGACGTTGTTCGTCATGGCCCATGCTCCACTCATCAGCGGAACCGTGGTGGCGGTGCTTTTCGTCTCGATGTTTACTCATCTGCAATTCAGAATGGCTAAGGTTTCCTGCGGTTCAACATAAGCATCATTTGCCCCTGCGCCACCCTCCGGGTCGAATTTCCCCCTGCCGGGATGCGCCATACGGAAAGTCCTCAATCCGCTTGATATAGTGACACAACGGTTGATTTTGAATGTTGTCGGCAGGCAAGGCCGAGCGGTCGGCCGCGCCCGCCGCGCCCAGCGCGCAAGCCGTGATCGCGATCAAGCGTGCATACGATCCGCCCAGCCGTTCTGACGGCTCCCGCGTACTGGTCGATCGGCTCTGGCCGCGAGGAATCAGGAAGCCGGATCTGCGGCTGGCGCGATGGATGCGGGAAGTCGCGCCCAGCGATGAACTGAGGCGGTTCTTCGGCCACGACCCCGCGCGGTGGAGCGCATTCCGCAAGCGTTATCTCACCGAACTTGGATCCGCGGACATGGCTCAGGCCATCGGCGAACTGCTCGAGATGGCGCGTGGCGGGAAATTGACCCTGGTGTACGGAGCGAGAGATCCGCTCCACAATCAGGCAGTCGTGCTCAAGGAATTGCTCGAGCGCAAATTGCGCAAGCGCTGATCGAACCCTCCGCTCGGATTCCGCACGTCGCAGTCCGTCACGAGTTGGTTGGCGCCGCCCGTGCGCGATTCAAGCGCGACGCGGCGGCGAGTGCAACGGAAGAAATTCGAACGAGCCCGAGGTTCGGTTCCGGTCGCCGTCCAGCGGCAAAATCAACTGGTCGCGGCGGACGCGCCCGCGCTCGCCAGGCGATTGACGAAAGTGGTCACCTCGCAGGCCACGCGCTCTTTTTCGCTGTCCACCGTGATCACGTGAAAGCTCTCTTCCAGGATCGCGGCGCGCTTTTCCCGGCTGCCCAGATGCTTCATCAGGAAATCCACGTTGCGACGCATCGGGCAGGTATGATCGTGGCGCCCGTGGATGATCAGCACGGGCTGGGTGATCTGTGCCAGGCGGGGCCGCACCGCGGCTGACAGCTTGAGCAACTCGAACACTGAGCTGAGCGGCATCAGGCGCGCCGACGGATGAACCGCGCGCGCGTGGTCGTCGCTGATATCAGAACCCTTGCCACGCAGGTAGACGCGATCGACGAGCGGCCCAAGCGTGCGCAGCACCTTTAGCGGCCCGCGGATCCATAGCGGGAGAAAAAATGCCGGCGCCAGCATCACGACTCCGGCAATTTCCGATCCGCGATCGGCAGCGAGGCGTGCCGCCAGCACCGCGCCCATCGAGAGCCCGGCGACCACCACCGGATCGCCGAAGCGACGCAGCCGATCGAAACCCTCGACCACGCTTGCGTACCATTGCTCGCAGGTCGTGGCGCCGAGTTCCTCGGAGATGCCCGCATGGCCGGCCAGCCGCACGCCGCACACGCGCAAGCGGCTCGCCGCCAGCCGCTCGCCGAGAAAACGCATCTCGAACGGCGTCCCGCCAAGACCATGAATCAGCAGGACGCTGGCGCACGCGCCGGGAAAGAAGAACTCGCCGGTATCCACCGGTGCGTCTGCCTGGCGGGGATTATTTTGCGCCGCGCTCATCGAGCGGGATCAACCGCGGCCGGTCGCCGGTTTGTACGCTGCGGCCTGGCGCGATTGCCTACATCGGGGCTTCTGAACTCTGCTGGCTGACGAGATCGGAGTTTACCGAAATCTGCGCTCGCGCGCGCAAATCCTGGACGAAGCTCTCCCAGGCCTGCGCCTGCCGCTGTTTGACGAGCTGCTGCTTGAACCCCGCCTTGGCCGCATTCCACTGAGCGTCGCTCGGCAACGATCGAGCGGTGACTTCGAAGATGTATGCAGTGCCGTCGAGCGTCAACGGACGGCTTATCAGAGCAGGCGGCAGCGGCAGCAGCGCGGCAGCCTGGGTCGCTTCGTGGAACTCGCCGATGCCGGGAACCGATCCATCGGAGATCGAAAATTCGCCGGTGCTGCGGATCGCGAGCTTGGCCCTCGCCGCAGCCGCGGCGAACCCGGAGGCATCTTTGGCCTGTTTCAGCAGGGCGTTGGCCTGTTCCATCGCCTTTGCCTCCGCCAATTGTCTAACCAGGGCATCGCGCACTTTGGATTGCACGTCTGCCAACTTGGGTAGATAGCTCGGCTTACGCGAAATCAGTTTCACCAGGTATTGTGCGTCGCGGCCGTTGATTACGCGCACGTCGTTGGGATTGAGCTTGAACGCCTCTTCGACCAGCTTGGGCTCGGTTATCTCGGGAATATTTTCGGTGGCGGAAAGGGCCGGCGTCTTGACCAGATCGAGGCCGCGCTTGTCCGCCAGTTGCTGAAGCCCCTTGCCGTTGAGGGCGTCGGCGAGATCCTGGTCGATCGCCTGATGGGCCTGTTCGGCGCCGGCCCGCCGCCGCAGCGCCTCGATGATCTGCGGGCGCGCTTCGGCGAGCGTGTCGACCTGCGCCAGCTTGTGATCCTCCACCTGCAGGACGTGATAGCCGAACTGGGTCTGCACCACCGCGCTCTCGCCTGCCTTCATGCGAAAAGCGGCGTCGGCGAACGGCTTCACCATCTGCTTCTGATCGAAGTAGCCGAGTTCGCCGCCCGCACTTTTGGTGCCCGGGTCGTCGGAGAACTGTCTGGCCAGCTTGGCGAAATCGGCGCCGCCCCTGACCTGCTTCAGGAGATCCTCGGCCTTGGCCTTGGCCGCGCTCTTCTGTGCCGGGGTCGCGTCAGATGGGACCGCGATCAGAATATGGCGCGCGCGAACCTGTTCCGGATGCGTGAACGAGGTGTCGCGGTGCTGGTTGTAATAGGCCTGGATATCCTTGTCCGAGGGATTGAACTTCGCCGCCAGCCGATCCGGATCGTAGCGGATGAAATCGAATGAGATACGTTCCGGCTCGCGGAATTGCTCGCGATGGGACTGGAAGAAATCGGCGATTTGCTTGTCTGTCGGGTTAATCGTCGCCTCGAAGCTCTTCCAGGGCAGCTCGACGTAGGACATCGCCAGCTTCAGATTCATCTGGTCGTAGATCTGCTGCGCCTCGGCATCGCTTATCTGCACGGTCTCGGCGACCATGCGCTGCACCAGTTGCTGCAGCATCTCGAGCCTCACTTCGGATTCGAAGTCAGCCGGACGCATGTTCTGGCCGCGCAAAGCCTCCTGGTAGATGGCGAAATCGAAACGCCCGTCGACCTGGAAGGCGCTTTGACCCTCGATCATATGCTCTAGTGAGGCATCACTTATCCCAAGCCCCAGACGTTTGGCTTCATCGAGCACAAGTTGCTCGTCAATCAACTCCTCGAGCGCCTGTTCGCGGACGTTGAACCGGGCCAGCGCGGCAGCCGCTTCGGGCCCGTAGACCTGCTCGAGTCGCCGGCGCAATTGCTGCGTTCGCTGATCGAGGTCTTTGGCGAGTATCTGATGACCATTGACCGTAGCAACGGGCTTTAGGCGGGTGAACATTCCGGTGCTGACGCCCCAGAAGGCAAATACGCCGATGAGCAGGATGACCACCGCGCGAGTCATCCACGAATACGCATGCTTGCGCATCAGATCGAGCATAAGAAGCCATCATATTTCGGCCGTTTTGCTCGCGCAAATCTGCCCTGCGCCTTGCCTCGCCCGTCACGGGTCTGTTAGCCTCTTCATGGGTCTCAGGTACGTCTAAAAAAATCTTTTACCGCGCGAGACCCCGGATCTTCTTCAACCGGTAGCCGGCCGGCGCGGGGCCCGAAACGGCACATTCGGGGCGGCAGGGGGGCGATCAGTGGTACTCAATTCAATCTTCGGCTGGTTCTCGAACGACCTGGCGATCGACCTCGGCACGGCCAACACCCTCATCTACGTCAAGGGCGAAGGGATCGTCTGCAATGAGCCCTCGGTGGTCGCGGTGCAGAAGGACTCGCGCGGCGCGCGCAGAGTGCTCGCGATCGGCGCCGAAGCGAAGAAGATGCTGGGGCGGACCCCCGGCTCGATCGTGGCGATCCGGCCGCTCAAGGACGGCGTGATCGCGGATTTCGAGATCACCGAGAACATGCTGCGCCACTTCATCCAGAAGACCCACAACCGGCGTTTTCTGGCGCGCCCGCGTATCGTAATCTGCGTTCCCTTCGGCATCACCGCGGTCGAGAAGCGCGCGGTGCGCGAGTCGGCTGAGGCGGCCGGCGCGCACGAGGTCTATCTGATCGAGGAACCGATGGCGGCGGCGATCGGCGCCGGTCTTCCGATCACGGAACCGTCGGGCAACATGATCGTCGATATCGGCGGCGGCACCACCGAGGTGGCGGTGATTTCGCTGGCGGGCGTCGTCTTTTCGCGCTCGGTGCGCGTGGCGGGCGACAAGATGGACGAGGCGATCATCCAGCACATCAAGCGCAAGTACAATCTGCTGATCGGTGAACGCACCGCCGAGCTGATCAAGATCACCATCGGATCGGCCTATCCCGGCAACGAGATTCAAACCATGGAGATCAAGGGCCGCGACCTGGTGGCCGGCGTGCCCAAGATCATCGAGATAACTGACGAGGAGATTCGCGAGGCTCTGATGGAACCGGTCCATCAGGTGGTCGAATCGGTTCGGATCGCGCTCGAGCGCACGCCGCCGGAACTCGCCTCCGATATCGTGGACAAAGGTATCGTATTGGCAGGGGGCGGCGCGTTGCTGCGGAATCTTGACGTCCTGCTCCGCGAGGAAACTGGTTTGCCGGTGACCTTGGCTGACGACCCCCTGACCGCGGTCGTCATGGGCGCGGGCAAGGCGTTGGACGAGATCTCACTGCTGCGCGACGTGACCGTCGATTAAACCTGCCGGTCCAAGGTCCCCTGAGGTATCCTCCAAGCACAGGAAGCGGTGAAAAACTATTTTTTGTGGCGCAATCGCGTGCCGATCACCGGCGCGGTTTTGCTGCTCGTTTCCGCTCATTTTCTGTGGAGCGGGGTGCTCCCCGATCAGCGCGCGGCCCGGCCGCGCAGCCTGGTGATGGAGGCGCTGGCCCCCTTCCAGATTGCCGCCGCCCGGCTGGCCGACGGCGGCTCCGGAATTTTTCACGACTACTTCGACCTTGTCGGCGTGCAGCGTGAGAACACGCGCCTGCGCGCCGAGCTGGCGCGCGAGGAAACCCAGCGCGCGCGCCTGGCCGAGCTGGAGGCTGAGAACCTGCGTCTGAGCGACATGCTCGAGCTCAAGCAGGCGCTCGCGCTGCGCTCGGCGGCGGCCAACGTTATCGGCGCCGATGCGACCGGACTGGCGCGGACGCTGGTGATCGAAGGCGGCTCCGACCAGGGGTTTGCGGCCGGAATGGCGGTGCTGTCAACCGACGGCGTGGTCGGTAAAATCATTGCCGTGGGCCCCGGATCGTCGCGGGTGCTGCTGATCAACGATCACAACTCGGCGCTCGACGCCTTCGATCAGCGCTCGCGCGTGCGCGGAATCGTCGCCGGCCTGGTGGATGAAGGGATGGTCATGAAGTACGTCGATCGCTCGGAGGACGTGAAGAGCGGCGATACCATAGTTACCTCGGGCCTGGACGGGATTTTTCCGCGCGGCCTGCTGGTGGGCGAAGTGACCTCGGTGGTGCGCGAAGGCCCGGGCCTCTTCCTCACCGTCAACGTGGCCCCGGCGGCGGACTTTCGCCGCCTCGAGCAAGTGCTGATCGTGACCCAGCGGATGCCGCAGCCGCCGCCGGAGCCCAAGGGCTAAGAGGTTTGTGCGCTTGGTCGCACTGTTTTCCGTTCTTACCCTGATTGCGCTGGCGCTGCAGACCACGGCGGCGCGATTTCTCCCCCTGACCGAACTGGTTCCGGATCTCGTGCTGGTGCTCGCGGTGGATCTGGGCCTGCGGCATCGGCGGGCACTCGCGCCTATAATGGCCTTTGCCATGGGTTACGCCATGGACGCGTTTGCGGGCTCGCAGCTTGGCCTCAACAGCTTCACCGTGACGTTAACCTATCTGCTGGCGTACGAAGCCGGGGTTCATGCCTCCGCCGGCGGAGCGGAAGCAGGCGCCGTGCTGGTTTTTATCGCGGTGCTGATCCAAAGCCTCGGCGGCTTTCTCATCAGTACCCAGTTCCGCTCGCCCGACCAGCTCGTCGGCCTTCTGCCCGCCGCGCTGCTGCAGGCGACGCTGACCGCCGTCGTCGCTCCGCCGGTGTTTCGTCTGGTCGACGCGCTGCGGCGCATGGTGGGCCTAAGCCAGCAGCGCCGCACGCGCAGCTTTACCGCCCGGAGAGTCTGAGCGTGGCCCGTTGGCGATACTACAGCAGCAACAAGCAGACGCGCGCGATTCCGCGTATCGAGCCCCGCCTCGCCATCCTCTCGGTCTTCGTCGCCCTGGTGCTCGCGGTGGTCACGGTGCGCCTTTATTACCTGCAGATAATCCGACACAAGGAATTCGTCGAACTCGCCGATCGCAATCGAATTCGGATCAATCGCCTGCCCGCGCTGCGCGGCCTGGTGTTCGATGCAAGGCATCGCCCGCTGGTCGATACGCGGCCCTCGTTCGACGCCGTCATCGTGCCCGAGGACGTGCGCAATTTTAAGCAGACCGTCGCTCGTCTGGAGGGTCTGCTCGGCCAGGACAACATCACGGAGAAGCTGGCGCAGGCCGAAGACGACGGACGCCCGCCGTTCGACCCGGTAACCGTCGATGAGCATCTCGGCTGGGAGCAGGTGGTGGCGCTCGAAACGCATCAGCTGCAGCTCCCAGGTGTCAGCCTGGAAGTGATGCCGCAGCGTCACTACATCTACGGCCCGCTCGCCGCGCATCTGCTTGGCTACGTCGGCGAGGTTGCCGAGGCGGACCTGCGCCGGCACCAGGGCGACTACCGCATGGGCGACGAGATCGGAAAGTTCGGACTCGAGCGCGTGTTCGAGAATCAGTTGCGCGGTGAGGCCGGCGGACAGGAGATCGAGGTCGATTCGGTTGGACGGCGGCTCAAACTGCTGCGCGAGATTCCCGAGACTCCCGGCCGCAGCGTGGTTCTGAGCCTCGACCTCGACCTTCAGCAGACGGCGGAAAAGGCGATGGGCGGCTGGTCCGGCGCCCTGGTCGCGCTCGATCCCAACACCGGGTTCATCCTGGCGATGGTTTCGCACCCGACGTTCGATCCCAACGTCTTCGCCA
Source organism: Binataceae bacterium (SeqCode) (assembly GCA_035295545.1). GTDB lineage: Bacteria > Desulfobacterota > Binatia > Binatales > Binataceae > JAKAVN01. Next base: position 43,360 of record DATGIT010000015.1, read on the forward strand.
ACGGCATCACTGCGGCTGAATGGCGCACGCTGACCACCGATCCCTCGCACCCGCTGGCCAACCGCGCAATCTCGGGCACCTATCCGCCGGGATCGACCTTCAAACTGATCGACGCCATTGCGGGGCTGGAAGACCACACGCTGACTCCCGAGACTACCTATTTCTGTCCCGGCGGAATGTACTACGGCAATCGCGAATACCACTGCTGGCGCAAGCAAGGGCACGGCACGCTTTCGGTGCATCGCGCGATCGTCGGATCGTGCGACGTGTTCTTTTACCAGGTCGGAATCCATCTCGGCATCGATCGCCTCGCGCAATGGGCCCGCATGATGGGCCTCGGCGAAAAGAGCGGGATCGACCTCGACAATGAACGGCCGGGGGTGATGCCATCGTCGTTGTGGAAGGAGAAGCGCTTCCGCCAGCGATGGTACCCGGCGGAAACGCTCTCCGTGGCGATCGGCCAGGGCTATGTCAACGCAACCCCGCTGCAGATGGCGATGGTCGCGGCCGAAATCGCCAACGGCGGCACGCGCTACAAGCCGCAGTTCGTAAAAGAGGAGGAAGCGCTCGACGGTTCCGTGGTCAAGCGCTTTCCGCCAATCGTCGAGCAGCGCCTCCCGATCGATCCGACGGTGCTCGACATCGTGCGCAGCGCCATGTGCGACGTGGTCGCGAGCCCGTCCGGCACCGGTCATGCCGTGCATCTGGACAATGTCGCCGTATGCGGCAAAACCGGCACCGCGCAGGTGGTCAAAGAAGCCGGCAACGCGCGCATACCCGAAGACAAGGAGCCGCTGAAGTATCGCGACCACGGATGGTTCATCGCTTACGCCCCGAGCGACCATCCGCAAATCGCCATCGCCGCGGTGATCGAGCATGGCGGACATGGCGGCAGTTCGGCCGGCCCGGTGGTGAAACAGGTGCTGCAGAAGTTCTTCGAACTCCATCCACCTCCGGGTAGCAAACCGGCCACGGCGCCGGCTTCGCCGGCACCGGCGCCGAACGCGCCGCCGGAGCTTCCGCCCGATGGCTCGGTGGCGGAACGCGGCGACTGAGCGGCGATCGCGATGGCGCTTGATCGGCGGCTGGTTTATCACTTCGACTGGACCCTGTTCATGATGACGCTGGGCCTCGCAGGCGTCGGCCTGCTGAGCGTGCTGAGCGCGTCGTGGGGCAGCACCAGGCACGGCCTCGATCCGCTGGTCGTCCGCCAGCTCGTGTGGATTGGGGTCGGCACGGCCCTGATGACCGGCGCGGCATTCTTCGACTATCGCGCCCTTGCAACTTACGCCTACCCTTTCTATGCGCTGACGGTCGGACTGCTCGCGGCGGTGATGGTCGCCGGACATGTGACGGGCGGGTCGCGGCGCTGGCTCAATCTCGGCGTGCTGCGCCTGGAACCCTCGGAGGTTGCCAAGCTCGCGCTGGTGCTGGTGATGGTACGTTACCTGCGTGAAGAGCCGCCGCGCGGTGGATGGAACTTTCGCCAGATGATCGTTCCGGCAATCCTGCTTGGAGTGCCGATGGCGCTGGTGCTCAAGCAGCCCGACCTCGGCACAGGCATCATCCTGGTGCTGGTCACCGCGACGCTGGTCTTCGCCGGCGGACTGAACGGACGCGTGCTGCTGGTCGCCCTGCTGGCCGGGGCGCTGGCGGCGCCCGCCGGATGGCACTATCTGAAGCCATATCAAAAGCAGCGCCTGGTGAGCTTTCTCAACCCGCAATCGGATCCGTTGGGCGCCGGCTACCATATCATCCAATCGGAAATCGCGATCGGCGCGGGCGGCGCGTGGGGCAAAGGTTTTTTGAAGGGCACGCAGGCGCGGCTCAATTTCCTGCCCGAGCAGACTACCGACTTTATTTTTTCGGTGTTTGCCGAGGAGTTCGGCTTTGCCGGATCGATGCTGCTGATGGCGCTGTACGTCGGCCTGATCGCCCGCGGACTATGGATTGCGCGTCACGCGCGCGATCGTTTTGGCCAATTGCTCTGCGTCGGGCTGACAGCGATCGTTTTCTGGCAGGTCGCGATCAACATCGGTATGGCCAGCGGCGTGCTGCCGGTGGTGGGTATTCCGTTGCCGCTGGTAAGTTACGGCGGCTCGTCGCTGATCGCGATGATGTCGGCGATGGGCATCATGATTGGCGTCAACACCCGCCGTTATCTGTTCTGATCGGGGCACGATCGCTGGGCGCCGCGCTGCTATGCTGAGCAGGGCGCGCAGCGCGTACAATCAATCAGGAGCGCATCAGAGATGGCTGCCAGGGGCACAAAGTTCGATCAGCCCAATCCTTTCAACGACCCGATCGATCGCGACATCTACGAGGCCCATCGCCGTTTTGTCGAAGTGATGGAGGCCGAGCGGCTTGCCACGATCGGTGCGGAAACCAAGGCGCACTATCTCCGCATCATCCGCTCGCTGGCGGACAAGCTCGCCGTGCCGAGCAAGCCGCTGTCCGAAATCGTGGGCGAGATCATGTCGGAAGCTGCGCCACTGCTGTTCCAGGCGATGCAGCGTTGAGGAACCGCGATGCGCCTGCGGCGGGCGCGCCTCGCGCTAGGCGCCGAGATCGTACGCGCTTTCCTCGTGCTCGCTCAGATCGAGGCCGGCGCGCTCGGCATCGTCGCTGACCCGCAGCCCCACCAGCGCGTCGGTGATTCCCAGCAGTATCAGGCTGCCGACGAAGGCGAACGAGATACTCGAGGCGACCGCCACCGCCTGGATCAGGAACTGGCCCGGATGACCGAAGAACAGGCCGTCCGCGCCCGCCGCATTGATGGCCACGCTGGCGAACAGGCCCGTCGCGAGCGCGCCCCAGATGCCGCCGACTGCGTGCACCCCGACCACGTCGAGCGCATCGTCATAGCCAAAGCGCGACTTCAGCCGCACCGCAAAAAAGCACAGGACTCCCGCCACCGCGCCGATCACGATTGATGAAAGCGGTCCGACATAGCCCGAGGCAGGCGTAATTGCGACCAGGCCCGCAACCACACCGCTGGCGACGCCGAGCGTCGTCGGCTTGCCCAGCACTATCCATTCTGCGAACACCCAGCCGAGCGCGGCTGCCGCCGCGCCGATATGCGTCGCCACGAAGGCCGAGGTCGCAAGGCCGTTGGCGGCGAGCGCACTGCCGGCATTGAAGCCGAACCATCCGAACCACAACAGCCCCGCGCCCGCGAGGGTCAGCGTCAGATTGTGCGGCGGCATCGGCTCGCGCAAAAACCCGCGCCGCGGCCCTATCACCAGCACCGCCGCCAGCGCCGACGTGCCCGACGAGATATGCACCACGGTACCGCCAGCAAAATCGAGCGCGCCCATCCGATGCAGCCATCCGTCCACGCCCCACACCCAGTGCGCCAGCGGATCGTAGATGAACGTCATCCAGAGCAGGCTGAAGAGCAGAAAGCCGCGAAACGTGATGCGCTCGGCGAATGCGCCGGTGATCAGGGCGGGAGTGATCACGGCGAACATGCATTGGAAAATCATGTACGCCTGATGCGGCACGGTCGCCGCATAATCGGGATAAGGCTGCGTGGCGCTCACTCCGTGCAGTCCTATCCAGTGCAGGCCGCCGAACAACGCATTGCCGGGTGAGAACGCGATGGAATAGCCGAACAAAACCCACTGAATCGAAACGAGCGCGGCGAGCATGAAACTCTGCATCAGGATCGCAAGCACGTTTTTGCGCCGCACCATCCCGCCGTAGAACAGCGCCAGTCCCGGCGCAGTCATCAGCAGCACCAGCGCCGACGACGTGAGCAGCCATGCGGTGTCGCCGCTGTTGATCGCCGAGGCGTCGGCCGCGCGCGCCGGCGCCGCGGCAAGCAGAACCACCAGGGCGGTTGCGAACCAAATGGTCGGCTGTGTGCGAGGCATCACTAGGTCTCCTCCTGCCAGAGCGCGCGCGGGCGCTGGCACAATTTCGGTGTGAGCTCCGCCTGGGCGGAGCTTTGCCTTATTGGCCGAAGTTTGTGACAGAATGCGGCGCGTCCGACAAGCGCATTTTGAGAGGACGGCGCGCGCCCGGATCAGCCCTTGGGAAGCTGCAGGATGCGCTCGCCAATCATGTTCTTCTGCACCGGCGAGGTGCCGCCGGCGATGGTCATGCTCTCGCTGTAGAGGATTCGCCTGAGCCAATCGCCGTCCGGTGCGAACGGCGAGCGGCGCTCGAGCAGCGCGAACTCGCCCAGCAGCCGCTGTGAGAACTTGATCATCCGCTGGGTGAGCTCGGTCGAAACCAGCTTGCCGATCGAGCTTTCGGGCCCGGGCAACTGCCCCTTGAGCCGGCGCGTCAGCGCGCGCAGGCCGTTGTACTTTTTCGCCGCGACCTCGATCGCGAATTGCGCGAGCTGCTGGCGGATTTCGTCGTCATCGGCCGCCGCCCGCCCGTCGATTGTCGCGCCGCGCGCGATTTCGACCAGTTGGGCGAGCGTCTGCTCGGTGCCACCGATAGTCTCGCCGATACCGAACCGCTCGTGCATCAGCGTGGACACCAGCACCTGCCATCCCTGGTTGAGCGGCCCGAGCAGGTTGGCCTTGGGTACGCGCACGTCCTCGAAGAAGATTTCGTTGAATTCCGAATCGCCGGTGATCTGGCGCAACGGACGCACGGTGACCCCGGGACTTTTCATATCGACCAGCAGACAACTCATCCCCTTGTGCTTGGGCACGTCGGGATCGGTGCGGACGAAAAGCTGGCAGAACTGCGAGCGATGGGCGATCGTGGTCCAGACCTTCTGACCGTTGACGATGAAGTAGTCGCCGTCGAGCGTTGCACGAGTCTGCAACGCGGCGAGATCCGAACCGGCCGCAGGCTCCGACATGCCCTCGCACCAGATCTCCTCGGCGCTGAGAATCCTCGGCAGGTAACGGCGCTTCTGCTCCTCCGTCCCCCATTGCATCAGTGCCGGCCCGGTCATGATGACGCCGAGCACGTTACAGCCCATCGGCAGGTTGAGCCGTCCGAGTTCCTGCTGAAAAATGACCTGCTCGACAAAGCTCGCGCCGCGGCCGCCGAATTCTTTGGGCCAGGTAAGGCCCGCCCATCCGCCCTCGTGGAGCCGCGTATGCCAGCGCTTGAGGCGCTCCCACAAGAAGTCCTCGTCGGCGCGTTCCTTTTCCGCAGGCGTAAGCGGCGGCGGCTGATGGGCCTCGAGCCACTTGCGCACCTGCATCCGGTAGGCTTCCTGTTCGGGCGTGTAGTTGAAATCCATCGCCGCGTCGCTCCCGTCGCCGATCGACAATTCTCATCGATGCTAGCGAAGCTGTCAGCGCCGGCATAGTGCCGCCGCGAGCCTGCGCGACTCGCCGCCGCGGTTGATCGATTGCGCGCCGGGGACAAAGCTTTCATGCCAGTGGATCGGAACGGCAATTTTTCGTACGCCTGCAATCGCTGCGGCCTCTGCTGCCGCGACAAGGTGATCGCGCTCTCGCCCTACGACGTGATCCGGATCGCACGCGCCGCCGGCATCAGCACCGGCGAGGCGGTCGTGCGCTACACGATACGGCGCGGATCGCTGCTGCGCTTTTTGCCCGAGGGCCATTGCGTCGCCCTCGACAACGCCCAATGCCGGATTCATGCGGGACGCCCGCTCGCCTGCCGACTCTATCCGCTCGGCCTCGAACGTGCGCCGTCGGCAGGTATGACTTCGTGGGTCGAGCGCTTCGTGCAATTGGAGCCTGCCGCCGGATCGGCGGGGGTTTACGGCTCTTCCGGAACGGTCGAGGAATTCATCAAGGCGCAGGGCACTGCGCCGTATCTTGCGGCGGGCGCGCTCTATTACCCGCTGGTCGCCGGCTTTGGCGCGCGCGTCGCCGCGCTTGTCGATTTCGAGTGCATCGAGCCACGCGAATTCTGGCGCCGCGCCGCGCGCGAGGCACTCGCCGAGACCGGATTCGACGCGAATCCGCTGATCGACGCGCTCTACGATCCGGACGGCCTCGGATGCGGCCGATCTAGCGCGGAAGAGACCGCCGCCGCGCATGTCGCGACCCTGGCCAAGCTCGCGACGCTGGAGTGTGACGGCGCGCGCCTGGCCGCGGCGGCCGCAATGCTCGCGACGGGGCTCGGTTACGCGCCGGACGAGGCCCGCCGCGAGATTTTAGCTAGCCCTTGATTCTCGAGTCGATCTGGATTCCCGCGCCCTTGGCGAAGCCGAGCAGGATGTCGCGCTCGCTCTGCAAGCCGCCGCCCTGAACCGTTTGCGCGTCGTCGAATTCGCCGCGGTTGTGGCCGTTCTTCATATCGATGAACGTCACTTTGAGCGTAATCGCCGTAGCTCCGCTGTTGCCGCCGGAGGTATCGGGCTGATAGCCGGTGAGTTCGCATTTGATCATCAGCGGCTGAGAAGCCGGGGAGGCATCGGCGACGATGTTGTAGCCGCGGTTCTTGAGCTCGATGCCGATGCCCTCGCCGATTATCTGCGCGGCCTCGGCGCCGGCCGGCTGACCGCTCTGATTGGCCACCGGCGGAAGCTCAAACGTTGAATACGAGGAAAGCGGGATATCCGGAGCTTCAGGCGGCGGTTTGTTGGCGCTCGCGCACGCTGCGAACACCAACGCGATGAGGATGAAAGCCAACCGGGTCGCCCCGGTGAGCGCGATCGCTCCGACGGTCCGGTTCGCCGCCGGGCGCGTCATTCGACGTCACCTTCGCCGCCGGCCTGCGTCGTCGCGCTCTTTGCGGGAGCCTGGCTGCCGCCCTTCGCTTGCGCTCCGCCCGCGGCACCGGCCGGAGGTTGCGCCGATGCGGCCGGCGAGGCGCTCGGCGCCGGGGTCGGCGGACGGTCGGCGCCCAGATCATGGATGATCTCACGCGCGTGAATGGCGGGATCGACGGACGGATAAACCTTCAAAATCCGGCCATCCTCGCCGACCACGTAGGTCACGCGACGGTCCAGGCCAAGAATCGGAATTCCGTTATCCGCGCCGTAAGCGCGCGCGATGCTGCGGTCGGGATCGAGCAGCAGCGGAAACGGCAAGCCGTACTTGCGAATGAACGCCTTGTGCGAGTCGGCCGAATCGATGCTGCATCCGAGCACCGCGATGCCGGCCGCCTGAAAATGCGCATAGCCGTCGCGAAAGGCGCACGCCTCTTTGGTGCATCCCGGCGTGTTGTCCTTCGGATAGAAATAAATGACCAGCTTACGACCGTGAAAATCCGCCAGGCTGACCGGCGTGACCTGTTCGCCGGTGACCATCTGGCTGTGAAAATCGGGCGCGGGCGCGCCCACCGGCAGCATCGCCGCGCGCGCAATGCGCGGTCGAAGTCCAATCGCGCCCGCGGCCGCGAGCAGCATTGCCAGCGCTATGAGTCCGAGGCGTATTGGTCTGTCCCCCTGCTCCGCCGCACACGCGGCGTCTCGTCGTGTCCGCTCCGGCGCGCTCTGTCTAGACGTAGTGCAGCCAGTCGCGGTAGCGAGCGTCGCGGCCGTGGAGCGCGTTGCGAAAGATCTCCTGCACCTTGAGCGTCACCGCCCCGGGCGTGCCCGCGCCGATCGTGCGATCGTCGAGCTCGCGCACCGGCGTGACCTCGGCGGCAGTGCCGGTCATGAAGGCCTCGTCGGCGATATAGACGGCGTCGCGGGAAAATATCTGCTCGACCACCTCGATCGAGGCGTCGCGCAGTATCTTCATCACCGCGTCGCGCGTGATTCCGGGCAGCGCCGAGACGAGCGGCGGCGTCTTGACCACGCCGTCGCGCACGATGAAGAAATTTTCGCCGCTGCCTTCGGCGACGTAGCCGTGAACGTCGAGCAGCAGCGCCTCGTCGTAGCCGTTGCGGCGCGCCTCGTAGCCGGCGAGGATCGAATTGGCGTAATGGCCCGAGGCCTTCGCCAGCGGCATCAGCGAGTTGTGGTGGAAGCGCACGAAAGACGACGTCTTGAGCCGCACACCGCGCTTGGCGCCATCCTCGCCGAGGTACGCGCCCCACGGCCATCCGGCGATCGCCACGCGCACCTTGTTGCCGCGCGCCGACAGGCCCATCTCGCCCTCGCCGTAAAATGCGATAGGCCGCAGGTAGCATTCCTCGAGGCGGTTGACCCGCACCACGTCGCAACAAGCCTTGAGCAGCTCTTCGGGACTGAACGGGATCGCCATCTCGACGATGTGCGCCGAATCGAACAGCCGGCGGATGTGCTCGGGGCCGCGAAAGATCGCCGAGCGGCCGTTGTCAGACTTGTAGCAGCGCATGCCCTCGAACACGGCCAAACCATAATGCAGGCTATGGCTGAGGACGTGGATGTTGGCTTCGTCGTAGTTGACGAGCGCGCCGTCGATCCAGATCTTGTCCGTGCGTAAACCGTTCGCTGCCAAGATGACCTCTCTTCCGCAGTGCTACCCAGCCCGCTTGAACCGTGCGCCTAATACAGAACCGGCGCCCGTTCAGGGTAATCGAACGGAGGCGCGGCGGACAAGCCTCGGAGGGCGCGCGCGCTCCTAGCCGCGGGACCGTTGCGAAAAGTCCGCGGAATCCGGGGCCGGGGCCGCGGCGGATTCAATGACGGCGGGCTCTGATGACGCCGCCGCCCGTGTAGCTACGCCGTGCTGCGGCGCCATGCTCGAGTCGCCGCCACTTTGGTGGGCGCGCTTTTCCCCATTGTGCGAGGCGCCGATGTCGCCCGCTGCGGCCCGCGCGTTGCGCCAGCGGCGCCGCGCACGGCCTCCGCGTCGGCCGCGTCGTCGCCGCCGGCCGGGCACGGTGGCTTCGCCCGCGGGCCGTGCCTGGCGCGGTTCGGCCGCGCCGCGCGCCTCGAGCCAGGCCTCCGGATCGGCCGTGAAACTTTCGAGAGCCCCGGTGTCCGCCCCGGAAGCGGATGCGATGATTTCGAACAGGAGACGCGCTTCGTTGAAATAGGGCCGGGACAGAAGCCGGCGCGTACGGCGCGACAGAACCGTCAGGTGTGGCAACGCTTCAAGCACCAGGCGCATCCGTTCCGTGTCGCCGCGGGCAAAACCGCGCGCCCTGAGATCGCCCGGCAGGTCGATCTTTTCGCCGCCCGGCAGGCCGCGCTTCCAGAGATCCGCGAAAAGACACGCCAGCATCAGCGAATGAAGCGGCTCGACCCCCTCGCCGATACGACGGCCCATCGCGGCCAGGCAGCGGCCGGTCGCACTGTCCGCGACGGGCTCCGCACCAGCGCGCAGGAATTGCGCGAGCGGCGGAAGCAGCAGATCGAACATTGCCAGCTCGTGCATCAATTCGAACGCGCGCGCCGCAGCTGGAATTCCGAGCGCGCGATAGATTTCCTCGACCAAGCGCGGCACCGAAGAATTGCGCAGGTCCTCGCGATGGCGCTCGATCGCCGCCCGGGTCGCGGGCTCAATTTCGAATCCCAGCTTGGCCGCAAAGCGCACCGCGCGCAGCATCCGCACCGGGTCCTCTCGCATCCGCACTTCAGGATCTCCGATCGTGCGAATCAGGCCCGCCTGCAGGTCCGCGACCCCGCCAGTGTAGTCGATTACGTGAAACGTCCGCGGATTGTAGAACAGCGCGTTGATCGTGAAGTCGCGCCGGAACGCATCCTCCACGGGCGTGCCGAAGGTATTGTCGTGCCGGATGAGCGGCTCGTCCGATTCGGCAACGTCCTCGGCGCGGCGGCGAAACGTGGCCACCTCGATATTCTGCTGGCCGAAAAAAACGTGGACCAGGCGAAAGCGCCGTCCGATGAGCCGCGAATTGCGGAACAGCTCGCGCACCTCGTGCGGATGCGCCGAGGTCGCGACGTCGAAATCCTTCGGCCGCCGCCCGATCATCAGGTCGCGCACGCCGCCGCCGACCAGGTACGCGGTATGCCCGGCATCGATCAGCCGATAGAGCACCTTGAGCACCCGCGGATCGATATCGCGGCGGGAAACCGGATGCTCGGCGCGCTCCAGGATGCGCGGCTCGATCTGAAACTCCGGATGGGCAGAGTCGTTCATCAGGATTCGTAACAAACTAGCATGCCGGGCGGCATGCTTTCATCGCCGGGCGCGGAACCGGTCATGGGCTAGCCCCGCGAACCCGTGAATGAAATCACGGCCTGAGGGACGCAAGGTCGCAGTTTACGAATGCCGGCGTCAATACTCCGCCGGCGCGCTGCTCGCGGTATCACGCTTCCAACCCGCCGTCGTGTCAGCGAGCGGCGCAACCGCTGCTATCGCTGCCATGGCCCGATGCCGTAGGATTTCGCCTACCATGAGCAAGGACGTTTCCCGGCGCGCGGTACAGGTTGTCAGCCACGGCCCCTCCTGCCTTGACGGCGTGATCGCGGCGGCGGCAATCGCGCGCTTTTACGATGGGCGGCGCGTGATCACCCAGCTCGCTGCCAACGGCGACAGCGATCGCGTGCTTCAGGACCTTCAATTGCGTACTGACGGCGACGACGACGAAATCTGGATTACCGATCTCTCGTGGAACACAACCGCGACCGGCGAACATCTGACCGAGCTGGCGCACAAGGGCGCGCGCATCCACTGGATCGACCATCACCGCACCGCCGTCGCGCGCGCGGACGCTCCCGAGTTCCGGGTGCCATTCGCCGTGCGCGTGCTCTCGGAGCGGTATTCGGCGGCGAGACTGACCTTCAACTATCTGCGGCGGCGCGCGGCGAAGCTTCCGCGCGAGCGCGCGCGCCTCTTCGAAAGCTTCGCGCCCTTCGCGGCGATCGCGGACGACAACGACCGCTGGATTCATCGGATTCCCGAATCCAAGGATTGGGCGATGGCTGTGCAGACGCTCGGCGGAATGGAATCGTATCGCGAGATTCTGCGCATGCGCGAGCCCAGAATGTCGCGCCGGCTGCGCGCGGCGCTCGACGCCGGACGCGCAGCGATGGCGAAGTCGCTCGAGCTTGCGCGCTCCACGATGGTCGATCGGATGCTCGCGAGCGGCATCAAGGTGCGCAGCGCCTGCTGCTTCGGCTACAGCAGCGAAGTCGCGGCCGCGCTCTACCAGGGCCAGACGCGCACCGTGGTCGCGCTCTTCGATCTGCGCAGCCAGGGCGTGAGCCTCCGCCGCAGCGCCGACTCCGAGGTCGATCTGTCGGCGCTCGCGCGAGTTTTCGGCGGCGGCGGGCATGCGGCGGCAGCGGGATTTACCACCGCTGATCTGAAGCGCGCGCCAGCCGAGCGGCTTTCTGAGCTTCTCGGCGACCGCCTTTCCGGCGAATGAATCGATTTTAGCGATGCGGACCGGCGGCGGCGCGTGCGGCGCCGATCGCGGTCGCATAGTCGGCGTGCTCGGGGATGGTGAACCGCGCGAGCATCACGTCCATCCGCTTCTGCCGCTGCATGAAACGAAACACCCGGGTCAACTTTCCGGTCATCACGATATCGCGCTGATTACAGGCGCGGGCAGTCGCGAAGCTCAGCACGCTCACCACCTCGACGATCATGTTCATGATCGCAAGCGCCTTGTCCTCGTTGGTCGCGTCCGCGCTAATCTTGCCGAAATTCGCAGCGGTGGTGCCGGGCGGCAGGTCGCCCAGCGGCCCGCCGGCGATGTCGCGCACGGTGAGATCGATCCGGCCCAGATCGCCGCGCTCGGCCAGCGCCTCGAGCGTCTGCAGGGTCGAAACTCCGAGCATGTACTTGGAAAGTCCGCGCAGCGTTCCGCCGCCCAGACCCGTACCGCCAAAGTGCTCGATCTGGTCGCCATGCACGGAAACCATCGCCGTCCCGGTGCCCAGCGACACCACGAGGGCGTCGGCCTTGCCGCAGAGCGACGTTCCGCCGATTCCGATTGCCGTGAATTCGCTTACCTTGACGACCGGCCGGCCGAGCAGCGTGGCCGACAGTGCGCGCGATCCGGCGCCGGTTGCGGCCACGCGCGCCACCTGGTCGAGTTTAAGTCCGTACTGTTCGACCAGCTTGCCCAGCGCGCCCGCTGCCGCCGCGACCGGATCGTTGGCTTCGATCGTAACGACGTTGTAGTCGCCGTTATCGACCGTCACCGCGTCCGTGGTCGATCCGCCGATATCGATTCCGACGATCATTCGATGGTGCCGGCGCCCGCGTCCGGCCCGCGCTCCAAGGCTAGAATACGCGGGCCCGACTGGCAATCGGGCCGCCCGGCCGCGGCGGATGCTGCTGCGGACGATTCGGCTGTGCTACGGTCCAATCATGGCCGCGCGGCGCAGCAAGGCTCCCTCGGAACCCGGACTGTTTCCCGATCGCACGCCGGCGGCGCAACCGCTGGCGGATCGGATGCGTCCGCGACGGCTCGAGGAAGTCGTCGGCCAGGAGCATCTGCTCGCGCCTGACAAGATGCTGAGCCGCATGCTGGCCGCCGGCACCCTGCCCTCGATTATCCTGTGGGGCCCGCCGGGAACCGGCAAGACCACGATCGCGCTGTTGCTCGCGCGCCAGTCCGGCGCGAGTTTTTGCACGATTGCTGCCGTAACCGCGGGCATCGCCGAGCTGCGCGAGGCGGTCGAAGAAGCGCGGCGCGAATTGGACGCCGGGGGCCGGCGCAGCGTGGTCTTCATCGACGAGATCCATCGATGGAACCGGGCGCAGCAGGACGCGATCCTGCCGCACGTCGAAAGCGGGCTGATAACCCTCATCGGCGCGACCACCGAAAATCCCTCGTTCGAAGTCATCGCTCCGCTGCTTTCGCGCACGCGCGTGCTGGTGCTGCGCGCGCTCAACGACAACGACATCGCGGCCATCGCGCGCCGCGCCCTGACCGACACTGAACGGGGACTCGGCGCGACTGGCCTGCACTTGGAGGACGAGGCATTGGCCGAACTGGTGCGCTTCGGCGCCGGCGATGCGCGGCGCACGCTCAACACGCTCGAGGTCGCGGCGACGTTGGCGCGCACGGCCGGCCAGCAGGCCATCACCCCCGAGAACGTGCGCGAGGCGGCGCAGCAAAAGACCCTGCTTTACGATCGCGCGGGCGAGGAGCACTACAACGTCATTTCGGCTTTCATCAAGAGTATGCGCGGGAGCGACCCGGACGCGGCGCTCTACTGGATGACCCGGATGCTGGAGGCGGGCGAGGACCCCCTGTTCGTCGCGCGGCGCATGGTGATTTTCGCGGCAGAGGACGTCGGCAATGCCGATCCCCGCGCGCTCCAGCTAGCGATCGCGGTCAAGGACGCGGTCGATTTCGTCGGCATGCCCGAGGGGGCTATCCCGCTGGCCCAGGGCGTGACCTATCTCGCCTGCGCACCCAAATCCAATGCTTCCTATCGCGGGATGCTCAAGGCGCGCGCCGACGCGGTCGAGCGCGGCGCTCTGCCCGTGCCGCTCCATCTGCGCAATGCACCTACCGGCCTGATGCGTAAGCTCGGCTACGGCGAAGGCTATCGATACCCGCACGACGACGCGGGCGCGCTCAACGAACAGCGCCACATGCCCGAGGAACTCGGTGAGCGCCGCTATTACGAGCCTTCCGAGCGCGGCTATGAAGGCCGCCTGGGCGATTACCTGGAACGGGCGCGCCTGGCCCGCAGAGGCGCAAAACGAGCATCGGAGGTCGAGAAGAAAGACGGGAAGTAGGAGACCGGACGCGGTTAGAAATCGCCGCGCTTGATCTTCGCCATAAATTCGCGTCCGCCCCTGTCCAGGTACACGATTTCCATGATCGACCCGATCGCCGCCTCGGTATCGAAGTACGTGTAACGCGTCGTGCCGAACCGTCCGCTCATGAGCGGCGCGTATCCGCCCGCCTTCAGTGAATCGAGCGCCCGCTGATAGTCGTCCGGATCGTGAAGAAAGAAGCCCAGGTGATGAAGACCCTGGCCGCGGCGCTCGAGGTGCTCTTTGTAGCAGGTCTCGCCCGACAGATGCTGGATGAGTTCGATTTGCGTGTCGCCGGAGTACGCCAGCGCGAGCTTGAAATTACATTCGACCGGACGGCCGCGGAAGATTTTGTCGCGCGCGTTGAGCCCGAAATCATCGATCACGTAAAAGCGCGGGATCCCCATGGTGCGGGTGAAGAACTCCATCCCGGCCGTGAGGTCCTTCACCACAAAGGCGACCTGCTGGAGGCCGCCGCCGAGGATTGAAAGCGGTGAGCGCGCGTCCATCGATATATCCTCCGCCGCCCGAGCCTACCACACAGGCGCGCCGCGCGTAGCGGGCACAACGGATGTTCCGCGGTTGCGAGCCGGCGTGCGCTGGATCGCGTGCGGATTCGATGATTTAACCGAAATACTGGAGCCCGACTGACTGTGAAGCTTCCGACCAACCTTTTGATTGCAAACCGGGGCGAGATCGCGATCCGCATAATGCGCGCCGCAGCCGAACTCGGAATTCGCACCGTCGCCGTCTACTCCGAAGACGACGCCCGATCGCTCCACACTCGCCGCGCCGACGAGGCGCGCCCTTTGAACGGCACCGGGGCCAGGGCCTACCTCGACGTCGAGCAGATCGTCGCGATCGCCAGTGCCGCAGGGTGCGATGCGATCCATCCCGGTTACGGCTTTCTCAGTGAGAATGCCGACCTGGCGCGCCGCGCAAGTGAAGCGGGGATCCGCTTTGTCGGCCCGCCGCCCGAAGTGCTCGAGCTGTTCGGCGACAAGGTGCGTGCTCGTCAATTGGCGGCGCGCGCGGGCGTCCCCGTGCTCGCAGGGAGCGCGGGCCCGACCAGCATTGCCCAAGCGCGCGAGTTCCTTGAGTCGCTCGGCAAGGGCGGCGCGATCATGATCAAGGCGATCGCCGGCGGCGGCGGCCGCGGAATGCGCGCGGTAACCCGGCTCGACGAACTCGACGAGGCCTATCGGCGATGCCAGTCCGAGGCTCGCGCCGGCTTCGGCAATCCCGACGTATACGTCGAGCGGCTGATGCCCCGCGCGCGCCATGTCGAGGTGCAGATCGCCGGCGACGGCTCGGGCCGCGTGACCCACCTGTGGGAGCGCGAATGCACGATCCAACGCCGCAATCAGAAGTTGGTCGAAATCGCGCCCAGCCCCTCGCTCTGCGAACGAACGCGCGAGATTCTCGTGCGCGCCGCGCTGCGGATGGCCGAGGCGGTTCGCTATCGAAGTCTCGGCACGTTCGAGTTCCTGCTCGGCGCCGACGAATCGGACGGCGCGGCCGATTTCGCCTTCATCGAGGCCAATCCGCGGCTCCAGGTCGAGCACACGGTGACCGAGGAAGTGACGGGTATCGACCTGGTCAAACTGCAGCTTAGGCTCGCGGGCGGCGCGACGCTCGCCGAGCTTGGAGCGCGACAATCCGATATTCCGCGGCCGCGAGGTTTCGCGATCCAGGTGCGCATCAACATGGAATCGATGGGCGCCGACGGGATTCCCAAACCCGCGGGCGGACAACTCGCCGCCTTTGAAGCGCCGCCCGGACCCGGCGTGCGCGTCGACACATACGCATACGCCGGCTATACGACCAACCCCGGTTTCGATTCGCTGCTGGCAAAGCTGATCGTGCATTCGCCGTCGTCGGACTTCGCCGATGCGGTGAGGCGGGCCGCGCGCGCGCTCAGCGAATTTCGCGTTGAAGGCGTCGCCACCAATATCGGATTGCTGCAAGCGCTCCTGCGCCATCCCGATTTCGCGGCCAACCGGCTCTATACCCGATGGCTCGAGGAGCATATCGCCGAGCTGGCGCGCGCGGCCGATTCCAACCATCGGCAGCTCTATTTCGCAAGCCGGCCTGAACCGGCGCGGCGGGCAAGCGGAAAGCGCAACGCCTCGGCACGACCGTTGGCCGGCGCGCGAATAGATTCCATCGATCCGCTGGCCGTGCTGAGCCACGGCAAGAGCGGCCGCGCCGCGTCTCAGGCCGAAGCCGCGCATGCAGCTCCCCACGACGAAGACGGCGCCGCCGCGCGCGAAATCACCGGTCCCGAAAACACGGTCGCGGTAGCGGCGCCGATGCAGGGGACGATCGTTTCCATCGATGTGCGCGAGGGCGACCTGGTGCGCGAGGGCCAGCAGCTATTCGTGATGGAAGCGATGAAGATGGAGCACGTCATCCGCGCACACGTCAACGGATTCGTGCGGCAGATCGCCGTCGCCGAGCGCGACGCCGTGTTCGAGGGTCATCCGCTCGCGTTTATCGAGGAGGCCGCGGTCGAAGCCGCGGCTGCGGCGCAGACCGAGACCGTCGATCTCGATCGCGTCCGGCCCGACCTCGCCGAGGTGTATGAACGTCACGCAACTGGCCTCGACGCGGCGCGGCCTGAGGCGGTCGCGCGCCGGCGCAAAACGCATCAGCGCACCGCGCGCGAAAATATCGCGGACCTGTGCGATCCGGGAAGCTTCGTCGAGTACGGCCCGCTCGTGCTCGCGGCCCAGCGCCGCCGCCGCGCGCTCGACGACCTGATGAAGAACACGCCGGCCGACGGGCTGGTTGCGGGCATCGGGCGCGTGAACGGCGATTTGTTCGCGGACTCGCGCGCGCAATGCATCGCGATGTCCTACGACTACACCGTGCTCGCGGGCACCCAGGGCCAGCAGAACCATCGCAAGAAGGACCGCCTGTTCGAAATTGCCGCCAAACTCCGCCTGCCGGTCGTCTTCTTCACCGAGGGCGGCGGCGGACGTCCCGGCGATACCGACGGACTGTGGCTTTCGGGTCTCGATGTTCCGGCCTTTCATCTGTGGGGCAAGCTGAGCGGGCTGGTGCCGCTGGTCGGGATCAATTCTGGCCGCTGTTTTGCCGGCAACGCCGCGCTGCTCGGATGCTGCGACGTGGTAATCGCCACGCTGAACTCGAATATCGGGATGGGCGGGCCGGCGATGGTCGAAGGCGGCGGATTGGGCATCTTCCGGCCCGAGGACATCGGCCCGATGAGCGTCCAGATGCGCAATGGCGTCGTCGATGTGCCGGTCGCCGACGAGGCCGAGGCGGTGCGCGTGGCGAAGAAGTACCTGTCGTATTTCCAGGGCGCGCTCAGCCGCTGGGAATGCGCCGATCAGCGGCTGCTGCGCAGCATCATTCCGGAAAATCGCCTGCGCATTTACGACGTGCGCAAGGTGATCGAGACGCTCGCCGACACCGGTTCCGTGCTCGAGTTGCGCCGCCATTTCGGGCTGGGGATGGTCACCGCGCTCATCAGGATCGAGGGACGCCCGCTGGGAGTGATCGCCAACAATCCCACGCACCTGGCGGGCGCGATCGACAGCGACGGCGCGGACAAGGCGGCGCGCTTCATGCAGTTGTGTGACGCGTTCGATCTCCCGCTGCTGTTTTTGTGCGATACGCCCGGAATCATGGTCGGCCCCGAGATCGAAAAGACCGCGCTGGTGCGTCATGCGGCGCGGATGTTCATCGTCGGCGCCAACATCAGCGTGCCCTTCTTCACCATCGTGCTGCGCAAGGGCTACGGCCTGGGCGCGCAGGCGATGGCCGGCGGGAGTTTCAAAACGCCGCTATTCACAGTCGCGTGGCCGACCGGCGAATTCGGCGGGATGGGCCTCGAGGGCGCGGCCAAACTCGGCTATCGCAAGGAGCTTGAGGCGCTGCAGGACCCGGCCGAGCGCAAGAAGCTGTTCGAGGAGATGGTCGCGCGGATGTACCAGCAGGGCAAAGCGATCAACAGCGCTTCGCACTTCGAGCTCGACGACGTCATCGATCCGCTCGATTCGCGCCGCTGGATTCTCACCGGCCTGCATTCGGCGCCGCCGCCCTCGCCGCGCACGGGCAAGAAGCGCACGCATATCGATTCGTGGTGAGCACTTCAATGAGCGGTTCGCGTCGATCCGGGGCGCCCCGTTTCGAGTTTGCCGAAATCGTCGAACTCGCGATAAGTTAGCGCCCTAACAACGGTGGAGGTCACCCCTATGCACTGGCAAATTGGCGACGTCAAAGTCACGTTGCTGCGCGAGCAGGAGCCGCACTGGCCCGGCACCATGATCACGGCCAACGCCACGGTCGATGCACTGCGGCGCGAAAGCGAATGGCTCAATCCATTCGTCGATGACGAGGGCAAAATCCTGCTGAGCATCCACGCGCTTTTGGTCGAGTCCGAGGGTAAGCGCATCATGGTCGACACCTGCGTCGGCAATAACAAGCCGCGCCCCGGCTTCAAGGATTTCAACAATCTCAACACGCCCTTCCTCGCGGACATGGAGAAGGCCGGCGTTTCGCGCGAGTCGGTGAATGCGGTGGTCTGCACGCATTTGCATCTCGATCACGTCGGATGGAACACGATGCTGGTGAACGGGCGCTGGGTGCCCACCTTTCCGAAAGCCAAGTACATGATGTGCAACCGCGAATGGGATCACTGGTCGAAGTACGAGGGCAGCCCGGATTTCCAGAAGCCGATCGAGGACTCCGTGCGCCCGGTGATCGAAGCCGGCCTGGCCGACCTGGTCGAGCCGGGACACAAGCTGACCGGCGAAGTATGGCTGGAGCCGACGCCGGGCCATACTCCCGGCCATACCAGCGTGCGCATCTCTTCGCGCGGCGAGAACGCGGTCATCACCGGCGACATGATCCACCATCCGATTCAGGTGGCGCATCCGGAATGGGTATGCGAGTTCGACACCGACCCGACGATGGCGTCCGAGACGCGCAGGAAGTTCGTCGAACGTTACTGCGACCAGCCGGTGCAGGTCATCGGCACGCATTTCGCCGGTCCGACCTCGGGTCACATCGTGCGGCGCGGCGGCGGGTTCCGTTTCGAAAAATAGACCGCGCCGGAGCAGTCGTTGTATGCGAAAAGCGGCGGGATGAATTTTCCGCCGCTTTTTTCTTTCATGGATTGAAGTGCGAGTATTCGTGAAATTCGAAGCGCAGCGCGAATCCGCGCGGGTCGTCGATCGCCTCATCCAGCTCGAAATCGACCAGCCGCTCCGCACCGGGCATTGCGGACGCGCGCGCAGGATTCCAGTCGATCCGCGCATCGCCGGACAGCTGCAGCGTGCTGCCGCCGTCAAAATCGATAAACAGTAGACCCACCCTGGGATTGGCGACGATGTTCCCTAGCGTGTTGAACATGTTGTTGCCCGAGTAGTCGGGAATCGCGAGATGCCGCTCATCGACGACGCGCACGAATCCGGGCTTGCCGCCCCGATGCGACACGTCGGCGCCGGATTGCGGATGATCGCTCGCAATGAAAAACGTGTCCGCCCGCTCGATCAACCGTCGATGGTCGTCTGACAGCCGCGATGCACGGGCGGCCGGACGCACATCGCTGTTCGGCCATTCGCGCGCGCCGATCGGTGCGCGCGCTTGGATGTAACGCGCGCAATTGCCGTAAACCTGCTGGGTGCGGATTTCGATCGCGCCGTTGACGATTTGGCCGCGACCGTTAAGACGTAATCGCCGCCGCTGCGCCAGGTCCGGAACGATCAGCGCGGCGTGGGCCGGGTGCGCCAGGTTTTCCATCAACGGATCGCCCGCCGCAGGAGTCGCTCCGATCCTGACCGTCGTCTCCTCCGGCACGCTGATGAATCCGGGCGGCCCGGTCACGACCGTGGCCCACACGCGGCCGCGCGCATCGACCGTTCCGACCACGGCGAAGCGCTGGGCGGCGAGGAAATCGCGCCGCTCGCGCGGAATCGAAGCGTGGATCGCGACTCCGAGCCGAGCCGCCTGTTGACGGACGCCGGCGCGCGTCTGCATCGCTATTTCGCCATCGTGAAACTGCATCGTGGTTCGGCTCAGCTCCAGTGTAGGCGCCAGGCAACCTACTTCGTGGTTTTCCTCATAATCGTATTCACGTCGTCGGGGTTGATCAGGTCGGCCGCCTTCCAGCCGTCCAGATCGTACTCCGCCATGCAGCGATCGACGAACCGGGTCAACTCGTCGGCGCGTCCGGTTGCCAGCGCCATGGGCAGGTTCTCGAGCCTGATGTTCTCGTAATTGCCGGCATAGTTGCGCTCGTAAAGCTCGTGGCGCCCGCCGAATTCCGTGCCCATCGCGTCCCACAGCACCTTGAGCAGTTTGACCCGCTCGAGCGCGTCGTAACCGTTGGACCCGCGAAGGTATTTGTCGAGATAAGGCCGCAACTGCGGATTTTTGAAGTCAACGGCATGCGAATTAAGATAGATCAGACCGCTCGAGATCGTCTGTTCTGCGATTTCCTTGATCCGCGGGTAGGCAGTGGTCGCGAGAAACCGGTACGCCATTCCATACTCGGCCTTGGGCAGCACGGTGCCGTTCATCCAGGGGTCGGGCGTCCGGGTCATCGCGTCGGTCAGTCCCCAGAAGACATTGCGCCACGCCAATACCTCGCCCGCCTGCACCTGTGCGGAGCGCAACTCCTTCGAGCCGATTGCGTCGATCGCCTTCAGGATGAGCCCGGCGAGGAAATCCAGCTTAACCGCGAGCCTCGTGCATCCGTGCAGCGTGAAGCGCGGGATAAATCCCGAGCGCGGGAAAAAGGTGTTGGCCTTTTCGACGTCTCGATAGACGAAGAGGTTCTCCCACGGCACCAGCACCTGGTCGAGAATGAGCACGGCGTCGTTCTCGTCGAGGCGCGAGGAGAGCGGATAGTCGAAGGGACTGCCCATCGTCGCCGCCATCAGCTCGTACGACGGGCGGCAGATGAGTTTGACGCCGCGCGTGTCCATCGGGATCATCGCGAAAATCGCGAGTTCCGGCTTGCCCAGCGGCGTCGGCCCATAGAAACCAATGAAGTTGTAATGCGTGAGCGCGGAGCCGGTAGCGACGACCTTGGCGCCGCTGACGATCACGCCGGCATCGGTCTCGCGTTCGACGTGCACGAACACGTCGGTCACCTCGTCGGGCGATTTGCTGCGGTCGGTGGGCGGGTTGACGATCGCGTGATTGAGAAACAGGCATCGCTCCTGCGCCTCGCGATACCACCTGAGCGCGTTGGCCTGGTACGGCGCGTAGAAGTCGGCGTTGGCGCCGAGCGTGCCCGTGAGGCTCGCCTTGTAATCGGGCGCGCGCCCCATCCAGCCGTACGAGATTCGCGCCCACTCAGCGATCGCGTCGCGCGCGCCGACCAGGTCGTCCGCCGAGCGCGGCACCCTGTAGAACTTGTGCGTGAAACCGCCGTTACCGGTATCGGTAGGCATGGTGAGCGCCGCGGCCTTCTGCGGATCGTGCAGCGCGTCGTACATGCGCGCGAGCATGCGCGCCGTGTTGCGGAAGGCGGGATGCGCGGTCACGTCCTTGACCCGCTCGCCGTAAATCCAGACTTCGCGCGAGTCACGGACGCTTTCCAGAAACTCGGCGCCGGTGAGCGGGCGCACCGCGCGGCGATCGGCCGCGCCGCTGGTCGGCTTGGATAGCTCGGGCTTCATACGCACAACCTCCGTCGCCGGCGCACCGGGAGTCATACCGATCGGTGCGACGGCGGACATGAGGCCAGATAGCGCAAATTTCCAGTCACGAGAAGCGTCCGAATCAGAAGCGGCTATGGCGCCCTTGTCGTTGGCGATACAGCCTGCGATTTTAGGGATGCTTGCCACCCATCACGGGCGAGGAATTCTGTCATGTCATCATCATCCAAGCCGCGAAGCCCAGTTGTGTTCCTGCTCGACGTCGATAACACGCTGCTCGACAACGATCGCATCGCCGACGATCTGCGCCGCCACCTGACGCGCGAAGTCGGCGCAGAGGCGCAGGAGCGCTACTGGGCCATCTTCGAAGACCTGCGCAAGAAACTCGGGTACGCGGATTACCTGGGCGCGCTGCAGCGCTATCGCATCGAGCATCCGCATGACACGCACCTGCTCGAGGTCTCCTCCTACCTGGTCGATTACCCGTTCGCCAATCGGTTGTACCCGGGCTCGCTCGACGTAATCGAACATCTGTCGACCTTCGGCACGACGGTCATTCTGTCCGACGGCGACGTCGTGTTTCAGCCGCGCAAGGTCGCGCGCTCCGGGCTGTTCGAGGCTGTCGAAGGCCGCGTGCTGATCTACATTCACAAGGAACAAGAGCTGGAAGACGTCGAGCGCCGCTATCCGGCGGAGCGCTACGTGCTGATCGACGACAAGGTGCGTATTCTGACGGCGGTCAAGAAAGCCTGGGGGAGCCGTGTGACAACGGTGTTCCCACGCCAGGGCCATTACGCGCATGCGCCTGACGTCGCAAATTATCCTGCCGCCGACATCACCGTCGAACGCATTGGTGACCTGACCGGCTACGATAAAAAAGCGCTCGCCGGCAGTGCCGGCTGAATACGGCGCTGCCTCGACTGCGCGCAGCGCCGTCCAACCATCACGTAAGCGTCGTTGCCCGGGCGGTTACCGGCCGGCGGCCGCCTTGGCCTGCGAGCCGCGCACGCCGATCGCGCCGCTCGCACGCAGGCGCTCCACGTCCGCAGCGCTCACGCCCCAATCCCTGAGTGCTTCCTCGGTATGCTCGCCGGGTCGTGCCGGCGGGCGCTGAATCTTGCTCGGCGTGCGCATGAAACGCGGAGCCGGCGCGGGCTGCACCACGTTCTCGACCTCGACGAAAGTGCCGCGATGGCGGTTGTGCGGATGGGCGGGTGCTTCGCGCATGTCGAGCACGGGCGCGAAGCAAACCTCGCTGCCTTCCATGATTTCGCACCACTCATCGCGTGTCTTGGTTTTGAACAGCGCCTTGAGCTTCTCCTGGAACGCGGGCCACTGAGTGCGATCGTTCTGGCGCGGCAACTTTTCGCCCTCCAGCCCGGACAGGCGCAGCAGCTCGGCATAGAATTTCGGCTCGATCGAACCGATCGCGATGTATTTGCCGTCCCTGGTCTCGTAGGTGTTGTAGTAGTGCGCGCCGGTATCGAGGATGTTTTCGCCCCGGTTGTCGTTCCACACGCCGGCACCGTGGAGGCCATACACGCCGGCCATCAATGAGGCCGCGCCGTCAATCATCGCGACATCGATCACCTGACCCTTGCCCGACTTCTGCGCCTCGAGCATGCCCGCGACCACGCCCAGCGCGAGGTACACACCGCCGCCACCGAAATCGCCCACCAGGTTGAGCGGGGGGACCGGCGCCTCGCCGCGGCGTCCAATCGAATGGAGCGCGCCGGTGAGCGCGATGTAGTTGATGTCGTGGCCGGCGGCGAGCGCGAGCGGCCCGTCCTGTCCCCATCCGGTCATGCGCCCGTACACGAGCCTGGGATTGCGCGCGAGACAAACGTCCGGACCCAGACCGAGGCGCTCCATGACTCCGGGGCGGAAGCCCTCGAGCAGCGCGTCGGCGCGGTCGATCAGTTTGAGCGCAAGCTCGGTACCTTCGCGGCGCTTCAGATCGATCGCTACCGAGCGGCGGCCGCGGTTGAGCAGATTGTACTTGGTCTCGGTGTTGATGCCGAGGTTCGCGTCCTCGGCGCGATCGAGCCTCAGCACCTCGGCTCCCATGTCCGAGAGCAGCATCGCGCACATCGGCGCGGGCCCAATGCCCGCGAACTCGACGATCTTGTAGCCGGACAGAACTCCCATGGCAGTCGCCTCCTGCTGCTTAACTGGTAGTGGGAATCGCCGGCTACTGTCAAAGGCTGGATGCGCGCATGCGCGGCCGGGGGCAGAAAAAAACGCGGCGGGACGGACCCTGAAGTCCGTCCCGCCGCAAGGGACTCATTGCAAATCTGAAAATGAGCTCAGTCTTCCGGATTGACCAGCAATCCCAGAGCGCGCACCGCGATGACGTCGCTCACATTGTCGAAGTTCACCCGCAGGCTGAGCAACACCGAGCCGTTTTTAGCCTTGATTGGTGGCGACACGAGCGCGCTGTCAACGCAGGTCGGGCCGCTGGCATCCTGCACCGTGGCATCGTCGAGCAGCACGAGCGCCGTCGAAGGCGGGTTCTGAATCTGGGCCAGCCGGATCTGATCGATATAGCTCCCGTTTGGGCCCGGATCCGACAATTCGTAACACAAACGCACGCCGACGATGCGGGTCTTGGGCTGCAGCTCGAGCGCCATCTGCACCACCTTGTTGCCGCCCACCGAATCGGTGTCGCCGAGCGTGCTCGACATGATGTCGAGCGCGGTCAGGCCGCCGCCCACTCCCGAATTGGTCGAAAGCGACGAGGTCGTCGTCACCGTCGGGTCGCCCGAGAGCAAATCGAAATGATTGACCCACTGCACTCGCGCTTCGCCTTTACCCTCCTTGGGACCCTTGGCAAGTGCCGGCTGTGCCGCGACGAATCCGATCGCCGCGCATGCGATGCTCAACACGGCCCATCGCGAAAACCCGACTGAGCGTAAACGTTCCCCCGCCATGAAACACTCCTGTGCTATGGCACCGGTCCGGTGCATGTTGCCGCGCCCCAAAGCGGCAGCAAATTAGGGCAGTACGGCGCTAAGAAACAGCAGGCGTCATGCCAGAAGCCGTGAACGGTAAAGACCGGCTTGGCGGAGCTTAGGGGAATCCAGTTGAAGGGATGGGCCGCGACGTTGCTGAGGCGCAACGCACATCGCGCTTCCCGCGCAACATCATCATCGCAGCGGCGTTTTCGTTTTGTCTTCGGGCTACGCGGGCGTCAAGTCGCGCGAAGCGCGCTCCTCTCGGCCCTCAGCTTTGAAACAGCGGCACTTTCGCCTTGGCGTAGGTCAGTTTCTGCACCAGCTTGTCGCCCTTGAAATGCATCAGGTCGAGTCCGCGCCACGATGTGGGCTCACCCTTGATACTGAGCGTGCAGCGCCAACTGGCCATGACCTTGCCCGCGTCGGGATCGACGAACAGGTCTTCATCGAGGAATTTCATCTCGCCGAACGCGCCGTTGAATTGCGGCTCGAAAGCGGCGCGCACGGCCGCTTTGCCGACGTTGCGCCGGCCGTTGAACTCCTCGTACACGCCGTCCTCGCCAAAGAACGCCATCACCGCGTCGAGGTCGTTGCGATTGAACGCATCCATGAAGCGGCTGGTTAGATCGATCAAATGCGCGCGATCCATCCCTGGTTCTCCTTTACGAGCGCAAGTTCTCCGTTAGAGTCCGACACACTGCGACCGCGACAGCCGCATCCTCAGGGCAGGCTGCGCGCCTTCTTGAACGCCTCGCGTCCCAGGCATTTCCCGAGCCACGCCTGCGCGGTGGGCGTGGCGCTCAGGTCGAGCTTGGCCAGCAGCGCGAAGCTCAACACCGAGGACAGGTTGAGATCCGCGATGGTGAAGTCCCTGCCGAGCAGATAATCGCGGCCCCGCAGCGCGCCGTCGAGCACCTTGAACGGACCTTCGAGCGCGGCGACCGCCGCCACGGCCGCCTGCTCGTTGCGCTGCTCGGGAGGAAACAGGATGCGGTTGCGCAGGATGGTGATCAGATGCGGCTCGGCCTCGGTCATCGCCCAAAAGCTCCACTGCACCGCGTGACCGCGGTCTTCGTGCGAGTCCGGCCATAGCGGCGCCTTGCCGTACTTGGCGGCGAGATACAGGTTGATCGCCATCGATTCCCAGTAAATCCTGCCGTCGTCTTCCAGGACCGGGATGTGCCCGTTGGGATTGTGCCTCAGGTTGTCGGGAGATTTGGCCTTGCCCACCTCGACCGGAACGTGTTCGTATTTGAGGCCCAACTCCTCGAGCGCCCACAGGGCGCGCGCCGCCCGCGACTTGGACGTACCGTAAAGCTTGATCATGTCTTCCTCCGATAACCCGGCAGCGGTCTGACCATAACCACTCTATCTAGCGCGGAGTCTCGTCAGCGCACAAACCCGCACACCCTCGACCGCAGGCTAATCGCGGGCCGTTTGGAACATGCGGGCGTCCGTGCAAGGATTTGGCGCGAGGCCGGACCCAATATGCGACGCGATATTTTCACCGACGAGCACGAGATGTTTCGAGCGCAGGTGCGCCGCTTCATCGAATCCGAAATAGTGCCGAAGATCGACGGATGGAACCGCGCGGGCATGAGCGATCGCGAGAGCTGGCGCAAGCTCGGCGCGGCGGGATTCCTCGCGCCCGCCGGGCCAACCGAATACGGCGGCGCCGGCGCCGATTTCATTTACGACGCGATCGTGATCGAGGAGATGTCACGAGTGCGCGCGCACGGCCTGATGATGGGGCTGCACTCGGACATCTGCCTGCCCTACTTGGTCAGCTATGGCAGCGGAGAACAGAAGCGGCGATGGGTGCCAGGCGCGATTAGCGGCGACGCGATCCTGGGCATCGCCATGACCGAGCCGGGGACCGGCTCGGATCTCGCCGCGGTCCGGACCACCGCGCGCCGCGACGGCGACAGCTACGTCATCAACGGCTCCAAGATTTTCATCTCCAACGGCCAGATCGCCGATCTCTTCATCGTGGTGGTCAAAACCGACCCGAGAGCCCAGCCCGCGCATCGCGGCGTCAGCCTCATCCTGGTCGAGGCCGACGCGCCGGGCTTCGTACGCGGACGCAAGCTCGACAAGCTCGGCCTTCGCGGCCAGGACACGAGCGAGCTGTTCTTCGAGGATTGCCGCG
This sequence comes from Binataceae bacterium (SeqCode), assembly GCA_035295545.1. Classification (GTDB taxonomy): domain Bacteria; phylum Desulfobacterota; class Binatia; order Binatales; family Binataceae; genus JAKAVN01. The sequence continues at coordinate 69,608 of DATGIT010000015.1, forward strand.
TACCAGTGACCAATCTGCTCGGGCGGGAGGGCGCCGGGTTCAGGATGCTGATGGAGAAGCTGCAGCAGGAGCGCCTGGTAACCGCGATCGGCGCGCTCACCAGTGCTCGCCGCTGCCTCGAGGACACCATCGAGTACACCCGCGGCCGCAAGGCGTTCGGCCGGCCGATCGCAAGCTTCCAGAACACGCAATTCAAGCTCGCCGAGATGATGACCGAGGTCGAAGTCGGCCAGGCCTTCGTCGATCGTCTGCTCGCCGCTCACGTGCGCGGTGACGACCTCGTGACCGAGGTGAGCATGGCGAAATGGTGGGTGACCGAGCTGCTCAAGCGGGTGTCGAGCCAGTGCCTGCAGCTGCATGGCGGATACGGCTTCATGATGGAATTTCCGGTCGCAACCGACTACGCCGACGCGGCCGTGCAATCGATTTACGCCGGGACCAACGAGATCATGAAGGTGATAATCGCGCGGCGTATGGGGCTGGAAACGCGCGAGTAACCAGCGACCCGCGTCGCGTCGAAAGGAAAACAGGAATGGCCGAGCAGAAAAATTCGCACAACGTGGTCGCCTTCTTTCGCTACCGCATGAACGATCTCAGCGCCGCCGAGCGCGAGGAATACAATCGCACCGCCGAGCGGCTGTACGGGATCGCGAGCGCAATGCCGGGTTTCGTCTCGTACCGCGAATACGAAGGACAGAACGGCGAGCTCCTGGGCGTCACCGAATGGGCCTCGGCCGAGGCACTGGCCGCCTGGCGCGAGCATCCCGAGCATCGCCAGGCGCAGGATCGCGGGCGCAGGGTGTTTTACTCGGAGTACGAGATCACCGTCTGCACGCCGCTGCACAAGTACGATTTCAAGAGCGACAAGCGGTCGGCGCGATGAGTGTCGGCGCCGGCCCCGCGCCGGCGGACGAAAACGACGCCCGGCTGCTCGCCAACGTTCATCCCCCCGACTGGCTCAATCCCGAGCCTGCCCCCCGCTACAACCTGGTCGTGATCGGTGCCGGCACCGCGGGGCTGGTCGCGGCGGCCGGCGCCGCCGGCCTCGGCGCGCGCGTCGCGCTGATCGAGCGGCGGCTGATGGGCGGCGATTGCCTGAACTTCGGATGCGTTCCGTCCAAGGCTTTGATCCGCAGCGCACGCGCGCGTGCGGCCTGCGCGCGCGCCGGCGCATTCGGCGTCACCGACACCGGCGCGACCGGCGTGGATTTCCGCGCGGCGATGGAGCGGATGCGCCGGCTGCGCGCGGAACTGAGCGCGAATGACTCGGCGCGGCGCTTTCGAGAGCTCGGCGTCGATGTCTTTCTCGGCGAAGGGCACTTCGTCGGCCGCGATACGATCGAGGCGGCGGGCAGCAGGCTCAACTTTGCGCGCGCGCTCATCGCAACCGGCGCGCGCCCGGCCGCTCCGCCGATTCCGGGGCTCGCCGACTCGGGTTTTCTGACGAACGAGACGGTCTTCTCGCTCTCTGAGTTGCCGCGGCGGATTGCGATTATCGGAGCCGGGCCGATCGGATGCGAACTCGCGCAGGCGATGCGACGCCTGGGCGCGCAGGTGTACCTGATCGAGGCGTTGAATGAAATTCTTGCGCGCGAGGATCGCGATGCGGCGGCGATCATCGCGCGCACCCTGTCCAACGAGGGCGTCGAGCTGTTCACGGGATGCAAGGTCGCAAACGTCGCGTCCGGCGCGGGAGCGCGAATTCTGGGCCTGGAGACTCGCGGTTCGTCGCGGCAGGTCGAAGTCGACGCGATCTTCGTCGGCACAGGCCGCTTGCCCAATGTCGAAGGCCTGGGGCTCGAGGCCGCCGGCGTCGAATACGATGAGAAGGGCGGAATCCACGTCGACGATTATCTTCAGACCGGCAACCCGCGGATTTTCGCCGCCGGCGACGTCTGCTCCGCGCTCCAGTTCACGCACCTGAGCGACGCTCACGCGCGAATCGCGATCCGCAACGCGCTCTTCTTCGGCCGCGAACGCGTAAGCCGTCTTGCCATCCCGCGCTGCATCTACACCGAGCCCGAGATTGCGCAGGTGGGACTGAATGCGGCAGAAGCGGCGGCGCGCGCAATCGCGATACGCACCTTCGTCCAGCCGCTGGATGCGGTGGACCGCGCGCTGCTCGACGGCGAGACCGAGGGATTTGCCAAGGTGCACGTGCGTGAAGGAACCGACCAGATCGTCGGCGCAACCATCGTCGCGGCTCACGCGGGCGAAATGATTTCAGAACTGACGCTGGCAATGACCGCCGGAATCGGGCTCGCGCGAATAGCGAGCGCGATCCATCCATATCCGACACAGGCGGAGGCGATCAAAAAAATCGCCGACGCATACAACCGCACCCGTCTCACCCCGTCGCGCAAGCGCCTGCTCGAGCGCCTGCTCGCGTGGCGTCGCCGGTAAAGCCCGATCCAAGGCCGCTCTATCGCGGCCCTGCCGCAGCCGCCGAGCCTCCCGACAGACCGCGCCGGCCGTGTTCAAAGGATTTGCGCTATTCCCGCGTTCGCGTTAGTTCCAAGAAACTCAGTCCACGCAAGGAGACGGTCCTCATGCAGTTGCATCCGCAGATGAAAGCTATCCTGGAGCAGGCCGCCGCCTCGGGCGCCCGGCCGTTTCATTCGATGACCCCGGCCGAGGCGCGCCAGGGAATCGCCGCGCTGCTCGAGCCATTCAACTCCGCGCCGGAGAAGGTCGCGAAATCCGAGCGTCGCACGATCCCCGGGCCGGGCGGCCAGATACCCGTGCAAATTTACACGCCCGAGGGCAAAGCGCCGTTTGGCGTGCTGGTGTACTTTCATGGCGGCGGATGGACGATCGGCACGATCGAGTCGTGGGACACGTTCTGCCGTTCGTTGTGCAACGCCTCGGGATGCGTGACGGTGTCGGTGGATTACCGGCTGGCGCCCGAGCACAAGTTTCCCGCCGGTCCCGAGGACTGCTATGCGGCAACCAAATGGGCAGCCGAGAACGCGGCCTCGATCGGCGGCGACCCGGCGCGCATCGCGGTCGGCGGCGACAGCGCCGGCGGCAATCTCGCGGCCGCGGTCGCGCTGATGGCGCGGGATCGCAGCGGGCCGAAAATCGCCTTCCAACTGCTCATCTACCCGGCAACCGACGCTTCGCTCGACACCCCCTCGCAGACCCAGTTCCAGGACGACGGTTACATCCTGTCGAAGAAAGACATGGTCTGGTTCTGGGGCCACTACCTCAACGGCGACAAGGACAAGAGCAACCCCTATGCATGCCCGGCCGAAGCCGGAAATTTGCACGGCCTGCCGCAGGCCCTGGTGGTGACCGCCGGCTTCGATCCGCTGCGCGACGAGGGCGAGACCTACGCGGCCCGGCTGCAGGAGGCCGGGGTCAAGGCCAAATGCATCCGCTACGAGGGCGTGACGCACGGCTTTGTGCTGATGGCCTCGGTGCTGGACGAGGCGCGCAGGGCAATCGCGGATATGGGCGCGGCATTGAAGCAGGCTGTCGGCAGGTAGCGCGCGCGGCCTGGGCGACCGGCGGGAGGACTCGCGACGTGGCGCTCGATCCGCATATGAAGGCGATACTCGACCGGGCTGCGGCGGCGGGCGGCGGCGCACTGAGCGATCTCGGCGTGCAGGGCGTGCGCGAAGCGATCCGCCGCGGCGCATCCTCTGGCGCGCGCGAGAACGTTGCGCAGCTTATCGATCGCCGCATCCCAGGACCGGCCGGCGAGATTCCGCTGCGCATCTACCGCCCGAACGAAGCGAACGACCCGCCCGTCGTGGTTTTCTTCCATGGCGGCGGATGGGTCGCAGGCGATCTCGATACGCACGATGTCATCTGCCGGATACTGACCAACGCCGCGCGATGCGTCGTGGTGTCGGTCGATTATCGGCTCGCGCCGGAGCATCGGTTTCCCGCCGGTCCCGACGATTGCTACGCCGCGACCGCGTGGGTCGCGAGCAATGCGGCCGCGATTGGCGTCGACCGCGCGCGTATGGCGGTTGCAGGCACCAGCGCCGGCGGCACGCTGGCCGCGGCGGTCGCGATGATGGCGCGTGATCGCGGCGGCCCGCGCATCCGCTGCCAGGTGCTGTGGTATCCGGCGACGGACGCCGCGCTGGACACGCCGTCGCATCGCAAGTTCTCAAGCGGCAGCTACTATCTGCTCTCGCGCGCTGACATGGAATGGTTCTGGAACTGCTATTTGTCGTCGGAGCGCGACCGCGCCAATCCCTATTGCTGCCCGGGCGCGGCCAAGGATCTGCGCGGACTGCCGCCCGCGCTGATCGTCACGGCGGAATACGATCCGCTGCGCGACGAGGCCGAGGAATTTGCCGCGCGGCTCGAGCGCGCGGGCGTCGCCGCGAGATGCACGCGCTACGAGGGCGTCACCCACGCGTTCACCGGAATGGCGTCTGTGCTGGAGAAAGGCCGCCGGTCGATTCTCGAAGCTGCGGACGTACTGCGCGAGGCATTCGTCTGAGCCGAAGCCTCGCGGCGCCGCGGCGTGCGCGTGCGCCGGTGAGATGAACGGCGCCTTGCCCGGCGCGCGGCCGTCCGAAACGCTCAGCTCAATCCGGATTTTTCCTGGATCAGTCCGCCCAGCGTGGGTTCGCCTTCAGGCTCGGAAGTCGGATGATATTGGACACGCGGCGTAACCGGCGGATTGTGCGAAGGGTCGAGCGGCGGCAGGCGGCTGCTGCGACGCGCGGCGGCTTCGGCGAGCGCCGCATCCATGCGCCAGGCTTCGTCCTCGCGATTACGCACCACGGTGCCCTGGAAATCGTACCGCATCCAATACACGACGCGCATCGGCACACCCGCCGGATCGCCGGTCAGATGCGTATAGATCCATTTCTCGTTGAAGCGGATGCCGTTCTCCTCGCGCTCGCGCGGGTCGTCGAGGCTGCCCTCGGTGCGCTCGGGCGTTCCGAGAATCGCAACGATCGCGTTGCGCGCCGGCCGATGGTTCATACTTCAAAGCTCTCCGGGAAAGGGCATCGATGTTCCGCGATGTGCGCCTCGAAGTCGGCGCGGAACTGCTTGAGGAAGGCGCGCGCCGCCCATGACGCGCCGTCGGCGAGCGCACAGATGCATTTGCCGTCCATGAAATCGAAGGTGTCGGCGAGCGTCTGCAGGTCCTGCGGCTCGCCGCGGCCGCTCTCGATTCGCTTAAGCGTGCGGTAGGTCCATCCGGTGCCTTCGCGGCACTGGGTGCACTGGCCGCAGGACTCGTGCTCGAAGAAACGGGCCACCACCAGCGCGGTGCGCACCATGCAGGTGCGCTCATCCATCACGATCACACCGCCGGTGCCGATCAGCGTGCCCGCCGCGCGCAGCGATTCATGATCCATCGCGACGTCGACCTGATCGCCGCGCAACACCGGCATCGAGACGCCGCCCGGAATGATCGCCTTGATCGCCCGCCCGCCGATTACTCCGCCGGCGTGCTGATAAATGAGATCACGCAGCTTGACGCCGAGGCGCAGTTCGAAGATTCCCGGGTTGTTCACGTGGCCGCTCACGCCGAAAAGCGTGTGACCGGCGGCGTTCTTCACGCCCTCGTCGAGAAACCACTGCGCGCCGCGCATCACGATGGTCGGGACGTGCGAGAGGGTCTCGATGTTGTCGACCGTGGTCGGCTGGCCCCACAGGCCGACCTGGGCGGGGAACGGCGGGCGCTTGCGCGGCTGGCCCTTGCGCCCTTCCATCGATTCGAGCATGCCGCTCTCCTCGCCGCAGATATATGCGCCCGCGCCCTGCTGGATGGTGATGTCGAAGCGGCGGTTGAAGCCGAGTGCGTTGTCGCCGAGGATTCTGGCTTCGTACAGCCGGCGGATCGCGGCGCTCATCGCCGCGAACTCCTCCACGTACTCGCCACGGATATAGATGAAGGCCGCCGTGGACTCCATCGCCATCGCCGCGATCATGATCCCTTCCAGCGGCAGGTAGGGATTGCGCGACATGATCTGGCGATCCTTGAACGTGCCCGGCTCGCTCTCATCGGCGTTGACCGCCAAATAGCGCGGACGCTTGTCGGGCGGCGGCATGAAGGTCCATTTGAGCCCGGTAACGAAACCTGCGCCGCCGCGGCCCCGCAGATTCGCATCCTTGACCATCGCGGCTAGCTCCTTGGGCGCGATGCTTGCGGCCTTGCGCGCCGCCTCGAACCCGCCGTGGGCGCGATAGTCCTCGAGCGTGAGCCACTTCTCGTCGCCGCGCGGCAGCAGGTAGCCGTCGACGCCTTCGCCGACGCGCGAAATGATCGGCGCAGGCCGGCGCGCGGCGATCGCCGCCGCGGGAGACTCGAGCAATCCGGCGGCGACCTCGGGCGTCACCCGTTCCAGGTAGGGATTGCGATTCACCTGGACCACCGGCGCGGTCGCGCACGAGCCGAGGCATTCGACCTCGGCGATCGCGAAACGGCCGTCGGGTGTCGCGGTGCCTGACTTGATGCCGAGCCGCTGCTCCAGCTCCCGCACCACGCCGCGCGCGCCACGCAGGCAGCACGGAAGATTCGTGCACACCTGTATTACGGCCTGCGCGCGCGGCAGATTGAACAGCGAATAAAACGATGCGACCTCGGCCACTTCGGCCGGGCGCATCCCGAACAGCGGCGCGAGTTCGGCGAAGGCCTCGGGGCCGAGCTCACCGAGGTCGTCGCGCGCGAGGTAGATGGCGGCGAGCAGCGCGCCGCGCGGATTGGGAAAGCGCGCCTGCTCGGCGCGGATTTTTTCCTGCGTTTCAGCCGACAGACCCATCGTGTCTCACGTTCAAGCGATGCTATGCGTGCGGCGCCTCAGCGGTCGCACTCGCCGCCAATCATGTTGATCAAGTCGAAAGTCGGGACCACATCGGCGAGCATCCCGCCGGTGATCATCTTCTCCAGCGCCGACATGTTGGAGAAGCTTGGCGCGCGGCAGCGGCACTTGTACGGCTTGCCCGTGCCGTCGCTCACGATATAGAAGCCCAGCTCACCGTTTGCGCCCTCGACCGCGTGATAAACCTCACCCGGCGGGATCAGTCCGCCCTCGGTGACCAGCTTGAACTGGTCGATCAGTTCCTCCATGCGGCCGAACACTTTGCCCTTGCGCGGCCAGCGCACGCGCGGATCGTCGGAGTTGACCGGCCCGGCGGGAATCTTTTCGAAGCACTGCGCGATAATGCGGCGGCTTTGACGAATTTCCTCAAGCCGCACCAGGTAGCGATCGAAATTGTCGCTGTGTTCCCCCACCGGAATATCGAAATCGAGATCGCCGTACACCAGGTATGGCTGCACCCGCCGAACGTCATAGGCCACGCCGCCCGCGCGCAGCAGCGGACCGGTCACGCCGTGCCCGATCAGTTCGGCGGGCGGAAGATGGCCGGTGCCCTCGACCCGTTCGCGGAACACCGGATTCTGCGTCAGCAGCTTGTCCGCGTCCTCGAGCAACTTGAGCGAGCGATCCAGCCGCTCGCCGGCAAAGCCATCGAAGCCGTCCGGCAGATCGGCCGAGACTCCGCCGATACGTATGTAATTGGTGGTCACCCGTGCGCCGCACAGCGCGTCGAGCAGATCGCACATCAGCTCGCGCGCCTCGAGCAGGTACAGAAACGGCGTCATCGCCGCCAGCTCGAGCGCCATCGCGCCCAGGCACAGGTAGTGATCGCACATGCGCGAGATCTCACCGGCGATCACTCGTATGTAATCGCATCGTGGCGGCGTCCGCAGATCCATCAGCTTTTCGACCGCCAGACAGTAGCCGACGTTGTTGAGCATCGGCGAGCTGTAGTTGAGCCGATCGGTGTAAGGGATGTTCTGGTAGTAGTAGCCGCTCTCGCATTCCTTCTCGAAACCGCGATGAAGATAGCCGACCTGGATGTCGGCCTTGACCACGCGTTCACCGTCGAGGTCGAGCACCATCTTGACCGTGCCGTGGGTCGCCGGATGCGACGGCCCCATCTGCATCCGCATCAGCGGAGTATGCAGGTCGGCGCGCGAATCGGCCGCCGCCAGGTTAGCGAGGGCGGCGCGGCTGGTCTGATCCTGGTCCGACATAGGCTTGTATCGGTTGCTCGTCGTGTTTGCTGTAATCCTTGCGCAGCGGATGTCCCACGAACTCGTCGTAGAGATAGATGCGGCGCAGATCGGGATGGTCTTTGAAGCGGATTCCGTAAAGGTCGTAGGTTTCGCGTTCGAGCCAGTTGGCGCCCGGCCAAAGCCCGCTCAGGCTCGCAATCGTCGGGTCATCCTCGGGCACGCGGCTTTTCACTCGCAGCCGATGGAGCAGCCGGGTCGAGGTCAGATGATAGACGAGCGCAAAACGCGGCTCGCCGCCGCGCGCCGGCATGTTCACGCGATGGCGCCATTCGGCGCGCCGGCGCACCACCGCATGATTTCGATCCCAGGTCTCGGGCGCATTATGGAAGCCGTCGGGCTGGCCAAAATAGTCGACGCAGGTTACGTCAAGCAGCAGGTCGAAGCCGAGCTCGGGCGTGTCGCGCAGCGCGCGCGCGGCCTCGAGCAGATTCTCGCGCGCGACGTGGATGCAATCGTCGCCGCGAAAACTCGCATGCGCAAGCACGAGCGCGCCGAGCCGCGCGATTACCATGGCGACGAGCGGCGAAGGCTCGGGCGGCGCAGGCGTCTTCGGTTCCTCGGAAGGGCTCATCGATCCTCGTGGGGGCGGTTTATTGGCGGCGCTTCCGGCTACTCGTAGTGGCCGCGGAGAAAGTCGGTTCGCGTCTTGAGCTTATTCTGCGGTACGAGCAGATCGGCCTTGTGCCAGAGCGAGCCGCGGCGTGAATAGGTCGCGATCTCGACCGCGCGACTCATCACGATCGCCTCTTCCGGGCAGGCCTCCTCGCATAACCCGCAGAACATACAACGCGACATGTCGATGTCAAAGACTTCAGGATAGCGCTCGACTTCGTCCGCGGTCTCGGCCGGGAAAATGGTGATACAGGTGGTCGGACAGGCCCACTCGCACAGGCCGCACGCGACGCACCGTTCCTTGCCGTTTTCCATCTGCACCAGCACCGGCATCCCGCGCATCGCCGGCGC